>NZ_QRDU01000005.1:100453-366741 GCF_003386155.1 Paenibacillus sp. VMFN-D1 | reverse complement strand
ACTGCTACTCTTGGGGTAGCTGCTAGAACGCCCCTATCTGCTTCTCACTGCTGCTTAGCCAATTGTTTCTCCTTCGGTTACGTCACCAGCACAACGCCTTTGCTCGTGACCTTAACAAATACCCAGCTTGTGGGGAGGAGGCAAAAAAAGAGGCGTGTCGCCTTACGGCACGCCTCTTTCTGGTTGGCTGCTGGTTTCCTCGAAGAAGGAATAACGAAACCCAGACTTTTGCGCTCGGGGAGGGACGCATTTGGGGTTCCAGCCGCTGTTGAAGCCGTGTTCCTTGATGAGATGAAGAGGTGGGAACACGGCTTCAAAGGCGGCACGTAGACTTTCCACCCCATATGCTTTCCCTCTTTGGAGTTCAGGTCGCGGGGACTGCTACTCTTGGGGTAGCTGCTAGAACGCCCCTATCTGCTTCTCACTGCTGCTTAGCCAATTGTTTCTCCTTCGGTTACGTCACCAGCACAACGCCTTTGCTCGTGACCTTAACAAATACCCAGCTTGTGGGGAGGAGGCAAAAAAAGAGGCGTGTCGCCTTACGGCACGCCTCTTTCTGGTTGGCTGCTGGTTTCCTCGAAGAAGGAATAACGAAACCCAGACTTTTGCGCTCGGGGAGGGACGCATTTGGGGTTCCAGCCGCTGTTGAAGCCGTGTTCCTTGATGAGATGAAGAGGTGGGAACACGGCTTCAAAGGCGGCACGTAGACTTTCCACCCCATATGCTTTCCCTCTTTGGAGTTCAGGTCGCGGGGACTGCTGTGTTACAGTTCGATAATCGAAACTAACCTTCTCCCTCTATCCTGCTGCTAGCCATTTTTATCGCCTTCGGCTGCCGCACCAGCACAATGCCTCCGCTCGTGGCCTTAAAAAATAATCAGCTTGTGGGGAGGAAACAAAAAAAAGAGGCGTGTCGCCTTACGGCACGCCTCTTTTGGTTATCTAGCTGATTCGAAGGAGCAGCAGCGAAGCCCCTACACCGGTGCTGGGGGAGGGGCCGCCCCCTATCACCGGAACTGCTGAGCAATACCGGCCATAAATTCCTCCTCCGGCACCCTGCTGCGCAAGTCCAGCAGGAACTCGGCGTCCGGACCGGCGATATACCGGAACCGGGGAGAAGGATCGACCGCCGCCTCGTAGATCGTCTTTGCGATGTGCTCTGGTGTGGACGACTGGGTTTCGAAGCTCTCCAGCTGTTTTTTCATAACGGTGCCGGTATAGGCTGCGTACGCCTCCAGCGAATCGTCCTTCAGCACATCCAGCGAACGTCCGGTAAAATCCGTCGCCACGTTGCCCGGCTCCACAAGCTTCACCCGGATGTTGAGCTCGGCCAGCTCATAGTAGAGCGATTCGGAGAATCCTTCCACCGCCCACTTGCTCGCGTGATACAGCGACAGCAGCGGGAAAGCCACCCTGCCGCCGGCTGACGAGACGTTGATCACCGTTCCGCCGCCCTGGGCCCGGAAATGAGGAAGAAGCGCCCGGGTCGTCTGCATCACGCCATGGACGTTGACATCAAACTGTTTGCGCACCTGGGCGTCCGTCGCCGCTTCAAAAGCGCCGAATGCCGCATAACCCGCGTTGTTCAGCAGGACATCGATCCGCCCAAACCGGTCCATCCCCTCTGCTATCGCCGCCTCGATGGTTTCCTTCCGCTCTACGTCCAAACGGGTCACCAGCACCCGCTCCAAGGACCGCAGCACGGTTTCCTGTTCCGGCGAACGCATCGTCGCAATGACGTTCCACCCCTGCTGCTGAAAAAACTGTGCCGCCGCTTTTCCAATACCTGATGAAGCACCCGTAATCAAAATCGATTTCATGCCAATTCCTCCTCGTCTTCTCATTTACAAGGAGATTATACCGCGTAGAATGAACTATGTAAACTGATATTAACCATTTTAGTTAAGTTTATATAAAATCATTTATATCGTTTGTCTCCGCAGCAGACTAAGACGAGCACCGATGCGGGACGGACAAAGGAGATTTAAGGATATAGGAGGCAAATAGGCAGTCGCCGCAAAGGGAGCCTAAGAATTTCCGTTCGCGTATTACCTAGAAATGAGATTTAGTGTACTACCTCGGAATGAGATTTAGTGTATTCCCTCGAATGAACGATATGGTGCAGACAACAAAAAGAGGCCGGCACGGCCTCTTCCTGCTCATTTGCCGGGCGGCACTTTGGGTGGCACCGCCTGGTTTTTTTCTTTTTCCATCCCTTTGTAATGATCGATCTTGTCGTCAATACTTCGCAGATGATCCCGGAGCACCCGCATTTGCTCATGAATGTGCGCCTGGTGGGCCTCCAGCATTTCCCGCCTTTCCGTTATCGTGGAATCGCCTTCGCTCCGCAGGTCCGAAAACCGCTTCATCCCGCTGATCGGCATTCCCGTTCCCCTTAACCGCATCAAAAATTCAACCCATAACAAATCGGACTCCCGGTACAGGCGGTAGCCGTGCTCATCCCGGGGTACCCCTTCCAACAAGCCAATCCGCTCGTAGTAACGCAGCGTATGCACGGACAGACCGGTTTTTTGGGAAATCTGCTGAATCGTATATTGGTTCTCCATGGCTGCATTATATCACTTAATCCCCTGTGCATAGCAGGCCCTTTGCTTCGATCTGCTTTAATCCCTTGCGTCTCCCTGGAATGGCAAAATTCCATGAAAAAAAGTCTTGCTTTAGAGCGCGCTCAAAGCTGTAGCATAAAACTCACGAAGCGGTTAAAACATCATTTCAGGAGGTCAAAAACAATGACAAACGAACGTTACGAACGCGGATGGGAAAAGCTGCTGGAGGTCGATGGCGACGGCGGGCAGCGTGTTATGGACTCGCTCAGCGATATCGCCCCGGACCTGGGGAAATACGTCATCGAATTTGCCTTTGGCGACATTTATTCACGGGAGGGGCTGGACCTGAGGCAGCGCGAACTGATTTCGATCGCTTCCCTGACGACGCAAGGGGGATGCGAGGCTCAGCTGAACGTGCACATCAACGCCGGGCTGAATGTCGGGCTGACCGCCGGCGAAATTGTGGAAGCCATCATCCAATGCGCGCCGTACACCGGCTTTCCCCGGGTGCTGAACGCGGTATTTGAGGCAAAACGGATTTTTAAAGAACGCCATTTCATATAATGGGCGAAGGGGCGGCGGATGAGCCGCCTTTTTTGATCTGCTATATAGAATGAACTAAAGAAATGAATGTTATAGGGCCATATTGGGCCGTTATAACAGGAAGTTCAATGGAAAACTTTAGTTCAATCTATCTAGCGGATAGAACTTTAACTTTTCCCGTTCTTACCGCATCTATAGACAGATATCGTTGCAAGCACATCTCTGCATTCATATGTTAGGTCAGGAAGGTGGTGGTAGGTATGGCTAAGTACAAAAGCAGCTCGATCAGCGATAAATGGAAGAAAACGAATTGGTTATTAGAGCAGGGCGATTTACGGAAACATGTCCCCCACACGGAAACTTTTAATAGAAAAAACCTACTCTCCATGCTTTCCAAATATTCAACCGTTTACTTCAAACCAACGCATGGTTCCGGTGGAGCGGGTATTATTCGGATCAATAAAATGAACAATGGGTACCAAACCCAATTCAAGAAAGAAAAATCCTTCTTCGCAACAGCTGACGAGCTATATCATATGCTTTCCCGCTTTTCTAACAAAAGGCCGTATTTGTTACAGAAGGGGATCCAATTAGCTAAAACGAACGGAAAGCTGTTCGATATTCGCGTGATGGTGCAGAAAACGAAAAAAGGGGAGTGGATCAGTACGGCCGTCTTCGCGAAGATCGGGAGTCCTGGAAAGATTGCAACGAACTATAACCAGGGAGGAAGCCTCGGTTTATTTCAGCCAACGCTGACAGGTGCGGGATTTCATTCATCCTCCATTCAAAATACGGAAGAAGCGCTGAAGCAGTTAGGAGTTTCGGTAGCGAAAAATTTTGACCGCCATCTCAAAGGATTTCAGGAACTGGGTATGGATGTAGCGGTGGACAACAAGGAGAAGCTGTGGATATTGGAGGTCAATACACGGCCCCAAATTTATCCGCTAAAATATTTAAAAGACAAAAAGTTATACCATCGAACCCTATCTTATGCAAAGCAATATGGGAGGCTCAAATAACCGCTATCAAGACGCCATGAACAAACATGGCTTTTTTTTGTTATACATCAATCGTTCGGAGATCCTTAACTTGACTAACAACAAAATGATAATATTATTCATTAATTATTTATTGTAAAACGATAAATGATGTGCTAAATTCGAGGAACAATAATGATTAAGAGGTGTTTTTATGAAACGGGTGTCGACTCTCTTCTTAAAGGTGGCTGTGTTTCTGATCGGCATGCCGATCCTTGCTTTGTGCATTTTTGTGGTGCCCGGGATCGCGAATTTCGCAGCAGAATTGTATCCGGATCATGCCTATCTCAAATATCTCGTGTTTGTTGACTTGTATGCATCGGCAGTCCCTTTTTACCTCGCTCTGTATCAATCCTTTAGACTGTTGATTTATATCGACAGAAATGAAGCCTTCTCGGAGTTGTCCGTAAGAGCGCTAAAGAATATCAAATACTGTGCGGTCGCCATCAGTATTTTGTATGTGGCCGGCTTGCCCCTCCTATATCTGATTGCGGAGGCAGACGACGCTCCGGGTGTCATTTTAATCGGACTGGTCATTATTTTTGCATCCATGGTGATCGCTTTCTTTGCTGCTGTTCTTCAGAGGCTTTTGAAAGAAGCGATCGATATTAAATCGGAAAATGACTTAACGGTCTGAGGTGAAAACAATGGCTATCGTAATCAATATCGATGTAATGCTGGCGAAAAGGAAGATGAGCGTAACCGAGTTGTCGGAACGGGTAGGAATCACCATGGCTAACCTGTCTATATTGAAGAACGGGAAGGCGAAAGCGATTCGATTATCGACGTTAGAGGCGATTTGTAAGGCGTTGGATTGCCAACCCGGAGACATTTTAGAGTATCGGAGTGATGAAGAACATGATGGATCATAGCCGAATGATGGAGTCACCGGTCATCAGAGCGTTCAAGCAGCTCGTTCGATTCGGTTGGGAGCAGGCTTTATCCTGTTTGTTTCCTGTCGTGATTTTTGCCTCCTTGGCTTTGACGAAAATCATCCCCCTCCCGTTTCTGCCCAGGTATGATTGGCTGCTGATCATTTGCCTTCTGATGCAGTGGTGGATGGTTCGCTCCGGACTCGAAACACGCGACGAACTTAAGGTGATCACGATGTTCCATCTGATCGGGCTGGCTCTTGAACTTTTCAAGGTACATATGGGCTCTTGGTCGTACCCGGGGGAAGGATATTTCAAAATATTCGGAGTCCCTTTATACAGCGGATTCATGTATGCCAGCGTAGCGAGTTATCTTTGCCAGGCGTGGAGAAGACTCAAGGTTGAACTGATGAATTGGCCGCCGTTTGCGGTCGTTGTCCCCCTTGCGGCTGCGATCTACTTGAATTTTTTCATACACCATTTCTGGATTGATGTCCGTTGGTGGTTGTCCGGGCTTGTCATCCTTGTCTTTTGGCGGTCCTGGGTTCAATATGAGGTCAACGGAACGCGTTACCGTATGCCGCTTGCCCTGTCCTTTGTACTTATCGGATTTTTTATTTGGATCGCAGAAAATATCGCCACGTTCTTTGGCGCCTGGCAATACCCGAATCAGGCCGAGGCCTGGAGTCTCGTTCATCTTGGTAAAGTGAGTTCATGGCTCTTGTTGGTAATCGTCAGTTTTCTGATCGTAGCGACGTTAAAGCAGGTAAAGGGAAAAATCCCATCAGAGTAGGCCGGGGGCATTTAAGCGATGATTATCACAAGCCCGAAAGTGAATATAAAAAAAGAAAGGCGGCCGGATGGGCCGCTTTTTCTATTCCAGCGTATGTTTTTCGAATAATCCCGTCGTTCCCCGTTAGGTTCCCGGCCTTGATACACGCTCAGCCTCCCGCAGCTTATATAAAATGCTCAGGAAAATGCCTTCCCGGATCGCCTTCTCCCATAACCCGTCGCAAAAGCGTTCCTGCCGGACGAAATAGGTCAGCGCCGCCCGCAGCAATTCCATATCCCGGGGCATCTCCAGTCCGCTGATCGCTTCCGGCGCAAGAGCATCCCCCTTCTCGAGCTGCTGCAAATAATCCTTCATCATCAGTCCACTGCCGCTGACGGCTGCGATGAAGCGCTGAACACCGGCATCGTATACCGGATAAGGCATCGTTATCACGCCTTCCTCGCTTTGGGTGCCTCCGGCCCATGTGCAGAAGGAAGTGTCTTTATTTTCAAAATAACGGATCCATTCCTGCAGCTCCTGCTCCTGAAAACCCACCATTGCCTTCCCTCCTTGGTTCTAACATATCACAGCTGCCGTAAGCTGCGCTTCCCGAAAAGGACATCGATTAGGCGATTCATACAATCTGGTCATTGGGTGCGCCTATATTGGTCCGGAGGTGAGGTGTACTTGTACGGCTAGAAAATTTGCTCCGCCAACATCACTGTCTCCAGCTCCGGCTCAGCGTCCAGCTCCTCGGACAGGACCCGTACAAACGCATCGTAATGCCTCTGTGCCTCGCCTGTTTCGCCGGCCTGAAGGTAACTCATCAGAACTTTCCGGCATACCTCATCCGAAAAAGGTTCGACGCTCTGCAGGCCCAGCAGCCGGTCCAGCGCCCTGCGCGCCTGTCCGACGGCTTGTTCATATTCGGCGGCCAGCAGGCTGGAACGCACGAATTGGCGCCGAAGCTCCTCGCGGGCCGACATCGCCCAGCCGTAATCATGCTCCTCAAGATAGTCGCCCTGATATTGGGCCAGTCCGCTCTGCAGGCGCTGCAAGTCGCGCAGGTCACGGATTTCTTCCATGGCAGTATCCCTCAGGAACCGGTCCACGTCCACCTCGACTTCCCGCTGAACCAGACAATAGCTCTCATGAGAGTAATCCACGGTGGAGCCCAGTCCCCAGGCTTTCAGCATTTTGCGGACCTGGTACACGGAAGTATGCAGCTGGGTCACCGCCTTATCGGCAGAGAGTTCCGGCCATAGGGTCATCAAAATCTGGTCCTTCGCGACCCACCGGTTGCGGTGATGCACCAGTAGGGCGAACAGCTCCTGCGCTTTCTGCGTCCGCCATTTGAGCCGGCTGCCGCTCCCCGTGCCATCCAATACCTCAATCCGCTTAAAGCAAATGATTTGGGGATCCTGCCGGACAAGGACAGGTGCCGCCGTCTGCTGCTGGGGCGCCAAACGCGCCTCGAGCCGGCTCACGGTTTTGGCAAACCGTTCGGGATCGACCGGCTTTAGCAGATAGTCAATCGCGTTTACCTCGAACGCTTCAATCGCGTATTGATTGTACGCCGTCACGAACACCACCTGAATGCCGGGATGCATAGCGTGCAGGCGTTCCGCCGCCTCCAGCCCGTTCAGACCGGGCATCTCGATATCCAGAAACGCGATGTCCACCGGAATCCCCTCGGCATGTTCCAGTGCCGCCCGTACCTGAGTAAATTTGCCGGCGATCTCGATTCGCCCGTCCCCTTGAATCAGCCGCTCCAACTGAAGCAGCGCCGGATTTTCGTCATCGACCAATATCGCTCTCATGCCTGTCCTCCTCTTGTGTCATCCGAGAGTCACGCTGTTTCTGCTTCGGCACTTGGAAACGGACCACGGTTCCACGCTCCGGATCGCTGTCGATCATAAGCTCCGTACCAAACAGCGTCAGCAGGCGGGCGTTAATATTTTTCAGCCCTACGCCGTTCCCGGCTCTGCCTTCCCGCACAGCTTCCATCCGTTCCGGCGTCATGCCAATCCCATTGTCCTCAACGGTGATTTCCACCCGCTCTTCCAGCTCTCGCACCGATATCCGAACCCTGCCGCCCTCTTCCATGCGCATGATTCCATGCCTGACCGCATTTTCAACGATCGGCTGGATCGTGAGCGGGGGCAACAGACGATTCATATCCGCCTGAATGTCGTAGTCGACCTGCAGTCGGTCCTCAAACCGGGCCTTCTCCAGGTTTAAGTAGGACGTAACCAAGGCCATCTCCTGGCGAAGGACGGTCAGCTGGTCCCGGTTGCGGAAATCGAAGCTCCCCCGCAAATATCGGCTGAGCTCGTGAAGCAATTCCGCCGTCTTCTCCGGGTCGATCGGCAGCAGGGCAATCATCGTATTCAGCGCATTATACAGAAAATGCGGCTTAATCTGGGCCTGCAGAAAGGCCATTTCCGCCGAAATGGCGTTCCGGACCGACCTGCGCAGCTCCAGCAGCGTTCTGACCCTGGCCCGCAGCTCTTCGGCATCAACCGGCTTGCGCAGAAAATCGTTCGCTCCGGCCGACAGCCCGATGCGGACATCCTCCGGCAGGCTTCTGGCCGTCAGAAGAAGAATGGGAAGGGCCGACAGGGAAAACTGCCGTCGCACACTTCGGCACAGGTCCAGGCCCGACATGCCCGGCATCATCCAATCGGCAATGACCAGATCGATCGACTGCCCGGACTGGATCTTTTCCAGTGCCTCCTGCCCGTTGCTGGCCGTCATCAACCGGTAGCCCTCGAGTGACAGCAGATTGCGCAGCACCTGAAGATTAACGGGATCGTCGTCCACCATCAGGACGGTTGCGCGTTCCGCCCCGTGATCAGGCATCTGCGGATCCGCAGGCGCCAGCGACGCAGCCGTTTCCTCGCGGATGCGTTCCGAAGAGATGCCGGCTGCTGCGCGATCTGCCGTTTTCGGTCTTGGACCGGCGGCAGGAACGGTGAAATGAAAGGTTGAGCCCCGTCCCAGCTGCGATTCGACCCAAATGCGGCCGCCGCTCAGCTCAACGAGCCTTTTGGTAATGCTGAGCCCAAGGCCGGTGCCGGAAGATTCGTGCCCCTCCGGCATGTCCAGCTGATCGAACGGGGTAAAAATAGCCTCCAGCCGCTCTGCCGCAATGCCAATCCCGGTGTCGGCCACTGAGATATGTACGGCGTCGCCCCGTTTGCCGGCCGCAATCCGGATACTTCCACTGGAAGTATTCTTCACCGCATTGCCGAGGAGATTAAACAAAATCTGCTGAAGACGGTCCTCGTCCGTCAGCAGGAAAGGCAGATCCTCCGGCAGGCTTTCCTCCAGCATGATTCGTTTGCTCCCCGCGAGATTGCGGATGATCTCCAGCACGGAACCGGTCACCGAAGCCAAATCGACGGGCTGCCTCCTCATGACGATCTCCCCGTTCTTCAGCTTGGCAAAATCCAAAATATCGTTGATCAGGAGCGTCAGCCGCTTCCCTGTCGTCATGATCAGCTTGAGATTGCCGCGCTGCTCCCGGTTCAGTTCCCCGGAGGCCCCTTCCAGCAAGGATTGGGCCATGTTGACCATTCCGTGCACAGGCGTCCGCAGCTCATGGGAGGTGTTCGCCATAAACTCATCCTTCAAACCATCCAGGGTCAGGAGCCTGCGGGACAGCTGCTCCACTTCATTAAACGTTCGGTCATAGCGCCGGGCGAGCAGGGCCGACTGAGTCACGACGAACATCAACATTTCTACGGGAGTAAAAACCATGCCTTCGTAGACCCCGATCAACGGGAGCAGGTTGGTGATAATAACCATGAGGATGCTGATGATACCGAGAATCGTCAGCAGGTATTCTCCCGAATTTCGCCGCCGGCGGAGGTCCCGCAGCATGATGCCGATGATGTAGGCGATGCATGACGCAGAGAAGGCGACCAGCAAAGGTTCGATTTTGGAGAACAAAATACTGGGGAAAATAATCGCAACCGCGATGGATGCCCCGCCGAGAAACGCGTAAGAACGCATGACGATGGGATGAACACCGCCGCGTACCGAAGCGGACACAAACTTTAATAAAAAATAGTAGATCAGCGCGGATATGATCAGCTGGCTCTTTAAGATCCACTCATAGGATAGGCCAGGCCAAAAGCCTGCGATCAGCTTCTCCCCGTGCAGCAGGACATAAATAATCGCCGCCAGGCAAAACAACCCCAGGTACAGGGAGGCCGGCTCCTTCTTGCGGATTTGCTGAAATCCGAGAAAATATAGGGCGGCGGTAAAAAATCCGGCGATCGTCATCCAGTCGGCGAACAAATACAGCTCCTTGCTCTGCATAATCGCGTGCTGCTCCCCGAACAGGATTGGCGTAAATACGCCGCCGGTGGTATACAAGTAATTGGCGACCTGAACGATAATTTCGATCCGTCCGCCTGAAAGGGTGGCAAAACCCAAGAAGGGAACGTTATTCTGAACGCCGTCATCGGCGGTACGCCCAGGATTTCCGCTGGCTCCAATCTCGTAACCGCCCATGAACACCCGGCTGGCGGAACGGATATTGTTCGTCTGCAGGCCGTACGTCAGCGCTTGCCCCGGCTTGACCTGAACGATCAGGCGAAACGTCCCGTAGCCCTCGGCCATTCGCTGTCCGTCCTCCGCAATATAATCGTTCCAAGCGCCCGGCAGGCGTGCCATCCCGGACAGCCTTGGACGATCGTCTTCCTTGACGGTGATGGTGCGGTCAAAATCCTTTGGAGTCAGCAGCTGGTTCCGGTAAAATTCCCACTCCCCGTTCAAGCTGATCGCTCCGTGATTCCGGAGATCCAGCTTGCTGAGGTCAAGGAGCCCTTCCACCGCCGTAGGCTGCCTGTCCATCACAAACTGCTGCCAAACGGCGTACACCGGCAGAAACAGCACCAGCAGCATGCCGATGATAAAAATAATCCATTGCCTTTTCATCCCAACGCTCCCCGGGCTTTACGCAAGGTAAGCCTATATTCAAGCCGCTTTTCGCGCGCTTTATTCCGTCAAAGCAACCGCTATACTTTATGTCGGCGCCGTGAGCCCAAAACGTAATAAAAAGCCCCCCTCCAAAAAAACATTTTTTTAACCATCAAAAATAAAAAACGTCTATCGGCGTCATTCATGGAAGCCAACCCGTTGTACTATGGCAGCTTTTCTTACGATTTAAGGAATCCAGGTGTCCGAAGCATCACATCCTTGGATCAAAAAAAGAGACCTTTCGGTCTCTTGATTCCCGGCCACAACTGGATCCGTCCCGTGGCCAATCGAGCTTCATAATTCCTAACTTCGCCGGGACTGAAGCTCACGCCAAACCTTCTTGTTGCTGTATTCCTTATCCGTGCTGATGTCCTGCCCGAACCATGCCGGGGGAATGAAGCTTTCGGCCTCTTCCTCCGAGCCGAACTCCACTTCCAGCACCATCAGCTGGATTTGATCGTACTCATCGATCTCCACCTGCACGCCATCCCACAGCGCCGTAGAACGCTTTTTGATCAAAGGGACGGCGCCATGGGCCTGAATCATCTGATCATACAAGCCGCCGGCGATGGATACCTCCACCTCTTCCCGGGCGATGCCGAACCCTCTCTTGAACGTATGCGTATACTCTACGCCTCCGCTGGCAGCGTCGGTTATTTTCCGAACCCTCAGTTCCTGATCTTCATACAGCGCAAGATACGTCTGCTCGATCAGCTGCTCCTTGACGATCCGCAGTTTTCCTTCCTTAACCTGAGTCGCCGGGAATTCCGGCAGCAAAAATTTGCGTTCAATTTCTAACGGCACCCGCTGTTCCCCCTTGAAAATGGTTAAGCCGATACCCGGCTCTATCCATCCATTCATTTTGATGTTAAGCCTTACCCCATACACTTCATCCACAACATAGCATTACCCATTATACGAACGAATCCATAGGAGGACAATCATTGGATTTGCCGTTTACCCTTGTGTTCCGGGATTTAGGCCTTTTATAATGTAACTATTCTTTCAAAGGGGTGAAGCGAATCGTGGCACTGCATTTCGTTCGAGGTATGTAATTTCCGGGCTGGGTCAAAACGCGTACCAGCTATCAAGGGACACGTCTGTCCTTTGATCCATTTGGAAACGAACCGGCAACGTCTGCATGCGTCACTATTCTCTTACTTTTTGAAAGGTGGAATCATCTATGGATTCTTTTGATTATAAAAAATTTTACAATGAAGTCGGCCAAATGAACGGCTGGGATTTCAGCCGATTGAGCGTGATCGTGGAAGATGCTCTGTGGAATTTTTGGAGCGAAGTTTCCTCCCGCTGCAAAGCCGGTGACATTGTGCTGGATATCGGCACCGGAGGCGGCGAGGCTCTGCTGCGCATGGCGGATGCGGCTCAGCTTCTGATCGGCATCGACCATTCGGAGGCCATGATCCAAACCGCCAACCGGAACCGTGAACGATCCGGCAGGGCTAACATCCGCTTCTTGCCCATGGAGGCGTCCGAGCTCCATTTCCCTGAACGATTCTTTCAGGTGATCAGCTGCAGGCATTCGGAGTTCAATGCGGCCGAAGTGGCCCGGGTGCTGGCGGATGACGGGGTGTTCCTCACCCAGCAGGTCGGCGAAAGCGATAAACGCAATCTGGCGCAAGTCTTCGGCAGAGGCCAATCCGGGAATGCCAAGCGGGGAACGCTTATGGAGCGGTATGCCGCCGAACTGAAGGAAGCCGGATTCCGGCAGATTGATTGTCGGCAATACGATGCGGTGGAGTATTATGCGACGGCCGAAGACTTGATATTTTTGCTGAAGCACACCCCGATCATCCCCGGCTTTGGGCAGACGGAGTCGGATTTTCAGACGCTGCACCGCTTTATTGCCGAACATCAGACGCCGAAAGGAATCCAGACGAATGCCGACCGGTTTATGATCATCGCTTATAAATGAAGGTTTATGGAACCTTCTCAACACTTAACACTTTGATATGTTTCGGATCGTACACGTCCTGACTGGTATAGCTGCTCTCCAGCCTGAGGATCACGCGGTCATGGACTTTGAATTCATCGATATTCTTCGATACTGGAACACAGGTACCCTTGACGCAGATCTCTTTAAGATCTGAATTTATGGTATCGATCTCTCCTTCAATAGTAAACATATTATGCTTTGCCGTGCAGCCAACCATAAAGCTGAGCGTCAGCATGGCTAGAATCCGTTTCTTCATCTTCATAGCCTCCTTAGCGCACAGACAGCAGCTGATCTTTAGGGTCAGCTGCTGTCTTTTATCATCGTATTATGACCACCGTTAACGATCATCTTTTAAGATTGTTCCAAAACGGGAGCCAATCCCGCCGCCACGACCACCAGCATTTCCTGCACCATCTCTTCCGCCGGGCGATGCTCAGGGTCTCTGCTCCACTGAATGGCTGTCCCCAATATGCCCCAGCTTATGAGGAGAGCCGTGGATTCCACCGCTTTTTTTGCCTCCGGCGTCTTCGCTTCTTCGCTCAGCCATGTGAACAGGAGTTGATAGAGTTCTTTATGAATGGCGCTTTCAAACAGCGGTTCATACGGACTGTTCTCCGGAGTACGAATCATATATTGCCGGGTCAGGGCAAGAAAATCAAAAACGATTTGGATCAAAGACCTCAAGCTGCTCATATTGGATATGGAGTGATTAGGTAATTCCCTCTCCAGTTTCTTTTGGAATTTTTGCCTCATCCAACACTCCAGGAAAGCATACTTATCTTCGAAATGCGCATAAAACGTGGCCCGATTAACCGTCGCGCGATCGGTAATGTCCTGCACGGAAATGGAGTAAATATTTTTCTTTTGCTCGATCAGCTCCATAAAGGATTGCAGTAATAACTGACGCGTGCGCTTGACGCGGGGATCGTTTGGGTTTACTGGCATGCTATCACTCCTTGGACTTATAACCTAATAAACAACATAATCGTGCAGATGTTGCCTACACAACGAAAACGGCTTCCTGCTGATTGCCTGCATGGCTGAACCAAACTAATATCATGTATACAGTATAGTTTAGCCGAAAATGATGCTTAAACAACACTGTTAATTAGCTGCTCTCTCTTATAAGTTGGGCCAGCCATAACCGATGAAAGGATGAATTGTTCATGATCGTTATTACGACTCCCACTGGTCAAATCGGCCAGCAAGTCCTTGAACGCATCGTTGATAGCGGGAAGCCGATCCGGGTCATTGCCCGGGACCCTTCCCGGCTGCCGCAGCGAGTGCGCGACCGTGTCGAAGTCTTTCAGGGATCACACGATGACATGGATGTCGTCTCGAAAGCATTCGCAGGTGCAGAGAGTGTTCTTTGGCTGGTGCCTCCGAACCCTCAATCGGGTAACTCCACGGAATACTATTTGAATTTCACCAGACCGGCTTGCCAAGCCATCCAGAGCCTTGGAGTAAAAAGAGTTGTGGGCGTGTCCAGCTTGGGGCGTGGCTTCGGCAGACATGCCGGGATATTAACCGCAGCGTTTGAGATGGACGCTCTTATCGAAAGCACAGGTGTAAGCTATCGTTCACTGCGTATGCCGTACTTTATGGAAAATATGTTTCATGATCTGGAATCCATCAAAAGCCACGGAACGTTCTATATGCCTATGGCTGGAGATCAGGTGCTCCCGCTCTGCGCAACCCGGGATATCGCCTCGACAGCAGCAGCACTCTTGCTCGATGAATCCTGGAGCGGTCAAGACAGTATCCCGGTCGTCAGCCCCGATTCTTTAACACCCAATGAAATGGCGCATGTCTTGTCCGAAGTGCTCGAGCGTCCGATTCGCTTTCAGCAGGTTTCCATTGCGGAGTATGAAGCTACCCTATCCCGGTTTGGAACGGAGGCTTGGGTCAAGGACTACATGGATATGGTCATTGCCCAAAATGAAGGCATCTACAACGACGATGTACAAAAGGCACAGCCTTCTGACACCAGCTTCCGCACATGGTGTGAAGAAGTGTTCAAGCCGGCTGTCCTAGCCCCCTGATGTCACTTGAAAAATGACCAAAAGAAATCTATGCATGCGAAACCCGGTGTCCAGCGATACCGGGTGTTTATTATGAATATAGAATTTATAAATTTCAGCGGGTTATCCCGATAATTTGCCATAGATCTCTAGGTTTTTGCCGATGAATCGCCAAACGTTTGACACATCGGAAACAACGTGCTATATTTATCTTAAATTAAAGATTCTTTATAACAAGAAATTGGCGCAAGCCATTTCATTCATGGAAAAACAGTTTTAAGGGAAGCTTAATTATAAGGAGGAATTATGATGAACGGATTAAAAGGAATTCACCACGTGACTGCGATTACGAGCAGCGCGGAAAAAAACTATCAGTTTTTCACCTATGTGCTGGGCATGCGCCTGGTCAAAAAAACGGTAAACCAGGACGACATCCAGACTTACCATTTGTTCTTTGCCGATGACAAAGGAAGCGCGGGAACCGACATGACATTCTTTGATTTTCCCGGCATTCCGAAAGGCGTTCACGGCACCAACGAAATCGCCAAAACGTCGTTCCGCGTTCCGAGCGATGCGGCATTGAGCTATTGGGTGAAGCGCTTTGACCGTCTCAACGTGCAGCATTACGGCATTAAAGAGATGTTTGGTAAAAATACGCTCTCCTTCGTCGACTTCGACGACCAGCAGTACCAGCTCATTTCCGACGAGCACAACGAGGGTGTTCCTTCCGGAACGCCGTGGGAAAAAGGGCCAATCCCGCTGGAGTACGCCATCACGGGCTTGGGCCCGGTCTTTGTGAGAATCGCCAATTTCGATTACTTCAAAGAAATGCTGGAGAAAGTATTCGAGTTCAAAGAAATCGGCCAGGAAGGCTCCTACCACCTCTTTGAAGTCGGTGAAGGCGGCAATGGGGCTCAGGTCGTCGTGGAATATAATGCGGTGCTGCCGCCAGCCCGCCAGGGCTTCGGTACGGTGCATCACGCGGCATTCCGAGTAGAAGACCGCGCCGTGCTGGAACAATGGATTACCCGCCTGGACGAATTCGGGTTCTCGACTTCGGGTTACGTGAATCGTCACTTCTTTGAGTCACTGTATGCGCGGGTGGCACCGCAAATTCTGTTCGAGCTGGCGACCGACGGCCCTGGCTTTATGGGCGACGAGACTTACGAAACGCTGGGCGAAAAGCTGTCCCTGCCTCCATTCCTGGAGCCGAAACGCGAGCAGATCGAAAAGCTGGTGCGTCCGATTGACACCGTGCGCAGCACGATTGAATTTACAAAAGAATAAGGCGTTAGTTTATAAAAAGCAGCTCCTGATTTCGGTCAGGAGCTGCTTTTGTAATAGGACAGCAAGGGCTGGAGCAGGCCGAGAAAGCCTTGCTCGTACAGCTTCCGGTACATCAGATGGCGTTCCGGATCAGGTTCGTACACCTTCGCCTCGGGGTAGGTTACGGCAGCAGCCGCTTCGCGGAAGGACGGGTACAGGCCGGCCCCGACGGCGGCGGCCAGGGCAGCCCCGAGCAGCGAGGCCTCCGCTGCGCCGGTCATGGTCAGGCGGACGCCCGATACATCGGCCTTGATCTGCAGCCAGTGGCTGTTCCGGGCTCCACCGCCGACCACGTGCATCCGCCGGATCGGACTGCCGCCGACCCGTTCGGCGCGCTCCCGCAGCAGCTCCAGCTGATAGGCGTTTCCTTCCAGCACCGCCCGGATCAGGTCCCCCTTCTTATGCTTGGCGTCCAATCCGATGAATGCGGCCCGGGCACCGGGCTCGGGATGCGGGGCGCCGCTTCCGGTCAAATACGGATAATACAAAATGCCGGTGGGCTGCCGGTCCGCCTCATCCAGCAGCCGCATCATATCCGGGTAGGACATGCCGGCATCCGACAAGGCTTCGCGGGCCCACTCCACCGAACCGCCGGACGAAGAATGTCCTCCCATCCAGTACATGCGGCCCGGCACCGGGTGAATGCCGAAAGACAAGCCCGATGCATCGTCGGCATCCCCCAGGGGACGCAGGGGGAACGTCCCGACCAGCGTTTCGGCGGTCCCCATCGAATTGTACGTGCTGTCCGGGCCGTCCGGGCAGGCCAGCGAGGCGCACACATGGTCATGTCCGGCCAGGATGACCGGCGCTTTGCCGAGGCCGAGGCCTTCCATGGCCGGCAGCACCGTGCCCACCGGCGTTCCCGCCGGCTGAATGGGTGGAAACAGCTCCGGATCCAGTCCGAAGCTGCGGATCAGCGGCTCATTCCAGGCGCGGCTGTCAATCCGGTATGCGTAGGTTCTGGCCGCCAGCGTCTCATCCTCGGCGATCCTGCCGGTCAGCCGGTAAGCGATATATGACGCGGCGGACAGCCATACGCTGCCGTCAAAGGCGTCCGGGCACGCTTCCCGCAGCCACAGCAGCTTCGGCAGGCCGTGTTTGAACGACGGGCGCAGTCCGGTCATGCGGAAGAGCTCCCGTTCATCCACCTCCTGCCTGATCCGCTCCGCCTGCGGTGCCGAGCAGGTTTCGAACCAGGGCAGCATCGGAGTGCGCGCTCTCCCATCCGCTGGGTTCAGCAGCAGGCCGCTCTCCGCCATACTCGTAATTCCGACGGCATCGATCGCTTTGTCCCGCTCTCCAAGACGCTCTACCGCCTGCTGGATCAAACCGGCTGCGGTCTCCCACAGCACATCCGGGTCATAGACAGTGGTACCGGAGGGGCCCTGCGCCTTCGGGTTCGGTGCCGAGACGACGGCCATTTCCGAGCCGTCGTTCCCGAACACCCCTGCCTTGATATGAGTCGTGCCGATATCCAAAGAAAGCAGCATCCCGATTCCTCCTCTCCAAAAAGGGCTCCTCTACGGGAGCCTTATGTATATTTTTTTATACCCCAATCGTAGCATGTAAGATTTGAAGATAACACCCTCCCAGCCCGGGACGTGCATCACACTGCCCCACGCCCCCAACAGCATACGCTGCCGGGGTATCCAGCATCCGCCGGGGAGAGCAGTCCTTACCAGGACGAGAGTTCCGTCCGCTTCCAGTTGTCTTGGGCAACACACACATATACGTACTGGTCGTCCCAGGCCATTTGTCCCTGACTGCAGGGCTCGGTGGATGATTTCGGCGTATGCTTCTCACGGATGCGGAGCTTGTCTCCGTTCACATCCAGCTTGGTGTCCGGTTCGTCCGTGCCGATTCCGACATTCCCGTCGCTCCGCTGCATGGTCAGCGGGGAATCGACCACTTCGCCGTCGTCGCCATAGCGGACGAATTGGAGGTCGGACCCTGTGTTCCCGCCCTTCTCTTTCGTGCTGTCCGCCCGAACGGCCCATCTCGGGGTCGTTTTGTTGTCTTCGCCCGCAACGCTGAACTGGATGTCCCGGTTCGACCCGGTTTCGCCCGCAACCCGCAGGATGCCGTTCATCACATTAAAATTGGATGATTGGGTACGGATTTCGCTGACGTCCATGTCATAGGGGATTTCCAGCCGCGTGAACAGTTGGTCCGCATATTGACCGTCCGGCGACATCGTCGTCTCAAACGAGAGGTGTTTATGGTCGTGCTGCTCGGGATTATTCGCTTTGTCGTGGGAAATGATGGCAGTCTTGTCCTTCCCGTTTTCGTCGGCCCAGGCAATCGCGGGTTTGGCGCGGTCGGCCGTCCACTGCAGCCGGATCAGGTCGGACTGATGCCCCTCCTCATTAATCCACTTCTTGTCGGTGGACAAAAACAAGCGCTCATTATGCGGAACGACGATTTCGCTGCCGTTCTGTTTCGTTTGATCCAACACGCCATCTGCCGAGCTCAATGTTCGGTCGGTGCATCCGATGCCTACCAAGCAGACGCCCCCAAGTATTATCTTTGCGATCATCGACTTCGATATTTTCATTGCTATCCCTCCGTTATCATTTCATTCGACTTTATTTATGGAATCAGCCAAAAGCTCCGTTTGATCGTATACTAGACCGCACACTGCGTACATCCATTTCATCAAATTTCCCGGAAAAATGATTCTTTTCGTCTATAAAATTTTAAATCCGATGTGCCGACAGCGGTTTTCAAAATAGGTCTTGCTGGTAATATTTTTCTAAAAGTACCAACACACTGCAAATTACCGCAGCTCCTCCTATTTATATGAATATGTACCTATGCGAAAAAACGGAGGCGTGACATTTCAAACGGAGGAATAGAAAAGAGATCGAGTTCGATTGTAGCGAAGATAGCCCCTTGGACGGCAAAACAACATCAAGCAGCCCGTCTGTCTTCAAATGAATGGGCTGCTTGTTCTTCCAATGCCTAGCTTCATCCAACCTTATTGCACATTCCACGGCATGGACTGCCGCAGCACACGTTCGCTGTCCTGCTCCAGATCCAGCGGTATATCCAGGGAGCATGGCTGAATTTCACGGCCTGCGGCGGCAAGCCAGCCGCTCCAAAGCAGCGGATCTTTGCCAAGATCCCTTCCGCTAAGCCGCTTAAGCATCAGATGCGCCTGTTTGGACAGCAGGGAGCGCATGTCCGGCAAGTAGCCGATCAGCACCGCATAGCCGGCCGGACTGCCGCACGCCGCCAGCGCCCGGCCAAGGGACAGCTCCAGCATCGCCCGGCGTTCAAGGAAGTAGTCGGGCTGGTACCCATGATGGCACTGCTGCCCGTGAATGGCGGGAATGCGGTGGATTTGCTTCAGCACCGGAATGGCTGCAGGGTCTGCAAGCCGTTCTGCCCCTTGGCAAACCGCATCAATGAAATAATAAATCCCCTTACGGCTGTCCTTAAAATCCTCCTCATCCGGCTGCAGCAGCTCCGCCACCCGCTTCCATACGGATATACTCCCCGGGTCTTTCGTCTGGGCCAGCGAGTACAGAAGATAGGCTGCATCCGGCATGGCCCCGTGGTCCGGCGGAAGCTGCACGTACATCATGTTCGCCGTTCGCACCGGCAGTTCCGGCCCCCTCAGCTCCTGCATCAAGGCTTGGATCAATACCCCCGAACCTGAAGAAGATCCCGCCATCGCCAGCGCCTGGGCGATACGGATTTGACGCGCTCCATTCGCCTGGATTAAAGCGCGTTCGAGATAAGGGACAATCCGCGGTCCGGCCGACACGATTTCGGCGAATGGAATCCTTCCGCGGTAAATCTCATCCATCCGCATGTTGGCATAAGCGTACAGCGGCATGTCGGCTTCAATGCTGCCGACCAGCTGCTCCAGATCCGTTTCGCTATAGTGAAGCGGTGCAAGCCTGCGCTCATGGATTCCTTCCGGCAGGAGGCCTTCTTCAGCCAATCGCCGCTGGAGCATGATAACGTCCAAACCGCGCAGGCTGCAGCCGGAGCGTACCGCGGCCGCCGCAGCCAGGGCGCAAACCCCGCCCAGGTTCTCGAGATCCGCCTGCATCCGGATAGCGGGCAAGGCGTCGTGCGTGGCCGACACCGCCTTGCCCGCGACCAGCATGCCGTCGATTCCCTTCGGCAGCAGCATCCGGTACGGGATCTCGATTTCCAGGTTCGGCGGGATCAAGCCGACGTTGACCCAGTCGGCGCCGCTGACGCCCTTCACGTCGTGATTGCTGAAATGGATGTTCACGACATCCTCCCAGCGCCGGTGAAGCAGCTGATCGGACAGCTTCATGACGACGTCGCCGAGGATATGCCGGCTCTCGCGGGTCGCGACGTAAATGCCGTGATCATGGCATTCTCCGCCGCGTCTTCTGCCCGCTAAAATGGCACGGGTGTAATCGAGAACGTTCGAGACGTCCACCATGCTGGTAAAGTTGTTCTGGATTTTATCCGGCGAGCGGTACTGTGCAAGGGAATACCACATGACAGTGTGGTCCCTGGCGGAGCCGTATACATGCTCCGCACCCGCGCAGGCGGCGGCATCACCGTCGCCCGTTGCGTCGATGACGGCCTGGGCCAGAACCGCCGCAGGCCCGTAACGGGTCGCCGCCACCAGGCCGGACGCTTTGGCGCCGTCCATAACCGCTCCAAATACGATGCTGTTCAACATAAGCTCCGCACCGTGCTTATCCGCCTCCGCCAGCAGCGCGTGCATCTTGGCTTCAATGCTCCACTTGTTTCCCTTGTAGCGGAGCCTTCGCTGCTGCTCCAGAACCTGATCCTGAATGCGGGCGGCAAAGCCCGTCTTCCGCCCGAACCAATAGCTGTCCACGCCGCCGTAAGTGCCCGTTCCTCCAAGACCCGGGTTCAAATCAACCAACAGCGTGCGCATATCCTCCTTGGCGGCGGTGATCGCCGCACACGCTCCGCTGCTTCCGCCGCCGGCGACGAGCACGTCCACGGACGCCGCAACCGGAACCGGCATGGCGGCCGCTTCCGCTGCAGCCATGCCCGCTTCGCCGTCGAGCCAGGCAGGGATGCGAACCGTCAGCCCTGCCGTGCTGTTCGGCCCGTCCTGTGCAAGGCGGCCACCATTCACGTCTGGAACTGCACCCTCTTGGGCAATCGCTTGAGACGGATCCTGGGCTTCAATTTCCTGTGTGCCACGTTGTTTGGATTCAATGACTCCGGTTCCTCTCCGTGCTTCTTCCACGAAGCCTCCTGTTTTGCCGCTTTCCATACCGTACTCCCGGACGATTTGCTCAGCCAGCCGTTCACCCAGCCGGGCCGCTCCGCACGGATCATGAAGGGATACGAAATCGTCCCCGGTTGCAGTCAACAACAAGGACCAGATCCCGGGTTCTACCGGCCTGAATTCTGATGCGGGAGACTGCATCGGCACAGCTGAAATCTCCATCCCTTCTGCAGGCGGCCTAGAATCGGCAGGATCGACGGTTGGCTCCCTCCCCGAATCTGCCCCAAAAAAGGACTCCTGCCCGGAAGATTCCGGCATCGGATAAGGCCCCGACAACTCATGCGAAGAAGCGCACAGCACCGCTCCGTCAAAAGCCCGCTCCCGCTGCAGCAGGTGCTCCGCCAGCGCCATGCCCTGCATACGAGCGTCCATCTCCCGCTTTCCGGCAGCCGCAAGCGTATTTGCAGCAGAAAGCGCCACCGCATATTCCACAAGCCAGTGACCTGCCCCCCTGTAACCCTGGTGAAGGAGAACGGTATTTCCGGCAAGCTCAAGCTCGGCAGGAACAGGCAGCATGGACCCTTCAACGCTGTCAGATCCTTCAAACCCGGCTTCGGACACGCCTGTGAATTCCAGGGTACGTTTGAACAACCCCTTCTGTCCCTGTCCTAGGCGTTTCCGAAGATGCTCATTCTCACCGGACGTGGACAGATCAGACGCTAATGTCTTTCTGCCTGACTTATCAGGGGCGTCCGCTGCAGATGCCTGTCCGCTCAACACACTAAACGCATCCAAAGCACGGGATACGTCATGCCCGCACAGCGACGCGGCCAGCGCCGTTTCGGTCGCGTCGACGACCAGGCGGCAGCCGATGCGCTGCCGGCCGGATTTGTTCGCCACGATGATGCCGCAAATGCCGCCAGCCGTTCTATCAATGGCGACCGGCAGGGTCGCGTACAGCATGCTGATCCCCGCCTCTTCCAGTGCCTGCTCCAGCCTGCGTTTGATCCGGTCCGGATGCAGGGCGTTCTCCTCACCCCGTCCGGTGCCAGTGACCTCCCCCGGATCGGCGGGATCCGGATGCTGACCGTCTGCATGACCGCCAAGTGTCGTTTCCTGCCCGGCCAGCACATACCGGATCAGCTTAGGCCAGCGTTCCCCGCCGGCCCTCAGCCATGGGCGAAGCGTCGCGGTCATTTCCCGCCCCATGTAGGTGCGCGGCTCGATAACCCACACCCGCTGCCCGGCCGCAGCCAGCTCGAGCGCAGCAGCAATCCCGGCAAAGGATCCGCCGAGCACGACGGTATCCGTGACCGCGAGCAGCGGAATCCGGGTGGCTTCTACCCACAGTTCCATCAGATCTCCTCCTTGTTCCCGCTATTCATACGCCCCATAGCGGCTTTTACACCGAGACGATTTCGATGTGCACCGGTTGACCGGGCTCTCCGCAGATAACCTCATAAAAATCGCCGGGTTCGCCCCCGATCAGAGTTGCCTTTACCGCCAGGCCGTTTGCGCTAACGCTTAATGGCGCCGTTTTGGAGGCAAACACGAACCGGCCGCCTTCCCGCAAGCGGACGTTTGTCACCTTGCCTACCTCAGTACACCCGGCGACCGCCGCCGGGGAAATGTATTTGTCGGCCAGCCCGACCGGGGTAACGCTGCCCGTAACCGGAACGACGGCATAGATGGCGCAGCCTCCTTCCTCCAGGCGGATCGGGGTCTGCTCGCCGGCGCGCATCAGCCAGCCCTTGCCGGCAAAATGGTCGTACACGGCGAATTCCCCGCCGCCGAGTCCCGGCACATCGGCCGGTCCGACCGAACCCATAACCTGAGCAGAATCCCCACTGATATGAAAAGCAGCCACAACCCCTGCGCTGCCCGCCCGGTTCCACAGCTTAAGAGGAACGTGCTCTTCGGCCGGATTCAGCAGCAGGCAGTCCGGGGCCGGATTGGCCGTCTCGTCGCAGCGGATGACGGTGCCGTCTGCATAGATCAAAGGCCAGATGCGCGACGGATCGGTATTTCCCGGAGCGTCGCTGATATAGACCGGACCTCCGCTCACCGCACGCAGCACCGCACTCTGCACGTCGTCGTGGTTTTTGGACCAGTACATATCCCAGTCTCCCCAGTAAAAAGCCCCGTGGTAAAAGGAATTGTAGCCGTTCTGCAGCGCATGCTCCGGAAAGCCGCGCTTCTCCTGCGGCACAAAATCGTCGCTGTTGCGCGAAACGGCCGACTTCGGCCGGTGCCATATATTTTCGGACGCCATGCCCATGCAGTTGATGATCGTCCCGTCAAAATGCAGCGCGACCGAAGCCTCCAGCGCCTCGTGCGCAGCCGCGGCAGCCTGGCCGATGGGCATACGTCCCTGCAGGTAGTTCAGAACTGCACTTTGGCTGTCCACCTTGACGAAATCGACGCCCTGGCGGCGCAAAAATCCGTGCCAGGCATGCCAGAAGGCAAAGCCCTTGCCGGCTTCCGGATAAGGGATGAGATTGCCCCGGGGAACCCGGTACAGATGGTCCGCATACGTTCTGGCGATCGGGCTGTCCTCCAGTATGCCGCCCCAGTAACCGGCGATGGTGTGCCATACCCCGACGTGGCGGATGCCGTACCGCTCCTTCAGTGCATGCACGGCACGCTTCAAACCGCCGGGAAATTTGACGGGATCCGCTTCAAAGGAAGACAGCTTGCCCGCAGAAATATCGGACCAGCCGTCGTCGATCATCACCCAGCCGACCGGCAGTCCAAGCTGCTGCAGCTCGGCGGCTTTGGCCAGCAGCCCTTCTTCGTTGACCTGATGGTAAAAAGCGTCCCAGCTGCACCAGCCGAGCTTGTCCAACATCGCCGGAAACGGCTTCTGCTCCCTCGGCAGCGTCGGATAATCCAGCTCTTTCAGTGCGGAAGCTACATTGCGCTTGACGAGATCGTATGGATCGCTCCCGGCCGCAAAGGCAAACACCAGCGCTTCACACCGGGTATGCCCTTCCTCATAAGCGGATAATCGAAGCGTAATCCCTTCCTCGGCTCCGGCGGCATCCGCACGCCACACCGGCCCTGTCACCGGCAGCAGGTGGCCGTATTCGCCTGCCGTCTTCCACAGCACCGACTGCATCTTCTCCGGCAAACCGGCCAGATCGGTGCCAAAATGAGGGCGGGTCCACCAGTCCTTATGCTGGTAGTTGGCCATCAGCCCCTCGATCTGTCCAGCGGGCCGCAGCGTCAGCATGACCGCATGCTCCCCTGCGAACGAGCGCTGCTTGCCGAAATCATTTTCATTGGCGATGCCGGCTTCCACGGAGACCAGCATCGTACCGCCTGCCTTCTCGCGGACAAAAACCCGGGCTTGAATGGACTCATCCTCGCTTCGGTAGTGAAACCGGGTTTCTTCAAAAATCCCCTGTTCCGTCGAACCTTTCTCTGTTTCCGACCCTGTCAGCTGCAGCCGAACCGCTTCCGTCTCCGTCCGAAGCCGAACGGAAAGGCCAAACGGCCGGAGCAGAGCCTTCTCTACGCCGTCCTCCCCAAGGTTTTCACTGGAATGAAACGCACCTTGCCCTTCGATACTCATCAACGATTCCCCCTGCTGCTCCCAAAATGACGAACATGCCAATTTCCAACTATCTATACGACAAGGCCTGAGGGCTCTGACTTCCATGCCTTCAGGCCGCGATTCCTGTATCACAAACGTTATGATCAACCTGTTATCATCTGTTAAAAGTTCGCCGGATCCACCTTCGGTTTCCCGGATCAGTTATTCCCTCGTTCATGCTCCCCCAGCGCGTGAAGCGCAACGGACAAGCTTGCCGCATCCCCGACATGCTCGCCGAGCTCCGACGGCAGAATCCGGCAGGCCGCGAGCGTCCCCGGCAGCGCTTCACGCCGCAGCTCCTCCAGCACGAGCGGCCGGAGCACCTGCTCCTGGCGCGCATAGATGCTGCCGATTACGATCCGCTCCGGATTGAGCGTATCGACGAGGACGGCCAGGCCCCGGCCGAGCTTGCGGCCGATGATGCCCACCGCATGGCGCGCCAGCGCATCCCCGGCGGCAGCCGCCTCAAACACATCCTTCGCCGTCCATGCAGCCTCCCCGCTCCCTCCGGGTTGCGGGGCCATCCCTCCGGCACCGGCGGAGGATCGCGCGGCAGTCTCTGCCGTCGCTTCCTTCAAACCGGCAAACAGGCGGGCGATGCCCCCGCCGCTGCAAAAGCCCTCAAAAGAGCCGGCCTTGCCGTAGCCGACCGGCCCCTCTTCCGCCAGGCGGATATGGCCGACCTCACCGGCCATGTCACTTGCGCCGGCATACAGCGCTCCGTTCAGGATCAGACCCGCGCCCATTCCTGTCCCGAAGGTCAGGAAGATCATGCTGGACGCCCCGCGCCCGGCCCCCCACCGCCATTCGGCGAGGGCGCAGGCGTTGGCGTCGTTCTGGAGCGCGGCGGGTACGCCGAAGCGCTCCCGGAGCGGCGTGAGGACGTCGATGCCGTCCCAGCCGGGCAGGTTCGGCGGGGAGAGAATCCGTCCCCGCCGGCTGTCAAGCGGGCCGCCGCAGCTGACGCCGACGGCCGCGAGCGGCTCGCCCCCGCCGGCCGAAGCGGCCAGGCCGGCCAGCTCGCCGCACAGCGACGCCATCGCTTCCTCCGGCGTGTCCGGCGTCGGGAAGCTGCGCTTGCCCACGATTTCGATCCGGTCGCCTTCCGCCCTGCCAAGCACGGCTGCGCATTTCGTTCCGCCGATATCGAGGCCTCCCAGCAGTGTGCTCATGCGAAAAATGCCTCCTCCAGCATCATGCACAGCGTATGGTAAATCGGCAAATGCCTTTCCTGGATATCCGGCGTGCCGTCGTAAGGAACGCAGACGGCAATGTCGCACAGCTCCTTCAGGCGTCCGCCAGTGCGGCCGGTCAGGCCGATCGTAGTCATCCCGAGGGATTTGGCCACCTGAACGGCACGAACCACATTCGCCGAGTTGCCGGACGTGCTGAACACGACCAGCGTATCCTCCGGCCGGCCATAGCCGTACACCTGCTGGGCCACCGCCATATCGGCGGCAACGTCGTTGATGAACGCGGTCGACAGGCCGCTCTGGCTGACGAGAGAGATGGCCGGCAGCGCACCCTGCAGCCGGTCGGCGATATAAGCGCCTTCCTCGCCGTGAATGAGCATCTTATCGCGTTCGGCCGGCGGCAAAGTCCGCTTCAGCATAAAGCCCTTCATCAGCTCGCCCACGACATGCTCACAGTCGGCCGCGCTGCCGCCGTTGCCGGCGAGGAGCATTTTGCCTCCCCGGCGAAAAGAAGCTTCCATCGCCTCGTACGCCTGCCAAACCGCGTCCCGGCACGGCTGGAGATCCGGATATTTTGCAAACAGCTGCTCAAAGATCGCGCTCATCGCAATCACTCTCCCCATGGATGTTCATTCCCTTCAAATGTTCGATGGCTTTGACGATAAACTCCGGGCTGCCGAAGCTGCCCGATTTCAACACAAGCAGCAGCGCCTTGCCGTCCAGCGACATGCAGGAGGGCAGCCCCGGCTCAATCTCTTCCAGCACCCGCAGCCCGGTGATGCCCAGCCGGCCGCATACGGCAGCAGAGGTCTCCCCGCCGGCGATGACGACCCGGCGCTGACCGGTACGCTCCGCGACATCGGCTACAGCGCCGGCCAGCTCATCCGAAACGATGCGCGAGAGCACCGTACCCGACAGGCCGAGCTCCTCCGCCCGCTTGCGGGTCGCCGCCAGCTTGCCGGCATCGTTCGATGCATGGATCAGCACATCGCGTCCGGATGCCAGCTCCGCGCCGGCCCGCCGCACGACATCGGCGATGTGTCCGTTCTTGCGCGCCGGTTCCAGCAGCAGCAAGGAATCGAGCTCGATGATCGTTACACCCGCCTCCCGGGCGCAAGCAATCTGTGCCGCGGTTTGCGGCATCAGGCTGCCTGCCGCGAGCAGCACCCCTTCGCCCCGGGTGGCATGACCAGCTGAGCCTGCGTTGTCCTGCGAGGCGTCTGCATCATTGCTCAGTAACCCGCTATTTTCAATAAGGTCAGCAGTGGCTCTATCAACTTGCCCGCCATGCGGCCCGGTCCCGGCAGAGGCCAAGTTCTTCCCTGTTCGTTCTCCTTCATCTGCTCCCATGTCAGCCCTACGATAAAGGGCCGCGTTCTCCTCTGGCCCGGCAGTAGATCGATCTGAGCTTTCCCGGTCCGCATCCGCACGCTTCAGCAGCGGCGCGAGCTCCTCATAGAGGCCGGAACTGCCGCACAGCAGCGGCTCATCCAGTACCGCCTCGGCGATAATCCGCAGCGACTGCTGATCGCGGACGTCGAGAATCAGGTAGGCACATTCGCCCCGCATCCGGTTGATTTCCCCGCGCAGAACTTCGGCGCCCTGCTCCACCACGCCGATCGGCAGCATCGCCACCTTCCTCTCCGTCTGCGCCTGCAGGATCGCCGTCAGCTCCGACTCCTGCATCGGATGCACCGGATCATGCCGGAATTCGGACTCGGCCAGCGGCTTGCCGTGCACATAATGGATGCCGTCCAGCGTAACGCGGCCGTTCTTCGGAAATCCGAGCACGACGACCGCGAACGCAGCGGGCACCGCATCCAGCATGGCGTCGAATTCCGCTCCGATGTTGCCGCGGAAGACCGAGCACGTTTTGTTGACCAGCCGTGTGCATCCGGCGGCGCGCAGGGCGACGGTAGCCGTGTACACCTTGGCGTAAGCCTGATCCGCGGTATCGAGCCGCGAGTTCGTGTCCACCACGAGCACATCTGGCTGCGGATCCGGCAGACCGTGGCGGAGCTCATCCGCCGGATACACATGCGTCGTCAAGCCCGCCTTGGCGAACATGATGCCGATGTCGTTCGCGCCGGTAATGTCATCGGCAATGACGCCGATCATCCGTCCCACCTCCTCCGCGGCCGGTAGCCGGAGCGCTCCAGGAAGTCCTGCCGGACCGGATCCGGCAGCTCCTGCAGACGTACGCCCGCGCTCCCGGATTCAATCACCATCCGGCAGGCCATTTCGAGCGTCTGCAGCGCCATCCGCGCTTCCTTGATGCTGGTGTCGTAAACCAGCACCCCGTGGTGCTCCAGCAGCAGCACGTTGGCCTGCTTCGCCTTCTCCCTGACCGCTTCCCCCAGATCCAGCGAGCCGGGATGGGCGTACCGGACGCGTTCTACGCGTTCCAGATAGTACATCGTCTCCACGAACAAGCCGGAGGGGAGCGGAATATCGGCGCAGGCGAACAGCGTGCTGTAAAAAGGCGACGCGTGCAGCACCGCCCCCACGTCAGGCCGCAAGTCATACACGGCCTGGTGCATCGGCACTTCCTTGGACGGCTTGGGCCCGGCATCTGCCGGCGCCTCTCTGCCGTCCAGACAGCACTTGGCGAAATCTCCTTCGCCCAGTTCTCCCAGAAACGTTCCCGTGGCCGTGATCAGGAAGCTTGAATCATCCAGCCTGGCGCTGATGTTGCCCGCATTGCCCCAGGCGAGCCCCGTGTCCATCATAAATTTTCCAGCCGCCCGCAGCTCGGCAGCCGTCTCTTCGCAACGGCCCATATTACAGATCCCACTCCAGGAGGCTGGTTTCTGTCACGGGAAGGCTTTTGTCCGCCGGCACGCGGAACGTTTTGATTTCCGACGGCTTGAAATCGGCACGAATGCTGCGCTCCCATTTCGGGAGACTGATTTCGGCCGTCGTCGCCTTTTTGTCCGTCTCATACACGCGCAGGATCAGATCATCGTTATCCTCCGCTTTTTTCACCGCGCTGACGATGATGTTGTCCCGGTCCACCGACAGGTACGAATCCGTCTGCGGCAGCATTCCTTCGTGATACGTTTCAATGATGGCTACCGGCTTGCAGTTCAGCTCCGCGGCCCGGCGCGCAGTGCCTGCCTGCTCCCAGCCCTCTTCATGAGGAAGAAGCGAATAGTTAAACTGCTGAATGCCCTGGTCGGTAAAGGCATATTCGCCGTCCGCCTCCGGCACGTATGGATCGTGATGGGCGTAAATCGGGCTGCGCAGCACGGTCAGGGCCAGCTCCTTGTTGTGGATGCTGTAGCTGTACTTGGCGTCATTCATCAGGCTCAGCCCGTACACGCGGTTGGATCCCGGAACGATCCCCGTATAGTCCACCCAGCTCTGACCCGGCTCTTCCTCGCCGTTATGCTCGCGCTCGATCGTTCCGTAAGGAATTTCGTACGTATGCCGGCTGAAGACGCAGTTGACCGGGAAGACGAGCTTCAGCATTTTGAACTTTTCCCGCCAGTCCACGGTCACGCGAACGTCGATTTGGTCCCGGTCCGGATACATTGCAAAATCCTGCACCAGCCGCGAACTGCCGTATTCGCTTACCACACGGATGACCGATTTGACCGGCCCGTGCTCGATGCGCTGCACTCTCACCGCCTTAAACTGCCCTGCCGTCCGGTTAAAATGAAGCACGTCATGGCTCCATGTATCCGAGGTGTCGTCGATGACGACCGGCCGTGCCCCTTCGCCCCGCAGCACTTCATGATTCAGCTTCTTGTCCCGCAGGCTTTTAATGAAGCCCGTGTCCTTGTCGAACTCCAGCCGCAGCCGGCTGTTTTCCAAGACGAGATCGCTGGCCGTGATCGGCTCCCCGACCGGCTTCAGCGAAGCCGATTCCAGGAACAGCTTGTAGACCCGGTATCCGAGCGGCGGCAGTTCGGCCATAAAGCTCAGACGGTAGCGGCCTCTGGCTGCGGCCTGCGACTTGACGGTCTGGAACGGCACCGGCTTGCCGGTATCGTCGACCAGCACGCTGTTGTCCTTGATTCCGCCAATCTCCAGCTCGACGTTCACTTTGCTGGACCAGGCGTGCGGGTTGAACACGACGATCGGGCGCATCGTTTCATCCTGCTCGATGCCGATGTTCCAGGACAGCGACTGCACCGCGTAGTTCAGCGAGCGGTCGGCGATCGCCATCGCCTCTCCGAACAAATATCTCGCGTCCTCATACGCCGGTTCCAGGCTCGTTCCGGCCAGGATGTCATGGAACTGGTTGAACAGCACGTTTTTCCAGGCACGCGTGAATTCCTCAGGATACGGCTGCCCGGTGATCCATGAAGCGAGCGCGGAGAACTTCTCCGCCGCAATCAGCCGGTTCTCCGCCTGGCGGTTCCACTGCTTGATGCCGGAATGCGCGGCATAGCAGCCACTCGCGTGATGCTGCAGGTCGTCGTGCACAACCGGAAAATCAAGTCCGGAAGCTTCCATGTCCTTGAAGTAGCGGTCAGGCGTAGCGAACTCGAGCTTCGGCAGATCCGGCTCCTCGTTCAGGCGCCGAATGCTCTCGATATTTTCCTTGGTCGGCCCGCCCCCATGGTTGCCCACGCCGTAGAACAGCATCAAGTCGTTCAGCGGTTCCTTGAACTCGCCGAGGCAGCGGCGTACGTGATTTTCCAGATCTTTGCCCCAGGACAGGTACTCGAACATAATGCGGAACGTCAGCACCTTGGACCCGTCGTCGGACTGCCACCAGAAAAGCCGGCTGGGCAGGCCTTTTTCGTTCGGCATCGGGCGCATCATCACGTAGTAGTCCATCCCGCTCTTTTTTAAAATTTGCGGGAGCATGGCGTTGTGGCCAAAGCTGTCGACGTTGTAGCCGACTTTGGCGGTCACCCCGAACTTCTCTTTAAAATAACGCTGGCCGTACAAGCCCTGGCGAACGAAGGATTCGCCCCCCGGAATGTTGCAGTCGGGCTGGATCCACCAGCCGCCGACGATGTTCCACCGGCCTTCCTTGACGCGTGCGCGGATATCCTCGAACATGGCTGGCTCGTTGTTTTCGATCCACTCGTACATGGCCGCCGAGCTGGACGTAAAAATAAAATCCTCCGATTCCTTCATCCGGTCGAGGGCCGAGCGGAAGGTCGCTTTTGCTTCCTGGAAGCCCTCCTGCCACTGCCACAGCCACACCGGGTCGAGATGCGCATTGCCGATCATGTACAGCTTTTTGTCCTTCATACGTGGTTCAGCTCCAATCCATGGTTACTTGGGTGTAAGGATGAATCCGGTTTATTGGAAAAAGCGTCCGGCCTTTCCGGCGCTCAGCACGAAATTCTTCATCTTGTTCATGACCGTCTGCTTGACGGCGTCGCGGCCGGCAGCCAGCTGATCCGGCGCCAGTGCCCGGCACTCCGCGTCCGTCATCCGTTCTTCCCGGCCCAGTGCTGCCAGCAGTGACAGTTCCAGGTCGGTCGCGATATTCACTTTGCTGACGCCGCCCCCGTTCAGGGTGAACGCCTGCTGCATCATGTCGGCCGGAACGCCCGAACCGCCGTGCAGCACCAGATGCACCGGGGTCAACGCCCGGATCGCCGCAAGGCGCGCATAGTCGACCTTCGGCTGCTTCACGTTGTAGACGCCATGCGCGGTGCCGCACGATACCGCCAGGGCGTCCACGCCGGTCAGCCGCACGAACTCCGCCGCCTCATCGGGATCGGTGTACAGCTCTTCGTCGGTTTCCGTCTCGACGAAATCGGTCGTGCCGATCATGCCGAGCTCGGCTTCAACCGAGACGCCTCTGGCATGGGCATAGTCGGCCGCTTCTTTGGACTCGCGGACGTTGTCCTCGAACGGCTTTTCCGACGCGTCGATCATGACGGAGGTAAAGCCCGCTTCGATGGCCTCGGCGATGACCGCCATGTCCTTCGTGTGATCCAGGTGAAGCACCACCGGAACGGTGATCTGCTGCACCTCCAGCTGGCGGTAGAACTCCTCCGCAAATGCCTTCGGCGTAATGCCGTACCGGATCAGCTCTTTCTGCGAAATCTGGACGATCAGCGGCGAATCCGCCTCCTGCCCTGCCGCCAGAACGGCGGCGATCATGGACGTATAGCGCGGTGAAAACGAACCGATCGCGTACTTTCCGGCTTCGGCGGCTTGAAGGGCCTGCTTCAGCGTCAGGACGTTGGGCCGGCCCGCAGCTCCTGCTTGGGTCGTCATAGGGTAAAAACTCCTCTCGCTACTCTCTTGTTAATCTGAAAAATGGACCTTGTTTCCGTCCATTAAGTCTGTTGTTCAGTGAAGTCTGTTCTATTGTTATATCTGTTCAGTGAAGTCTGCTCAGCTCATTCTGTTCGCCGACAATTGCTCACGCACGCGCCCCATTCCGAAGGCAGGGCTGGTCAGAAAGCGGCTCCGTTCCTCCGGGGGCAGGCCTTCCACCGCCCGCGCCATCGACGCCTGGGCCAATACGACGATGTCGGCCGACCTGGCCATCCGGGCCAGCGCCTCGGCCAGCACTTCGTCATGGCCCTGCCGGTCGCCGATCAGCAGGCGCTCGTATGCGGAAGAGATCACCTCCGGCACCAGCCGGACTTCTCTTCCGAGCCGCTCCGCCTGCTGCAGCAGCAGCCGCTGCGTCGGCCCGAGCGTCGTGGCCAGCGTGGCCGCCACGCCGATGGTGCCGGCGGAGCGCACCGCATGCTCCGCCATCGCTTCGTCGATGCGCACGATCGGTACCCTGATCTCCGGCTGCACGACAGCGCACAGTTCTCCTATAGAAGAGCAGGCGTTCAGGATGCAGTCCGCGCCCTGCTGCTCCGCAATGTGCGCATACTGCTTCCACCGCCCGGCGATGGCTTCGACGTCCCCGCCATTTTCCGCAAGCTCCGGCAGAATCGAGTCGTCCACCAGATTGATGACACGGAGGCCGGGCATCAACTGCTGTGCCAGGTCCCTTAAAGGATCGACCGTGACCGGGGTCGTATGAATGACCGCCAGTTTGAAGCGTCCCCATTCCTGCGGCTGGCGCGTTGTACTTGTATCGACTGTATCCATGTCCATCGCAAGTTCACCCTTTCCTCATTTCGCTAAGCGCCGACCGGACATCGGGATAATATCCGGCCGCCGCTGCGCTGTACACGGCCGCTCCATAGGCCGCTTCTTCCTCCCCGGGCGGAAGCTCGAGCGCCAGCCCGAGCTTCGCTTCCAGCATCTCTCGGAGGAGAGGGTTCCGGCGGATGCCGTTGCCCGAGCCCGCCGCGGCCGAGATGCTGCCGCGCTGCCCCGCCGGCAGTGCGCCGACGTACTGCATCAGCTCGTCGGCCATGCCCTGCAGGAAGCCTGCGGCCAGATGGCCGGGCGTGAAATTGTCCGGCCCGATGCCGCGGATGGCCCCCCGAAGGCCCGGATCCTGCCGGGTTCCGTAGAACTGGGTCTGCACCTGAAGCGGTGCATCCCCGCGCCGAATCGCCTCCCGGGCCCATTCATTCATCCGCGCGTAGATCTCGCCTTCATCCGGAGACGTGCCGAAGGCTCTGCCCACCTCTTGAAAGAACGCCAGCAGCATGGCGTAGGACTTGCCCCCGCTAAGGGGGGCGCCTACCAGCAGCGAGCCGCCTCCCGGAAACGGCCGGATTTCAAGGCCGGCCGCAGCATCCAACTCCTCCGGAGACACGTCGTTGTCCGTGTAAATGGAAATTTGCGAGCCGGTCCCAACGTTGACGAGCAGCGTCCGCTCCAGCTGCGATACCGAACCGAGGAAGCTCGCCTGGTTGTCGCCGATCGCGCATGCTACGGGCTTGCCGTCCGGCGTTCTACCGGCCGGCTCCGTACCCTGGCAAACGGGCGGCAGAATGGATGCATCTATCCCGGCCCGCCGCAGCGCTTCTTCATCAAAGCCGTGCCGGCTCGCCGAGAACAATCCGATCCCGGCCGCGTTGGATGGATCCATGAGCGGTTTGGCGGCGCCCGTCAGCTGCATAGCCACGTAATCGCCGATCGTACATAAGTAAACCGCATCTTTGGGAACGTTCCCGTTTTTCACATGATGAAAGTGCGTGACCAGTCCGTAGCCGCTGGCTGCCGGATAACCCGTGATTTCCCGAAGATACCGTGCGTAAGAAGCATCCCGGTCCTCCATCCGCTCGTCTCCCCGCCCGTCCTGCCAGGTATAGAGCGGGCTGACGCTTTGGCCATCTCCGTTGACATAAAGAATGCCGTGCATCTGGCAGGAAATTCCGACCGCGGCAACGTCCGGCCATTCCTCTTGGCATTCCGCAAGCAGCCCTCGGACTTGCTCCATAATCCGCTGCGGATCCTGCAGCCGTTCCCAGCTGCGCTCCCCACGAACCGAAGCATCGTTCGGACAAGTTGCCACGCGGACCGCCCGGCCTGACGCAGCCGAAATCAGCACGGCGCTGATCGATGTCGTTCCGATATCAATTCCTGCAAATAACATCCATTGTCCCCTCCCGTATTCGTCCTGCATCTTATCTCGCCTAAGCGATTTCATGGATTTCCTTATTCTTTTTCGCGGGCATAAAGCTAGGCACCTTCAAGCCATCCGCTTTTGGGTTATGAAATCCTTGTCTCGCTGGAAGGCGGTTTCGATAGGATGAAGAACGTCTACCGGCGTATTTTCATAAGGAACAGACAGCGTTTTTTGTATCCAGCTACCAGCTTTCAGTATTCGATCCCTTGGTCTTCGAATCTGTTCTCGATCCATTAGTCTTTAGATCTGCTTCGATCCTTCAGTCTCTCGATCTGTTTGAACCCTCGGTCTTTCGATCTGTATTAATCCTTCAGTTTTTAATCCTTCAGTTTTCAGTCCCTCGGTCTCCGATCCTTCAGCCTTCAATCAGCTCGCTAAGCCCCAGCTCCGCTGCGTATTCCGCCGCCTCTTGGGACGCGTACAGAATCAAGCCGATGCACCAGGAGTGCGACAGGGTCAGCATCATTCCTTTGGGCTGGAAGCAGTTCGTGTTGTAATAACGCTCGGTGACCATGCCTTTATAGGCGTTGAAGTCCCCGTCCTCCCGCGCGATAAACTGCAGGAAGCAGGCGATATGGTCGCGGGTGCGGTCCAGGTAATACCGGTCGCCGGTATACTTCCACAGCCGCAGCATTTCCGGAACGCAGAACAGGCCGTAGTTGTGAAGATGCTGGTTCGACGTGGACGCCTGATCCGCGCCGCGCGAGCGGAAATCGTACTGCGCCAGCAGGGTGTGGCGCGGGAAACACAGATTATACGTCCAGCGGAACGTCATCATCCAGTCCGCCGCGCTGGATGCAAGCTCCAGCCACTTCGGCTGCCGGTCATACTCGTACAGCAGCACGTAGGCGGCGACGGCGTTATAGGCGTCTTCCGAGGTCGGCGTCAGATGCACATCCTCCGGAGCGCCGTATATATATTCATCCCTGATAAACTTCTCGTAATAGCTGCCGGCACGCACGGCGGCTTCCGCAAACCGCGGTTCCCCGAACAAGTCCGCGCCTTCGAGCAGCGCCGCGATCCACAGCATGCCGCCGGCGCCGTCCCATTCTTCGATCTCCCCGGTCTCCGCATGGTAATAGGAGCCGAAATTGCCGTCGCTCCGCTGGCAGGAAGCCGCAAAGTTCAGGTTCGACAGGGCCGCCGCCTCCCAGTCCGGATGGGATGCTCCCTGCCCGCGCTCAAAGGCCAGCGCCCGGACCATGAACAGCGTTGCCTCGGCCGCCGTTCTCGCCTGCAGCCAATCGGGCTTCGGATTCCAGCCGGCGTTCCAGCCCCGGCCCTCGATCCAGGACGCCCAGAAAATGCCGCTCGGCGACAAGCCTTCGGCGATTTTGCTCAGCACGTCCATGCCGGCGGCCGTATACTCGGCTATCCCCTGTCTGCGTCCGTACTGCAGCAGAGCATGCGCGTAAGGCGCTCCGCTGACCCAGCCTACGTGCATATGGGGGCGGTCCCCCTGCCCTTTAACGTTGTTGTTCAGCTCGCGGTCAAACGCGGCCGTTTCGTACAATATGCGGTGCTCCGGACGATAATGCCACGTATACAGGCCGTGGGCGGTCAGCTGCGCCGCCTCGTCCAGATCCATCCAAGGCCGGAGCGGATAGGCCTCGGCATGCAGCCGGTACATCCGGCGCACGAACGGGTCGTACGCGTGGGGATCGCCGGCCGCCGTATACACCCGGTAATGCAGCGTCACCTGCTGCCCCGGCTCAAACCGTGCGGACGCCAGATCCGCAGGCGCCGGAACCGGCTCGCCGACGAACGTCACCGGCTCCTCCCGGTAAGGGAAGTTCAGCCAGACCGCCGTTCCGTCCGCGTTGCCCCGGAAGCCGAGGCCCGTCAGGCCCAGCTCCGACATTTCTTCCGTGCAGAGCGCGCCGCACAGGTCGTCATTCCAGGCAAACACCGCCGGCAGCGCCGCCCGGTCCGAGCGGAAGGACCAATAATCCGATACCATCTGCCCGGGGTCTCCACCTCGGTAGTCATAGCGGGGATAGCGCCGCAAATTTTTCTCAAAACGATTTTCCTTATAGAAGGCGCCGGGAATCATCCAGTCCGGCTTCCCCGGGCCGATTACCTCTGCCCGCAGCGTCAGCCCCATATTTTTGGGAACGTTCCCGTTATACGTTAAATGAAGGGTGACGTCGTAGCCGCCACAGCTGTCCTTCACCGCTTCCCATTTCGCTTCGGCAGCAAATTCGCCCGAAGAGCCGGACATCGCCAGCCCTCCATCCATCCAGGCATCCACCCTCTCGATCGGAACCTCCAAGGTTGACCCGTCCAGCGGGCTCCATGCTTCGATCAAATGACCGAACCGCAGCGCAGCCTCCCCCTGTTCCTCACCGGGCCGATACACGTTCAGTACGTAACGCTCACCACCGTCTGCTTCTGCCTTCCATCCCACGATTGACTCCCGCCTTTCTTCCAATAGCCTGCTTTTTCCGGAAACTTTTCTACATTACATATCCAGCTGGTATATCTCGATCAGGTTGTCCCGGAAAATGCGCTTGGCGAATTCCATCGCCGCCTGTTCCGTCATGCTGCCCTCCTGAACTTTCTCGGTTAACACGTCGCCCACTAGGTTCCGTACCAGCTTCAGGTGCGCGTAGGTTCCTTCGATATGGTTGTAGTCGCCCCCGAATCCCTGGATCTTGGACTGCGGCACCATCTCGATCATTTGATGCAGAATTTGCTTGCCGATCGTCGGCGAGATGATATGCACCCAGGTAAAGTCGGTGTAAACGTTCGGATAATTTTTCGCAATGCTCAAATACGATTGATGGTAAGGAAAACCGCAGTGCAGCAGGACGAATTTGGCGTCCCGGTACTGCGCCAGCAGCGGCAGCAGCAGCTCTGCGTTCGAGTTGGTCAGGATGTTGCCGTTGCCGGACACGCTCGATTCATGATGGCCGGTGTGAATCTGGATCGGCAGCTCATAGGCGATGGAACGCTGGATGATGAAATGAATGAGGTAGTCCTGCAGCGCCAGCGTCTCTTCCTTCGACAGCCCGTCCTCCAGCGTATAGCCCAGCAGCCGGTTGAAGACGACCTCCGCTTCGTGGAACGTCGGCTTGGTGCTGGCGAGGCTCCGCCAATACGCATGGCCCAGCTTCGTCGCGACCATCCCTTCCTGTTTGTATCTATGCAATAAGGCATCCACTGCTTCGAGATAGCCCGGGAACGAATGCACATGCATCCCTGCAGCGTTTTCCACGTCGTGAATATCCTTGAGTGTTCGAAGTTTAAAGATAAAATCCAAAAACATGATCGGCCGGAACAATTCGAAATCCAATTGCGTGGTTTGGATCAGCGTGAACGCCAGGTCAATTTTTGATCGTTCGTACAGCACCTCCCGGTACCAGTCCGGGTTATTCGTCGCCGCCTTAACTTTATCATTAACCTCCAGGATGCCTTGGACCGTCCAATCTTCAAAGCCGTACAGGTCCTTCATGGCCGTCCGGAACATGTTTGCGTACGTGGTGTTGTTCGCGCGCTGCCAGTACTGCAAGAAGGTGGCCGCTTTCTCTTCGTCGCTGCGCAGCCGGCCGCTTAAAGCCCCGCGCTGCATCCCCGCCGTAATGAAGTCGGAATCCAGGTAATGCATCAGGGAGAAAAAATCCTGCTGCTCTCTTTGTCTGATCTGCGGAGTCGCCAAATGCTCGTGTCCGTCGATGATCCGTAGTTCGCTGATATAATCATGTATGCTGCTCATCGGGCCTTTCTCCTTCCAAAAATGGAGCGGCTGCTCCTCTTCTCATCCGAACAGCAGCCGCGTCTATTTATCTGTCGTTTCTGCCCTTGACCGGGCGATCAGTCCACATTCAGCTCAGGGAAAGCGTTCTTCACTTCTTTTTTGAAATCGGTCACGACGTCGTCAAAGCTGCGGTTGTTCGTTATGCCGTCGCTGGCGACCTTTCTCCACTTGCTCAAAATTTCCTCGCCGTACTTATCCGCTTTGGCTGCCGGAATTTTCACGACGGTTTCGTAATATGGCTTCAAGACGTTTTCGTCGCCGAACAGCGGGGATTTAAATGTATCCAGGTTGGCTTCATACACTTTGCTGTTGCCCGGCATATTGCCCGTTTTCTCCAGGTTGTGCTGCTGCCATTCCTCGCCGGCGATATATTTGATGAACTCATACGCCAGATCCTTGTTCTTGGATTTTTCGTAGATGCCGCGGTACGTTCCGCCAGAGTAGAAGCCTTCCGGCGTTTTGGCTACGCCGTACTTGCCTTTGGCCTTGTCGTCCTTGTTATCGACCATAAACCCGGCCCATGCCGGCATCGAAGTCAGCACGACGCTGCCGTCGTTCAGCGCGTTGCCCCAGCCCGCCGACATGAACGGAAGCTTGGCGTCCACGTTGTTTTTACGGATATCCAGCTGCGTCTGATAGATCGTCTGCCATTTCGGATCGATGTTCAGCTTGCCGTCCTTCACCCACGGCTGGGTGTTGTAGGCTTCAATATCGAACAGGTCACCGGCGTTTTGGATCAGATGCACTTTGCCGCCGCTGTCCGCTGCCACCTTTTTGCCGAGTTCAATGATTTTGTCCCACGAGCTGACCATATCGCTGACTTTGTCGGGATCATCCGTGCCGAGGTACTTCTTGGCTGTATCGCGCAGATACCAGAAGCCGCCCGGAGAAGAGTGGTCGGAAATCGCCCGCAGCTTACCGTCCTGGGAGCGTCCCAGCTCCTGAACGTAAGGGATGTAATCTTTCACCAGATCCTCGGCGCCCATCGCCGACAGGTCCGTCAAAAACTTCGAATCGATGAATTTGCCGATATACCCGCGCTCCAGGTCGAAAATATCGGGAACGTCGCGGCCGGACTGCAGCGCGGTCAGCAGCTTCGTCTGGTATTGGTCGCCCGGGAACATTTTGACGTCTACCGTGACGCCGGGATTTTTCGCCTGAAACTGGTCGGCCATGTCCTTCACCTGGTCAAAGAACGTCCAGATGACCAAGTGGCCCTTAAGCTCGCCGGATTCGGCAGCTTTGCCCGAGTCGTCTCCGCTTGCCGTACCGCTGCTGTCCGAAGCTTTGCTTCCGCATCCGGCCAGCATGCTGCCGACCAGCAGGACGGACAGCACCATCATCAGCCATTTCTTCGTTTTCAAAACCGATCTCCCCTTTTGGTCGTGATTGAAGTGCATGCGTAACATCTGTCCGCAATTTGTAGAACGCTTTCAATTGACTGTGTTATCCTGGCGGTCACCGCGCCGTTTCCCGGTCATCACCTCTTTCCCTGGAATCTGAAAGTCAAACCGACGTGGATAGCCTGCTCCGACGGGTCAGCCTTTGACCGCTCCCGCCGCCACGCCGTCGATAATCCGTTTGGACATGAACGAGAAGAAGACGAGGATCGGCATAACTGCAATCACGATGCCCACATACTGTGCGCCAAAGTCTGATGTAAACTGGGACTTCAGGCTCGCGATCATGACCGGCAGCGTCTGCAGGTTGTTGTCGAAGAGGACGATCATCGGCGTGAGAAAATCGTTCCATTTGCCGATAAAAGCGAAGATTCCCAGCGTCGCAAGCCCCGGACTCATGATCGGCAACACGATCCGGTTGAAAATCTGCCATTCACCGTACCCGTCCATCCGTCCCGATTCGATGATTTCCGTCGGCACCGAGGAATCCGCGAATTGCCTCATCAGGAAAATTCCGAAGGCGTTGTGGATCGAAGGCAAAATGAGCGGCCAGTAGGTGTTCAGCATGTTCAGCGAATCCATCAGCTTGAAAAAACCGATGATGCCGAGCTGGCCCGGAATCATCATCGTGCCGAGCACAAACAGGAACAGTACGTTTTTGTACTTAAAGTTGTATTTCGAGAAGCCGTACCCGGCCAGCGCCGCAAAGTACACGTTAATGATCGTCGATGTGACGGTAATCAGGACGGTGTTCCCGAAGCCCCGCCAAATGTTGACTGTGTCCTTCAGCCTCGCGTAGTTGTCGAGGAACTGGTCTCCCGGAATGAGCAGCAGCTTGCGCGCGATATCCGAGTTGGCATGGGTCGACGTTATGATCATGCTGTAAAAGGGCAGCAGGCATGTCGCCGCCACGGCGATGAGAAAGAGGTACAGAATGCCTCGGGTAAGTATTTTAGCCATGAAGGTGGACCTCCTTAATCCTTCAGCTTCGACGCTTTGGCCGTAATGGCCGTAAAGAACATGACCACAAAGAATATTCCGTAGGCGACCGCCGCCCCGTAGCTGTAATCAAAGTTTTTGAAAGCCGTTTCATATAAGTACATGACCATCGTTCTGGAAGAGTTGCCCGGCCCGTCTCCGAGCATGAGCGGCGCATCAAACAGCTGCAGGCCGCCGATGACCGACGTAATGAACACAAACAGGAATACCGGGCGGAGCAGCGGCAGCGTAATGTGCATCGCCGTCTGCTTTTTGGTCGCCCCATCCACTTCCGCGGCTTCATACACTTCTCTCGGAATGCCCTGAAGTCCGGCGATAAAGACGATCATGTTAAACCCGAAGTACTGCCAGCAGATGACCCCCGATGCGATGATTCTGGACCACCATGGGCTGTTAAACCAGTTGACCGGATCGTGAATGATCCCCAGACTCATGAGCAGCTTGTTGATCGTCCCGGTCTGCCAGTCGAACATGAGGGAGAAGATGACCCCCAGCGTGACCGGCGTAATGATGTGAGGAAAGAAATAGACCGCCCGGAAGAAATGCTTGCCCCGGATAAAACGCTCATTCAGCACCAGCGCGAGCAGCACCGACAAGATGAGCTGGGGAACGTTGGATAGAATCCAGATAATAAGCGTGTTGCCTATCGTCTGATAAAAGAAGCTGTCGTGCAGCAGCCGCGAATAATTCGCCAGCCCCACATAGACCGGATCCGAAAATCCGTCCCATTTCATGAAGCTGAGGTAGAGCGTGTACAGAATCGGCATCAGTCCGAATACGGCAAAGCCGATGAAGAAAGGCGCCACAAAGATGTAACCGTAAAATGACCTGTTGACCTTGGAGCCCATCGTATTCACCCCTTTTTACACTTTACTTGGTTCCGCAAGAGTCCCGGACGATGAGCTTCGGCTTCAGCAGATGGATCGCTTCCTCTCGCTTGTCCTGGACGCCTTCGATTTGCTGAAACAATCCTTCCGCCGCTTTTCGGCCGATGGCTTCAAAGGGCTGTCGCACCGTCGTCAGCGACGGGTACACCCATTCCGAGATCGAAATGTCGTCATACCCGACAACCGACATCTGCTTGGGCACGTTCAGCCCGTGCTCCTGGATGGCCCGCAGCGCCCCGGTTGCCGCTTCGTCGTTGGAGCCGATAACGGCCGAGAAGCCTTTGCGCTCCAGCAGCTGCTGCATGGCCTGATATCCGCCTTGGCTGCTCCAGTCCGACTCCACCACCCATTCCGGACGGTAGGTTAACCCAAGCGTTTCCATCGCCTGTAAATAACCGTTAAAACGATGCTGGTTCGCTGCGGCATGCTGCGGTCCGGAAATGTATGCGATCTCCCGGTGGCCCAGGCTGTGTAAGTATCCGACGATATCGTAGACCCCCGCCGCATTGTCCACGTCGACCGCGAAGATGCCGTCCTTGCCGCCGTGATCCCCGATCAGCGCGATCGGATACTGCGAGTCCCTGATTCTCTCCAGGTCTTCGTCTTTGCGCTTTTGGAAGCTCACCAGGATCACTCCGTCGACCTGCCCTTCGTACAGAAGGTTGAGAAAGGATATTTCTTCGGCATAATTGGAAGTCCAGCTCAGGAAGGTGCAATTGTATCCCTTCAGATTGGCTACTCCCTCAATGCCCCGGATGATGCCGGAATAGAAAATATTCGAAATGTTGTCGACGACGACCGCGATGCTGTTCGTCCGGTCAAGCACCAGCCTGCGGGCGTTGGCATTGCGGTGGAAATTCAGCTCCTTGATGGCTTTTTCCAGCGCTTCCTGCGTTGCTTTTTTAACCTGCTGCCCGTTCAGGTAACGGGACACGGTGCTTTTGCTTGTTCCTGCCAATCTGGCGACATCGTGAATGGTTGGACCCACTGTTATCACTCTCTCCATGTATCGTTTCCCATGTTTCGGCCCCTTCACTTGCCTATCCCGCTGATGCGGAATCGATGGCAAGATACAGCACGAATACCATTTTTGGGAACGTTCCCATTTTACCAGACAGCCCAGGTCCAAGAAAAGGACATGTTTGGCAGAAGCTGCCGTTTCTTTACCGGAAGGATTCACGGCACTAGCAGTCGGTTGTCTGTCCCCCGTCTTAGAGCTATCCAAACAGCCTCTTATAAGGTACCCGTCTTGAAAAAGGTTCCGTCACGGTCCTCCATCCTCCACTGCCAGTTCCATTTTGGGAACGTTCCCAAAACGAAGGAAATGCCTCTCTCATCTTTGCTTCATCAGAGCTCATGTGAACGAGAAAGGATCTCACATGAAGCCGAATGACCGGATCAAAACCGATGAAAATTTTGGGAACGTTCCCGTTTTGGTGCAACAACTTGATTAAGATGGGTCTATAATAGCGCTTCCAGGATGGGGTGTCAACGGGTATTTCAAAAATAAAAAATATCCTTTTTATGGGTGGCGGCTTATCATTGTCCCTCCCCACGATTTTTTCCTAAATGAATGACATTTGCCCAAGAAGCTGAATAGGGTGAAGAAAAGCCTATATTTGCGAAGGGAGATACACCAAGGATGTATTACTATACGTGGGACTATCGGGCTCCGGCCTCATCCATCGCCGATCTCGAGAAAGCCATCAACGGAGAATACTCCGCCATCGCCTGCTATGAACGGCTGGCGGGTGCGGCGCCAAGCGAAGAAGAACGCACACAGATCATGGAGATCCGTAAAGACGAAATCAGACACTATCAAACGTTTGCCGGGCTGTACACATCCCTGACCGGAAGACAGCCGGGACCTGTCATCAATGAGCCCTGCCCCTCCGTCTACCGGGATGGCCTCCACTTTGCCTTCAAGGACGAACAGAACACGGTGGACTTCTACCATGAAGCCGCCGACCGGGCATCCGATCCGGCCGTGAAGCAGGCCTTCCTCAGGGCAGCCGCCGATGAGCAGAACCACGCCGTTTGGTTTTTGTACTTTATTACAAAGCAGGCCAGGGAATAACCGTTGGGGCGAAAGGACACAAAAAGATAAGCCAAACGCTTGCCGGGTCTGTGGCCCTCGATCAGAGCGCACGTAACACTTGCATAGAGATGCTGGTTGCTTGAAAGAACCGCAAGCCAAAATGGCGCCACAGGGATCTGTCCCTATGGCGCCATTTATATTTATTAAAACCACATGCCAAACTAGATGCGAAATTGGGATTGAAGGATATTTGTGCTATCCGGCCAGTCCTTTTGTACTCCTACACCCCGTAATGCGTAACGCCTCCATCAACAAATAAATTTTGCCCCGTAACGTATCCCGCTCCTTCGGAACAAAAAAACAGAACGGGAGCGACCACTTCCTCCAAACGGCCATACCTTCCCATTGGCGTCCGCTGTTCAATCATCTTCTGGTTATCCGGATCGTCGAGGGCTTCTGCGTTAAGAGAAGTCCGGATAAACCAAGGACTAACCGCATTGACGGTAACGCCATATCGGGCCCACTCGCTGGCCAGCTGTTTTGTCAATTGCACGACAGCCGCTTTGCTGGGCCCATATGCCGTTGAGAATGACAGCGTTAGTTCCGATGCCACGGAAGCGATATTTACGATACGGCCGCTTTGGCGTTCAATCATATGGCTACCTGCCGCTTGGGACATAAGAAAAACGGACTTTAAGTTGGTGTCGACGACGAAGTCCCATTCTTCCTCACTGAGCTCAAAAGCGGAATGGCGAACGTTTGTCCCGGCATTGTTGACCAGTATGTCGATTTTCCCGAATCTTTCCACCACTTGCTGAACGGCCGAGTCTACGGAACGCTTATCGGTAACATCGCAAGCGATGCCGAGCGCACGCCGTCCGGTAGCAACGCTAATTTCATGAGCCGCTGCAAGTACCTCGGCCTCGGTCCGGGCAGTCAACGCGACATCCGCTCCCGCCTGAGCAAGCCCCTCAGCAATCGTTTTTCCGATCCCGCGGCCGGCACCGGTAACGATAGCCACCTTTCCGTTTAAATCGAAGTTGACGTTGACCACGCTATATCCCTCCAATCAAAATGCATATGTCTGATCATAAAACACCTGTTAACATAAGTGAAATGCATATTAATTATCATGACCATATCGAATTTGTTATATAAAAATCATATTAAAATAATATGACATTCATATAATGCATTTGATCCAAGCCACCAGAAAACCATCATAGCCATTCAGTTTCAACAAAGGGCTACCAGGCAATCGCCCGCCGTTCCCGGAAATATCCACCGCTGGGGCCGTCCTCTCCCGCAGTGGCCAGCCACACGGCCGTATCGGCCCCCTCCGCCACCGAGTGCGGAGCGTCCGACCCGCCCATAGCGGTCCGCACTCTGCCGGGGCAGACTGCATTCGTTTGAATGCCGTACGCCGCGGTTTCCTGGTCCACCAGCACCGTCAGCGCATTCAGCATCGTTTTGGAAATCCGGTAAGCGGAGGAAGAACCCTTAAGCCCGAGGAGACCCTGCATCACCTCAAAGGAACCGAGACCGGACGACATGTTGACGATCCGCCCGTACCCTTGCTCCTTCATCAGCGGCACCACCGCCTGGATCATGCGCAGCGCGCCGAAGAAGTTGGTCTCCAGCGTTTCTTTCATCACTCTCTCCTCTACGTCCAGGACGGAAACGCCCCGATCCAGAATGATGCCCGCGTTGTTAACGAGGACGTCCAGCCTGCCGTGCTCCTGCCGGATTCGATCCACCATCGTAACAATGCTTCCCGGATCTTGCAGATCCACTGCCTGGACGTCCAGCGCAAGCCCTTCCGAGCGCAGTTCGGATACGGCTTGCCTTCCCTTCTCTTCGCTCCTGCAGCCGATGATCACATGCAGCCCTTTGTGCGCCAACTGTCTGGCGATTTCTTTGCCGATACCGCGATTCCCGCCGGTGACCAGCGCTACCCGCTTGCTGCCCATCAGTGATCGCCTCCTTCCTTCAGTTGACGTCTCCAAGCGGTCAGGCATTCCCGCAAATGGTCTTCCGCTTTTCGAAGCGTGTCGATCCGCTCCCCAATCTCCGCCAGCTTGGCTTCCCCCACCCGGATTGCTCCGGGTAAGCATTCCGGCCGAACCTCCTCCGATCCGGCGCACGGGTAGGCATCGCTGATTTCTTTGGCGCTTAGTCCAAGGCTGAAGTACAGCTGGATGATCCGGACACGCTCGACATCGGACAAGCTGTACTCCCGGTATCCGTTATCCAGCCGGACGGGATGAAGCAGCTCCTTCTCCTCGTAATACCGCAGAGAGCGCAGGCTGACGCCCGTCGCGCGGGACAGCTCGCTGATATGCATCATCATCACTCCTTTCATCGGCCTTGCAGCCATCTGTTAAAGCAAGTGTAAACCCTCACATCATGTGAAGGTCAAGCGATGTTTTGCGGGTAGAATTATCATTCACTCTGATCGATGGGTTGTCCGTTAATTTTCTGGTAAGTGCACTGGAAAATGGGGGGCTGGTTGAGGCCATGACCTCGGTCTTTGTGGGGCGCTGGTTATGATGTAATGAAGTCATACTTTCTCGTTTTTAGGACGTCTATATATAGAATATCTAAACTGGAGGGACGAATGATGAAGAAAATCACCATGGCCTCGATTTCATTTCTCTGCGCAGCAGCTATCATGCTGCCGGATCACAGTATCAGTACAGCAGCAGCCAGAACCAATAGTGAAACTCATGTCATCATCAATAATCAAGATCTGGCACCACAAGATGTCCTTATAAAAAACAACCAAATATTTATTAGCTTCACTGAAGCTAAAGCGTTAGATAATATAACTTTCCAATGGAATCATGCTGCAAAACAAGTGACCGCAAAAGGCAAGGATACCAATCTATTGCTCACCATCAACAAAACAACCGCCCTGGAAAACGGAAAAGCTGTGAAGTTGAACACGGCTCCGTTTATCTATGATGGAAAAACGATGATCCCCCTGCGATTTGTCACTGAAACCATGGGCGGCTCTGTTACCTGGAATCCATCCACTCAGACAGCATTCATCACAAAGGCAAGCTCATATTTGATCAGCGATCTCACGAGTGATGAGTTAAGCGTTGCAAGGAATGCAGCGATCAATCTTCCAAGAGTGTCACTCCTGCCTAAAATAAATACTCCCACTTACGAGACTTCAAGTATCCAGTATTATTTTCCTAAAAAAGTGCACGATCAATTTTTCGAAAAAAACAACAATGCCATCAGTTATTTTGAAGTTTCTGATGATATCGCTTATTTGAAATGGCAAGGTCTAATCACCAATACAGCAAGTACTCAGAAGCAGCTGTATTTTATTTACGGAACGATAACCAACGAAATTGGAACACGGCCTTCCGTTAAAGACTCCACATTCGCCGCCTTCCGTTGGATGCCGCATATCGGATCGACCGGCTATAGCTTGATTCATAAGGACAATTGGAACGATGTTGTTTACAAGGAAACGGAAGTGAACCAAAATACCGCAAAACCAAACTATATTATTGTTCAAATTCCTGAAGAAGAATAGAAACCGGCCTAGTTCCCCGGTGGATCGAAATGTTGGACGGATCAGGCAGGATCTCCCTTCTGGAGAATCGAATTTATCGTTAACGGGAGGCGAGGATCATGACAGCTTATAGACCGGAAAGTGCGAAGACACCGGACAAAATTCGCATTATCGGCTCGGTCGGCAGCGGCAAATCGACTTTGGCAAGAGCGTTGTCCGACCTATTGGGCATCCCTTATTATGAATTGGATAATATGGTATGGAGGCGCACGGATCATGGGGACGTGAAGAACAGCTTCGAGGAAAGAGACCGCATCCTGAACGGCATTCTCGAGCAGGACCGGTGGATTATCGAGGGCGTCCATTATCAATGGGTGCTGCGGAGCTTCGCGGACGCGGACCTGATCGTTTACGTCGATACGCCGATCTGGGTCCGCAATTACCGCATACTGAAGCGTTTTACCGTGCAAAAGCTGGGGCTTGCGCAGGGGAACTACAAGCAAACGTTCAGCATGCTCCGCAAAATGTACCAATGGAACTACCGGCACGCGAAAAAGGAAAAGCCGGAAATTATGCAGATTGTAGAGCCATACCGCGGAAAGCTGCGGATGATCCGCAATTCGTCTGTGCGGCAAGCTTTAATGCTGCCCGAAAAGGCCCGGCCCTAAAGGGATTGAGGTACCTAAAGGGCCTGAGGGGCCAAAAAACAGAAGCTCGTTACTCCTTCACCGGATAGGCCATGACGCTCATCAGCGCGTTCTCGGCCTGCGTAGAATCCAGCCGGCTGTACTGCACAAAAATCGGCGCGCTGCCGGTGACCTCCATGGCATAAGGAACCCCTTTCGGTATGTACTTCCCTTCCACATTTAAATGGGCTGTGCGGATATGATGCGTCCGCTGCCCCCCCACAGTCGCAGTCATGCCCAGGAGCGGTTCCCGGTCTTCGAAAAAAGCGTTGACCGTCACCGTCACTTCTTCTCCGCTTAAGTTCAGCACGCAAATCGATTCGTGGCTTTCCAGCTGGCCGCTGCTCGTCGGCGGAATGTACCCGTCGGGAATAATCCACTGTAACTGACCTTTGGACATTCGAATCCCTCTTTTCGAAAAAAAGATTTTGCCGTGCCTCCTTAGCTAGGCCCATAAGACGGAGACGCGGCTTTTTTCCATTATAAACCTCTCTGGGAAGCGATTACATCCAATATTCCTTTCTTTTAGGTTAAAAAACAGGGCGCGCTGCTAAGCCGTAAATTATTACTCCACGGCCGCCTGCTCCACCTGCCGCTTCGCCAGCGGTTTGCGGACGAACGCCAAAAAGATCAGCGCCGATACGGCGACGGATGCGGCACAGACGCCGAACAGCGTATTGTACCCCGTATACTGCGACACCCAGCCCAGCAGGATGGAACCCAGGCCGATGCCGAGGTCGAAGGCGGTCATGTACGAAGCGCTGGCCGCGCCCCGCCGCTCCGGATCGGCAAGCCGCAGGTTCACCGCCTGCATGGCCGGCTGAGCCGAGCCGAAGCCGATGCCGTACAGCACGGCGGCGGTGATGACGCCGGCAAGCCCACCGGCGAAGGCAAGGACGAGCAGCCCCGCCGCCGTAACGGCCAGCGCCGGTACGATCACGTAAGCTTCGCCGAGCCGGTCGGCCAGCTTGCCGGCCACCGGCCGCGCCAGCGTCAGCGCCAGGGCGTAGACGAGAAAGAAGGTGCCGGCGTTCACCCGGACCGATTCGGCAAAGAGCGGCAGAAACGTTGTGATCCCGCCGTAAGCCGCCGACAGGAAAAACAGCGACGAGGTGACGGGAAGCACCGATTTTTCGAAAAAGACGATTTTCCGCCGCTCCGCCTTGACCTGAAACGGAATCCGGGTCAGAAAGACGAGAATGAAGGCCGCGGCGGACAAGCCGGTCGCCAGCAGAAACAAATCGTGAAATGAGCCGCTCTGGTGCACCCAGGTCCCGAGCATCGGTCCGACCGCCATGGCGATCGTCATCGCCAGGCCAAACCAGCCCATACCTTCACCGCGCCGCTGGACGGGAATGATGTCGGTGACCGATGTGCTCACTGCCGTGGTAGAGAGCGCCCAGCTGGCTCCATGAAGAATCCGCAGTCCGAGAAGAACGGCAATCCCGCCAACCCAGTCATACAGATACATGGATAATACGAAGAACAGCAATCCCCAAATCATAAAGGGCCTTCGGCCGTAACGGTCGAGCAGCCCGCCGACAATGGGACGAAACAGGACGGCGCTCAGCGTGAATACGCCGGTTACGAGCCCGACTTGGGATTCGTCCCCGCCCATCTCCTTGATAAAGAGCGGCATCGTCGGCAGCAGCAGATAAAACCCAGTGAACAGCACCAGCATGCCGGCCGTGATTTGAATAAAAGACCTCGTCCAGAGCCTTTCCATAGATGAATTCCTCCCTAACCATAAATTAAAAGTGGTTTCATGCGCTCCAAATCTTCTGGAATCAAAGTGCTGGCTCAATCCCTGCGGCGATATTCCTGATCGTCATCTTTCACGACATTTCCATCAATCTTCCTCGGCCTGGATCCGTTCGATCTCTGCCATGATCCAGGCTTCATCCGCCTCCCCCAGCCGTTTGCGGTAATCGAACATCCGGAGCAGCTGGTTCCTCTGCTTGGCTGGTTCCGGCTTCTGCGATTGCAGGTACGCCTCAAACCGGGACACATACTCCCGGCTTCTTCGGATGATCTGCAGGTAATCCTCCAGACAGGCCAGGCGGACCTCCTTGGTCACGTAGCCGAAGTACACCATTTTGAACCTGAAAATCAGCGCGGCCTCCGCTTCCGGGTTCGGCTCAAGCGTCTCCTTCATCAGCTCTTCGAACCGCTCCCGGCCGGCATCGGTAATCGCGTATATTTTCCGGGTTCGCCCGCCCTTCGTCTCTTCTTCGATCCGCAGATGAATCCAGCCGGCCTCCGTCATCCGCGACAGAAGCGGGTACAGCGTGCCGGAGCTAATCTTACGGCCAAGCCCCACCGCGTTATTCAAGACGTCCTGGAGCATATATCCGTGCTTCTCACCTGTCATCAGCTCGCCCAGAACGAACAATTCGTACACCTCACTCACCTCCGTTAAATATGTCGTTTCGATATATATTATATGTCGGATCGACATATTTTCAAGCCCCTATTTTGAAAAGTTTTCCACCCTTTTTACACAGAAAAAGGCGGTCTCTGCAAAGGACCCCATATTTGACTTCGGTCTAATAAACATGCAAAATCACGACATCCGGCCATCCCAATACCGCTATCCCAAAGGTCTCCGAATCGTCCCTAGGTCCCGGTCCTAGGCCTCTCCCGACTGTTGACAGCGTTTCCAAAGCGATGACATAATGTTGTACAAAAATCCCGCCTAGGCGGGCGGAGGGAGTAGCCGTGCAGACTTGGAAGAGCCGTTTCAGGCATATGAAAATCAAGAACAAGCTGTCCATCCTGATCGCATTTATCGTTGCCATGACCTTTGCCTTTGCCCTGATTGTGCAGCAGTACGCCTTCTCGGTGTACGACGAGCAGCTGTACGTAAAGTCCTCCCGCGTGCTGTACCTGTCATCTTCTGCGATCGAAAAAGAGCTCGAACGCCTCGAGCAGCTGTCCTTCAACATCATCACCGACACGCAGATCCAGTCCCAGCTCAAATCCATCGCCCAAAGCGACTCCGATTACGATCGCCTGACCCTGCGCAAGCACATGGTCGACAGGCTCCTCACCTATGTCGGGTCCGAGCCCTCCCTCTACTCGATCCATATGGTCGATGCGGCCGGAGCACAGCAAGATGTCGGCAGCCTGATTCCCATCCAGGCCGAAAAGCGGGACGTGATCCTCAGGCTGGCGGACAACGCCGAAGGTCAAGCCCGCTGGACCTTCCCCGATGCGTCCGATCCGGCCCTGATCCTGACCCGTCAAGTCCGTTCCTACTCGGGCACCATGTTCGACCTGCAGGATATCGGCACCATTTTCATGCGGATCAACATGGAGCGGATCGTGCACGAGCTTGGCGCGGGGGAAGGCGACCTCATCGTCACCTCCGGGCCGGACGTCATTTATCCCTCGCAGCCGCATTTCGATCCCGCCCTCATCCAGAGCTCCATCACATCCGAGACCGGATATTTTATCAAAGAAGTTCAGGGAAAAACGTATTTTGTCGCCTATAACCGTTCTTCCGCCACCGGGTGGACCTACCTGAACGTAACCCCGTTCAACCAAATTTTCCGGCAGATCGTCCTGATCAAGGAAATCGTTATCGGTGTCTTCATTCTGATATTTGCCTTCGCCATTCTGTGGGGCATCCGCTTCTCCCGGGGGCTGACCCGCCCGATCGAGAATCTGATCGCCCGCATGAAGCTCGCAGAGAGGGGGAACTTCGCCGAAGCCAACATCCTTGCCGGCGACCAGGAGCCGCCCGCGATGGACGAACTCGGCCTGCTGCACCGGACGTTCCGCCTTATGGTGGAGAGGATCAACGACCTGATCACTGAAAATTACGCCAGCCGCCTCCTGATCAAGGAGACCGAGTTCAAGGCGCTGCAGGCGCAGATCAACCCGCATTTTTTGTACAACACGCTGGAGTCCATCAACTGGATGGCCAAAATCAACAAGCAGACGCAAATTTCGCAAATGGTGCAGGCGCTGGCGTTTCTGCTCCGCAACTCAGTCAGCCTGAAGGAGCCGATCCTGACGCTGAAGGAGGAGCTGGAAATGGTGCAGCATTACATCACGATCCAGAAATTCCGGTTTGAAGAGCGTCTGTCCTTCCACATGGATGTTCCCGAGCCGGAGCACTTCCGGAAAATTCCGAAGCTGACGCTCCAGCCCCTGCTCGAAAACGCGATACATTATGCGCTGGAGCCTTCCGTCGGCATGTGTACCATTTCCTTGACCTGCCGGGAGGAAGCGGATGCGTTTATCCTCATCGTCGAAGACGACGGCCCGGGCATGGCGTCAGATACGCTTGAGCTGCTGCGGGAAGGCAGGCTGACCACGGCGGGGAACGGCATCGGCCTGCTCAACATCGACGAGCGGATCCGCTTTGCGTTCGGCGAGAATTATGGGCTCTTCATCGACAGTGCCCCGGGTCAGGGGACCCGCATTCATATCAGGTTACCGAAAGAAATGGAGGGATCCGAGCATGTATAAAGTGCTATTGGTAGATGATGAACGCATCATATTGGACGGCATTTCGCAAATGGTCGACTGGCAGGACTTCGGGACTGAGCTGACGGGAACGGCCCAGAACGGATTGCAGGCTTACGACCTGATCGCAGCCGATCCGCCGGACATCGTCATCAGCGACATCCGGATGCCCGGGCTCGACGGGCTTGGGCTGGTCGCCCAAACCTATGCCACCCACCCGAACGTCAAATTTGTGCTGCTGTCCGGATTCGGGGAGTTCGAATACGCCAACCGGGCCATGCAGTACGGGGTCAAGCACTACCTCCTTAAGCCGACCGACGAGACCAAAATCGCTGATTCGCTGAAGGAAGTGACGGCCGAGCTGGATCAGGAACGCCGGCGGGAGGCTTTTACCCTGGACATGAAACGGCGCTTCGAGAAAGTCATCCCCCACGTCAAAGAACAGGTGCTCCGCGAGTTCGTGACCAATAAAACCTACGGACGGCGGGATCTCGAGGAATACCGCGGCCTGCTTCCCTGCGACTTCGGGCGCCCCGTCCGGCTGCTGCTCTGCCATATTGAGGGCGAAGCCGATTACGAACACCAATTTGCCGTGAAAAATATCGCCGAGGACCTGCTGCAAACGGCGCTGATGAGCACGACGCTGGGCGACCACGCGCTGATCCTTATTTCCGACCCGGAGGATCAGGAGCTGCTTCACCGCCGGCTGCAGGACATCCGCCGCACTTTCCGGCTGTATTACAAAATGAACGTGACCGTCGCCGTCAGCGATCCCGGTCCGATCACGTCCGCGCGGAAGCTGTACCGCGAAACGCTGCAGTGTCTGAACTACCGCTTCTATCTGGACGACAGCGGGATCATTACACGGAAGGACACGTTTGTGCCCGACGGCGGTGTCAGCGAGTTCGCCTTTGACGAAGAGCGCCTGATGCTGCCCGTGCGCTCGGGTGACCAAGAGGAAGCCGCGCTCGCACTGGCCGAGTTCATCGCCGAGCTCAAACGGGCCCAGCTCAGCATCGAAATGACGAAGTCGTACGCGATTTCGATGTATGCCGCGCTGGTGCGCCTGGACGGCCCGGAACGGATGGCGGAGGCCTACAAGCGGATCTCCGAGATCGCCGACATGGGCTCGCTGCAGGCGATTCAGTCGTTCCTGGAGGAGACGGTCCGGGACATGGCCGGGCGCAACTACGAACGGAACGCGTTCAAATACAACGCCATCGTGCGGAAGGTGATTGACATCGTAGAGGAGCAGATCGGCAACGCCTCCCTGTCGCTGAACCTCGTCGCGCACGAAATGCTGTACATGAACGCCGACTATCTAGGCAAGCTGTTCAAAAAGGAGACCGGCGAGAAGTTCTCCAACTACGTCATGCGCATCCGGATCCAGCGGGCGACCGAGCTGATGGCCGAAAACCCCGATGCCAAAATCTTCGAGATGGCCGAGCAGCTCGGCTTCGGCGACAACCCGCAGTATTTCAGCCAGGTGTTCAAAAAACAGATGGGCTGCACGCCGTCGGAGTATATCCGGAAGCTGACGGGCGGCATCTCTGCTTTTTAAACAAACAGGTCGGTTTTTTTCCTTACCCAGATCGCCGCAAGCGTTGATAATTGGAAATGTAAGCAGTATCAGATAAAGCACACCAATCTACCGTTAATCCTATGGGGGAGGAAATGACATGAGAAAAGCGTTAAGCGCCGTTCTTCTTTTTTCCTTAATCACCGGCCTGATCGGCTGTTCCGCCGGGGGCAGCAGCGACAAATCGGCCAGCGGAGGCGACGCCGCGCCTGCGACGACTACATCGGCCGGCGAGAGCAAAGATCCGGTCAAGCTTCGCATTGCCTGGTGGGGCGGCCAATCCAGACATGATTACACCCTGAAAGTCATCGAAATGTACGAGAAGCAGCATCCAAACGTTACGATCGAGCCCGAATACGCGCCGTTCGACGACTATTGGAAGAAGCTCGCGCCGCAAGCCGTCGCCGGCGGGCTGCCGGACATCATCCAGATGGACATTTCGTATTTGAGCCAGTACGCCAGCCGCAACCAGCTCGCCGACCTGAAGCCCTTTACCGACAGCGGTACGCTGAATGTCGCCGACGTCAGCGAGAACGCCCTGAAGGGCGGCGAGGTCGACGGCAAGCTCGTCGCCATGAACCTCGGAGTCAACGCTCTGCAGACGACCTTCGACGTCGAGACGATGAAGAAGAACGGCATCGACATCCCGTCCAAAGACTGGACCTGGGACGATATGGGCAAGCTTGGGGAGCAAGCCAAGGCCAAAGGCTTCCAGATCTGCGGATTTGCCTACCATCACGAGGTGTTCTTCCCGTATTACCTGAGAACGATCGGCCAGAAAATGTACAGCGACGACGGCAAAACGATCGGATATGCCGACGACCAGGCTTTTATCGATTATTTCACGCGATATCAGCAATGGTATGACAAGGGCTACATCCTCTCCCTCGACAAAGAAGCTCAGAAGAAGGGCGTCGCCGAAGAGGACGAAATCGTTCTCGGCCACTCCATCTCCGGCATCGGCTGGTCCAACCAGTTCCTTGCGGTGGCGAATCTGGTCAAGGACCGTCCGCTCGAGCTGAATCCGATGCCGGGTCCAGGCACGAAGGAAGGGCTGTTCCTAAAGCCTTCCATGTACTTCTCCATTGCGGAATCGTCCAAGCAGAAGGAGGAAGCGGCCAAGTTCATCAGCTTCTTCATCAACGATATCGAAGCGAACAAGCTGATCAAGGGCGAACGCGGGGTGCCGGTATCCTCCAAAGTAAAGGATGCGCTGAAGCCGATCCTGACCGAGAACGAAGCGAAAATCTTTGATTATGTCACCTGGGCCGAGTCGAACAGCAGCCCCGCTGACCCCCCGAACCCGATCGGATCGGTGGAAGTCGAGAAGCTGCTGCGGGATTTGAGCGAAAAGATTCTGTTCAAGAAAATTCCGATCGACCAGGCGGCGGTGGAGTTCCGCAAGGAGGCCAATGCCATCCTGGCCCGCAGCCAGAAATAACCTGAAGGGGAATCCTCATACTGCCTGAAGGAGCCGGGCCCCGGTCGGGTTCGGCTCCTTCCTTTTGGCTTGGTGAGAGAACGTGCCCTATAAACTCTCTAGTTCCAGAGGAAAAGCCGTGGTTTCTTCAACGGTGGGCTGCTTTCGCTCACAATGCTGTACGTATCCAATTTTGTAAGCTTAGGGGTTGACGATAATGAAAAGGCTGCGGGATAACGAGCACCTCACCGGTTACGTGTTCACGTCTCCGTTCGTGCTGGGCTTTCTGATCTTTACGCTGTATCCGGTGCTGTCTTCGCTGTATTATTCCTTCACCGACTACAACCTGATGGAGGCGCCGAACTGGCTCGGCCTGGACAACTACAAGCGGATGTTCATGGAAGACGACAAAATCGGCAAATCGTTTCAGGTCACCTTTACGTATGTGCTGGCCAGCGTGCCGCTCCGTCTGCTCTTTGCCTTGTTCGTCGCCATGATCCTGAACGTGGCTACGAAAGCGGTGGGCCTGTACCGGTCCGCCTTCTACCTGCCGTCCCTGATCGGCGGCAGCGTCGCGGTGTCGATCATGTGGCAGCAGATCTTCGGGGATCAGGGGCTGGTGAATTCCTTTCTGAACCTAATCGGCATCCACACCTCGACCTCGTGGATCGGGAATCCGAGCACCGCGCTGTGGACCTTGATCGCCCTGTCCACGTGGCAGTTCGGCTCGTCGATGATCATTTTCCTGGCGGGGCTGAAAAATATACCGAAAGACTACTATGAGGCAGCGGGCGTGGACGGCGCCAATGCCGTCCGGCGGTTCTTCAACATCACGCTGCCGATGCTGAGCCCGATCATTCTGTTTAACCTGACGCTGCAGACGATCTCGGCATTTATGACGTTTACGCCGGCCTACATCATTTCCCGCGGGGAAGGGGGTCCGCTCGATCAGACGCTGCTCTATTCGCTGTACCTGTACCGCAAGGCGTTCTCGCACTTTGAGATGGGCTACGCCTCGGCGCTCGCCTGGGTGATGCTGCTCATCGTCGGGTTCCTCACCCTGCTCATCTTCAAATCCTCGACCCGCTGGGTCCACTACGAGACGAAGGGAGACTAACGGCCATGACCATGTCCACACCCAAGCGCGTTATGTACCATGTGCTGGTCGGCATCTTCGCCCTGTTCATGATCTATCCGATTCTATGGCTGGCGGCTAGCTCCCTGAAGCCGAACGACGAAATTTTCTCGACTACCTATAGCCTCATTCCAAGCCGGCTGGAATTCGCCAACTACGTCTCGGGCTTCAAGGGGTTCGGCGGGACGACGTTTGCGACCTTCTTCAAAAATTCGTTTATCATCGTCGTCCTGTCAACGGTCGGCGCCGTCGTCTCATCGGCTCTCGTAGCCTTCGGCCTGGCGCGGACAAAATTTTTCGGCCAGAAGTTCTGGTTCGCCGCCATGATGGCCACGATGATGCTGCCGCAGGACGTCGTCATCGTGCCGCAGTACGTCATGTTCGCCAAGTTCGGCTGGCTCTCGTCCTTCAAGCCGCTGATCGTCCCGCATTTCTTCGGCACGCCGTTTTTCATCTTTCTGATCATGCAGTTTATCCGCACCATTCCGGGCGAGCTGGACGAAGCGGCGAAAATCGACGGCTGCAGCAAATACGGCGTGTTCTACCGGGTGGTCCTGCCGCTCATCGGACCGGCCTTGATCACCAGCGCGATCTTCTCTTTTTACTGGAGATGGGACGACTTCATCAACCCGCTCATCTATTTGAACAGCCCGGATAAATTCCCGGTCTCCCTTGCGCTGAAGCTGTTCCTCGACGGCGAATCGCTAAACAACTGGGGCGGCATGTTCGCTATGGCCACACTGTCGCTTCTGCCGGTCGTCATTGTGTTTTTCATTTTCCAAAAATACATCGTCGAGGGCATCAGCACCACCGGTCTGAAAGGATAACAACAATTGGGGAATGGCGAATGATAATGAAAAACGGCAGGTCAGCTGTAAGCTGAATCCCTGCCGTTTTTTGCGCATACACTCCTTGTGACGGAAAAGCAGAAGCTGCGCATTTATCATGCTGTTGTATGGTATGAGGTGCCTCTTCCGAGGCCTGCCGTTTACTTTTTCTCGAACAGACCGAGACGGTTGTTGGGCCGGCCGTTCAACCGGATCCCATCGCCATTCTTGCTGTTCTTGCGCTTGGTACCGTTCAGGCGGTCTGTCAATTCGTTAAACCAGGCTTCGTCATAGGTGGCCAGTGCTATATCAATCAGGCTTTCGACGTTGTTCTTATCTGCAAGCGGGTTGACCGGCAGCGATCTCAGCCAGGATTCACGTACACCGATCACGCGTCCAACCGCTTCCTCGTTGTCGGACTGAACGACGCGTACTCTCGCGATGCCTTTCTGAGCGTCCACCGTCTCAATGTATCCGTGAATAAACTCACCGTCTACCGTCTTCCCTTGGACCCAATCGCTAACTTCGAATCTCATCATTCCACCGCCCATCTTTAAGTATATACAAACTGTAACCAGAAAAATCACAAAATGAATATACTGTAATGATACTAAACACAGTTGGGAATGTCAAATCCGCCAACGACCATTTCGCAAACGACCGATTACATGGATGAGAAGCCACCTGCCGCCATATCCCCCATCTATAATGTATGCAGTTAGCGGGTGATAGGTTCGTTACTGCCTTTGGAATGCGACCTTTAATCCTAATCCGATATACAGTGCTCCTATAACTTTGCCACTAAGTCGGCCCAAACGACGCATCCATGCCGTCCGCCGTACCATCCGTCCGAGAGTAGAAACACTTAATACAATTATGGTTGTATACAGTGCACTTAAAACCACAAAAATGAGTCCGAGGATCAAAAACTGCCCTATCGTATTCCCATGCCCTGAGTTCACAAATTGCGGCAGGAACGCCAGGAAGAATAGTGCTGTTTTAGGGTTGAGAACTTCCGCCATTGTCGCCGAAGCATAGGATTTAAAGGCTCCTGCCGATTCGACTTTTGGCGTTTTCAGTTCCGATTCCTTACTTAACATTGCGCGGATCCCCAAATACAGCAAGTAAGCCGCTCCTGCAAATTTAACGAAGTTGAAAGCGAGCGATGAGGTCATCAATATGGCCGAAAGTCCCAACGCAGCAAACAACGTATGCAGGAAATCTCCTGTTGCAATGCCCAGCCCTGCCATAATGCCTCCTTTCCGCCCATTCTGAACGGTTCGGCTAACGGTAAGGAGAACCGCCGGCCCCGGAATCACAAACAACCCCAGCACAACGAGAACATACGTAATTAAAGTTGAAAGATCGAACATTTCGCATCCTCCCTTGAATCGGTATCGTCACTTTATTTTACACATTATGGCACAAGCATTCACGCCACGCCAGAGTTTCGGGAGGATAAAAATGGGGTTATTCTTGTGTGCAAGAGTTCTCATTTTTTTAATGAAGATCATCGCTGCGGCTCTGCAGCCATTGCTCGAATTCAGCCGGTGTACTCACATCATCATCCAATACGGCCGAATAAATATCGAAGCTTTTCACTTGATTTCCATATTCGGCCCGCTTTGCCCATTCGGTTTTGATGCTTAAAATAGCAGCGGTCTTGGCAGGAGTAAGGCGTGCGGGCATCGTTTGAATATGCAGCAAATCGGGCTGTTTGTCAGGCTCGTCTACAAACCAGATATCCAGCTCCCACCGGTGGCCGTTTGCGGACCCGTAGGTCAATCCAAGAAAATAACCGTCTGGATAAGCCGGATCGGTGTTCCATTGGCCCGTATCGTTAATAAATTTCATCTCCCGTACTCCCGGATTGGACATCAGCTGCAAAGCAATTCCAGCGACCGCCGCCATATCCAGTTTGGAGCAGACCACCGTCACATCCAGGTCCCTCCAAGCCATTAAACCTAGCGCAGCGCTCCCTACGATTACGGGCTTACCGGCTGCTGCCAGCAATGGCATCAGGTTCATTTCTTCAGCTACCGAACCCGCTTCAACTTGCAGCCGCTTTTGGCGGGCAAGCAAATCCTCTTGGTTCATCATCATTCCTGCACCCTTTCTATTTCTGCTAAACTGGTCTTATTTCCTCCGGCTGTCAAATTCGCCGCTTCCAGCAGCATCGTGTTCTTCGTCCTCTCAGGAAAAGATAGCCGGGTATCCTCCAAAATGTTCTCTTAGTATCATTATAATGTTTTTAGAGGATTTTTTAGAGGAAATCGATAGATGAACTGCATGATTTGGTAAGCACGAAAGGGTGAACACAGACAACCTATTCATGATCGGAGGTTAGAATGTTGAGACAGTTTCGAATTCCTTCATTTTTGCAGGATGTGTTTGGTGAAAAGCAATCGCTCCCCTCTATCTTGGCTATTTTACTTTTTGGCGGGATCATGACGGCTGCGATGTATTACAGATATCCGGAGTTCACTGACCACTTGCCCGTGTGGCGCAGCGTGTTGGCATTATTATTGATATTTGACGTTTTTGCCGGCTGTATCGCGAATTTCACTATTTCTACCAGCAACTTTTATGCGGCCCGCACAACGAATCGGATCGTTTTCATTGCTATACACGTACATATCGTGCTTGTTGCCCTCCTGCTTCAAACCGATATAAAATATGCTATTGGGATATGGGCCTACACCATCATCGGAGCATTTATTGTAAATTCTCTTATAGGAAAGCGAGTGCAATTATTCGCAGCGGCCTTGCTTTTTTCTACGGGTCTGGGCCTCATGCCCATGCTTCCGGGAATAACGCCCTATATGCTGATCCTTGGCATTCTGTTTTTAATGAAAGTATTATTCGGTTTTTCCGTCGATCATTATGGAAAGCTGTTGTAATATAATGTAAGTATCTTAATGAACGAATCAAAGGCGGTGAAGATTTGAAAGGTCTGATTAGAGCATATAAGGTATTCATTGCCGTGTTTGCTGTCATCGTGATTGCTGCCATTGTGATTGGGACAAGGGGGCTGAATGGGCAGGAAAATCATACTTATGTGCTGCCGGCCGGGTACACAGGATGGGTAGCGGTCATTTACAATCAAAAGGGTTATCCCGAGCTCCCGAAAGAGGGAGACGCCATTGTAAACCGCATTCCGAAAAACGGAGTTTTGAAGACGTCAAGCGCACCGACATCTGGCGGGATGACATTTTTTTATGCAGATGATCAAGGTCAACGGACTGAAGTGGGGATGGGAATGATTCAAGGCCAGCACATGGGCACGGATACGATCCCGCGTCCGGACGGTACAAAAGAAGAAAAAACGATCAATGCGTTCTATGTCGGCACCGAGCAGCAGTATTACGCTCATTTACAGGAGCAGCCTTGATAGATCAAACTTAAAGCCACACTGCTGTTATCCTCCAATCATCCACCATGAAGAGCAGCTGTAGCCCCCCGTCCACTGAACCCCTCCCTCAGACTCCTTCTTTTATGGAAAATACAAATGACCCACAGGAGGGTCACGGGCAACGTGTCCTTCCTGTGGGTCACTGATCACAGATCATCTGCGGTCAACGCGTAAAACGTCTAATCACCATGTTAATGAGACGAACTCACCTTATTTCTAGGGTCCGCCCCGCTTGGTTTCGGTCTGCGGTTCGTGCGTCCATTGGAATTTCCATTTCCATGCCCCTTGGACTTGTCGTTCGCATGTCCCTTCGCATGGCCTCCCGCATCACGCTTCAGGCTGCTGTTCGCGTTCCGATCAGGATTGCGGGCACCGCTCACCGCCGCCTTTGGGGCACGATCCTGCTTCGGTTTGCCCCGCTGCTGCCCCTCGTCCGTCCGCCCTTTACGGGCATCTCCAGCCTGCGGCTTGCGGGAATGGCCTGCTTGCGCCTTACCCGGCCGGTTTGCCGTGGAATTCCCCAATGGGCGATTTGCCGCTGCAGCTTGGGGCTCCATCGGATAGTCATGCCCCTTCACTTCGGGAATGGCCTTGCCGATCAGCTTTTCGATGTCCTTCAGGTACGGCAGCTCGTCCGCTTCGCAGAAAGAGATTGCAGACCCGCTCATCCCCGCCCGGCCCGTGCGGCCGATACGGTGAACGTACGTCTCCGGGATATTCGGCAGATTAAAGTTAATGACATACGGAAGCTCGTCAATATCGATCCCCCTGGCAGCAATGTCGGTCGCCACCAAAATGCGCGTCGTCCCGTTTTTGAAATGGTTCAGGGCGTTCTGCCGGCTGTTTTGCGATTTGTCGCCATGGATCGCCTCAGCCGTAATATTCGCTTTCTTCAGCGCGCGAGCCACCCGGTCGGCTCCCCGTTTGGTGCGGGTAAACACCAGGGCCGACTCGATCGACGGATCCTGCAGCAGCTGGTTGAGCATCTGCAGTTTGCTTCCTGCCGCCAGCAAATAAACCGACTGCTCGATCCGTTCGGCGGTTGAGGAGACCGGCGTCACTTCCACTTTTACCGGATTGACGAGCAGCGTTTGGATCAGGCCGCTAATTTCCGGAGGCATCGTCGCCGAAAAGAACAGCGTTTGCTTCCGCTTCGGCATGACGGCGATGATCCGCTTCACATCATGGATAAAGCCCATGTCCAGCATCCGGTCGGCTTCATCCAGCACGAGCATTTGAATATGCTGCAAATCGATGTGCTTTTGATGGATCAGGTCGATGAGCCGGCCCGGCGTGGCGATGACGATATCCGCGCCCTGCTGCAGCGCCCGTTCCTGCGGCTTTTGCGGAACGCCGCCGACAATGACCACCGCGCGCAAATCGGTATACTGGCTGTACGCCTTCACGTTATCCATAATCTGAATGGCCAGCTCTCTCGTCGGGGTCAAAATAAGCGCGCGGACCCTGCGGCCCGCCCCCGGTTTGCGGGGCTCCCGGCTCAACAGCTGTATGATGGGCAGGGAAAATGCGGCAGTCTTACCGGTTCCCGTCTGGGCGCAGCCCAGGAGATCCCGTCCGGCCAGCACGGCAGGAATGGATTGTGCCTGAATCGGCGTCGGCTCGGTATAGTTCTGTTTGGCCAGCGCTTTTAAAATATTCGGGTCAAGCTTCAAATCTTTAAAGTTCATATATGCTCCTTTTACTTTAAACCTGTATTCTTTAATCACGAAACCTGTGTACTTTTCATCCAAGTCACCACAAGCCGTTCTTTTACGTCGTAATACATAACGATACCACATCTGGACACCAAAAAAGAAGCGGAATCTTTCTCCGCTTCCTTAAAAATGATGTATATGGACTAAATTGGCATTAAGCTTTACGGAACTGAGCACGGATCAAGGGAATGATGGCGCAATGAAAGTGTTCCGCCAGCATATCATACGGATGATGGCAAAAGAGACCGGAAGGGACAGCTCACCAAGCTGTTCCCCGCCGGTCTTCTTGTTGTTGGATCTTCTAACTGGGTGGATCGTAAATTACCGGATTGTTACCTTCGTTTATTTCCCCGCCTGCCCCAGCTTGGCCAGGACGTTATACAGGATCTGGGCCGTTTCGGCCCGGGTGGCCTGGCCGTCCGGATAAAACCGGCTAGGCCCCTGCCCTTGAATCAGTCCGGCGGCGTACGCAGACCGGACGGCTTCCTGCGCCCAGGCCGGCGAACCGGCGACGTCCGTGAACGGCGCCGTTTCCCCGCCGGCTGCGGCGGTTCCGCCCGCGGCCCGGTAGGCGCGGACAATCATGGCCGCCGCTTCCTGGCGCTTGATCAAGGCGTCCGGTGCGAAGCTTGCGCCGCTGACGCCTTGGACGATGCCCGCCTTGGCGGCGGCTGCGACAGCTTCCGCGTACCATGCCGCGGAAGGCACATCGGTGAAGGGCGCGCTGCCGTCGCCCTTCAGGTGCAGCAGGCGGACCAGCATCGCCGTCATTTCGGCGCGGGTCACCGGCTGATCCGGCGCGAAGCTGCCGCCGCCGACGCCGTCAATGAGATGCTTCGCCGCCAGCTCCCGGATCACGCCGGAAGCCCAGTGCCCGCTCGTATCGGCGAAGCTTTTGGCGTATTCCAGAACGGCGTAAGCACCATCCAGCGAACTCACTTCGGCAATCAGCTTGCCGCCTGCGGCCGTTCCGCCGATATACGTGAGCACGCCTAGGCTGTTCAGGCCATACAGCCCGGTCAGCTTGGCATCCAGCCCCGAAGCGACGGGGAGCTCCAGCGTTATCGGCTGCTGCAGCGCCGTGATAGGGTGAACCTGGCCATCCTTCGATATGAGGCTCAGGTTGAGGGTAAAGAGGCTGCTTCCTGCGCGGAGCACCGCGCCTTCCGCCTGCCCGGCCTTTGCCACCCGCTCTGCGGCCTCTGTCTCCGAGGCGCGGGATGCCGCCAGCCGAATCGTGCTGCCTTCGAGCTGATCGGCGGGCACCTTGCCGCTGGCCGCCTGCAGGATGCCTGCGGGCAGCGTCAGCTTCAGGTCAGCCGCGTTCACCGTCAGCGGCTGTCCCTGGAGCAGCGAGGCGGCGCTGCCCGGCAGAATCAGCTCATTGAACGGCTGATCTGTGTCCAATACGGCTCCGCCTTTCGCCAGAATCGCCGTCAGCTGCGCGGCGTTCAGCTTCCACTTGCCGCCTTGGCCCGGCTTCGGATCCGGCTGGGCAGGTGGAGTCACCGGCGGCTGCACCGGCGCAGAAGAGTTCCCTCCACTGTTGCCTGAATTGCCACCGTTATTTCCTCCGCCATTTCCCGGGTCACCCCCGCCAGGGTTATTTCCTCCGCCATTACCCGGATCGCCTCCGTCAGGGTGATCTCCCCCGCCGTTACCCGGATCGCTTCCGCCAGGGTTGTCACCATCTCCCCCTCCCGGCTGCTCCGGCGCTTGAACGGTAAGTTCATACTCGGCCGACAACGATCCGTAAGCGGCCGATATCACCGTCTTCCCTTCGGCCAGCGCAGTCACTACGCCCTGTTCGCTCACCGAAGCGACGTCCTCATGGCTGCTGCTGAAGGTTACACCTTCCAGCACCTGAATGCGCGTGCCGTCTGCGTAGACCGCTTCCGTTACCGTCTGATCGCTCTCGCCTTCCTTCAGCACTTCCTTGCCAGTCAGCGACAACGATTCCGGTTCGCCTTCCGGCGCCGGATTCACGGTGACGATCGTCTCCGCGAACAGATTTGGGTTCACCGTGCTTGCCGCCCGGATGACGGCCGATCCCGTGCCGGTCGCCGTCAACCGGCCTTCCGGCGATACCGTTACCACTTCGCCGCCTTCCCCGGTCGGCTCGGCGCTGTAGACGGACCATGTGACGCCCGGGTCCGCTCCATCCGGCTTCACTTTGGCGGTCAGCTGCCGGGTTTCGCCGACGGCCAGCTTCACGTCCTGCTGCTCGATCTCGACCGATTCCGGAGCCGGAGCCTCCGTCTGCTTCGACAGCGTAAACTTGTCGACAGTTCGTCCGCCGACCGTCTTCGTCACAAAGCGCAGGCTGTCGCCGTCCACCTCGACCGAAGCGTACATTTGCGTCGCTTCGTCGTCAGTGATCCGCTGCCAGTCCCGCTTAGTCAGCGAGTAAAACTTCGGCCCGGTCGAGCCGGCCACGACATAGGTCGTCCCCTGCCCGTCCGGGACGATCTCGTTGTTCATCATCGGGAAGGTCCGCAGGTAAATATGATCATGCCCGTTCAGGACGAGATCGACCCGGTGCTTCTCGAGGACCGGCGCCCACAGCCGCCGGATGTCGGCCGTATCGTAAATGCTGCCGTACGGGCCGCGGTGGAAGATCGCGATCTTCCATTTTTTATCCGTCCTGGACAGGTCCTGGTCGAGCCACTCCTTCTGCTCCTCGTACTGGTATTCGCTGTTCAGGACGGCAAAATGAATATTTTTGTAATCAAAGGAAAAATTGCTTCCCGCCAGGCTTGGCACACCGTTGCCCGGCTGGTTGAAATGGGCCAGGAAATCGTTGTTTTCCTTCGTTCCCATCACCTCATGGTTGCCGATCGCGCCGACCAGCGTCGTGTTCAGGAACGCCTCCTGCGCTTCGCTGAACCACCACTTCCATTCCTGCTCGTTGAAGCCTTTGTCGACCATGTCGCCGACATGAACCATAAACTCGGCGTCCGGCGAATCTTCCACCGCCTTCTTCACCGTGCTGCCCCACAGCTTGAACCCTGCCAAGTCTCCCGCCTGGGAGTCGGCGAAATACAGGAACTTGGTATGATCTCCGTCAGCCTCAGCGGTCTTGAACGTGCCCTGCGGGCTGTAATGGCCGCTTCCGTCACCGACGCGGTACACGTATTCGGTGCCCGGCTCCAGGCCGTTCACCGTCGCCTTGTGCACCCGGACCGCACCCAGGTCGAGCGTCTGGTACAGATAGCTTGTTCCTTCCGTTTTTATCGCACTCGGGTCGTCAAACCCGGTAAAATCCGCTTTTTTCACCACTTCTACCACGGTCTGCTCCACAGCTGGGCTCGTATGCCAGATGAAACCGCGGGATGCGGCCGGATCCTCGCCCATGCCGACGTTGATGTTGTACGGCGTTTCGGTACCGGACAGCGGCGACACCTTAAACTCCGCCACCGGGCTGTACTGGTCTCCCTTCATCGCCTGCACCTGATACGTCTTGACCTCAGCCGTCAGCAGGTTGGTGCTCAGCTCTCCCTGTGCATCGGTCGTTCCGACCGGACTGCCGTCCGCGGTGATCTGCGCGCCTTCCACCGGTTCCCCCGACTCGTCTTTGACCGAAAAGACCGTTTCGTAGCCCTGGATGTTGCCGTTCTCGTTCCAGGACAGCGACAGGGCGCTCTTGATATCCGATTTCAGCGGCAGCCCAAAGAAGGGATACACCACGCTGCCTGTACCGGCAAAGGTAACGTTACCGGACTCGAATCGGATTTCGTTCGTTCCGGCGGCGTCCTTTTTCACGTCAAAGCTGATTTGTCCGATCAAATCGCTGTCGGTCAGCCCCGCTTGGTCCAACCGGCTGAAGGTCAGCGCGGCCGTGCCGTCCTCGCCGATAACTGCGCTTGCCTGGGTCTCATTCAGTTTGCCGCCCGGAATAAATTTGAGATTCTCCACCTTGCTCAGGTCAAAAGCAAGCCGAAGCTGTCCTCCCTGCAAACCGGAGGCCTTCACGCCTTTGATGTCCACCGTGTAGGTACGGCCCCCGTACAGTTCCTTCGGCGTATCATACGTCAGCTTCGAACCGCCCGTGTCCACGTTAAAGGTCCACGCCTCGGTCGTCCGGTTGCCGGCCAGGTCCGTCACCGACACCTTGGCCTGATGCAGTCCGTCTGCCAGCGGCGTCGCCGGGGTGTAATAAATCCGGCCTTCCGGCGGATACAGCGTGTGCTGCACGCGCTGCCCGTCCAGGTCGAACCGGATCGAGTCCGGATCGATCAGTGTCGTGCCCGGATGCTGCGCCGGATCATATCCCGCGTCTTCGCCGTACACCTTGATCACCGGCTGGCTGCTGCGGATCGTCTCTCCGTCCGCCGGCGAGAAGTTCTTCAGGACCGGCGGCTCCATGTCATCCTGATTCGGACCGTACAAGGCCCGGATCTGATCGACGTAGATCGCCCCGGCATCCTTCTTGGCCGATGAAGTTTCCATGTAGCGCACCGGCATATCCATGATCAGCGGGAGCGTCCGGCCTTTGGGCACTTCCGCCTCCAGGTACTTCCACCCGGTCCAATCAATGCCGATGTTCTGATCGGTCAAATCGAGCGGTATCGTTCCCTTGCTGTCGCGCAGCTGTGCACGCAGCCAGTGGTTTTTGCCGTCCCCGTACACCCACATGCTGATCTTCTCCGGATAACCCGGGATTTGAATGGCCTCCGCCTGCGTCTTGCTCTGCAGGTAGGCACCTGAGGTCCCCGGCGTGCCGGTAAAATCATACTCCAGCTTCAGCGAACCGCTGCCGAAACGGACCAAATCTTCATTCGTCTCGATGCTCACCTTGGACGTTTTAAACTGCGCGCCGGCCGACGGCAGGTACTTGTCCAGGCCGTTTTCGAAATCCTCCAGCACCACGGGAGGCTGGCCGATGGTCACTTCCATCTGAGCTTCCACCCCCTTGTAGCTCACCACAATTTTGCCGCTCAGCTCATTGCCTTCCGCTGCGGTAAAGACGCCGGCTTCGTCGATCGAGCCGATCGGCCCTTCGACGCGCCATGTCAGCAGGCTGTTGTCGGCCTGCACCACCTGGCCGTCGCGGAGCGCCGTCACCTTCAGCGTCTCCGATTGGCCCGGCGGGAAGCTGCGCAGCTGATCGCCAAATTTCAGCTCGGTCAGCGTATCGACGACCTCGACTTTGCCGGCTCCACTTGCGCCGCCGGACGTGACGGCGATATCCGCCTGTCCGGGCGTGGAACCAGCCGTAAAGACGCCGCTGCCGTCGATCGTTCCGATCGCCGGGCTGACGCTCCACTCCGGCGTACCTTCTATCGCGGCCGGATGCAGGTTGGCATCGACGCCGGCCACCTTAAAGGCCGCCGTCGAGCCGGCCAGCACCCTCTCCAGCTGCGGCTTCACGACCAGCTCGTCCACCGGCCCTTCCGCCGCCTGGTTCACAAGCAGCAGCCCGTTGGCGGTCTTGCGCTCCCCGCCGTCCGAGGGGGAGTTCAGTAGCGTACGGCTGGTGTCGCCCGGCATGCGGGCGATAAATGTCGACGAGCCGCCGCCGTCCAGGTTGATGGCGTTCACGACGCCCATCTCCTCCATAATCTGCCCCAGTTCGGCCAGCGTCACGCCCTCGCTGAAGCCCGGCTGGCGCCCGTCGATTTCCAGCATGACGACGGAACCGTCCGCTTTCGTACCGATCGCCGTGCGCGGATGGGCCGCCGGGTCGCTGTTCGGCTGTGCCGCCCCGTCCTTGACGAGCAACGCGGAACCGCCGATGGCCATCGTCACACCGCTCCAGGCCGGCTCTAGGCTGAAGGAGACCGATGCCGTATCGCCGGCCTTAAGGCCGGCGAGCACCGCGCGCTGGCTGCCGGAAGCTGACAGGATGACCTGCCCCGGGGCTATCGGCGTGCTGCCTTTGTCTTTATGGACATCGGCTACCTTCAGCTCCAGCGTCTCCCCGCTTTTGACCTCTCCCTTCACGACGTCTAGAACAACTTCGTCTCCTAAATCGTTGGTCATGGTCGTGCCGTAGAAGTCGGGTGTGTACAAAACGAGATCGTTATTGCCCCGCGTTCGGTTGATGGACGTCAGCTCAGTCTTCTGTCCATCAATCTCCAGTGTCCGCGTAAGCTTCGGACTCGGTCCATATATCGTCGTGCCGTCCTCCTTGATGCCAAACGCGTACCAGTCACTCGGCGGACTCGTCAGTATTTTTCCGCTGCCCATGAAGTAACCGAGCGGGACGCCGGAAGACATATCATAAAAATCCCCGTTGATCCCGGCGATCACCCGATTTCCCGCTCTGTCGATATCCGCAGCCATTTTGCTGACCGGCTGCATGCCGTATACTTTGCCGTCCGTCATGCCGGGCTCAAGCGCCAGCGCCGGATTGGACGGATCAAACTCCACCATGTGCAGCTTCTCCAGCCCGCGGTCCAGCTTCATGTCTTTCCAGGTATAGACCGCGCCCGGTCCGATCTGGACCTGCCGCTCGTCGACGATGCTTCCGGCTGCCGCGGCCTTTGCGCCGGCTGCCGCCGCCAGCGCGGGCCGCCCGCCGGGCAGAGCCAGGGTCAGAACCAGCGTGCCGGCCAGCAGCGACGCCCATAGGCTCCTCGTCCGTTTTCTTATCATTCCATCCTTGCCTCCCATTCGATCTGACAGAATTCGGGTCCTTCATAGAACGCCTCGACAGCAAAGTATAACGGTAGCGTGTAAAGCCATCTCCCCTCTCTTCGTAAAATTTTGTCAGGTTAATGTAAAATAAAATTAAATATTCACTAACAATATAAAATTATATTTCACGATTGGATAGGAGCTTTGTAACTAAGATCGGGACAAAACCAGAGGTTTGAAGCCCTGTTTTAGCAGCAAATTTCGACAGTGAATATGAGCCCGGCAGACGCGGCGCACCGCGAACAAAACGAAAGCCCTTGCGCATAAGCGCAAGAGCAGCATTGTCTTTTACAGCATGATATATCATGTCTTTTCTACCGCAGCCTCCTCCTCATTCGCCTCATATGATATGCGCATTCAATCTACAAATAATATAACAACAATTATAAAAAACTTAATTTAGTATATTGACACTATACTGTTATGTCATTATATTGAGAAATGTAAGCGGTTTATTTACGTGACTTTGCCTAAAGAAGCAGATGAAATTGAAGAAAGGAGAAAAAACAGGGGGCCGGAGTGCAGCCAGAACGGACCGATCCACGGATCGCCTGCATTCCGAATGCAGTTGGTTACACCGTACTTTACTTTTACGCACGGGGCCGGGACATAACGGCGGGTACACGCACCGTTCCTGTCCGGATGCTGAATGAGGGAGGTATATGAAAAATGACGGTAAGCAAAAAGAAGCTTCGCGGCTGGGCCAAAGGCTATCTGTTTATTCTGCCTTCCATTATTGGCTTCAGCGTGTTTGTCGCCTATCCGCTGTTGTCGTCCATTTATTACGCCTTAACGGAATGGAGCGGCTACGATAAGCCTCGTTTTGTCGGCTTCGACAACTTTAAATACATGTTCACGGAGGACCCGGCCTTCTGGCCTTCGGTCCGGGCGACGCTGTATTTTGTCATCATGAGCGTTCCTTTATCGCTGATTCTGGGCCTTTTGCTGGCCATGCTGCTGAACAAAAGCCTGCCCGGCATCAAATGGTTCCGCACGATTTATTACCTGCCGACCGTCGTGCCGTCCATCGCGACACTCACGCTGTGGCTGTTTATCTATCAGCCCCAGTACGGGCTCGCCAACTCGCTGCTCAGGCTGCTCGGACTGCCCGAAGGCACCTGGCTGACGAGCGAAACGACCGCGCTTCCCTCCATCGTGCTGATCGGCCTGTGGCAGGTCGGATCCGGCGTCATCATTTTCTTGAGCGGTCTGCAGTCCGTTCCTCAGGAGCTGTACGAGGCGGCCGAAGTCGACGGAGCTGTCCGCTGGCGGATGGCCCTGCACATTACGATTCCTATGATTACTCCTATCCTGTTCCTTCAGCTCATACTCGGCATCATCGGCGCATTTCAGGCCTTCAACCAGGTACAGGTTCTGACCGGCGGCGGCCCGAACTTCTCCACATCCCTGCTCAACTTCAAAATTTACAACGACGCCTTTAACGGCCGCATGTTCGGCTATTCGATCGCGGAGGTCTGGGTGCTGTTCGTCATCATCATGATCTTCACCGCGCTGACTTACCGGTACTCGAACCGGTTCGTGTATTACGAAAGCGACAATTCGAAATAAGGAGGTTCCCTGCTGATGGTGATGCAAACGGAAGTACGGACAACAACACGCAAACCCAGACGGAAATTCAGCATTCTGGACACCATCCGGTTTATTATCCTGACCCTCGGTGCCATCGCCATGCTGTTTCCGCTGCTGTGGATGGTGACCATTGCCCTGAAGGGCAACAATGACGTGTTTAAAATCCCGCCCGAGTGGTTTCCCCGGGAGCTTCACTGGTCCAACTTCGTAACAGGAACGCGGGAGATCAACTTCTGGCAGACATTCGGCAACTCGATGTTCATCGCGGTGCTGTGCACGATCGGCCAGGTCGCCAGCTCCGTGCTGGTCGGCTACGGGCTTGCCCGATTAAGCTTTCCCGGCCGGAAGCTGTGGTTCTCGCTGTTCGTTGGCAGCCTGATGCTGCCGGGCTTTGTCGGCATGATCCCGCTCTTTAACCTCTACACGAGCCTGGGCTGGTATGACACCTGGCTGCCGATCATCGTGCCTGCTTTTTTCGGGAACGCGACATTTTCATTCCTGTACGTCCAGTATTTGAAGACAATTTCCGTTTCCTTTGACGAGGCGGCCAAAATCGACGGTGCTTCCGACTTCTACATTCTGATGAAGGTGCTCGTACCCATGACAACGCCGGTCATCATGACGATGGTCATCTTCTCTTTCCAGGGAGCATGGAACCAGTATCTCGAGCCGCTGATTTATATTATCGACCCGAGCAAATGGACGCTGTCCCTGGCGATGGCTTCCTACAAAGGTACTTATGCGACCGCCTGGAACCTGTTCATGGCCGCGGATCTCATTTACATTCTGCCGATGCTGCTCATCTTTTTCTTCGGCCAGAAGTTCTTCATGCAGGGGCTTGGCTCCGTCAATTCCGCTTCATTAAAATAAATCGGCCGCCCCGGGCGGATAGGAGGTGGTGCCTGCCGGCGGTGGGATCAAGGAAATGATATATCAGGTACAGGTGTCAAATGTATTCGAAATGAGATATCAGGGAGGTCTTTCTATGACAAAGGGTGCAAAAAAGTGGTTTAGCGGCATGCTCACGTTACTCCTGTTCTCCAGCCTGCTCGCCGCGTGCGGCGGTGGCGGGTCATCCGATTCCGCCGGCTCGGCGGGCACGTCCGATTCGGGTGGTACGTCCGGTTCGGAATCATCCGGCAAGAAGGTCGAAGTAACGATGATCACCTGGGAATCGAAAGAAATGAACGATAAAATCATGGCGGCCATGAAGCAGTTTGAGCAGGAAAACCCCGACATTACGGTGAAACTCATCCCTACCCCACTCGACAATTACGGCGTCAAGGTCAACGGGATGCTGACCGCCAAGAAGGCCCCGGACATTTTTATGACAGGCAACGATATGCTGCTGGACAACGCATCCAAGGGACTGCTGTACGACTGGACGTCCCAGGCGGAGCAGGACAAGGAATTCATGGACGGCTTCTACAAAGGCGTCGTGGACAGCTGGCATTATGACGGCAAGCTCGTCGGTCTGCCCGGCCTGCTGAATACGTATGGCATTTTCTATAATAAAAAAGCGTTCCAGGACGCCGGCCTGACCGAGCCGAAAATCGGCTGGACTTATAACGATCTGTTCACAGCCATGGAGAAGCTGTCCAGCAAGCAGGGCGGTGTGCAGCAGTTCGGCTACTACGCTCCGCTTGATCCGTTCTATCTGTCGCTCTATTCGGTCTCCTTGGGCGCCGCTCCGTTCGCCGACTCCATCCTCAATCCGACCAAAGTGGAGATCAGCGACAAGTTCGTGGAAGGCGTGGAGAAATACAAAACCGCTATTGCAAACGGTTACATGAATCCGCCGACCTTTGATTTGACCAACGTCATGAGCTCCTTTAAGCAGGGCAAGGTGCCGATGACGCTTCAAGGCCAGTGGGTTGCAGACGATTTGATCCGTACGGCGCCGAAAGATCTGCAGTGGGGCTTCGTGCCGATGCCGGTCGTGAACACCCAATCCGAGATTTACGACGCAGTGGGCTGGTGCAGCCCGACAACGGTCAAAAATCCGGAAGCCGTCTGGAAAGTGCTGAAATTCCTGGATTCCAAAATGTACGAAGAAGTGCTTCCGCAAACGCCGGTCGCTCCGGCAGCGTACCAGGCATCCTCTTCCGCTTACTTTGAAGCGCTGAAGACGGCGGGCCATGCCGATGTCGGCGAAGGCATCGACCACATTTTGAAATCGCCTGATACGCAGCCGGTCCGCTTCCTCTCGTCCTGGGCAGGCAAAGCGAATCCGTTCATCGAAGCTTCCTGGAAGAACGTCCTGATGGGCAAAGCGCCGATCAGCGAGCTGAACACGATGGCGGATAAGATCAACAAGGTCATTTCGGAAGCCAAGTAACAAGTCGCGGGATTAACGGTCCCCTCTGCCCTTCAGGCGTGTATACTCCTGTAAAACTCCTGCCTTTTATGAATCCGGATGCCGGATGCAGGCGGGGACCGTTCATATAATCCATCGTTGCAGTGTTCCACAACCACCATAAAGGAGGAGACTTTAATGACGAATAGCAAACGCCGCATGACCCGGCTGTTGAGCGTGCCGCTGGCGGCCGCCCTCACCCTCGGCTCCGTCACCGTCTGGGGACCGGGCACAACCTATGCGTTCAGCGCCGAGGACGGAGACACGGCCATCGAAGCGTTTAACGCCAAGTTCTGGGATCCGGCGGCCAATATGTTCTGGAGCAGCACCGACCACAAGGATCACCAGGGGTTCTGGGTGGAAGCCGAACTGTGGGAATTGGTGATGGACTCGTATCTCCATACGTCGGATCCCGAGCTGAAGGCGCAGCTGCGCAAGCAGATCGACGACGTGTATACCGGCACGGTAGCCAAATACGGCAGCAACTGGACGAACAACCCCTTCAACGACGACATTATGTGGTGGGCGATGGGCAGTGCGCGGGCGTATGAAATTACCGGCGACCAGAAGTATTTGGACGCGGCGAAGTACCATTTTGACTGGGTATTTAATACGCAGTGGGACGAAGACTTCGCCGGCGGCGGCATCTGGTGGCTGAACAGCGAGCATAACACCAAAAATGCCTGTATCAACTTCCCGGCGGCTGAGGCGGCGGTCTATCTGTACAACGTCACCAAGGATCAGCATTACCTGGACGCCGCGAAGCAAATTTTCAAATGGGGCAAAACGATGCTGACCGACGGCAACGGCAAAGTGTTCGACCGGATTGAAACGGAAAAAGGGCCGATTCCGGACGCCACGCACTACAATCAGGGTACATACATCGGAGCAGCGGTAGGCTTGTACCGCATTACCGGGGACACCTCCTATCTGGACGAAGCGGTCAAGGCGGCGGCTTTTACCAAAGATCATTTGGTCGATAACGGCGGCGTGCTGAACTTCGAGGGACCGAACGGTGATTTGAAGGGCGGCAAAACGATCCTGCTCCGCAACCTGTCCTTCCTGCAGAAGGCGCTGGACGAGCGGACCGAAAGCAAATACAAGGACTTCGGCGCGCAGTTTGACGCCTGGGTCTCCTTCAATGCCGAGCTCGCCTGGACGCATCGGAACGCCGACAATATCGTCGACGGCAACTGGGCGGGACAGCTGCTCTCCGGCACGTACGAATCCTGGTCATCCGCAGCAGCCGTGGAAGCGCTGAATGCGCTGAAGCCTCAGGATGCCGAGATTCATTATCCGGAAAAGGACCCGTACGGCAAAATCGAAGCCGAGCGTTACAACATCGGTCAAGGCTTCATCCTGGAGGGCGCGCTGGAAGGAACGCTGCAGCTGGGCGGCATCGAGGCGGGTGACTTTGCGGCCTATAAAAACGTCAACTTCGGCACATCCGGCGCCAAAGGATTAATCGCAAGAGCGGCCAGCGGAACCGGCGGCGGGAACATCGAAGTCCACCTGGATTCGCTTGACGGACCGAAAGTCGGAACGCTAAATGTCGAAGGCACTGGCGGATGGAACAACTATATCGATGCCGTCACCGTGCTCAAAGATGACCAGGGCAATCCGGTTACCATTACCGGCACGCATGACGTCTATCTCGTTTTCACCAAAACGAAAGACCAATACCTGTTCAACCTGAACTGGTTTAAATTCACCACCGGCGACCCGACCCGCACCGACGCTTACGCTAAGCTGAAAGGCGTTAACTATGACAGCAGCGAGGGCTTGAGTAAAGCGCAGGGCGGTTTCCTCGACGCGATCCACAACAACGCCTATGCCTCTTATAAAGGTATCGACTTCGGCTCCGGCGCCGCCGGCATAACGGCACATGTCGCCAGCGGCAATCAGGGCGGATCGATCGAGGTGAAGCTGGATTCCCTGAACGGCCCTACCGCAGGCATAGTGGAGATTCCGGCCCTCGGCGGCTGGGATCAATGGGTGGACATCATGGCGAACCTTGATGATAAACTCGCGGTTGGCGTGCATGACGTGTACCTCATTTTCCACGGAAAAGACGGCAGCGACTTCCCATGCAACCTGGACTGGTTCACCTTTACGACGATGAAGGGCACGGCGAGAGACGCTTACGCCAAGCTGGAAGCTGAAAACCGGACGAACGGCGTCGGTTTCGGCACGGAAAGCGGCGGCGGCCAGACCTATCTGGCCGGTATTTTCGGCCCGAACAACGGGTACGCCATGTACAACTACGTTGACTTCGGCAGCACAAGCCCGACGAAGTTCCACGTCAATGCGGCCAGCGACACGAGCGGCGGCACGGTCGAGGTGCGCATCGACAGCCTGAACGGTCCGGTCATCGCCAGCAACAAGGTCACCGGAACGGGCGGCTGGCAGAACTTCAAAGTGTTCTCGACCGATGTGACGACACCGGTGACCGGCAAACATATCGTGTTCCTGCTCTTTAAAGGCTCGGACTATCTGTACAATCTCGACAAATTCACCTTTGGCGACCCGTCCGTCTTTACGGCACCGAACCCGCCGACGGAACCGGTAGAAGACCATGTGCCGCCGGGCGACGTGGAGAACGTGCTCGTCAGCCGCGGTGACGGCCAGCTGACCCTGACCTGGGACGGCCCGTACGATTTGGACGCGGACAAAATACGGGTCACTGTGACGAGCGGCGGCCAGCAGGTCGGTGACGTGCTGGAAGTGAAGCGCGGCATTCAAAAGGCCGTCATCTTGGGCATGGAGGACGGCAAGGACTACAGCATCCTGCTCCAGGCTGTGGACAAATCGGGCAACGTGTCCAAAGGCGTCACGGTGGACAGCAAGGTTGAGCCAGCCTTCGCCCTGACGGTGAACGGTAATGTCGTGAAGGACGGCGATACGCTGGACGACAGCGCGGTGCTGTCCTTCCAGGCCGGCGGCGGCCTTGCCGCAGGTGGATCGGCCGTGCTGACGCTGGCCGGCAAGGAATACAAGGTCGATGCCCAGCAGGCTGGCGTTGACGTGGCCCTGGCCGGCCAGCTGGGCGACCAGACGGTCACCGTCGACGTGTACGGCGGCTCGGGGGAGCCGGCCCGGACGACGCTGCAGCTGCATGTAACGACCGGCCCGGCCTCCATCCAGCAGCTGATCGACCGCTACAGCGCCGCCGGCGACCTGGGCGGCGGGCTCGTGCCGCAGCTGACCAATGCGCTGAAGCAGGCGCAGCACCAATGGGACGGCGGCAAGCCGGACCAGGCCGTGAAACACCTGCAGGACTTCCTGAAGCATCTGGACAACAAGGGCCAAAGCGGCAACGTCAAGGATGACGCCAAAGCTGTGCTGACCGCGGATGTGAACGCGGTGATCGCGCAGTGGCAGGGCGCGGGAAAGTGATTTGCGCGTAGGGTGCGTGGCCGTGATCTGAGTGCGGGCGCCAGTTGCGCGGGGAAGTAAACGAGGGGCTGCCCTTTCACGGAATCATCCGTGAGGGCTGCCCCTTTGTGATTTTGGCTGGAGATTGAGGATTCAAGCCGACAGCTGCAAATCTGCATCATTTTCCTCGCCACACCCCCGCTTTCCGCCAAACTACTCCCCTCTTTCCCCCTCAAACAGCTCCGTATACTTCCCGTACCCTTCGCCTTCCAACTCCTCCCGCGGCACAAAGCGCAGCGCCGCTGAGTTGACCTGATAATGCTGCCCGGCAGGCGGCGGGCCGTCGTGAAACAGGTGGCCCAGGTACGAACCGGACAAGCGGCCGTACAGAGCGGTGCGTGCTTTACCACTGCGCAGGTCGGCCTTCCGGCGGAGGAAGCCTTCGTGGATCGGCCGCGTGAATGCCGGAAGGCCGGTCCCCGCATCGAACTGATCCCGCGAGCAGAACAGCGGATCGCCGTTCACAACGTCCACGTATATCCCTTCGTGCTCGTTATTCCAGTACGCATTCTCGTACGGCGGCTCATCCGCGCCGTGCTGCGTGACCTCATACTGAAGGCGGGTCAGCCTTTTGCGCAGCGCGGCATCATCCTGCTTTCTGCGCCAATACTTTTCGGCAAACGTTCCCCGTCCCGACCCTTCGTGGTAGAGGTTGTAGTCGTAGCGGTGCGTTTTATAGTAGTCCTGGTGCTCATCCTCAGCCAGATAGAACGGCCCCGCGGGCAAAATTTCGGTGACGATGTTCCCCCTAAACCGCCCGCTTGCAGCAAGCTCCTGTTTAGAAGCCTCCGCTTTGGCCCGCTGCTTCCCGCTATGTACAAAAATGGCCGTCCGGTAAGAGTTCCCCCGGTCCATAAACTGCCCGCCCGCATCGGTCGGATCGATCAGCTGCCAATAGATGTCCAGCAGACGCTCATACGGAAACACATCGGGGTCAAAAGCGATCTGAACCGCTTCATAGTGCCCCGTCGTTTCCGTCCCAACTTCTGCATAAGTCGGATGCTCCGTATGGCCCCCGGTATAACCGGACACGATCGAATGGATCCCCGGCAGCTCGTCAAACGGCTGCACCATGCACCAGAAGCACCCGCCCGCAAACGTGGCCAGTTCCCACCCCTGATGTTTGTCCTGCTCCATGCTTTCCTCCCCCTTCCTTTAAATGTAAACATACCACAGTTCCGCATACCTTGCCCGCCCGGCATGAACTGGCATCCTTGTCCGCAGACAAGCATACATTTTAGAAAGGCTTGACCAGCTTGTGACCACCACACTATTCTCCAAAGGATGATCGGGTTGAAAATACAGTTAATTCCCGGCCGTTACCGGCACCATCGGCACCTGTTTTACCGCCGCCTCGGCAGAAAAGTCTCCCTCATTACAGCGGGGGCGGTGCTTCAAGGCTTTGCGATGGCGGTTTTTTTATTCCCGCACAGCATCCCTTCCGGGGGAGGTGCCGGCATTGCCGTGCTGCTGAACCACGGGTTCGGCCTGCCCATGAGCCTCGGCTTCTGGGTTGCCAATTTCGCCTTTCTGATTTTTACTGCCCATCATTTGGGCATGTTCAGTGCCATTGGCACCATTTACGTGATCACGGCCACGTCCGTATCGGTCAATTTTTTTGAGGTATATGTCCGTCCGCCGCTGCTAAATGTGTGGCTCGATCTCTTGATCGGCTCCCTTATTCTTGGTACAGGCGTCGCCATGCTGATGAGGCAGCGGGTATCCAACGGAGGCATCGGCTATACCGCCTTGGTGATATATAAGTATAAAAAAATAAAACCCGGCACATCCCTTTTCTGGATGAACGGGGTTATCTTTATTCTGGCGGCCTATGTCGTCAACTGGAGAATCATCCTTTTTGCCATCGGGTGCCAAATGATCTCCACCCGGGTTATCAACTACATCCTCGGCCGCAAGCCGCAGCGGAGATGGACGGCCGGATTCGCCTGGCGCAGTAAAAAATAGCAGCTTGCTCCTGTTCAGCAGCTGTAATCCGCATGATCCATCTAATAGAACAAGCCGGATCAAGATCCGGCTTTTTGGCGTCCGCCGAACGGCCGAATGAGGCCCGCCGGCTTGTTGCGGTAAGCTTTGGCGCGTTTGCCGCCGGACGGCTTGCTTTCCCCGGAATCGACCCGGATCAGGAAAAGGGCCAGAAGCCCGATCACAAACGTCAGTCCGGCAATGGACAGAAACATGCCCGGCCGCGACCATCCCATCATCCACCCGAACAGCGGCGGACCGACCGCCACCCCGAAGAACCGTACCGACCCGTACAGGGAGGTCACAATGCCCCGTCTTTCCTTCCCGACCGCTCTCGTAATAAAGCTGTTGACGCAGGGCAGGATCAAGCCGGTTCCCAAACTGCTGACTGCCAGCACCGAGATAAACAGAGTCAAGTGCCCGATAAACGCCAGCGAGACATAAGCCATCGTCATCAGGGTAAATCCGATCACGATGAGCCGTTTCATCAGCTTTTTGTTTTCCCCGATTTGGCTGCCCGTCACATAGGATGTCGTGCACATGACCAGCAGAGGAATAGCCAGCACCAGCCCTTTGCCTGCCCCCATGATGTTGTGTTCCTTTTCCAGCATGTCGGACAGGTAGAAAAGGATCCCGAACAGCGCAAACAAACAGGTCGCGCCGGCCAAGTACGCGGGGATCAGCCATCGGCCCTCATGCTTGAACACACTGCCAAGACCGTGAATGTATTTCTTGAACGGCATCGGCTCTTTCTCTTTCTTTTTCTCCTTGATCAGGAGCCACGTGAGCGTGATCGAAATAATTACGACCGCCGGGAAGGTAAAAAACACACTGTACCATACAATCAGTGCCACCAGCGATCCGAGAATCGGCGAAATCACCTTGCCGAAACCGTTGGATGCCTCGACCAGGCCGAGCACTTTGCTCTCCTGGGATCCCTTGAACAAATCACCCGTGAGCGCCATGGCAATCGGGGCTGTCCCCGCCGCACCTATGCCTTGAAGCGTCCGTCCCACCATAATCCAGAGGAACGGCTTGGGAAACAGAGCTGCCGCAAATCCGGCCAGCAGCCCACCGATGCCGTACAGAATCAGCGCTGGCACAATGACGACTTTTCGGGAATAGCGGTCGGATAAATACCCCAGAATCGGTATAAAAAAAGCAGCAACCAAAGAGAACACGGTGATGGTCAGGCTCGTTTGAAACGATGAAATATGCAGCTTGGACTCCATTTGGGGCAGGATTGGAATCAGCATCGAATTGCCGAACGTCATGATAAAGGGAACCGAGCCAATGGCCGCGATCGTTTTCCCCGATGGACGTTCCTGCTGTTCTTCAGCCATCGCAGGATTGCTCCTTTCTTAGGAAAGTACAACCTTTTCTGCTTAGATTGTCCCTGGAAACGCCAAGTTATGCTCAATCCTGTTGCTTGGAGATTATTCAGAACGTATTCAGAGCCATGTGGTCTAATGGAGGTATCGCTTTAAACAGAGGCATAAGTATTGTTATCAATTAATGGATTTGCTTGGTGGTGAAAGAATGTTATCGAAAATACAGCAAGAAGCTTTAAAACAAGCCTGGAAGCATGGAGGTAAGCTCGTTCGTTGGAATGACGGAGGCTTTTGGACGTATGAGGGCGTACTGCCAAAGGCAAGAAGTGGCTCAACAAGGTTGCCTGACGTCGAATGGTGCTGTACGACAAATACGATTTTTGCGCTGGTCCGCCGCGGGTACATGGCCATGGATGATTGGCATACGTGTTCGGTCGTACAAGAAGAAACGTATGAGCAACCGGGTAAACTTGGAGCGTTAGAATAGATTCAGAATACATAAGTATATGCATCCGAGAAAACACGGGTCTGTTAGGGGAGAGAAAGCCGCTTGAAGGTAATTATCGTCGATGATGAGCATCTGGCATTATTAAAAATGGAAAAACTGCTTCAGACACAGACCGCTGTTCATGTTCCGTGGAATGTGATCGGGTCCTATATGAATCCGCACGATGCGCTGGCGGCATGCCGGATCGAGGTACCTGATGTGGCCTTTTTGGATATCGAATTGCCGGAGATGTCCGGCATGGAACTGGCTGAGCAGCTGCTCGCGATTCATCCGCAGATGCACATCGTTTTTGTGACTGCCTTTCAACAGTTTGCAGTTCACGCATTTCAGGTGAATGCCCTCGATTATTTATTGAAGCCCGTTCAACCTGCGAGATTGGCTGTCACGCTGAAACGAATCGCACAGTGCTTGAGCCTGAAGGCAGCGGGTTCCGGAACGATCCTGGTACCACTGGAACAAGCCATGTTGGCAAGTCGAACCAAATAAGCCAGGGAATGAAATGCTGAATACGATGAACAAATAACACAAAGCAGCCTGCTGAACAGGCTGCTTTGTGCTTTATTCTATGCTTTGAGAGGGCTCGAATTCCCGATGGTCCCCGGAGCCCTGGCTCGGAATCACGAAGGACATCACCGTCCCCTGCCCCAACTGGCTCTCGATCTGAAGTCCTCGGCCGTACCGCTGCAGAAGCCTCCGGTTCGTATTCTTCAGTCCAATGCCTCCGGATGACGGTTCGCTCGTGGAATGCGGTTGAAGCAGACTCTGTACTTCCTCGGGAGTCATACCCTTTCCGTTATCCCTGACTTCAAATCGCGTGCCATCATCTTCCCGGCGGATGATAATCTGCACGGTTCCGCCTTGTATCCGGCTCAGCAGCCCATGCTTAACTGCATTCTCGACCAGTGGCTGCACCGTGAGCGGCGGTATAAACAGCGATAATTGCGGATCGATATCCCAAATGACCGCCAGCCGCGGCCCGAAACGCGCCTTCTCGATGTATAAATATGCCCGGACAAGCTCGAGTTCATGGGAGAGCGGCACCGCTTCCTCCGAGTTAATAAAATCGATGCTGATCCGCAGATAGGAAGTAAAGGCATCAGCCAGCTCCCGCATTTGATCCAGGTCGATATCGCTTAAAGCCATAATCGAATTGATCGTATTAAACAGAAAATGAGGCTGAATCTGTGCCTGCAGATATGCCGCTTCAAGCCGGAGGCGCTCTTTTGCCGATTTTTTAAGCGTCGCCAAGGAACGTACCCGGTATTTCAGCTCAAGCGCATCCACCGGTTTCGCCACATAATCGTTGGCGCCGGCCATAAATCCGGCATAAATATCCTCCGGCCGGCTTCTTGCGGTCAGCAGCAGAATCGGCAGCTCGAAGCTGTTGTACCGTTCGCGGACGATTCGCGTCAGCTCATAACCCGACGTATGCGGCATCATGACATCCGAAATGAGCAGGTCCCAGGTCGAGGACGAGAGCTGCTGCAGCGCTTCCTTCGCCGATAAAGCGGTTTGAATCTCATACGGCTCCTCCGCAAAAATGCCTGCGAGCACCCTCAGGTTTACCGGATCGTCCTCGACGACTAAAATTTTGATTCCAGCGGATATCGATTCGTCCAGCGATCCACCGGCATGGCCAGTATAAACCGTCTCCATGGAGACTGCCGCTTCTGTGATGTGCAGGGCATCCGATGGGGCATCCTCCAGATCCGGCTCCGGCTCGGTGCGGCCTCCTTCGGAATTCTCATTCTCTAGATCCGCCTGCAGCCAACCTTCAGCCTTAGGAAGCGTGAAGCTGAACACCGCTCCTTGTCCAGGGGCCGATTCGGCGGTCAACCTCCCACCGTGCAGCTCGACCAGCTGCTTGCAGATGCTGAGGCCAAGCCCGATCCCCCCATGATCGTCTTCATCCTCAGCCTGCTCATAGGGAAGAAAAATCCGTTCCAATGCGCTCTGTTCCAGCCCTCGACCCGAATCGGCCACCTGAATGACAACCGCCTCTTCCTTGGCCTCGGCCGAAATTTCGATGACGCCTTCATCCGTAAATTTGATCGCGTTGTGCAGCAGGTTGAACACAATTTGGGTCAGCCTTTGTTCATCCGCATCAACCGGAGGAAGCTTGTCCGGTATCGACAGGACCACTTGAACGGGTTTCCCTTCCGTCATATGAGCCAGCATGCTGACCACGCCGGACACGACCGATTCAACCTGCAGGGCTTCCCGATGCAGCACGATCCGCTGGTCCTTCAGCATGACGGCGTCAAGGAGGTCATTCAGCAGCTGCGACATCCGGCGGCTGATGGTGACGAGCAGCTCCATATTTTGCTGGCTTGCTTCCGACATGGATCGTCCCTCGCGGGAAAGGACCGATTGCGCAATGTTGATGATCCCGTGCAAAGGTGTCCTCAGCTCATGGGAAGTGTTCGCCAAAAATTGATCCTTCCGTTCGTCCGCCCGGCGAAGCTCGGCGTTCAGCCTGGCATTTTCCGCCGCATTCCGGAAATACCGCTTAAACCAGTACACCGAGAAGCCGACAACCCCAGCCACGATATCGACCGGATAATAAATCGGGGTGAAATTCCAGTCGAAATTGACAAAGCCCCATACGATATTGGAAATGACGCTTGTTGCCGCCAGCAGAATGATAAAGGCATCCTTCCGCTTTTGATACACCATCTTGCCGATGAGCCCAAAGAACCAGATGCTCGGAATCAGGTATAACCAACCGAAGACATGATGGGTCCTTGTGATATGAACCAGATTGGCGGGGGCTGCAAGTACAAAGATCCAGTACAGCGCAGAGGCGACCAAATACGTAAGGAATACCGGCCCACGCCGGACTTGCCCGGTAAAACCCCTGCCCATCAGCAGCATGCAGAACGGAACGCCCAAATACGACAAAATCCGAATTTTCAGCATCCAGGTATAATTCAGGGGGAACCAGCTCATTAACACATACTCGTGGTCCGAAACCACTGTTAATCCCGCAAAAATGAGCAGGAACACAAAAGCAAGCAGCAGCTTCTCCCGCGGGTTGATCAAGAACATAATACCGGCATACAGGGCATGAAGAAGCAGGATCGTAAACACGATCACCTGAAAAACAATCGAATACCACCACTCAAAATCTATCGCCGCCTGCGTCCCGAACCGCATGGATTCGATGATGCCCCCGCTCGTGGGATCATGATAATTCGCCGATTGCACGAAAATCTCAATCACGTTCTGCTCGTTCGGAGCAGCGTTTTTGGCGAAAGACTGGATGACCGGAATATACTCTTTAGCACTCGCCGCCGGTTTGCCGGCCTCGCCGACGATGTTCCCGTTGACGATCACAACGGATGAAGCTTTAATTTCTTTAATCCATAATTTATAATGCTCGTCCGGCTCCTTATCGACTAGAATCCGGAGCCTGTAGGTCCCGTACCCGAACGACGAACCGCCCTTGTCCTGCCAAGCCGAACTCCAATCTCCGGGAACATGGATCATACGCCTATCCTGATCAGCTTCGTCTGCCTGGCGGCTGTTCGAGATCAACCGATCCGGATAAAACTCCCAATCCCCGTCCAACAAGAGGGAATGCCTGTCTTCCATAGGATGCCCACGCAGATCAAGAGTGCCCTGCACAACCTTGGGCTGCTCAGCCGTACCAAACGTATCCCACCAGAACCATCTTGCCCCCAGCATGAGAACTAAATATGTAATGAATATGATGATTTTCTTAACCAAATTCTCCTGAGCCTCGCTTCACTTGAAGTCGTCCATATTCATAGTAACGGAAACAGCCGCATCCCGCTATTGCAATCTTGGAGCGCCGGAAAAAGAGGCTGGAAAGTAAGAGGCGTCAGCAACAAAAAAGACGGCTTCCTGTAACAGAAGCCGTCTCATATTGGAACCTGCTATATCTTCAATCCAAACGGTACAGCAGCCAAAACTGTGCGGTTCCGCCGGGAATGTCCTGCCACGTTCCTACATCCGTACCGCTATTAATGCTTGCCCCGTTGACGTCAAGCGCTTTTCCCGTCTGCACATTAAACCATTTGCAGTAACCGTTGCCGGTATCCACGAGTTTCCACTTTTGCGTATCCAAGCCTTGATACTCCGCTAAACCCGCTCTCCCCCAAGCGGCCGCAGGATCGATCACGGTCAAGGCTTTGCCGGACTCTGGATTCACGAATGAATAGGTTCCGTCCTCATTTAGGGTAACCTTCCAGCGCTGCGCCGCCCCTCCGTCGGAATCGTCCTGCATCTGGGTCCATGTCACATCCGCTGGATTAGAGTCGGCCACACTGAGAGCTTTGCCGCCATTCGGGTTAATCAGTTTATACTCAGCACCTGGCTTAATCGAGAATGTGTTGCTGCCAGCAAGTTCAATATAGTCGATGTCGATGGCATGTTTGCTTTTCGCAAATTCGATGACATTGTCGTAGCCTTTCTTCAACTCGACTTGGATCGAAGCCGTTGCATACTGCTTGCTTCCCGTATGAGGCAATGCCACCGTCACGGCCGGATGACCGTTCACCGACACCTGTTCCGATGCATCGGGACCTGCGGTGTTTGAATACCTAATGTTTAAGGTATAGCTCCCTTCTTCGGGCACAATGACATCCTTGATCGGTAAGGAGCTGTTCGTGTTATTGAGCCGCACGACTTTGCCGCCGGACGCGCCTGCCTCCTCCTTAATTAACGCTTTCGTCGGTGTTCCATGCTCCGCTTCAATCCGATAATCGCCGGACGGAACAGCAAGCGGACCGTTGGTCGGAACTCCGAAATTCGGGGAACCGTCGTTATTCCAGGTAAAAGGCTGTACTCTGGTCGGCCGGGCGCCGCAGCCTTGCCCGGGTCCGCTGTTGCCGTGGTACACGATCAAATCTTGCGTCCCGTCCTTGGATGGGACAAAGGAGTTATGTCCCGGAGCGTAGACGCCATTGGCGGCAGACTTGGCGAAAACCGGCTGGTCGCTCTTCGTCCATGACGCAGGATTCAGCAAGTCGCTTGCAGCATCCGCGCTCAGGATACCCAGCGAGTAGTCATCCTCCCAGCAAGCGCTTGCAGAAAAGACAAGGTATATTTTCCCCTGGTTTTTTAAGATGACAGCGCCTTCATTTACTGGCATGCCTTTCATTTCCCAGTCGTATTCGGGCTTGGTCAGAATACTGCTGTCTCCGTCCAGCGTCCACGGATTCGACATCGGTGCGATGGCGATCGCGCTGCCGTGGCTGCCCGACCAATCCCCATATGCCGCATACAAAAAGTACAGCCGGCCATTATGGTCGAATACGGTGCCGTCTAGTCCCGCATACTGTGTATTCAGCTTGCCTTTGTCCGTCCAGCTGCCCTGTAAAGGATCCGGAGAATCGTTCTCCAGGACGTATACGCCCCGGCAGTCATCGCCGCAGCCGGTATTCGCCGTATAGTAGATATACCATTTGCCGTCGATATTGTGGATCTCAGGCGCCCAAATATCCTTCAAGTTGGAAGGGGGCGTCCATACCGTCTTTCGTTCTCCCAGATCGATCGCGGTCAGTGATCTGGATTTCCAAATGTCCAGCCTGTTGCCTAACGTGCGTGTAAAGTAATAGTACCCATCCGAATGCAGCATCACGTATGGATCTGCTCCCGCCGTATTGATCGGGTTTGAATAGTTCATCGTTGATGCAGCTGACGTGGGGTAAGCCCCAAAAGAAGTCCATGTCAGCATAAAGAGAAGAATGAGCGATGTGCATTTAAAACCGATTCTTCTGACAGCATTCATTGTTCTGGCACCTCCGGTATGTATATATTTTGTTGATCGCGATCACGCAAAAACCATTATAGGCCAGGATACACATGTAAAGTTCCGGAAAGCGGCATATTTCTGCCGGACAAATAAACATAAGATAAACCGGATTCGACGGTCGAAAGCAAGAAAAACGTGCATCGACGTACATTTCTAGAAGACAGACTGTGCACAGCTGCCCCAAAAACCAAAGGCCGGCTCAGGAATGAGCCGGCCAACGAAATGAGTCCTTTTTAACGTTAACGTTCGGATTAAATTCAACCTATGATGACGTCCAGATTATTCATTAAATCTATTTGGCCCGCTTGATGTCAAAAAAGTCGATCTCCCCGTAGCCTGCACCCTTGGTGAAGCGGATCGTGTTGGTGCCTGCATGGAGCTGAATGCGCGCCGTGGACAATCCCCAGTTCTCCCAGCCTTTATTCGTGATGTAAAAGGGGCTCGGCATGCCCGAATTAACGGCCAGCTGAAGATGGGACCAGTCCCCGCCGGCCGTTCCGTTCGCGGTTCGCGCCAGCAATATATATTCGCCGGCTTTCGGCACCTTCACGGCATATTCCACGTAGCTGTCCGGCGTATCGATATGTCCGGCCTTCATGCCGCCCGACCCGTTTGGACTTTGCGAAGCGTACGCTGCTCCGCCGAACGTTCCTGTTTCCCCTTCGACGCGGATATGCGGCGTTTCACCGGAAGGCAGCGGAATCGGAACATTGGGATCGGCCGGTACGCCCAGATTGGGCGTATGGTCGGCATTCCACGTAAATTTCTGCATGCGGATCTCCCGGTTCCATCCGGCACCGTCGAATTTGGCCGTATGGTACACGATCCAGTCTTCGGTTCCGTCAGGCGATTGGGTAAACGAATGATGTCCCGGGCCATATAGCCCGTTTCCAGACGCGAAGATCGGCTGGCTGCGTTTCGTCCAGGAGGCCGGATTCAGCAAATCGCTGGAAACGCTGGCTGTGATGAGCCCAAGGCAGTAATCGTTCGTCCAGCTTCCGCTCGCCGAGTACACCAGGCTGATGACGCCGTCCCGCACAACAACCTGCGGGCCCTCGTTGACATTAGGCGAGTGGTTGGTCTCCCACGGATAGGTCGGCCTGGAAATTTCAACGCGGCTCGAGTCGATCGTCCAAGGATTGCTCATATGGGCGATGTACAGGTTCTGACTTACGTTGACATCCCCCTCCCAGCCCGACCAAATAAAGTAGAGCTGTCCGCCCGCCTGCAGCACGGTACCGTCGATAGCCCATTTATTCGTCAGGTCGGTGATCTGTCCCTTGTCCTGCCAGGTTCCCTGCGTCGGGTCCGCCGACGTATTTTCCATCACGTACATGCGGTGATTCGCGTTGTCGCCGTCATCCTTGGCGTAATAGATGTACCAGGCCCCGTCAATATAATGGAGCTCGGGAGCCCATATATTGCAGCAGCCTGTCTCGACGACTCGGGTCGGGGCCGCGTCGATCGTCGTCAGCTCGGCCGATTTCCAGATCGTTACGTTGCCGCCTGTCGTTTTCGTGAAATAGTAATAACCGTCCGTATGTTTGTAAACCCAGGGGTCCGCTCCATCCTGCATGACGACGTTATAAACATTGTTCCGGCTGGAAGCCGCGTCCGTGACCTGCCCCATGGGGACGAGCAGCAGCATGCATAACGCAAGCAGCAGCGGATTACGCACTATAGCCTTCATGTACAGGCATCCTCCTCTTCGGGAATATAAACTCGTACCGTCACCTTCACCTAAACCTTAATCTTCAATGGCCGCTTTGCGGGAATTGATGCGGCGAATCACTTCCGGATCAAACTTCTGACGTCTGTCGTAGGTGTACAGCCCGTTTACTTCCTGTTCCACGTCATACAGCTGGGTATAACAAAATCCGAACATCATCGGGTGCTCCAGCAGAGCGCTCGTCAGCCCTTCGTACCGCTGGAGAAACGCCTCCTCGGATGTCGGCCGGTCGCCGTAGCCCCAAGCCTTGTCGTCCTTCTGGTCGGGGTTCCACCAGATGCCGCCGTATTCGCTGATAAAATAAGGCTGCCCGCCGTACGTCTGCCGGTTCGGAAACGTGTTATACACCTCGCCGCCCGTTTTCATCGGCTCGTATCTGGCCCGGAACGTCTCCGGATTTTGATCATAATCGTGCAGGTCGAAAATATCCGTCACGACATGGAAGTTGCCGCTGGTATCGATCACCGGGCGCGTCGGATCCAGCCGTTTCGTCGTCTCGTACACGATGCGCAGCACTTCGTTATCCTGCTTGGCGCCGTCCCTGTCCCACGTCTCATTGAACGGGCACCAGCCGATGATCGCCGGATGATTGTAATCCCGCTCCACACCTTCCAGCCATTCTGGCAAAAACCGCGACAAGCTTGCGGGAGTGGTAATGTCCAGCCCCCAGTTGGCATGCTCTCCCCAGACGAGGTACCCCAGCCGGTCGGCCCAATACAAGAAGCGCGGTTCGAATATTTTCTCATGTAGTCTGGCCCCGTTGAATCCGAGCCCCAGCGAAATCTCAATATCCTTCCGCAGATCCTCGTCCGTAGGTGCGGTATAGATGCCGTCCGGGTAAAATCCTTGATCCAGCACGAGCCGCTGGAACACCGACTTTTCGTTGATCCGGAACGCCATGCCGTCCAGCCGCACCGTCCGCAGGCCGAAATACGAATCAACCGCATCGGCGTCCGTCAGGTCCGGCCGACCGAGCGACAGCTTCAGGTCATACAGCCGGCCGTGGCCCGCCTCCCACAAATGGACTTCCGATACAGGCACGGTCACCTTGACGCATGGCCCTTGCACCACAGCCGTAGCCTCACCGACCTCCTTTCCTTCATAGAAGGCGGACGCCTTCAGCTGCGCTCCAGCGGTATTTCCGCTGACCTTCACTTCCAGGTGCACGCATCCATTCGCCGGATCCGCCACCACTTTCATGTCCGCGAGATACGTTTCAGGGACCTGCTCCAGCCATACGGTCTGCCAAATGCCCGTCGTGCGCGTGTAGTCGCAGCCATGCGAGTGGAAGCGTTCACTTTGCTTGCCGCGCGGCTGGCTACCCGAGCGAACGTCATCCTCCGCATAGACGGTCACCACGTTGGCGCCTTCCTTGACATGCGGGGTAATATCGAAGCTGAACGAAGAGTACCCGCCGCGATGCGTGCCGACGGAGGTTCCGTTCACCCACACCTCGGTTTCGTAGTCGACCGCGCCGAAATGAAGCAGGATTCTGCCGCCGTTCCAATCTTTCGGCAAGGTGAATTCCCGCTTATACCACACGGCGGCCATGAAGTCCTTATATTCTACGCCGGACAGCTTGCTTTCCGGACAAAACGGAACGGTGATCGTTCCTTCGAGCGCATGCTCCGGCTGGTGGTAGCCGCGCTCCTTCCCGCTCTTGCCGTGATCGATTTCGAACTGCCAAGGGCCGTTCAAATTCAGCCAGCGGTCCCGCACCCATTGCGGACGCGGGTATTCGGGACGGGGGATGCTGAGGTTGGATTCCATAGAATAGCTCCTTTTCGGGTTGATTTTAGTTAACTAATTAGTTAATGATTAATCCTAAAATACTCACATAGATAGTAAAATACCCGTGATATTTAGTCAATGATTTTCTTGTTTAGTTAACCTTTTGGTTATACAATGGATAGACAACACCTATCAGACCGAATCGGAGGCATCTATGGAAATCAAGGTAAGCCACGAAAATCTGCCGTTATTCGTTGCGCTGGCGTCGGATACGCGCATTCGGATGGTCGAAATGCTCAGCAAAGAAAACCTCAATATTAGGGAAATGGCGCAAAGGCTGAATCTCTCCTCCGCCATCGTCACCAAGCATGTTCAGCAGCTGGAAGAAGCGGGCATTCTCCGTACAGAGGTGACTGCGGGCAAGCGCGGTATGCAGAAGCAGTGCTCTCTTCGTCTGGAGCAAGCATCGCTGGTGTTCAAAACGGACGAAGTCCTGCCGTCCGAGCCGCATCAAGACGGCTATGACGTCGACATTCCCGTCGGCCAGTACTCCAGCTGCCAAGTCAAGCCCACTTGCGGACTGGCTTCCGAAACCAAGCTGATCGGCATGCGCGACGACCCGCGGTATTTCGCCGAGCCGGAGCATGTCAAAGCTCAGCATATTTGGTTTGCCGCCGGCTATGTCGAATACCGCATTCCGAACTACGTCTCCGGCAAAACCAGCATCAGCGAGCTTCGCATCTCCCTGGAGATCGGATCGGAGGCGCCCGGCTACGCCGAAGATTGGCCGTCGGACATTACGTTTCTGCTCAATGACGTTCCCGTGTGCGTCTGGACCTCTCCGGGCGACTTCGGCAGCGTACGCGGAAAGCTGAACCCTTCGTGGTGGGATCCCGGAAGCTCCCAGCACGGCCTGCTGAAAACGCTGCTGGTGACCTCTTCCGGCACGTATATGGACGGCGTGCGGATGTCGGATGTATCGATACAGGATATTCCGATCCTGCCCAAAGAAGAAATCCGATTCCGGATTCTGTCGCCGGAGGATGCGCGGAACGCCGGCGGCGTCAGCTTGTTCGGCAGGCACTTCGGCAATTACGGGCAGGACATTCAAGTCCGAATCCGCTACTAAGCCAAAGGCTCAGGCCAAACGGTTATGTTTGCAAGAACATGCCGCTTAGTCTGAGCCTTTTTCGTACTCTTTTCACACGCTTAGCCTTCCTTCGATTATTCCTCTCCAGACGGCACAGGTAGATAATGCGTATCGCTCCAGGGAACGCCGAAATCGGGCGTACCGTCCGGATTCCAGCCGAACTTCTGTATACGCGTCGAGCGGAGGCTCGTATCGGAGCCGGGCGAAGGAAGGGCATGAAAGACGATCCAGTCCTCCTGATCATCCGGAGACTTCGTAAAGCTGTTATGGCCAGTTGCATATACCCCGTTTTCTACACTTTTGCGGAATACAGGCTGCATCGATTTTTGCCATGAAGACGGATCCAGCGGATCGGCATCTTCATTCATCGTGAGCATACCTAAGGCATAATCCTCAGACCATGTGGTGCTCGCCGAATACACCAGGAAAATCCGGCCGTTGCGATGCAGCGTGACGGGACCTTCATTAATCGCCATTCCGCCTTGCTTTTCCCACGGGAGTGTCGGGGCAGTGAGCAAGTGATGTTCCCCTGTCAATATCCAAGGATTGGCCATTTGGGCAATGTATATCGCAGATCCATAATCGGGGAAGTTTCCATAGCCGGCATACAGAAAATAGAGCTCGTTCCGCAAGGACATCACGGTGCCGTCCAATCCCGGGACAGGTGTCTCCAGCGCCCCTCTCCAGCTCCACTCGCCTTCCAGCGGATCAGCATTTTCGTTCTCCAGTACGCATATCCGGCGGGATTCATCGCCTCCCCCATCGTTCGCTGTATAGTAGATGTACCATTTGTGATCCAAATAGTGTATTTCCGGCGCCCACAAATTACAGCTGTAGGGACCTCCCGGTTCGGGCGTCCAGATGGTCTTCTTGCGCCCCCAGACCAATCCGGTCAAGCTGGAAGATTGGGTAAGCTCCAAGCAGCCTGACCTTGTTGCCATAAAGTAGTAGCTGCCATCCGTGTGCTTAAGCACCCAGGGATCGGCAGCGTTGGCTACGATGGGATTGCAAAACGTCTTCGTTTTGGTGGACATCTTCTCACTCCTTTTTCCTGAACAAAGCAGTCATCAATCTAATTATCCCGTGCGACCCTAAGGTAAACAATGTTGAAAGCGATTTACTTTTTGCGCATAAAAAGGAATTACCGAATCGTTTTCGACCGACGAAAAAGAGAACCGTCCTGCTGTACGGTCCTCATCATCATTCAATTCATTGATTTTGTTTACGCCATTCTAGTGGAGTGACTCCAGTCGATTGGATAAAGAACTCATAAAACCGGCTGGATGAGGTAAAACCGACCTCCGAGGCGATCAAATCGATCGCCTTGCTCGTTTGCTGTAACAGCCGTTTGGCCTCCATCAAACGAAGGCTGATGATATATTGCTTAGGCGAGACACCGACCGATTCCGTAAATTTCTTCCGAAGGTTGCTCTCGGACAGAAAATGACGCGCTGCCAGTTCATTGACGGTAATGCGGGTATGATAGCTGCTGTGAATTTCTTTTAATACTTCTTCTATGACCCCGTGACGGATATCTGCTCCAGGCACCGCCGATTCTATGTTACGCTGGAATACCAGCAGTGCTGTCTCAAAAGCGATCCTCATCATGTTGTAGGAGTCGATCGTTTTCCTTTCGGAATTCCATTCTTTCTCCAACTGAAATAAACTGATTTCCACCCAGCGCGTATCGTCAGCGTCAAGATGGCTGCTCCGGATGCGCTGCGACTCACTCTCCGCTTCATGAAAGAGATACTGGCAGTGGACCGGAAGCTGATCATGGAGAAAATGAACGGAAACACCCTTCCACGGTTTTGTACACACGAAGCCATGATGAAGCCCGGAAGGAATCAGGATCAGGTCGCCGGCAGCCACCTTGATATTTTGCTCGGAAGAGCTGTAGTATCCATCCCCTTCCAAAATAAGCGTTAACTCATCATATTCATGGGAATGCGACATAAAGAGGCCTTCACCTTGACTTGCCTGAAAGGTGTGAGGTTTAAAGCGCTCCATACTGACTACAAAACTCTTAACACGGTTTCCCAAAGTTAGCATCCTCTTTCCCTTGACGCTTCTTTCTCCTTTTCATTCTATGAAGTCCGCTTCGCCCCGTCAATGATCCCGCTAAGCCGAAATTTCAATCCATCAGCGCAATGAGCCAAGCCCCGCTCGCTTTGTCCTTCAATAAAGAATAGGTCATGACGCCTTGCTCTATCTCTTTATGGTTTATATTTCGATAAAAAGAAACGACCACTTGAATACGTTTCGAGTCTTCCTCATAAGAAATTTCATTAACTTCGGAGAACTCAAACTTCACTCCATCTCCATTCATATAATCGAACCAATCTATATTCGCCTTGATGTCATTCTCACTAAGCATATTTTGTTTGAATTTCGCTGCATCATGATCAACAATGGCTTCCATGTTATTTTGGACCTTCTCGGCTATATCCTGCGTAAAAAAGTCCTCCACGTGATCCGATAATTCAAAGAAAACGCCCTCTTGGAAATTCTCCAGACTCGGTTTATCCTGACGGAAGTCTTTTTGATAAAGAAGCGTTTTGCTGCCTGTTTTGGCATGGGAAGTAGGGGGAGTAGTGTTCGATTCATTGGCTTCCCCAGTGTTTTCTGCACGGTGAGTAACCACTTCCCGGCTTGCACTTGAATCCATATCTTTCGATTCTTGACTGCACCCGGAAGCTGCAACAATCGCTAGAATGGCAATGATACGAATCCCCTTTTGAAACCTCATTTTAATCAACTCCAATTCACAGACGGCATCTATCCCTATATATTCCAAATATATCACATAAAAAAAATGCACCTTCCCACCGGTCCAATGAGCACAAGAAAATCGCATCATTTGATCCTATGGAAAGATGCATATGAGAGTATACGACCCACTCTTCTGCAGAAGGTGGAAACCCGCCTCCTCAGGACACCGGAATCGTCGGCGCCTTGGGCCGGCTGCGCAAAGCCCGGGTCGCCTGCAGGGTGATGGCATACACGAGCAGCGATACAAGAATGGCCCCGAGCAGCGCAGCCGTCGCCCCCAGCTGAACATGCTGCTCCAGGAAACGGTGCGCGGCCAGCCCCGTCACCGTCATGACGATCCCTCCGATGCCCGCCTTGATCACCATGCGGAAGTCAAAATAAAAGCCGATCGAGCCCGCTACCGCGTAGAAGTTGAGCACGGTCAGCATCAGGATGCCGAGCCCGAACCCGAGCGCCACGCCGCGGATTCCCAGGTTCGAACCGAGCACGAAGATCAGGCTGATCTCAAAAATGTTGGTCATGATATGGTTCCACATGACGGTGGATGCTTTGCCAAGTCCGAGCAGAATCGCTTTCAGCGGCGCCTCAAAATAATGGAGGAAAAACAGCGGCGCCAGCAGCTGCAGCAGCACGCCCGCTTCCGGCGAATGGTACACGACCGTCGTCAGCGGCACCGCCCACATATACAGAATGACGGTGCAGGGCACGCCGACCAGCAGCCCCGTGCGCATCGCCATGTCCATGCGGCTGTGCATGAGCCGGGTGTCGCCCTCCGCGCTGGCTTCGCTGATCGCCGGGATCAGCGCCGTCGACAGCGACTGGGTAAAAAAGCCGGGGAGGAACAGCAGCGGGATCGCGTACCCTGCGAGCATGCCGAACTGCTTCGTGGCCATCTCCACGCCAACACCGGCAAGGACGAGGCTCTTCGTAATGACGAGCGGCAGAAATGCATGATAGATCGAATGGATGAAGCCGCTGCCGGTCATCGGAAGGCCGATGCGCAGCAGGTCACGCAGCGTGCGGTCCCCCTTGAGCCGCACACTCGGAACAAACCGCCGCTGCTCCTTCGATTTTCCCCGGTTCGCCCACTTGAACACGGAGAACAAATACAGCAGACCGACGCCTTCGCCGATCACCGAGGCCCCCATGGCTCCCGCCGCCGCGTAGGCGATGCCATAAGGCAGCAGCATGTTGACGACGCCGATGATGACGATGATCTGCGCCACATTCTCCAGAATGTCGGATAAGGCGAGCGGGTTCATGTTCTGCCGGCCGCGGAAATACCCCTTCAGCACGGCAGACATGGCGATAATCGGGATGATCGGCGTAATCGCCACCATCGCATAATACGCCCGCTGGTCGGCCAGCACGATCGAAGCGATCCACTTGGAGCCGAACAACGCGGCCAGGGTCAGCACGACGCTGAGTGTCCCCGTTACCGACAGTGAGACGGCGAGAATCCGTTTAATCCTCGCCTCGTCCCCTTTGACTTCCGCCTCGGACACCAGCTTCGAAATCGCAACAGGCAGCCCGAGCTCGGTCATCGTAATAAACAGCGGAAGCAGCGGATGGGCAATCATCAAGAGCCCTACCCCTTCCGCTCCCAGAAAACGCGCCAGCACAATGCCGTTCACAAACCCAAGCCCTTTGGTAAAAAAAGACGACAGGGTCAAAACGAACGTTCCACGGATAAAGCTTTGCTTGTTTAATCCCATTGGTCACATCCCACCCACTGTTTGTCCTGATCTCTCTTTTATTAGCGTATTCGGACAAGGGGCAATACATGCAGACTAACCTACCGCCAAGCCTGGAAAGAGACCCGTCAAACGACGTACCTGCACGGAAACCGGACCGCATGCAGCGAGTAAAAAAAACGTCCCACCAAAGGGACGGATACTTTCGTCTTGTTCACGACTTTTTTAATACGATATTTTTTGAATCGTCTGCAGCAGCAGCTCTTCCATCTCGGCATCATCCACGGAATCGAGCATGTCCGGAACGAACAACTGGTATTTTTTCATCTTATAAAATTCAAACAGCGCCTGCTTCAACGAGAAGTCATGCCTCACAGCGAACGAAGGCTCTACCATCTGGCGGAGCATGAGATCGTCTTGTACAACAGACAAGGTGGAGTTAACCGGATGAAAAACATTTTTCTCCACGCCTGCCTCATAAAACCGGCGCAGATTCCGGTGCCGCTCCAGTTCCGCCGTAACCAGTCTGTCGTATAGAACCGGGTAAACCCCCTTGAGGTCCTCCAGCAGAATATCGGGCATGTACAGCACGCATTGCAATGATTGGATGTATAACATATGGAATCTCTTGCCCCATGAGAGCTCCTCGTCTTGCAATTGGACGTCCGCATTTTGCAGAAAGGCGATGCAGTGATCCACAAACATTTCAATGATCTCGTCTTTGGATGAAAAATATTTGTACAGCGTCACTTTGCTGATATCCATATGGCGGGCCATGTCGTCCATATTAATGGTGCTGAACTTGCTTTTTCTCAACACCGGCTTGATTTTATCCAGGAACAAATTTTTGTTCTCTATCTTTTTCATGTTGTCCTCCGCTCCAAACGCTTAATACTCCTATTATATCATATTAAACTCCTTTCATTCCGTGCATTAGCTTATATGATAAGAACTAAGTTAACGGTTTTTCAGAGAACCAGTTAAATTTAGACGACCGGATCCGTACCGTCGGCTCTTCACACCACGGATCATTAACACGTTTAACTTTTTGCCGCACAAAAAAAGCTGCCAAGCGGCTCTAGACCCGCTTTGGCAGCACTTTCTGATATCTGCGCCGCAGCTCGTGCAGCTCCTCGCTTCCCGCAACCGCCTGCTCCTCCATCTGCTTGCCGATCGCCACGATCAGCGTCTCGAGCAAGGCCACCGGCGCCACCATGGAGTGGAACTCCCACAGCTGGCCGCGTGCGGTGTACAAAGTCACGTCAGCCTTCTCCAGCATGCCACTGACCGCTAGATCGGTGACGAGCAGCGTGCGGTAGCCCTTCACCTTGGCGTGGTCCAGCAGCACCGACAGCTCCGGCGACTCGGACACGAAGCCGAAAATGACGATCACGTCCTGCGGCTGCACATGCACCAGCAGGTTAAACAGCTCGTGCCCGCCCCGGTCGAGCCGATTCCTTTCCGAAGCGTCCAAGTTTCCTCTGTCTTCTCCTGCGATCGGCATGCCCAAGGCGCCCTTCGGTCTTCTCGTATCCTCTGCTTTTGATCTATAAAAATCATTTTCATAGCCGTGTCTGCGAACCCCAACGTTTGCTCCAAAGCGGCAAATCCCTTGATTATTGTGCGTTTTACAATCTCTCTATGCCCATTCCCTTTCTCTCTTCCGGCATATGATACTCATACATTTGATATTTGGAGATGAGCAGATGACAACCCCCATTGATGTGTTTATTCCGGCGATTGAGAAGGATCTGGCAACCCTCCCCCATGTCATTGATGCCGTCAGAAAATATGTACAGCACCCGATCCACGAAATTATCATCGTGGCCCCCCGGAAGCAGCGGATTGTGGATTTGTGTGCGAAAAAGGGCTGCCGATTCGTGAACGAAGACACGGTTCTGCCCATTACGAAAAAGGACATACACTACCAGTCCAAGACGTGGGACCGGTCCGGTTGGTTGTACCAGCAGCTGCTGAAGCTGGGCGGCGATAAGGTATGCTCATCCAAATACTACTTGGTGATCGACGCCGACACTGTGCTCATTCGCCCCCATACGTTCAAGACGGGCGACAAGACCGTGTTTTACTGCCGGAACTGGAGCCAGCCCGAATATTTCAACACGTACAAGAAGCTGATGGGCAAAAGCCGCGCCTCCAAGCGCTCCTTCGTCACGCATTACATGCTGTTCGAGAAAGCCAAAGTCAAACAGTTAAAGCGGGCGATCGAGGCCAAACATCATATGAGCTGGTACTCCGCCATTATGAGAAGCATGAACAAATCGAAGCAGTTTGCTTTTTCCGAGTTTGAAACGTACGGCAACTTCCTGTATTCGTCGGAGCCCGGCAGGATGGTGCTGAAACAGGCCAACAACAAAAGCCTGCATACGAGCTTTTCCCAAATCTCGCCTTCCAAGATGTCGTCCCTGCAGCAAAAATACCGGTCTGTTTCTTTTCATGAACGAAAAGGGTATTCGAAATCTTCCAAGGTGAGACCGAAATGAAGCCCTATGTCGTTGTCTGGAAAGGCCCCGTCCACAAAGCCAGCGGTCTTGGCCGTGCCAGCAGAGCCTATGCCAAATCCTTGAAGCGGCAAGGGGTCGCCGTCCGGTTAAGCCCGCAAGACCACCGCAAGCCAAACGCCGCCCAAGTCAAAAAGGTTCTCATATACCATCATCTTCCCAGCCGCATGCAGTGGAAAAAAGAGCGCAGCACGTATGACTTCATCCTGTTGAACACGGTTTGGGAAACAAGCAGGCTCCCCAGAAGCTGGCTGCCCCATATGAACAAATTCGATGCCGTGTGCGTGCCGTCCCAGCATAATCGGCGGGTTCTCAGGAATTGCGGCGTCACCGTCCCGATTTTCGTCGTTCCCCATGGGGTAGACGCCCGGGAGTTTCATCCGAACCATCCGAAGCTATCGTTGCCGGCAGCCGCCGGGAAGTTTACGTTCGTATCCGTCTTCGGCTTTCAGCACCGCAAAAACCCGGAGGGACTGCTGCGGGCGTATTGGGAAGAGTTCTCTTCCAAAGATAACGTCATCCTGGTCATTAAAACGAACGGATATGCGGCCAATGAGACGGAGGCGTGGATTAAGCAGCAGGTCATGCGGTACAAAAAGCGGCTGGGCATTCAGAAGGATACGGCCCCTGTCGTCATCATCGGCCGCCATATGAGTGAAAGCCAGCTCAAAGGCCTGTATGCGCTCGGCGATGCCTTCGTCCTTCCTACGCGCGGCGAGGGTGTCGGGCTGCCTTATTTAGAAGCGCTGGCAAGCGGCATACCGGTCATTGCCACCGGCTGGGGCGGGCAGATGGATTTCCTGACGCCCCGCAACTCCTTCCTGGTCCCCTACCGGCTCAAGAGCCCGGCGAGCAGCATGAACCGCGCCATTTCCAGGAGGTTCAGCAACCTGTTTGCGCAGAAGGGGCAGCGATGGGCCGAGCCGGATTTAAGCAGCCTCAAAAGGCTCATGAGGCAAGCGTACGAAAATCCCCGGCTTTGTAAACAGAAAGGAAGCCAGGGCCGCAAGGATATGCTTAAGCTGTCGTGGGACCAGGCCGGAAAGCTCATGAAGCAGGCGATTGAAGAGACGATGCGTTCCAAGAAATAAAGATGAAGGGTGATGGTTCCCCAAGGAAGGAGGATGAGAAACTTGCGTATTGTACTGTTGTGCGGGGGATCGGGAAAAAGGCTGTGGCCTTTATCCAACGATATACGCTCCAAGGTATTTTTAAGGCTGCTGACCACTGAAGACGGGGTTAAGGAGTCGATGATCGAACGGATCTGCAGACAACTGGACGAGGCCGGTCTGCTCCAATCCACCTGTATCGTCACCCATCACAGTCAAGCAGAGATTACGCGCCGCTATGTCGGCGATAATATCCCGATCATCAGCGAGCCTTTTAAAAGAGGCACGTTCACGGCCGTCGCATTGGCCGCCAGTTATCTTCATGAAAAGCTGCAGGCCGATTCGGACGAAACCATTTGCATCCTTCCGGCGGACACGTACGTCGACACCGCATTCTTCCGGCTGCTGCACCGGTTTCCCGACGTCCTGGGACGCTCCAGGGCGGATCTTGCTCTCCTCGGCACAAAGCCGGTGCAGCCTTCGGATCAGTTCGGCTATATCGTCCCGGCTCTGCCCAAGGCGGACGGCGAGTATGCTTTCGTCCAGCGGTTTATCGAAAAGCCAAATACACGCACGGCCCGCCGCCTCATGGCGCATCAGGCGATGTGGAACTGCGGCGTCTTCGCCTTTCCCTTGAGGTTCATGCTGACCTATTTGAAGGACAAGGGCCACCCTGTCCGGATCGCGGAATGGCTGGCAAATTACGAACAGCTCCCCGAAGCCAGCTTCGACCGGGAAGTCGTCGAGACGACCCTCCCTGTCGTTGCCATGGAGTACGGAGGGCACTGGACCGATCTGGGCAGCTGGATGGCGCTTACCGGCCATATGAAGGATCGAGTGATCGGATTCGGGCACATATCGGATGATTCCGCGGATACCCATCTCATCAACGAGCTCCCCTACCCCATTGAAATGATTGGTGTCTCTGGGATCATTGCCGCGGCCAGCACCGACGGCATCCTGATCGCAAGCAAGGAGCATGCGCATCGGATCAAGGAACGGCTTGCCCTGGCGCCTCAAATCCCGATGTACGAAGAGAAACGGTGGGGCTCCTGCCGGATCCTGAGTTACGGGAAAGATACATCCGGCGTGGAGACGATGATCAAGCAGGTGCGACTTGCCGCCGGCAAGTCTACTAGCTATCACGTTCATCACCGCCGGCAAGAATTGTTGACCGTGGTGACGGGCAGCGCGGAAGTTATTTTGGAGGAGCAGCGGTACCGCCTGAACGCCGGCGAAGTGCTGAAGATTCCGGCCGGCGCCAAGCATGGTATTAAGGCCGTTACTCCTCTGGAGCTGGTGGAAGTCCTGCTCGGCTCCGATCTTGCTCAGGAGGATATCACCCGCATTGCTGTGGACTGGTAGAATGGCGCTTCGGTCCAAATTGTCGTAAATTTGCAGTAGGAATTGTGGCTGGCCGAGCCGAAGTAGTCATCGATCGAACATGATTCCGCGATAGCGGAAAGAGGAGGCCGATGATGGAGCCAATGGTGGAGCCTGTGATCAAGACGGAAAGAAAGGCGTTTACCTTGTTCGGATGTTCCAAAGCTCATGATCCGGGCAAGCCGTACAGTGAGACGATTTTCGAATTGTTTGACCAGGTCTGGCATGAAGTACGCAGCAAAGAACTCGCTCACAGGGGGATCAATCACGTCGTCTATGAGCAGGGAAACATGGTGTTTGCGGGAATCGAGCTGGTGACCCCGCCTGAGGACAATTCCGTCTTGAAGAAGAAGGACGTCGTGCTCGAAAAATACGCCTACGGCAAGCACATCGGGCCTTACAGCGAATTGGACGCAACGTACCGGCGTATTGATGCGCTCCTCCAAGCCGCAGGAGAACACAAAGAGCTTCCTCTGATTGAGGTTTATGGCCACTGGAACGAGGATGAGTCCAAGCTGGAGACGGAAATTTATCACAACCTCATTTGATATCATAATGAACAATCTTAGGAGCAGTTTGTCTACTGCTCCTTTTGCTATTAGTTCGGCAAGAACATGGTTCTATTGCTGTTTTTGATCAACTTCCTTGTAATTTTCATGCAAGTTTTTTTAGATTTCCTGTATGATGATGCTATGAAAAAAATATTATCTTTCATGGATTGGGGTATATTCGCTCTTCGTTTATACCATTATATTTTGCTGTTGTCCCGGGTTCTGGCAGTAAGCGAGTTTTCGAACCGGACGTTACTAAACGTGATCTGGCTGAGCATGGCCCTTGTCACCCCTTTACTGTTCTGGTTTCCCGGGCGCCGGATGAACAAAGTCTGGTTTTGCATATTGGAGCTATTGCTTGGCGGTTCTTATTATGTGAATTCTGTCATTCATCCGGACCTGACTTCAAAAGCCGACTATTTGCTGCCCAGTCTTACTATCGGGTACTTATTAACCAAGCGAACCCTTTGGATCATTCCCTTACTTGTTTTCATTCCTTTTTCCTTTCAGTCCTCCCTAAAATTATCTTGGGAGCAAACCCTGGGTATCGGAACAGATAATCTGCTGTTCTGCTTCATCGGCATGTGGGCAAGCTCCGTAGCCAATGCGTATGATCAGAAGAACAAACTGGCAGCCGAAGTGGAGCATCAAAATAAGCTCTTAACTCACTACTCGGCCGAGGTCGAGAAAATGACTTTGCTTGAAGAACGCAACCGCATGTCCAAGGAGCTTCATGATACACTGGGGCATTCCTTTATCTCACTCATCCTCAGCCTTGATGCTTCTATTGCCCTGATGGATAGCAAGCCTGCCGAGGCCAAAGACCGGTTAATTCGCTTAAGAGCATTGGCTGAGAACAATCTGGAGGAAATGAGGAACGTCGTGCACGAAATGGGCGAAGAAGAGGAATCCAGTCTGATCCGGCAGGTTGAATCCCTTGCAGCCCGTTTTCGGGAGCATACGGGTACGGCCCTGACCTTGAGTCTGCCGGGGAGAGAGCGGTCCATACGCTTTGAAGTACGGCAAGCGATTCTTCGGGTCATCCAGGAATCCTTTACGAATGCACTAAAACACGGAAAGGCAACCCAGCTGCATCTGGAGCTTACTTATTCTAAGAGCCATCTGCAATTGTCCGTTCGAAATAACGGCACGCCGATCGACAAGCTGGATTATGGCTTCGGCTTGACCACGATGAAACATCGGGTTGAGCGGTTGGGGGGCAGCTTACAGATAACATCTGGGAAGGGAACTCCAGTGTTCACCGAAGTCAGATGCGAAATCCCGCTGAAAGGAGTCATGCCGCATGGAGAAGATTAAAGTGCTGCTTGCTGATGACCAAGAGTTAATTCTCGAGAGCTTACATATCGTGCTGTCCATGGAACCGGATTTGGAAATCGTCGGTTTAGCTAGGAATGGGGAAGAAGCCATAAAGGGCTGCGAGCAGTTGATGCCGGATATGGTGCTGATGGATGTCAACATGCCGGTCATGGACGGCGTCGCCGCAACGGCCCTGATTAAAGAGCGAATGCCTGCAACCAAAATCATCATGCTGACCTCCTATAAGGAAGTAGAATATGTGTTAGCGGCGTTAAGCCACGGAGCGGAAGGTTATCTGCTCAAAGCCATTCATCCAAAAGATCTGGCTGCAGGCATACGGGTGGTTCAGGCGGGAGGAACTTTAATCTCGCAGGAAATGGCGAGTAAAATGATCAAGAACATGAACAGTGCCACCGCTGCGAAACATAATGAATTCGGGCTCACTGCCCGTGAAATCGAAGTGCTCCATAAGCTGGCTGCCGGTCTGCGTAATCAAGAAATTGCCGAGGCGTTGTTTCTTAGCGAAGGGACGGTCAAAAATTATATCTCAACGATTTATTCTAAGCTTAATGTGAAAGGACGCCGGGAGGCCGCCCGTAAAGCCCGGGAATCGGGAATGATGGATCGTTAAATGATGACCAAACGGCACTGTCTCTTTATGACTTTTTCATCCTATACTCAGAGCATCAAACAACAGAGGTGGCGATGTAAGACATGAAGAACAAAGTGTCATTTTGGCGTTTTCCAATCGTCTGGATGATTGCGGGGGCTATTGGTATTGTTCTCCTAAATATGATATTCCAGCAACTGACAGAGCAAGGAGAGGGGATCGTCTCTCTTATTTTCACACTGGTGATGGGATTTCTGGCCCTCTTGGTTTATAAGCTCACGCTGACATACCTGGCCCGGCGGCCCACACCAGAGATATCAAGAAAGCGCGCAGGGATTGAAATTGTCCTAGGCATGCTAACCGGGACCATCTTTATCGCAGGATCCGCTTGTATGATTATTGCTCTGGGAGGTTACTCCTTTCAGTGGGCAAGTTCTGCGGATACGAGTTCCGTTCTAATAGCCTCCATTGAATCAGCTTTAGGAGGAGCCATTGTCGAGGAACTTATCTTTCGCGGACTTATGCTTCAAGCTATTGATAAACTGGGGGGAAAACCGCTCGCACTCGCAGTAACCTCTCTATTCTTTGGAGTTGCCCATCTTGGAAATCCAGGGGCGACATTATGGAGTGGGTTCGCCATAGCCCTCGAAGCAGGTGTTCTCCTTGGATCCGCCTTCTTGTGGCGGCGGAACTTGTGGTTTGCCATAGGACTGCATTTTGCTTGGAATGCCATTGAAGGCCTGCTTGGCATCCCTGTCTCTGGACACCCTGCTACCGGTCTATTTACTGTAAAGGTGCACGGTGCCGCACTTCTCACAGGGGGCAACTTTGGACTTGAGACCTCTATTGTTCCGGTTGTAGCCAGTCTTCTGATCTCCATACCTATGCTAATTGGGGCCGCACGGAATCAAAGGATTGACGTCGGAAACTATCCTGTATCAAAGTAAACGACAGACCTGACCAAATTTTCGATAAAAAAAACTGCCGACACTTTGTCGACAGTCTGGAGCATCCAGATTGGATGACTTAATAATCTAGTAGACGGCCATGATCGTTCCAATTACCGTACATTTTGTTTTCTCTCGTATTGATTATGAATTTGTCCAATCTGCTCTGAAATAATTCGGGCTGATTCTTATAGCTTTGGATCGTGTCGATCCGGACTCTCGTATAAAGATCTGGAAATGCCTTGAAATTCTCATACACTTGCTCTTCCTCTTGCAACCTTTGCTCTATAACCGGATCGATTCGAAAAGAATCGTAATGCATATCAGGAAGGACCTTTCTTCCTTCGTCTGTCATCAAGCCCAACTTTTCGAGGCGGCGGACACGCTCCTTATTCAATTCAGTCCATGAGCTTTTTTTGCTTCGAGGGGACAGTCTCTGAGCCAGCTCCGTTTCAGATATTTTCTTCTTGACTCCATCGATCCATCCAAAGCACAAAGCCTCCTCGACTGCGTCCAAATATAAGAGCGTATCCGATTGGGGCGACATACGAACCAAAACCCAACAACATTTTTCAGTCCTGCTATTTTCCTGCAGCCAAACCCTTAATGCTTCTCTCGATATGACCGGAATGAAGCGATCTACTTCTCTCAGCATGAGTTACTGTTTGTTGGAGATTACGTTATCAAGAAACTGATCTGCGTCGCTATTCAATTTCCAGGAAACTCCGAACTTATCGACCAGCATTCCGAAGCACGAAGACCACGGTGTATTGGATAACGGCATGATGACATAACCGCCCTCAGATAAATTAGAAAAGTAATTTTCCAATGTGTGCTGATCTTCATTAACGATACTAATCAGTATATTGTTGCCTTGGACCAACTCGCCCGTTACATTCTTCATTGAAGGCAAAATATCCGACATCATGATTTTTCCGCCTGCAAATGCTATTGAAGACTCCATGACCATGTTTAGTTCATTTTCCGGCAGCGGATCGTTTGGATCCTGCGGGAAATCCTTAAATTTCACTTTTTTTACTTCCGTTGCGTTTAAAGCTTTCGCATAATAATCAATCGCTTGTTCAGCAACTCCATCAAAGTTTAAATAGACTACAGCTGACATATAGTAAAACCTCCTTCTTGTGATACATGTAGTATATTGAATAAGAGGTGACAGCTGTATGTCACCATTTATAAATAAAGTACTTGCCTCCGAAACGGGTCTATCCAACTGCCATTTTGCGATTGGGAGGTTGGAGTCTGTATTGGATGGGTTTGTATCGCAAAAAGGCTCCACATGTTCACCGCGAACATGTGGAGCTTTTTATTCTGGATGCAGCTGGTTTGATTATGCAAAAGGCTGGAGCATTTGGCTGGCATTCGCAAGTATCAGGGCAATATTCAATACGGCAAAGAACAAAGCCGGCGCCGTTTTGCCAATCGGATCTTTTGTGCGGATATGCACCAGGCTTGCCACCAGCATCGTAACGCCAAGCCACACTCCCGCCCATGCGACCAGTCCGGTATACCAGTAGCCGGCGATCAGCACGGCCGCACCTGCCAATTGGACCAGGCCCGTTACCTTAAGGAACCATTGCGGCAGGTGAAGGTGCTCGAACATGTCTGCCCAGTACTTAGCCCCTATCATTTTGGCGGTACCCGAAAAGAGGTAGTAAGCAATCAGTAAAGATTGAAGAACGATAGTAAGAATGGTCATTTCGATCTCCTCCTATTTGATCACAAAATAAATTGGATTACAGCTCAGCCAATAACTCTTCAAGCTGATCGGCCATCTTGACCCAACCGAGTCTGGCTCCGTTATACGACAAGCTCTCGCTTTCAAATCCGGTATGCTCAAGATGAAGGCGGGTTGCGCCATTGGATGAATGAAGCGTCCATGTAACAACCGTACTTACCCCAGCGGTTACCCAGGTGTAGGATAGGCGGTGGGGTTCTTCAACGACCAGCACTTCTGATTCGACGATTCCGTCCCACACTTTCGACGGTTTGGCCCGAAATTGAAAGTGATGGCCGACAACCGGCTTAAAGTCGTTATCCATCACCCATTTCGCAAGCATGTTGGAATCAGTCAATGCAAGCCATACTTTCTCAATCGGACTATCGAATTGAAAATCCAGCTTCACTTCCGGTTTCATTCCTCTTTCCTCCTTCAACAATTGACTCAGCTTAGCCGATCCTTGGTTCCAAAAAGCCGTGTGAAAAGTGACCCAATCTTCAATTTCTCTCAGAGGCTCTGCGTTCAATCGATACCTTGTTTCCCGCCCGGCCTTGCGGTGCCTGACCAGATCGGCGGCTTTGAGGATCGCCAGATGTTTGGAAACGGCTGTCCGCCCCATCTCGAAATGCACTGTTAATTCGTGTAAAGGCAATTCTTCCGCCTCGGCCAGCAATCTAAGCAATTTGCGCCGCGTCGGATCGGCAACCGCGGCATATACATCCCTCGATTCATGTTGTTCATCCATTCCCATCATCCCTATTCTGCTCGATGATAGGACACCAACCGGTGTCTTATGAATTCATAATAAGACACCAATCGGTGTCATGTCAAGCCATAATTCGGAATAAAGTTTGAATGGCTTGTCACCGAACATTTGGCCTCTGTATATGCCAGGCATGATGCAGTAAAAAGTTTAGGGCATCCCTGAAGGATGCCCCAATGCTGAAATATTGAAGTTTGACGGAGATCAACTGAATAAAGATTTACCTGTTCTGTTTTAATCCTCGCACACTTTATATTGCTGTCTCTCCGTCTCTCTCCTGTCCATGCAACGCTATCCGCAGCGCGCTTACGGCATGCTTCACCGCTTGTCTTCCTTGGTCATAACCGCCGGTCTGAAGCATGAAGCCGTGGACCATGCCGTCATAGCGCTTTGCTTCCACGGGAATGCCGGCGGCTTGTAATTTCGCTGCATAAGCCTCCCCGTCATCGCGCAGCGGATCAAATTCGGCCGTGATGACGAGAGCGGGCGGAAGGCTGCTGAAATCGACAGCCAATAATGGCGAAGCGTAGGGGTTCCTTCCGTCCTGCTCCTCCGCCAGGTATTGGCCCCAGAACCACCGCATCGTGTCCGTCGTCAGGCCGTACCCTTCGGCATTGTCACGGTAAGAATCCGTATCGAACGCGTAGTGGGTCGCCGGATTGAACAACAGCTGAAACTTGATGAAGGACAACCCTTGGTCCCTTGCCATCAAGGTTACGGCAGCGGCCAAGTTTCCGCCCGCGCTGTCGCCGCCGACCGCAATCCGGTTGGGATCCGCTTCTAGCGAAGAGGCATTCTCCGCAACCCAGACAGCAGCCGCATAGGCGTCTTCGATGGCAGCGGGAAACCGATGCTCCGGCGCCAAACGGTAATCTACCGAGACCACGATAACGTTTGCCCCATTGGCCAACTGCCGGCATAACACATCTGCTGCATCCAGGTCCCCGACGACCCAGCCGCCTCCATGATAATAGATGAGAACAGGGAGCGGGTATTTGCTTTGAGGACGATATACCCGAACCGGTATGTGACCGGCCGGCCCCGGGATTTTTCGATTGTCGACTTTCCATACTTCTTCCGGCTGGGCGGCCATGGAGCTTAAGTTGACGGTTCTGGCACTCTCCACGGATAGCGTGTGAAGAGGCGGGACCCCTTGTTTCTTCATATTTTCCAACACAACTTGAACTTGAGGGTCAAGCGGCATGATGATTCCTCCTTAGGGATCAAATCTAATGGATACGGGTCTTCTTATATCCGAAATAAACAACCATTCACGAGCAGCCTCTTTTGGTAAGACTGCTACCATTCCGGTCAAAATGAAGTATACTGAATGGAGAATAACCCTGTAAGTACGCACTTTTGCGTGACATAGTACCCATTTGGTAACTTCATGGAATGGATTGGATGTGATGGATATGGGCGGTTGTCCGGTAGAGGCAACGTTGTCTGTCGTTGGAGGAAAGTGGAAGGCTGTGATCCTATGGCGTTTGGTTGGTGGCACCAGGCGCTTTAACGAACTCCAGCGTTCGATTTCGCAAATTACCCGCAAGATGTTAACGGAACAGCTTCGGGAACTGGAGCAAGATAACCTCATTATTAGAACCGTCTATCCGGAAGTTCCGCCGAAAGTCGAGTACTCGCTAAGCGAATACGGCAAGACGTTTATTCCTGTTTTGAATGCCATGGCCCAGTGGGGACTGGTCCATCGGGAACGCGTGTCTGACTCCGTTCGCTCTACGACTTAGATTACGGTTCTAAAACAAAACCATAGCTCGATAAGGATTTTGACATTTCATAAGCTTAGCGGAGGGTAAGAAATAACGCTCAACTTGTCCCGCGAATAAAAAATCCTGAACCGGCAAGGTTCAGGATTTTTATTTTTTGAGACGAACATCATACTCTCGTATGAAGCAGTGACCGAAAGCGGCTGCCTCACATCATTACTTAGAGGGCACTACGTTATAGCCGACAGGCACGGCCGCATTGCCCGCCCGATCCGATGCCGTGACTTCGATCCGGTTCATGCCCGGCTGAAGGTCGATATCCGCGCTGAACGTCAGGTCATCCTTCACGTCAGCCTGTACTCCATTCACGAGAACGATGCCGGGCTCGCTGATTTTACCTGTAACCCGCAGCGTTCCCTTTTCCACATTGTAGTGATTGCCCGTCAATTTCCCCGGTTCATCCAGCACGATGGTCGGCGAGGTCGTATCCAGTACAGTAATGCGGGCGGTCGCGGTATATTCGCCGCCGGCGGCTGCAGCCGTGATTACCGCAGTCCCCGGACTTTTGGCCGTAACCTTACCGGTGTCGCTCACTTCCGCTATGCCGGTGTCGCTCGATGTCCACTTGATGGTCGTATCTCCCGCATCCACCGGTGTAACGACCGCAGTGAGCTGCGCAGTTTCGCCTTCCTTTAACTCTACTTGTTCCGGTGTTACGTTGATGCCGGTAACGTGCGGCTGATCCGTCTTCACGGACACCACATCCGACGGAGCGGATTCACCGGCCGCGTTGACGGCTTTGACGATGTAGAAATATTCCGTCGATGCCGACAGGCCGGTGTCGGTATGCGTCGTACTAGACAGTACCTCGTCGTTAAGTTTGACAAATTCGCCGTCGGCCTTATCGGACCGGTATACGCTGTACCCTTCCGCCTGCTCTACCGCGTTCCAGTTCAATTCAATCGCGCTGTCGCCTGCCGCCTTAGCCGTCAGGTTAGCCGGAGGCGCAGGGACCGAATCTTCCTGAACGGGTTCTCCATACACCTTGAATTCGTAGCTGGAAGCACTTCCTCCGCTGTAGTTGGATCCCATCACCGTTACGCGGAGATAGCGGTACGCCGCATCGAGGGAATCCGTCGTCAAGCCCTGCGTTTTATTGTCCGTTCTGTCCAGGAGGGTCGTGTACGTGACATCGTCATTGCTGCCTTCAATTTTGTACTGGTAGTATCTCGGATAGGTGGCGCTGTTGTACCAGTAGCTCTCGAGTTTCGTGATATGCATGATGTCGCCGAAGTCGACTTTCCACCACTGCGGGTAGGAATTCGTGACGGCCGCCCAGCGCGTGCCGGCTTTGCCGTCATTCGCGTACTCGATATTGTTCCCTGTTTGGAATGAGCTTGCCGTTGCCGTCTTGCCTTCCGAGATGACTCCCGACGTCGTCGTGGCTTGGACCGGCAGGCTCCACAGGCTCGATCCCGAGCTGCTGCGGGCTCTTACTTGATACGTATGCGTCGAGCTCGCATCAAGCCCCGTATGCTTGTATGGGCTGCTTACACCGCTGATCAACGCACCGTCCACGACCAGATCATAGCTTGCTGCCCCATTAGCATCGTTCCAGGTGACGTCGATTTGGGATTGGCCCGCTGCCTTGGCGGTCAACCCGGTCGGAGCAGCCAATCCTGCAGTCGCCGGCGTAATCGTCAGCACCTGAGCATTGGAGGCATCGAACTTGATCCCCTGGATGGACGCTTGACCCGACACGAATTCAACAGCACGGTCGCTGGCCCGGTTGACCAGCCTGTACTTGGTGATCCCGGTTAAGCTCGTATTCGTTGCGGCCTCGATATCCGACGCCGAAGAATCCGGGGATAGGTCAGCCGCCTTCGCGTTGCCGACCGGAAGAAGATACCACTGATCGCTTCCGGCTGCGGCGCCGTTTCCGCCGTTGCCGTTCGGATCGGCATTCGGATCCGCAAGCCCCGTGGTGACTGCAGCGCCCATTGCCCGTGTCTGCGCCGGCGTCGATCCGGATACCTTCAGATAATTTCCGGTCTCCACATTTTGCAATCGGTAGAAGCCGCTGTTTTTCGACGAGTCGAATTCGTCAGGTACGGGAACGAACTGCCACTGGCTGGCCGCGCCGTCCTTCAGGTCGCTGCCTCCGACAGAGACCGTGTATGAGGACAGCGGGGAGATGTCCGTTCCATCGCTGTCCTTCGGCGGATTGTAGGAAGAATAGTAGGCATGGCCGGCATCGGGTTCGGGCAGGGAATAACTGATCTGCTTGCCGGACAAGTCGGAGATCGCCCGGAACGAATAGCCGCTGACTTGTTGGTTCGTCAGGCTTCCGGAATCGATCTGGGACATATAGCTCCCCACCGTGGCAGGCAGCTTGCCGACGAGGCGAAAGGTGTCCGGCTTGCCGAGATCGTCGGTCTCATAGACGTAGCCATCGTAGCCGACAGAGCGGTATTTGCCGCTGTACACGTTATACGAAAAGGCGTTCTCGTACTGCGTATTGACCGGAACAAAAAGCCGTTCCGTCGCGGTATCTTTAAAGATCGGATTGCCTGCGCTGACTTTGACCGAGGTCACATAGCCGGTAGCGTTGTTCTCCTGCTTGATCCATACCGCGCCGCTCTCGACATAGACCGTTACCGTTGCATCCAGTGCGGGATCAGAGTACGTCACCGAAGGGACACTGCCACCAGGACCGGTGATCGTTCCGCTCACCGTATTCGCCGTATATGTGCTGCCTGCCGGGTCTTTGAAAGTGAAATCACCGCTGCTCGGCACTTTCGTATAGCCGATATCGAGCGAAGAGTTATCCATCCCGATGCCGGTCAGCCTCAGGTCATCCGTCTCTGGCGTATAGTTGACCGTGAGGTTATGATCGCTGCCTGCCCCCATCGGACTTCCGATCCATCCGGCATACCCTTTTAGAGCTGAGCGCGTCCATGTGCCGTTGTACCATACGTCCCACGAGCCTTCGGCCATCTTTGCGCTGATTGGCGAGCGGGCGAGGTGAAAGTAGGTGAGGACATTGCTGTAGCCCGTTTTCCAATTAATATGGTTATTGTATAAAACGTAAAAATAACCGTTAACGTTATCGACGAAGAAGCGTGTCCCGGCCACCCCGTACGACCAGGTCTTCCCCGGAAAACCGCTCGCGGTGACCGCTTCGTCACTGTCGTTCCACGGCGAGGTCGCCACCTGTCCGATCAGGTTCCATGTCTTTCCTTTATCGGTCGAGTACATGGAGAGAACGCGGTTGTTGTGCACGCCCGTGGCGATCCGCTGGTTATTCGTCGGGTTCCCGGTAGCAAATGGATTAAATTGATACTCATCATTGGTGAGCGAGTACCAGTAACCGGTATCCGGATCGACCCAAATGCCGATGCCGTCGTTGTGATCGTCCTGATAAGGCGTCGGAATGCCGTACGTTTCGTCGATTTTGTAATTAATCGTCCCCGGCCGGTTCCAGTAAGAATTATAAGTCACAGGGCTGCCCCAATTCGTGTTCAGCTTGCCCAGGTCTGTGCTGGTGTTGTACTTGATCCAGGATCCCCCGTTGTCCGCCTGCTCATAGTTGGAGACGGAATACATCCAGTGAAACTCCCCGTCCTGATCCACAAACGCGGTGCCGGCGATATCGGCCGTACCGGAGGTGAGACTGGGGACAGCGTGCTGAACGAAGGTCGGGAATTTCTCCGCGGCTGCGCTGGCCGGCTGCATTCCGAACGGAACCGTACCGGCAGCCAGCATGATAGCGGGAATGGCTCTAAGCACCGCGAGCTTTGCTTTCCATCTTTTACGCATCAAATCGAATAACCTCCTGTCTAGGTATCGTACACACATCCTCCCCGTCCCGGGAGACTTCCCCACCTCCTTTTGGCGCAAGATGACCTCGACTTTTGCCCATACTTTGAATGCTGTGAAAGAGTCAGAACCTTTCGCCAATGAATAAAGCGCTTTCAAAAATGAGTCTAAAACGGTGCAGCCGGCAGCGTACACTTCCGTTTTTTCACATAGGCAGTACTTTCGTAAGAAACCCCCTCGGGAATTAAATATCGTTCATACAACTTAATAATGGTTGGAGGAGCATGATCACGCAAAAAAGCCACCCTTTGCAGGATGGCCCTATGCTTGCCTCTGTTTATGCTACCGTATTGCTGATCACCTTCAGAAATCCGTTCTTTCCGGCCGCATCCACCACCGACTGAATGGAGTCTCTTGCCGCACCGCTGAACAGGTACCATTGGTCCTCGGTAGCATCATACAAGAGAACTTCCGGGTAACCCGTCAACAGCTCATCGGGAAAGGCGTTAACGAGAGAATAGACATCAAACCGCTGCACGCTGCTCCCTTTCTCATCCAGAAAATCATACTGCGCATTTTTTTGATACGACCCGGGTACATCAATGTTCGCCATCCACGAGTAACTGGCGGGAGCATCGACTTTGGCGCCTTTGTTCCGTACAAAAGCTTCATAAATGGCTGCGTTATACGCATTTCCTTTAAGCTGCTGTACGACGCCGCCCATCGTCATGTGGTATTCATACTGCAGTGCTTTTACTTTCACGTTATGAATGACGAGTGGCGCAGTTTCGACAGTAACCTTCGAATTGCTGTAATTCACTGTACAGCCGAACGTTTCGGCGATAAAGCGGAGCGGAACCATCACGCGATTATTCTTGATGTACGGCTTGACATCCAGCTGCACCGCTTCACCATTTTTCATGGCCGCCGTGCTGTTCGTTTGCAGCGTCACTTTCATACTGCTTTTGGTGAGCGTCACTTTCGAATTCGACCAATCGACCTTGGCCCCTAAATTCTCACTGACCACGCGCAAAGGCACCATCGTACGCTTGTTTTTCGTCTCCGGCTTCACATCGGACGCCACCGCGACGCCGTCAATTTGGATGGGATGGTTCGCTGCATAAGCAGGCGACGATGCGATCGCAAGAATGAATGCAAAAATGATGCTTGGGATGATCTTCTTCATGTTTTGTCATCGCTCCTTCTATAAGTTTCTATCTTATCCAATCCCCATCCCTTATCCTACCAATTTCCAATATTAATGTTAAGAGTAAACAGGCAATTCATCCGTACAGCCATTCAGGAGCATTTGTCCCTCGCTCTCCTATCTGTAATAATCAAGTCATAGACTGCGACGTTCAAAAACGGTTATGGAGGTAGATCCCATTGATTACTGGTGAAAAGGTAGAACTGCGCCCCGTCTCTCTGGATGATTACAGACGGGCATACGCCTGGAGGAATGATGAGGAAACAGCCAAGCTGGAAGCGGGTTCGTCCCTGTTCTTGTTCAGCCATGTTCCACTGGAATATTTGGAGGATGCATACAGAAAGGAAATCCTGGAACTGGATAAGCGGGAAAAAGGTCGCTTCTCCATTTATACGCGCGACGAACAACCCGAGCATATCGGTTTCATTGAGTACCGAGACGTGAACATCGTCTCCCGCCGCTGCACCGTCGGCATCGGTATTGGAAACAAGGACTTCTGGGGGCAAGGCTGGGGATCGGATGCCTTGAAAGCGCTGATCCGGTATGTGTTCCAGACGATGAACCTTCGGCGTGTTCAACTCGAAACATGGGGTGGCAATGCAAGGGCTATCCGTGCCTACGAGAAGTGCGGCTTCGTTATTGAGGGAAGGCTGCGCGAGCATTCCTATATTGATGGACAGTACGTCGACACCATCGTGATGGGGCTCTTGAGAGAGGATTTTCTGAATTTAGATAGGGGATAACATCTTCCGTTCACCAAAAAAAGCCGCGGTTCCCCATGACTGGAACCAGCGGCTCTCATACTCAATCCTTGCCTTTCAATGGCATACTCACCGGGCGATCGGAACCATGAACCGCTCGCGATGGCGGAATACGGCCCATTCGCGGTAGCCAATGTCATACAAATGGCCGGCGACCGCCGCGAAATGCTCGCCTACGCGCTCGGGTTCGTGCGCATCAGAGCCAAAGGTCACCTTTACCCCATAACGGTGCGCGCGTTCCAGCAAATCACCGTCCGGCACCCAGTGGTTGTCGGAGGAATTGATTTCAATCACTACATCGCTTTCCGCAACCGCCTTCAGCATGACGTCGGCCGCTTCGGTACGCAGCTCCGAGTATCCGTTGAAATAGCGGTTCAAGGAATCCACATGGCCCAAAATGTCATACAAGCCGCATTTCGCGGACTGGGCGATATAATCATAAAACAACTTTTTCACTTCCATTTTTCGTGCCGCGGTCAGGCTTTCCCAATACGCCGAGTCATAAATGCCGATGCCGGCGAACTCATGCACGGAGCCAATGACGTAATCCAACGGATAAGCGGCGATCACCGATCGGTACAATTCCAGATGCTCCGGCAAAAAATCCGCTTCGATGCCGAGCAGCACCTCGATTTTCCCATGGTACTGCTTCTTTAGCTCCACAACCTCCCGAATATACTTTGGAAACTCTGATTTTGCCATACTCCCCGTTAAGGATGGGCGGTCTTCGGCCGATGCGAAAAACGGCGTATGGTCCGAGATGCCGATCATATCCAGCCCCTGTTCAATGGCCGATTCAATATAGTCTCTCACCGAGCCGGCCGCATGTCCGCAGCGCTCGTGATGGGTATGAAAATCAAACTTCATGGAATCCCTCCGATTCATTGGTTCATCAAGATGAATACAATCAGCCTTTTGAGCCTGTGATCACAATGCCTTGAATAAAGTACTTCTGGGCAAAGAAGAAAATGAGCAGCAGCGGCAAAATCGCGACGAGTGAAGCCGCCATCAGCAGGTTCCACGGCGTTGCCCCGTACGCTGCCGTAAAATTGGCCAAGCCGAGCGAAACCGGGTACTTATTCATATCGTTCAAGTAAATGAGCGGCCCGAACAAGTCATTCCACCTTGAGATCAGCTCCAGAATGGCCGCTGTTGCAAAGGCCGGCTTGGAGAGCGGAATCAGGATGCGGAAGAACATCGTGAATTGGCCGCCCCCGTCGATTTTGACCGCTTCGTCCAGCTCCTTCGAGATCCCCAGATAAAACTGGCGCATCAGAAAGATCGTAAAAGAGCTCGCCGTAAATGCCGGGATGACAAGCGGCAAATACGTTCCAGTCCAGTGCAGCTTCGTAAACAGCAAATACTGCGGGATCAAGGTCACTTGAGACGGGATCATCATCGTACTGAGGACGAGCCCGAATAACAAAAGGCTGCCCCGCGCCCGCAGCCGCGCAAAAGCGAATGCGGCCATCGCGGAGGTGAATACGACCGCTGCTACCGTCACAGCCGAGTACCATACCGAGTTCCAAAGAAAGCGGCCCAGCGGGGCATCGATAAAAATTTGCCTGAAGTTGCTCCACTGCAGACGGCCCGGAAACCACGTCATCGGGACGCGATGGATTTCGGAGATCGTCTTCAGCGAAGTGGAGAGCATCCAAAACAACGGAAACGCGAATAACAGAACGCCGCCGTATAACAGGACGTAAAGGATGACTTTGTTTACGGGACGCATATCGCCGGGGTTGTATGACTTTTTTGGCTTCATGAGGAAGGCATCTCCTTACTTCGAGTCGTATTCATAGTGGACGTATTTTTTCGAACCCCACAGCGAAACGAGGGTGAGCGCAAAAATGAGCAGGAACAGGATCCAGGCTTGAGCGGACGCATACCCCATCCGGAATTGCTTGAACGCCGTATCGAATAAATAGTAGACATAGAAATACGAATTCCAGTCCGGCCCGCCCTTGGTGATCACGTAGGCTTCCGTAAAAATCTGCAGCGCTCCGATCATGCCAATAATCGTGTTAAAAAGGATGACGGGCGAAATGAGCGGGACCGTTATTTTCCGGAACTTCGTGAATCCGCTGGCCCCCTCGATTGAAGCGGCCTCATACAAATCGGCCGGCAGCGACTGCAGCGCAGCCAGAAAGATCACCATCGTGCTGCCCGAAGCCGTCAGCTGCATGAGCACCATGGACGGGACCACGGTGCCGGAACTCGTAAACCAACCAGGCCCTTGAATGCCGAACCAATCGTAAAGGACGGAATTCACAACACCGAACTGCGGGTTCAGCAGCCACGACCATAGAAAAGAAACGGCTACCCCGGATACGATGCTGGGCGCGTAATACAGCGTGCGAAGCAGGGATTGCCCCTTGATTCGATGATTCAGCAGCACTGCAATCACCAGCGAGGTCAGGATCGTGAACGGCACGGCCAGCACGGTGTAATACAGCGTCACGGACAGCGACTTGTAGAACAGCCGGTCTTTGAACAGCAGGAGGTAATTGCTGATTCCCGTGAATTTCGGAGAAGAAATGACATTGTATTCGGTGAAGCTGAGCAGCAGCGAGATGAGAATCGGTCCCCCGGTAAAGCATATAAAACCGATAAACCAAGGAGCTATAAAAATCCAAAACGACCGCTCCTCGCGCTTCATTGCCAGCGTACGCTTACTCATGAGCAACCTCCGTAGGATGGGACGGACGCGGGCTTGCACAACACGTCCGCCCAGGTGTAATTGATTCCAAGCTCTGGCTGTTATTGATTTAAATTGAGCGACAGAAGCTTCTCATTCAAGCTCTTCAATCCGTCCGTCACGCTCTCTTTGCCTCCCCATACTTGATAGAGCGACTGGTTCATCGTTTCGAGCACGGTATTAAATTTGACGATCAGGTGATTTTCCGCCTCGCGACCATTTTGGATCGAGCCTTCGTGTACCTGCTTGAACGCCGCGGCATCCATGCCGATTTCCCCGCCCATTTTGTCATACCAAAGTTTGAACAGCCCTGAATCCGCCGGTGTTCTACCCACATCGTTCATATACCGGTAAGCGCCGCCGCCCTCTGCGGGATTCGCTAAATGCCGGACGAATTCCCAGGCCTCGTCAGGGTGTTTGCTTGTCGCCGAAATGCTCCACGGGTCGACATACAGCGGTACTTTCCGTCCCTCGTGATACGGAACGGCCGCTACCCCCCATTTAAAATCCGCCTTTTTGTAGGAGCCCAGCCCCCACCCGCCTGAAATGTACATGCCGACCTTGCCGGTAAGGAACGGATCCCCGAGCTGTGCAGAGGCTGCTACCGTCTCGGCGTCCGGAGCAACCTTGTACTTATGGATCAAGTCCACGTTAAACTGCAGCGCTTCAATATTCAGCGGCTTCATGAGATCCGGCTGTCCCATGACACCGGTCGTATAGGCCTCCGGCTTGAACATGTCCCCGCCGAAGAGCCAGGTCATCTCATTGGCACTCAGAGCGCTGGAAAAGCCGAAAACCTGCTTGCGCGCATCCCCTACGTCATGGGACAATTTCTTCGCCGTTTCGAGCATCGTATCGAAATTCCAGGACTTGTCGTCCCAGTCCGTCGTCGGGTATGGGATTCCGGCCGCATCGAACAAATCTTTGTTGTAGTAAAGATAGGTGGCGTTGCTTACGAGCGGGACGCCGTAATACTTACCGTCGATTTTATAAATGTTGAGGAGGTTCGGATCCATCGTTTTGAGCTCGGGAGCCCCTTTATCGATATAAGGGGTCAGGTCCTTTAAGGCCCCCATCTTCATATAAGTCGCAAATCCGCTGTCCGCCTGGTTCGGATTCCAAACATCCGGCGCATTCCCGCTGGCGATCAAGGTAGCCAGTTTTTGATCAAATTGGTCGTACGGGATATTTTCGAGCCGCACTTTGACGTTGGGGTGACTCTCCTCAAAGGTCGAGACCATGGCGTCCTGCCAAGCTTTCTTATCCGGGTCTGTCGCCATCATCCAGACAATTTCTACTTTTTCTTTGCCATTGCTCTTCGCATCCGCTGTGGCCGTATGATTCGAATCGTCTGCATTCCCGCATGCGGCTAGTACCGTTGAGAGGGAAAACAATAGAAGTACGCTCATCAGAAAGCGATTTTTTGTGAGTGGATTTTTCATGGACACCCCTGCCTCCGTTTTTTGTGCCAAATTTACAGAACACTGAATAAAACCAGTTCGGACCTGCGAAAACTTAACCGTTTTAACACGAAGTTAACAAAGCTGACTCAAAGCTTAGCGAAAACGAAGTTTCATTTTACACAATGTTAACAAAACTAACTCGAATCACGTCGAAAAATAGGCTATTTTACTCTCCTGTTATCCGCTACCTCCTATGGTTTGTGCCTTGTCGACTACAAATATAGCATAGGATATTACGATTTTTCTGCACATATCTTATCTATTTTCTATTTTTTCTACATATGTTATCATGATCTTGAGGTTCACAATTTGACATGGTGGTGGAAGAATTGTGGAGTTAAATTTCTATGAAGCTTCTAAATTCGACATTAGTCGCGAGAGGAAATATAACACAAGTATGCCGACACGCCATTATCATAATGGCTATGAGATTTTTTATCTGGTCTCGGGCGATATCAGCTATTTCATCGAGGATCAAAGCTATCAAGTGGTTGGCGGGGCCTTGTTAATCATCAACATGAACGAAATCCACAAGCTGGTCAACTCCAGCAAGGAGAGCTTCGAGCGGATCACGCTGCTGTTTCAGGAGGAATTTCTCGAGGATATGTTTCCTTACAACGACAGCTTTCACGTGCTGTCCAGCTTTGCCAGCGGCAAGCATTTCATGCCCTTGAACGGGCAGGAGCAGAGCTTTATCGAGAAGCTTTTCGACAAAATGATTGCCGAGTACAACAAGCAGCCTCCCGGCTACGAGTACTATTTAAAGACGCTGCTGTTTGAGCTGCTCATTTTCATTTACCGCAAGTCGTCTACCCTTCCGGCGGCCGATCATACCGGGAGCAATCCGATCCATAAGAAGATCTTTGATATCGTCGATTATCTGAACCAGAACTACCATGAAACCCAGACGATCCAGGGCATCTCCAGCAAGTTCTTCATCAGCCCCTCTTACTTCTGCAAGACGTTCCGGGAAAATACTGGCTTCACCTTCACCGAGTATTTAAACAATGTCCGGATCAAGGAAGCGCGCCGCCTCCTGACCGGTAGCACCTTAAAAATCGCCGATATCGCCGAGAGGGTCGGCTTTGAGAGCATGACGCACTTCGGGCGCATTTTCAAAGACATCACCAGCCTCTCACCGCTTAAATACCGCCAGACGTATAAGGCGGAGCTGGATTAAGCATAAAAAAAGAGGGCTGGGTGCCCTCTTTTTTGCCTACTCATATTAGTTACAACTCATCACGAACCTGCCCCCTCCTCAACCTCTTTGCCTGCGATCAGCAGCTGCACCCCGATCATTGCTACGATGATTACGAGCATCGTGAGAAGCGCAGCGTGAAAGCTGCCGCTGTAATCATGGATCGTTCCCACCAACAGTGGACCGAATGCGCCGATAATGTAACCTCCACACTGAGACATCGCAGCCCACGCCCCCGCTTCCTCCGAGGTGTTCGTCTCAACAATTGGCAGCATCAGCGCCAGCGGGAATAATCCGCCTGCCCCGATTCCCAAACAGATGATAGCCGGCAGCATCGGCAGGTGGAACAATAACATCACAATGCCGATCAGCTCAAACACGCTGCACAAAACCAGGAATAATCTTCTTTTGCCAAAGCGGGACACCAGACCCGGAACGATTAAGGAGACAGGAACTTGGATAATCGTAAACAAGGTAAGGAACACGGCCGAGCTCGACGGACTGTACCCGAAGCTGTGCGCAATCGGTGAAATCCATGCGGTGATGGAATAGAACATGCTTGCCATAAAACCGAAAAATAACGTTAACAATATCGCTCTTTTATTACGGATGGGCAGCCTGGATCGAACCAATCTTTTCTGCTCAGCCTTGTTCCGGAGAAATGCCGACCAGATCAAGAGGGCAATAACACCCAAAATAGCCCAGCATGACAAGGTCAACGTTAAGCTGTGATGACTCCGGTCGTATATCGGAATGGAGAAGGCGGACGCTAATGCTGCCCCCACAGTCATTGATGCGGAATAGATGCTGACGATGCCGGGCTTCGTCGGGAAGTATTTTTTAATAAAACCGGACAATAGAGGCCCTGCCAAACTGATTCCGATCCCGCCTACCAGCGCAGTAACCACCAGGATCGTGACGGAGCCGACGATGCCTCGCAAAGCGGTGCCTCCTGTAATGAGCAGCAAGGCGATGACAATCGTGCGCTCCAGCCCCAGCCGATCACTCAGCGCCGTTGCAGCAGGAGCAAAAATCCCCATACATAATACAGGCAGCGTCGTGAGCAGACTTGCGGTCAGCCCGCTCATTCCCAAATCGCTCTGCATGGTACCGAGCAAAGGGGCAACAGACGTAAGAATTGGCCTCAGGTTCAACGCAGCGATAAATATAGCTAATAATAAATAGAACTTTCTCATCGATTTCCTCCACCCATCTGCTTTATGTACATTCAGTATATGGAACCACCTTTCATTGTTCAATCCTATAATTTATATTATTATGATAGTAAAATACTATTAAAATCAGGAGACCCTGCATGGACACTCGAAATATACAGTACTTCATGGCCGTATATGAGCATCTTCATTTTACAAAAGCCGCCGAAGAGCTTGGCATCTCTCAGCCCACACTAAGCCAGCAGATTCGCATCCTTGAAGCGGAGTTCGGCATGCCGCTCTTCGACCGCATCGGCAAGAAGGTGGTTGCGACGGAAGCCGGTAGGCTTCTGCGGGAGTATGGAACGAAAATGCTGCAGGCGGAACGGGATGCCAAAAATGCCATCAAAGAGCTCCAGTCCGGCAAACAAGGCACCGTTCGGCTGGCCGTGCTGCCTTCTGACCTGGATTTTCAGCTCGTTCCGCTGTTTGTCCAGTTCAAATCCACCTATCCTGACATCCAGCTGCAGGCCTTCTCAACGATCTTCGTCCAGGACGAAGTGCTTAACCATAAAGTAGATCTCGGCATTGGATTGCGCGGGCCGGTCGATAAAAGGCTGACCCAAATTCCGCTTGGATGCGAACCCTATCATCTATTCGTGAATTCGGCAAGCGAGCTCGCCGACAGGAAGGAGATCACGCTGGAGGAACTGAAGGAGCATGCCTTAGTGATGTATCCAAAAGGGTATCTCGGCCGCGATCTGGTTGACGATGTATGCAGACAAGAGGGCTTCGAATTAACGACGGTGATGGAGGCCAGTTCAGCCACTTCCCTGCTGCAACTCGTATCGGCCGGGGTAGGCGCGACGATTCAACCGGCTGGATTGCTCAGACAAAATCCGGAGCGGCCCGACATTGCATCGATCCCAATTACTGGACCGACGCCGGTGCGTCATCTCGAGCTGATGTACTATGCAGATCGATTTATTAGCGGCTCCCAGCAGCAATTGACGAATTGGCTGATCGATTACTTTAACGCCAACATAGGCCAGAATTCACATGACAGTTAGGCTGAAGGCACATCATAGCACTCCCAGGCTCCAAGATGGCACTTACGTTGACAAAATAAATGTAATAATTTATATTACAAATGGTGATGCAAATGAACAGCGATTTTATCGTGGCTGTGCACAGCCTTGTATTTCTGGCTTATGCGCCGGACAATCTGAAAACCAGTGATAATATAGCCAAAAGTGTGGCCGTCCATCCGGTTCGCGTTCGCAAAGTACTGTCTTTGCTTAGAAAGCATGGCTTCATTCAATCCAAGCATGGAGCTAAGGGAGGCTTCATCCTCGTCCAGGATCCGCGGACAATTACCCTGGATAAGCTCTATGTCTTGACCTCAGAGGGATCCCTGAAGCCCAAATGGCCCGACGCCAATCAAAAATGTGCCATCGGCGCGAATATCGAGCAAGCTATGGACGGTATCTTTGAAACGACCGAACAACGGGTCGTGGCCAATCTGAAAGATTATACGATTGCCGATGTGTTGCACAGGATCGGAGAGCAGGATTAGGAACAGCCTGCTTCTTTATTTTTCGGATTATTGTAATAAAAAATATTACAATTATGCTGAAGAGTCAAAAATCATCCATTATATTTTAATTTTTTTACGTATATATGTAATAAAAATTATTACATTTCCATTGAAATTACTACTATAATTAAGGAGATTTTCTATGTCTAAATCACGTACAGTTAATCGCATGTCATTTTGGTTTGTGGCTTACGCCCTTTTGATTATTATGATGGGTACGAATATTCCGGCTCCCCTTTATAGCCTTTATGGGCAATTGTGGCACTTTTCAACGGGAGTGACGTCCTTTCTTTTTATTATGTATGTCCTTTTTTTGATACCCGCAAGCTTTGTGTTTGGTCAGCTCTCGGATCGTATTGGACGTAAAAAAGTGCTGCTGGCCGGCGTGATCGCAGCCGGAGCGGGTTCGCTCATGTTTTCGGTATCCCACAACCTCGCCATGCTGCTTGCTTCTCGGGCGATTCAGGGCGTTGGCGTCGGTATCATCAATGGGACGGCTGTTGCGACACTGTCTGAGCTGCGCCCGGCAAGCAGCAAAACGGCCTCGCTGGTGGCATCGGTGTCCATCGCAATCGGGACGGCCATCGGTCCGCTATATTCCGGTCTATTGGGTGAATATTCATCCTCCCCCATTCGGCTTCCCTATTATTTGCATTTAGTGCTTTTAGGTTTTGCCTTCCTTGGGTTATTAGCTGTACCGGAAACCCGCAAAATTGCGGACGCACCCCAGCGGCTGAAGCTGCCCAGCGTGCCGGCCGTGATCCGGAAGCCGTTTACGATCTCGGTGTTGGCGTCGATCATCGCATGGGCGGTAGCCGTGTTTTTTATGACGCTGGTGCCGACGGTCATCGCCACCCAAATGAATCTCCATAATTTGGCCTTATCGGGCGCTGTTGTTTGCTTAATGCTCGGATTTTCAACACTATCCCAGATTCTGTTCAAGTCCTTGTCGGCATCGTCAGCCATCTATACAGGTTTTGCTTTGCTTACGCTCGGAATCGTGGGCGTTGTCATTGCAATTCCTACGCAGTCGGTTTTCCTCCTTCTATTAAGCACCGTGTTGGCGGGAAGCGGGCATGGGCCGGCCGCGTCAGGAAGTATGGCTTGGATCAATGAAATGTCCCCATCCGGAAGCCGGGCGGATATGATGTCGATCTTTTATGCGGTCACCTACCTGGGTGCCGGTATCCCGGTGCTTGCACTAGGCATCGGCGCCGAGTGGATTGGCTTTTATCAAGCGATCTCCATCTATTCCGGACTTATTGTCGTTTTCGCCGCGGTAGTTACGTTCATTGTCAGGGGTTATCATACCAGGGCGTAATCGGGAGCGCTTAAATCCTGCATCCTTCCCTTCTCTGGCCTTTCTGCCCAGTCTGATTGACAAGAAGTACTGAAAAAAAGCCCGATTCACCTGCCGGTGGAATCGGGCTTTGCATGCTTATTCTTCGAAAAACTGATTTTTATCCACGCCGGAAACGTTTAGCTGAATGTCCGTCGAATTGGCAACCAGTCTGAACTGATTGTCGTTTACCTTTTCTGCTACGGCAGATACGGCTGCACCTTGCAGCTGGCGATTAATGGCTCTAACCAAGGCATCCATGGTGGCATCATACCATTTTAACCAGACTTCAAATAGACGCCCTCCAGATGCTGTGTTAGAATTCCTTCATGTGGAAAAGAGGAGTGAAGCAACGTGCCAAAAGACCAGCTGCAGCAATTAATTGCTCTCCGTGAACAGGGGCGCGCCAACCAGGATCAAGAGCTTCTGGCCGATGTGCGCGCCCGGCTGTTGGAGCTGCTGAACGAAGATCCGAATGATGCGCAGGTGAATTACCAGACCGCAATCGCCCATGACAACTCGGGATTGGGAAAAGAAGCCATCCCCTACTACGAACGCGCCCTGCAGCTCGGCCTTTCCGGTAACGATCTGGAGCGCTGTCTGCTCGGTCTGGGGAGCACCTACCGGTACTGGGGCCAATATGAGAAGGCGATCGCAACGCTCCGCAGGGGCGTTCAGGAGTTCCCTGACAACCGGGCACTCCGGGTTTTTCTGGCCATGGCGCTGTACAACGGCCAGCAGTATAAAGAAAGTGTCGAACTCCTGATTACCAATCTCATGGAATCGACTACGGATGAAAAGCTGCTTTATTTTAAGCGCGGCATTTTGGCCTATACGGAAGACTTGGACGAAACCGCAGAGTAAGCAGCTCTTTTCGTAAAATCCGGGGCGGTTCAGCATCTAATCCTCGGCGTTCTCATGAATCTCGCACGTTAGCAGAACAGCCTGCCGGCTTAAGCCGACAGGCTGTTTCATTGCAGAAACCATGCAGGTATTCTGTTTCTTTTTACTTTTTAGCAGCAAAGATAAAGGATTTGGCATGGAGCCCCGCCTGCTGGAATTCCCAGTCTCCGTATATATTCACCAGCTGAAAACCTGCAGCAAGCAGATCCTGCCTGAGCGTCTCCCTCTCCCTAAAAATCAGCGTGTCGTCTTCGCTCCGAACCTCATGGGTATCCAAATTTTCATAAAAAGTATCGTACGTCACCAGGGGCAGATGAACCGAGGTCGTCTCATGCCAGGTTCGGATGTTCGCCTTCGTTGCCGGATCCACGACTTCACGAAGAGAATGTTCCTTCGTCCAGCGTTCCCAAGCGCGTGCGAGAGGGTTTCTGGTGTCGAACAGAAGATACCCTCCCGGCCTCAAGGACTGAAAAATGTTGTGCAGCGTGGCTGTCCATTCCGCGTCCGTCGCAAAAACCTGTGCCACGTTGGACGTCATCATCACCACATCAAACCGCTCCGCCCCCAGTTTCTCGGACGTTCCAACCTCCCATAGCACGGCGTTCTCTGTGTCCTTCTGCTTGGCGATCCGGTTCGACGCCTCGTCGGGATCCAAACCGGTCACATGATAACCTTTACCCGCCAAATGCAGCGTCAGCCTTCCGGTTCCGCAGCCTAAATCGGCTATTCCGTCAGGCTTGATCCGCTCAATGATGCGCACGAAAAACGTGTCGTCCTTCCCCCATCGGTTCAATTGATCGTAAATCGATTCGAACATCTTTTCCCTCCCGATTCGCTTCCTGAATTTTCGCTATTCTGATCATAGTTCATTGGCTTTTAGGGGGATAGGGAAAGAAAAACTATAGCCGTTTAATATCCGTGCAAGGGATGGAATGCAGCAAACAGGATCGCTTTCCGTCACCTTATCCTTCCCCCAGCGAATCGCGCAGGTGCTGGACATCGCTTATCGGCGGCCGTCCGAATAAACGGGCGTATTCCCTGCTGAATTGTGAGGGACTCTCGTAGCCGACACGAAATCCGACCGTTGCCGCTTCCAGGCCTTCCGTTAGAAGCAGCCGCCTTGCCGTCTGCAGCCGGATCGTTTTTTGATACTGCAGCGGGCTCATCGCCGTTACCCGTTTGAACTGCTTGTGAAAGGTCGTCGGGCTCATGTTGACTTGAGCGGCCAACTCTTCAATCACCAGCGGCTGCGAGTAATCTCTGTTGATTCGATGGATGGCGGTTGAGATGCCCTGGGCATAGCTTCCGATCACAGCAAACGGTCTGATCAGCGCTCCCTGCTCACCCTGCAGCACCCGATAAAATATTTCCCGGATGACGAGCGGTGCCAGCATTTCAATATCTGAGGGCGTTTCTAACAGACGGACGAGGCGCAGGACCGCATCCAGCAAGGGGGGAGTAAGAGGCTGAACCAAAATGCCCCGCCCTCCAGTCTCTCCCTTTTCTTGTGGCGAAGGACTGGACGTCTCGTTGATATCCACCAGGACGTCCGGACTCAGCGTCAGCGCCAAACTTAAATAAGGAATTTCCGGCGAAGCCTCGATAATTTTCCCGATCACCGCAGATGGACGGAGGTCACCATATAGGTACCTGATTCAAGCAGGAAGCTGTCTCCGGCTAACGCGGCCGTTTTGGAACCCTGGACAATGATGTACAGCGAGGGCATGTTAATCGAATGCGTCGGTTCGGATTCCTTGGACAAACGCCGGAAGCAGAGCTCAGGAATCGCTGTGGTATGCAAGCCGTCCACTGGCATATGGCATGCAATTTGCCGGGCTAATTCAGGAATGTGTTGGTGCTGGTTCCGCTCCTTTTCGTTCAACCTAATACATTGATTATAAACCATTGCCGGACAGGATTAGGCAAGGATCTCACAAGAATGGTCTACTTGGTTTCATCTGATTCTTCTTATCATGGAGAAGCAAAGCAAAAATATCAGATGAAAGAAGGACTGAAACTGTGAATAGAAACGATGAAATGAAGTCAGGAATCAGAGGTAAAATCATTGCCATCACAGGCGCAAGCGGTGGAATTGGCGAGGCAGCAGCCGTCCGGCTTGCCAAGCATGGAGCATGGAGCTAATCTTGTCCTCGGGGCGCGTAGTGCGGATCGGCTCAAGGACATCGTAACCCGGATCGAAAGCCGCGGCGGAGAGGCGGTGTATGCAAGCATAGATGTAACAAGCCGCGAAGACCTGTCCCACCTGGTGCAGCTGGCCTGCGAGCAGTATGGCAAACTGGACGTACTTATTAACAATGCAGGGATCGGACCGATTTCGCCGCTCGACGAGCTGCGCGTGAAGACTGGGAAGCGATCCTCGACGTCAACACAAAAAGCGTATTATACGGGATCAACGAGATAAAAGCAAGGATAAAAATAACCTCAGATAACACCCCCATGTTTTTCTTTTATAAATTTTTTAAATATATGAATCACCTCCGATCCTTCGCCATTTTATTGAACTCATCCTAATTGATTTTCCGATAATTTCAACCTTTTTGTTGGTTATCCCGGAATGTTCTTGTTTTGTAATGAAAAAAGCAACCGCCAACTTAGCGATTGCTTGGAGCGTTTATGAGCTTAACTCCTCGTTTACGGTTTTGAATAAAGAATCATCTTGGTTTCGGGACAACCAGTATAATCGATTAGGGATCAAAGTGATATCGCACCGTTTATGAAAAATAGCATCCTGGTACTCTCTGCACCTTTGGTTTATATCAGGAGAAATGTGCTCTTTGTTCTGATTGTACGTGGTTAAAACTTCGCTACCTAACTGTTCACAGCTTTTAGATCGGCGCAGATGATCCCTAAAGGTTTCAAATCCGTGAAGTAGGATAGGAAGTGTAGGAAACAAAAACGAAAGGATATATGTGAGAAGAGGGGTTTGCAAACTCAAGAGAATGGTAACTACCCCACAGAGGATCGTTAATGTTAAAACGAGATAAGCATATCTCTTTCGAAGGTTGCTATCCCAAGCTAAGTTCATTCGCTGCGCGATTAATACATTCAGCCATTTTTCAGAAGAGCTTAACCCAACGTACCAATCCTTAAGCTTATCCCTTTCCCCTTTAAACCTAATGTTCGCTTCTGCAATCTGTTCAGGTTTTATTGGACTTCCAACTAAAGACTTATGCCAGGATAATCCAAAAAGTTTCGTATCAAATTCTTCTTGGATGGTAGCAGCTCTTTTGGTGTAAGATTTCTCAAGATCCATTAGGACGAGTCGATGTATAATCAGCCATCCCGCTGACAAAACAGCACTCAATACCAGCAGCCACGTGACCGATGGAAAGATCTTTCCCAGGAAACCAGAAATGATAGCAGCTGCAAAAACTCCGTAAACCCGAACGCGGTGTATGAGCTTTGCTTTATTGTAGTAGTAGCGCATGGCTACTAGTAATTTAATATATTGTGATTCGTTCTGCTTATCAAGCAAGCCTAATCGACCTCCTGCCCATATTCAGGGAAGTTGCTTCCGAAAACATAGCCCCAGTATTCGATAGCCTTTTTGTGGTCATCGTCATCCCGAGCGTCAATCGCCTTTTCGGCATTCATGCGTGCTAAACTTGCTGCATCGCTAATTTTGTCTTTCGTTGCTTCATCTAAGGTGTTCAAATCCCCCTGGAATCCTTTGGGGTCCAAACACATGTTGTAGATTGCATCTTCAAGATGCAGGAAGAAGTTTTTTAATTCCCCTTGAATAGTCCCAAGAAAGAATTTGTTGTCGAAATAATAAAGTGCGATGTTCTCGAGAAGATAAGAGCTGATGGAAGGCATGGTAGGACGAGCGTTCCAATACTTGATTAAACGAATCAGCGGTAGAACTTTTCCACCGTGTTTGGTGTTGATTCTAGTTGTTCGATTTGCATCGATTCGAGGGTCCGTTTTCTTCCATTTGCCAGATCCATCTGGGATGAGGTAACAGGTATTTCCAAGTACATTTGGTGCGGTTATGAAAGCGGGAACAATATCGAAATTCCAGGTGTACGATGATAATTTCAGTGTTGCGGCTTCCTGATTTCGATGAATGTCAGCCTTTTCATATTGTGGTACGTTAGACAGTGCGCTAACGACTTTGTTTATAAGTTTTCTTGAATTTAATTTTCCATCATCACACAGGTTGTAAAGTTCTTTGGCTGTAGAGGGGGAGTTTATGTCCAGGTCATATGATTGGTTTGAAGTAGCGTCATATGTGGATCCTTCAGCAGAAAAGACTAAAAGAAAGTCGATGTCGTCCAAAGGTCGGATCTTGGTTCTTCGGCTAAACGATCCCATTTGCACATTATTTTCCGCCAAATAGATTTTCGGGAAATTTTCAACCGTGTTCGGAAAATTTTCAAGCTTGTCGACGAGCCAATTGCGACTCGATTTCGCACTATTTGATACATTGGGATCAAGATCAACTACATTTTTTTGAAAATAGTCAAATGCTTTATTTACCGTAGTTACAGTTTCTTTTTCTGCTACAGACATCTCGTTCCCACCTTCAAATTTTTTTTGAGAAATGAAGGAATTGGTTGGGGGTGTGTCGTATATAATTCTCTAGCAAGATCAAGGTGCAAGTTTCAGCCCCAACTACTCAGTCTAGATACGAAGCGAGAAAAAAACTGAAGTGGTGACGCACTTCAGTAACGCTGTGCTAACTTGGGGTAAAACGAAAGCGGCATATGGGGCGACCGTCATTCTCTTTTGGAGCATGGAAAAATCCTCCTCTCGTCTAGGGGTAATGATAGGATACTGTAAGCTTTAGGTGTTCGTCAACCTAGTAAATGTCATCTAACAACGGGGATATAAAATTCGATTAAGTTGACAAAATGAAAAAGAAGAATCTTTTCAGGTTCTTCTTTTTTTTGCCTTCAACTTTTATATGAAGTATCTATTCCATTTCCATCATTATAGTGATCGAGCAATAGTACAACAACAATATTAAGGTCATTCCTAAGATGCTGATGGCTTTTATGAAAACCGCCGCTGCGCTGCCTGTTTTTCGCAAGCAAAACTTCGGGCATTTTGTAAATATCGCTTCTACCGCTGGACTGAAGACCGTGGTAAACCAGGCGGTTTATTCCGGTTCCAAGTTTGCCGTTCTCTCCATATCCGAAGGACTTCGGCAGGAAGCTGGCGACCGCATACTCGTAACGATCATTTCACCGGGCGTTGTGCAGACGAACTTTATCGACGGGATACCTAATCAAGAAGTGAAAGATCAGCTAACTGCAGTTCGAGACGGATTAGGATTACCGCCGGATGCCGTTGCCCGCGCGATCGCTTTCGCGATTGAGCAGTCGGCTGATGTAGATATCAACGAAATCGTGATTCGTCCTACGGCGCAGGTTTAAAGAATACGCGGTACAAATCTCACCCTCGCCTCCTTTGTCATCCATTCAAATTTAGTGAACAAGTCAATCGGTAGTTTGGGGTCTCAAACCCCGGATGCATAGACCCAGGCTGGAAGTTGCATCCTAATGATAAATGGATGTTAGACAAGGGAGGCATCGAAACGTAATGGAAAAGGATAATCACTTAGCCAACGAAGCCGAAGCGAAGGAACAAGCGGCCAAAGCAAACCGCAACAAGGGTCCGGAAGCCCCGGACACCGAATTCGCTGGAGAACTCAGCCGCAGCGATATCAAGTCCGCGTTCAAAAATCCGGTAACCGGCGAAGAACGGTTATATTAATTCTGCTTTACCGTGAATCAACATTCGGTGCAAGAGTTCGAACAGTCGTAACCAAGTAACAAAAATAAGGTTAATCTTAAAGCGCAAGAAGCGCCCTTAAGGTTAACCTTCTTGTGTTTGGATGCCTGCGCTTTTTCAGTTGCTATACGGGTCGGCCAGAAAGTCGTTCACCGCTTGAGCATAACCGTGTAAATCATCGGAGTGGACACCGTGACCGTCATACTGTTCCTCCTTTTTATACGATTCAGGCGCCAAGATGCCGGTCGCTTGTTTTCGTTTTTCGCTGCTTTTGTCCATACAAGCCCGCCAACCCGGCGGAAATTCCCATAAAGATCGCGCCTGACGCCGCGCCGAATTGCAAACCGTACTGCTGCACTCCTACCCCGCCGACGATGGGTCCCATCATTTGTCCTGCCGCGAAAAAGGCGGTGGCGATGCTGAGGCATGCCGCATAGGCGCGATGTGGAACGTGGCGCCGAAGCAGCGAAGTCGTCATCAGCGGCGGAGTAATAAAAGAAACAAGCCCGATCATCACCGCGCCTAGGGCGGTAAAGAACAAATTACCGGTCGTTATGCCGAGCACCCCGACGGTTCCCAAGGACAGCCCCGCCGCCAGTGTATACCCGCTCGGCCACCGGTCGATGGCCCTGCCGCCGACCCAGCCGTTAAACATGCCCGCCAAGCCGATACCGGACCAGATCAACCCGGCGAAGAGGGCCGGTATGCCCCTGCTTACCAGATAAGGAATGAGATACGTGAAGTAAATAATATATCCCGCACCAAAGAAAAAATAAGAACCGATTAAGAACAAGAGCTTCTCGGGGCTGAATAAAAGCCGGTATACTTTGACGCGTTGTTGATCCGGGGTTTTCACTTCTGCCTGGGACGATGAACTTCCCTGTCTCCGCTTGCTCGTGACCACCGCAAAACCGGACGCCGCCGCGATGCCGAATACGCCCATGGCTGCCCAAGCATACCGCCATCCCTGCAAATGGGACGGGTCAATCGTAAAGGGTGCGGATAAACCCGTGAGCAGAATGCCGGCGGAGCCGCCCAGCCAAATCAAGCCCGAAGCCGCTCCCTGCTCAGCCGGCCGAACGGCGTCCATTGCGATAGACAAGACGAGCACCGTGGCGAGAGCTGATAGAAATCCTATGGCAAAACGCCATAGACCGAGTTGGGCCAAATGATCGCTGAATGCCGATCCGATCATGGCCAATCCGAGCAAAAAGCATGTCGTTCGATTGATGGCATGCTTCCGGTCCGGAAGCCGCGAGATCAATGGAGGCAGGCACAAGGTCCCCGCCAAGTAACCGATAAAATTGATCGTCCCCAACATCCCCAATTGACTGTAGCTCCCCCCGATGTCCCGCTGAATTCCCGGCAGAAACATGCCATAAGAGAGCCGGGAAAAACCGAGGATCACGACAAATAACAGCGATGCCCACAAGGTGATCCCGTTCCATGCCGATTTTTGGCCCATCATTTGATTTTCCTTCCATGGTTTGGTTTGAAATTAGTTTAAAAGAGCGCGATTATTTTGTAAAATTGAATTATATGAATGGATTGTTTAATTATCTTAAACTAAGGTGGGGACGAAGAATGGATTTGCGAGCCTTAAAAACGTTCGAAGCCTGCGTACGTCTCGGACACTTTCAGAAAGCTGCCGAGGAGCTTCAGTATGCACCCTCTACGGTAACCCTTCAGATCCAGCGTTTGGAAGCCGATCTGGGTGTTTCTTTATTTATTCGGGATGGCAAACGTGTGGTCGCTACCGAGGCTGGCCGTTGGCTCCATCAAGAAGCCGGGACTTTGCTGAAGTCCGTCCAATCCATTAGGCAGACCGTCTCCGAAATCGCTTCGGGAGAAGGAGGGACCGTTCGTTTTGCCGCGATCGAACCCATCGCAAGCCAAAGATTGGCGGCGGTCGTTGCCGATTATTGCAGGCTGCATCCGAAAGTGCAGTTAACGATGGAAGTGAGCGGCAGCCAGCCGATTGCGGACAGGGTTCGATCCGGCGAACTGGACTTTGGGATATGCTCGGTTCCCTCAGCGAAATTCATGCTGGATTTTGAACCGCTGTTCGAGGATCGACTCGGGGTCATGATGCATGTGGATCATCCGCTTGCCAAACGGGATGAGATTGCGGTAAGCGACCTCGCGGGACTTACGGTTCTGGTCAAAGAACCGACATGTATCTATCGGAAGCTTTGGGAGAGGGCGGTGAGCCAGACGGAACCCCATCCTTTTTCCTGTATGGAGGTAGGAAGCTTCTTTGTCATTCAGCAAATGCTTAAGGAAGCATCCAGCGTGGGGGTCGTTCCGATGTACAGCGGACTCGAACTGGAGGGTTCTTTGGTCATCCGTCCATTTTCCGACATCCACCCTATCGTTCCGCTAGGCATCGTTTATAAAGATAAACACCTCTTGGGCAAAGCGACACTGTTATTAATGGATGCGATCAGGGCAATTGAATAGCTGCATTATAGAAATAACGTTATGAAAAGTACGACGCCAAGAAGAAGCTGACCAGTTCATTCGGGCCAGCTTCTTTTTTCATTGATCAGAGGTAATTTGTATTTGATCTGCAGCAAACTCATTTAGGGCTTGATCATATTTATACGTTACATGAACAGTGCATACATAGTCTGGAAGCACACCATCAACGGGTCTTACAGATCCGACTATATCAACTGTCAGTTTCTGACCCTTTACATTGTTTAGAATGACATTACCAAAGTAAAGTTTGTTTTCAAATTGATCATCTGGATCATGCGCTAACGCTAACTCGCTGATTTTCTTGCTGAATTTGTATTCTTTCCCTTGAGCTTTGGTCTTAATTAGGAGCTCATCGCCCTTTTGGTTGACCTCGGTTTCTATACCCGCAAGAATTTCCTCAACACGTTGTATCTTTATTTCCGCAAGGTTTTCCCCGTTTAAAATGTGGGCCTCATTCGTATCTAATTCAGTACCATGTCCCGTAACCAGAATGATGACCGCTTCTTCTTTACCATCACCTGTCAGATCAACATAGGATACCTTTGGATTAGAAACACCTTTAAGTATGTTCCAATCGAATTTCTTTTGGCTGCCGTTAACGTCTACAATGACTCCATCTGTTGTTTCAATAAGCTTTACCTCTCCATTTTCAGAAGCACTGAGCAGCTTGGATGGCTCTTGCTCTTTGTCCATCGAAGAAATTGCGGACTGTTTGACATCTTGTGAACTGCTCGCCGGCTTGTCCGAGGCGCATCCTGAAACCACAAAAGCGGCAGACAATAACCATGCAGCAAATCCTATTCCCTTTTTCAATCCTAAAGCCCCTTTCCGGTCGTCTACGAATCATGTTAACAGAGCAAATCAAAAACTGATTTACTAAATTTTAATAATTAGTCATGACTTGCCAGTTCTGCTGACGGCCTAACTTGCCTGACCCGATAAACTTTAATATTATTTAGACATCTAAATATTAATGTTCTAAACAAAAAGGCGGGTGTTCATTTCATATGGCAAGAGTAGAAGGAAAAGTTGCCCTTGTAACGGGAGGAGCTTCAGGAATTGGGTTGTCCTCCGCAAGACTGTTGGCTAAAGAGGGAGCCAAAGTGGTGATTGCGGATTTCAATGCGGAAGGAGCGCATCAGGCAGCTGCTGAGATCAACGCACAAGGCGGAGAAGCCTGCGGCCTGTTCCTCGATGCAGGCGACGAGAGCTCGATCCGGGAAGCTGTCGAGTTTACCGTCAAGCATTTTGGCACAATTACGGTGCTGTTCAATAATGTAGGCTTAACCAATCTTCAGAAGGATTTGGATGTCGTGAACATGGATCTGATGGAGTGGGACCGGCTCATGAATGTCAATCTGAAAAGCGTGCTGCTCGGCAGCCGCTTCGCGATCCCCCATATGATCGAGACGGGCGGCGGATCCATCATCAATACAGCATCCATGGCAGGCTTTACGGGCGATTCCATTCGTTCGGCGTACGGTGCTTCCAAAGCCGCAGTTGTGAATCTGACGAGATATATCGCCACCCAATACGGCGCCTCAGGCATCCGCTGCAATGCGGTTGCACCTGGCTTAATTCTCACCCCCGCCGCTAAAAACAACATGCCGCCGCAAGTGCTGGACATTTTCGCCAAGTACAACAAGCTCCCGTACCACGGAGAACCGGACGATATCGGATACACCGTCCTATTCCTGGCTTCGGATGAATCGAAATTCATTACGGGCCAGACCATTCAGGTCGAAGGCGGGCACTATATCGCGAATCCGAGCATTCCCGATTTTGCTGACTTCATGCAATAAAAACTCAAACCTCGTATATTCACAAAAACGCCGGTCAAGACAACGTCTTGCCGGCGCTTTACGTTTGCAGGCTGAACAGCCTGTTCAATGATATTTCAAAATCTTTAAATAAAATGGATTTAACGGTATCCTGTTCGGTATACAGCTCCCGGACTTGGTACAAACCATCTTGCAGCGCATAAACGTGAACCGTACGATTTCCTGGATCAGCGATCCAGTACTCTTGGACACCGAATTTCTGATATAAGTTAAATTTCTCGTTAAAATCTTTTAACGCAGTAGATGGTGACAATACTTCGATGATCAGCGTTGGAGCGCCTTGGCAGCCATTTTTAACAATTTGATCTTTCGAGCAAACAACGGACAAATCAGGTTGTACAATATGATCTGGCATAACATATTGGTCACTTTCGCTAAAAAACACATCAAACGGCGCGACAAATACGTAGCAATCCCGATTTTGAAGGTAGGTCCTTAGTGCAAAATACAGCTCCCCAACAATGAACTGATGGAGGGAATTAGGAGTAGACATTCAAGCTCAACCTCCTTTGCCCTTTTGATAACCGCTAGCCGTACTTGAATTATAACATGTTTTAAACCACTGCCTGAAAGCCATTCTGCAAATGACGACTGATGTTTCCAGCTTAACCACAAGGCGACGATTCCAATCCCCAAAACTCATATCGTCTTTAAGTGCTGGACTACCTTAATCCCCCCGCCGGTAGGCATGGGGAGACGCCCCTACGATCGCCTTAAAATCTTTGCTGAAATGCGCTTGGTCAAAATAACCGAGCTCCAAGGCCACCGTCGTGATATCGGCTCCATTTTCAATCGCGTCGCTGGCCTCGTGCATGCGGTATCGCTGAATGACCCATTTGGGGCTTACCCCTAAATACTGTTTAAACATGCGCTGCAGCGTGCGTTTGGATGCGTGGAACCGGTTCACCAACAAGTCTACGCTGGTCAACGAACGATCCTCCATGATCGCCCTGACGATCTTGTTCAGCTCGTCCACTTTGTCATCCGGCTCCGGAATGTTACTGGACAGCAGCCCTTCAATAAAGGCAACCTTCTCTTCCAGACGGTTTGACGCAAATATCCCCTTCTCTGCCGTTTCCGCATCAAACGGAAAATACCTGGAGATATCCACTTTACGGTCCACCAGTTCCGACATAGGCTCTGACGAATAACCGTAAAAAGCACCTGGACGATAAAGAATTCCTACAATCATCCCCTTTCCCTGCAGCGTATAAGCCGCTTTCCTGCTTTCGATTCCGCAGACGTACGAACTTCCTTGTTCAAAAACGATGTTGACCCCGGGATGCTGCAATACTTCCTGCGTATACGGCGGCTGCCCCTCTAAATTCCATTCGACGAACCAGTAATGCTGGATCAAATGCCGAAGCCGTTCTGATGGCAGATGACGTGTAATTCTGACGTTCGTTTGTGCCGGGTCAAAATGCAATATCCCTCGGTTAGGGTTAACCTGATGAGGCATCGAATCCCCCCCTAATGGCGCGTTTTTACAAGAAACCTGAAGGACGGAAATGGTACGTTACATGTATACAACGTTAATATTTTTGTTTCAAGGAGGATTCGACATGCAGTTAGAGTACACCTTCTACATTGGAGCCAGCCCCGAAGAGGTTTGGGACGTGCTGTTCAACCCTGAGAAATCGTACCGCGCTTTTATGGGAGGCGTCATTCAATCGAATCTGCAGGCAGGCGACCCGATCCGGTTCGTCGGCCCTGGGCCTGACGGGGAAAACACGGTGCACATATACGGAGAAATTTTGGCCTATGAAAAATACCGGGTACTCAGCTACACCGACCATCCCGGCCCCTCCCACTTCGCCGAACACGAGACGATGCAGAGCCGGGTGACGATCCGGTTAGAGCCGGTGGGAACGTGCACCAAGCTGCACCTCATCAATGATCAATGGACCGACAGCAACCCTTTGTTCCTGAAAACCGAGAAGTTCTGGTGGATGATTCTAAGCAACATCAAGTCCATCGCCGAGACGGGCAGCTCCCTCGATTTCGGTTTTTAATCGCGCACCCAGCACCAAGAGACGATCACCCTTTAAAGGGGGTGATCGTCTTTTTGGGGTTATAAGTTTCCCCCGCTCGCCGTTGTCTTTTTGACTTTTTAAAGGCGGCAACGCTAACGGGCTAAACCAGGCTTAACTCGCTTTTCAACCGCTCCAGCTGCATAAAATGGTGCCGGTAATGCATCTCAACCAGCAAAAACCATTCCGTGGCGGTTAAAGGACCAAAACGCGGATGCGGGATCTTATATTGTTCAGGGTCCTGACTCAAAGCAGGCTCCGTCCGCTTCATCCGTTCCACTACGCTCCGGAGCCCTTCGATAATCTGCTCCTTGCTCTCCGGCTGCTGCGGGGTATACTGCGGTGAAGCAGGGACTCGGACCCGAACCGGCGGAAAGCTCCCCAGCTCGTATACTTTCCTGCCAGCTTCTGTTTTGTCCTCCGCGGTGGCGAGTGCCGCCCCGTTGCCGTCCAGACAGCTATCGACATGCCGAAGATGCATGAACTGCGCCGTTTGAATCAAATGGATATACATTTGCCCAATCGACCATTCTTCCTCGTTCGTTTTTATCAGCAACTGCTCCATATCAAAGTTCTCCAGTTCCATCAAATACCGTTCTACTGACGTCTCCAAGTCCTGCAGTGCGTTCTTTGTGCTTTTCAACATGGGAACAACTCCTCTTCATTTATGGATTTTCTCCCATTATAAAAAACCGCTCCTGACAACAGCGTGTCAGTAGCGGTTTAATATGTTTTCGGCCTCGGTCTGAATTTGGCGGCGGAAGGATTCCGGCTCCAGCACGACAACCGCCCCGCCCCAACCGAGGATATAGGGGAGCAACTCCTCCGGCTGACGCACGCGAAAGGTGACCCGCAGTCCGTCTCCCCGTTCTTCCATTTCCTCCATATAAAAATGCGTGGCCTCGGCGATTTTGTCGGCGATATCCGGATTCGCCCGAACCACCACCCGTAAGTTGCGGTCGTCAGGCGGCTGGTAACGCTTCAAATCGAATCCGGCCGGCATGGCAAAGCCCTCCTCGAGCACGGCAAGCTCCGTCATCCGCGACAATCGGAAATGGCGGATATCCTGCCGCAGGTCGCAGTGCGCGACCAATGTCCAATTCCCCTGAACGAGCGTCAGTCCGTATGGAGCCGCCTCCCTTATGTTCATCCGGCTCCCGTCCGTTTCCGGGTATTTTTTTAAATACGCGAACCTGATTTTGCGGCGCTCCAGAATCGCACGCCGAATTTGTCCGAGATAGTCCTTTTCCTTCAGGCTGGTTACCGGCTCGCCGGCTTGGAGAAGGCGCATCGTTTCCCGCACTCGCATCGACTCAGCGCGTACCGGTTCCGGCAGAACCGCTTCAATTTTGCGTTTGGCTGCCTCCGCCACCGGGCTGTAGTCCGCATCCAGTCTTTGCTCGATAAAGTCCGCTCCCATCAGCAGGGCCACGGCCTCTTCCGCCGTGAAGCTGACCGGAGGCAGGAAATAGCCCTCCATCAGGGAATAGCCCTGCCCGGGAGCCCCGGCGATCGGAACCCCCGCTTCGCTTAGTGCCTGAATATCGCGGTAGATCGTCCGGACGCTCGTTTCGAACCGGGCCGCCAAATCCTCTGCTCTGACCAGCTTGTTTCGCTGCAGCTCCAGCGTAATGGCGAGCTGCCGTTCCGTTTTGTTCATGTTCTCTCCCCCGCTGCTTTCATCAGACGATTTGTATTCCTTGTCATCCGTTTTTTCGAGACAGGGCATCCCAAATGCTCATCAACTGAGTGATGGCTGCATCAATGTGTTTGAACGGGATACCGTCTCTCGCCTGCGTCGATATGCCAAGGAGAAAGGTATTGAACAAAGTCACCAGCATGGGAACATCGACTGTATCGGGCAGCTCACCATTGGCAACTGCCCGTTCGATGCAGTCCTTAATCCCGTCCCGGTTTTTTTCCCGCTCCTTGGCCAGCATTTCTTGGATATGCTGGTTCTCGGGCGAACAGCTTATACCGGATAACACCACCAAACAGCCCAGTGGATGAGAGCCTTCGGTCTGCATTCGCGCCGAGCGGCGCAGCCCTTGTTCGATGGCAGCCTTCGGTGCCAATCGCTGATCATGAAAGCTCTCCATCACCCGGCCGTAAGTTGCTTTATACCGGTCCACCGTCTCGCGAAACAGCGCTTCCTTCGATTCAAACGCCGCATAAAAGCTAGCAGCGGATATATGCCCCATCGCCGCGCGCAATTGGGCCAGCGAAGTGGATTCAAAGCCGTGCTCCCAGAACAGAAACATCGCGGCAAGTACGGCTTCGTCCCGATTAAACGCACGGGGGCGTCCTGTCCGTGGCATACGATTACCCCCTTCATGAATTTTATACTAATCGATCCAGAAGTTCTTGACAAGTCAGCCGGGCTGAACTTAGTATATGGAATGATCGATCCAGAAATTAGGTTACCATTCGAAGGAGGTCACTCACTTGTCCCATATGTCATCTTCCACGGAAGTGGTCCAGCCGGCATCCGTCCCAGCCAGGCTTCCCTGGCTGGCGCTGCTGGCGCTTGCCATGACCGGTTTTATCTGTATTCTCACGGAAACCATTCCAGCCGGGCTGCTGCCGCACATCGTGGAAGGGCTGAATATTTCCAAAGGAATGGCGGGTCAGCTCGTCACCCTGTATGCCATCGGCTCGCTTGTGGCAGCCATTCCGTTTGCCATGTTTACCGCCGGGATGAGACGGCGTCCGCTGCTGCTCGCCATTATTGCCGGATTTTTGGTATTCAACACCATTACCGCTATTTCGAGCAGTTATGCCCTGACGCTTGTAGCCCGTTTATTTGCCGGTGTGGCCGCCGGTGCGGCGTGGGGTATGATCGCCGGGTACGCGCGGCGGATGGTACCGGATGCCTTAAAAGGCCGCGCTCTGGCAGTCGCAATGGTAGGAACGCCGATTGCTCTTACCTTCGGCGTACCGGCCGGAACCTTGCTCGGCGACCTGATCGGCTGGCGGGCCGTCTTTGGGCTTATGTCCCTTCTGACCCTTGTTCTCATGGTTTGGGTGCTGTGGAAGGTGCCGGATTATCCCGGGCAGCCCGCAGACGAGCGCATGACGATTCGTCAAGTGTTTGTATTGCCCGGCATCCGCCCCATTCTTATGGTGGTACTCACCTGGATGTTGGCCCATAATATCCTGTATACGTATATTGCGCCGTTTCTCGAGCGTTCCGGGCTGGGCAGCCGCGTTGATCTGGTCCTTCTGATCTTTGGTCTCGCGGCGATTGTGTCTATCTGGATTGTCGGTTTGCTCATCGACCGCAAGCTGCGCCTGTTGACGCTGCTCAGTCTGCTTGGTTTTGCGTTGGTTTCGGCCGCGTTATGGATTGGCGGCACATCGGTACCGGTCGTCTATGCCGCCGTCGCATTGTGGGGACTTACCTTCGGCGGAGCAGCTACGCTGCTGCAAACCGCCCAAGCGAATGCAAGCGGCGAAGAAGGCGTGGACATCGTGATGCCCATCAATACGACCGTATGGAATCTGGCCATTGCCGGCGGGGGCATCGTCGGCGGAGCCTTGCTGGAGCTCATCGGCGTCCAGTCGTTTCCGGCCGTGCTGCTGATTCTGCTGCTGATCGCTTGGATCATCGCCTGGAGCGCGAAGCGGCATGGCTTTCCAGGAAAAAGATAATCGTCTTTGCCCCATCCCACTGTTAAAGGAGAAATACACGATGAAAACTTTTCAGTTAAAAAACATAACGATCCCGGCTGTAGCCCTCGGTACCTGGTCCTGGGGGAACGGCGCCAACGGAGGAGATGCGGTTTTCGGGAATGACCTGACTGCCAAGGATCTGAAGCCCGTATTTGATGCGGCGATGGATGCCGGATTAAATCTATGGGACACGGCCGCAGTTTACGGCATGGGCGCTTCGGAGACGATTCTGGGTCAGTTCATCCGCGGGAGAGATGACGTCCTGATCTCAACAAAATTTACGCCCCGCGGCGAGCAGACGGACGAGGCTGTTGAAGAATTTCTCGCCGGGAGCTTGCAGCGGCTTGAAAGGGATCATGCCGACATTTACTGGATCCACAATCCGAAAGACGTCCAGCGGTGGACCTCTAAGCTGATCCCGTTGATGAAGAGCGGAAAAGTTAAATACGCCGGGGTATCCAATCATAATTTGGAGGAAATCAAGCTCGCCGCTGACATTTTGGCTCAAGAGGGGCTTCAGCTCTCAGCCGTTCAAAACCATTACAGTCTGCTCTACCGTTCCTCGGAAGAAGCCGGCATTATTGAATACTGCAACGCCAATGATTTGATTTTCTTCTCCTATATGGTGCTGGAGCAAGGGGCGTTAACCGGGAAATATGATACAAAACATCCTTTTAAAGCAGGGACCCGCCGAGGAGACGCCTTTGATGAGAAGGTACTTGCCAAGCTGGAAGATCTGATCGGGGTCATGAGAGGAATCAGCCTCCGTCACCATGTTGAACCTGCAGAAATCGCCATTGCCTGGGCAATCGCCAAAGGAACGGTGCCGATTATCGGCGTGACGAAACCGTCCCATATCGCCAGCGCCGTGTCGGCTATGGACGTCCAATTATCGGATGCTGAAATCGAAGAACTGGAACAGGTCGCCAAGTCAACCGGCGTGGAAATTCGGGGTGCATGGGAGAAGAGCATGATATAAGCATGGTCTATACTTACCACTATTGAGGTGAATAAAGGACAGCTGCGAGCGCTCTGCGGCTGTCCTTTTTTGTGAAACGATCCCAGTCCATGAATGAGCGTCAATGATTATTCCTTAAATAAATATTCCTTCCGGTCTCTATTGGTATACAATTCCCAATATACATCGGCGATCCGATCCGGATCGTAAAATGTCCCTTGCTGAACATGATCGGCGATTAGAACCTGGCCCACATAAATTCCATGGGGCTCCAGTGTCTCGGCCAGGGAAAGCGCAAGTGAGCGGACCGCGGCTTTGCCGATGGATAAAGAAGCATACAGCGGATTCGGGTTCAACGCAATACCGCCCCCTGTGAAAAAGAGCGTCCCCTGTTTCCGTTCGACCATGTCCGGAATGACTTGCTGCGCGCTGGTCAACGCGCCGACCGTATTCACTTTCAAATCATCGATCAGCTGCTGTTCCGTTAACGATAGCGCATCTCCTGGCGCAATGTGCGCCGCATTATATACCATAACATCGGTGATTCCATATAAGTTTTTGATCTGTGTAAAGGCTGCTTTGATGGAATCCGGATCTGAAGCATCTGCAGTTATTCCATACGATTCGATATGTACCTGACGAAGATCCTCCAAGCTGCGCTGCAGCGAAGTCTCGGTTCTCGATAGAAGAACCACCCGGAAGCCATTGCTCCCGAATTTGCGGGCTATACCCGCGCTTACGCCCGAACCGGCGCCTACAATAACCAATAGAGGTTTATGACTCATCCTTACCACACCTTCTTTCAGATATTGGCTTCATTGTTGATCTTTATTTCTATATTTCTAATAATATAAATATAAGGATTCTTCGTCAAACATTTTAGTTCCGTTGTTGCAATTCAGTTGAACCATTCAGAAGCGGAAGATGGAAATCAACAGGTTGAAAGGATTACAATGTTCTAAATGGCTGCTGTCGGCCTACTTGGAAACGCAAGGATGGTGACGTACATGAAAATGAGAACAAATCGTTCTTCATCTCCATTGGGTGATTTCATCAAATCGCGCAGGGAACGGCTGCAGCCTTCTGAAGCGGGAATCCAGCCGCTGCCCGGAAGAAGGCGTACCCCAGGGCTTCGGCGGGAAGAGGTCTCATATCTTGCCAATATGAGCGTGACTTACTACACCTGGCTGGAGCAAGGCAGAGAAGCTAATCCTTCGCCGGAAGTGTTGTTAAATATCAGCCATGCGCTGCAGCTCAACGAAGACGAGCAGAAGCATCTGTTCGATTTGGCCCATGTGGACCCGGCAAGCGCCGGCGCCGTTTCGAACAGTGAGGAACCGGATCCCGGCGTACTGCAGCAAATCGTCGATCAACTGTGGTACCCTTCGTTCATCACGGATGCGGGCACGGATGTGATCGCCTGGAACCGCGCCGCAGAACTGGTCATCGCCGACTTCGGCCGTATGCCGGAAAATGAAAGATATATGCTGAACATTATATTTTTCAAGGAGGATTACCGTAAACGGCTTGTGAACTGGGAAAGCTTCGCCCGTTACTCGGCGGCGGTGCTGCGGGCAAGCTTTGACCGAAGCCAAGACAACCCGTTGTATATGGAACGGTTCGAACGCTTGAGACGGGAAAGTGAGGAATTCGAGTACTTCTGGAATCTCTACGAAATCAAGCAAAAGCGTGTAACCACCGCTTTGTTCCGCCTTCCGGACGGTCAGGAAATGGAGTTTATGCTCCACTCGGCGGCCGTCATTGACGGCGACCCGGACCTGCACTGGTGTTTCTTCGTACCCGTACCGGGTTCAGGCACGGAGGAGAGGTTAATGTCTCTGCTGGAACAAGATCGGCTGCCTCAATAGAGCAGAGCCTATCTCGCCTGGATTGCAGGTGGACATTCGGCTCATGATCGTAGACTGTTACTCCCGTTAATAGTATAAACATGCTGTGGCTAGCGCCCTTCCGCTGCTCGTATGATACAGAGGAATACAGCGATTGGAGGGCATTTAGCATGCAAACATGGTTTATTACAGGAGCGTCAGGAGGCTTGGCTTCGCGCATCACCCGCCGGTTGCTTGAAAGAGGCGACCGTGTAGCCGTAACGGTGCGCAAGCCTGGCGTGCTGGACGATCTGAAAGCTCAATATGGTTCCCAATTATGGCAGGCTCATTTGGATCTGACGAACCCGCAGCAAATTGTTGAGGTGATCGAACGGGCATGGGAGGAATTCGGCACGATCGATGTGTTTGTCAATAACGCAGCCTATGGATTGTACGGTGCAGTGGAGGAAGCAAGCGACAGGCAGATCGAGCATCTGTTCAAAACCAACGTCCTCGGATCACTGCGCGCAGCCCGTGCCGTCCTGCCTTTTTTCCGCAAACAGGGCAGCGGGCACATCGTGCAGATATCCAGCATGGCGGGGCATTATTCCACGCCGGGAATGGGGCTGTATTGTTCTTCCAAATGGGCGGTCGAGGGCGCCTTTGAAGCGCTGGCCAAGGAAGCCGCGCCGTTCAATATTAAGACGACTATCGTGGAACCGGGCGGAATCCGTACGAATTTCATTACGAGCAATGCGGTATTCGGAGAACGGATGGACGCATATCGGGACAAGGAGGCAGGCCAGTTCGTCAGCCTGATGAAAGGGGAACTGCCGGGCATCGATATGAGCATGTTTAATCAAATGGTTGTCGGCGATCCGGATAAAATGGCGCAGCAGATCATCCGCCGCGTCGATCAGGGAGAAGGTCCGATCCGGATGGCGCTGGGCAGCGATGCCTATGAGCAAATCCGGGAAGCTCTGCTGGACAGATTGGCTGCGCTTGACGCACAGAAAGAACTCGCTTATTCCACGGATGCGGATGATGTGGTACGGCAGGCATAATGATGAAAGCCACTCCAGACCCTGGGGTGGCTTTCATAGTTTTATCTGTATCCTACTCTCTTTGTTCCACAGGAACATGCTTTTGGATTAATTCTTCGATGTTGATCCCATTGATGACCAATCCTGATATGTCGCAGTTTTGAAAATTGGCGTTCGTAAAATCACAGTCGGTGATCCGCCCGTTCTGAAAGCTGCAGTCTGAAAAACGGACGCCCTCCTTGTTGTGTTCTGCATCAGGCTGGCTTGGATCTCCGTAGCCGATGGATTGAAAAAGTGCGCCGCCCCATTGAGCACCGTCAATGGCGATTTCGCTCATATTCGCATCGGAAATGTGCATTCCGGTCAAATTCACATCGTTCATGCTCATCCCGCTGCCATTGCAGCATTGAATTTCCGTTTCACTGAGGTCGCAGCAATTGAAGCTTGAATGGCTTAAATTTTGTTGTTCAAATTTCAAAATGCATACCTCTTTCCCATCTGGAATTTTTAACCATATGGGATATTCTACATGTTGTTTCCGAAACCCTTTTTATGTCTGCCAAAAAAAAGCCGTTAGGGGGTCACATGCTTCAGTTTATCCGGATTCGTGACCATAAACATACGGACAGGCCGCGAGTCGCTGTCAAACTGGAAGGACAACACCGCAAAGAGCTCGTCGCCACGGTTCAACCGCAGGCCGGGCTGCCCGTTGACGTCGATCAGCAGCTGATTCTCCGGCTTGATATTTCCCGGGGCAATCCCTTGAAGGAAGGCCAGGATGCGATTGCTGCCGATGATCGGGAAGATCGCCGAGCGAACCTTGCCGCCGCCATCCGTGTATAATCGGGCATCATCCGCAAGCATGCCGACAAATTCCTTGAAATCGCCGGAATTGGCTGCTGCCATAAAAGCGCGGGATAGCAGCTCCGCATGCTTGGCCTGGTCGGAAGTGACGCGAGTGCTTTCTACAGGCACTGCAATCGGCGGCTCTGCGGCCGCTCTCTCCTCCCGCCCCGGAACCGGCGCGGTGCTGACCTTCTGCTTCGCCCGGCTGTACAGCTTCCGGCAGTTCGCATCGCTTTTGTCCAGCAGCTCGGCGATATCCCGGTAATCGTAATCGAGCGTTTCCCGGAGAATGAAGACGGCTCTCTCCACCGGCGACAGCTGTTCCAGAAGGACGAGCAGCGCGTAGGAGACCGATTCGGCTTGGATCGCTGCGGTTTCGGGAGTCTGACCTGCATCAGCCGTCTCAGGCTCCGGCAGCCAAGGGCCGGTATATACTTCGCGTGTTTTGCGGGCCGACTTCAGCACATTGATGCTCCGGTTGGTAACCATTTTAAGCAAATAGGCCTTCATGTTTAAAATATGATCGGTCTGCATCGTTTCCAGCTCAGCAAAAATATCCTGCACAATATCCTCGGCGTCCGTGAGCGACCCCAGCATTCGGTAGGCGATGCTGCTCAGCAGCGGCTTATACTCTACATATAAACTGGATGTATCTGTTGCCATCTATCCATCTCCGTCCCCGCTCTTTTCCGCTTATTGTAACATAGCCGACTTGAATCCGGGGCTGACGCCCTCACGATGAATTACTAGCTCCCTGCCTGATTGGACACTTGCATTCCCTGATGTGCCAAAGAGGCCGCCGCAGATTCGGCTTCTTGAAATGCCTTGGCCAGCACCTCATCCCTCTTCATGGAATGATTGCCCTGTGCCCGGATGATTTGATAGTCGACGCCCATAAAGTTAAACATCGATTTCAAATAACGATGGGAGTACTCAACTTCCGTGTACCAATCCTGGTTCGTATAAATCCCGTCGCTTGCCTGAATGACGACAACGTTCCGCCCGTCGGTCAACAGACCGATCGATCCCTTGTCCGTATAGGCGAAGGTCTCTTTGGCAATCAGGATGTTATCCATATAATCTTTGAGCTTCGAAGGAATATTAAAGTTATGCAGCGGCATGGCGATGACGTACCTCTTGGCGCTCTTGAACTGCCGTAGGATATCCGACATCCGGGAAGTGAGCCGCTGTTCTTCTTCCGTTAAGCGCTCATTTTTTTGCATTTTTTCCTGTGCGCTGAAAAATAATCGATCAATGCAGGGCACATCTTCCGAATACAGATCAATTTGTTCGATAGGTCCCTCCGGATTCAGGTTTCGATAAGCTTCTAAAAAGTGCCGGAGCACGGTCAAGCTTACGGATGAATCGTCCTCCACTTTCGGATGCGCATTAATGACAAGCAGCTTTTCCATAAATTCTATCTCTCCCTCCTGGTTTCAACACTATTGAAGACAATCCACAATTTGATTTTGTGACAAGATGGAGAAATTATTCAAAAAAAAAGCAGCCGGTCACAAAACCGGCTGTCTTCGCACTTCAATATAGAGTTCATGAAAACCGGTCACAGACCCAGCGCTTTCCCTTTTTCCAGACGCTGAATGTGCTTCTCCCCCTCATCGGACAAGGCACGGAACTGATTGATCGTATCCCGCATTTTCGGAAGCGCCGCCTGTTTGTAAGAGCTGATCGCTTCAAAGGCGGAGATGGCATCGGAGAAAGCCTGCTTGAGCGTATCGACGGAGACGCTGGTTTCGATGGCCTGCTTCTGGATCGCTACGCCTTGATCCTTTAACATCCGGGAGGTGCCGGCAATGATATTGTTCGTCGTTTGATTCAGCAGCTCGATCTTCTTGAGCACAATGCCTTGGTTGTACAGCGCACTGGCCACGGTCACCGCGATTTTCAGCGCCGAGATCGTAACGGTTTTGGCCCGGTCCACGCCCCGGATCAGCTCACGGTTGTTGCGGATGACCACTTCATAGGCCATGATGCCCTGCTGGTTGACCACCAGCATCTGCTGAAGATCCATCACACGCTGCCGCATCGGAAAGAGGACTTCCTCCGTGATAAAACGGATCTTTTCCGGATCTTCTCCCCTTTGCTTGGCCGCTTCAATCTGGGCCTCGATCGATTCGTCCATCATCGTACCCAGCTGAATTTCTTTCTTCAGCGTCTTCGTCAGCTCTCGGATCGTTTGCTGCTCCAGCTCCAGCGTCGTATTGTCGTTTTTGAGCGTCGTTTTCCCTTTGTCGAGGGATACGACAATGTCAGCAATGACGTCGTCTGCCTTCTCAAACTTCAAAAAGTATGCCCGCAGCGGGTTGAACAGCTTGCCGAGGAATCCCTTTTTGGCAAAGTCGATCAGACTGGGGTCCAGATCCTTCAGCTGCGTATGCAGTTCCGTCAGCCCTTTGGCGACAGCCCCCCCTTCATCCCCGCCTTTGGAAAGATTGCCGACGGACACCTGCAGCAGGTTGTTCTTCTCGGAAGAAAGCTTCATCGTATCCAGCCCGAAGCTGTCGATCGATTGCAAAATCTCCTTGCGTTTGTCCAGCGACTCCACATCCAGCTCCATAATGGAAGCCACATTCGCATCGGCGATTTCTTTCAGCTTCGCTACCTCTTCCGGTACCGGCTTGACTTCCTCCTCGATCACAGCCTGGATCTGCTCCGCACTTGAGACACTCATCGTAAACGCCATATCTCATCCTCCCCCTTTGACTTCACCCTTACATTTGAACGTTGAACAGATTTCCGATCTTGTACACGACGTCATCGGTATCCGCATTGATGCTGGCGGCTTCGTTAATGCTGGAAATGCTTTGCAAAGCCTTAATGTTGGCGTTATAGCCAATGGTATAAATCGGAACTTTGTAGTTCTCAATCAGTCCTTTGATGTCGCTGAGCGAATTGCCTTTGTTCGTTTCACCGTCGCTTAGTACGAAAATAACGGGTTTCATGTTCGGATCGGCTGCCAGCTGGTCCTGCAGCATCTTGAGCGCAACCACGATGCCGTCAAACGTCGCGGTCTGGCCGCTGGCCTGAAGGCTGTTCACTGCGCCCACGAACATCGACTGCTGATTAACGTCGTATTTTCCGATCGGGAGCTGGATGGTCACGTCGTCGGAATAAGAAACCATGCCGATGCTGTTGTCTTTACCCAAATATTTTTGGCCCTTGATCAGCGATTCTTTCAAGCGGTTCAGCGGTTCACCATCCATGCTGCCTGACGTGTCCGCCACAAATACGGCTACAATCGGCTTGCTCCCGTTCTTCTTCTCTTTCCATACCTTCTGGGCGGATGTCAGCAGCTTCCCGTCAATCGGGGCCATCTCGGATTTGTAATCCTCAAGCCCGTTGAAGCCTTTGTCTTTTGCTGCTTTAACGTATTTAGCCTGGGTTACGAATTCTGCGAACTTTTTCAAAATGGCCAGCTTCTCCGGCGTCGTATCGCCAAGCGCGTAGAGCGGGCTGTCGTGACGCACGCCAAAAGGAGTGAAAACATAGCCGCTTTTCAGGTCAGGTGCGTTGACGAACGTCTGGTACTCCAGAATGAAACCGTCGAGGGAGCCCGATGTGGCCGCATCCCGCATTTGGATCGTCGTCGAGGCAATGAACGGTACGTTGGCTTGGAATTTCTCGAACCCTTGAACCGCTTTATCGCTTAAAATATTGGAGCTGTCGAACGTATTCAGCGAGGTCACCAGAAAATTCAGACCGGTCGAACTGGCAAAAGGATCCGTATAACCCATGACAAGCTCGTTGCTTGCGATCGCATCCGTTACCGTTTTGACATTGATGGAACCGTACTTTTCGACAAGAGCATCGTATTTGGACTTCTTGATGACGATCCCGGGAACGTTGCCCACGAGGCGCTTAGACACCAATTGGGTTTTGACGCCGCTGGACTTGACCATCTCTCCCCATAATTCGTTGGAGGGCGTAAAGGCATCCGGTACGTATTTACCTGACATGATATAGTCCGCTGCTGTGCCTGAAGCGATGTTGCGGACCTTAACCGATACGGGAGTTCCGTTTACAGCCACATTCGCTTTATTGAACTCCGTCGCCGCCTCCGTGAGCCAGCCGTCCACGCCGGTTCCCGACTTCTCGGTCGATGAGAATATCTCGACATAATGATCATTTGTGTTCGGCACCGTAATCGGGAATTTGCTGATATCCGGAAGGGATGAGGCCACATCCACCGGGTCCAGGTCAATTTGTCCTTTTACAGGCGTTGCCGTTGCGGGTGAAATCTTCGAATATAATTTATCCAGCCGTTTGGCTGCGTCTTCCGCGGTCACCTGGTCTTTCGACTTCCCGAGATTCGAGGTTACCGTAATTCCCCCGTACACGAGCGCAAATACAAAAATCAACACGATCACTGAAGTCAGAATAAACCTGCCCTTCTTCACATGAACACCTCTAATTCTTATAATATTTGGTTTGATTAATTAACAGATCGATTTCCTGCATGCACGGCATCTTCTCGATGTCGCCGGCTTCGAAGCTGTCCAGGCGGGATATTTCCAGCAGGAGCTTATCCAGCTTGAGCAGGATCTCTTCATTGGTCGCCAGGGAGTTCTTGGTGAATGTTAAATACTCGTTGTAGATCTGCTTTCTTTCTTGGAGTAATTCTGGAGGTAGATGGGAGGCTTTAGATCCACTAAGACTTTTAAACTCGGATTCGTCGAATGCGCCCAGCCGGTTCAGGATGCTTTTGAGGTTGAGGTAAAATACGTTTTCTACCGCCTGGACCGTCGACATGAATTTTTTGTAGCTAAGCTCGCTCGGATCGAAACGCTGGGTCAACACGCCGACCAGTTTGTACTTCTTGCGTGCGATGCGGTCGAGCTGATTTAGAGCGAGGGATATATCCGCTTCTAACGCTTTGACTTTCTTGTAGTACTGCAAGGCATTCACGTAGTCGTCATGCGTCTGGATCTGTTTGACCGGCACGGCAGCCGGGGTCTTGGCGTTAACACTGTAAACCGAATAAATGAGAACCAGAACACTCGCCAGAAGGAAGGTAATCCCGAATGCCGTCGAAAAGGCGCTTGCGCCGATGTTAAGACCGATAAAACCCGGGGAGAACAGAACGATGTTCACGACGATGACCCCCAGAGTGATACCCAGCAGTTTTATGTATTTCATTCCCAATTAGGTTCGCACCTCCTTCATCACTAATCTCATCCTTTACCATATTCTACATGATGATGTTTTGGGATGTCATTTTTTGTAACGATTTATTTTTAATACGGTTCGATCTCCGTTTTGGCTTCATTTAACTGGCTACTTATTTTCCTTATGCTCGGCAAGGTGGCAGTATGAACGAGAACGAATGGAAGTCCCCTTAACCGCAAAAAGACAGCCGCTCAACAAGCCGGCTGCTTTCATTTTGGACGGAGCTATTGCATTTACGCTAGATGATGAATCACTCATATGGATAATGGAGCAAGTACGTAAAATGTTCCTGCGACCGCTCTTGTTTTCGGATTTCTTGATGTATAGAGCCTTCTTAAGGGAGAAATCCGAAAGCCAAAGTATATGCTTCCAGCGCTTCTCATGCAGCCCGGCGGCGCATTGTCAAAGAATACACGGCCGGGATCAGCCCAAGGGCGACCCCTATTCCACCCAGCCAGCCGGCTGCTGTCAGAGAGATGCTGTCCACAATAATGCCTCCGATGACGGCCCCAACAGCCATCCCCAACTGCACAATGGAGTTGTTCAAGCTTAAAATGATCCCCGAAGCCTGGGGAGCCATACCGATTAAGTACACTTGCTGAACCGGACCCGTCGACCATGCAAAGAAGGACCACAGCATCAGCAATGGGAGCACAAGCATGGAGTAATGGGCAAACGCGGCCAGCAAAAATAAAATGCCGGAGTGAAAGATCAGACCGCCTACCATCGTGCGGGGGATCCCCCATTTGTCTGCACCGTAGCCGCCGACTTGGGAGCCCAGGAGACTTGCCAGCCCAAATGCAAACAGCCCGATGCTTACCATCCGCTCGCTCATCCCCGTAATGGTCAGAAGAAACGGCGTGATATAGGTATACAGAATGGTATATCCCATTATCCAGAAAAAGCTGATGGACAGCGCAGCGGAAATCCGTGGCGTTTTGAACAAGGCGAGCTGTTCCCGAATGGGAACGGGAGCCTCTCCCTCTGATTTGGGAATCGCCAGCAGAAGAACCAACATGGCGAGCAGGCTGAGCACGCCGACTCCCGTGAAAATGACCTTCCAATCATACGAGCCCGCAATGACCCGTCCCAGAGGAACCCCCAGAATGAGCGCGAGATTAAAGCCCAAGAGAACGGTGGCGATCGAACCGCCCTGCTTGCCAGGATGGGCAATTTTGGCCGCAACGGTAAGGGCGACAACCATGAATACCCCGGTACTGATGGCCAAAATGATTCTTGCCCCCATCAGCATGCCGTAACCGGTAGATGTGATGGTGATCAGGTTGCCTATGAAAAACAAGCCCAAAGCCGACAGCATCAGCTTTTTCCGATCTATCTTTGCTGTGAGCGCAATCAGAATCGGGGTACCGATCGCATAGGCAAGCGAGTAGACGGTAATCAGCTGGCCGGCCGCCGCTACCGACACGCCAACGTCCTTTGCAAGCATATCCAGTATGCCGGCAATCACAAACTCAGAGGTCCCGACTAAAAAGCTCGCAATCGCCAATATATAAATTTTCCATCTCATATCGTGTATCTCCTCTTCCCAACAGTTTTACAATTCTAAATCTGTAGAAATCATGACTAAAAAAATATGGTCCTATCCTTAGGCATCTCCTGCCCCGATTAGGTCTGTAGCGCTCCATCATCACCGCTTGATGCTTGGCGGTCGAGCTCTTGGCGGACGATCGGTGCTACCTTGGTTCCGAGCAGCTCAATCGTTCGCAGCAATTCGCGATGAGGGAGCGTGCTGAAATCCACGTACATAAGGAATCGGGTCAGGCCAAGGTTCTTGTGCAGCAGTAAGATTTTTTCCGCCACATATTCAGGGTCCCCGACATAAAGAGCACCATGAAGGCTGGAGGATGCATCGTATGAGTCACGTGTATAAGGAGACCAACCGCGTTCCCGTCCGATCCGGTTCATTTGGGCCGCCATCACAGGGTAATACCGCTCTGACGCCTCTTGTGTCGTATCGGATATAAAGCCATGCGAGTGCGTAGCAATCTGCAGCTGATTTGGATCATGCCCGGCTTTCACAGCCGCTTCCTTATAGAGCTCCACCAAGGGTGCGAATCGCTGCGGCGGTCCGCCAAGGATTGAGAAGACGATCGGAAGTCCCAGCAAGGCGGCCCGAATGGCCGATTCCGGGCTGCCGCCTGTGCCGATCCAGACCGGTAAAGGCTGCTGCACAGCACGAGGATAAATGCCCATATTGTCAATCGCAGGACGATGTCCGCCGCGCCATGTCACCCGCTCCGAAGCTCGGATCTTGAGCAGCAGTTCCAGCTTCTCTTCGAACAATTCCTCGTAATCCTTCAGGTCATAGCCGAACAGCGGAAACGATTCGATGAACGAGCCTCGTCCGGCCATGATCTCAGCCCTCCCGTTCGACAGTCCGTCAAGCGTCGCAAAGCTCTGATATACCCGCACCGGATCATCCGAAGACAACACCGTCACCGCGCTCGATAGACGGATCTTTTTCGTGGTCGCCGCAGCGGCAGCCAATATGACGGCTGGAGACGAGCTTGTATAGTCGATACGGTGATGCTCGCCGATGGCAAAGACGTCAAGGCCGACTTGATCGGCCAATTGGATCTCTTCGATCGCTTGACGCAGACGCTCGGCATGTGAGACACCCCCTTTTTCGGGATCTGCATGAAGAAACGTACTGATTCCAATCTCGATCGTATTTGCTTTGTCGCTCATAAGAGTGCACTCCTTCTTCATAGGGTATTGAGGATGACTTGTACAACCATCAATTCCTCAGTTCTAGAACTATCGAAATGTTGGTTAAAAAAATTACGCCATTAAATAAGGCGCAAATTTTTCCGCCACTTCCCGATTGACGTTATAGTGAATATACGACCCGCTTTTCCGTGAATCAATCAGACCGGAATCCGTCAGCTGCTTCAGATGATGCGACAGCGTCGAACCCGCAACGGATTCAAGCTTTTCACCGATGGCCGTGAAGCATAAATCGCTTTCTTTCGAGAGCAGCAAGGCGATCTTCAGCCGGGTTGGTTCCCCCAGAGCTTTATATACCTTAACGGCCTGCAGATCTGTTTGATGATCACCCATGATGATGCTCACCTCCTCCATCTATTCCGCAGTTCTATAACTATCGAAATCCAGTTTAGCATGATGCCGTTGGAAAGTAAAGGGCTCCACCTAGGAGCTGCAAATGGCCTGCTAATTCAATGAAAAGCAGCCGGTCCTCGGGCCGACTGCTGCTTGGTTTTAGGTTTGGTTTTGGGTTTGGGTTTGGGTTGGCGTATCCTTAGACACAAGTAATAGAAGGTGGCGAGTTGAGCCGCAATACCGTGATTTGCTCGTCTCCGATCACTTCACCACTGTCACGGAAGCCGAAGCTCTCATACAGCTTTTTGGCGGGCGCGTTATCAGCCTTGTAAGAAATCCAGCAGTATTGTGCAGGACCTGCCGGAAAAGTGCGGATAAACTCCAGCACCTTTTTCATGGCTTCCCGGCCATAGCCCTTGTTTTGGTGTCGCTGATCCATCATCAGCCGCAGAATACAATAGCCGTCGTCTGCGATGGACGGGGTATCGTAACCGGTAATTTTATACGTGATCATCACAAAACCGACGGGCTGCTCATCCGCGTAAATGGCAAACGGAAAAGGATGTCCTCCATTGGTCGCAAGAACATAACACGAAGCTACGCTGGACAAATTGGACGCAACGAAGCGGCGCTGATCTTCCGAAACCTCTAGTTTAAATATTTCGCGTCTGTTTTCGAGCGTGATTTTTCTGAGTGTAATCATGCAGGATTTCTCCCTTCCTTATGTTCGGCAAGATCACCGATTCGTTTTTGCGCCGCGGTCGCTTTAATAACATACAATCTATGCAAAAAAAGTAATAGACTTATATTGAATTTTTTAATAGACTATTATGTATCCATGGCATTTTTAGGAATATGTCTATATGGCATTTCGTGAACCGGCGCGTAGTTGTGCCGGTTTTTTATTTTTATAACGATAATAAAAAATTAAAACCATTCATTATTCCCAGAATTAGGAGCCCCCGTGCTAATATGGATTTTAACTAAATTCTTGTTTATCATTGGAGGTCGTTATGATGCAAGAGATCGATTACTGCCATTATTTTTGGCAAGATGATGAAGTTCGATTGCGTGCCATCCAGCCGGAAGATTGGGAAAGTTTTTACATAGGTCTCTATGAAACTCCCGCACGCCTCCTACTGGAATGTGCTATGGAATTACCCCCTACCATTTCAGGAGCAAAGAGGTTTACAGAGGAAAATGCTGATTTTACCTCTACGAACGGACGAATCATGTTTACGATTGAAACATTACATGGGGAGAGTATCGGCGGAATTAATTTAAACAGCATCGACGAGAGAAACGGAACGTTTAGTATCGGGATCGTCATCGATAAAGAGCATCGTGGTAAGGGTTATGGTACCCGGGCAATGGAAATCCTCTTAAAGTATGCTTTTTTGGAACGAAGGCTTCATAAATTTAATGATTATGTTCTTGAAGGAAATGAAGGTTCTTCGAGGATGATGCAGAAACTTGGCTGCGTTCAAGAAGGTGTGCGGAGACAAGTGGTATATATCAATGGCAAATACATGGATTTTATTTTGTATGGTTTAACCAAAGATGAATTTATTCAAAAGCAAAACGAGAAACTCAGCATATAAACGGAGAAGGGGCTGCCCAGCGCAGCTCCTTCTTTATGCCTCATTTACTTAATGCACTCGTGTTGGTAGGAGTTTTAATAAGCTTTGGAATGAAAAATAAAGGATAAATCAGTAAATACAGATTGGGTATCCACCACATCAGGTCGTAGTCCGCTTTAATGATCCAGAACGCTATCGCCTGCAAACCCGAACAGAAGGTTAGGGTAAGAGAGATCAAAGCCAACTGGCTCCATCTGAGGTCATGACGTTTATGTAAATACAGACTGTATATTCCTGTTATCGAAATGAAAATATCTAACGGAAAAAAGGACCAATTCCAGATGACTAATAACTCGTTGCTATAATCCTGGTATAGGTAAGCTTGGGGAATAAGCGCAAAGATCGTAACGATCCAATACACCATAAATCCGATATCTGTAAACAAGAACAGCACTCTCAATTTCTTACTCAAATCACGCTCTCCCCCCGCCAAGATTTAAACCGATGACGCCGGCAATGATAAGGATGATCGAGATGGTCTTCAATAGAGTCAATGGTTCAGAAAAAATGAGTATGCCGATTATAACAACAATAGCTGTTCCTAGACCCGACCAAATCGCATACGCAATGCTTACCTCGATTCCTTTTAATGCAAAATTCAAAAAAGTTAAACTGGAAGCGTAAAAAACAAAGAGCAGCAAAGAAGGAGTAAGCCTGCTGAAGCCTTCCGACCATTTCATCGTTGTCGTTCCTGCTACTTCCGCAAGGATAGCCAACGTTAATAATATCCAGTGCATACCATTCTTAACCTTCTTTCTGTACAATGCCGGACAATAGAATGTCCACCATGTCTTCTAAGCTTTCCTGCAGACCTTTGTTACTCTTACGAGCTGAGGGGTCTTCTATTAGCCGATAGAATCCGCCGACATACAGGTCAATAAATAATTCAGTATTAAAAGAGCGTAGAATCCCTTCGCTGATGCCTTCATTAAACAAGCTATGGATGCTGTCCCATTGTTGGTTCAGAAATTGATCCAGCAGCTTCCACTGCAATGGATAGAAACGTTGGAGGTCCGTTATAAGGTTCATATCTACAAACTGAAAATCTGCAGGAACAAGAACCAAACACTTTTTCAATTTAGTCAGTGTACTCAGTTCATTGTCTTCAAGAATTGCCTTCTCCTTTTCTTTCAATTCATTCATCGTATCATCGAGAATTGCCGTAATGAGTTCCTCTTTTGAAGAGAATACTCCATAGAGTGTTTTCGTACTCATCCCTGAAAGCTTCGCAAGTTCCGCCATGGTGAAACGGAGACCTCTTCGCTTGATTTCGTGTCTTACCACTTCCATAATTCGATCATTCATTCATTTCACTCCTGTGACGGAAAACAATAAAAATATTATATTTTCCTAGTTTTACTCAATATAATACATCCCCTTCCTTTCGTCAACTTACAATGCCCCCTGATTCACCAAAAGAAAAGTACAGAGCCGTCGATTTTTCACAATACTCCTGATGGTGTTATATTTGTTCGAGCAGTTGCCCCAGTTGTCTGATCCAATGATCCGGACGCGCTCGATAATCTGCTGCCTTGGTCGCCATTGCTCCCTCTCGCTTATCGCATATTTAAAAATGAATAGATAACTTGAAATAGCCCTCATCTTAGAAAACAAGATGAGAGCTATTTGACGCTTCAGAATATTTAACCAGCAATACAAACTTCACTTTCGTTTCTTCTGACAAGTTCTTTAGCAAATCAAATAACTTCTAATTGCATCTGCTATATTCGATCTCTTGAATGTTGTCGTCAATTACTAGATGAGTAGTTGTGTTGATTTGGCGGGAGATATGGGGTTGAGTGGGACGACTTCAATGCCCATCACCCTCACCGTACAGTCAAACCACCATCGATATTGAGAATGGTTCCAGTGACCCACTTTGCTTCGTCAGAGGCCAGATAGACAGCGGCATTTGCAACATCTTCTTCATTTCCAATGTGCCCCAGCGGGTACGCGCTTGTAACGTAGTTCTGATATTCGAAAAGCTCTTCTTGATTCTTTGTATCAAGCCACTTCCGGAAGGTCGATGTGTCAATAGAACCAGGAGCGATAGCGTTAGTGCGGATCTGGAGTTCACCCAACTCGTTAGCGAGCGCTTTGGTGAGCGTATTGATCGCGCCACGTGTCATCGAGTAGGCTGATGATGGCCGTCCCGCAATCATTTTTTGAGACCAATAGGTTGAAATATTGAGAATATTCCCTCTCGTTGCGGTCAGTGCTGGGAGCAAGTGTTGAATGAGAAGAAATGGAACTTTGATATTGAGGTTCACCATTTCATCTAAGAGGTCCAAGGAAAGGTCAGGAAGAGGTTTGAAATGGGCCACTCCAACATTGTTGACTAACACATGTATTTGGCCGTGTGTTCGCTCAAGCAGTGTTGCTGTCACATGTGGAATGCTTGCAAGATCTTTAAGATCGGCAGAGACTGTCTCAACTGAGACACCTTTTGTCTGTAAAAGCTGCTTTGCATGGAACAGTTTTTCTTGATTTCGAGCGACTAAGACAAGGTTTGCGCCATTTTCGGCAAATGCCGAAGCAATGGCAAAACCGATCCCATCGCTTCCTCCTGTAATCACTGCTGTTTTTCTCTCTAATCGCTTCATTGTAACCCTCCTAAACATATAAAATAACTACCCATGGGTTGTACCCTCGGCTGAAGTGCCTCTATAGGCCCGTTCAATGTGCTAGCTCAGCAAGTTTCTCCGCATAAATGCCCGTGTCTGAACCCTCACAGTTAAAACTACTTTCATCTTTAAAATACACTTGTGCGTGTTATTTGCCCTGTGTATATTTACACTATAATAAAGGTTCGATTGATTCTATTACCACAATACGCTATTTGCGTATTAATACACATATTGTTATCATTGTGTACAAAATAATGGGGGACTTGCTCTATGAATAAAATAGATAGAAGAGTATTAAAGTCTCGACAGGCTATTCAATCGACCTTTTTGCAAATGTTAGTTAAGGAAGGGTTTGACGAGATTACGGTTAGAAACATGACGGAGAAAGCCAACATTAGTCGAAAAACGTTTTACCTACATTATATGGATAAGTATGATCTATTAGATAAGATTGTGGATGACCATATAGCACAATTGCGAGAAATATGTGATCAAAAAAAAGACACGGGACTTATAGAAGATTCTATTTCATGGTTTTCTTATTTTGAGCAGCATAAATCATTTTTTGCCGCATTGTTTAAAAGCAGAGATGCTTCATCATTTCGCAAAAAGCTATCGTCTTTTACGATGGGGGAGATCAATAAAAAGATTAATGAGGATTCGTATCCCATTACCGATAAGCATATTTTTTTGAAGTTTCTTGGAACGGCAATAATAGGAGTATTGGAATCTTATATACTTGATGAAGTAGATAGCGATATTGAAATTGTAGCTATGCAAGTTAAGCAGCTATTATATAAACTGAACATTCAAATAACTTTTCCTAAAACTGGATACGCCTAAAAGGTAACGTTGTTGGGAAATCAGCCAACGAAAATCATCGTTTTCTCCCATAACCATTCTGAAACCATCTGTAAATGTGCCACTCATTCCATCACATACTCCCGCTATAAGCAGCATTAATGCCATAACCTCTCCACTATTGCCTTTACAATAGTCAGCCCTATTTATCCAAAACAGATGTCATTGCTTAATCAGAAGACTATGCCGCTCTCTGTCCCACGTGTTCTCTTCGTGAAGAGGCTTTGGTCGTTTTTTCTGCCTTTTAAAAGCAAAAGAGTCACAGCCATGGATCGTGACTGTGACTTTTCGCGCTAAAGATCAATAAGCACGCTTTGGCTGGCATTGTCCCACGTTACATCACCTAACATAATGCTGGCAATCGTCTGAAAATCCTCATATCCGATCTCAAATTGCCCATAGCGGAAAGCATATCCCCAGCTGCGCTTCCCGCGGGTAAAGGTAAGCCGGTCCAATAGAGGGGCAATCTTCACTTCACGGCATGGAAGGTAACGGATATCCCGGCGAAAAGGCACAAAGGATTCGGACATCGGATACTCGTAGACTCTGTCACCGGTCACCTGCCCAATGGCGGTAAACGCTTGAAGCGGCTCCCCTTTCGACATGTCGGTTCGTGGAGAGTAGTATATGAGCCAATCGCCGGGACTCATCCGGCGCAAAGGTGCTGCTTTTCCATGACAGAGCTGGGCAAATCCGCCTTGGACCCCCCGCTTCACGTGAGAGGCAGATACAACGCCAATCCAATAGCGGCTGTTTTGCTCATCTGCGGTAACCGGCATGATTTGATCTTCGTTTTTCTTTTCCAATATGGGTGCCTCCTTAATAAATCATCTCCTAAGACTATATAAAAACGCTGCTGACAACGGTCTGTCAGTAGCGTTTTAGCATCTGGGTATATACTTTTGTTCTAGCGCACGAACGGAATGACATATCAATCTCTTCCTAACTAACACGGCACCGGCCTCTCTGCAAAACCTCGCTAACGGCCGGCACGCCGTTCACTGTCAAAAAAGGCCCGACTGTGGTCAACTGTTGTCGGAAATGAATGTGAGTTGGGTTCAAAACGGACGAAGCTTCTCGAAAGTAGGGCTGGAACATGTTTTGTTTGACGGACGAGACGGAACGTGAAGCGGATTATTATCAATAAGCTGTTGAAAAAGACTGGCTGGTACGTAATAAGTTCAATACTCCTTATTATTCGTACCTGGTGCCGGGCAGTTGCGGTGAAATCGAGCGTGTTCTGGTTGGGCAAGTTAGAGCAGAGCTTTGAAGCGGGCTTTAGAGAATACAAAGCTAAAACTCCAAGTAACAGTTTGTTACCTGGAGTTTTGTCCATTACTTGGTATCCCGATGAATTATCGCATAGATTAATAAAGATAAACAAAGTAAAGTTATATAGGTGATTATATACTTTGTAAGTGGCGATTGAGGATTTGATGTGAACGTTGCAAAAGTTATAATGAACGGTAAGGCGACAAAATCCAAGAGATATCTTTTTCGAACCTTGTACAATTTGAATAATTCCTTTAGTCGAAGGTTCAATAGATACCATCTCCTATCGATTGTATTTATGGACGTTCAAACCAAAACTCACCCAACCAATTTTGTTTGAATAATACTCCAGTATCTTTAAAATTTCTATAAAAAGTAGTGATGCCATAGCTTGTAACTGCACCTACAAAAGTAGTAATTGATGTTTCAACTCTTGCTGGGACTTTAATCCCCATTCTTTTACTTATTAACTCCAATACTGTAATTGTACCGAGGGTAACCCCTCCAGTTATTGCACCGTTATTATCTTGCATATCACTTACCATTCTGGGACTAATCCATAAATCAACGCCCCCCCACCATTTAACATCATAATCAAAATAGTTATCAGTATCAATATCTCCTATAACCTGGAAGGGAGTGATTGAACCTTTAGGCATTGTTTCGGTCTGATAATTCATTAAGTAAGTATCCTGAATAATGTTATCAATTGTAGCGTTTGTATCTTCAACAGTTTTTCTAGCCTTATTTATTAGACTTTGGTCAATGCCATCTGCTGAGGCTTTGTTCTCATCAAAAACATAATGTTGATCGATAGCAGAAATATAAGGTGTTATTGTGTCAATAAACTCTTGTTCAGGATTTTTAATATTATTAGTGCTACTGCTAGCTGATACAAAGCTGCAAACAGAAGAAAAGATCATTACAACAACTAGAAGAGAGAGTAAAGTTTTCGTTTTCATTTTTTCCTCCTAAAATTTTGGTATTTTTACTTCTATGTGGTATTATAGGATATATAAGATTATTTGTAAATATATGTATATAGAATTTATCTAAAATGGCTCCTCATACTTATGCAAACTCGCTGCTGGTTACCGAGCATTTACTAGTCTGGATGTATTTTCTCTTGTCCGAATAAGCAAATAAAATAGAAAAGGACAAACAGGGGATTTATCAACGGGAATGTTTATTACGGTAGACCATGAAAAATACGGTTTGAACAATGATTACGCCATGCGGCCGATGTTATACGCAAATGTTCGACAAATGCTGTGATTGGGGAGGTAACCCTACTTTGTTCTGGAACACGTTTTGCATTTTGACGTCAAATCTGGATCGTGCCGTTGATTATTAAAAAAAGCCATTGACAAAGGCTGCTGGATTGCGCCAAATCCAATACACCCGGGTATGCGTACCGGAAGAAGAAGCGGGAAAATCGAGAGGGTTCTAGCTGGGCCCGCGAGTACCGAATTTTAAAGCGATCTCTAGCAAATGCTCATCTAAAACTCCAAGTAACGGAGCGTTACTTGGAGTTTTAGTCACTATATTCATCAATCGAAATACTAAGGGTGTTGTCTTCGGCAGCTGCCTTCGCCAAACCTGGTTCATATGAATACTGGTAAGGGTATGATTCTTCCAATAGATGAAGGGTGCCCTGATTTGACGGAATCTGCTATACCGCGGTCTTCGTAGGACTGGACAAATATCAGGAAGAGAACCTCAAAATTGAAAAACACATAATCCCTCAGCCTCCTCATTCTTTTGGAATGTGGGGGCTTTTTCCTTTGAACGATGATCCAGGCAAAAAGATAACGATTTATTATTTGTTATTATTTTATTAGAAAATTAATATAACTAAATTCTTGCCAGACGCACCCCGTTATGATAGTATATTGACTCGAAAAGGGATAAATAAAGCGGTTACATAATTTCTAAATATGATCTCCTGTTAGCTCAAAAAACCACTTTGTTAGCCCTTTATCTTCTATCAATCAAGGGGAGTTTTCATGAAAAAGTCATCCAAATGGCTGGGCACTACCCTATCGGCGGTATTGATCGCTTCACTGCTGTCTCCCGCCTACGGATCGGCAGCTGCCCAAACGGACCTCAGCGGAATAATCGCCAAGGACCTTACGGGGCACTGGGCACAGGCCAGCGTGCAAAAATGGCTGAGCAGCGGGCTGATCCAGGGCTATCCGGATCACACCTTCCGCCCGAATGCAGAAATCACGCGTGCAGAATTCGTCTCGCTCATAAATCTTTTGTTCGGCTTTACGGCCCAGTCGAAGGAAGCTTATGCGGATGTCCCCGCCGACTCCTGGTTTGCAAACGCTTTCTCCATAGCCAGGGAAGCCGGCTACTATACCGGATATCCTGGCAACGCGGCCAAGCCGGGCGAACCGCTAACCCGTCAGGACGCTGCGGTGCTGCTGGCACGGGCGTTTGAAATAAGCGGAAACGATACGGCCCCCACCCTCTCCTTCCCAGACCAAGAGCACATCGGGGTGTACGCCCGCGAAGCGGTCCGGGCGCTCTCCGGTTACTTCCAAGGCTACCCGAACGGGACCTTCCGTCCTGAGGTACCTATTACCCGCGCGGAAATCGTTACCCTGATCGACAAGCTGGTCAGCGCATACTATCCGGCTGCGGGTACTTATACCGCCGGGAAGATTCAAAGCAGCGCCGTGGTGAACCACGGGGGTGTCATCCTGAAGGACGCCGTCATTCAAGGTAATTTGTATCTGGCACCAGGGATCGGCGACGGCGAGGTCACCTTGGATCATGTCACGGTTCAGGGCACCACTTTCATCGAAGGCGGCGGCTCCCATACGGTCATCGTGAAGGACTCCGATCTCGGCAGCGTTCTCGTCAACCGCCGCGACGGCCAGGTGCATGTACAGCTGTCCGGTACGACCCATATCGGGCAGCTGGCGGCAAACAGCCCGTCCCAACTGGACGCGGGTGACAGCTCGATCATCGACAGTGCTGAGTTCAACCAGCCGGTGCAGCTGAGCCTCGGCGCCGGTGCCTCCATCGCTTCCCTGACCGTGAACCCGTCGGCCGCAGGCACCGCAATCACGGGCACGGGCAGCATCAAGCAGGCGGTGATCCAGGGCAGCGGCGTCACGCTGAACGGCAAGGCGCTTCCGCCTGGAACGACCAGCATCTCCGGTGGAGCAGCTAATGCAAGCCCTGCGCCATCCGGAAGCACAGGCACCACAGGCGCAGGCGGCAGTCCTTCGGGCAGCACAGGCGGCGGCTCCAGTTCCGGCGGGAACGGAAACGGCAGCGGCGGCGACAACGGCGGCGGTCCGGTGGAAAACGTCACGACCGTCAACCTGACGGACGCAGCGGCAACCGACCGCACCAAATCGCTGTTCGTCTATTTGAATCAGCTCCGCGGCAAGAACATCCTGTTCGGCCAGCAGCATGCCACTACCGAAGGTATGTCCATCACGGCGAAGGACGGAACCCAGTCCGACACATTCAACAGCGTCGGTGCCTATCCGGGGCTGTTCGGCTGGGATACGCTGAGCTTGGAAGGCAAAGAAAAGCCGGGCGTGGCCGGCCATGCCGAGCGGAGCCGCGACAACCTCGTCGCCGTTATGAAGAAAGCCTACGCCGACGGCGGCGTGCTGACGCTCAGCTCCCATATGCCGAACTTCGTCACAGGCGGGGATTTTTACGACACCAAGGGCAACGTCGTGTCCCACATCCTGCCGGGCGGGGACAAGAACGCGGCGTATAACGCTTTTCTCGATCAGATCGCCGATTTCGCCCTGCACCTCAAAACCGATGACGGCAGGCCGATTCCAGTCATCTTCCGGCCGTTCCATGAGCAGAGCGGAAGCTGGTTCTGGTGGGGGGCCGCTTTTACAACGACCGACGAATACAAGGAGATCTACCGTTATACAGTCGAGTATCTCCGCGACAAGAAAGGCGTTCACAACTTCCTGTACGCCTTCTCGCCTGGCGGCGGTTTTGGCGACTCCGCGGACACCTACTTAAAAACCTACCCGGGAGACGACTACGTCGACATCCTCGGGTTCGACAGCTACTACAACGGCGAGGGCGACTCCTGGTTTAACGGCGTGAAGACGGAAGCCAAAACCGTTTCCAACATCGCGGACAGCCGCGGCAAGGTCGCTGCCTTCACCGAATTCGGCTACCAGAAAATGAAGGTCTCCGGCAATACGACGCCCGACTTCTACACGAAGCTGGCGGACACGCTCAAATCCGATCCGGACGCGAAAAAGATGGCGTTCATGCTGACCTGGGCCAACTTTGGGCCGGACTCCATTTACGTCCCTTATCCCACCGGCGATCCGAACCAGGAGCATGAAATGCTGCCGGATTTTAAAAAGTACTACCAGGATACGTACACGCTGTTCAGCGACGGGGTCATTGGCGCCTATGATAAAAAGGTCAACACCGCCTCCGAGCAGGGCTTCATGCATATCGCTTCTCCGACGGGCCAAAGCACCATCAAGGAGGATTCAACAACCATTCGTGTCCGCGTCCTGAACGAAACGCCGGATCGTGTCGTCTACAGCATACAAGGTTCGAATACCGAGTATCCGATGACCCTGAACCCGGACAGCGGCTACTACGAGGCGCAATGGACGCCGGCAGCGGAGCAGAACGGTAAAACCGCGGACATCACCGTTAAATTGTATGGCAGCAGCGGGGCCTTGCTGCATGAACAAACGAACACGGTGTTCGTGAAGATCGGCGAGGTGCTGGCCGGTGCCTACACTTTCGATACGGCCGCTGACGCGGAAGGCATCCAATACAACGGCGAATATACCAGCTCGGCGGGAGGAACGAATGACGGCAGTGCGGCGTACAGCGGTTTTAACGGCGGATCCCTGAAGATCAGTGCCCCGCATTTGAACGGAACCGATTCATGGCAGGAGCTGAAGCTGGAGTTAAAGAACGCCAAGGCTAAAGCCGGCGCCGGCTCGCTCGCGGGTATCCAACGGGTCAAAATGGACGTGTGGGTGCCCGCTGCAGCCGGGGCATCCAGCGAGCAGGCCAGCCTGCGCGCGGTCGGGCAGCTCCCACCGGACTGGATTAATAAGTACGGCATGGACACAACGTATTCGTCGTTTGCATCCCTGCCCAAAGAAACGATCGATGGCGTGGAGTATGTTAAATTCAGCCCAACGATCGATTTTACGAACGCGGATGCGCTGGCGGCCGCCGACGACATCGCCTTGTCCATCGTGGGCAGCGCGCTGCAATCGGACGGAGATACGCTTCCGGTCTACGTCGATAACATTAGGCTCTACAGCGCCTATGCCGAATCGTCGGGCGACCCGGCCGTCGTCGACGACTTCGAGAGCTACCTGGGCAGCAGCGACGCGCTGGCCAGCAAGTTTGTGCACGCCGGCGGCGACCCGGCCGGTGCTGCGCTGGACGGCACGCACAAGCACGGCGGCAGCTACGGGCTGAAGTACACGTACACGCTGGCAGGCAGCGGCTACGCCGGCATCACCAAGGCGATGAACGGCGCGGATTGGTCCGGCTACAACGCCCTGCAATTCTGGTACCAGCCGGACGGCCAGGGCCAGAAGCTGGTGATGCAGATCAACGCGGATGGCAAGACGTACGAGTACTACCCGGACACCAAGACGACCGAGCCGGCGCTCATCACCGCTCCGTTCAACGAGTTTAAGCCCGCCAACGGGGCGACCGGCACGTTGACGAAGTCGAACCTGAAGAACGTCCAGGCGTTCTCCATCTATACGAACGCGGTGCCGGACGGCAACCGGTTGACATCGTCGATGTATTTTGACGACATCCATGCCCTGCTCGATCCGGCTGTAGGCACCGTGCCGAACGGCAGCGCAGGCGGTGGCACCGCACCCGGCGTGCTGTTCGACTTCAACAGCTCCATCGCTGGCTGGTCGCTGAACGACAACACCCTTGGAGCCGACAACATCGCCAATCCGGAGGACGGCGGCAGCAAGGTGCTCAGCGCGGACTTTCCGTCGGCTGGCGCAGCCGACAAGCACTTTGAGCTCGCCTACATGAGCGATCAGGACCTTAGCCAAGGCAGCACCCTGATGGTCCGCGCCCGAGTGGCTGGCGGCACGGCCAAAGCGAAGCTGTTTATCAAGACCGGGTCGGACTGGGTCTGGGCTTCCACTGACGAAGTCGAGCTGACAGGCGAATACCAGTGGATCAAGCTAAACCTGAACGGCAAGGACATCAACGGCGACGCCATCGACAAGACACTGATCAAGACCATCGGGCTGCAGATCGCCTCGCCAAGCGGTGAAGGAACGATGAGCGTGTATGTGGATGATGTGACACTGGATGAGAAAACGCTGGATGCCGTGGTGAATGGTGGGGCCGAGGTCAGCGAGGTTGGTGCTGCTAGTAATACAGGAAATGACGTCGCAGGTTTCAGCGAAGCCGGTAACGCCACTGGTGAAGGTACTAACACTCAAGGTACTGTGGATGAAGATAGCGAGAATGAGGGAACGATGAACGAAAGCCTGTAACCATCTTCATTACTAAATTCACCTTAATCAACGATACAAAAAGGACCCTCCGCTGAGGGTCCTTTTATGCAAGTTATGGAAATCGTATTCGATACTCGATTGTTACAAAGGGCTATCAAGCCCCAACCACCGTCAACAGCATCGTCGAAGCCTGAAAGCGGCCGCTTTCCGGAACGACGCAGACGATTTGCTGCCCCGCGGAAAGGCGTCCGGAATACAGCAGTTCCTCCAGCATGATGTAAATCGAAGCCGCCGCCGTATTTCCTTTGGTGTACAGATTCGTAAACCATTTTTCCTCAGGGATCGTCACACCGCCCTGCTCAAGCAGTTGAAAGATCTCTTCCCTGAACACATGCGATGAATAATGGACCACCATCCAATCGACCGCGTCCGGGTCAATCCGCCCTTCTTCCACCAGCTCTAAAAAACGCCGCGTCCCCACCTTCGTAATTTCATTCACCAGCCGGACATCCTGCTTCAAATTCAGCGCGCCGTGATCGGCCGCTTCATGAATCGAGGCGTAGTCCAGCCACGAACGGCCGCCATCCTCCTTGCTCATGCCGGAATACATGCAGGTCTCGTACTCATTGGCATACGACTTGTTGTCGATCCACTCGATGCGCAGGGAGAGACCCTGTGCGGAGGGTTCATTTTGCAATAGGGCTGCCCCCGCCCCGTCCGACAACATGAACCGCAGAAAATCCGTGTCGAACGGTACCCGGCCGTTGCTGTAAATGCCCTGTGCCTCGAACTTCGTATGTTTGAACTCGCGGCTCAGAAACTCGCTGGAACAAGCGATGGCCGTCCGGTGCTCTCCTGACTTGATATGTAAAAAAGCGTTCTTCAGCGCATGCATCCCGCTCGCGCATAACCCCGAGTGCGAAGAAATCTCCATCACCGGCAGTCCCGTCTCGGCGTGCACCATACTCGCAAAACCCGGCAGCAGCAAATCCGCTCGTGTCGTACCCGTCGCCAAGAATTCGACGTCCTCTGGACGGACACCGGCGTTGCGCTCCAACGTCTCTCGTATGGCCAGGGCCGCCATCTCCGCGTTGGTGTACAAGCTCTTCTGCTCCTTGTCCATCGCGTAATAGCGCTGCTTGATCTGATTCTTTTCCAAAATGATACGCTTCGTCTTGGAGGATCTGCCTCCGATTTTGCCAAGGTAATCTTCCATTTCCTCATTGCCCACCGGGGCGCCGGGAAGGAACTTCCCCATGCTCGTGATATAAACAGATTTCATATAACACCTCACTAAAGATATGATTACTAATTATGATATTAATCCCACTAATTGTAAAGTAGATGAAAAATTAGTAGATTCAAATGCTCTTCAGGCGTGTTTTCAAACAACAAAAAAACCGCTTTATTCAGGCAGCGGCAGCCTCTGCGATCCACTCTTTTACCGTTGCAGTCACGGGATGAAGGAAGCCGGTTCGAATGCAGCACAGACAATGGAGATAATCCAGAGAGGCTCAATCAAGAATGGCATACCATATTTTATTGGAAAAGCGTTCATGCGTGTTGGGTAAAGGCGGGATTCGGGTCAAATTGGTTGTCTGCCTTCACAATCCGTCCCATGCGGCTGTTTTCAAATTGGACTCTTTCCTCTTCCATTTGTCTATGACCCTTTCAAAAAACTCACATAGATTAATAGTGCAGTACCGATTCTTTGATCAGGATGGAGTGGATGCTATGAGTTTTTATGTTAGAAACAGTACGCCGAACCCCGTATGGGTCGCGGTGGGGTACTATGATCCGGATTGCAGCCCGATCACTTATTCAAAAGCTGGCTGGTACCGGATTTCTCCGGGAAGACGCCGACTACTGGTAACGGGATCCTCTGTAAATCAAACGTATTATTACTATGCCTATGACCTATTCGGCAATACGTGGAGCGGAGATTTCCCCACCGATGTTCCGAGTACCGCCTTCAACACGTGCTGGATCGAAAGCTGCCAAGGGACGGGCTGCAGAGAAGTAGGATTTGACGAGGTCAACGTCGGCAATTTCCAAAACTATACCCTTACCCTGGTAGAAGCCGCAGGCGCAGTGAAATCAAGAAATATGAGAGCGCCGAAAAAGAGTACACGGAAGTTTAAATTAGGCAAGGCCAGCTTGAGAAAAACTCCTGTTAAATTGGGCAAACTGGGCAAAGTTAGAAAGCCGAGAAATCGTAAACGGAAATAAAGTTTCATCCCAAAGCCGCAATGATTCTGATCGAGGATCGGCGGCTTTTGCTATTTTATACGCATCATGCTATAGTCATTAGTCTGCTTAGATTCTTTTACATAATTAAGATGACTACGAAGGAATAGGCCACCCGTATTCAGAATGATTAGTATCCATATCAACCGGTAGGAGTGATGAATGATGAACCAACACGAGTTTGATATTGTGGTTAAGCTAGCCGAGGATTCTCAATTGAATCTGCTTGAGGAAGTGTTCAGCCCCGGGAATCTGACGTATCCCCAGCATCGCCGATTCGAAGTACAGAGGAAAGGTGAGGGTGTATTTCTGATCGCATGGCATAACAATCATCCGATTGGACATTTCTTACTGCGATGGAGTGGCCCTGAGGATCCTCGTGTAACTCAATATATCGATGTGACTCACAGTGCCTTTCTGGAGGGAGGACTCACGAAAGAGGGTTATCGCAAAAAAGGTGTAGCAACGGCGATCATTCGTGAGGCCGAGAAATTAGCAAGCGAAAGAGGCTGCACTCATATCGGTTTGGAAGTGAGCAGCAAAGACAATCCCGAGGCAAGAAGGCTATATGAACACCTCGGTTATATCGACTGGGGCTACGGTGAATTTCAGATCAGTTGGGAATACCATGATAAGCACGGAACAAGCACCCGCTCCGATATTGTTATTTTTATGCAAAAACCACTAGTCTATTGATCAGGCGAAAGCCCCCCATTCCAGCCAAGGAAATAGGGGGCTTTTCTATCGATTGATCTCATAACCTATCAAATTGTGCCTGTTTGTCCAGTCAAATCTATTCGTAAAAGCATAGATTGTTAATATAGGAGGTGATCATTATGTGTTGTAATCGAAAAAAAGTAATCGTCGTCAAGCTGCACCCCGGTCAAAAAGCTGTAGTCATCTGTAAGAAAAAGAAAAAGCATCGGCATGATCATTGGAAATTCTATTAATTCTCTCTGAAAGAACGCTCTTCGAGCGTTCTTTTTTATTTCTCTCTCCCTGCGATGTTCTCCCTATGTAATGCTTAAGTACTCTTTGATGCCATCAACGATCGCTTGAGCTGCCTTATACTGAACGGTGTCCGACAGCATGGCTTGTTCATCCGAGACATTGCTTAGAAATCCGACCTCTAATAGAACCGCAGCCATATCGGTCTCACGAATCACCTGCAGGCTGGTGTTTTTAACGCCGCGGTCTTTCAGACCCATCGCCTGGACCAAACGCTTATGGATCGCATCGGCCAGTTGTTTACTGCTGCTCCGCTGATAATAATGGGTCTCCGTACCGGTTGCTTGCGGCGATTCCAGTACGCTGTTGCCATGGATCGATACAAAAACGTCCGCATTTAATGAATTGGCCAGCTGCACGCGTTCTGTCCGGGTAGGGTACACGTCGCTGTCACGGGTCATGATGACTTCAATTTCGGGTTCCTTAAGAAGAAGTTCCTGCACTTTCAGAGCAAGCGCGAGGTTAAAGTCTTTTTCATGTTTGTTGCTGATGCTCGTCGTTCCCGGATCGCTTCCACCGTGTCCCGCATCAATGACTACGATTTTTCTTTCATTCTCGTCACCTGAAGACACGGGAGTCTGGGGATCGCTGCCCGTCCCAGATAGATCTATAATGAGCTGATCGCCGATAAACTCCTGATGATAGGAAGCCGGGTGACCCTGGCTTAACTCCACCACGACCCGGACTTGCTCGGGTTCCCTGCTAAATAGAGAATATCTGACTTCGGATACATCCGGCTGTCCGCTCACGTCCAATTTCCCCATCATGGCTGAATCCAGCGGCTGAGTCAGAGCCCCGAAGGTCGTATTGGGTAAGTCAACAACGATTCGGGCGGGGTTGGCTAAAGTTGAAATCTTGGGCGTCACTTGGCCATCCATACGAATGACGAGCTGTTGGTTTAAATAATTGATCTGACTCACATGCGTCAACGGCTCTGTATTGTCTGCTTCCGATTCGGAGTTCGGATCTTTGCTTTGATCCGGGTTTTGAGGCGGGCTTGTCAGGTATACCGTTTTATTGCGGTTGTCCCAATTGACAGCGAGTCCCATTTGTTCGGTGACGAACCGGATCGGGACGACCACGCTTTGATTCATATTCCGGGGAGCCGTATCCAGCCGTACGAGCTGATCCGCGACCTTCGCCTCTTTTTTGCCGACGGTTAACAACATGGCTTTGGTGTTTTGCTGGATTGTAACGCTGTGGGACCGTTGATCCCAGTTCACCTGAAACTTTAAATTTTCCGCCACCACCCGAAGTGGAATCATCATGGATTGATCAATGATCGAGACCTTCACATCAGCCGGCAGGACCAGTTCCTGGCCGTCTAATACAATCTTGGATGGCTTGGATGCGGCACTGATTGAATTGGGGAGCAGGATCAGCAGGAACAAAGACAGGAACAGCAGAGACAAAAATTTCTTCATTATGCACCTCTGTTATCGTTTGAACTTTCTATCATGATTCTAGTAAAAGCGACAAAATACCATTTACAATATATAACAATAAAAACGGAAAATAGTTGCGCTTGAAGTGAAAATGAGGTGAGTTCCTTCTATGAATAAAAAAAAGATGACCCTCGAGAGAGTCATCTACCTGTAAATCTATTTAAAAATTCTAGCAATCGTAATGATATCTACTTCAGAACTAACTAGCCCTTAATAAACACAATCTTTACGCCAACTATTTGATTATCCGCATTTACAGCTTTATACACCCCATACGCCCCGTCGCCCATGCCTGTCCGTGATACGACGCCGCCATCCAGAACGCCTGCTTCCTCCCCGCTCTCGGTGAGATCGCAGCAGGCGAAATACCATTCGGTATCTTGGTCCTGTTTACCGTCAGGGGCATCCGCATCCGGAATCCGGTGCTTGTCGATATCAAAAATTCCGGCCTGCCCGCTGTCCACCCCCGCCACAAAAGAGCACTTGATCCATTCCAGCGACGCTGCCTGTTCCGCCACGGAATGGTGGTAAGCTGTCAGCTTGGCGTTGGCTTCGCCCCAGTCGCGAACCTCGACCTTCTCCACTTCTCCTACCCATGTGCCAATTAAGGCCGATTCCAGCACGCCCATAATAATCGTATCCCGATCCAATTCGTAACAAGGATCCGCTACGACCAATTGCCCGGAATTTACTTCAAAATTGCCTAGTTGAATGACCACTGAGGATACCTCCATTAACTGTGATGATTTGGGTTTATTGTAACATGTGTGGAGGTGGGAGATTAAATCGAGGCAAACTTGTTGATAGTTTCTTTAATGCTTTTAGCCCAAGCTGGAAGATGAGAAACTTCATGAGTGATAACGTTGTTTTTGGCCTGTAACACAATTTCTCCAGACGCTTCGCTATTGTCTATGACAATCAAATAATCGATCAATATAAGATTTAAATGCAGATTCTTTATAGAAGTTGAGTGCCTTCTTATAATGTCTTCTGTAGGAATATGATGTCCCCCATTTCGGACTCTTGCAGCCACACGCTCAATATTGAGACGATAATCCCCAAGTCCGACATAAAACATGGTGACCTCAAATCCCTTATTTTTGGCTTCCTTCATAAGACGTATTGCATTTCCACCAGCCAGCGTTGTCTCAACAGAGAAATCCCTCTTATTTTCTATACAATCTCTAGCAAGCTTAATCGCTTTTTTACCCGCCGAAATTTTTCGACTCTCCGGTTGATCGGCATCAATACTGCGTGCTAATGCATCCGGATCAATATTTACGCTAATGCCTAGTCGATCTATGATCAAATTACGTATCGTACTTTTACCGCTTCCATTGTTTCCAGCGAATACATATATGATTGGAGAAAGTTCATTCATTGGAAGGAGATCCCGGGTTGGTTACTGTCTGAATATCACCATTTGCAAATTCTTTAACAATCCGGCCGCTGTCCGTCTTATATACAATATAAGTCCCATTCGCTTTAGCATCTAATTTTGCACGATCACCTGTAAGCTTAATTAACTTTTGAAGGTCCTGGAAAATATCCATGGTATATCTCCTTTGTGTTAGTCATTTATCTAATCGATATTATATCACACCAACGAATTCAAGACCTTTTTTCCTCATCTCCCCCACCGATCTGTAGTAACAGAATTTCCACCGGCTGGCTTAAACTAAGCGTTTCCCTACCAAAAAAGTCTTGACCTGTACCCAATACTTCCATGAAGGAGGTACTGAGTCACAAGCCAAGACTTTTTATTCACAAATGTTACCGTCAGGCGATTTCATTAGATAACCTTCAGAAAAACCTCTTCATTCACCCAATCCATCCATTTTAGCGGTTGAAGTAGTGCCCCTGTTCCAGATCCGCGATCAAACCAGGGTTCACGGGCTGCCATCCCAAGCGTTCCTGGGTCAGGGCGCTCGACGCCAGATTGTCGGTCGACGCGGCGAAGGCGAGCCAACCGAAGTAAGCCTCTGCCTCTTCGCGGGAAATGCTGCGTACCGGCAGGTTCAGGTGGCGGCCGATGACCTCAGCGATCTCCCGGAAGGGCACGCCCTCATCGCCGACCCCGTGATACACGGCACCTGCGGCCCCTTTTTCCAACGCCAGTCTGAACAGGCGCGCCGCATCAAGCTGGTGAACCGCCGGCCAGTGGTTTAGCCCCTCATCCACGTACGCCGCAAAACCTTTCTCCCGCGCGATGTCGATCAGAGTCGGAACAAAGCCGTGCTCGCCCGGGCCATGCACGGACGGTGACAGGCGGACGACGGAAGCTCTCACTCCGCGTCCAGCCAGCGCGAGCGCAGCCTCCTCGGACCGGCGCGGCGTAGACTGTGTCGACGCCTCTTCTTCCGTCCCGAGCCGCCCCGGCGTAAGCATCAGCGTTCCCGAGGTCGCCACGAATGGCTTTCCAGTACCCTCAAGTGCCGCCCCGATCGCCTCGATCGCCTTGCTGTCCGCCTCGGCGGCTGCCGCAAAATCCGCGAAGTCGTGTTTAAAAGCCAGGTGAATCACGCCGTCCGCTGCGGCGGCGCCTTCCTGCAGGCTGTTAAGGTCGTCCAGGGAACCGCGCTGCACCTCAGCCCCGGCTGCCGTCAGCGATGCGGCAGACTTATCCGAGCGGGCGAGCCCGACGACTTGATGCCCCGCGGCAATGAGTTCGCGAACAACCGCGGAACCGACGAACCCCGTTGCTCCTGTTACGAAGACGCGCATATTTTTTTCATTTTCCATTGTTTCCATATGAATCCACTTCCCTTCCTTGGTTCATGTATAACATATCGGTTGGCCAGCCAACCACGAGTTTAGATGGAACTTAGATTTGCGAGCCGCCACCGTCAACGGGGAACTCTGCTCCGGTTGTGTAAGTCGCGTCGAACGCAAGGAATGCGACAGCTTTGGCCACCTCGCTGGGCTCACCGAAACGCAGCATTGGGTTCTCTTGTCTCATCTGCACCTTGGTCTGTTCCGCGGCTTCGGCCGGCATCGATCTGTCCAGAATGCCAGTGTCGATCGGACCGGGACTGACTGCGTTCACACGGATTTTGCGAGGCAGCAGCTCGCGGGCGAGACTGCGCGTCATGGAGCGGAGCGCTGCCTTGCTGGCAGCGTACGCGCTGATCATCGGAATTCCAAGCACGTTCGCGACCGAAGTCGTGAGAACCACGCCGCTCCCCTCGTTTAGCAGCGGGACGAGCTTTTGCACGGTAAAATACGGCCCCTTGGTATTGATGGCGAGAACCTCATCGTACACCTCTTCCGTAACGGACTCAAAAGGAACGAAGCGCGTCACGCCAGCATTGACGAACAAGGCATCGATCGTGCCAAACTCCGCCTTCACCCGGTCGGCCAAGGCGTTGATATCACTCAACGACGAGGCGTCACTCACGACAGCGACGGCATTGTTCCCCAGTTGTTTCAGAGCCGACTCGAGCGTGGACTGGGTACGTCCGGTGATCAATACACGCGCTCCTTCATCCACCAGCATCTTCGCTGTCTCCAGGCCGAAACCGCTGCTTCCTCCTGTAATGACGACCCGCTTGCCTTCGTATTTCCCTTTTTCCACAGTACTCATCGTTTATTCCCTCCCTTGGCTTAGAAGCTCATTTATTTTTGCAAGACCGATTATAACTCCACAAATTAATAAAGTAAACAAAATTAATAAAAAAAGTTAATTTATTAATTTTAGTAAAAAACGTTTGTGATCACATCGAATTCGTTATAATATGTTGTATAAGCACAAAGGAGGCTTCATTTCGTGAGAAAAGCCGTAGGCGCCGATCATTACATCGAGAAAATAAAACCGGTCATTCGAAAGAACAAGTTCAGCCAACTCAAAATAGACGATATCGCCAAATATATGGACATCAGCAAAGTGACGCTGTATAAGCATTTTTCATCCAAAGATGACATCATTCAGCAGGTTGTAGAGTATGAGATGAACTACTTGCAGCAGGCCGATGCTGTGGTGAACGACGAATCCGTCTCTTATATCGAGCGTTTTCAGCAAACGTTCCTGCAATCGCTGATCTGCGTCATTTTTATATCCGATTTGTTTCTGGAGGACCTCAAGGAATTCTATCCGCGGTTGTTCGAAAGTCTTGTTATTGCCCAGCAGAATCGGAATAAAAAGCTGGAGAGCTTTTTTGAAGCCGGGATGGATCAGGGAATTTTCAACCGGATGAATGCAGTGCTGTCTTTGGTTCAAGACGACGCTACGCTGCGACGGATCATGGAACCGACGTTCAGCATCCAGTGGTACGACCTCACCTTGAAACAAGCCGTTATGGAGTTTTACCGTATGAAAAAATATCAAATGATTCGCCCTGAGCATTGGGACAAGGTTGATGAATTCCAGATTGAAGATGAAGTCGTTAGAATTTTGCAAACCATATAATTCATCATTTTGTTCATCGTCCAGCATGACCTCATCCATGAACGCCAATAACCCCGCTGGCTGGCGCCGGCAGGGTCTTTTTCACACTTTCTTCTATTATTCCTCTAGCTTAACGATAATCGCGGTTGAGTCATCGTTTGGTTTGTTATCCGTGACTGTCACGGCGTGCCAAGTTCATCATCCCGCTGCTCGAATGCTGGCAGGTGCCTTATTTTCTCCGGATTTCCTACGGCATAGATCGATTGAATCTTGTCATCCTTAAAAGAAAAAGAATAGACGTACTGATCCCCATTATCCATCGCAAGCCGGAAGCCCGGTATGCCGTTGACCGAAACGAACGAATACGCAAATTGACCCTCATGCATTTTGAGCAGATTAAGCAGCAGTTTGGTAACCTGCTCAAATCCAATGACAGGCACCCGTGCCGCCTTGACCTTTCCGCCGCCATCGGAGATCATGACCGCGCCCTCGCTGACCAGTTCCAGTAATCGGCTTGTATTTCCTTGCAAAAGGGAACTGACGAAATCTCTCAGCTTCTCTTCGGCAATGGGAACCGGGAGAGTCTGCTCAGGCTCGGCCTGGATGCTCTTTTTGGCCCGGTGGAAAATTTGCCGGCAGTTCGCGGTGCTTTTGCCAACCATCCCGGCAATCTCGTCGAACGAATAATGAAAAATTTCGCGGAGGAGAAAAACGGCTCTTTCGACGGCACTCAGCTGCTGCAGGAGCAAAAGGTATGCCGTTGATATGGATTCGCGCCGCATATAGATCTCGGACGGGTCGGCCTCGGCGGCATCCAGCAAACCCATCAGAGGCTCAGGAAGCCAGGGACCGACATAGAGCTCCCGTTTCTTCGCCGAGGAACGGAGCAGATCCAAGCAGCGGTTGGTGACGATTTTGTACAAAAAGGATCGCTCATTTCGTATCGCATCAGGCTCCTCCAGCCGGCCATAACTTATAAAGGCCTCCTGCACGATATCCTCCGCATCCATAATGCTGCCCAGCATCCGGTAGGCATAGGATATCAGCGGTTTTCTATAGGCTTCATACAATTCTTCTATGCTCATGGGTCGCCCTTTCCTCGCTCTCCAAGGAGAGAATATGCCGCACAGCCCTTTTCGCGCTCGCTGTCGCGGCGTCGGTTAGTAATTCCCCGTGCGAAGCCCAATCTCCTGCCACATACAGCCCCTTGATTTCCGGGACGGCGGGCCCCGGGTTCTCCTGACGGTTCAGGTGCATAAAATCGTGGCAAACCGTAATCTTCGGCAAATACTGCCGGACGACCAGCTCATCCCTCCAGCCTGGCTGCACGAGATCCAGCGTTTGTTCGAGGTCTTGCAAATCCCGCTGGGGATCGCTTTCCAGCCCCTTGTATTTCATCACGGAAACGACCTGGTATCCATCGTCGCTAAGATCAGCAGCACGCGACTGGTTGGAAAGAAAGACCGTCCTGTCGATGCCGTACACGAATTGCTGATCCGGCTTCGGCAGACGGCGGAGCGCGACATCCAGGCACGCAGCCGTAATTTCGACCGCCTGCTCCTTCCAGGTATGAAGGGCGGTCGTTTCAGCTCCGGGTATCAGCTGGTGAGCGATCGTGGGCGATGCGGCGACGATGACGGCATTCGCCTTGATTATTGTTCCATCTTCGCAGAGCACATGCCGGACGGAGCCTTCAGCGTACCCAATGGACACGGCATTGCTCTTCGAGAGCAGCTTCACGCCGACATCCTCAGCCAGCTTGCCTAACTCGTCGACCATCGCGCCCCAGCCCCGGTCAAGATACAACACGCCCTTCAGGGAGTTCTGAAGCTGCCGCAGTACTGGACCCGCCGCCTGCAGATCCGGCGCTATCACGTAGCTTGCCGTGCGAAAAAGTGAATAAAACAAATGCCGCAGCATGGGGTCCTTGACATTCCCCTCCAGCCATTCCCGGAGACTGACCCGCTCGTACCGGAGCGTATCCAGTTTGCCAAGCTTCGCCAGCCAGGAGGCCAGCTCGACCTTCCCTTTCCAGGACAGCAGCGGCGTGGTAAAGAGCGATTTGACCCCCATCGGCATGGTCACCAGCTTCCCGTTCCAAATGCCGAGTGCATCGGTGGAAGGCTGGCCTCCCTGCAAACTTAGCCCCAGCTCGCGGAAGGTCGCAAACGCATCGCCGTGGTACAGGGCGTGCCCGCCCAGATTGAAGTAGGCTCCCTTCTTTTTCACCGTGATGGCTCGCCCGCCGAGGCGCTCTTGCTTCTCGATCAGAATCGTCCGCTTCCCCGCCTTCGCCGCATACACCGCTGCCGTCAGACCTGCTACGCCCCCGCCAACTACCGCCACATCGTAATCGTATTCCATCTCCATCTCGATCATCCCTTTCGGTGATTTTACCCGTATGACGGGGAGTGAGGATGGGATGTGACAACATCGGCCGGGAAATTTCTTTAAATATTTTTTGGCTGTAATGGCGTTCTCCAAACTCTACATCACATTATAAAACGCGCCCTGGCGGGCGCGCTGTGATAAACTCCTATTTTAATTGGTCCGTACGGGATTCAGCTCCAATTTCACGCTTTCAAAGACATATTTACAGCCTCGCAAGCATGGATGTAGGTTGTGTCAAACAGAGGAACTTCAGCGTCTTCCGGCTTCACCAATAGTCCAATTTCTGTACAACCTAATATAATCCCTTCGGCTCCAGATTCGATTAAGCCCTGAATAACCTTTTTATAATAATCTCTGGATTCCTGATGAATCTTGCCCAGGCATAACTCTTCGTAGATGATCTTGTTTACGGCCTCTCTGTCATCCCGATCTGGAATGATCACCTGAATCCCGTTCAGCTCCAGGCGTGATTTATAAAAGTCCTGTTCCATGGTGTACTTCGTGCCAAGCAGCCCAACCGTCTGAATCTGGCTTTCTTTGATTTGGGCTGCAGTAGCATCCGCTATATGCAAAATGGGGATCTGGATCTTGGACTGAATATCATCGATAACTTTATGCATCGTATTGGTGCAAATGACGATAAAGTCAGCGCCCCCTTTTTCTAAAGCGCGTGCGGTTTGGCCTAACACTTCCCCCGCCTTTTCCCAGGCTCCTTCCGCTTGGTAACGTTCAATTTCTTCAAAATCAACACTATATAACAGGCATTTCGCAGAGTGCAGCCCGCCTAACCTACTTCTTACTTCTTCATTGACCATTCGATAGTACAAAGCAGAAGATTCCCAGCTCATTCCGCCAATAAGACCGATTACTTTCATTTTATGCTCATCTCCATTGTCCTTGGTTTGTCTTTAAAAATCAGCTCCGATTGACCTTCAATTCTGTAAAGTGAATGTGGAAAAACGGCGGTCATCCCGCCGTTTTCAGTATACATTAGGCTGATTAAGGACAATAGGAATTTTTCCATTCGTTCTGTGTTCCTTAACTCTGTCTCTAACCGCAAGGATTCGCCTACCTTATTTCGCGGCGGCCGCCTTGGTTACCTCCACCGTGCGTGTCCCGGCGTTCCATTTCACCTGCACACCCAGCAGATCGCCGAAGTCCTTGATCGGCACGTAGAGCGAGCCGTTCAGCGTCGCCGGGGAGTAAGACAGTGCGGCTTGCTTCCCGTCTGTGAGAGCAAAAGGGGAGCCGTCGGTGATCGAGAAAACACGCGTTCCGTAGGTCACGGTCGTCCGCTTCGTCTTGGCATCGTAAACGACCTTGGCTCCGAGCGCTTCCGTCAGCGACCGGAACGGGATTTTCGCATCATCAGGTTCCTCCCAACTTCTAACGAAATTTGTCTACTGTTTTAAGGACGCTGCGAGCCGCGGCAAAGTTACAAGAATCAAAAAAGGCTGGTTGGAGTTTCCAACCAGCCTTAGAGTATCCGCCACAGATCCACAGAACTCCTACGGACAAGCAAGGCATACGAGCATTAAGCCCCCTTTTGGGAGGCACCCAAAGAAGACTGCTGCAACCCCAGCCGAAATCTATGACTTATATACTCTTATCTACACACGCCGTCAGACGCTTTTCGATATCGGATGCAATGCTCATCAAGGCGTCATTCTCTGCCAACCCGATCAATGCCGTTGGTTTCGGCATGCCGATCTTGGTTGTTCCGTTCTCCACGTATACGGCCAGCTTGCACGGCAGGAAATATCCGACCAATGCATTTTCAGATAGTACCCGTTTAGCTTCAACCGGATTACAAACCTCCAGGATCTCATACGGCATATCGAACTCAACACCCTTTTCGTTAAGCTTCTCCTTCATGTTCAACCGCCAAAGGACGCCGAACTTTTCCGCCTTCAGGTTTTCCGTCAGAGCTTCAATCGCTTGTTCAATCGTTTTGGTTGTTTCAACCGTGTAATGAAACATCGCATGTCAGCCTCCCGTTTTTATCTCACCATTAGGTTAACTTAACCAAACGTAATCATGGATATTACTTACGCGACAGTTTTCCGTTCCAGGCACCCAGACCGCCCTGTAGATGCGCCAGTTCCCTGTGCCCGTTTTTGAGCAGCATCTTCGCCGCGGTTTTACTGCGCATACCGCTGCGGCAGTAGAGGAGCACCGGTTGATCCTTCGGGATTTCAGTGAGCAATCCGGGCAGTTGGGACAGTGGCATGTTTTGTGCCCCGGCAATAAATCCTCCCTTAAATTCACCCGGTTCACGGACATCGATCAGCAGGGGTTTACTCGGCTTTTTCATTTCGTCACTAAATTCCTGTGCGTTCAGGCTCCGGAGTCCCTTAACCGGTTTTAACCTCGAAAATATAAACCATCCAAAGAGCACGATGATAACGAAATTGATGATTGTTCCCGTTTGCATAGTTTTCACATCCTTTAGCTTTCGACAACATCATTCCAGTTGTTCATGCCTCCCGTCATATTCACCACGTCGAATCCCTTTTCGTTCAGCAATTCACAGGCAAGACCGCTGCGATTGCCGCTGCGGCAAATCACGATAATCTCCTTCGACTTATCAAGCTCATGCAGTCGTCCGGAAAGCTGCCCGAGCGGAATATGTTTGGCGCCTTCTAAGTGACCCGCAGCCCATTCCTCAGGCTCGCGAACATCCAGCATATACAACTTCTCACCACGATTGAGTCTTAATGCTACTTCCTGCGGTGTCGTTGCTTTGGGAAATTTGAATGCCATGCTGTTTCACTCCTTATCGATGTTATACATATACCCCTATAGGTATATTAGTTTCGATTTTCCCCTTTGTCAACTTTGGTAAGTCCCTATGAAGGAATTACCAGTGCTTAGAAAGCAAAATCAAGACTAGCTCATCAACTGAGCTGGCCTTTTTAAGGGGAACCATACGCCACCTTCAATCACTGCAATGCTTAGGTGGTGACAAGACAACAAAAAAGCCCGGGATCGTCCGTCCTTGGGGCTTATAACATTCATTTCTTTAGTATATTCTGTTTATCATTATTGGATCAGTAAGTTCAGTTTGGAGATGACCTCCGGAAGTGTTATCAAGTCCTATACCTATGACCAATTCATCCATTGGGTTGGATTCATATTCAGTTCATAAAGCTGCCTTATGATCTTCCTATAAGGAGGAGATGAAATGAGTAGGATAAAGACGGATATGTTATCTTTGCCTGGAGCAAACATTCACTATGAGGTGCGCGGGGCAGGGCCTGTACTTCTGATGATCCACGGGGGTTGCGGTGATGCCGATGTATTTCTGGAGGTGGCGGACCATCTCGCCGATCAGTACACAGTCGTCACTTACGACCGCCGGGGCCACTCCCGCAGCAAGCTCACCAATCCAGCTGAAAATTACCGGATCGAGACGCACAGTGACGATGCTCACCGCCTCTTGGCCGCTTTAACCGATGAGCCGGCATACGTTTTCGGAAGCAGTTCCGGGGCTGTCATTGGACTTGATCTGACGATGCGCTATCCCGGACAAGTGCGTGTGTTGATTCCGCATGAACCGCCTTTGCTGGATCTTTTACACGGCGATGAACGATTACAGGCCAAGACGATTATGGAGGACCTAATCGCAGATCACCGCAAGTTAGGTTTATTTCCGGCTTTTATCAAGTTCACTTCAGCCATTGGACTTCGAGATGATGACGGTCCCAGCCCTTCTTCGCCACCGAGCGATGAGCAAAGGGAACGCATGATTGCAAACATGGAATACTTCATGGCGAAGGAAGCTCCGGGCGTGCTCGGATATGCTTTCAAGCTGGAGCAGCTCCAAACTGCGCTATCTCATTCTACGGCACAGGTCTGCCCCGCTGTAGGCAGCACCTCCAGACGTTATTTTCCCGCACGCTCCGCCGAAGGATTGGCAGAACGTTTGGAGGTAGACATTGCCGAGTTCCCGGAAAATCACATCGGCTACCAAGTGCAGCCAAAACCGTTTGCTGAGCGGCTGAAAGACGTTTTGAGTTCACTAGGATAGTGTACGAAAAATTATTTTTTAAACCCGCCCTCTACCGCCACTACGCAAGAAAAGCCAAGAAGGTGATGTTGACCTTCTTGGCTTTTTCCCATATCCCATAAAAACAGATGAATGTCAGTGACAATAACATTGTTAGCTGCGCAGATGTTGGACTAACTGAATAGCTACTTTAAGAGCCAGTTGACAGCCTCTAGTACATTTTCAGCTACAAAATCTGGAGCAGCTTCAAGCCATTCTCCAAAAAATTGATTATTGCGATATTTGGCCAAATCCTTCTCGCCAGAACCTGTTTTTACTAACACCTTGATACACCCTGCTCTTTGGGCAGCAATCATATCGGTCCACCTATCCCCAATAACAGCACAATGTTTCAATTCCAGGTCGTTATCTACTGCTGCTTGAATAAGCAAAGCCGATGAGGGTTTGCGGCAAGAACAGCGCTCCTCATGTTGGTGCGGGCATATGTATACATGATCAAAGCCAAAGGAAGTTAGTTCGTCCTGAAAGTCGCCAATCGTTGCATCTCCACGAGATATACCTGGTTGATTTGTAAAAGCGTAGATTGGTATCCCAGCACTCACAAGGACTTCAAACGATTGTTTTGAGAAAGGAAATAATTTAAAAGTACCGGGGTATATAACCTCTTCAGAACCACCAATAGTCCCATCCCTGTCAATAAATACAGCCTGAATTTTCTTCGAAGTTGACATGTGGTCACCACCAAATTGTTCTTAATAGTTCTCTTCTCAGTTATTATTTTATAGCTCAGTTGTGAGTTTTTTGACTATGTTTTTCCTCTACACCGGGGCTATTCCTGAAAGCTTTGATATCTTTAGATGGTGAGGATCCAAAAAGCCTGCGATATTCCCGGCTAAATTGCGAGACATTTTCATAGCCAACTTCCATAGCTGCTGCAGTCACATGAATTGCGCCACCCAGCATAAGACGCCTGGCTTCATAGAGCCGAAGCTGCTTTTGATATTGTATAGGTCCTAATGTTGTTACGGCCTTAAATTTATGATGCAGCCCGGATACGCTCATGTTCGATAATTTTGCTAGTTCCTTTATGGTAATCGATTGAGCATAATTCTCTTTGAACCATGCAATAGCTTTGCCGATCCCCTCGTCTTGCCGGTCCATCATGACTTGTTGAAAAAAAATATGCCCTGAATCCCCAGAGAGCAGCCGAAAGATCATCTCGCGTTTCATCAGAGAAGACAAGTAACGATTCGCATCCGGTTTCTCAATTAACTTGAGCAGACGGTAAAAAGTTTCCACCAAACCTTCATCGGCTGTCCCGACATATGCTCCGGTATTCAACTTTTTATTTCTTGGTTTAAAATCAAGACCAGCCTCCATAACCACAGAAGCGATCTCTTCCATCGTAAATTCAACGCGCAGACCAAAATAGGGTGATTGCTTGGTAGCCCCAATAATTTCTGCGGATGCCGGAATATCAATAACAGATACCAAGTAATCTCCAGCATGATAATCAATGACCTCATGGCCGAGATGAAGTTTTTTGGCACCCTGTAGAATCAGACAAATCGAAGGAGTCAAAACACCAGAAATTTCCGGAGTCTGCCGACTATACCGCATCGTCGTTAGAAACGGAATTATCGTCTGGGTACGACCCTCGACAAGGGTAATCCGTTTCGCAATTTCCAGCATTTGATTCAAATACATTTTGGATTGGGGGCTTTCCGTATATAAGTGGTAGTACTTGATTTGCCGCTCTCCCACAATACTCACCAACTTTACTTTGATCGATACTCAGAAGCTCGTTGAAAACCTTTCTTGTAATCGTAACTTAATTTTGGATAAAGGCAAAGAACGGTTTCTATCATTTGCAGTTTTGAGCAAGTTTTAAGCAGTAACAAACTATTTCCAAATATCCATTCAAGTCATAATGACCTTGAGATTAGAAAATCCAGAAAGAAGGAATTGACAATGTCGGAGTCCTCATTGATTACAACCCCGTTTCATTCCGGATCGACAGCAAGCGAGGTCGTTGCAGGGATCAATCTTGCGGGTCGCAGAGCTGTCGTGACGGGAGCCACATCCGGAATCGGCCTTGAAACAGCCCGGGCTTTGGCTGAAGCGGGCGCGGAAGTGACACTAGCTGTTCGAAATCTCAATGCGGGAAAGCTCGCAGCCGAAGATATTGCTGTAACCACGGGTAATCCACTCGTTAAGGTAATGCCTTTAAATCTTACCGATCGATCCTCGATAGCCTCATTCGTTGCTTCATGGAGAGGGCCGCTGCACATCTTGATCAACAACGCGGGTATCATGGCAACGCCCGAGACGCGAACTCCTGAAGGATGGGAGCTTCAATTCGCTACTAATCATTTGGGACATTTCGCTCTAGCCACCGGACTTCACGATGCTCTAGCTGCAGCAGACGGCGCTCGCGTGGTCTCCGTTAGTTCTACGGGGCATCTCCGCTCGCCAGTGGTGTTCGATGATATTCACTTCCTGCGCCGTCCTTATGACCCGTTTCTTGCCTACGGACAATCCAAAACAGCTAATATACTATTCGCCGTGGAAGCTTCAAAACGTTGGATCAGTGAGGGGATCACAGCAAATGCTTTGATGCCTGGCGGTGTGCGGACTCCGGGAGTTGACCGTATACAGATCACTCCCGAGCAGATCAAAAAGCTAAACGAGACTAGAACAGGCTATCCGGAAATCATCTGGAAGACCCCTCAACAGGGAACCGCTACTTCCGCGCTATTGGCAACGTCTCCCTTGTTAAACGGTATCGGCGGCCGATATTTTGAAAACTGCAACGAGGTCGGACCTCGTGTTGGAGAGACTCCGTCGGGGCTCGCCTCTTACGCAATGAATCCCGACGCGGCTGAGGAATTGTGGAATGTGTCTATGAAATGGATTAATAGCTAATGAGTCACTAGCCTATTTCATACAAAAAGACCCCTTTACGAGGGGTCTAACGTTACGTTATTACATAATCGGCTATGCCTTTTTTACCGGCCGCAGCACAGCATAACCATATCCCTCTGGGTAATGCCGTTGGTAGTCCTGTTTGATCCCTTCATCCCATTCGTAGCCCATACCTGTGGGGTCGAAGTTCCACGCCACTTCTTCAACGGTGCTCATCACATCGCCATTATCCTTCAAATAATCGAAAGGCGGGTGAAAAAAGACCAAATACTCCGATTCCGGAATTTCCCTGCACTCCATCCCTTCCGGAATGGGCCCCTCGTACTCCAGTGAAACAGGGATTCCATATAGGTACCCCTTTTGACCATTTTGGTAAAACCATCCCGCCGTCTGCCCCAGTTGTCCAGGGAGGGTGTGATTGGACATGCTCTCCAGCGTGCCACAGATCTCGTCACAAGAATGTCCCCTTTCCCAGAATTCCCCAAAGTTTGCTGCGGAAAGGTCCCAAATCCCGATAAATTTGTGCGCCCGAATGAACTCAACTTTGATCTCCGCTGGTTGCAAATGCACCTTGCTCATCTTATCCCGCTCCTTGATCAAATAATGGTAAGGCGAGAATACCTCCTGACGAATAGCCAGCTTAATAGGGCGGGGAGCTTTTTGGTAGGCTGCGGGGGTGAGCTGAAAAGCTTTGTTGAACGCACGCGTGAACGCCTCTTGGGATGAGAACCCGTACTTTAAAGCAATATCCAGAACCCGCTGGTCCGTGTCACGGAGCTCCAAGGCGGCTCGACTGATTCTTCGAGTCCAGACGTAATCCCGTAATGTTGTCCCGGTCAATTGGTTGAACTGCCTGGAACAATAATAAGGGGAATAGCCTAACTGCTCTGACATCTTCAATAAAGACGAACTCTCCGTTATATTGGCTTCGATCCAATCCACCATAAGCTGGACCATCTCGTTCCATTCGTACATGGAAGTCCTCCCTCCTTTCCCTTCGATCATAGCACCGGCGATCTTCGTATATTTGATTCGAGTTGCACAATAAAAGCTTGGCGTTCCTTGTGATAAGGTTCTCCGCGCTGTCTGTAACGGCAAGTTTTAAGGCCATCCTTTTTCGGAATGGCCCTTTCTTAAAACTATTTGATACTACTCTTGGTCAAATTACCCAGTCAAACATTAACTTGATACTGACTGTACCACTTAGGGACAGTTAACTCAAAGTTGTTATGGTCATCCATTACTTGGTGGATCTTCATCAACATTGAATCTAACTCATCCGGTTTTACCTTCAAGATCCATACGACGGATGAGATCAAAGTCATGGCTAGATAGAGTGAATAAAGTTGCCAGAACTCATCATCAGGTTCATTGTAATTATTGTATCCCTGGATTTGACCGACTGAAAAAGGCACACTAACTTCTGCACTAAAAATACCGACTTTCACAAACTCATGAATTGGATCTCCCCAGTCGTACCTGTTGAAATCAATGATACCTGAAAGCTTCCCGTCCTTAACGATAAGATTTCCAATATGGTAATCATCATGTTGGAAAATATTAGGCCTACCCTTCATTAAGTACAGTTTGTCATCAATAAAGGATAACAACTTCTCTTCGTTATTTATTGCAACTCCGCATTTGGTATACTCCATTCGGTATCGATGATGCTTGGCGGCCATTCTTTCATCCCAAGACTTAATGTTATCAGGACAGATAACCTGATGAATCTTCTTTAATTCGAAGCCTGATTGAATACCAATGTTGAATTGCTCTTCTTTCGTTAAAAATGGTAGCTCTTCTGATGCTTCATTTCCCTCAATGAATGAGACGATCATGTAACCTAGTTCTTGTTCAGGTAGGACCCCAATTTCAATAGGTCTAGAGCATTTCACATCATGCTTTTCCATCATCTTCAGTCTGCTAAATTCCAATTTCTTGTTTTCAACCTGATCTATGTTGTAGGTTCTTAATATGTATTGGGGGTGGCCATTGCTATCATGTACGATGTATTTACCATCACTTGAGTATCCCTTGTGAATTTGTTCAAGCTTTGTACTGTTTCTTAGTAGAGGAATGGAGTTGCGAAATCGTTCATACTGATTCATGGAATCACTCATGCTTAACCCTTCTTTCTCTAATTTATCTAACCGTATCAAGTTCAAAATCAGATATATATCGTATTCGTGACCTAATGCCAAGCCCCTTGTTCGAGGGGTCATTTTCATTTTCAGGAGGGATATACAAATGAGGATCATAAAGACACATCAAGACTTCCAATTCCTGTGTCGAGCCGGGGCACTCACAGAGGCACTCCTTGATCAGATCGAGGACTATTTTCTGCAATTAAGGAATGAGCTAGAAGACGATGCGGATAAGGTTCTCCGCGGTTGGTCTTAAAGTACAAATACAGCAGCCGGCTAATGGCCGGCTGCTGTTGGTTGTTTGTGAGCTATTGTTCTCGTTTAACTTAGCTTTACTTCCTCAATCCGATCTAAAAATCAGGCTCGGATTTGCGCCTGTTGTGATGCACGCGGAGCTTTTCTTACCAGTCCGAAATAAGCGAGCATGGCTGCCGTACTCGTCGCTAAAATAATCAGGCCTAGTGGAACGGCGGTATTTTCACCGGCAATCCCAACCATAGGAGCAACCACCGCACCTAACAGAAAAGGGATGACCCCCAGGAGTGCGGCAGCACTGCCCGCCATATTGGCCTGTCTTTCCATGGCAAGCGGAAATGCCGCAGTGGATGTAATGCCTATGGAGCAAACAAAGAAAAACAGCGGGATGACCAACGCGAACAGCGGACCATGGAATACAGCGACCACTAGAACGACGATGCTTGCCGATAAGGCTACCCATAGGCCAAACAGCAGAAAAGCCTGTTCAGATATGCGATGCGCCATCCGCCCGACCAATTGCGAGCCTATAATCAAGCTGATGCCATTTGATCCGAATAGCAAGGCGAAAACAGCCGGTGTGACGCCATAAATATTTTGATAAATAAAAGGTGTTCCTGAAACATAAGCAAAGACACCCGCGATCATAATCCCCTGTGCCAGCATGTAGCCGACGAACTGACGGTCACGCAAGAGCATTCCGTAGCTGCGCAGCTGGTTCGCGAAGTTGGGTTTCTCGCGTCTTTCCGTTGGGAGCGTCTCTTTCAAGCGCCATTTTGTCATCGCCCACAAGTAAATCCCCAGCAGAGACAGCGCGATAAACACGCCAATCCACGTTGTGAACGAAAGAATACCGCTGCCTGCAATCGGTGCAGCAAGTGGACCCAAATTACCGACAAGCAGCAGCAAAGAGAAAAATTTAGTAAGTTCGTGGCCGCTGTACAGATCGCGGGCTATGGCTCGCGAGATGACGATTCCCGCGGAAGCGGAAAACCCTTGGGCGAATCGGAACAGGATCAGCAAGCCAATATTGGGTGCGAATGCGCAAGCCAACGAGGAGATGATATACACGGCCATGGAGATCAGCAGCGGATTCCGCCGGCCATACACATCGCTTAGCGAGCCCATAACGAGCTGACCTATGCCCAATCCAAGCAAACAAGCCGTCAGGCTAAACTGGACGAGTGAAGCGCTCGTATTGAAATTATGTGCGATTTCAGGAAATGCCGGTAAATACATATCAATCGTAAACGGGCCTAACGTCGAAAATAAACCCAGCAGCAAAGCCAGGCCGAAAACATTCCCTGCATTATTTTTGCTCATTATGAATTGAATCTCCAATTCTAGTATGGTTTCTATTTTCTAAGATCATTTTCAGACATGCCGATGAGGCAGCTCACATCTTTTTCTCCAGTCTCCTTTCCTAGTCTTCGTTAGATCTTCTGCGCTTCTTTTCATGTTTAGTTGAAGTATAAGGCCTAGAGTTAACTGTAGGTCAAGGATTTTCGCTTATAGAATTTCTTCATTGAATCACGTCCGCCTCCGGCAATGTAATATACACGGCGTCAATTTCACTTTTTTCATCCATTAATGCTTTTGCAATTCGATGTCCCCCATCAATTAATTGTCCGTCTGAACATAATAATATGGGGTACTCCATGTTGGCGTTGATAATCCGCTGACAATGAAGCGCAACATTGCGTATCGTTGGAATGGGTGTCCTCCTGCTATCTTTAAACCAACAATCCTGATCCAGTTCCTTTATTGAATCAATTTTGATTGTATGAACGGGTAAGTTTTTAGATAACTCCCATAGTTTCTCTACGTCCCAGAAATGATGCCTTCCGTCAATAACCCTTCCATGAATATGCTTCATTTGTGAAAGTAGCTCTTCCACAACAATCACCTCAGTTTTTCATATTAATCGATGGCATAGCGTCCTTCACTCCTTGACCGTGACGGGTAATCTGCTACGGTGAGAAGATCGCTTCATAATGAATTCTTTGATATTCCTCCTGAAAACCAAATTTTGTATAGAGCCCTTTAGCCGCATCGTTGCTACTGTCTACGCTTAACCGAACATCAACTGCACCTGAATGCTGAAGCCTTTGCAGTATTTCGGATAGCATTGCTTCCCCAATACCCCGTCTGTGCCATTCACGCTTTACTGCAATAGTCGGTATTCTGGCATGAATTCCTCGAAGTGTAGCACAAAGGAGGCCAACCGCTGTCCCCGTTTTATTTTCACATAGCATATACAGGTTTTTGGAAAAACTCTCTCCCTGAAATTCGTGAATGACACTCTCAACCGTTTTGTTACCACCGAATGCATCGTTATAAATCTCTGCCCAAATTGGAGCATCCTCTAGCGTAGGGGGACGGAATTTAAATTCTGATGGAGGGCTCGAAACTTTGATGTGGTTTAGGTCGTTTATGCACAAAATACCCAGGCTGTTTTGCTCCTGCATGCCAAAATTGGCACCAAGAGTGGTTTCTCCAGAAATACTCGTGAGTGCACGATGAATAAAGTGAATTTGTTTCGCCTCTTGTCGTGCGATTTCAGCCAGTCGTGTAAAAATAAACTTGAACATTGCCGTACCAATGCCTCGCCTGCGCCAATCCACGTCCACCGTCCCGTAACAATACACGGAAATGTATGTAGTCCGTTCAACGAAACATAAAGAAAAATAACCGACGGTTGTCTGTCCAAGCTCAACAACGAACGTGTTATCGCGGATTCTTTCCCCGGGTTCATCTAAATCCTGCTCAAACGCTTCGGCCGTTAGCCCGTTCAACATATGAAATGGGTCACGATTGATCATGGTTACAATGTTTGCTGTATCTGACCGTTCATGCAGGCGAATTACCAAGTCATCATCCGAAAATTTCATTCATATTTTGCCTCCAATGTATATTTACGATTTATAACAATGCTGCCGGCGTTGAACTAACGTTTCCCGTTAGTTGAAAGCCGCTCATGTCTTCGGTTGGTTTTTTACTCCCCACTCGCATAACCCTTCCAAAACGGGTAAAAGTGTCTCCGCTTTCTCTGTAAGACTGTACTCGACTTTTGGAGGAACTTGAGGATACTCTTTCCGTGTCACCATCCCATCCGCTTCCAATTCTTTAAGTTGTGAACTCAATGTTTTAAAAGTAATAGCCCCGATCTGTCTCTTCAGATCATTAAAGCGAACCGTTTGATTTTCCGCCAGGAGGTAGATAATCACCATTTTCCATTTGCCGCCAATCACGGATAATGTGTATCCAAAAGGTGTATCCTGAACATTTTTAACTTTGCCTTTATACTCAGCCATGCTCATATTTGCACTACCCTTTCTGATAGTACCTATCAATAAAGTGCGTACTATATTTTTATTTTTTTTCATCTTATACTTGCCTTACTTTGAAGTAAAGGAGAGAAAAAAATGACTACAGTAAAAACCTACAATCACGATCTTTGGGATCACGGCATCACCCAGGGCTATAGCGTCAACGGCACGATTTACATTTCGGGACAATTTTCCCACGATACAGAGGGAGCGTTTGTTGGCGAGGGAGATTTCGAGGCACAGACCCGGCAGACGCTGGAAAATCTGGATCGCGTGCTGGCGGGATTTGGTGTCACGAAATCGAACCTGGCTTATGTAGAGATCTATCTGACAAAAGCGCAAGAGCACTTCGAGCATTGCATTCGGCTGTTCAAGGAATACATCGGACAGCACAGGCCAGCCGGCAGCTGCATCGGCGTAACATACCTGGCGTCCCCCGAGCAGCTGATCGAAATCAGAGCCGTCGCACACACGGACTAACTAACGTGGTTGGGCCTGACTGCAAGGGCGCAGCATTTACGAACCTGTTAATGAAAAATGATCGATGGGGAAGATTCTGACCTTTTGGAACTCCTTTTGGAAATACTAGGCCCCCCAAAAGACTGAACGCTCTATTCCGAGCTTCAGTCTTTTATTGACGATCGATAAAGTATTGATTGCAGTAAGCGGAGCGTCGGTGAACTAGAGAACGGAGAAAAAGCGCCTTCTATGCTAACAGTGACTGCATTAGCAAAGGCGCTTCAAGCTAAGCCATTGGTTTTTATTAAAGGGTATGGGACCGATCGTTCCCCGGCTGCCTAGAGCAGCCGCATCCCCTGCGCAATCACCCCGTAAATCGGCTCCATCTTTGCCTCGTCCACGCTGGCCAGAGGCGAGATGGAACGGATTCGTTCCGCCAATCGGCTTCGCACAAGCGGAATATTCTGCAGCACGCCTCCCTGCAAAATCAGGGCAAATGGCTCTTCCGCTGCAGCCAATCCGATTCTTTCGATCACGGCCCGGGCCCCTAGAAACAACTCATCGGCAGCAGCCTCGAGAATCATGCGTGCAGACGCGTCTCCCTCCTGCTCTGCTTCACTCACGAGCTTGCTGAGCCCGGCTGTTTTCTCTACGCTGTATGCAGCGGAGTAGGCCCAGTTGAAAAGCTCTTCTTCCGTTTGCAGCTTCAGTTGATGCAGCAGCTTACCCGTTAGCGCCGTGGCGCCGCTCCTTCCGTCATATCCACGCAATGCGGCGATGATAGCCTGCTTACCGATCCAATATCCGCTACCTTCATCGCCGACACGGTGGCCCCAGCCGCCGGCACGGGCGCTTTCTCCGCTCGCGTTGATCCCGTACACGATTGAGCCGGTACCGGCGATGACCAGAATGCCGGGGGCACCGCCTGTGGCACCGAGTAGAGCAGCCACGCCGTCATTCTCCACGATGATGCGGTCGGCCTGCACTTGCGTGTTTCGAAGCGCTTCATGGACAAGCTCCTCAATTACTTGACGGTCAAAATCGGTATCCAGACCAGCCAGGCCGAACACTGCGCAGGCAACATGCAGCGGTGACTCTACTGTTACGGCAGGTAAAGGATCTTCGGCCTGAGAAGGGAGAGGAGCAGCATCTCCGTCAAACGCAGACCGCGTATTCCCTTGAACATTCAGATCCGCCAGCTGCCTCTTGGCTTCCTCGATCGCACGCGTAAGCTCAAGCGCCGCGGCTTCGCGCCCTACTCCCTGGTAGTTGCATGATCCCGCACGCCCGCTCGCCAGCACCCGGCCCTCGGCATCCGCAAGCACGGCCAGACACTTCGTCCCCCCGCCGTCTACGGCCAGCAGAGGAATTGCCGCCATGTTCATCGGCTGCCGCTCCAGCCGGCCAGGATGTCATCCAGATTCTTCAAGGCTCCGTCCGCCTGTTTGCGGGCTGCGTCCAGCCATTGCTCCTGAGTCTGCTGGGCCCCTTTCCGCTTCGCGATCACGCTTTGAATTTCTGAAGGAGCCGGTCCGCCGGGGAGCGTACGAATATCCACAAAATGAACCGGATCCAGCGCCATTCGCAGTTGCTCCTCCGTCAGCGAGAGCTTGCGGCCGATGACCTCCAGCGCGATCTCATTGACAAGCTCCAGCGTAATTTGGTTAGCGGCAAGTCCATCGGCGACGGCACGCTTCACGAGACGGCTTACGATATGATGGGAGCTGCGGAACGACAAACGGTCGGAGCGCACCAGCGTATCTGCAAGCTCGGTCACCGTGGCAAAGCTGCCCTCGGTCCGCTTCCGAAGTACTTCCTTATTGACGTCCACGGTCCCGATGACGCAGGAGAGCAGGCGGTACATCCGTTCCAGCACCTTCAGCGCCTTCCAGGCATAAGGCTGCATGTCGTCTTCAGTATCGACGATATCGCCGAATGGCGTGTTGTGCATCATGGTCAGCACGGTTTGGGTATTGCCTACGCAGCTGGAGAGAAGCGCACGCATATGCTCGAACGATACCGGATTTCTTTTCTGCGGCATGATCGAGCTGATCTGCACGTAAGGATCGGCCACGCGCAGCATGCCGAATTCCTGTGTGCACCACAGCAGGAAGTCCTGCGACGACCTGCCCAGGTTAATCGCGGCCAGCTGCACGGCCGTCATCATCTCGCCGACGTAATCGGCACCGCCAATCGCGTCGTAGGAGTTATAGATCAGCTCGTCGAAGCCGAGCAGTTCCTTCACCCGCTCCCTGCTGATGGCGAAGCCGGAAGTGGTCAGTGCTGCCGCCCCCATGCTGCTTCGGTTGCAGTTGGCATAAGCCGCCTGCAGCCGGCGGATGTCGCGGTCCAGAGAGTCAGCCATCGCCAGAATATAGTGGGCCAACGTCGTCGGCTGTGCCTGCTGTGTATGCGTGTACCCGATCATGATCGTGCCCTTATGCTCCTCTGCAAACGAAAGCAGCTGACTCTTGAGTGCAAGGGCTCCGCGAAGCGTTACGAGCAGTTTCTCCCGCAGCACGATCCGGTAAATCGCGATGCCCATATCATTGCGGCTGCGGGCCAGATGCAGATTGTCGGCAATGTCTCCGGCCGCTGCATGCAGCTCATGCTCAACCTGAAAGAACAGGTCCTCGAACTGTCCCGTATATTCCGCTTGGCGCAGCCCCTCCAGGTCAAGGCCGCGGATGGCCGACGCGATTTGAAAGGCTTCTTCCCCGCTTACGAGTCCCTGCTCCTTCAGCATGATCAAATGCGCCTTGTTAATCGCCATCATCGCTCCAAGCAAGCTGTTCTTCGCTTCATCGAAAGCAGGCTCGAGCACGGCTTCCGTATAGGTGCGCCCTGGAAAATGTCCACCTTCCCGTTCCAAAATCTGTTCCCGATTCCTCATGTTGCCCCAGTCCCCTCCATGGTTTGTTTTATGTACATTAAGCCAAAGTCTTTATCCGTGTGAAAATCCAGGGTCCGGCGCGAAGCCTATCGCTCCGCGCCATCCCCTTTCAAGCTAAATCCTTCAACGGTTCATCCTACATTCCAGCCCGATCATCCATTACTTTTGGGGAGTGGTTCCGGTGGAAACCATCCCTCCCTGCTTCAGGCTGATCATGTTCACGAACATGCGAATCGAGCCTGGAACAAGGCTTGGCATTTCGCGGTACCAGACAATGGAGCTGTACGTGTAATTCCCTTTCCCATAAGGGGCTGTGAGGAACGTGCCCGTAAACTCTTTCTCACCCGGGTCGCCGTTCGAGATCAGCTCCGTGTACTCCTTGCCCCACTCCGATGGGTTGTAAGCCGAGCGGTCCTGAATCCAGTTCTCCCAGTCGGCCGATGTTATCTTATTCGGCGTGTTAAAGATCGGATGATCCGGCGCAAGCATCGTCACCTTGGAGTTTTCGTCCGTGACGCGCCATTCGATCAGCGGCGCGCCAATCTTGATCGGATACGGAGCGAGGTCCGGCGACCATTTGTCTTCCGGTTTGTGATACTGGACCACCAGGTTGCCGCCATTTTTGGCGTAATCGAGCAGACGCTGATTGCTAGGAATCAGTTCCGGCCGGAACGCATAGGCCCGAATGCCGAGCACAATCGTATCGTACTGCGACAGATCGCCGAACTGAATCGTTTTGGCGTCCAGATTCGTCACATTGATGCCCACCTGGCGCAGCACCTGATCGATGTTATCAAACCCGCTGGACACATAGCCGACCTTCAATCCCTCTGGCACCTTCAGATCGAACGCTTGAATGGCCAGGTTGGCCGGCTTGACGTAATAGGTTTTGCCGATATGCGGATACTGGATGACCTGTACCGTTCTGCTGCTGTCCAGTGTTCCGTCGCTCGATACAGCTGACAAGCTGTAGCTTCCCGCCTTCACGCCCTCAGGCGCCTTGACCGTAAATTCAGCCGTCTTGGTTTCGTATTTGGCCGCGAAGCTCAATTCCTGCACCGCAGGCTCCACTGTCCAGCCCTCCGGCGTTTTCAGCGAAATTTTCGTCTTCTCCGCGCCTGGCGCATAATTCGTCGCGGTCACCTTGACCGATACGGCGTCTCCCGGTTTCAGCGTATTCAGAACCGCTGCTTCCGGACTTAGGGACAGCGCAACCGGCGGCAGCACGGCTACCGCATTATCCGGAACCGCATGCAGCGTTGCCGCCGTTCCGAACGCCTCATACCCGATATCCGCGGAAATCAGCGGAAGCGCATAAGGATTGAAGTCCTCCACCTGTTTCGGCACGGTGACCTCAAATTCGGTTTGGACCGTCTTGTTTTTGTCCAGCTTGGCGAAGGTCGCCGCTCCTGACGCTTTCGCATTCCAGCCTTCGGGAACATTCAGCTTCAGGCTGACCTTTCCGACATTCACGTCTCCGCCGTTAAAGGCCGTTACCGTCACCTTCGTCGTTTGCCCCGGAATAAGTTCCCCGGTCTCCGGCTTCACCTTCACGACGACCGAAGTCGCCTCCTGGCTGGCTTTATTGAGCTGTCTTTCCTTCACGTCCAAGCGATGCAGCAGATCATTTTTCGCCGATGAATCTAAAGATGATGACTTCACAAGCTCCACGGCGGTTTGAACGTCCGCTTTCATTTCGTGAACTTCGCGGGCGACTTCCGCAAAAGCGGGATAAGCCGCAATGACTTCGCTCGCGTCCTTTTGCAGCGTGTTCAGCTGCTTGGCGACTTTGTTGTCTTTTCCTTTGGCGTCTATTTCTTTGGCCAGATCGTCAAACGTAAAGGCGATTCCGCCGAACAACGACGCTGCCGGCTTTTCGTCCTTCTTACCGTCCGCCGATGCCTGAAGTGTGTAATAGGCCGTTCCTTGGCCTTCGTCCACTTGCCGGCCCATGCCCTGGCTCTTATGCATATAGCGGGATTCTTCTCCGAGCTGGGCATAGGAAGCGCCGTACAGCTCATTATATTCGTTGACCGGCAAAGAGACATCGTATGCCTTCTCCGTTCCTGGTACATAAAGTTTCTTCGGCTGCCAAGGCTGCAGCCCTTCCTTCAGCTGCTCCGGGAACACCTGCGGATTACCCGCATCCTTGAAGGCACGTACGGTCAGCACGTTGATCGCCCGATGATGCCCGTGCGTCGAAGGTTCGTTCAGAAACGCCGGAATCAGCACATCCGGACGTTTCTCCCGGATTTGGCGGATCAGCCGTTCATAAGCGACGTCTTCGCCCCATTTTTCCAACGTTTCGTCAGGGCTTTTGGAGAATCCGAAGTCATAGATCGGATCGTCCAGCTTCTGGCTCAGGTTCGCCAGCGTCACATTCGTAATCTTCGACGCTTCCTGCAGCTCCCGCGTGCGGATGATTCCGAGGGCGTTGCCAAGCTCGCTGCCGATTTCGTTCTGCCCGCCTTCCCCGCGGTTGGCGATGACACTGTATGTATCCACGCCGAGTCCGAGCGAAAGATACGCGAGTGTCGCACTATGCTCATCATCCGGGTGAGCACCCGTATTCATCGCGCTGGCAATGGTGGTGAGGGGCTTGATGGCTTTCCATAAATCGACCACCCCCCTGTCAGCAGATGCCTTTCCTGGACCGGCCTGAAAAGCAAGCGTTCCTGCCATCACCAGGCTCATTGATGCCGCCATCCATTGTTTCGCCCTGCGTTTCTTACTCAGTTCACGTTGACTCAAGTTACTTCTCCTCCTTCAAGCGTGAGTGTTGGCCTGCATCGGCAAATGCCGCTGCCTGCCTGTATCATTATCGCAATCGGCTCGCCTTTTATCGGACAGGTCGCCGCGTAATGAAAAAAGGTGTTCTTTTACCGCTTCAGGTTCAGGAAAATCTATCGGTCAAATCGCGGAGCCGGCATTGCCGCCGGTCAGTCTCCGGGAAACGTAAAGCACGAGAATAATCATGACGATTTGCAGCACGCCGTATGCGCAGGCGGTTCCGAATTCAAATGCGTACATCCGCTGAAAAATCTCGACCGAGATCGGCGTTGTCTTGTTGGTATACAGCAGAATCGAGGCGACGAACTCGCCGATGCCTTCCACAAGTGCAAGCAGCGTGCCCGCCAGGATGCCGCTCAGCGCCATCGGAAACACGACGCGGCGGAAGGTGTACCACCAGGACGCTCCCAAATTTCGCGCCGCTTCCTCCACCGAACGGTCGGTTTGCATCAGCGTGGACGAGGTCGAGCGGAAGATCAGCGGCAGATGCCGGACGAAATAAGCCAGCGGCAAAATCCAGAAACTCCCGATCAGCACCTGTCCGAAGGAAAACGCATTGGGCTCGCTGAACGCCGTAATGAGGTTTACGGCCACGACCGTGCCCGGAAGCGCCCAAGGCAGCATGATCAGAATATCGAGCAGCGTTTTCCCCTTAAAGTTCATGCGCACGATGGCATAGGCGGCTGCGACGCCGAACAGCAGGTTGCCGATCGTCGCCGCGATGCTGATTTTGAAGCTGTTGGCGATGGGACGCCATGTTTTGCTGTCAGTGAAAAGATCCTTGAAATGGTCCAGCGTATAAGACGGCGGCAGCACTTGGGTCGTCCACTTTCCGTCTTCGGAAAAAGCGAGCAGCACGATCACGAGGATCGGCAGCATCAGCACGAGCACCCCGAGAAAAGACAGAACCATCGCGGTGTTTCTGCCTGCTTTGCTTTTCACCTCGGTCCGGTGAACGCTGACGCCTTTGCTCATGTTCTGGTAGTTCCGCGCGCCTTGGTACCAACGCATTAGAATAAGAAACAGAATGGACACGACGGACAGCAGCATCGATTGTGTCGCCGCCATATCCAAGTCGCCGTTGGTGCGAGACAAATAAATCTGCATCGTCATCGTCCGTTCAATGCCGAAGATCAGCGGCGCGGTGTACGACGCCATCGAGATCATAAAGACGAGCAGCGATGCCGCAACGATGGCCGGCGTCAGCATGGGCAGAATCACCCGCTTCCAGATGGTGAACCGGTTCGCCCCCAGATTCGCTGCGGCTTCCTCAAGCGACGGATCAAGCCCTTTGATTGCCGAAGACGCCGTCATATAGAAATAGGTGTACATCGTAAACGTATGGACCACCAGTACGCCCCAAATCCCTTTCAGGGTAAAAGGCGGCTTGTCCAGATGAAGCAGATGCTGCAGCCCCCGCGGAATAATACCGCTGGAACCGTACAAAAATTCAAAAGATAACACCCCGATCAGTGGCGGCAGCGCCATCGGCACGAGGACAAGCACCGACAAGAGCTTGCGGCCGGGGAACTCGTACCTTTCGAGCAGGAATGCCATGGCCACCCCCACGATGCCGCAGGTGATCACGCTGAGTACCGAGATGTATACACTCGTCCACAGGGCCTCCAGATTCGCCGTATGTTCCAGGCTGAAGAAACGGGAGTAGTTTTGGAGCGAAAAGCCGCCGTCCAGCTGCAAACTCTGCCGGAACGTCTGAAAGAACGGATAGATGACATATGCCAATAGGATAAGAAATAACGGCGCAATCAGCACATACACAAAATGCGGCGATCTCGTCAGCGAATTCCAACGGCTGCTTGGGCGAATAGACGACGGTGCCAATTGAGGCTGAGGTTTGTTCATCGCTTCGGGTCACCCCCTATTCCAAAAAATAAATGCTGTCCGGCGCCACGTTAAACAACACTTCCTCGTCCCGCTCCCTCATCCGGTGCCCCTGCCCGACAAACATTGCCTTCACGGACAACGGGCCGGCCTGAGCCATATAATTCACACTGATCCCGGTGAATTCCGATAGCAGCACCTTCACAGCCATCGTATTGTCCTCACCGCGTTCGGACGCGGCAGCCTCCCGAACCGCCTCCGGGCGTACCGACAATGTAACCTTCTGTCCCACCGCCAGCTTGCATTCGGGCGAGGCGTTTTTGGCGAGGCCGGTCAGCCGCAAATCCGGTGCAAGCCGTACATCTACCATACCGCCTTCCAGCCGCTCTACCGTGCCTTCCCACAGATTGGACTCCCCGATAAACGAAGCGACGAAACGGTTGACCGGACGGTTGTAAATTTCATGCGGCGTACCGATCTGCTGCACGACGCCATCCTTCATGACCATGATCCGGTCCGACATGGACATCGCTTCCGATTGATCATGCGTAACGTAAATCGTAGTAATGCCCAGCTCCAGCTGAAGCCGCTTGATTTCCTGCCTTGTCTCTTCCCGCAGCTTGGCATCGAGGTTGGACAAGGGCTCATCGAGCAGGAGAATATTCGGCTCGATCACCAGTGCACGAGCGAGCGCAACCCGCTGCTGCTGCCCGCCGGACAATTGATCGATACGGCGCTGCCCGTAGCCGTCGAGATGCACCAGCTTTTGGGCGCGCGTGACCTTCTCGTTAATTTCAGCTTTTCCCTGTTTCCGGACTTGAAGACCGAAAGCAATATTCTCGAATACGGTCATGTGCGGAAATAAGGCGTAGTTTTGAAATACCATGCCCGTGTTGCGCTTATTGGGCGGCATGTGGGTGACATTATGCTCACCGAAAAGAATGCGTCCGTCGCTGGGGTAATAGAAACCGGCGATCATGCGCAAAGTGGTCGTTTTGCCGCAGCCGCTCGGACCCAGAAAGGTAAAAAACTCGCCTGGATTGATATGTACGTCAACTTCCTCCACACCCTTGGCCCCACCGAATGTTTTGCTGACGCGGTCCAGCGTGACTCCGATCATCATTCGTCCTCCTTCAAGTCCATTCACGTATAGATGCAAGCTTAATTGCCTTCGTGCAATAAGTATTTTTCTTAACCATTCGAAAGGCAGACAACCTAGTAGCTATATAAGTTCAACTGTTGAAATGGATGATGGGGCAAGTACGTAAACTGTTCCTATGATCGCTCTTGTTTTCGGATTTCTTGATTATATTGGACTTTTAAGGTAGAAATCCGAAAGCCAAATGCGACCGCTCCGCTTCTTCGGAATCATTTTACTCCCTTGCCTGCATCATATTCTTTGATTTAACTTATATGGTTGCAGGACTTTGCTCATCAAGCCGCAATCCGTTATTTGCCGCCCTTGCCTTTGATATTCTCATCCCAATACTGCATCCATTCCTTCTCTTTATCCGCAAGGACTGTCCAATCCAGGTCCAGCGGCTTGGTATCGAGGTTTTTGTACCAGTCCGGGAACTGGCTTTTGTCGATATCGGTCCGGGTCGGAATCTGGAACAACTTGTCCGCCTTTTCCTTAAGCTGGCCTTCATCAAAAATAAAGTCAAAGAACTTCTTCGCCGCGTCCAGGTTTTTGGCACCCTTGATAATGCCGACACCATCCACCAGAATCGGTGCACCGCTGGTTGGATAGATGTAGTCAAACGGCTGCTTCTGCAGCTCCTTCTGGATCAGAATGTCCTGCAGGTTCCACAGCGACAGCTTTCCTTCCTGACGGGCCAGCTTCAAGTACAATTGGGTCGGGTCCTGCGTATACTCTTTCGTGTTGGCATCGAGCTTTTTCAGCCACTCGTAGCCTTTTTCCGGATTCGCGGGATCTTGGCGGTATATCATGGCATCATAGATCGTTCTCATCGTGCCGGACGCCATGACACCACGGATCAGAATCTGATCCTTCCATTTCGGATCGAGCAAATCATCCCAATCCTTCGGCGCATCCTCTTTCTTCACCGCCTCGGAGTTATACATGATGACCTCGGGCAGCAGCATCTCCCCGTACCAGCGGTCCTGTTCGTCTTTGTATTCGGCCGGAATGCTGTCCGCATAGCTCGGCTTATACGATTCCAGCAGCCCTTCATTTGCCGCCGTTATAAAAGAGGACTGCGTGCCGCCCCACCAGAAGTCAGCCTGCGGATTGGCCTTCTCGCCGCGCACCCGCTCCATGATCTGCTGGGCGCCCATCGTCATCACTTCCACGTCGATATCCGGGTTCAGCTCCCCGAACTTCGGCAGAATCTGCTCAACGACGTTTTTGTCGCGGGCGGTGTAGATGACGAGCTTCTGGGATCCCTTGTCCCCGCCCGCTTCACCGGAGGCGGCCTGTTCCTTGTCTCCGCCGCCGCAAGCGGTCAGACCGACCGTCATTGTCAGAGCGATGGACATCATGCCGAGCTTGAACCATTTCTTTGCCATTGTTAATCCCCCTAATTTTAGGCTCAACATTGAAGTGAGTTCTTAGTATGGGTGCAGGGTGGCCGCTGCGGTTCCGGATCGTTCTTCCGATCGCTGTTGTTCCCAAATTTCTTGATTCACCTTTTCAGCAAGGTAGAAATTCGGTCACAAAGGCGCCCGCTGCCGCTTCTGCAGATCGATTCCGGCCCCTCCGCTACTCTGCCCATGATTAAGCACTCATTAGGATGTTGAGCTAATTTATAATTCAAAATGTTAACTACCTGGATGCGTACGAATGCGCTTCAAGCACGCTGTGCACCGCACCCATGAGCCCCGCGCGCTCTCGCAGCGCCGCCAAGCGGATTTCCGGCATCACCGGCACCCAATCCAGCAGCAGCTCGCGGATCCGGTTCAGTCCGGCTTCGTTCAAATGGACCATCTCGCCGCTCAAGACCAGCATCTCGGGATCGAGCACGCTGACCGTATTGGCGATTCCCGAAGCCCAGCCGTGATACACGTCATTCAGCAGTCCCTCCGCCTGCGAGCTGCCTTCCTCGCTCAGCTGGATTAACTGCCGGAGAATGCTCGTCTCCGCGTCGACCTCAAGCCCAAGCGCCTTCGCTTTACCGTGTATGCCGTTCACCGAGAAATTTTTCTCGAACACGCCGAATTCGCCTTTGCGCCTTCCCGGCGAGTCACCGATCCGCATATACCCGATTTCTCCGGAGGCCTCCTTGCTTCCGCGGTACAGTTGCTTGTCAAGGATAATGCCGGCGCCGATCCCGGTTCCGACGTACATATACACCAGGCTGGATACGCCAGACCCGGCCCCCCCGAAAAATTCGCCCTGCGTCATCATGTTGACGTCATTATCCAGCACCACCGGCAGCTGAAGGCGCTCTTCAATCTCCCTGCCTACGGGGAGGTCCATCCAGCCCGTGCTTGGAGCATGGCTGACGGTGCCGCTTCGGCGCTGCGTAATGCCCGGAAGCCCAACGCCGATACCGATCACCCGGCCCCGGTCCGTCCCGCTCGCAACCAGCAGACGCTCCAGCGTCTCTTCGAGCGCCTGAAGTGCGAATTCCCCATCCACCGGCTGCTTCAAACGCGTATGCATTTGGGCGATCAGTTCGCCCTTCATATCGGCTACGGCCATTTCAAGCTCGCTGCCTTCAAACACGGCGCCTACGACTGCATACGCCTGCACATTGTATTCCAACAGGATCGGCCTGCGCCCCCCTCTGGATTCTCCTGTACCCACCTCACGAATGAGCCCTTCATGAATCATCTCTTCCACCAAGGCCGAGACACAAGGACGGCTAAGCTTCGTTTTTACTGCCAGTTCGGCTCGTGACAAGCGGGGCTCCTGCCGGAGCTGATGCAAAATGCCTTCCCGGTTCATCTGCTTGACGAATTTGGCGTTCCCGGTTTTCCCCCTACCGATCACGATGTCATCCACCACCTTACTTTGTTAAAATAACTAACAAATCCAAATTTAGGCTCAAGTATATGAATGCGCTTTTGATCAGTCAATGCGGTTTCCCGAAAATGAGGAATCATGCCTAGTCGTCGAAAAAACTCGAAACTCATGCTCACCTACTCCTCTTTCCAAACGTATAAATGCTCGCCTGCCCCGAAATGATACGCTTTTTCCAGTCTCCACCATCTGTGGAATATCCCTTTTCTCAGGATCGAATCAGAGTTAAACCGGTTTTGTGGGATACGACTTTCTTCCCGCACCCTTTTTTCCTATGTTGAAATTAAAATTCCCTCTAAATAACGAGAAAAAGCCGGGCGACAATCAGGCGTAAATACCTGGGTATCGACCGGCTCCTCTTCGGGTAACTTTTACAAACTTTTATCACGAATACCTTCTGATAGAAAATCATCTTTCAAATCGTCAAAAAAAAGGCCCCCAGCGTTTTATGCCGGAAGCCTTCTTCATGACATCAATCGTTCATAGGGTTAAAATTTCATCTACCCTCGAAGTGCGAACATATTCAGCAGGACCGTCACAGCCTCAGCTCTTGTAGCAGCGTCTTGGGGAGCGAATCGATTGCCGTCTTTCCCAAGCATAATCCCGGTTTGTTTCAGAAATTCAGCGCTGCCTTTGGCCCAATCCGGAATTTCGCTGTCGTCTGCGAAGCCTGCTTCCGGAGTATCCTTGCTGATCTGGCCCACGGCATTGGTAATGGTGACGGCTATTTCAGCGCGTGTGATTTCTGCGTTCGGACGGAAAGTACCGTTTTCGTATCCTTTCATCATACCTAGCTGCACCACTTGTGCGACCGCATTTTTTGCCCATGCACCGATACTGGCTGAATCGATAAAGGTCAGCTCAGCTCCCGGCTTTTTGATGCCTAGCGTATTAACGAGCATTACCGCGAACTCTGCGCGGGTGACCGTCTTGCCCGGTTTAAACGTGCCGTCAGGATAACCGGTGACGATTCCGGTGCTTGCCGCCTGCTTGATGCTGGCTTCTGCCCAATGTCCGGAGATATCGGCAAATTCCGCCGGGTCGCTGATGACGGTTAACCCGGTTGTTTGATCAATGGCGAGTACTGCAAACTTTGTGAAGTGATCGACAGTGACAGCAATGCGGTTTTCCTGTACCCTGCCGGCCGGAACCATGATCCAAATTTTCTTCGCTTCATCATAATAAAAAACAGCCGCCGTTTGATTGCTTTTCAAGCTTGCCGAGTCAAATGCAAAAGTTAGTGTTACTGGTTTATCGAAGGATGCCGGTACATTTTTTGAAAGCTCAAATACCGGGCTAAGGAAAACTCCATGATGAGTTATAAATGGATGAGTGTCCGTTACTTTTTGGATCGCTAATTTCAGCTCTTGCTTTGTCGCACATGCTGGAACAGAGATCGAGATGGCATCTCCTGAACGAACCTCTCCGGCTTTACCTGGAGGAAGAATTAATTGACCATCCGTAGAGATGATTTTGTTATCGCTCGGGATTACCGGTGTTGTTGAACAGCCGCTGCTTACATGGCCACTGTCAACACTGCCACCGTTGTTACTGCCGCTACCACTGCTACCATTGTCGCTGCTCCCGCCCTCATTTGTCTCGCGATTAGCACGTGTCACGGAGATCGTATAGGTCTTGGTCGACAAATCCTTGGCAGCTACAATGATCGTAATGGGGTTTACACCTACGTTTAATGAAATATCCTGACTTGGTTGCGCACTGGCTACCGGACTTCCGTTCACGGTCATCGTGGCGCTGTTATCCTTCATTGCCGCGTTTACTTTTATGCTGGATACAGCATAAGGAACATTGGCGGTATAGCTTGTCGTTTCGGGTACAAAAGCAGGGCTTAATGTGCCGCTCGATATGGTCAAATGGCTCAATGCCGCAGATGGCAGCACCGTATCGACAGTATAGGGATTGGATTTTGTCACTCCCTCCCCCAATGAATTGCCGGCCGCATTATGCACCATGCTGTTGTCGAGCGTAACGAAATTGTCAGCCGCATTAACGTTGGCGTTAGGCATCAGCGTAACGTTCCAAGTCGTTCCCCCGTCGATCGGAGTGAGATTACTTAGTGTCCCGTTACTCGCCGTAAGGCTGGATAAGTTGAAGTCCGACACCGCCTCCGAGAAAGTGATGGTCACAAGTGAAGTTTCGCCTGGCTTTAGCTCATTGTCAGCAACCACAATGGTGGCCGTTGGGCGTACAGTATCAATCTCGTAGTTGGCGGAATTGGTCGTTCCTTCACCCGCATTGCCGGCGAGATCCGCCACTCCTGTATTATCTAACGTGATGATATTGGTGTTATCCTGTATACCCGGAGTCGGCGTCAGGGTCGCCGCCCATGTCTTGCCGCCGTCACTCGAACTGAGGTTACTTAATGTGCCGTTAGCCACAGTCGGGTCAGCTAGGTCGACACCCTTTACCGCTTCCGAGAACGTAAACGTCACGGTTGTAGTCTGGCCGGCCATCAGTTTGGAATCGGCAATCGCAATCGTGGAGGTTGGACGCTCTGTATCAATCTCGTAGTTATTCGAATCGATAGTTCCTGTTCCTTTGAGTCCTCCGGCATAAGTCACCCCCGCTAAGTTAAGCGTTATGACGTTATTCTTGGCATTGATGTTCGCAGTGGGCGTCAGCGTCGCCGTGTAGGTGATGTTGTCTGGAGTGGAAAGGTTGCCTAAGGAGCCGTTCTGAGCTGTCATATCTGATGATAGATCGAAACTGGTCACCGCTCCCGAGAATTTGATCGTTACCGTTGAAGAATCCCCAATGATTAGCTTATCCTTGGCCACCACAACAGTAGCCGTTAGCGGCTCCGTGTCAGACTGGCCCGTTCCCTGAGAGGGGGATTCGGCCAAACTAGCCGCTTCGTCGCTGGCTGGCGTGTTCACGCTCCCCGTCGACTGGACAGCGGCTGCTTCATCACTAGCGGACGCTTTATTGATTGTTGTTAAAGGAAGCGCCCCCGCTATAATGATCAAACACAGAAATAACCTCCACATTTTTTTCACAGGGTACACATAGACCTCTCCTTGTTCTTCTATTCATCTATCCATCTGTTATTTTATTCCTTCTATGTCACTCTCCATTATAGGTTTAGGCAACGAATCTAACAATCTACTTGCCTGGAATCCAACCATAATATTTTTGATAGAATCGCGCGATCAGCCTCATGACGACACCAAAAAAGCCAAGAAGGTGATGTTCACCCTCTTGGCTTTTTCCCATATTATCTCTGCAGTTCCCGAAGGAGTTAATGCATAATGAGGACTGGACAATGGGATAGCTGTGAAACCTTGTGGCTAACGCTTCCAAGCATCATTTCTTTGATGCCCCTTAGCCCACGGCTTCCGATAATAATAAGTTGCTGCTCGGTATCCCTTGCATAATTTAATATTTCATGTGCAGGATCACCCTTAAGATGAACGGTTTCCGGGTTAATCCCCGCAGATTTTAATTTAGATTTGGCTTGCTGTAGCTGTTCCAAACCCGCTTTCTCCATTTCGTTCAATATGTCTTCCAAAAAATTCTCTGGTACATAGGTCATGCCATTCGACACATATTCCTGGCTGACATGAACCAAGGTAACTTGCGTTTGTTTGTTTTGGGCTATTTCAACGGCTGCATCAAGGAGCTTGTTCGTTATTTCAGCTTGATCAATGGCCACCATAATTTTGTTAAACATTCTAATCATCCTTTCCGTGGCAGCTCGTAACGATTTCGGCTATCTACATAACGGTTTTTTGCTGCGCCTAAACCGACTAAAAGGAGTAAGACCGAAGCGCCAAGCAGAATGAAAAGCGGCAGGTTCCAACTATTTGTCGCATCATGCAGGTATCCGATAAGGGCAGGACCGATTGCGGCAAGCAGATATCCGATCGATTGTGCCATGCCGGACAGTTCCGCTGCCTGATGCGCATTTTCAGTACGTAACCCGAAAAACATCATGGACAAACTAAAGGCGAAGCCTCCACCAATGCCGAGTAAGATGATCCACAACAGAATGATATCGGAGCTGCCGTAAAGGATCCCGAGCGTTCCCGTCAACAGCAAAATGGTTGTGATGACTACTAACAAACGTTGGCTGGACATGCGCCCAGCAATAACGGGGACAATAAAGGTAAATGGAAGCATAGCCAACTGCATGATCGAGAGGTACCAACCTGATTGGCTGGAGTCAATTCCTTGCTGCTTTAAAATTTCAGGCAACCATGCGATCAACACATAGAAAACCATGGATTGTATACCCATAAACAAGGTTACTTGCCAGGCAAGCGGGGATCTCCAAACATTCACCTCGTTGCCGGCCACCTGTTGACTCGTCGTGGCCGTTTGCTTCGTTTGATTTCTTAATTGGGGTAACCAACAGAGGACCGAAACAAAGCTTAGCATCCCCCATATTCCCAATGCTCCCTGCCATTTTAGACCTGCGTTCACGGCTACTGGTACACTGATTCCCGATGCGATTGCTCCACATAAACTCATTGAAATGGAGTAAACACCTGTCATGGAGCCAATTTTATTCGGGAAATCCCTTTTGATGATACTTGGCAATAATACATTACATACGGCAATGGCGAATCCAAGAATGGCTGTTCCAATAAACAGATCAGCTGCGCCAGATAAAGAACGTATTACAATACCAACTGTCAGGAAGATGAGGGCCATCAAAATGATACGTTCAACCCCATATTTTCGTCCTAATTTCGGTACTAGAGGAGATAATAAAGCAAACGCAAGCAAGGGTACCGTTGTGATCAGGCCCGCTAATGTATTTGAAATATGAACGTCATCCCTTATGAGACTCACTAAAGGACCGACAGAGGTTAAGGGAGTACGTAAATTAGCTGCAATAACAATAATGCCGAGAATGATCAGCCCTATAGAGGATGGTACCCCTTTTATATTTTGTTTCGGCATTCTTCAATTCTCCTTCCTGAATTCATGCCTATGATGCAAGTACATTCGCGCGAACAACAAAAGTATATTATAGTATACTATTTTTAACAAGAAGTATTTTATAGTAAACCATATCTCATCTAAAAACAAAAATACAACTCTGAATCCCATCATGGAATTCGGAGTTGTATGTAATAAGAGGAATTTTCGATTTTTAGAAACCATATTTTAAGGAGATATGGAGTACGGTTTCACTATCCGTAGGATTCGTATAAGAGTGAGCATAATCTGCACGAAAACTCATCGTATCATATTGATTCAATGTGTAAATCTCTCCGTTGACTTGTATTTCAATGGAACCCGTCATGACGGTCGCAATTTCCGTTGTATTCACATGATGACCTTCAGGGTAATACGAGCTATTGGGCTGTAAGTATGCCCGACACATTTCAATATCGTTGCTTTTAAAGACAGGTTCAATGACCCAATTTTTTTGACCATTAGAAAATCGCAGTCCTTCCCCTGCTCGATACAGACTAACAGGTTCTTCTGATTTGAACAAAGCCAATAGCGGTAAAGATATGCCTTTTGAAATTTTCCATATCATCCCCAACGTTGGATTTGTCTCTCCACGTTCGATATTCCCAAGAGTAAGTTTGCTGACGCCCGTTAACTCCGCTAAGTCGTCCAAGCTCATGTTTTTTTCTTTTCTGTACTTTTTCAAGGCACCGCCGATTTGTAATACAATTTGTTTGGAGTCATCGATTTCTTCCATTTGATATTCACCTCAATAAAAAACAGTTATAGTGATCTAGATTCTATGACATTCATTTCTTTAGTTCATTCTATACAGTATATTGTTTATCTGGATTCTTTTCCATACGGCTAACTGGAGCAGCCCAAGCTGTTTGCCGAGCAGTCGAATGTCGTTTGATGAAAAAGCCAAGAAGGCGATCTTCACCCTCTTGGCTTTTTCCCATATCCCTAATATCAGCGGTATCGGCTGAAGAATGACCGGATGTCGGGAATCAGAAGATCCGGCGCATCCATAGCGGCAAAGTGGGTGCCGCGCTCAAACTCCGACCAGTGCACAATATTGGTATTGTCGCGTTCGGCAAACCGTTTGATCGATTTGAAATCATCGCCGAACACGGCCACTCCTGTCGGAGTCGTATTCGGTCCTTGCGATTCCTGCTGCTGATGCGCGTTCTCGTAATATAACCGGGCGGACGATTCCGCCGTATTGGTCAACCAGTACAGAGTGACATTCGTCAGGAGTGCATCCCTGTCAATAAAATCCACATGATCGCCGAAACCGTTAAATAACTCGGCTATCCATGAGAGCTGGCCTGCCGGCGAATCCGCAAGTCCGTAGGAAAGCGTCTGCGGCCGGGTGGATTGGATCGAATTAAAGCCCGCCCGTTCATGAAAATTCGCCAGGAATTGAAGCCGCTTCTGATCATCCTCCGATAAATCCACCATCTCGGCAGGATCTCCAGAAGGGAAGGAAAATAACTGCAGCACGTGTATGCCGCGCAGACCTTCCGGCTTTTGTATACCAAGCTCTCTGGACACGAGTGCACCGCAGTCGCTGCCGTGTGATCCGTACTCTGTATATCCCAAACGTTTCATTAACGTATCCCATGCCTTTGCAATGCGGGCAATATTCCAGCCGGAGCCGAGCGCCGGACCCGAGAAGCCGAATCCGGGAACGGAAGGGATGACGAGATGGAATGCGTTCGCCGGATCGCCGCCGTGGCTGCGCGGATCGCTAAGCGGACCGATTAATTCCAAAAACTCCACAATCGAACTCGGCCAAGCGTGGGTAAGCAGTAAAGGAAATGCATCTGGCTCCGGTGAGCGAACATGCATGAAATGGATCTGGGCTCCGTCGATTGTCGTTGTAAACTGCGGGTACTCGTTCAATTGCGCCTCGTATTTCCGCCAATCATACTCATTCTGCCAGTAGGACGCCAACTCTTTGATGTAGTCGAGTGAAATGCCGTATTTCCAGCCGGCCCCGTTCATCGTTTCAGGCCACCGCGTCCGGGACAGACGATACCGAAGATCATCAAGATCATCCTGTGGCACGGCGATATGGAAAGGATGGATCGCTTCACTTACCTCGTAACAATTCGGGTTAACTGTAGTCATTTCATTTTCCTCCTCAAATGGGTTGGCGTTTGTCTTGCTTACATTACTAATATTAGACCACCCACCTTGACAGCATTATGTCAGGGTACTGCAGGAGGCAAAACATTTTAAAAATAAAAAAGCCGCCCTCGGGCGACTCCTTACCTAAAGCCATGGTTCCATTTCGCAGCTGCTTCATTTCATATAGCGATATTCCAGGAGATTCTTCAAATTGGATATTTTCTGCTGCAGCTTCTCCCCGACGTTGGTTTCCCTCACCAGCTTCCGCTCCAGTTCTTTGTCCACCAGTCTTTTTACAGACAATACGTCCGTTCCGTTACATAACACATCTTCTCTGGAGTTGAATTTCTGATGGGCGACAAGCTGCATGCCAAAAGAATTGTACAGCAACGTATATCCGGCAATGCCCGTTGTGGACTGATAAGCTTTGGAAAAACCGCCGTCGATGACGACCATTTTCCCGCCTGCTTTAACCGGGTTCTCTCCACGAATTTCTCTAACCGGCGTGTGTCCGTTAATAATATGTCCATGATCCGGATTCAGTCCGAAATCCAGCAGGATTTTCCGGCAGATCTCCTCATGTTCACGTAAATGGTAGTAAGGGTTCTTTCTCTCCTTATGGGTTTCTTTATCTTGGATAAAGTAACGTTCAAAGGTGGTCATTTCTCTTTTTCCAAAGAGCGAGGAACATTCCCCTGTCCAGATGTACCACACCATATCCGTAGCCAAATCATCCGTCTCTTCCGGATGTGCGAAGGCGTAACGTAAATAATATTCAAAAACGTCGAGCAGCTGACGGCCTGAATACAGTTGGTCTTCAATCTGCATTTCTTCCATGTTTCCTTCTTCGTCCAAAGGAATACAGCCGTGGATGAGCAAATTCCCGTTGTATTTTAAATAAAGGCTGCCCTTTTTCATCAGAAAATTCATATGTCTGGCCAGCTTTTCGGAATGCTGAACGGAGAACAGCAGCTTCTCCAGCACCTGCTGCTCTTCCTCTAACAATTGTTCAGGCTGCTCCGGGTTTACCGTTGCGAAACAGGTGTTTTCCAGCGGGTAAGTTTTTCCGCCAATGTTGATTTCATTGTTGTCATAATCGATTTTCTCCAGCAAAAGCCTTTCAGACATATTAAAGTAAGGGCGTCTCTTGATAATCGGGATTTCAAGCTTAAACTGGATCATGGCAATGGCTTGATGAATTTTAGTAATCTGCACAATTTCCGACTCCGATACGTTGTGGTCAGCTTGCAGCTTCGGTCTGAAGGCCGGATTGTCATCATAGTACTTCTCCGCCAAGTTCAGCAGTGGGCGAAGATTGATTCCGTATACGTCTTCGATGATGTCCAGATTGTCGTATCTGGCGCAGATCCGGATAATATTCGCAAGGCAGACCAGGGAACCCGAATAGGCGCCGATCCATAGGGCATCATGGTTCCCCCACTGGATGTCTACTGAATGGTAGTTGATCAGGGTGTCCATAATTTTATCCGGTTCCGGCCCGCGGTCATAAATATCTCCGACCACATGAAGATGGTCAACCACCAGGCGCTGGGTCGTATAAGCAAGGCCGATAATAAGCTTGTCCGCCTGCCCCAAGGAGATAATTTGCCGGTATATTTCCTCATAATAAGGATCCTTATTGTGGGTCAAATCCGTTTTGTACAGAAGCTCTTCAACAATATATACAAACCGCTCCGGCAGAGCTTTACGCAATTTCGAGCGCGTGTATTTGGAAGAGGCATAAGAAATGAGCTTAAGCATGTGTTCGATCGTTTGTCGATACCACCGGTTCAAGGCTTGTTTATTGCACAAATCTCCTTTAACCAGCTGTATTTTTTCTTCCGGATAATAAACTAATGCCGCAAAATCACTGATTTCTTGATCCGTCCATTCCTCACGGAACAAATCTTTGATTTTCTCTTTGACGGTACCCGAACCGTTTCTGAGTACATGCTGAAAAGCCTGGAACTCTCCATGCAAATCACTGACAAAATGCTCGGTTCCCTTGGGGAGGTTGGAGATCGCTTCAAGGTTGATGATCTCGGTGATCACTTTTTCTTCCGTATCATATTGCTGGGCCAATAAATCTAGAAACTGCGCATCCAAAACAGATGTCCCCCTTCAAGGAAAAATGATGATGTATAAGTTTTTTTAAGCTGGCGGCGTACCGTTATGCTTAGTGTAGACAATAAAAGGAAAAACATGACGTTTCCCTGTTCCCTTGGTATTATGCTAACAGCTTTGCCTTTGGTGGATCAAATTTGCATGAAAAAGAAATAGACCGCCCTTTACCAAGGTTTGCGGTCTATCACTTGTGATCAGCACTGCGGCCTGAGCCTGCTCCCTCTGGGCACCGCGGACTCCGGTTGGTCGCTTTTCAGGAACGCGTGTCAATTGCGGCGAGCCGTCCGCTCTATGCCATCAGCGATTTCTTCGTACAGTTGATGCGGCAAGTCGTGTCCCATGCCCTCAACCAACATGAGTTCGGCACCCGGGATGGCCGAAGCCGTGTCCTCGCCACACGCCGGCACGAACATGGGATCGTCCACCCCATGAATGACAAGTGCGGGTACTTTGATCGTTGCCAGCCGTGGACGACGGTCACCGGAGACAGCGATCGCAGCAATTTGTCGCCCGACACTGCCTGGATCGTAGGCTCGCCGGACTTCCTCCAGAATAAGTGCCCGATAAGCGTCCTCTTCAAACGGATAGCCAGTACCGGCAATGCGTTTGGCAAAAGAGAGGCTGTGCGCCAAAAATCCTGCTTCATCCTCAAAGGGGTTCGGCGCCGGTTGAGTCATCATCGCCATGACATCCGGGGAAGTTGGCGGAAGGGCGGGATTACCGGAACTGGACATGATGGAAGTGAGTGATAAAACCCGGTCAGGGTACTCACTGGCTGCAATCTGGGCGATCATTCCGCCCATCGACCTGCCAACGAAATGTGCCCGGTCAATGGAAAGGGCGTCGAGCAGTCCGATAGCATCGTTGGCCATGTCGTCGAGAGTATAAGGGATATCCGGCCGCTGTCCCGACATGAGAGCAGCCGCCAGCGCGTCAAAATCCAGCGTCTGGTAATGGCTAAAGTGTGTCGAGCAACCCACGTCGCGATTGTCAAAGCGGATCACGCGAAAGCCCCGCGCTGCCAATAGTTCACAAAACGGAACCGTCCATCGGATCATCTGGGTTCCAAGCCCGGCGATTAAGATGATCGCCTCGTCATTTTCGTTGCCAAAACTGTCATAGGCCAAATCAATGCCATTGACTTTCAAAGTGTTCATCATGATGTTCTCCTCCATCCACATGCTTTCATTCAGGAGCTCTCTTTAGGGAATGCATTAGCGGATAATTTTTTGATATGGTCTCTGATATCAGGTGCCCAGTCATCGATAAAGTGGTAAAAACGATCCACATCACCAGCATACAGTGCCCGCAGCGCTTCCTCGTAATGATGAAAGTTCCCGGCCATGGCTGTCATAAAGTAATATGTCGCTTCCTGGGACTCCCGTCTTTTGCTCTGTTCTCCTCCAGCATGGCGAGCCTCATCAATGAGTTTTCGTAATGTTACCGAAGCCCCTCCAGGTTGACTCTTTAGCCATTCCCAATGCCGTGGCAATAACGTAACCTCACCGGATACAACCCCCAGCTTGGGTCGGCCGACCCGCCGTGCAGGCTGATGATCCACTTCTGTATCGGGAGGCAAGTCACCGAACTGTTCTCCTAATCGATTGAGCACGTCGTCTGTCTTCCCGCGAAAATCAACATCGATTTGCTTCCCCGAGGTATCGTCAAATATAAGCAGCTGTGTGAGGTCCCTGTCATCCAGAGTATCCTTTACCGTAGAAACTACGTGCTGTAGCGAACCACTGGCGACGACTCTCACACCCAAAAATGCCGTGCAGTATAATCGCGTTAGGTCATTTCCCATGCCTGTATCTCCTTCTCTGATTTCTTCACTAATTATACCCGGGTAAAAATAGATAAGTCAATATTGCCCGGGTAAAATAATTTTTGTCGCTCGCCCTGGTCGTTTATCCAAACACGAAGAAGCCAAGAAAGGTCAAACTCCCTTCTTGGCTTTATCCATTTTTTAAGCATTATCTGGTTTCAGATTTCAGCTTATCAATATATTCTTTACCTTCTAACAGGGAAAAGCCTAAAGTTTCTTTTGCTTTTTTAATGGCTTTTACGTCTTCACCCTCTTTTATCAACTGACGAAGTTCATCATTTATTGGATGTTCAGGCAGTCCCGATTGTTGGGTTAACTGGTTTATCTGTAGAACTACCAACGTTCTACCCCCTCCGCTAAAGTCTTTGACCCGCTCACGAATATCTCTTAAGCCTTCCGAACCGAAGGCGAGTAAAATACGTCGCCATGCATATGCTGAATGTTGTCCCAGTTGCCCGGATTGGTCGTGTCTGGAGAGCGGTGCTCCAAAATGGCCTGATAGAGTTCCGTTTTTTGTTCCAAATGGGCAATGTGCCGCTGGGCTTCTTCGAGCTTAACGCGCGCGGCTTCTTTATGTTCCATGATGAGTTTGTAGCGCTGTGGAATAGACGAGTCCCCTTCGAGACAGAGATCGATGTACGTTTTGATGACTTCAATCGGCATCCCGGATTGCTTAAGGCATTTGACGCCAAGCAGCCAGTTGATCGATTCTTCGTCGAACATCCGAATGTTGTTTTTATCGCGCTGTACGCTCGGCACCAGACCTTTATCCGTATAAAAGCGCACGGCGTGCTCGGTAAGTCCCGTGATCAAAGCGGCTTCTTTGACCGTATGCATGGTAATCCCCCTTGGAAAATAAATAATTTTTGATAGAGGCTTGCCTTCGTGTTACACGAAGGTAGTAGGCTTATTGTAAAGCAAACCGGCCGTAAGCGGAAGCCCCGCTGAGGTGCCCGATTCCCGGGATTCGCGGCCGTTTGCCGTTTTACACTTAAACCATGGGAGGAATGACAATGCAAACCGTGACTTTAAATAACGGAGTACAAATGCCGATCATCGGCTTCGGTGTCTATCAAATTCCCGATGCAGAAGAATGCGAGAATGCGGTATATGAAGCGCTGATGGCCGGTTACCGCCTGATCGACACCGCCTCCGGTTATCTGAATGAGGAAGCGGTCGGACGCGCGATTAAGCGCAGCGGCGTACCGCGTGAGGAGCTGTTCATCACGACCAAGCTCTGGGTTCAGGATGCTGGCTACGAGAGCGCCAAACTGGCTTTTGCCAAGTCCCTGAAAAAGCTGCAGCTCGACTATCTCGATCTATACCTGATTCACCAGCCGTTTGGCGATTACTACGGCGCTTGGCGCGCGATGGAGGATCTGTACCGCGAAGGCAAAATCAAGGCGATTGGGGTCAGCAATTTCCTGCCCGACCGACTAATGGACCTTATTGTGCATAACGAAGTCGTGCCCGCCGTCAACCAGGTCGAAACGCATCCGTTCTACCACCAGATCGAGAGCGCCGCTTTTATGAAAGAACAGGGAGTACAGCACCAGTCGTGGTCACCGTTCGCTGAAGGACGCAACAATCTGTTTAGCAACGAAGTGCTGACCTCGATCGCGGAAAAATACAACAAGTCCGTCGCCCAGGTCGTGCTGCGCTGGCTTGTTCAGCGTGAAGTTGTTGTCATTCCCAAATCGGTGAAAAAAGAACGTATCGTCGAAAATTTCAACATTTTCGATTTTGAGTTAAGCGCGGACGATATCGAACAAATTTCTACCCTCGATACGAGAGGAAGTCTTTTCTTATCGTACCGAGATCCGGAAGTCGCCAAAATGATGGGCAACTGGAAAATCGATCTGTAACCCTTAGTTTAGGCTCTCCTCTACCGCCACTACACCACAAAAGCCAAGAAGGTGTGATGTCCACCCTCTTGGCTTTTCCCATTCCTCGAAATAAGGGATCCTCTGACTGCCGCTACAGCCGGAGAATCCCTATGAAAGTAACGTGCCCTTTAGGCCGCTGAGTCAACCGCACAACTAAGCTGGAACGTAGGTCAACCTGATCACCTTCTCGCCAATTCGATCGCTTGCCACGAGGCGCAGCGGCGGCCGCGGACCGGCGAAGAACGGCTTGCCGTGACCCAGCACGACTGGATGGAGATAGAGTCGATACTCATCAACGAGACCGAGCTCCGTTAGACTGTGGGCCAACTCCGGCCCGGCAACTTCAATCTCCCCTTCATGCTGAGCCTTCAGCCCACGTATGGCCGCTGCGAGGTCGCCCTCGATCAGAGAAGCGTTCGGACCGACGGACTTTAACGTCCTCGACACCACCCACTTCGGTTTGCTTTGCCACGCCGCCGCGTATTCCCGTTCCGGCGCATCCCATTCCAAATGGTCTTCGTCCCAATACCGCATGGTCTCGTACATGCGGCGCCCGTACAGACAGCCCTCCAGGCCGCGCACGTCGTCGATGAAATGACGGAATAGCACGGGGTCGGGCTGAAATGCCGGGTGGTCGTGGTCGACGTATCCGTCCAGAGACTGGTTCAATGCGAAAACGATCTTTGCCATGCGACTATCTCTCCTCCCTTGTTTTCTCGCACATTCATCATCAAGATTACACGTTCCATATGCAGCCTCCTTTATGTGCCTCCTTTATGTCTGCATTTTATCATCCAACAGCATGTCCGGTTTCTCATGGATTGCTAATGTGCACAGTCCTGGCCTGACCGAATACATACCGGTTTCGTTCCGGCTTTTCCCGATCGGATGAGGTTAGCGGACAGCAGCATCCCCGTAATCACAATAACGCCGCCAACAACCTGGGAGACCAGTAATGCCTGGCCTGTCATCACAGACAGGATCGCCGTGAAAATCGGCATCAGATTCATCGTGATCCCGGCTTTGCCCGGTCCAAGCGCCTTGACTCCCTGGTTCCAGAACAGGAACGAACCGATGGATGGGAACAAACCCAGATAGATGACCCCGGTAATGCCGATTGCAGTAATATGCCCGGTTTGCAAAGGCTCTTCAAATGATTGCTGCAGGCGAAGGCTTGGCCGTCATGCCTGAGCTGTCCCTGTTGGACCTGCCTTCGGGCCTCTCAAACGCATCTCACCAGCAGCCTACCGGGATATTCACATCGTCTCCGGTCCTGTGGAGGACTGTCCCATTGCGGTCAAAACCTTTATCGAGACCGCCCAGAAATTGTTTTCCATTCAGGCAGAGCATGAACCCTTGATTAAACTATAGTTAACCTGCCGTTAGTTCAGCAAAAACGAATGTTAAAACGCTACTGACATACTGTTGTCAGTAGCGTTTTTTTATACTCGGAGTATGTAACCGTAAGAAATGGGAGATCAATACGAAGGTTTATGACCCAAAATGATAATATACGGTTCTGTATCACGGATTATAGGAAGGATGGTTTTTCATGAATTTTGCTTCTGTACGCATCATTACCGACGACTTGGATCGTCTTGTCGGGTTTTATGAGAAAGTCATGGGCGTGTCGGCGGAACGCCCCGCGCCCGTCTTCGCCGAAATCGTTGGGTCATCGTGCACCCTGGCGATCGGCCACTCCCAGACGGTGCAGCTGTTCGGTGCTGGTTCCGCCGTGGCAGCCGACAATCACACAGTCATCCTCGAGTTCCGTGTCGACGATGTCGATGCAGAATACGAACGCTTGAAGCCGTTTGTCAGCGAGTGGGTCAAGGAACCAACCACGATGCCGTGGGGGAACCGTGCGGTGCTGTTTCGGGATCCCGACGGCAACCTGATTAACCTCTTCACGCCAGTGACGGAGGAAGCGATCAAACGGTTCAGCGGCAGGTCGTAAACGGATAGTTGAAGTGAGTGAGACGAATTATGCAGTTCGTTGACTAATACTTACAAATTCGATCACGATATCATTTTATTTTGAACCGGCCCCTTCCGCCAAAACGGCAGAGGGGCTTTTGCTTTATGTCAGCAAACTCTTTTTGACAGGTCGAGTATCTGTATCAAAAACAATTAACCATATCACGAAAAATCAAAAGAAAACGAGCTGGGTTTACTTACAACCCTATGCACGATTGAAAATAAACGTGTGGCAATATCGCCTTTAACATTAAGTTTATACCCGCCTCGAACTCTATCCACAAAGCCGAGTTCAATACAATCTACGATTACCTGGTTAAAATTCATATCCACGGGCAGGCGAGAGCGAAGTATCGATTCTTCGACGGGTGTGAAGTCTGGCTGTAAACTTTCATTATTAAGCAATAATTCATAGATAACAGTAATAATATCGGCAGGCAAAATATTCATTGGAAATTCTACCGATTCATGCATTGCATCCGCAGCTTCGTTCAAGAAAAGTGTCGTTGCGATACAAACCAATCTATCTTTTGCCCACAAACCTAATCCTGTTGGACCTAACTGGACTTGAGTTAACGATGGGTGTGATGCTGATGACTGTTCATTGTGAGAAGTTGCAGCAATCACCTCCCCCAGAAAATTAATTTTTTCCTCTTGCGTCGTCTTCCGAAGTTCCATTGTTATTTGAGGCAGCATGGCTTGCAAATTGCTGACTCTTCCGAGCAGGTAGTCTGTGGTGCAATCAAAAACGTTGGCCAACTCTGTTAAAAGAGAAATATCGGGCAAGGAGTCTCCTTTTTCCCATTTGGAAACGGCTTGTGCCGAAACATTTAGAAGCAGTCCTAATTTTTCTTGAGTCATACTTTTGCTGTGACGAAGCTGACTGATTCTTTCGCCGACGTGATTAGCATCCGGTACCATGATTTAACACACCTCCCAAATTTATAAATTGATTATAGCCGATTTGGATCTTGATGATATCGAGGCGTAATTTGATAACTAAACCACGGGTTGGATTTCTAAAACGCTGGTTGAAACTAACTCACCGGCACTCCGCCGACTCCGCATACTCATCAGGCTTGATGCCTTCATACCGCGTGAAGGCGCGTTTGAAGGAATACACATTTTCGTACCCCACCGTGCGTGCGACGTGATCGATACCGCAGCTTCGCTCCCGGAGCAGCTCTTTCGCCTTCTCCATCCGCAGACGGCATACATAATCATAGAAGTTGATGCCGGTCACCTCTTTGAATATTTTGGACACCTTCGATAGGGACATATGATACATCTCCGCCAGCTGCTTTAACGAAATGTCCGCGCTCGAATAGTTGTCATTCACATATTGCAGCAGTTCGGTGCCGGCCGACACGGCCGAAGACGTGTTGGCATACCGCTTCCGCTCGCAAATGAGCGTGCCGACTTCAAACATATAGCTCCACATCTCGTCGATGTTCGCCGCTTTGGCCCGGCTGCAAAATTGCTTCGTGTAGATATCCGTATCCAGATTCAGCTCATGCAGCACCCGCAGCATCGTTTCCATCAGCAAGGAGAGCAGCCGGCTCACACTGGCCTCGGCCAGCTCACGCTTGTCGTTCTCGGCATGGATTTCATGCAAAATTTGCAGGGACGTATCCAGGTTCCCGATCTTGAGGTTATTGATGAGCTGCACTTCCCAATCCGTCGGATAATAATAATCGACACCGGCCTGTATCGTCTCCTCCTGCAGCACCTGAAAATGCTCACGCGAGAATATGGTATAACGCAGCCTTTCATTGGCCGTGTAATACGATTTGCTGATGCCGACCAGCCCTTGCTCAACCCCTCCGTATAAAATATCGGGATGAAATCCACTCAGCCGCTCGATTTCGCCGGCCATTTCAGCAGCGATGCGCTCCAGCATATCATCGTCTCCAAACGGCTGCCCGGAGGACACGATCATCGCCTTGTCTGCGTTCGTAACCTCGAACAGCGCATAGTCCAGCCCGTAACGGCTCATCGCTTTTTCCACGATCACCATCATCAGCATTTCGATCTTCCGGATTTTCTCGAAGTCGGAAAAGTCGCGAATAGCGTGGAAGCTGACAAGCATCGTGCAGTAATACATGTCCTCGGTATAACCGATCCCCAGTTTGCCCAGCTCGTTCTTCTGCTGATCGTCCATAAAATATCCCTTGAGCAGGCGAAGATACAAATTCGACTTGGCGGCATTTTCGTAATCCTGCATCGATTGCTGAAGCTTGCGGTTTTCGTGCAGCAGCCGGTCGAACGATTTTTCGATAAAGTTGTATTCGGAACCCGTCACTTTGCCGTTTCGGGATTCCTCGACCCGCGCCGTGGCGCTCAGCTTATTCAGCAGAGCCCCGAGCGGACGGTAACTGATTTTGGCCAGCAGATAAGCCATTAACGCGCCAATAACGATGGATATCAGGATGGCTGCCAGCGAGCTGAACAAATTGCCGATGCCGATGACGCTGCTGTCCGTGTAGGCGATCGCATACTGCACATCACTGGCCTCCGAAGACAAATGAATGGGGTAGGAAGCCGTGCCGCCGCGAGCTGCCGGATCATTCTTGACCTGGCTATAAATCAGCGCATCCCGGGACGTCATAACGATCTCCTGCGATTCAATCCCTCCAAACTGGTGCATATAATCAGAAAAGTAAGCGCTATCAATAAACAATACCAAAACCGCGCGCGGATGATTCACCACCTCCAGGCTTTGCAGCACAGGGATCACGCGCTTATCGCTGCCCCACAGCTTCATGCTGGCCGGCGGCAGGATGGTAAAATACTGCTGCTGCGCAAAGGAGCTCTGCAGCTGCTGCTCGGCAGCTTCGTCGAATGCGACAATCGATTGGAAAAATTCCTTCAGCGGGAACAGCCCCCATGAAGTCATCGCCTTCTGCTGCTCTGGGAACACCACCATGCCAAAAGAAAGAATCCCCTGCGAACTCACGCTATTGCCAAGACTGGTGCGGATGTCCAGCATTTTGGTAATATCGAATTCCTGATCGTATACATTCGTATCCTGCATCAGCTTCTTCACCCAGGATTCGTTGCTCAGCGTTTTGCCCAAGGTTTTGAGCTCATTCAGTTTATTGTCGACCAGATCGGCGATCCGCTTGGCGTCCAAAGCATGTTCCTCATGCTGCCGGCGTTTCTCCTCGACGATGTTCCGCTGCACGTTTAATGCGCTGAACACAATAATCGGGATGATCAAAATCGCGGTATAAGACAACAGAATTTTACGAAACGTGCCGCTTCCGAAGCTGCCATTGCGCACGGGCTACCCCTCCCCATTAGATATGCAAAAACAGGAAAACAGCAGAGCCTCCAAAGCGAATTGGAGCCTGCCATTTTCCAAAGCCATACGGTTACAGTCAACGTTACTGGATGCTGTTGTATCTGTCGAGCAATTGCTGGTCGATCTCCAGCAGCTGGTCCAGCCCCAGCTTTTTCAGATCGGCCATATATTGATCCCAGTTGTCGAGCGATTTTTGCCCTAAAGCCAGCTTGGTCGCAAGCTCCGTGGAATACGTGTTCAGGTTGGTCAAAATCTTCGTTTTCGCTTCCAGCTGCTGATCGTCGGGAATCGCCAAATAGTTGTCGTTCATATTGACGAAATACGGCTTGTATTTCAGGATATTGAGCTCGTTGTCGGCTTTGTATTTCGGTACGCCGGACAGCTCAAACTCGAGGTTGGCGAACTGAACCCGCGGGAACACCGTATCGCCGAACAGCCGGAGTCCGGGAACCTGGCCCGTTTTGGCCAGCTCTTCGTCCGAGGCGTTGTTGATGAATACATTCGCGCCGCTCTCATCCTTTTTATAGGTTTGCCCTTCGATTCCCCAATACAGAAGCTCCGCATACTTATCCGAATAGATCGTGTCAAAATACTTGATCGCCGCTTCTACGTTTTTGCTGTCTTTCGTAATCGCGTATTTCTGCCACACCAGAAACGGCGGCTCAATTTGGGCTGCTGGGGCAATGCCGTCTACAGCTTGAAGCGGCATAAGAGGTAGATATTCCCCGCCCCCCTTGATCGTCGGCTCCAGATACGTCTCCAGATTGTAATCTCCTGTGGAAGCAACCTGGTTCTCCGTCATCTTCTGCTGCTTCTGCTCCCCTGTCGCCCCGATCAGGCTGGTGTCGAGCACGCCTTCCTTCACCAGCTGCTGCAGGTAGCGGAAGTAATCCTTGATGCCGTCCTGGTACCACGGGGAGACGACCTTCTTGTTCTCCACATCCACGGAAGAAATGCTGGTCCCCAGCCCAAACCACTGCGCGATCGGTCCCGAGAAAGAGCCCGGATCGTAGACGAGCACCTCATCCTTTTGCCCGTTGCCGTTGGCGTCTTTATCGCGCATCGTCTTCAGCGTTTGCAAGTATTCCTCCGCACTTGTCGGAACCGGAAGGCTCAGCTTATCGAGCCAGTCCTTGCGGAGCAGCATCGTTAAGGAGACCGGAGCCGGATCGGTGCCTTGATACGTTTTTTTGTGCAGATCGCTGAACCAGTACATTTTCCCGTCCGACGTCGTGGTCGTCTTTTTCGCATACGGGAACTCCTGCTCATACATCTTCTTGATGTTGCCGTTGCTGTACTTCTCGATCAGCGGATTCAGGTCCAGCAGCACACCCTGCTTCGCCAGATTGAGCACCGTCGTATTGTCCAGCGCCGAAATGTTGACGATATCCGGAAGGTTGGAGCCGGACGCCATCCGCGTTTTGATGACAACGTTGTACTGCTCGTTCGGAACGAGCTCGTAATCGAGCTGCAGGTTCGCATCGGTCAGCAGCTTGTCGACTTCCTTCCAGACCGGATACTTCTCCCTGTCCTCGAATTTGATGAACTTGTTCGAACCCGTCGGCCCGAGAAGCCGCAGCTTGGCGGACTGCTGCCCGGCCGGGGCGTTGCTGTCAGCTTCCTCTGGTTTACCGTCCCCACCACTGCAAGCGGCTACAGAAGCAATGAGAACAACGGCGACGATGGCGGACATGAACGGTTTTTTCCTTTTTTTCATACAACTCTTCCCCCTTCGGATGGCCTCAGCCTATTCCTTTAATGAACCCAGCAGCGCTCCCTTGATGAAATACTTCTGAAAGAACGGATATGTAAAAATGACGGGCAACGTCGTAAAGACGATGATGGCGTATTTCAGCTGGATGTTTGAGAGCATGTTGGCGACCGCATTTTTCGCATCCTCCATCGACAGCATCTTCAAATCAACCGACTGCTGGACCACGACCCGGTACAGGTACATTTGCAGCGGATGCAGCTTCTCATTCGGCAAATACACGAGTGCGTCGAACCAGCTGTTCCAGATGCCGACGACCGAATAAATGGCGATGACCGCGAGAATCGGCTTGGATATCGGTATAATGACCCGGAATAGCAGCTGCAAATGGGATGCGCCGTCGATAAAGGCCGACTCCTTCAGCCCGTCCGGAATGTTGGCAAAGAAGGTCCGCACCAGGATGATATTCCAAATGCTGACCATCCCCGGAATGATGACCGCGAACATCGTGTCATACAGTCCGAGCTTGTTCACCAGCAGGTAGGACGGAATGAGACCGCCTCCAAAATACATCGGAATCAGCAGGTACGATACGACCCATTTCCTGCCCATGAGATTGCGGACGGTGAGCGGGTAGGCGCCGAGCACGGCTGTCAGACAGTTCAAAATCGTCCCCGCACTCACATAGATCAACGTATTGGAATAAGCCCACCACATTTTCGTATCGCTGACGATCAGCTTGTACGAATCGAGGAAGAATCCTTTCGGATACCAGAACACATTCATGGCCGCGACTTCCGTCGGATTGCTGATGGACATAATGATCACGAAATAAAAAGGATACAGCGTGATTAAGCAAAGGGCGAGCGCCAGCGCGTACAACACGACGTCGACGACAACCGAGCCTTGCTTGATGGTGTTCGGATTTCTTTTGACCAAGGCGGCCATGGGACTCCCCCTTACCATAAGGCGTAATCGGAATATTTACGGCTGAGCGTATTGGCTGTGTACAGCAGCGTGAAATTGATGATCGAGATAAACAATCCCACGGCCGTTCCTGCGCTGAAATTGCCGCCCAGCAGGCCGTCGCGGTACAAATACGTGCCGATGACGTCGGCCGTCTCGTACACCATCGGGTTATAGATGAGCAAAATAAACTCGCTGTTAGCCGACAGCAAATTACCGATCGCAAATATCAGCAGGATAAAAATCGTCGGCCGGATGGCCGGCAGCGTAATATGGAGCATTTGCTTGAAGCGGTTGGCCCCGTCCATCTTCGCGGCTTCGTACTGATGCGGGTCCACGGAGGACATGGCGGCCAAATATAAAATGCTGCTCCACCCAAACGACTTCCAGATGCTCGTAATCGTATAAATCGCCGGAAAATACCCCGGCTCCGTATTCAGCGCCACCGGCGTGCCGCCGAACAGCTTGACGATGGCGTTCACGATGCCGTCTGTATTGATAAAAGACAACACCATCCCCGCCACGACCACATTCGAAATAAAATGGGGCAAATAGCTTGCCGTCTGCACGTATTTTTTAAATACGCCGCTTTTGAGTTCATTCAGCAGCAGCGCAAACAGGATCGGCACCCAAAAGCCAAACACCAGAAAATAAAAGCTGAGCAAAAACGTGTTCCGCATCAATCGCCCGAAATACGGGCCGTTAAAAAAGTCGATGAAATGCTGAAAGCCGACCCAATCCGTTCCGTGCAGGGATAAAAACGGTTTGCCCGGGTAGTAATTCTGAAACGCGATCAGAATCCCGTACATCGGAATGTAGCTGAAAATAAAAATGTGAACCAGAACGGGAAGCATTATTAAGTACAGCTGGAGGTTGTCACGCACTCGAAAAGATTTTCGCTGATTCGGCTGACGAATGGCTCTCATGATCTTCCCCTTCCCTGATGATCTCGACGGAACTTGCAGGCCCGCTTCCGCATGGACTCATGATATGCCGAGCCCCGGATTTCAGGCAAGCAACATTTTTTGATGGGGTGCGCAATATTTTCGGGGGTGGGGAAGATGGGTGGTGGAAGGCGGGAAAGGCCGGTGGTGCGGGGATTTTCGAGGTGGTCGGGCTCATGGTTAAACAAAAAAAGAAGCCACCAAAATTGGTGACTTTGTGAGAGAATCAGATCGTTATTTCCGCTGCTTGGCATAGAAGTAAACCACCATTGAAACCAGCGTGATGGTCACTAATACCTTGACTACATTAAAAATAGTGCTCACGCTCGAAAACTCAAAGACCGTTAAAAAGACAGTCCCATTCGTCGGACCAGCAGCCCAGGCTAAATTCACCAGCAAAATGCTTAAGCAGATGGTTACGATCATGACTAACAAAGATATTTTTGTTAAAAAGTTTTCTTTTTCATTCTTAAATATAAAAATGAGCGAAAATAAATAAGCAGATCATCAGAAAAATAAGATACATCGTATCCACCCCAAACCTAAATTATGGTAGTAACCAATGTCATAGTCTTCGTCTAGGGATCAAATGCGTAAACATCCTGGTGAACCGCCCTTCTTGTTAAGGGGTCAAAATTTCAACTCCATCGACATACCAGGATTTCGAATTTCTTTTAGATTTTAAATCCATGACAACGTAAGAACCATTGGCCTTCTCCCAATAAACTAAAGCCCGTGACTTTTTTGGATTTATCAGTAATGCCGACATATAATCGCCTACGTCAAGATTAGCTCTCCGCTCCTCACTATAATAAGCCTCTAGAAAAGAAGAACGTTTTTGCATAGAAAAAGTAGATATCATTTCATAAAATTGAGCAAAATCGATAAACGTCCATTTTGACAAATCATCGTCTTTGCTATTGATTCCAAATGCCCTTCCCTCACTGCTCAGTATGATCTCACGACCTTGGGTCCATGATTGAGTTAAACGATCTTGAACCGCTTGCGCAAGAGCCTCATCTTCGGGACTTACATTTGGAAAAAGAGAAGGAAGAGCATCGCTTGCATATACACTTGTCCCTGTGATCAAAACAAGAACAGCAAATGTAAGAATTATAAATCTTCTATTTATTTTTCTCATGATTAGCCCCTTTACTTAAAAATATGAACCAGCCATCAATTCAGATAGCCATTTAATGTTTCATGTAGTTCTTTTCCTCAGGGATGTCTACAATAACCCCTTTGTTCCCATCTGCTTCACCTAGCTGTATGGCCTTTCCTTGCTCATTGATAATGCCATAAAATACAGCTGCGATAGCTCCAATGTTTTTATAATATATAAAAGACCCCTTCACGCTTGGCCGCTCCCCTATTTCTTGAACAATTTTATACGGAAAGAAAGGAAGACCCTTATTCTCAACAATATCGTAAGTTGTTTCAGCAGCCCATATCTGAACCGCCTTTCCTTGCTGCACTTTATAATAATCGATTCGATTTTCCTCTTTCACAAAATACTCATCCGCTCTTCCTACAGGGAAATAGCAGACTACCGTCATTAATCCACCCGCATTAATCTGGTCCTTTAAGCTCACACGAGGTAGAGAGAGGACCCGGATTCGCTCCAAGGTTAGAGCACTTTTAGCATGACTACTTACCGTTGATCTCCCAACTGTTACTGTTTGAGTCTTTGCATCCCATGCCACCGGTTCACCCAACGCCTCTCCAACGAATCTTACAGGGACCATAACCCTTCCATTCTCTATCTGGGCAGGCTGTGCTAATGGAGTCCCCTCATCTCCGATAATCCCATACTTTTCGTTAACCTTGACCGTGATCATGACTTTTCGATATGAGATCCTAACCTGTTTGCGGGTATTGTCCCAAGACATATTGAGATTGCTTAGACCAAGCTTTCCAATGATATTGATCGGTACCAGCACGGTTCCCTTCTTTAAGTAAGGTGCAACATCCGAGGAAATGGGGCCGTTCTTCCCGATCAACTTGATGCTAGAAGCCAATGCCTGATTATGTCCACCAAAGACCATGGAAATCCCCAGTGCTGCAGTTGCGAATAATGTTAGTGTCTTAAACTTTCTCAGTTTGCTCTCTCCTTTCACACCGGAGGTAAATTCTCCTTAATATGTAAGACACTTTATGTTTATAAATTGTTTCATAAAATCTGTAGGGATTGTCTAAAAAGAGAGGTATCTTATCTATTCCTTATTTTTCAAAAACAGAATGGTATGTTTCAGAGGGTAAGTGAAGTCTTTTGCTGGCCTAGTCAGGACGTGGCTTCCCGGGGTACATCGCATGAAGTTCGAGGCCGTGAATCCTGGAATAAGTCGGCCAACCCGCAGACGGGGGGACGGTCGCAACCGTGCCCGTGTATGCCAGCAAGCACATCGATATTCAAGTGGTGTATAGCTGGTGAGATTTTATTTTTTTAGCAGAGGGATGTGGAACTTAATGGCGGATAAAGAAATACTTTTCCGGATAGGAGCTCGTCTTCTTGTTCTGAGTACAGAAAGAGGATTTAGCGCAAGAGGCTTTCGAAGAAAAAGGTGGATTTCACTTTCATATTAAATCGGACAGATTGAACTAGAAGGAAAGAACGCTTTTCTATTGAATCTTGTAAAGATTGCGGAGGCATTAGAGGTAGATATATCAATTCTTAATCTATACTAATTTAGAAAGTAGCGAAGAGTTGCAAGCTGAGACTCAAGAAATAACGAATATACTCAACCAACAAAGTTCTCTGCAATTGCTATGACGAAGAATGTGCTAAAAGCGCTTTTTAATCATAAGTAGTAACTTACTTAGCCAATAAAGCTGATTGGAATTTCCGATCAGTTTTATTGGCTAAGTATCAATTTTTTGATAATAAGATAGGGTCTAAAAACAACCACTTTATTATTTCTGGTACTATGATGTAAAAAATTAATTAGCTCGTCTTCTAACCAATCTCAATTTATTCTCTTTTTTATTTTTTTCTAACTTACTTAAAGAAATATCTTCTATATGATTAATTAAATTTAGAACTCTTTGTCTTTTTAAAGTCATTAGGTCGTCAGTAATATGTTTGATTCCTGCCAATAGATACACTAAAAAAATAAGAAGAATGAAATGAATAACCAATAAAAAAATTGCAGTGTTAACATTTACGCCTTTAAATAGCACGATTTCAAACTGTGTCCACACAGGAAGAAACAGAACAATAAACAGACCAGGCAAGAAAAATATTGTTGGCTTTAAACTCTCTGCTCTTTTACTAAGTTGTTCGATAAGTTTATCCAATTGTCTTTCAGAATTTAATTGACTTTCACATAAATAATTTTTGATCTGATTTTGAATATAGTTATAATATTGATTATCCGAGCTCCAAAGCATCGTATGTATCACAATTTTATATTTATCATTAATTATTTGCTTAGCTTTTTGATTTAATTTGTAAGTAGCAAATATCGAAATTAAAATTCCGGCAGATATAAATAATATATTTTTATATATTATAGAGAGAATAAGTCCGACAATAAAAAAGCACAAAGCTATCCAAAAGAATAGGTCCCACCCCTTCATATATTTAAAAACTAATGATTTTGCACTCAGCTTATTTGAAAAATAATCAATCAATTCATCAGCCATACATTCATCCCCTTATTAAAATCTTGGATTACAACATTTTGAGGTATCATTCTTCTTCGAGTTGAAAATGTTCCGTGAGACGTTCAATCGCAAACTGGTTTCTCAACTTACAAGCAGAATTTTGGTTCGCAAACATGCCTTTCTCCCAGATGGCCTCCTGCTTAGGAACCGTTTTGAGCCATTCTACGCGTACGACGTATTCGCACAGATCGGGATCATCGACATCCTTATCCATTTTGACATGTAAGTCCGTTTCCAGCAGCGGCACGCTTCCGCCATCGATCTCGACCAGAAAATCCTTGATCGGCACGACCTCATCTGTAACGATACCAACTCCCACGTATCCCACTTTAGGAATACACACAAAAACTCTGGCACCTGGCTTCAGGAGGTTCAGCGTATTGCTGTACCACTTCCCTTGCCCTGCCGATATAAAGCCATATTTTCTACAATCCTCCCAATTCCGGTGAATGCCGTCTCCTAAGGACACATAATAATCTTTGCCGTTCCATGGGGCTTTTCCCGTTTTGAGAGTGGACACGCTGGAAGACTTAGCCTCCACTTTGTGGGGATCAATGAGCCAATTCCTGGCAAGATATTCGTTATCCCCGTCTTTAAAATAATGAAAAAAGAGTGCATTTACAGGCACGCCAAAGCCCGTGAGGTAGTCAATGATTCTTTCCGTTGCCGGGTCAAGCTCAGCAGAAACGATGATCAATTGATGAGATTCGTTTAAAGCTTCCGGAAAGTCAGTCTGAAAATGATCCACAAAATCCTGCTCCAACTGCCTGCCTGAATTTTTCTCGCTATAGATTTCGATGATTTTCGTATAAGTTAACTGTTGAACCCACGATGCATAATCCAATGTTTGGGCCACGACTTCCCGTGGGGTTTTGTTACGCTTGAGCTCGATCACGAACAAATTCCCTTCGGAGTTCATGGCCAGGATATCAATGAATTTGCCAAACGCTGTGAGGATCTGTCTCCCTATTAGCATTAAGGACGGATCGATAATGCTAATATCATGAGTAATGACATCCTCAAGCTTACGCTCGGTCTCTATACTGGAAAAATGAATTCTTTCAACCGCTCCGTTAATTTTCCAGACTCCTAGTTCGATGGGCATAAGAACGCTCCTTTCCGATTAATAGGGATACCACATTTGAAACGCTCCTATAGAAATATTAAAAATATACTTATTAGAAAATCCTATTGTTATTGTAACAACTTTAAAACACCTTCAGGTTGCAGATTGGTTTGAGCTAACATAGCTTGGGATGCTTGAAAAAGGATATTACTCTTTGTAAACTCCATCATCTCTTTTGCCATATCAATGTCTCTAATTCGGGATTCTGCTGCAGTTAAATTAACTTTGTAATTCGAAACATTGTTATATACGTGTTCTAAAGCATTTTGGTAAACACCGAATTTCGCGCGTTTTGATGATACGATTGCCAATGCTTTATCAATATTGGAGATGGCTGATTCAGCGCCTTGTCTAGTGGAGAGATTAATTTCATGAATACCAAGTGCTGAAGTCGTAACATTAGATAGTTCAATCGTAAAGGCCTCTCCTGAATTCGCACCTACTTGCAAATTCAATACATCATTTCTCTTTTGATTTGTTTTTTCATCAATGATTTTAAAGTTAGATATGGTATAACTACTACCATTCATTTCTCTTTCAAACTTTAGCTTTCCATTTTCATTAACAGCGATTATACCTGCACTAATTTTTTCGAAACCCTTATTTAATGAATCGATTAAGTCGTTAGACGAATATGTACCCGAATCTAGAGTAATCGTCTTTTTAATAAACTCATCAATAGTAAATTCCCACTCATTTTGACCATTTTCTATTGTCAATCCATTGGTAATATCAATATTAGTTTTAAGATAACTCGTTGTGGTCGGGGTCCATACATCACCAGGTTTAGCAGAACGTATAAACAGGGGATTAAGCGCATTTCCTGACACTAATTGAATTGCATTATCTGAACCACTAAAGTTATGTTTTAGTGCTAGCTTATAATGTTCATTGCCAGGACCAGAGCTCACATTTACCCCAATTGGACCAGTAAAAGACGCTGTAATGTTGGCACTTACCTTTGTAAATTGATTATTTAATTCTGCAACAAGCTCATCCCTACTATACGCACCCTCTGCTAGCACAATTGTTTTATAAACCCCATTCTCTGTAAAGTTAAGAGTATCGTTTATACCTTTTTTCACTTCGTAACCTACAGAAAAATCAGCTTCTCTTCCCCAGACCTCATAAGTTCCAGAATAAGTTTCTTCCTGTGTAAATATTTCATTAAATGCCGTTCCTTCAACTTCTATTGTATGGTCTCCTGAAATTTGACTAGTGAGTAATGTTCTCATATGAGTATCGTCCCATTCACTATAAACATCAGATAATTTCACAGCAGCACCTTGAGCTGTGAGTTTCAGATTTATATCATCGTATAGAGCTGTAGAAGAGCCATAATAAAATCCCGCTGTAATTTTAATGGAGTAAGAAGTTCCATCGAACTTTATAGTCAACTCATCGTTGACACCAGAAATAATTTCTATGCCTTTAGCGTTATGAATATTGTCACTATTTCCAATTAAAGTTGAGCTAGTAAGGGAATTTTTATTTTCTCCTGTATATTTGGAAAAGCTTATTGAACCAGAATTTGTATCAGGCGAGTAGTCATTAACATTTAATAAATGAATTCCATTAAAATGAGTATTGTTGGCAATATCATTTATCCCTTGCTGGATCTCTTCAACTTCCATTTGAATCATACTTCTATCTGCATCAGTTAGTGTACCGTTGGAAGCCTGTACAGCTAGTTCTCTTAACCTTTGAAGGTTATGATCTTGTATCGTTCCTAATGCACCTTCTGCTGTTTGAATTAATGAAATACCATCTTGTATATTTCGCTCCGCCTGACCTAGTCCACGAATCTGTGCCCTCATTTTTTCTGAAATAGCTAAGCCAGCTGCATCATCTGCTGCCTTATTAATTCTCAAGCCAGTAGAAAGCTTTTCTAAGGAACTCGCCGAGGATTTATTATTTTTATTTAGCTTGTTTGTTGTATTCAATGCCGAAATATTGTGAGCTATTCTCATCTTGTCTTCACCCGTAATATACATCGGTATATTCCCATAATTTCATAAATTACAATTTATATCTAAATTTATAGAAACTAAGTTCTTAGTTCACCACATACGTCTAAATAAAATCGATACTATATACCCAAATTCTACCACACCCCATCAAATAGGCCTATAGAATTATGAATATATCTTTTGATCTATAAGGAAAGCTGACTTGCAAGAGAAGAGTCCCGGAATGAGGTCCTGCCAAATATGAAATGAACCTTGTGATGATCGCCTCCAGCAAAGCAGCCCCTCGGCTGTTTTCTTTTTATCATCATTACCGCTTTATCAAGCAAATTGGGATTCTAAAGGATGAATTAGGGGATGTGATGGTGCTCTTCCAAGCTATGGCTTAGAATTTTTCTAGATAAACGAGCTAATACATCGTCCACTCTACTTAGCACTCTCTTAAGATGAGTAATTTGGATTTGTTGAAGGAGAGCAGTATCTTTGAAGCTTGCCAGAAAATGAATAGACTGAATAAACATCACAGTATCCAAATCAGGGCCAGTCTTTTCGTCTGTAAGCCGAGCTAAGTCCTCAAGGGATAGTGAATGAGGAAGAGAAGTCAAATTGTTTTCTTTTACATACAGCGCCATCAACATGGACTCCAATGCTCGATAACCTAACACAATGCAAATATGAGCTGAGGATTGGTATATCAAACGAAATGCCGAATCCATATAAATCTGTGAGCGATCAAGTAATTTATTAATAATTCTCGCCTGAACAGCCACGTTTCTCTGTAAGCTTGACGTCTTATTCATCGTATCCGTGCCATTATCCATTGAGGTTGAATGCTTATCCACATATTTCAGCTCCCACTTCGGTTATTGAACGACTAATATTGAAAACATTGCCTCGGATGTTATGAATTCGTGGATCGTGGAGATACTTATATTTACCATTATACACCAAATTAATATCTATAAGTATTATTTTCAATATTCAAACACTGGTGTATAGGTGTTGTAATTTTATCTACACTTTTTAGTAGAGAGGTGTGGAATGATGACGGATAAAGAGATCCTTCTTCGGTTAGGTGCTCGTCTACGTGATTTGAGAAAAGAAAAGGGACTAACGCAAGAAGCCCTCGGGGAAAAAGGCGGGTTTCACTTTTCATATATCGGACAAATCGAGCGAGGAGAAAAAAACGTTGCTCTATTGAATCTAGCCAAGATTGCAGAGGCATTAGAGGTAGATATATCTCAACTTTTCACCTATACCAATGCGGAGAGTAACGAAGAATCGCAAGCTGATCTTCAAGAAATAGTGCATTTGCTCGAACAACAAAGTCCACAGCAGATCTCTATGGCAAAGAATGTGCTAAAAGCGATTTTTAAATCATAAGTTTACATAACAAAAATGCTGATTGGAATTCCAATCAGCTTCTTGTGTAAGATCAACTATTAGATCATGAAATTATTCCGTCCCCCGAATCCCCAACACCCGCTCCTCTAAATCCACCTGCTCATGATCCAGCTCCACCTTCACCCAACACGCATCTCGGCTCACGCCACTGGATGATATCATCTTCCGTCTCTAATCTCAGCTCTGCAATTTCAGCGGCCCGGTCAAAGATGCACTTCGAAGTATACAACGCCGTATAGCAATTAATTTCTCGTATAATTCTTTTCCTCAGGGATGTCTACAATAACCCCTTTGTTACCATCCGTTTCACCTAGCTGTATGACCTTTCCTTGCTCATTGATAATGCCATAAAATACAGCTGCGATAGCTCCAAAGTTTTTATAATATACAAAAGGCCCCTTCAAGCTTGGCCGCACTTTATAATAATCAATTCGGTTTTCCTCTTTCACAAAGTACTCATCCGCTTTTCCTACAGGGAAATAGCAGATCACCATCATTAATCCACCCGCATGAATCTGTTCCTTTAAGTTCACACGAGGTAGAGAGAGGACCCGGATTCGCTCCAAGGTAAGAGCACTTTTAGCATGACTACTTACCGTTGAACTCCCAACGGTTACCGTTTGAGTCTTTGCATCCCATGCCACCGGTTCACCCAACGCTTCTCCAACGAATCTTACAGGAACCATAACCCTTCAATTCTTTATCTGGGCAGGCTGCGCTAATGAAGTCCCCTCATCTCCGATAATCCCATACTTTTCGTTAACCTTGACCGTGATCACTTCTTTTCTAAATTAGATCCTAACCTGGTTGCGGGTATTATCCCAAGACATATTGAGATTGCTTAGACTAAGCTTTCCAATGATATTGATCGGTACCAGCACGGTTCCATCGACTCCATTTGTAGCTATCTTTCTGCTACTCCATCTGAAGCTGCTACTTCTTCCGTGGCTGCTATTCCTTCTGATACAGCTATTCCATCTACAGCTACTCCTTCTGAGTCCCCAGTTGTCTTTTCTTCCCCCAAAAACTTTACGTCATTATCACCTGTGGAGAACGAGCCCTTCTTATCAGAAAGTAACCGTCTAAAAATTTGAAACAGTACATTTTTAAATTCAAATAATATTGGATCCTGAAGTTTTGACTCTATAACATCAGTTTCTTCTACGACGCCTCCCTTGTCATCATTGTAATAATAGCCGGAAGATACTAATTTGGTTTCGCATTTCTCAGGTCTGCTCATAAATTCTATTGCAACATCAATAAAATCTGCAGTCCCCTTTTTATCAAACCGCATATGAGCCATTGAAAAGTAAAATCCATTATCTAATGTTCCTTTTACAAATCTATTTTCAATTAGATTCTTACCATCAATTAATGCAGAGTTTATTCCTTGTAGTTGATCATTCTCTACCATCTTCTCATCTGGTTCAGAGCTTACCTTTGATTTATTTTCGCCTTCATCTCGTTTTACTTTTAGCTTTTTTATCTCTACGAATGTCCACTGGTCGTGATCATATGAAAAAAATTCATTGAATAGCTGAATTCGCTCTTCACATGATAAAGCTTTTAAACTTATTTCAGAAAAATTCAGTGTAATATCTTCGTTTTTATTTTCTATATAATTAATTACTTGCATTACTTTTTTATGATCACTACTTACAACTGTATCAAAATCCAGACTACAAATATCTTGTTGATAATTTACTTTAACTTCGACTCTTCTTGCTGTCTTATCTAACAAATCGATCATACCTGGTTTATATTCAATATAATCAATTACGAATTTCCAGTCATCTTGCGAGGTTTCCACAACTGACACCATCGTATTTTGTTCATCATCCAGATAAACACCGTTAATCTCTTTTAAAGCATCTTTCAAATCATCAATCTGCCTAGAAGGTATTTCTAATCTACTTGTTTTTTTGTAGTTGTGTTCCGTTTCAATCAACCCTTTGAGTTTTAGAAAACTCTCTCTGGAAAAATAATGATCCGCAGCTATTTTTGCAACATCTTTCTTCTGGGAAGCTAAAACGAGTATTCCCTTTTCCTTAAAAAAATTCATCGAAGCCTTACTACTCATAAATTGTTCTATTACTTTACTAACATGATATCTATTGGGATATTTTTTCAACTGCATTGTTCCACCTTCTCACTACTATTTAGAGTATTGTTCAGGAACTTCCGAAAGTCTTAGCATGTATTCGATGTTCAAAGCAACTTTTAATTCTTGCTTCAGAAACTTTTCCTCTACCGTTCTTTTAAATTCTTCAATAAAAACTCTATATTTAGGGTCGCTATTATACAAATGGATTCTGATTTCATCTCCGTATTCTAATTGACGCCTTTTTATGCAAGAGTACATGAAATTTAATTCTTCTAATGTTGGCTCAGAAAAGAAAAAGATATGGTTAATTTCTTGTGTAATAGTATTATTCCTGAATTCTATTTTTTGCGTACTTTTAGCAAAGATATACTCTGAAAACAAATGGACAATATTGACATGACCTCTTTTGCTTGCAGAGTTCTCTCCGCCACTAAATGTATCACTTGGATAATAATATCCAAATTCAATGGTACCAGAGTTATTCTTAATTCCATTAACCTTCTCGATTAACGAGCACCACTTAAGAATTTCAGTGTTGGAGGCTACGTACAATGTTATAGGATTTCTTTTTTTTGTTTTAAATGTTAATTGCTTAAGATATTCTCTATACTTTTGATCATTGAATTTATGAGGCTCGTTACACCATATCATTAGTAGCCCAGTTTTAACAGGGGGACAGCCTATGTTGCGAAAAGTTTCATTCGTTTCTGCACACTCTATAGCCATGCGAAGTTGATCAACAAATTCTTCTATGGTTGATTTAGTAATTCCATCCCACTGTCTATGCTTGGACTCAACTATAATCCCAATATCTTTCAATTTGTAAGGATCATAGAACGAGAACACCGTGTCGATACCGTGTGGATTTTTTCGATCTTTGTCTCTTGTTTTGTGTGGACCTTTATTTACGCATGGAATATCGAAATTTGCATCTCCTTTTTGAGTCCACCCTAATCTATGTAAAATATTTTTTGTTTGAGTTGTCCATCTATCCCCTTGGTATTGTTGCTCTTCAGACAAAGTTACTCCTCCTCAAAATAGTCCATAATCAATTCCTTGATCTCTTCTAAATTATTTAAATGAAGTGAGTCGTGCTCTACTTTAAATGCCCCATTAGCCAAATCAATATTAAGTATGCATTTGTTTTTATTGAAAAAGACTTCTATACAAGCTTTGGATGGCTCGGTCTGTATATTTTTCATTGTTCTTTTTGCATCCAAACTCGTTTTAAATTCAAACGAGAGTGATTTTAATACTGTGCCTAGAAATTCTACATTAAGATATTCTAAGTTTCTTATTTGATATTCATTATTAGTCAGCCTTTCAAATATCTCACTTAGCTTTAAGTTATAACTGGAAAAGTTTATGTGGGCTTTATTTTTTAAATACCTTTCAAAATTACTACACGCAACTCTACTACCATAAATTAGAGCACGATTTCGATTTTTTGAAAAAACACAACTTGCCTTGTAAGCCTTATTCATAATTTCTGGGATTTCTACTTCTGAGATAAAGTCATAAAACAATTCAACCGAGCGAATTGTACGGTAATAATTTAGGGTTATATTCTCCTTCGATATCATTACATCAGTGATCCGTTCACTGGATGTTCTCACCACAGATACCTCTGATAATTCACATAAATGATCTTCAGATAAATTATTGAATGTTCTGAAAAGAGCAGTAAACATCTTTCATCCCCCTTCTAATAATACAATCCGCACGTAGTCCCGATGCCAATATTAGGAACACTTGTTCTGTATCATTATATCAAGGATTTTGTGTGTACTGTAGAAAATTTTTACTTTTCAACTTATTTCTCATCTGGTTCTTAAGTAGTATACCAAATGGCATGGGCGAATTTTGTCGATTTTTGGAGAACAAAGGATAAACTTTATCATTTTAACAAGGTTAAGCATGCACTAGTAAAGCTAGATGAAAAGGAGCATACATGAGCTTAAAAAAGTTGGCCGATAATTACTTATGAGGAAGATTGAGTGTGCAGGAATTCATCCTAATGAGCGAAATGGATTTATCTAAATACATGTAATCAAATAGCAGTCTCGCAGACAGGGGCAATTACGTTCCTGTCTTTTTCATATTAAAAAACATATTGGAGGTCGAAGCATATTAAAGAAAGTTTACTTAAACGCAATACATACTGGTACATTTTTGTTGAAGCAGGGGCGGGTCTGGGAAGCGGAAGTAAAAATGGATCAATACCAAATGTGAGAAAAAGTCAGATGCCGAGAAATTTCTGCGAGAAATTCTTACTAAGATGGACAACAACAGTTTCGTTCTACCACAACGAAAACTCAAATTCACTACTTATATACTGAATTGGCTTAATAACGTTATTAAAAGCGAGGTCGAGCATGGGAAGGCTATGAGATGATCGTAACAAAACATATCGTCCCCTACTTCAAGAGTAAGAATGACATATTGCTGCAAGAATTACAACCAATGCATCTGCAAAAATATTACGAAACATAATCTCAAGACGATCAATTGACAGGCAAAACAGGGGTGCCCGCTAAAACATTACGAAGACACCACGCCAATATCAGGAGTTCATTGAATTTTGCAGTACGAATGAATTTGACTCCGTTTAATTCCGCTGATCGAATCATACTTCCAACGCAGGAAAAGTACAATACCAGCTATTAACAATAGCACGCCATCTTTGATGCCCCCAAAGTTATGGATAAGAAGTCTCGAAATCCTCAAATGGCTCACCTCACTTGTATAAGCTATTCTTCGATTTTATCAGACTATTTTCCTGCATTAAGAAAAAAACACCCCTAGGGATGCTTAGTTCTACATGATATTCAAATACAAATGCATTGCTAGGCTTTAGTCTAGCAGATGTCCTTGTTCTTTAGCCGTTCAACCCAAAGGTCGTAATCACACTGGATATCCACAAGCCACGTTCTACCAAGCGTTCATAAAGTAACTGCTCAAAAATTCGGCATAGCAGGATCGAAACCCTGATTTCATCGCTGCCAGTATGATATGCACTGTGTCCTATTATGTACCGATGTGTCCGAAAACCTGCTGTATTGGGTTTACGGACTTCGGTCTGTTTAATGTGACCTTGAATTTCCTACAATTAGATAGGGTTCGTGATCATATAATGTGTTCACAAGGTTCTTTCGCGGCATTTTTACATTCGCTCTACAGTCCTATTGTTGTCAACTACAAGAGGAACCCTAAAGCAAACTCAATTTAACCCTCTATTAACAAAAATTATTGAGTCAAGACTACTTCTTTTAGTAATTTCAAAGCACTTTCCTCGCTCGGGTCGTTAGTTCCTAATTCACCACGGAAAGCGCGCGCAAGCATTGATTTTTTAATCATATCGATAGTATCTATTACGTCAATAAGTTCTTTTGCTTTTTGTTCTTTATCAAAAAAGCTATCCAAGATATGAACAATCTCATACTGTTCTTCAAGCGAAGGAACTGGAATATTAAGATTCCTAGACTGTGTAACCGAGATATTAGCTTGACCAACCACACCTTTTGTATCGCTAATTACTTCATCTAATGTCGCAGGGTACACTAAGCAGTAATAGAAATACTTTGGAAGGACATGTTCTGTTGTTCTAAATCGAACAAGTGCTTGGTTCATATTCCATTCCGCATAATCTTCTGGAATTACAGCAATTTTCCGAAGTGGTGGTCCTACTATATTCATAATTACATCATTTGGTTTCAACTTTGATGATTTCAATTTTCCATTATGTGTCTCTCTATTTGTGAACTGGGGCTTTTCATCAAATGCTATCTTATTATCTACGATATTGTATACTTTCAAAAAAGGGATATCTTCATGTTCATAAATAAATCCTGTTGGAGTACCTCCACAAGTAATATTATCGCAGAGCAGCATCGCTTTAAGGTGAAGCCAGCCATTTGCATCTGATACGTCATCGATTAAAAGTTCATCCATATAAGCAGCTAACTCTTTACTCTTGCTTCCAATGTCTGACCTTGTTTCAATAATATTCATTAACCGATTTTGGGCAGACTCGAAAGTGTGCTCTTCGCGCCAATTAGCAGTGAGCTCCCCTGTAAAGGCTTTGTGTAGGATAGCGGCTTTACGTGTTTCAAAGCTATCTAAAGCTTTTTGTGCCAATTCCTTTGCCTGATCAAGCTTAGCAAACATGCTTTCAATGCGGTCAACGATACGTTGTTGTTCAGCAAGTGGAGGGATTGGAACGGGCATCATATTCATACTTGCCTGGGTTAACTTCAATCGAGTAGTCCCATTTACATAGCCGTTGTAATTGAAAATATTGAGATAGTGCATTAGAAACTTATTTCCGTTCATTCCATAGTACGACTTAAGGATATGTGCATGATTGTTTACCCACGCCTTGCCTTGAATAACATAAGCTTTATCTTTTAAGTAATCAAAAAACGGCGCTCCATCCTCGCCAATAAGTACCAGATGCTCGTTTGTCAGAAAGTCATCTATCCAACCTACCTGTCCAGTTGCACCGTAATAAGGGACGTCACCCCCTCTTTCAGCTCTTTCAGCGGCATTTATTGGCTTTCTAAATTTGTCTAAGCACTCTGCAAAGCCAGTAGTTAAATATGTCCACACCCAATTCGCTGGCACATCATACGGTTGATCACCCTTAGGCACCAACGCCTGCCCTAACAATTCTTCTGCTGATAAACTCTCCTTCTTCACCTTAGCCATTAGCGACTAACCTCCAATGACTTCAGTTCCTTAACCACGCTCAAAATTAAATCAACTGCTTCTTCAAGCTGCGCTACGACTTGCTCTCCGCTCTCGATTGGATCAGGAAGATCGTCATAATCAAGAACGCTCTCATCGCGAATCAGCCCCATATCGAGACTATTGTTCTTTGCTCGGATTTGCTCACGCGTGAATACATTCCAACGCTCATCCTGTACCTTGTGACGATCTTCTGCAGTATATGCCGCAATAAATGCATCAAAATGCTCAGCCTTGAGCGGTTTGGTTTTACCGAATGAAGACATATTAGTGCGCATATCGTAGATCCAAACTTCCTTGGTATTGTCCTTATCCGTCTTGCCGCGCGTAAAGAAGAGCACATTGGTCTTAACGCCCTGTGCGTAGAAGATACCCGTAGGCAAACGCAAGATCGTATGTAAATTGCACTTGTCCATCAAGTCGCTACGGATCGAAGCGCCGTCGCTATCTGCAAATAAAACATTATCGGGAAGGACGACGGCCGCACGTGCTTTATCGTTTGCTTTCAAACTGCGGTAGATATGCTGCAGGAAGTTCAACTGTTTATTTGACGTTGGGTAAGTAAAGTCATCACGTGTTGCACGTTCGCCACCTTTTTTCGTACCGAATGGTGGATTCGTGAGCACGACATCAAAGTCTTTCATTGACTTCCCTTGATTGGACAACGTATCGCCAAGCATAATCGGTCCTTCGATATCATGTAACATTGCATTCATTAATGCTAAACGATGGGTTTCATGGACAAGCTCCGCCCCAGAGAAAGCATGTAAACGTTGGAAGTCTGCCATTTCTTGTGGCAGAGCAAAGAGATTATTCGTCCGTTCCTTAATATAGCGATCTGCCGCAATCATAAAGCCAAATGTACCGCAGGCTGGGTCATTGCACCGTTCTCCTGGTTGAGGAGCCATTAGCCTCGTCATCACGTCGATTAACACGCGTGGGGTAAAGTACTGCCCTGCACCAGACTTCTTCTCATTTGCATTTTTCTCAAGCAAACCCTCATACAGGTTCCCGAGCCCTTCTTCTTTAGCCGAATACCAATCTAGCGCGTCAATCGAAGTAATGAGCTTCTCCAGGTTCTTCGGCTCATCGATATTTGAGGATGCACCAGAATAGATCTCACGAACGCGGCCTTTACTATCCTCGCCTAAGTGGTTGAGCAGCTCCTTGTAGAACTTCTTTAGCTCAATGCCCTTTGGCTTAAGCAGCCGATCCCAACGGTATTGCTCTGGGATTTGCTCTTCCGTCTCGGTTTCTTTTGCCATCTTCAAAAACAGGATATAGGTAAGCTCCGTTACATACTGGTGAAACGTAATGCCGTCATCTCGAAGAACGTTACATAGGTTCCATAGTTTAGATACGATCTCTTGGTTGTTCACGCTGATTGTCCCCCGTCTTCAAATAAATACTGATTTAAATCTGTAATTATGGTATCAAGTTGCTCGCGGAAAATCTTATTGATGCGATTATAGCCGCCTTGATTCTTGAAAGCACCTGTATTAAATAGGTCACGGTCCAGAATTGGCTCGTGCAACAATACCGTTTCAATACGCTGAAGCCAGTCCAGCTCCATTTTAGTAAAGGTGTGCTTCTCCTTCAGTTTAGCAATCGCATGTTTCGTGCGCTCTGCTCGGCTGACGAGTGCAGAGCCTAGCGCTTCCTTACGAATAAAGCTAATGATATCAGCAGTAATGTCCTCATTAGACAGCTGCTTCCAAGCAGTATTCAGCTGTTGCTCTGTAAATCCTTCTCGATCCAGCTCCAAACGCAAGCTCTTTAAGCTTTCCCGCGTAAGATCACTAGGCCGCGTACAAACCACTTGGAGTGCGGCGATTTTGTTCATGTTGTTTGTAATGAATGATTTAAACTCATCCAAGTAATCTTTTGGCTTTAAGCCTTTGCCATAACCTCGTTCATGAGAGTAGAGCTCATCTTCTTTATCCGAAATCACTACAGCTCTTGGCTCCCCTCTGCCGCCTTCATTCATGATATCAAATACTTTCCGATGTTCAAGTACATAGGCTTTTGCTTCTTCTGCAGACATGTGTTTCACTTTTTCGATGAACTTGTCTGGTGTGTCACCTTGCGCGATGTCTCGGAAATGAGCCACGGCATCTTTGGTCATGCTCCTCTTCTTACGCTGCATCTTCGCTACTATGAGATCAATCTGATTTTGTAGCTGCTTCTCTGTCGGAAGCGTTTCAAGTCCATCCAGCAAATCATCAAAAGATGTAGAAGGCTGGATTATCACTTGTTTCATCGTATTAACATCCTTGAGCGATTCATATACGCCAACAGGATCGTAGATCTCAAAATGCGTCTTGCCAATCTCAGGGCAGAGACGTGTAGCACGACCCATCATCTGTTCAAAGAGAATACGTGACTTAACCCGCCGCATAAAGACAAGAGTAGTAATCTTAGGCACATCAATGCCTGTCGTTAAGAGATCAACCGTAACGACGATATTAGGGTAACGTTCATTTTTGAAGCGTTTGATCGCCTCTTGTACTTTCTTAGGATTCCCACCGCCGATGCTGCCTGTAATCTTCATGACTGCATCGTTGTCAACACCGTATGGCTTATATATTCCCCTGAGCAAATCAACTATAGAATCTGCGTGTGCATCATCGACCGCAAAGATAAGAGTCTTCTCGTCGCCCTCAGGATTAATATCTTGAGCTATTTCAGTCAATACTGTGCGATTAAAATTCGGGGCAATTACCTGGCGGTTAAATTTCTCCACATCGAATTTTAACTCATCTTCTAGCTCGCCACTATTTGTAATTTCTCCCGTAACGGGATCATAAATCGGGACGACTTCGCCCTTCTGGTAGGTGATTCCATCTTTACTTAGCTTGGTGACAATCGTGTGTGGCGCATCATGATCGACAAGGTAACCTTCTACTACAGCGCGACGATACGTGTAATTGAACACAGGCTGACCAAATATCTGCGTCGTTTGAATAGCTGGCGTTGCCGTTAAACCAATTTTGACCGCATTAAAGTAGTCAATGACAGCACTATACTTACTTATGTAGTCTTCCTGATTGCGGTATAATAGCTCATCATCGCTCAAATCTTTGTCAAGGATATAGCCTCGGTGCGCTTCATCTACAATTATAAGGTCATAGTCGGTAACAGCAGGAATCTTCTCCCCGTCATTATAGAGTACGCGTTGGACTAAGCTCTGTACCGTGGCGACGTGTACTTTTGTCTCTTTATCAATTTCTTTGTCGCTGAGCTCTTTGATGTTGTAGATGTTATCTAATGTCATGAGCTCTTCGATTTTGACTTCCTTGAACACATCCTGTGCCTGTTCCCCAAGTGACGTTCGGTCAACAAGGAACAAGATGCGCCCAAAACGGCCAGATTTTAAGAAACGATACAACATTCCCAAAATCGTTCGAGTCTTACCTGTTCCCGTAGCCATCGATAGTAGTACTTTGTCCTGTCCATTTATAATAGCATGTTCTGCGGCTTCAATCGCTTCAATCTGGTATTCGCGAAGGTTTAGACCATCTGGGTCACGAAGCAAATCATAAGGCGTTGCGTCCAGGGCTTGATCGGCTGAATCCGTATCCTTGTTCAACAACTCTATAATACCATCGGGACTCATCCAGCCTTGAAGGGCTTTGGAGATATTTGATTGTTTGCGTACATCGAGAAACCAGATCCCCGATTTCGTCTCTAGCTGCTTCAAATACTTCCGACCGTTCGTTGCAAATACAAAAGGTACTTTATACTGATTCCAATTCCTAATCTGATAAACGGCATGTTCTTCACTTACGGATTGTGCATATTCCTTGCACTGGTTATCGATTACGGATGGAATGTCGGTGTACTGACGCTTCGCTTCGATTATGCCGACCATCTTAAGCCCCACAAATAATGCGTAATCAGCAAAACCAGATTTACCTCTGGAATTTCGTGTCGGCCATTCAGCAATTGCAAGGTTACGGCCTTTTTGTGGTCTAGTACCTTTCGAATATCGTAATTGAACCGTATCTGCTTCCCATCCAACCTTGCGAAGTTGCTCGTCGATAATGTACCTCGTCTGCGCCTCGGAAAGCTGAAGCTGCTGTGCCGCGCGGCTTCCTCTTGAGGTTCGTTCCTCATGCGTCATCGTTTTAGCTACTTTCGATTGTTCAGCTAGCTTCGTAAGCTCTTCAATCCTAGCTTCTTTCTCACGAAGGATTGCTTCGTAATTAGCCTTAGTTTGAGACTTTTCAAGAGGCAAAACAAACTGATCTGGTTTATACTGCCAGTCCCCATAAGTTTGCATAAACCAAATACTCAGCTCATGGGCCATACCCAGTAGAACTTTACATCGTTCAAGCGAATCGTAGTTCTTATGTACAGCTTTATTCCGAGCCATACGCAAGCTGTATAAGATATCATCAATTTCGCGTGGTAGTAGTCCTTGTCCCTTCAATAGCTTAATGCGATTTGCATGCGTGTTGTCGTAACTTGGAGGTTGAATGCTATCGAGCTGCAACATGAGGTTGACGATTGTCTCGCCCATTAATCCTAACTTGATCAAGCATGAATTAGGATCAGAATAAAGATATTCTTCTGCGGTTGCGCCTATTTGAGCAATTATAGGAAAGCTACTTTCTAAGAATGTAAAATTAGACCCCATTTTCATCCTCCTTTGCTAATCTTGTTTGCCTACTGAGGGTTTCGGTTAGTAGAGCCAATAAGGCTTGTCCAACTGTTAGAACTGAATTAGTCAATAAGACTTCTTGCACCGTTCAATAACGAATCAATCATGAGATATCTCCATCGTACTACAACTATTGTACTACTAATTCGTCGAACAATACGAAAAAAACTGCTATAAAGTATTAAAGCGCCGTTGCAAGCCTTATGTTTTGTGAAAGTTACAGTTTTGATATTAGAACCGTAAGTTATTATATCACTAGCATGAGGGCCACTAGGCTAAACACCGTGTCGAATTCTATTATTTATCCAGTTTGGTACGAATCCCTTTCTTTATATGCACTCGTTATAGCTGCCGTTATCTCACCTTCAATCGAAAGTTTCTGGTCAGCTTCGCACCACCTACCTTTAAACGCATCAATTAAGCTAGATTCAAATGTTCCATTTACCACTTGACTTATACTGATTCTTGCTAGATAATGGCCCTTATTGTCGGTGAATGTAATTTTGATTCCGCAACCGAACATTTATTTTCTTGACCTGCAGCAATTAATTTCCTAGCTGCTTTAATGGCTGCTACAATAATATCAAAATGAATCATGTCCTTACTCCATGTAATCTTCTATAAGTGATTGCAACTTTAATTTTGCTACCCCTTCATCCTCATAGTTTATAGAATAGACAAGCAATCTTTTATCCGATAGCCCCTCGATATACCACGACTCCAAAGGTGCATCACCTGTCCTACTAATCCCATCATGATGAGGATAGAGCAAAATAACAGTACCTACACGCTCATAGCGAGTCAAATAAGCATACATCTGGTAAAAATCTTCCCGCTTCACACCATGTCGATTATAAGAGCTATCGATTCTTTTCCATTTTGTATCAATAATTATCGACTGACCATTAGTGCCTGTAATCAACAGGTCTGGCTCCAATTGAAACACACCGCGCTCTGTACTGGAATTAATCAATAATTTATGTGAATGATCCCTAATAATAACATTCGGTGTTAACTTACGAATGAGATGAGCAATATAGCTTTCAAATAGTTCATTCATCTTGAACAAAATCGAGCTACCTATATTTTTTCCTCTTTGTGATGTTGGAGCAGATTGTGACAATAGAAGCATAGCCAGCCGATAGCTCTCTTGATATCTCTGATTACTACGGTCAAAATGAATAGGCGTCCTTATAGCCCTCTCATCTACGGTGTCTGCGACCTCATCGAGGTACATCATAGCGTGGTTAGCCCGCTTCCGCGTTTTCAGTATATTTGATTGCGCCATAATCTTTCTTAAGGTGAGTTTGAACACTTTATTAAGGTCATGATTGGGATGAAATTCATCGAAAATACAACTCACTGCCGTCGACTTAAGATGATTTCGCCTAATCTGTGATATCGTATCAACTCTTCCTCGTACAGTGTTCAGTTCTTCCTGTAGAGTAATGTATGTCCGAAGAATTCCCTTTGATAACTCTCTAAGAATCTTCTCTGTAAACAACAATGCGAGGATTTCGAACAGATTCATTTTCTCATAATTAATTTGTCCAGCTTGACTCTCGTTAACCTCTAAAAAGCCTGTTCTTTCTAACATACGTAAAAGAACTCGTCGAGATTGAGCCGGTTCATTACTGGATACTTTAGGGAGTATTTCAATAGAACAGGATGATAATTGAATGAAGCCAACATAATTCGTAAAAGTAACACTCTTCCTTGATATTTGAACTAGATGTTGTTCCAATCGATTCAAGGATATATAACTTGATAATTCATCCGCCTGTGCTGTAGTAAAGGCACTACTATTTTGATCAGATATGGGGAGTGAGCCATAACATTCCGTTAAAACAAAATGTTTCATTCGGCTGCTTCCTGTTCATTAGCATTCTCATTTTCATTTTGTTTATAGATGCGAGTCAGTGCTTTCAGTGTTGGATTAGTTTGTATAGTATACTGAGTTTTCTCATACTCTGGCATTTCGGATCTACTGATAAATAGTTGGCTAGCGTTGACCTTTTTCTTAGTAATCAAAAAGTCTTGATCCTTCTCACTCTTTCCTGCGCCCCCTAATATAAGCTCTATGGATTCCCAGTTGTCATAAAAATACTCTTGTAGCAAAGGGACAATCCTTTGTTGCATAACGTCTATATAAAAGCATAGTGTCGGCCTTTCAGTAATAAAGTAAGCATGACCAATAACATGATCGCGATCGAAAAGGTATTCAATTCGGGCGTTTATCGTCTGAAGCAAAAGGCGTACATTCAAACCCGCAACGTCCGATGGTAATACATCATAATTGGGCATCATCTCTATAAAATCGAAACGTCTGCGTAGAGCTGTATCAAGCAAAGCGATGGAACGATCGGCTGTATTCATTGTACCGAGAATATGGACATTAGAAGGTACATTAAATTTATTTCCTGAATACGGCAAGGTAAGAGATACCTCGTTTTTCTGCCCCAATCTTTTATCAGGTTCGATCAAAGTAATTAACTCACCAAATATTTTTGATATATTACCGCGATTAATCTCATCGATTACAATAACAAATTGGGACTCACCGGTACCTTTCTCATTTTTACCGGTAATTAACTCTCGAAGGCTTTCTATATTCAAATCTTCTTTTGCCAGCATGTATATGGCCTGTTGTGAAAATATTTTATCAATCAGAATCCTTTCCACTGGTACGATGTCTGCATCATCTTTACTAACCCATAACCACTCTACGTTCCGAAAGTGATGATAGTCGATTACTCCTTCCTCGTCATATTCATACTCGCCAGTGACTTTGCCGATTGCTCTAGCTTTATAGTTGCCGTTCGAAACAATAACGATATCATTAATATTAATTCCATGTTTGAATCGTTCAATTGCGTCTACCCCAAATTTTCTTTCATCATTAGCGAACTTGAAGTATTTTTCACGAATTTTTTCCTTATTGTTGCACTGACTATAGTCAACTTGGTTACCCCAACCCATAGCAATCTTGTTATTCTGTATGCAATAGTCGTAAATATCATCATTGACATCTTTCGTATTGCCCAGCGATATTTTATGAAAATTAGTAGTGCTTAAATCAAAATCATATGTATGCCTTCTATTGGTGACTACAGCTCTAGCTGCATTACAGATACGCTTGAAAATGCCATCCCGAACCTCATAGCCTTCTGTTTCTTTCACGAATCGAATACCTTCTACGAAGTCTTCATAGCTATAGGACTGATGAAATGTACAAAAAACAACTTGATTGCTTTCGATGTACCGGTTGTATAATTGAACAGCCTCATCTCGACGCCCCGGATCGGTTAGTAGATTAGTATCGATGTCTGGCTCCAGGATTCTTAACGCATGATTAATTATATTGTAAGTTTTGCCGGTACCCGGAGGGCCATAAAGTATCAAATTTTTTGCCAGCGTTTTTTTCATAGTTTCAGGTTTACCTCCATGTAGATATGCTTCATTAGCTATACCAGTTGTAGAAGATTTCAATTTTGTAAAAAGATTTAGAACAACGTCAATACTATCTTTTTGCCACGGTACACCATTTGGACGGTCTACTTTAAAATGGACCATTGTTATATCTGAAATCATTACATCAGGAAAGTGATGCTGGAGCATTTTCATACTAGCTGTCTTAGCGGCATCCAACCTACCAGGAATATCGTCTGAGTCAATTTCCTTATGATTATCCAAAAGCTTGACTCCATACAGGTTCTCATCATATTTAATGGTCAAAAGATAAAAACGGGTTTCTCTCCCTATCCGATACTCACGATTAGCAATACTCCTCTGGACGATTTGATCTATCTCTTCGTTAGTCACTATTCACCAACTCCTTCATTTGGGCAGGCAGAATTAGCACATTTGCATTATGGAACTAATTAAACTAGTTTAAGTAATAGTTCAGGACAAGAACGACCCAATGGTATTATACACTTCCTTCCTCCAAGAAAAATGGCCCCTCGGTTGAGAGCTATTGTCTATTAAATTATTCCTTGTAAGTAAAAGCCACTCTATCCACGTGTCGATTGTTCAGTATGAACAACCTATGCCATGCTCCTTCACATTTTCTGCTCACCGTGGATTGGCATTTTATATTTACATGCGACTCCCCTATATCACTTTTATGCTACTCTTGTGATAAATCAATTGGAAGGTGTGAACATACGGTATGTGTGATTTGAGCATACCGGAAGATAAATTATATGAAAGCATGAAGAAAATAGTAGGCATCAATGAGTTAAGGCTTGGTAAATGGTCATGTATTCTGTGGTACAGTCAAAAGTAAAATCTTCCAAATTGATCATCAACGATGTTATAATAATTCTCGGTGCCTAACGGCGGTCTGTCAATCGCTCGGAAAGGACCAAAAAGTGATGTTCTTAACCATATTATCCTTGGTACTGACGGTATTCTTTGGTGTGTTACCGTTTGTGGAACAATTTCTTCCCAAGAGGAAGAACAAGAAAAAAACACCACAAAAGAAACAAAAAAACAGCTTTAAAGAAACGGTCACTATCACAAAAACCAAGACAACAACAAAGACAAAAACAGTGACCCGAAGTTAGGAATTGGCATTATGCGTACGAGTTAAAGGTGCAGGTACATATATAATTTATCTTTAGGTGTCCCTGTGACCAGGTATTTCTCTACCTATACAAAACTATCCCCAATAGGTTTGTATAAGTCGGAATAGAGCGATTTTCGGCAGGCAGACCGTAGAGAAAATTTCTGCCCGGCACATCTTGGGTAAATAAATATGTCCATAAGAAAAAGGACCAGGCGAGCTCGGCAGCTTCTGGTCCTTTCCTTTTACTACAATACTTAGGATCAAATCTAAAGATCAGATCTTAAGATCAATCTCTACAGTATTGTGGGCCTCTGAGGGCGCTTAGTACATATTGGATCAATTTTTATACTATCTGAAATTTTCATGTGCGCACCTCCTTCTCTAAAACATTTCCCAAAAACTCTTTAATATAAAATTGTCTTACTGTTGGCATTCAGATCTTCCCCAAGATCCTAGAACCAAATAATGAGTCTTAACATTTCCTTGGCATTTTTAATTTTATCAAAGAACGATACTGATTACCATATATTATAAACGAAAATCTAACCTACTGTGGGCGAGTCGCAATAATAACACTCCTCTACAGGAATGTATATGGTGAATACACTAAATAACAAGACCCAATAAAGCAAACACAAAAATACTCCCCTCACTCCTCGTAAGGGAAGCATCTTCCTCACTGCTGTAACGTATGCAAACTCCATTCAAACGCGTTTACCTTCATTCCGCCTTCTCCAACAAAGTCTCTGTAGTAAGCGTAAAGCCCTCAATAACAGCATCTTCGTCAACCTCAATCATAATGCAGCGTTTGCCTTGAAAGCTCACCTGTTTAATATACCTTAAATCCTGTGGGCTGATGGTAATCGTCGCTACCTTGGTATCGATCTTGATCGATTTGGACGTGAATTTCGGGATCACACTGTTCGCCTTCAGTTCATAGTTCTTATCGTCAACAATGGACTCAAACGCCCGTTCCACGGCTTCCTTGGTCACGTTATCCACACCGCTTGCGGTCAGCACGCGTTCCACATCGGTGTAATCGAGCTTCGCCGGTTCTTCCTCATCCTGGTGGGATTCAATCACTTGATGGATCTCCTCGTACACGTGTGCGATCGTGGCTGAGTCCAGCTGTTCACCCGCCACTTCCTTCACGATGTCTTCAAAGATCTCTCTCTCTTCCATGGCCGTCACAGACCGTTCCGCATTCAACACATCAGAGATGAAGCGCTCATTCGGATCATTCGATTTCCCCGTAGCATACAGAACCCGGTTCACGTCGGAGTAATTGTCCGTCACGCTAGGATAGAAGAACCCTTGCTCCGGTGTGCTGAGCTTGATAATCGGATCGACAATGACGTTGTACTTAAACTCTCTCTCCACATAGTCGAACAAGAGCGCCTTCCGCTGCTTCTCCGTAGAGTTCACGCTGCATAGAATGAACGGATGTCCGAACACTTCGTCGTTCCCGGTCTCCTCCGCTTCATCATTCCTCGCCTTGGTCGGCCGGTAGTATTGTCCGCGAACGAACGTAATGACCGTGTCCCGTTCATACGTCGTGTCCGCCAACATTTTGTTCACGAGCAGCATCATCAGATCCTGCCACTCCTCCGGATCTCCCGTCTGTATGGCCTGGTGAAGCAGCACCTTCGACGGATCTTCCGCTTCCTCCTGAAACTTAAGCTCGAACAGCTTATGATCCAATTCACCGGTCAGCAGCTTTTTGAAATTGCCCATGTACAGCTCCTGCTTCTCCCGGTCCACTAACTCAAAGGGATTCCGCTCCCAGTGATAAATCTCGTTCGTTTCTTTCATAATGTACACGTTCAGAATATCGAAAATCTTCATCAGTTCATTATCCATCTTAAACTGCTTGCGGATGTGCGCGATTTCTTTCTTGTTCATAGTTCGTCAGACAACTCCTAGAAAGTAAAATTGGCTATATCAGTATAAACGAAACAAAAACCCTTCGCTATACAGAAAGAACTAAAGCCATGTTATAGGCCGCGATCGGACGCTACAACAAGGAAGTTCGATGCACAACTCTAGTCCAAATCGATATAGACGGGGTTCTCGTCAAATACGAAAGTTATAGATTCTCAACACGTGCTGCGCCGCAGCTCATAAAAATACTGCACAACAGGATGCTTTAACTTCATTTTCTCGGACATGTTCAAAATCCGCTTTTTCCCAACGCGTCTGTCCACCAAAGCCAGAATATTCAATAAAATATCTTTGCTCTCGATGCTTTCTTCTATAGAAGTAGATAAAAATTGAGTAGCTAGAGCGACAAAATTGGATTTACTTAATGAAGCCTGTGCTGACATTAGCTCCTTGGCATACCCTGTTATTTTTCGGTTTCTGGCAATGACTTTTAGACGATCCTCCGGAACGTTTCCCTGGGTGTCCTTTCGGACCGCTTCCATTTCTTCAGCGCTGATGGGAATTTGGATATCGGGGTCATTCTTAATTTCCAGCTCCGTCTGATACCACCTTATTGGACTCGCTTTATCATTCATTCGGAGGACGTCCTTTTTATCTACCGAAATATAACAAAGCCCGGCTTTATCCGGTAAATAACGATAACCCGTTGCACGGTATTCAACCCTTCCAACTAACGCAGGACTGAGAAAACTCTCCAGCTGCTGCTTCAATTTACTCCAGGACATGGCTCCTCCTATATTCTCAACTAAGCTTTCTTCTATTTAAAAATAACTCTCGTTTCATTGTGCCTCTGTTCAGTATGAATAACCCCCTGCTAAAAAACAACCCACAAAGTCTGCACTTTCATTCTCCTTCGTTTCGGTGTCACACTTTTTCAGTACGAACCGGAACAAATCATCAAGGTCCCTCGTTTCAAAATCAACCAACGCTGCTTCCACTTCTTTTCCAATTCGCCTAGCATTTCTTTATTTTCTTCCTTGAGCAGGTGTCCTGATTTGCCCATCTATTTCAGCCAAGCGCCGAGTGGTACCCGTTTGTTCTTCGCCTCCGGATCGTACGTTATGTTCGTTTGTCCTTTAGTGATTTTCATCACTTTTTCGGTGATTGCAGCGGAGTATACTGTTTCTGACAGTCCAATGACAACGCGTAAGTATGTTGACCTTAGGCGACCAATCACTCACGAAACGGGGGAGAATCATGAATAACAACGCGACAGAGCCGTCCTTGAATCATCAGCCGTCCATGTTCTGCTTTCAATGCCAGGAAGCATCCAAAGGAACAGGCTGCACCCTTGTCGGGGTATGCGGCAAACCGCATGACGTGGCGAACCTGCAGGATTTGCTGATTTATCTGCTGAAAGGGATCTCTTATCTCAGTCTGGATGTCCGGCTGCCGGAAGTGCTTGAACAGCGCGTATCGCTGTTTATCATGGACTCCTTGTTTGCAACCATTACGAACGCTAACTTTGACCGCGGGGTTTTTGTGGGGAGAATCCAGGAAGCGATCGCGCTCCGCCGCGAGGTGCGTGCTTATTATAACGAACAATATCCGGAAGGAACGGCTTATCTCCCTGATGCTGCCGTCTGGGAAGCGGACAACGAAGCTGCTTTTGATGAAAAAGCTCGTTCGGTTGGTGTCCTCTCCCCCCCCAACGAAGACATCCGTTCGCTGCGCGAATTGATTACGTACGGTTTGAAGGGGATGGCTGCTTATACGTACCACGCGCTTCATCTGGAGCGAGACGACATCGAATTGAACCGATTTATGCGCCGTGCGCTTGCGGCTACGCTGGATGACAGCCTTGAAGTGCAGGATCTGGTCGCTTTGACGATGGAAACCGGCAAATACGGGGTAAACGCCATGGCGATGCTGGACGAAGCAAACACATCCGTGTACGGACATCCGGAAATCACGAAGGTCAATATCGGGGTTCGAAACCGGCCCGGCATTCTCATCAGCGGCCACGACCTGAAGGATTTGGAAGAGCTGCTGAAGCAGACGGAAGGAACCGGCGTGGACGTGTACACGCACAGTGAAATGCTGCCTGCCCATTATTATCCGGCTTTCAAGAAATATGAGCATTTTGTAGGCAATTACGGCAATGCCTGGTGGAAGCAGAACAGCGAATTCGCCTCCTTTAACGGGCCGATTCTGATGACGACCAACTGTATTATTCCGCCGAAGGATAGTTATAAGGACCGCATTTATACGACGGGCAACACCGGCTTTCCGGGTGTCCGCCATATTCCGGAGGCAGCGAACGGCGCTGCCAAGGACTTCTCCGTACTGATCGAGCAGGCAAAAGAGTGCCCGCCCCCAACGGAGCTTGAAACCGGCGAGATCATCGGCGGCTTCGCCCATGCGGCTGTGATGAACGTGGCCGATCAAGTCGTCGATGCCGTGAAATCCGGCGCGATCCGCCGCTTCTTCGTCATGGCCGGCTGCGATGGACGGATGAAATCCCGGAATTATTACACCGATTTTGCAGCTGCACTTCCAAAGGATACGGTCATCCTGACTGCAGGCTGTGCCAAATACAAATACAATAAGCTGGATCTAGGCGAAATCAGCGGAATTCCTCGAGTTCTGGATGCCGGGCAGTGCAATGATTCCTACTCCCTGGTTGTCATTGCCTTGAAGCTGAAGGAGGTATTCGGCCTTGAAGATATCAACGAACTGCCGATTTCCTACAACATTGCCTGGTACGAGCAAAAAGCGGTGATCGTGCTGCTTGCCCTGCTCTATCTTGGCGTCAAAAATATCCACCTGGGCCCTACGCTTCCAGCATTCCTGTCGCCTAACGTGGCCCGAGTCCTCGTGGATAACTTCGGGATCGGCGGCATTACCAATGTGGAAGATGACATGAACCTGTTCCTGGGTGCCTGATTTCTGCATCTAAACCAAAAAGAAGACACACAGGAGGATCCTGTTGTCTTCTTTTGTTTTGGACTTTTTATCCCAGCACTAACTCAAACCGAGCGAAAATATCTTCTTCATACCACATCGTGAAATTCGTTCCCCATGTAGTGTTCAATAGTGTAAACGTAAATTTATGGTTGTCTGGATGGTATTTGTTGTTATAGCTTAGATTGTTATGTGTTCCGATTCCCAACAGAGGGGCATCAATAGGTTTAATATTGATTTTTTTATCGCTGCCATCGTAAATTAACTCTTCAATCATGTGCTGCAGCTTATTTCCGTGACCTACCACTGCAAAAGGTGAAATCACGGTATCCATTTTACGAATCTTCGTTAAGTATGGCGAATTCAAGCGTGGTGTCATGTCAAAAGAATAAATCTCCGGATAACGAATGGCATCTTTATCCTGTAATAAAAGTGCAATTTCTACTTTATCTCCAAATTGATATTTAACCTTTACCACTCTTGGAGCACCATACTCCTCCACAGCTCTTTGGCTGTACTTTAAAGTGGCAATCATCGAATCATTTTCCTTAACTAATTTAATAACATGTGGTGTGAAATGTTCATTCCATTGAATGCGTTTTTGAATTTCCATTCCTGGCTTTAAGAAGTCAATGGCCCACCAATTATGCTGCAATTCACGCAAATAGTTGTAACGCAGGTTATCATAGTCATTTTGCCCGGCAATGGTATAGCTCAGAACGCCGAGTTTGTTGTCCTGATCAAAGTAAAGGATTCCATCCTTTTCTAAGTGGGTAATTGAACCATCGCTAGCAAACATCACTTGATACCCGTTTATCGAAATCAATTCTTCCAAACCACATTCAACACCTTGGTTTTCAAAGATATAATATGGAACTTCGATCAGTTTTTTAATGTGATGTTGATCTTCGGGCTCCAAACAAGCGATTGCACGATCAATGTTCTTGCGTTGTTCTTTCCATGAAGACTCATAAAATGTGTACGAACGATCCGTCCACTCATTATAAGTGAATTTCATTTCGCCAACCGTTGCATCTTTAACAATGCCATAAGCGTAGGTTAAATCGGCATCGGTAATTTGGTCTAAACTGCGCGCTCGCTGGAAGTCTTTCTTTTCATAATTCATATAGTCACTGAAATAGCGTTTGATATCCATTCCCCAAGTATGCTCTGGAACTAACATGGCATAGAAATTAGCATCATCATTTTCGATTTGGTGATCAGACATGTATTTCGTTAAAATCCGGTAATCCCGAATGATTTTCGGATCAGACATCGTTCCGTGAATCCAGGTGTCCCCAATCTCCTCCGTAATCACTGGCAGTTGGTCACGTACTTCCCAAAGTTCATTTGCAAACTGATCCATGGAAGTCATCTCAAGCTCATAGTCTGGATACGCATTCGCCATTTTTGACAAGTAAGCGTTAATTTTCTCTTTTGTTCCTGGACCACTATTATCATGCGTATGCATAAACGCCAGCTTGTTATCCATGCAATCCACTCCGATGACGCCGCCATAGTCGTCTGAATAAGAGACAATGATCTCACTTTCACCATGCTTCCATAGAAATGTATCTGGAACTTCTGGAATGGAGCTCGAGCCATTTACACCAATGTGCAGGAATCTAATTCCTTGACGATATAACTCATCAACAATCCCGATCGTATGTCCTGGGATGTCCGTCATTTTTGCACTTGTCGTTGTGTATCCATAACGAGCATCTAACTTCTTTGAGATGGAGATGATGTAATGTAAAGTTTGAGGTGTCATCGCTTCAGAGTGAAACGTACACGGGATCGCGTGCCAGCGTATGTAACCTTTCTTGATGGCGTCGTCCAGCTTTTGACAAGCTTCTTCATCCATGTTTTTGAAGTAATATTCAATAATAAAGCTGCCTGTTGTCCAAACAAAGTCTTTGCCCTCTTTTCTTAAGTCTTCAGCCAAAGTGATCGCGTTTTGAATGTATTCATGGCAATACTTGTGCAGGACATTTTCTGCCAAATCGGTAAAACCAATGTCCAAATGAGTTTTGTTGACCACATAGATTTTTTTCATTGCTATCCTCACGCCTTTCTTAGTCATCATACGTCGTGAATATCTACTAACAAGAAAATGAATTTGGATCGTGTTATCTGATATGATAAACGCCCGAACGACATCATTCTTTGAACGAACGAGACAACATTTTGTATGGTGTGGACATGATCATGAATAAAGGAACAGAGTAAAAAAAGGGCCCATTTCATTTCGAATGGTCCCTTGCTTCTTTTCTTATGGCTTGACAGTTCCGTTAATCTTATCAAAATACGGGGCCATCTTGGAGACGAGGCGGTTCACTTAACGTTCATCCTCTGGTTCATCATAAACCACAACGGTTTTACTTTCTTCTTCCCATTGGACGGTTGCACTCAATGCCTCACTTATAAAACGCACTGGCACATAAGTACTGCCTTTTGTAATAGTGGCTGGCGCATCCAAAGAGACGTTGGTGCCATTGACTGTTGCAGTCTTACTGTCAACCACCAGTTTGATGCTCACCCCATCCTTCATAACCATAATGGAGCGTTCTTCAGGATTCCATGCTACTTCCGCATTCAAAGACTCAGCTATGGTGCGAAAGGGAACAAACGTATTGCCTTTTTTGAGAAAAGGCTCAGTGGCAGAAGCTTCTCCATTCACATATAGCTTTACTTTTTCCTGATCACCCGCTTTTTCTTGAAGTTTTCCCATGGTTTTGTACAGGTCCAAATTTGTAAAATTTGCTTTAATGGCTTCTTCCTGCAAATACACTGCGTCCGTCACGCTACCATTTTCTTCAAGCATTTTCGCTGCTGTTTCCAATGCTTTATCCTGTTCTTTGATGACTTCAAGTTCCTTTTTTTGTTCTTCTGTCAGCTCAGTCGCATATGTTGTAAGCAATATGTCTGCCAATACGGCACCTGCAGGTTTATCTTTCACATGTTGAATAGCATTTAGCAAACCCTTGTATCCTTGGGAACCCTTCTTCTCAGATTCTGATGTGTTGTTGTCTGACTTCTCGGTCTCCGATGTTGATGAATCCTTAATTTGGCCATCGTCAGTGACCACCGTTACTGGAGACTCGACTTCCTGGGTCTGTTTCACCTCAATTTGAGATTCCTTTTTTTCAGGTGCTTTTGACGATACCTCGTTTTTTGTTTTCCCGGGTGGAGTGTTTCCCGATTTGGCTGAGGTAGTGCCTGCGGACGCAAGTATTAATGCCAGACTGGTTAGCAAGATGACTGTTTTTTTCACTGAAGATTCCTCCTGAAGAAAAAAATATATGCTCCTTCATTATCGGCAGAATAAAAAAGTTCTGATAGGAATTTAATGAAGAATTTCAACTCCACTTGGATCTTCGACCAGGTTCATCTTTACCCTGTTATTATATCTTCTAACTTATCCTTCATTTTTACGAAGCACTTATATGTACATCTAAGGCGATAATGCCTAATAAATGGATGCCTTGCCTTTAACCCTTCAGTCTCTGCTCTTGCGCTTCCTGACTCGTCAATGACTTATTATATTATTATTTCATTTCATTAATATATTCTTGAACAAAACTATCAATCTGTTTTTTTGTAACTAGTAAACATAATGCCGGTCCAGTTTCAGTAGCTATATATTGATTTATTTCTCCTGCATCTAGTACAAATATTAGCCTATAAAGAACATCATCTATACCGTTTCTTGGTGATTCAGGAGTATAATATATAGATAGGCCAGGATCTTGTGTTGTAAATACCTTTGGAGTGATTGTATCTATATTTTTCATATCCAAAAAAGCAGAAATTAGATCCTTCTGTAAACAAGAAATATCGGCTTTCAATTCTGGAAAGTTAGTACCAAAACGAAAAAAGACAGTGCTGATTATCCCTTCTTCTTCTTTTTCTTTTAATATAATCTCAAATTCACAACCATTAAATGGGTACGCTGCATCCTTTAAGATGGCCATACTTCTCCTCTTTTCTCGATAATTTACCAACTCCAATTACTAAGTTGCCAAACTACCTTTAGAGCGTTTTGAAAGTATACAGTCGAAATATATAAACCCGTAGATTATGTAGTAGGTTTACTTATTCGATCCTTTTACTGATCTATCCTACCCGTTAGATGAGGAAAAAGGCAGCCGCTTTGGGGTCGGTTGCCTTCAAATGTCTTCATTAAGCTATCGTGTTCCGCACAATCTGCTAATCCATCGTAATATCTACTACTTGTTTCGCGAATGCAGCATAGGGTTTGACTAGATCCGGCCTTTGATCAATAGACCACCTAAGGTTATCAAAAGCCCGTAATAACAGATAATTCCTTATGCCAGAAAGGTCTTCTCTAATTATTCCGTACCCATCTATAAACGCTTCGAATTCTTCAGCATTTGGGCTTTCATCCAGCCCTAGGATTTGGTAATGCATCAATTGAGCAACAGTTGCATGTGGTACCACGCTTACTTTTGCATTCCAATCCAGCAAGATCACTTGGTTTGCCTGATTGATAATCGTATTCTTTAAGGAGATATCACCATGGATTAATCCGAATCGGAACGGTTCACTCTTTATATCCTCAAACCGTTGTTTTATTCTCTGTGATTCCGCCTGATTGATTACTCCATGTTCAATCAAGGGATCATGCTCAGTCAAACTATTAATATTATGCTGTACATACCCTTGCCATGTACCGTCTGATCCAGCATGAGGTGGTGACTGAAACTCTCCGTGGACAGGATCAATCAGATTTTCCCCGTATCCCTTCACTTGAATAGAATCAATAAGCTTGGCATATTCGCCCAGTCTTCTCCAAATAATAGACTTTTGTACAGTACTGTCTCCCCCGTTGACTCCCTCAATAAAGCCTTGAATCATATATGCTGTCTCATCAACAATGCCAATGGACATGACCTTAGGTCCAGGAACGCCTACTTCAGCTGCTTGCTCAATACACCATTTCTCTTTGATAAAGCTTTGATATTCATCCTTTACGTTCATGCGGACAACCACTTTATTGATCTCTGTTTCAACTACGCATACCTGATTTGTGATGCCTTTTCCTTCGATCTGATAAGAGGTTTTAACTTCTTCCTGAAGAAAATGGCCTGCAATTCGTGCTGCTTGTTTAACTAAAGACTCATTCATTGTGAGTTGTATCCTCCCTCAAGTACCCTGCTTTGAATAGTTTACCACGAACTTATTTGGGAGATCGTTTGATGAACTATACTGCCCGTTAGCTTAATAAAATGAGCAGGCTGCAGCAGCCTGCTCAACATCAAGTTTTATTCAACTAACGTTCACCGTTCGTTTATTTCAATCAACACTTTCCTATCAGATATTCCCTGCTACAAGTTTACGCTCCTCATATCCGGATATCGGGTTCCGAAGGCCGCTCCTTTGGGAGCAGTTTCGTCAATTCGCACCAAATCCTCTTTAGTCAGTTCGACTGAGATAGCACCGATATTTTCCTCCAGGTACTTCCTGCGTTTGGTTCCCGGAATGGGTACGATGTCGTCTCCTTGTGCCAACAGCCAAGATAAAGCTAATTGGGACGGCATGACACCTTTCTCGGCGGCTATTTCTTTTACTCGTCTTACGAGTTCCAAATTTTTAATGAAATTATCACCTTGAAACCGGGGTGAGAACCGTCGATAATCATCATCCGCCAAGTCTTCAAACTTTTGGATTTGACCTGTAAGAAATCCGCGTCCGAGTGGACTGTATGGCACAAAGCCAATACCGAGTTCGCGACAAACCGGCAAAATCTCATCCTCCACATCGCGGCTCCAGAGTGAATACTCCGTCTGCAGCGCCGTGATCGGGTGTACGGCGTGCGCTCGCCGAATAGTCGCAGCGGCGGCTTCTGATAACCCGATATAACGGACTTTGCCCTCACTCACCAGTTCGGCCATAGCGCCGACCGTCTCTTCGATCGGCGTATTTGGGTCTACCCTGTGCTGATAGTACAGGTCGATATAGTCAATGCCAAGGCGCCGAAGGCTGGCGTCACAAGCTGCTTTTACATATTCCGGACTGCCGTTGATCCCCAGAAATTTACCATCTTCACTTCGCACATTGCCGAATTTCGTTGCCAGAATGACTTCGCTGCGCCGGCCTTTCACCGCTCTGCCGATTAGCTCTTCGTTTTTCCCGACGCCATACATATCAGCCGTGTCCAGAAAAGTAACTCCCACTTCTATAGCTCTATGTATGGTCCGAATGGCCTCTTCTTCATCACGACCGCTGTAAAAGTCGGACATGCCCATACAACCGAGTCCGAGCGCTGATACCTTTAAGCCGCTGTTACCTAACGATCTTTGCTTCATTATTCTTTCACACCTTTCCATCCAAGAATTGGAATATATTCATCTTACATCTTAAAGTACACTCTAAGGCAAGCATTATTTATCTTCCCCTCACTTGATCGCAACCTTATCGACGGGCCATGGCGACGTTCTAGGCGAATAACAGCAGAAAGACTATAATGATGAAAGAATAAGTTTGTAAGGAGTTCGGTAAGATGCCTAAGAAAATTGCCCCTGCTTTTCAATTTATCGGGAATCATCCAGCACTGGATTTTATCAATACGAAGATTGCGGTGGGCGGACAACCCGTAGAATTACTGTGTAGCTGGGAAGACGTGCTTGAATGGTTATCCCTAATGAGTTTCTACACGAAAGAACAACTCGATGCTGTGATACAGAAATGGGAGTACGGGAAAGGAGAATCGCTGGTTGAGGAAGCAATAGCGCTTAGAAAAAGTATGCTCACGATGGTCCAGAATAGAACGCGGAATATCGAAGTCTCGGAAGAGGACATGTCATGTATCAACAAGGTACTTCAAGAGCAGGTCATCACCACCAAACTGATCAGAACCGATCACCGATTTGCTGCCGAGAAGCAGGTTGCCCTTCGGAAACCGAGCGATTTACTCATTCCCGTAGCAGAGGCTGCCGTCGATCTATTCTGTCATTATGATATTCGTCTGATCAAGAAGTGCGAGAACCCGGCATGCGTACTTTATTTTTATGACAATAGCAGGAACAGTACCCGCCGATGGTGCAGCCAGAAAACGTGCGGCAACCGCATGAAAGTCACGGCCTATTTGGAGCGGCATAAAAATAAAGATACCACGGAGTCCTAGATTCATAATTGTCTAGGACTCTTTTTTTGCAGTCATTTATTAATACCCATATTTAACGTTTACAGGTTAAATAAAACAATATATAATACCCATAAGAAGTTTATGATGGTTAAAAAAGGAGGTGTAATACGTGATTGGTGTGTATCATGCCGGGGAATTGGCCGTTCAAAAGCTGGCGGGTGAAGAATTCCTCGCGGAACAGAACAGTAAAAGCATAAGGTCTGTTATTTTTAAGGGTGCCATGGCATTTATCCAGACACAATCCATGATCATTGCTTCCACTGTTGGTGAGAACGGGAAGGTATGGATTTCCTTTTTAACCGGTGAACCAGGGTTCATCAGCGCTGCATCGGAGACTATGGTAACCATCATGGCCTGTCCTCCTGCAAGCGATCCCCTCATCAAAAATTTGCTTTCTAACCCGGAGATCGGATTGCTTGCGATCGATTTCAACCGAAGAATCCGAATGAGAATAAATGGAAAGGGAGAAATCGATGAGAGCGGACGATTGACAGTCACAACGGAGCAGGTATACGGTAACTGCCCCAAATACATACAGAAGCGATCGCTCCAACCGAGTGGGGGGTTCCGCCGGACGCAAAGACATGCACAACACAGCAACAAGATAAGTTCCGAGCAACAGGAATGGATTCGCCTAGCGGATACTTTTTTTATTGGCAGCGCAAGTTTGGAAGGGAAAATGGACGCCTCTCATCGTGGAGGTCATCCTGGGTTCGTAGAATTGTTGGATGAGAGTACCCTTCTTTTTCCGGATTATTTCGGGAATTCCATGTTTAATACGCTTGGCAATCTTTACAGCAATCCGAACACCGGTATGTTGTTTATTGACTTTCAAGCGGGACATTCACTTCAACTGACCGGGCGCTCCTATATCATTTGGGATAAGTGCCAGATTGCTCTTCATCCGGGGGCAGAGCGGCTGGTTCGGTTTGAGATCGATGAAGTTCTGTATATTGAAAATGACACGCCGATTATCTGGGACTTTCATGAGTTTTCCCCTGCAAATCCATCTCTTGTACGCAATTAATAAAAATGAAATTGGAGGTATTCAAAATGTCAGTTTCCAATAAATTTGTCATCATCATTCAAGCGAATCAACAGGATCTCGGTAAGGCAGTTCATGGTTTGTTGTACGGGCAGGAGCTGCACGAAGAGGGCTTTGAGGTTGCAGTTCTCTTTGACGGAGCCGGAACGGAGTGGCCAAACGAACTCAGCAAGGCGGATCATCCATTTAACGGTTTGTATAAGCAGGTGTTGAAATCGGGGATCGTGAAGGGCGGCTGCCAAGCCTGTTCGGGATTCTTCGACGTGGAGGACGAAATCCAGGAAGCTGGGATCTCTTTGGTCGGAAACGAATTGACCGGGGGACATATTCCGTTCGCACAATATATAAAGGATGGCTTTTTCCCAATCGTTCTGTAAATGAGCAGGATAAGGACCACACGTAAAATTTATAGTATTCTGCCTGTTAGTTTAAGAAAAAGGCAACCGGCTTTTGTGGCGGCTGCCTTCAAATGTCTTCATGGAGCTATCGTTCCCCGATAGCTTATTACTTCAAGTCTTTCATCACCCTTAACTCAATCTCAGCACCTGATTCAACAAGAAGATAGATATGCTCGTTGCGCCTAGGGTCTGTACAATAATTCTCAAACGATTGGGAAGATGGAAACCAGATGATATGAATCTCAATGAGACGATCAGGGCTTTGGAGTCTTCTTTCCATTTTCGCGCCGTGCTCATTAAGTAAAGGTAGTACATGACTTTCATATTCATTAAATTTCTCTACGCCTTCTTCCGGAATCTTTGCCGTCATTACGTAAAGCTGAGCAATGGACTTTTCATTCACCGGAGCACCTCCAACCTGAAGCATTTGATCCAGCTTCGCAAACTGGATCCCTTATACCAAACCATTTCACATATTCATTATACAGCAATTGGAAGTATCCTTACCGTTAGCAGAACGCGGCTGCCGATCATACGGCAGCCCGCGTATTTGTGTATTTATTGAGCTATCGTTCTCCGTTAGTTTTATGTCTACAAATTGCCTCTGGCGACTAGGCTCGTCCAAAAGCTTGGAGCATTTTTAATTCGATCCGTAAAACGAGCGTTTATGGCTGCAGATCACCTGAGACAATATCCAATTGCAAATGGTCCACGGAGACCGTGGACCATTGCTTATTTTCTGTAGCTTCTGTAATAAAAGTAACTATCATTTTCCATATAAAATTGGTTATCCCCTATAGGCGTTCGTTTTTCAAGCAATTTAAATCCACATTTTTCAGCCAATTTGTTCGAGGGAACATTGGCACAATTAATTGTCAGGATTAAATACTTAACATCAGATACCTCAAAGCACCATTCTGCCAAGGCACTTATCGCTTCTCTGGTATATCCGTTCCTTTGGTGCTTTTCTGACATGAAATATCCCAGTTCGATTTCATTTAGCTTCTCTTTAAGCCCCACTCCTATGCTACCAATCATCTCATCGGTGTTTGGCAAGGCAATCGCGTAGGAACGGCCAATGGAAATATCCGTATTATCCGATTGCTTTTGATACTGATCAATCAATCCATAATAATCCTTCGGATGTGCGCGTCCGTCAGCCCAATCTGGCATATAGCGGTATACAGCCGATTCCCTGGCAATTGAATAAAATCTTTTAGCATCTTTTTTTTCCAATGTTCTTATAACAACATTTTGAGTTTCTATGCGCATGGCAGATACTCCTCCTAATACAAATTTTGTTCGCTGCTCATTTGTTTACCTATTAACATACACACAATTGACAGGGGGCCACTTTACATTCACTAACGGCTTTCGTCTTCAAGTCCCCTCGCCAATTCTTGTTTCAATTCTGCTGGACTCATGTAAAGTAAAGAAAAGAAAAGAGCTTTTCATCGTTTAAAAAGTCATCCGCAGTATAGTCAGGCTTGTGCTTCAAACAGTTTATCACACACTTTTTTGGAAAGTACGTTTATAACTAAACTATACTGTCCGTTAGCTTAACGAAAAATGAAACAGTTGCCAACGGCAAGTTAGTTTCGATGAGTTAGCTATAATGCGCTCTTTTTCCGATACAAACCGTGAAGCTCGGTTGTTCTGCCTTACTGTAGCTTTGTCACTCCGTTCGGAAGTTCGGAAGCCGGCGGCCAGACGATCGCTCCGCTGCGGTTCACGTACCCTCTGATTTCCTCGCGCGAATTCGGAACGAGCAAACTGATCACCGCCAATTCGCCTTTAAAATCGTCAGCCCAATAAAATTTCGACTTGATCACAAAACGGCCGGATGTATTGATATAGCCGTACCTCTGCCCCTGGCTGGCCGGAGCCAGGCCGCCCTTGAACAAACCTCCGGCTTTAAAGCCCTGGATGACTTTGTTACCCTTCTTGTTGATATAGAAGGTGACTCCATTACGCTCGACAAAAGCCAGTCCTTCCGAGAACGGCTGCGCCATGCTGAACTGCGGTGTTAGCAGGTAATTGCCGTTTTTGTCGATGTACCCATATTTTCCGTTCACGTAAACTACTGCCGCCCCGTTTGAAAACGGATCGGCGTGATCATACCGGGGTGTAATGCGGAGCTTGCCGGTGGTGTCGATATAGCCGTATTTGCCGCCGTACGCAAGCATTACGGCCGCCATACCTTCGGAAAAATCGGACGTCGAGCTATACCGGTATGGAATGACCAGCTCGCCCTCCGTGTTGATGTACCCCGCTGCTTTGCCCACATTGACCCGAGCCAGACCTTCGGAGAAATTATACGCATTGGCGTAGATGGGCTGTATGATCACCTTGCCATGGCTGTCTATATATCCGTACCGTGTCGCCGTACCTCCGTCAGCGTTCTGAACCTGCGTCGTATACAGCGCACGGTCATTAAAAAGAACGCTGGCACCTCTCAACTTGTATTCGAACAGCTCACTGCCCGCCGAACTGAAGTAATATTGCTTTTTAGCCGCATGGTCCTCGACATACACCTTCCCTCCGGATACTCCTGAATATCCGTATCCGTCGTACAACGGCTCGATAATCTCCTTGCCTTTGCCGTTGATGAAACCGTATTTTCCGTTAACTTCAATCAGATACAGTTGATCGCCTGTCTGCGCCTGTATAGCGGTCGCACTGGCAGCTTGAGATTGCCCCGCCACGTTTGTACTGAATACCATCGTCGTAAATATAAGAATAACAGCCATCTTTTTAAGCAACTGTTGTCCACGCTCCCTCAGAGACTATTTTCCATTCTTTAGTATTGACGACGCTTGTACCAGTTTTGTTGTGAGTGACTGGGAATAAATCACAAAAGCATTCGCTTAATCCCACATGTCTCCCGCCCACATATTGCTGATCAGAAAATGCTGTTTCTTTCCGGAGGCTTACGGACACAGGAGCTGCTATTTAGTGAAATATGATGATTCCTTACTTATAGGACCCAGCTCTCTTAGCTGTAATTCATCGTAGGCAGGATCAGGCCAAACCCTATGTTTCATTAGGACTTCGATTCATTGACAGCGGTCTCGATGTAAGATTTCAAAGTCTTGATGAACGTGCGCATGGCGTATCCGACATATCTGTCGTTGCGGTAAATCAGACAAAAGTCCTGAGATGGCGTAGGATGCCTCAGGTCCAAGACTTTGATGTCTGAATGGTGAAGATTGTCCAGGAGCATTTTCGGCAGAATGCAGGAGCCAACTCCGCTCTGCACCATCTGGAGAAGGGAGGATAACGTTGTCGTCACCATATGCGGCTGCAAAGTAAACCCTTGGTCCATGCAAAAGCGGTCAATCAGCATGCGGTATTGATGATCGGGCGGGAACATGACCATCTTCAAGGTCTGCAGTTTGTTTAAGGGGATGAAGCTTTCCGTGGCAAGAGGATCATTCTTGCTTACCGCCAATAAGAACTCCTCGTGATACAGGGGAATAGACGTGATACGTGTATCGATAACAGGGCCAACGGTTACGCCGAAATCGATGCTTCGGTCCAGAACTTGTTCTGTTATTTTCATGGTTTCCAGAAGAGACAGTGAGATGGTGGGATAGGTCTGATGGAAATTCAGTAAAAAGGCTTCAAACATGAATTCCGCGTCACCGGGCAAGACACCGATGGATAACGATCCGCCTTGCATATGCTTCAAATCAACAATAGCGTCAGTCGCTTGTTGTAGATGCCCGAACATGGCAGCAGCATGTTTTTGAAGAATCGTTCCGGCTTCAGTTAGTACTATTTTTTTCCCCACGCGATCGAATAATAGCACCCCTAACTCTTCTTCCAATCTCCTGATCTGCTGGCTGATGTTGGGTGGGCTGACTCCCATCTTTTCGGCTGCTCTCGTGAAGTGAAGCTCCTCACAAATCGCCATAAAATACTGTAGTTGTTTTAACTCCATGACTAACACCCGCTCTCACATTGCATGGCTGAATGAATATTCAATGATTATTGTCTTGCCATCTTATTTGTCTGTCAATGAACAATCGTTAACTCATACTTAACGTTTCGGTAATGCCCACTGCATTGATGGTAATCTTCATGAGACCTAAACTAGGAACGTATCAAGCGTCTCACTATAAAGGAGGGAATCGACGTGTCTGAAATGATTATCAACACGGCAAAAACCGGACGTCAATTGGTGCTGCAGCAGGTAAAAGCAATCCCTGAGGAATTGTTCGATATTCAAGCGGCAGGTTTCAACAATACAATCCGTTGGAATCTCGGCCATATGATTTATTGGATGGATAAGTATTCTCCTTTGGTTTTTGGCTCCCCATCGGCCATACCGGACTCGTATGAAGCGCTGTTTAACACAGGAACAAAACCCTTGGACTGGACGTTTAATCCTCCATCGAAGGAAGAGCTGGTCGAAATGTTAACAGCGCAGCTGTCCCGCATATCTGATCTGGTGCCTGAAATGCTGGGCGAGAAGCTTTCTAATCCGTTTTCCTTGGGACCGTTCCAATTCAGCACCCCAGGCGAGCTGTTAAACTTCACTCTGATTCACGAAGCTTTCCACCTTGGAACGATATCAAGCCAGTTAAAGGTCCTGTCGCGCTAACCAAGGAATTTTCCGTCATTGGTATCCCGACTTTTGGCCCCCCTATCTTTGCTAACCTATAGGTTGTTGAACAAAAAATGTAAGGAGCACTTCACCGTAGCGAAATGCTCCTTGCAGATTGAACTATCGTTTCTCGTTAGGTTAATCAACAATTCCTTAAATAACTATGTCATTTCGCATAACTGAACAAATTTTAAAGAATAAAGGATCCTCTGACTGCCTCTACAGCCGGAGAATCCCTATTAAAGTAACGTGCCCTTTAGGCCGCTGGGCCAACCTCACAACTAAACTGGAACGTAGGTCAACCTGATCACGTTCTCGCCAATTCGATCGCTTGCCACGAGGCGCAGCGGCGGACGCGGACCGGCGAAGAACGGCTTGCCGTGACCCAGCACGACTGGATGGAGATAGAGTCGATACTCATCAACGAGTCCGAGCTCCGTTAGACTGTGGGCCAACTCCGGCCCGGCAACTTCAATCTCCCCTTCATGCTGAGCCTTCAGCCCACGTATGGCCGCTGCGAGGTCGCCCTCGATCAGAGAAGCGTTCGGACCGACGGACTTTAACGTCCTCGACACCACCCACTTCGGTTTGCTTTGCCACGCCGCT
>NZ_QRDU01000005.1:0-100355 GCF_003386155.1 Paenibacillus sp. VMFN-D1 | reverse complement strand
GGCCGCTGCGAGGTCGCCCTCGATCAGAGAAGCGTTCGGACCGACGGACTTTAACGTCCTCGACACCACCCACTTCGGTTTGCTTTGCCACGCCGCTGCGTATTCCCGTTCCGGCGCATCCCATTCAAAATGGTCTCCGTCCCAATACCGCATGGTCTCGTACATGCGGCGCCCGTACAAGCAGCCCGCCAGGCCGCTTACGTCGTCGATGAAATGACGGAATAGCACGGGGTCGGGCTGAAATGCCGGGTGGTCGTGGTCGACGAATCCGTCCAGAGACTGGTTCAATGCGAAAACGATCTTTGCCATGCGACTGACTCTCCTCCCTGGTTTTCTGACCGAATACAAATTTAATTTAATGAAGGATCAGGGTGAAAACAGTTTCCAATGCCCTTCGGAGACAACTTCGACTGTTCCGTCAATCACTTTGATGGCGGTCTGGTCATCCATCGCATACGATGGCCCTTGCATCCCGGCGGCCCATTTCTCTGCAGCAGCCATCGTGTTTCCCGGCAGCAGCTCGTGATCCAGGTGCGGAAACATAGCAAAATCAACCAGTCCCAGCGTTTCATCGCCACCGTTGGGTGGAGTCCAGCCAACGAAGTAATCCCCAATGTTAGGGGCCATCACCATGCTCCCTGCACTCATTCCCACATAAACGGCGTGCAGCGACGGCAGGAGGTCTGCCAGCCCGGATTGCCGCATCCAGTGACACAGGTAGAGGGCGTCGCCGCCCGCCACCAGCAGTACATCCGTCTCCCGGACCAGCGGCACCCAGCGGTCTTCGGCGATGCTTGGCAGCGCTGTGAGCTCCAGCACGCCGACGGACTTCCAGCCCAGTTCAACCATGGAATTCTCGGAATTCCCGCTGATGAACTGCCAGGCTTTGACGCCGGGGCCGACCCAGGGGTGTCCGTACATCGCGGTGGGGATGCACAGGGCGCTAGACTCGGCAATAGGTTTGCCCAACATGTCAACCAGCGCGTCCTGTATGCTTTTATTATTGATGCCTGCAGATGTGAGCAGAAATTTCATAACCTCACTCCTTTGTGTATCATCTCACGCCATGCTGCCAAAAGACGGTTTTCCCGCAAGCGCGTAGCGCAATAGAACCGTCCCTTTGGAGAACGCTCTGGATTCAAGTAATTCCAGATTCGTCGGTATCGTTCCATCGCCGAAGAATCGTTTTCCCTCTCCGAGTATTACTGGAAACTGCCAGATGTTCATTCGGTCAATCAGCTCGTGACGCAACAATGTCTGGACCAGGTCGCTGCTGCCGACGACATGCACCTCCTCGTAACGCTCCTTCAACAAAGGCACACTTGTGGTCACATCCGCGTCGAGCAGTTTTGTATTATTCCAATCGACGCTGGTTAATGTCCGGGATGCGACATACTTCGGCTTCTCGTTCATCAGCTTGGTGAACGGGTTGGTGTCAGGCGCCTGCGGCCAGTACGACGCAAAAATCTCGTACGTTTTACGTCCGATCAACATAGCGTCGAGGCTCGCATAATCATCCGCGATCCGTTGTCCTGTCACCGGATCCCGAAACGGTCCTTGCCATCCGCCGTAGCCGAAACCGCCTTCACGATCTTCATTAGGCGACCCGGGAGATTGGACTACACCATCCAAAGTCATGAACATGTGCACAACAAGATTTCCCATTTTTCTTTTCATTCCTTTCATATTAAATCTGTCCACAGGTGGGTTGTCTTCTTAAACTAAGTTTAGGACATTTCAGTTCGGATTGTTTCTTACAGATTGCTAATCTAATCTGCCGTTAGCTTGATAAATAAAAGAAGCAGCTGCCGGTGGCAAACTGCTCCTTTATTTAGTTACATTAACGTTTACGTTAGTGAAATTCTCGCTCATTTAGGTGACTTCAAAATAATCAACGATCTAACTCCACTTCGTCGTCTACGAAATATTTCCCTTTCACACCGTTGATGACTTTATGCAGTTCAGCTCTGACCCTGATAACTTCCTGCTCATGCTGCCACCAGTTGTTAGCCTGCCCTATAGCTCGATCATCAGGGCACCACACATATTGATACCATGGTGGCATAAATGTTTTTAACATCAGAAGGCATCTGCGCATGTGCCCAGGCGAACTAACTAACAACAACCGATTGATGTTTTCTAAGCCGATTGCTCGATCAAGAACGGTGAGTGAACACAGTATATTTTCTTTCGTATGATTAGACTGTGTCTCTATTAAAATTGATTCATTAGGTACGCCCAGTCTTCTTGCCTCGTTCTGCAGGACAATTGCCTCTGGCGGATGTATTTGTCCAAATTTATCCCCGCCAGTAAACAAAATATAAGGGGCTCGACCATTCTTAAACAATTCAACCGCCTTTACCGCTCTTGATAAATACGACCCACCAAAAACAAATATGCAATCTCCATTCGCAGCTCCGTCATCGGTGTACTTACCATCACCAAACACTACTTTGGTGGTTTGATCTATAGTTAATTCTGCCGGGTTCATCTTGGAAATAAGCATGGAACTAACCCCCAATGTAAGCTGCCCCATTTCACACTTCATTGCTCCTTTTGAAATGGCTATGATCATTTTAGCAGCAAAATACCTGCTGCCTTTGAAATGTTTTCATTGAGTTATCGTTGCCCGTTAGCTTAATGCACCTTTAGAAGTAGTATTGCTTCATGTTCATAATTCTCGAGATCATTTTCTTCATTCATCCAGGCTACTTCATCCGGTCTTAGCCGATAAAAACGAGCAACAGCTTCTGTTCCATCAAGTTCACAACTAACTACAATATTAAATTCTCTCCCTGAGAAGTTACGGCGGAGTGTCTTTTCCCATACGTCAATTATACCTAATGCTATAGAAAGGTTCTCCAAGTGCAAATGATTTATCGACGTTTCGCAATCAGTACGATCAGAGTAAGTTGTTTTATCGAAACTACTCGGTAAATCTCTTGCAAAACTGCTGATCAAAATACAGCCATCCCATTCAACAAAGTGGGTGTATTCATCGTTATTACTACCCCCTGAAGGTTTGGTTTTAAGCAATAATGTGGTCATCGCTTCATTAGTTTTCATGGTAACCTCCAGGTAGCTTGAAAGTGTGAATGTATTAAACAAACGTTTCCCGTTAGCTTAATCATCGCCTTTACGTTTCTTTCTCAATAAGTAATATTCAACTAAAGCCACGCCAGTTGAGGCACCAAATGAGACTAAAAATGCAGTACCGACATCCACATCCGGTTTAAATATCACGTTTAGAATAAGGTTTCCGACAAAGAAGACCGAAAGCAAGGCTAAGAATCTAAGTCCTATTCGTTTCAAGGGGTTAACCTCCATTGGATATTATCTCACGGTTGCGTTTTTTTTGCTTCCCATTCTCCCCGTTAATCGTTATATCTATCCTGCCCGTTAGCTTAATAAAGCTGCCGATCGGCGCCGGCAGCTTCTTCAAATGTTTGTTTATTCAACTATCGTTTCCCATTAGTGAAAGCTGTAGCTCTTCTTTAATACCTTTCCACTCGACAGTAACATTGATTGTTTCGTCTTTCTGCGGAACAGCACCATTACTAATAGATTTATGAGTGATTTCTTTATGCCCTGATAATTCTGTTTCTCCACTTCCTCCCCCTGATGATACAGAAAATTTATATTTGACTTTACCCACTTCAGAAGGGTTATCTCCTTTGTAAGTTAATGTCAATGTGTAATCGTGGTTCTCACCATTGAGGTTAGTAACGACATATTTTGCTGACCAGTTCTTACTTTCACCAGTAAATAAAATAGAAGAGCTATTTAAACATCCAGATAAAAACATAACCATGAATAAACAGATGAGGATTCCTTTTATTGTAATCCCTCCCTTGAGTATTAATGAAGTTCACATATTATAAAACAGAAAGGAGAACTAATTTGTTACGTAAACCTGCCCGTTAGCTTAACAAAAACAGCAGCCAATTACTTGCCGGCTGCTGTTTGTTATTTTGAACTATTGTTCCCTCAGTCGACGTCCGAGATTTTCCACGCGCCATTTTCCTGCATGAGCACGATTCCTGAAGTGCCCGACTTATTGCCGTGCTGATCGAACAGGTAACTGAACGTCACATACGCCAGCAGTGCGCCGCCGGGACGGTCTTCGAACGTCACGGAGCGGACGCCCGTAATGAGTCGCTGGCCGATGATCTCGAACAACTGCGCCGGCATGCCGTTCTTCACGAACAGCCGGCCGAGCGCAGCGGCGTCGCGACCATTCATGGCGTTGACATAGCCGTTGAGCAGCTTCGCAGCGGCCAACTTCTTCGCTTCCCCCGCATACGCGCCTTCATCAAGTAACTGCGGCCTGAATACGAGCAGCACGCCGCGAACGCTTGGCGTCCACGTCAGCTGGAAACCGAACGCTTCCGCCGTCGCGCGCAGCGGCAAATAAACACGTCCCTTCACAATCACCGGTTTGGCGTTCGCGCCGGTAAGCTTCTTGCCGTTCACCCATAGCGACAACGCTGCGCCTTTTCCTGGGTTGATTCCCTGCGTATCAGGCTGTGTTGAAACGAAGGCGGCTTTATACGCGGCGTCCCATCTTACATACCAGCCGAACGATTCCGCAAGCGCGCGCATCGGCAGCAGCATGACGCCGTTCGAGACGATCGGCGCAAGCGCCGGATCGTTCACCGTGACACCGTTGATGGCCAGCGTAGGAGCGGCTGGAGGAGCGACCATAACGCTGCGTATGGTTCTTCTCGAGCCGGTGTCGATGTAGAGGTCATAAGTGCCAGGCGTGATCGGCTTGAAGGTACCGTCAATCGCCTCGCCGTAGGCCGGCATCGTGAATTGAAAATCGTACCGTGCTTCAGAGTAAGGCGCGGTATGGACGAGCAGTGCTCTTTTGGATGGATAATCCACGCCCTTTGCTGTCATATAGCCTCCGGATGAGCCGGAAGTCTCGACGAAGATCCGAACCGTTCCTTCATAGTTACTCGCGTCACTGCCCTTAATACGAACCGTCTGTCCAATGGTCGGCTTGAGCGTGCTTACATCGGTCTGCGGGGATACCGCCAGCAATTCGTAAAACTCTTTGAGGGCTGTGGCATCCTGGGCGATATATTTATCTTCGCCGATATGGATGAGAACATGCTTCGAATCCTTGAATTGCAAGTAAATATCGGTCCCGTCGGTTAGCATGACATCGACACTAGTGGCGAAAAAGGCGTCCTCTCCGACCAACTGCTCCGTCGACGGCTTTGCGTTCTTAAGCAACCGGTTAACGAAGTTAGCCGTCTTCGCAATAGCGCTTTGATCTGCTGCACGCGAGGCGAACAGCGGCACCCACGCCAGATCGGCGTGACTCATTTGGACCCGCTGAACAGCATCCGCTTGAATGGCCGCCGGCTGCGCCGATGATGCCGGCACGGTAGCAATGTCGTTTTCGGCGGCAGGTGGCACATTGGCAGCTGTTGACGCTGCCGCCTCAGCCTCCCACGAGGTCCCGCCCGACCAGACGGGAACTCCGACGGTGAGCAGTACCGCCAGAGTGAACATATAGAACTGTTTCATTTTCATCTCATCGTCCCTTCCGTCAGGAAGATCTATAGGCCATGAAGCCTGTCATTCTTATAGACGGCTGGGGGAGCGAGAATGTTCCGCGGTTACACCGCAAAGTATACTGGATGTATATTATGACTGAGTAAGGTTCTAAATACTTGATAATTCGCGACATAATTACACAGTCCTACCCGTTAGCTGAGAAGACGGCAGTCATTTCACGGCTGCCGTCTCTTCTTTCTTATAGAGCTATCGTTCTCCGTTAGCGAGTCATCCAAGGTTCATTCCCATAGATGAGGTATGCTCGATCATATAACGAAAATCTTCCTCCGTATCGGTCCAAAAAATAACCGGTACTTGTTTTATGTTCATTTGTCGAAACGCTTCATTGCGGTGACGCCCATCAGCGATTTCATATTTGCCAGCGGAATAAAAGACGATTAGCGGCGGAAAGTCCCAATCACCATAGGCGATTTTCATTTTATCCACGACATGGAAAAACCATGCTATATCATTCTCCTTAGTCAGATACGATGGAGCTCCCTCTTCAATTCCAAACTCCGATATATCCGTTACGACAGGACCGATATAGTATCTCTTCTTCTCCAATAACCCGTCTGCCAATGCAACATTGTCTCCGTCATTTCTAAGAAATAACTGAATCCACTCATCAATGGCACCACGTTGGGCATATTCAATTGCACATTTTGTACTGCCGTATAGCATTAGGTTCACTCTCTCCTCGATTGGGCTAGTACAACCTATTGTATACCACTTCCAAATGGGACAAAATGGTACTTATCAGATATAACTAAACTGTCCGTTTCTTACTTCAAGCGTATTGGAGAACCCACTCTTTTATCCGAGAAGCAACTTCGGCTACTCATCCTCGTACGTTCGACGACTAAGAGGTACTTCCCGCATGCTAACTTTGCCGCAAAAAAACCGGAAAGCCTCAATAAGGCCTTCCGGTTCATTATCCGTCATATCATTCACCTAATCCTCGGCGCCAGTAAGCTGCCCGGCCCCCTTAACCCCTAACATGAATCAGAATATACTTCGTCGTACGATCCCAGCCCAAATCGCAGGCGTACATTTCCGAACTGGTAGAGCAGGCGGTACGCGCCGGTACGATGCTGTTGTTAGCTGTACTATGGATGAAATACGGCATTCACGCTGCCGTTGGCGGGGCCGCATTCGGATGGTAATGGGGGATAAGCTCTGCCTTGATCCTGTTCTTTCATGCGGACGAGCTTTCCGCGCTTATATCCGGAAATGAAAATGCCGCTCAGGCCATCCAATGGATGTCCTTTGTCCCGATTGTTGCCGGCATGAGAGACCTCTTCGTACATCATCAGCACATTTGCGCACCGACTATATTCATCAATCATGATTTCGATAAACCGAACCAGAGGTGTAATCCCAATCTTCTCTACATCAGTCGCCGGCAGGCAGGAGGATCAGTTTGCCACGGGCATGTCCGCTCTGGCTGATGTCGAGCACTCTACGCCAGTCCTCAAGGGCGAAAGTCTGGGCGACCGGAACGGTGAACTTGCCTTCTGCAGCATACTGGGCGAACTCGCCGAGAACATCATAGCGTAAGGTCTGGTCTTCTCCGCTGCTGGCGCGGACGCCGAGTTTGGCAGCTGCGCCGAAGTCGCTGATGGTTAGAACACGGCGGGGATCACCACCGGCGATCCGGATAAGGTCGGGCAATATGCCGCTGACCGGAGCCGTGTCCAGAACCAGGTCCACTGGCTGTCTGGCGAGCTCGGTTACCCGCTCGACCATTCCGTCACCGTACGAGGTCACCGCCGCTCCCATCGAACGGAGCCGGTCGGCGTAAGTGTCACCGGCGGTAGCGATCACGTTGGCGCCGTCCATGAGGGCGATCTGGACGGCAGCGAAGCCCATCATTGTGCCTGCTCCGTGCATCAGCAGGGTGTGTCCCGACTTAACACCAAGTGCTTTAAGGTGGTTGTATGCAATTGTGACCGCCATTGGAAGCGCCGCTGCTTGCACGAACTCGAGTCCTGCAGGGATGCGGATCCAATAGTCCATGATCGCCCGATCCGCAGCGCCGGCGCTCGGGGCGCCGACAAAGTCGGCGGAGCCCAGGACGGCGTCACCGATAACGACATCGGTGACCCCCTCACCGACCGCTTCCACAATCCCGGACACTTCCAGCCCGATACCGCGGGGCAGCTTACCAGGATATAACCCTTTGCACAAGACCCAGTCAACCGGATTCAGTCCGCAAGCTCGCACCGTTACACGAATGCGTCCCGGGCCTGGGGAAGGGATCTCTACCTGTTCCATGCGCAGGACATCGGCCGGTTCGCCGTAGTCGTGGAGGCGGATCGCCCGCATAGTAGCAGGGCTGGACGTCTGATTGTTCACATCTTTGCTTGACGTATCTAAATTCTCCAATTTGATATCCCCTCCCGTTTGTTTTAGCAAATTCGTGTATTTACATAAGTGTATACTTCACTTGTGTCAGCTCCTCGGAAATCGTCCACAACCGCCGCGCAACGGCTTCGTCATGCGAGCTTGCACTCGAAACAACCTTCTTGGGGTAGCCGCGCAATTCGAGACTCGTTGGCCCGTAGTAATCTCCACCTCGGACGCCTGGCGCAGTGGCTGCATACAGGGTCGGCAAAACACCCATTTTCGGGGACTGCGCGAAAAACGGATTCAGGCTCCGCATCATGCTGGAATGCCGCAGCGCATTGGTCGCGGACCAGCCCGGATGCGAAGCTACTGCCAGCGTTGATTGGCCTGCTGCAACAAGCCTGCGCTGCAGCTCATAGGTGAACAGCAGATTCGCCAGCTTGCTCTGAGCATAGGCGCGCGCTGGATGGTAATTCCGCTCCCAGTTCAGATCATCAAAGCGAATCACTCCCGAGCGATGCGACAAACTGCTTACGGTCACAATGCGTGCGCCCGGCGTCGCGTCGAGCATATCCAGCATCAAACCGGTCAGCGCAAAGTGCCCAAGGTGATTGATCCCAAACTGCTGCTCGAAGCCCTGCGCTGTCTTCCCGTAAGGCGGCTTCGCCACGCCGGCGTTGTTAATCAGGAGATCCAGCCGATCATAGTGCTGGCGAAAGGCCGCGGCAAAAGCGTGGACGGACTCCAGATCACCCAAATCGAGCTTCATGACTACGACCTTGCCCGACGGCTTAAGTGTTTTAATCTGGTCAGCCGCCATGTTGGCGTTAGCGATACTGCGGCAGGCCATAATGACCGTCGCCCCTTTGGTGGCTAGCACCCGCGCCGCTTCCCAACCAATCCCGCTGTTTGATCCGGTTACAATGGCCACTCGACCGGTCTGATCTGGCATGTGGTCTTCTGTCCATGGTGTTGTCATGTGGTTTCTTCCTTCCTCTGTTCAATCCAAAAACTAGTGGCATGCTCTGATCAGGTACAACATGTTTATCCAGCTGCGAGCTTGGACACGAACTTAGATCTGAGAGCCGCCTCCGTCCACGGGAATTTCGGCTCCGGTTGTGTAAGTCGCGTCGAACGCAAGGAATGCGGCTGCTTTGGCAACCTCGATGGGGTCACCGAAACGCAGCATGGGGATCTGCTGACTCATCTGTGCCTTGGTCTGTTCTGCAGCTTCCTTCGGCATCGACTTCTCCATGATGCCGGTGTCGATAGGGCCTGGGCTGACCGCGTTGACGCGAATCTGCTTCGGCAACAGCTCACGGGCCAGACTGCGCGTCATGGAGCGAAGCGCTGCTTTACTGGCCCCATAAGCATTAAGCATCGGGATACCCACTGCGTTCGCGATCGAGGTGGTGAACACCACGCTGCTTCCTGCGTTTAGCAACGGGGTCAGTCTCTGCACGGTGAAGTACGGGCCTTTGGTGTTGATTGTAAATAACTCGTCGTACACTTCCTCGGTCACCGACTCGAAGGGGATAAAGTGCGTGATGCCGGCGTTTATGAACAAGGCATCGATCGTTCCAAACTCAGCCTTTACCCGTTCAGCCAATTTATCGATATCCGTTAAAGACGCGGCGTCGCTCAGCACTGCGACCGCGTTGCTGCCAATTTTTTCACGAGCTGTGTCAAGCTTATCCTGGTTACGACCAGTGATCAGAACACGCGCTCCTTCATCCGCCAGCAGCTGAGCTGTTACGAGGCCGATCCCGCTGCTGCCTCCTGTGATCACTACATTCTTGCCTGCGTATTTACTTCCAGTATGGTTTGCCATCTCCATCGTCCTCCCTTGGTTTATGTGCTAAACTAACGGTCAAATGTTGGATAAGAAGCCTTTACTTTGAACCGACAAATTGACCCAACAGTGTAGTAAAAGCAACACTGTCTGTGCTAATCTTATCTAAGCGGTTTGGCTTATACAACCAGTAAAAAACCGTTTTTGTGGGTTATCCAACACACGTACTTATTTGTTGGCCTTTAGTTTTCCTAAACGCATGATAACCAATATATCCTGAGAGAGAGGGTGGATCATAACATGTCGACTAACACAAACGATCCCCGTGTGAAACGGACGCGTCAATTATTGATGCAAGCTTTTATGGAATTGCTTGAGCAGAAGAGGAATGTCACTTCTATTACCGTACAAGATATTACGGCATACGCGACCGTAAACCGCTCCACGTTCTATGCGCATTTTGAAGACAAATTCGCATTTCTTGAGAGCTGGATGAGGGAAAAATTTCTAGAGAAGCTGAAGGATGAGCTGCCTAATGCTGCTTTATCCGATATAGGGAGCCTGCGAACGCTTATTTTAATCGTTTTTGATTTTCTTTTCTGTACTCGTCCGTATATGACTTTAGCTGATCGTCAGTATGAACCGTTATTTGAGGTCGCGATGCAAAAGGAACTGTATGACCTATTATTCACCTGGTTAAGTGAACAATCGGAACCATCCGTTTCACGAGAGACGGTGGAGACTGCCGCCCGGATTGCAAGCTGGGGCATATTTGGATCAGCCCTGGAGTGGAGCAGACATCCGGAATATCGATCGGCGGAAGACATGGCGCGAGAAGTTTTGGTGGTCGTTGCTGCTGGCATAGCACCCGTAATAGGGGAATAATTGGTCCCGCGAACAGGCGGAGCGGTCAAAAAGAGTGCCTGATATTCGTCAAGATGAGGGGCACCTTGAGAGTCGGTCTGTAACCTTTTGATCGAACCGTAGATTTATGACGCGTTTCTCTCATACAATTAAAAAAGGACAGGCAGCCTGTCCTTTTTGTGTTGATCCACAAAGGGTAAATATTGTTCATTCCTCATTGTCTATATGGCTTGAATACACAGTACCTGTTTTTCGTCAATTTCGGTTTAAATCGTTTTAATCATATTTCCATCAATAACATAATCCGCTCCGGTAATCATTGAAGCTCGCTCCGAAGCAAGGAAAACTGCAAGGTTTGCAATATCGTCGGCTTCTGCAAATTTCCCCAATGTTATACCAGCCATTTTAGGCAGCTCTTCAAAAACTTTTTCGGAATCCATCGCTGCAACTGAACCGATCGTTTTGGCCATTCCGTTTTCAGGGTCTTGCCACAAAGGCGTTACTACCGGTCCAGGCGAGATCGAGTTCACTCTAATATGACGAGGCCCAAACTCGCCAGCCAGCATTTTCGTCAAATTATTAAGTGCCGCTTTGGTTGTTCCATAAATGGGCAATAACATTTCGGGCATTTGTGCATTTACCGAAGAGATATTTACAATGGCACCCTCATTGTTCTTGAGGATATGCGATAATGCTGCTTGCGTAATACGAACAACGCTAAACAAGTTCAAATCAAAAAGTTGTTCCCATTCCTCATTTGGCGTAGCTAAAAAACCTTCTCCTCTCCTCTTGTCAACTGCCCCGATACTATTGATTAAAATGTCGACTCTACCGAACACGCCACCGAGTTTTTCAGAAAGTTCAACGGTATTGCGTTCCATACTGACATCAATCGGTAGATGTTTGACTGATTTGTTTTCAACAAGATCAGCCAATTCCTCCGTTAAAGTCCGACTTACCGCGACGACACTTGCCCCTTCCTCGACAAATTTTCGAACGATAGCGAGTCCAATTCCTTTACTTGCTCCGGTAACGACAGCTACTTTGTTGGCTAATTTAAGATCCATGTTTACCTCCGAAAGCTAACGCTTTTAAAATTTAAATTCCTTTATTTCCAAGTATTATTCCTTTGATGAAAATAATTTAGGTAGATCCTTATTTTTACGCAATAGGCGTACCATTAGGCATTTCAGTATCCGGCTTTAATAGAATAACATCTCCTTTTTCCGGGACTCCTCCCAACACTAATACCTCCGATTTGAATCCCGCAATGCGCCGAGGAGGAAAATTGACGATTCCTATAATTTGCTTCCCTACAATATCCTCAACCTTGTATCGCTTAGTTATTTGTGCACTTGAGGATTTCATCCCGATCTCCGGTCCAAAATCAATCTTAAGCTTTATCGCAGGGACCTTCGCTTCTTCAAAAAACTCCGCTTCCTTAATCGTTCCGACACGAATATCTAGTGCTGTAAAATCATCGATTGTTGCCAACGTTTTGCCTCCTCCACTAGAGTCCTTAACCCCTCGGCGTTGCTTTTACTGCGCTGGGCGGAACGGCTGCAGGAGTCGAATCCCTTCCTCAATGGATCCCTCCATCAACTCTAAGAGCTGGGGTACCAGTTCCTTCATTCGGGGGGCGTTCAGGTGCCGATCGAGGGCATCCCGGTTTTCCCAGCGCTCGTAGATGATGAATGTGCCAGGCTGGCCTTCTACTTCGTGAGCCTCGTAGTCAATGTTACCCAGGTCGTTGCGCGACGGGGTGACGGCAGCAGTCATGAATGCCTTCATCTCGGCTTCTCTCCCTGCTTTAGCTCTCGCCTCCCAGAGTACAGTAACGTAACGGTTCTTTGTATCGTTCATGCTAATTCCTCCTATTTTATAAATACTTCGTATTTTTTGTTTTACCGTTTTCTCAAATGGGCAAATTCCCCGTTTATGTTTGAAATTCCAGTGCATCAATGGCTTAGTTTCATGCTGTTACAAACGTCCAAAAGAACGATTAAAGCCTTGGCCCGCAAGAACATCTTGACGAACCACATCTAAACGGCGTGTTTGGTATTCACTCAAAGCTTTTGTTATCGAATTCGGATACTGTTTAATAGAGTCTATAATGGCAACCGTATCATCAAGTGAGTCATTAAAGCCTGCGCCCGTCATTGGTGACATGGTATGAGCTGCGTCGCCGATCATGGCTATTCTTCCTTTTGACAATATATTAGGGATGTATTCATTAACAGGTGCCCCGATTAAACTGCGGTCTTTAATCGCGATTTGCAAAATGGCATCATCTTCTTTGCTCCAATGGGCTTGGCTGGTTTGTGATAGTTCTTCCAGCAGCGAATCCGGAATAGCTTCACCGTATAAGGAATGTTGGGCAACCCCGTCCTTTAACACCCCTAATTCAGACAGCAATGGATTATGCGAATGATCAAACCAGCAAAAACCTATCCATCGCTGGCCAGGATGGGTTCCCCCCTCTTTCCCTGGCATCACCGCAGTTGTCAATTTACCGGCAGCACTATCGTTGAAATAAGCGCTCGAAAGCTGCCGTTTTTTCCAGTCTTTCTTGGGCAGCAAATGTTCATCCACTTTCCCTACCCAAGCCAGATAGCCAGCATAATCTGCAAATGGTTTGTCAGGGCTTAAATAACGGCGAACAATACTGCGATATCCATCTGCGCCAATTAAAAAGTCTCCTTTAAACGTCTGCTCCTCTTCACTGGTAGCCCAAGCAGATGATTCATTTTGCCCAACACTAACAATTCGTGTATGGTGCCGAAGGGTAATACCAGGTTCTTTAGCGACCGCATTGCGCAAACGTTCTTGAATGGCTGACCAAGCTTCAACATGGTTGCTACCATTGGATGCCAAGTGTCTTAATTCACGTTCAATTTCACTGTTACGATAAGGCTTTGTGTGTAAACGAATAAAAGCGCCATTTCTTAATGATGAATCTGCACGTTCAAGAATGGTCACTGTATAACCAGAACGAGATAACGCAAGCCCCATCATTAGACCACCTAAAGATCCACCTACAATAATGGCATGTTCAAATTGTTTTTGTGACATCATTCATTCTCCCGTTACTGCAATTTCATCTGGCTGCGGAGCATCCGATCGAGGAGTTTGTCTGGGAGAATACGGACCAGTCGGGTCAGCAGCGCGGAATCGCGACCGACCGTATAGCGGGTGCGCGGCTTACTTACGTGGATGGCTCGTGAAACCACTGCTGCCACTTTCTCGGGGCGGATACCGTCCGTTGCCCATGTTTCAGCCTGAGCCTTCACGGCATCAAAAAGACGATCATGGCGCCTGTGCTGATCCGGCGTCATCAATTTCGCCAGCCGCTCTGCCGTCGTAATCCCTTGCTCCGACAGGCCTGTGCTGACGCCACCCGGCGTGATCATGATGACCTTGAGGCCAAACGAGGACATCTCCCTGCGGAGACTGTCATTGATCGCTTCCATAGCATACTTTGCAGCCGAATAAATTCCGAACCCGGGCATGGAAACCTTGCCCCCAAGCGAACCGATATTGACCACGCGTCCGCCGCTGTTCAGCAAGGCCGGGGTAAGTGCCTGAATAACCGCGACCTGCCCGATCACGCTGACTTCGATCTGGCGGCGAAATTCATCCAGCGGAACCATCTCGAGAGGGGCATTAACGGCGATGCCGGCATTGTTGACCACTGCCCGCAAAGGGCGACCAAGTGGATCTTGCTCCACCCGTTCGGCCAGCGCCTTTAGTGTGTTGATATTGGTAACATCGACGATCACCGGTTCGATATTTTTGCGTTTGATTTTGTCGGCGTCTTCCTGACGACGAACCCCCGCCAAAACGTGAAATCCTTCAGCGGCGAGCTGCTCCGCGGTAGCCCTGCCGATGCCGCTGGATGTACCTGTGACGACGACCAGCTCTTGAGTTTTAGATGGCATAGTAACCCTCCTAGGTTTGATAAGTTGTGGATCACTGTCACTGTATAGCACTGCTATACGGGTATTATAGCACCGCTATACAAAACTGTCTATAGCGGTGCTATATATTTTCTAGAAGTGTTGTCCTGCGGTTCGAACATCGTTTGACTCGCATCCTCCAAACATAAAAAAGATCGCCATCCTCCTGGATGTCCAGGTTGGATAGGCGATCTTTCTTATGCGTCTCTAAATTAGGGCTTTGCCTGGGGTCGCCAGGCTCTGTCATCGAATTCCTCTTTTTGAATCGTCTTCCGGCCTTTGGATCAAAATGATCTGCATTACGCTTTCCCGAATGAGATCAACGACGTCGGGCTGGGGTGGGGGTGTCTTACGAACCTGGGCCGTCACATACAGCCAAGAGGCCGTATTCGCAGAAGCCCAGACCAGATCTGCCGCAGCGTCGACTGACACTGCCAGTTTGCCTTCGTCGGCGACTCTCTGAATATTTTGCACCAATGCTTGGTACGACTGATCTGCCGCCTCGATATGGGCTCCCTCGAGCAACCGCCCCATCATCGCCGCATAAATCCGGGGACGGGCTGCCGCGAAGCGGACATAGTCATCCCATCCTTGACGAAGAGCCATCTCTGGAATGGCGGACTCCACAGCGGCAATCTTGCTTTTAAATAACTGTTTGAACGCTTCCACTATAGCTGCACTCAGGAGTCCATCGGCACTGCCGAAATGATGGTAGAGCGTAGGAGCCGTAACCTGTGCGATCGCAGTTACGGCTCGCGTCGAAAATTGGGCTCCGCCCTCCTCTTCGAGTACCTTAAGAGCAGCTGCTAATATTTTGTCATATGTGTTCATACGCCCATTATAGCAGTGCTATACACGAATGTCCATAAGGAAGGTTGTACGCTTAGAGCTTTTATTGTTTTAACGATATATGTAAACTGCTCTATAGCTAAATAAAGACGGCAGCCATGCTTCTTGACCGGCTGCCGACTTGTATTTTAAGCAATCGTTCCCCGTTAGAGCGGAACCCCTTGTACGGCACGACTATTTCTCCAACTCATAGCGGGTCGCGATAATGCCCGACTTGAACGTTCGGCTGGACAGCAGCTTGAGCCTGATTTTCTCGACGCCGCCGTCGAAAACCGAATTTCCACCGCCCAGGACAACCGGACAAATCGTCAGTAGAAATTCGTCGATCAGGCCGAGCTCAAGCAGCGTCTTCGCAGCCCCCGGGCTGCCGAAGATAACGAGATTTTTGCCAGGCTCCTCCTTGAGCGCCTTAATTTCCTCTGCGATATTGTCCTTGATCAGGGTCGTATTGTTCCATTCCGCCTTGTCCATCGTGCCGGAGATGACGATCTTCTTAACATCCTGCACCCATTTGGCGTGCTCCATATCGTGCCTCGACGCATTCGGATTATCCAGCACCGTGGGCCAGTAGCTCTCCATCATCCGATACGTCGTGCGTCCGTATACGGGAGAGCCGACTTCGGCTACGACCTCCTCGGCGTACTTCTCGAATTCCTCGTTATACGGAATCCAATCTAGCCCTCCGTTCGAATCCGACGCATACCCGTCTAGCGACACATGCATGAACAATACGAGTTTCCTCATGTCTGTTTCTCCTCCGTTTTCGAATTTATCTTGTTCTATTTTTGGCACTTGTCCTGTGTTTGTTCTGCTGTTAGGTTCACTATAAATCATTACCTAACGTAAGGTTCAAGGGGGAATCAGAATTTTTTTGCAGACAGCCATGTTGCGCAAAACTGCCCGTTATCTTAATTTTTAGCCATTTTCATCCCCCATTGCTGCTAACTGTCCTTAGCTTAATATGTATCATCAATATTTATTTTAAGATTGTGAAGCTAAAACCCTTCTAACAATTTTTTTCGCCGCATCTTCCGCAGATTTCAAGGCACCTGTTTCTTTGGCTTCTCTAAAAAAATTCGCAACTGCTAGTCCTTCTTGGTTCCGTGCCACCTCCTGCATAGAGGTATCAACCATACCCGGATCTACTTTGTATATGGTTAACGATTTATGATCCTCCAATTGTATGCAGGACGTGAACATATTCAAAGCAGCCTTTGAAGCACAGTACATGCTCATGCCGGCCACCGCATCTTTAGCGGAACCAGAGGATACGTTTACAATGATTCGATGGACACTCCTCTCATCCGTTTGGTTTATTAAAGACTGGGTTAACAAGATCGGCGCTAACAAGTTGGTTTGTATACTTTTTACTGCGTCTTCAGGTCTACAATCGTCTATATTCCCTAAAGGTGTTACCTGAGCTGCGTTATTAATCAATGTGATCGACTCTATTTCGTCAGGAACTCGTTCCATTATTTCTTTAATTAATTCTGATATGTCATCTATGTTTTGTAGATCATATTTCACAAAATGTAATTTACAATCGTGTTGAGCTGCAAATTCGATCAGAGAGTCATTATGGTTCCTTGCAACTGCAAAGATAAGATGATTACGGTTAATAAGCTGTTTGCAGATCTCATAACCCAAACCACGAGATGTACCTGTAATAATAAATGCTCTCATCCAGTTTACCTCTTTCCATTTATTTGGCGATCATCTATTGCTTCGATTCGTTCTTAGATATACCTGCCTGTTAATGGAGAAAAGACAGCCGATCCCAAGTATGCGGCTGCCTTCAAATGCTTTATTGAGTTATCATTTCCGGTTAGCGTAATGCTTCCAGCCTTTTTGCTCGTTCAAACGCTTTATGTAAAAACTCTTCAGCCGATAAATGCTCATAATCCCAATTCATGGCCTCTATGGCAGTCGCGCCTGAATAATTCGTTTCAGCAATTTTTTTCATGGTTGTAGACCAATCAATCGTGCCGTCAAAAGGTAACCCATGTTGAGCATAACTTCCGTTATTATCATGTAAATGTAGCGCCATCAGTCGGGAACCGTACATGGTTAATAAATCATCGCTTGGATAGTGTCGGTAGTGATGTCCGCTGTCATAACAGAATCCGATTCGCAGAGAATCGACTTGCTCCAGCACATATGACAAATTAGTAAAGTTCCATAAATTCTCCATCGCAACATTGACACCAAGCTGTTCAGCTTTTTCTGCAATTCTCTTGACTCTATCCAGTCCTAACACGTTATATGGATGGTTTTCGTTGGGAAGGTGCACCACCATTGTCGGAATTTCAATTTCGGCGCAATCCGCTACACATTGCAAATAGATATCGGTTAAGGCTTCACCGTCCAGATTGTCTAGCCAGAGGTTGTTTTCGTACTGGATTGGTGTGTGAATATTTTCTATAAACAGACCCGCGTCCCGCGCAATTTGAGGCCCGTTGCGATAATCGCCGCGACCAAAGCCATCACTCCACCACATTAAAACACCGTCAAATCCGGCTTTTTTTATTAACCCATAACGATCTTTAATCGGTAATTCATATCCAAACCAATCATAAATGGTAAACATATGCCGATTCCCTGGTAAATTCATAGTTATGACCTTCCCTTTTCCCAATAATTGGTCCCCACGAAGCTATGTTATGATACTATTGATTAATTGACAAACCTTAAAAACACACGTTCGCTTTCTGAATAGAAACGTATCTTCGCTCTAGATGGCCGATTATGGGATTTTCAGAAAATGAGATCTTTGTTTATCTTTATATATCTCATTTTTTTGAAGGAGAGCCTATTAACTAGATACCTCTATAGAAGGGTTGACATCAACTGCCCTTTAACGTAGCGTTAGCAAAATTAATAAGGGTACTAAAAATTCTTAGATACTTATCTGATCAAATCGGATAAGAAGGTAGGAGTGAAGTGACCGAAAATCAATCGCAACCAAAGACCTGGTTCATTACAGGCTGTTCCACCGGATTTGGCCGAGAAATCGCCAAAAGGGCCATTTCTACAGGATATAACGTCGTTGCCAGACGCGGCTGTTTGTGAAAAAAACGGCTAAGGAATCATATCCTTAGCCGCAAACCAAGCTTCAATTTCTCTTACGTAACACAACATATACCCCGGTATCGTCGGTTTCCACCGGATAACCACGCAGCTTCGCGTCGCTGCCTGGAGCCAGGTGATGACCGCTCTTCAGGTCAAATTCCCAGCCGTGCCATGGGCATCGCAGCACTCGATCTTCCAATCCGTAACAATAATCGTAAACATCGGAAGGAAGCCGGGTCCCTCGAATCGCCCCCGCGCATACCGGCGCCGCCGCATGCGGGCAAACGTTACGCCACGCATAGTATTTACCTTCGATCCGAAACAGGCCGATTTCCATCTCTTTCACTTTTACGATAAGTTTGCCGCCGTCGCTGATCGCATCTGGCTCCGCCACTTTCACTCTCATGCGGGACCCGCCTCCTTAGGCCTCTCCGGGATCCGGAAGCCGTACAGCTCTGCCGCGTTATCCCCTAGAATACGCTCTTTCAACTTCTGGGGGAGGTTTCTCAGCACGACTTTCGGATTGTCGAAGTCCCAATGCGGGTAGTCGGATGAGAACATGGCGATCTGTTCAGCATGCATCATCTGAAAGATTTGCAGCAGATGTTCCGGCTGCTTCGGTTCTTCGATCGGTTGCGTTGTTACCCGCACATGCTCCACAATATACTCCGATGGCAGACGCTTCAGCCATGGCGTGGTATCGCGCAGCGCTTTGTAGTTTTTGTCCATGCGCCACATCAAATGGGGCAGCCAGGCTATACCGCCTTCGATCGCTACAAATTTAAGCTTCGGATATTTTTCGAACACTCCTTCGCATACCAGGCTATTGATATGAGTCATGAAATTCGCAGGTAGAATATTGTGCCATTCCATATACCGGGTCGGGTACCCGGCCGGTGTCGGGGCGCCGGATATCCCCTTCCCTTCCGTGCCCGGATGAATGGCGACCGGCAGTCCATTCCGTTCAGCTGCTTCGTAGATCGGATGGTAAAAGCGGTTGCCGTACGGCATACGCGCTCCGCTTCCCATAACGACCTGCACCATGCCCGGATGCGGCCCCATCCTGTCGATCTCTTTGACGGCTTCGGCCGGATCGGAATGGTTAATCTGAATGGAGCCTTTGAATTTTGGACTGACGCTAAGCCACTGATCCGCCAGCCAATCATTGAAGGCGGCAGCTACGGCATTCGCATAGTCCGGATCGGCGTGAAGAGAAAGGCCCTGTTCTCCCCCACCCGTTAGTATGCCGTAATCGATTCCGAACGGTTCCATATAATGCTGCAGGACAAACTGCGGATCGCTTCCGGGGGTTGCGCCATTGTCGGGCTTTGCATCCTGACGCAATACACCTACGGGCGAATAATACTGCCCATGCACACCGATACCACTTTCGAGCCATTGTTGGTGCCATACTTTCGGTAAATAAGGCAGCAAGTCCTGCAGTTTGTCGATCGCATTGTGGATGTCAGCATCAACGATAAACGATGCGGATCGCATTCCATGCCCTCCTTTGATTTGAATCTTACGGCTTACTTAGAACCATATGTGCGCTTATATGCCGTATTGTACATATCCAGCAGTTCATCGGAGCCGAGTTTCTTCAATTGATCCAAGAACTGCTGGTAGTTCGCGTCGGTAATCGGTGTTTTGCCTGTCACGAATTCTGTAATTTTCTGCTCCAAAAACTTGGTGAGCGGGGTCAGCTTTGATTTTTCCAGATCGAGCTCTTCCGTAGTCTTCACGAGTGCCTTAGGCGCGGGAATGATGAACTTTTCATAGCTGCTGTTGATCGCTTTGCTTTTATCGTCGAGACCTCTTTCCCACGTTTGACGTGCCAATGCGTTGTTCAGCGAAATGTTGTCGTACCATACACCGAAATCGCGGCGCAGCGGCACATAGGGGCTAGCTCCGAACTCTTTCATGTAGACCGGCTTCCCGTCCTCAAGGGTATACGATTTGCCTTCAATACCGAGCGACAAATAGTTGGTGCCCTCTTCACTCACTAGATAATCAAGAAATTTGACGGCTCTTTCCTTATCTTTGACTTTCGCCGAAATGGCCCGCCCCACCGATCCTACGACCGGACGGGAAAACTGGTAGGTCTTTACGCCGTCTGCGGCAAACTCGGGAAGCGCATCCAGATCGTAATCCGGCGTGCCGGCTTGCTTCGCTTTGTCGATCGTTGGGTTCACTTCCGCCTTCCAGTAGTAGGTTACGGACGACTTCCCTTTTAAGAACCGTTCTTCCCACTGATCCGGAGTCAACAAATAAAATTCGGGGTCGAGCAGCTGTTCTGTATACAGCTTATTCATAAATACAAGTGCATCTTTATATCCGCTATTGTACGGCGCGAACTCATACTTATCTTCCGTCGGACTTTGATTGAAAAAGCCTGTAATACCTGTGAAAATCTTTCCGAATACGGTATACATTCCGGTATCCGCCGTGACCGGAGTATTGAAGCTGAGCGGGTAACTGTCCGGCTCTTTAGCCTTCAAGTCTTTCAGGAATTGATAAAATTCATTAATATTTGTCGGGGCTTTCAAGTTATATTTATCCATCAAATCTTTGCGCGCCATCCAAATATAATTGAAGCCTTTCCCAGCAGGGTCACCTTCGAGTACAGGAACGTCGTAGATACCGCCATCTGCTCCAGTTGCCACAGCTTTCGCTTCGGGATAAGTTTCATAAAACTTTTTGAGATTGGGCGCGATATCCAAATAATCGTTCAAATTCAGAAACACGTTCTCCGGCCCGTTCTCCCTAGCCTCTTGATTTGTCGGCTGACTAAAATCCGTGACCGTGTTGGTAGCGATCATAATCTGCCGCTTCTCTGTCAGGCCTTCTTGGCTGACGACCTGCCAATCCACTTTGACGCCCGTTTTCGCTTCGATTTCCTTGAAAATCTCCCAATCATTCTTTACCTTTCCTTCCGGGCGATCGTAAACTAGCCAGGAGAACGAAATTGGCTTTTGCGAGTCTGTCCCTCCTCCATTTGCCCCTTCTTGCTTCCCGCCTTTTCCACTGCAGCCTGCGGTCAGAACGCTCAGCATAACGGCAGAAAGGATGATGGCCATCATTCTTTTGCTCACTTGTTTATACCCTCCTTATATTGACATCGGATATATAGGAATAAGTTCCGGTGGAATCTACATCTACCCTTTGATTCCGCCGATCATGGTGCCTTGTACGAAATATTTTTGAATGAACGGATACACGCATAGTATCGGTACCGTAGCAATCGTAATCATGGCGTATTTCAGCGTCTCTATATAGTCCGTGTTGCCTTCGCCCTGGACATTCGAGCCGGCGATAATAATGTTGCGCAGCATGATTTGCAAGGGGTACATGCTCCGATCGTTCAAATAGATCAGCGCATCGAAGAACGAGTTCCATTGATTAACGGCGGTGAACAGACCAATGGAGACGAGTACCGGAAGCGAAAGCGGAAGTACAATCTTTAGGAACACCTGCATCGTGCCACAGCCATCAATGGTGGCGGCATCTTCAAGCTCTTCCGGCAATCCTTCGAAAAAGGTGCGCATGATGAACAGATACCAAGTGCTGACTAGCGAGGGCAGCACGATCGCCCACATCGTATCAAGCAGTCCCAGTTTCTGTACAACAAGGAAGGTCGGGATCATCCCTCCTCCGAACATCAGCGTGAAGGCCGCCAGGAACAGGATCAGCGGACGGCCAGGGAGCCCTTTTTTGGCAAGCGGATAAGCCATGGCAGATGTAACGGCGAGCGATAAAAAGGTTTGAACGGCGGTATAGCGAATCGTGTTCCAATAGCTGATCCATAGATCCGGATTGCCGAGGAGCCGTTCATAAGCAATCAAGTTGATCGCTTTGGGCCAGAGAACGACCCGCCCGCTCATGACCATGGCGTTATCACTGATGGAAGCGGAAAACACATATACGAGTGGATAGACCATGACGATAATGAGGATGGACATGAGGAAGATATTCACAGCATCAAACAACTTCGAGCCGAAGCTTTCCTTGATTTTCATTTCTCGGCCTCCTTCACCAGAGACTAGTGTCCGAAAATTTCTTGACGACACGGTTCGCTGAGACGACTAGTACGAATCCGATCACCGACTGGAACAAACCGACAGCTGTAGCGAAGCTGAAGTCGGCGGATAGGATGCCGCGGCGATAAATGTATGTGTTGAGGACATCCGCGGTTTCATAGGTCATCGGATTGTACAGCAAAATAATTTTTTGGAAGCCGGTTTCCATAAAGTGGCTAAGCGTCAGGACAAACAGGACGATCATTACCGGAATCATGCCGATGAAGGTCACATGACGCATTTGTTGAAACCGATTGGCCCCATCGATTTTTGCAGCCTCATACAACGTCGGATCGACGCCGGCAATAGCCGCCAAGTACAAGATGGTGCCCCAGCCGATCGTCTGCCAAATTTCCGAGCCTACGTAGATCGTACGGAACCAACCTGGCTCGCCGAGAAACATGATTCGCCCGAAGCCGAGCCAGTCGAGTATATGATTGACGATTCCGGTCTGCTGCGACAAAAAGGTAACCATAATGCCGGCGATCACGACGGTTGATAAAAAGTGAGGCATGTAGCTGACGCTCTGCACGAACCATTTGAACTTCCGGCTTCGGATTTCATGGAACAGCAAGGCAAGGATGATTGGTGCCGGAAATCGAAATATCAGGTCGTAAACATTGAGCATGACCGTATTCCGGACCAGCTTCCAGGCATCCGGCGTGTTGAGAAAAAAATCAATAAAATGCTGCAGGCCGACAAACTTGCTGCCCATGATACCACGGCCGATCGAGAAATTCTGAAACGCGATGATCACCCCGTACATCGGCGCGTATTTGAAGAGGATGTAATACAGGATGCCGGGCAGCATCAGCAAATATAACGTTTTGTATTTCTTCAGCTTGAATCGGAGAGAAGTGCCCTTTCCACTTTGATCTCGGGCTGGTATTTGTGCGTTCGCGGCGTCGCTTCGATCCAATGACAACGGTTTCACCTCCTTTGGCAGGCGTTTGAACGCCAGCCGAATCTTTGCTCTGACTATATGTGGTGACACGTCGCGGGTAAAGCACCATGTTTTCGGGTTGTCTCCATTTTTACAAACCGCATGACAACGCCAACTCGCATAATAAGCAGGTGAAAAAAATGAGACTTCGAAAAAAAGAAGACTCATGCTTGATGAATCGCGCGATATTTAGCCGGGGTAATTCCTTCGTAACGGCGAAAATTACGGATGAATGAGTTCCTTCCCCAATAGCCGATTTGTTCGGCTATATCATCGATTTTTAGATCGGTTTCGAGCAAAAACTGCTTCGCTTTGGAAATCCTGTACTTGGCGATGTATTCCACATACTTCTCACCTACCTCTTCCTTGAACATGCGGCTGAAATGCCCGGCGGACATGTTCATTTGCTCCGCAAAATGCTCAATGGAGAGTTCTTCGTTATAATGGGTCCGAATATAGTCCAAAATTTCGGCAAACTGTTGTTTACGATCCGGCACTTCGATTTTCCGGAACAATACGCCGTGTATTTCCCGAAATGTTTGCCTCATTTCTTCCCAGGTTACACAGCGGTTGATGGAGGCAAACAACTCGGAATAGACCGAGATGTCAAAATCGTTTTGCTCACTTTCGATGGCCCTGGCCCAAGTATTCAGCACATCGGTGCCCAAGTTCTTCATCTGATCTGCGTTCGCATTGCTTCGCATTCCTGCGTCCAGCAAGTCGAACACGGACTGAAGCAAGTTTTTGTAATCGCCAGCTTTGTACCTATTGAAGATCCGGTTCACTTCTTGAGCAGACAAGAAACTATCTCCTGACGATCGCTCCTTCCACACCCTTTGTTCGCTGCAAATTTCCGCACCAGCGTGCAAACTCTTATAATGGAGCATCGAAAGCGCATGGTTGTAAGACTCATGGAGGGCGGCGACGGAATGGATTGTTTCCCCGATCCCAATGGAAGCCTTGTAATAAGGATGTTCCAGGAGCAGCTTTATAACATTCGCTGTTTCCATGGGGTCACAAAGCCCATTCTCTTCGTGATGCAACACACAGGACAATTGTTCGGAACGTGTTTGACATACCCAAATCATTGCCGGGGACAGCTTGCGAATCTTCTCCTTCAGCTCCGCCAGCATAAATGATTTGGACGTTTCAGACAGCTGTTCCGCGAATGGCGAATAGTATTGGATATCAATGCAGAGGACGGTTGCGGCTGATACCGGTTTGTACGGGAAGGCAATTTCTTTCGCGTAATATTCGATGGACAAGCTGTCACGGTATTCACCCAACAACACTCGAACAATAAATTGCTCCTGAACGATCGGGAACATGCCGTTTACGGTCTGTGTCAGCTCTTTGTTCTTAGAGATTAGCAAATGCGAAAACCGTTTTATCGTATCGAACTCGTTGCCACTGTGGGAGCCGGGTGCGTCGTCCAGATGCGGATGCTGCGATTCCAGCCCCGTTTTAATTTCGCGAATCGGATTGTACAATCTCCGGCTCAAATCATAAGAAACCAAGCCGCCTACGATGATAAACATGCCAAGCAGTACGAACGTCATCGTGCGGATCGTGCTTGCCGGCTTCATCAGGGTGGGCAGATCGATCATGCTTACGTAATACCAAGTATCGTTGAAACGGGATTCGGTAAATGATAGCGCTTTCTTATTTTCGTTTAAAAATAAAGTCTGTTCCGGCTTCATACGGATCATTGCTGCAAATGAATCAGGCTGTAGCTCGGACGATCCGTTCGAGATCAGGACGGAGCCGGACGAGTTGACCAGCATCGTATCCGTTACCCACTTCTCCTGAATGCCCAATCGCCCGCGAAGCTCATCTAGATCAAGATTCACGACCAAATAGACTTCGGGATTGCTATTGTTGAATGGATAGCTCATCAGCATGGCGGTATTCGAGTGGGTTGAGACAATGTCCCGAGTGAACGGCGGCCTTTCAAATACGGTATGCGGTTTTGTAAAAACCATCGATTTCTTGCCAGTAAAATTGGCAAAGTAGGATGGCATATCCGTATCTTTAATCAGATACTGTTCCCGGAAATACTCGTCTTTGTTGTTGTATGTATTGCCGTCGATGACAAGATCTTCGCTCGCAAAGTACAGGAACGATTTGTACACCAGATCTTCCGAATCCAGTTTATTCATTTGTTGCATGAGCGAGTGAATCCATTCATAGTGCTGCGTGAGGTCGGCCGGACCGCCGGACGTTCCGGGAAAGTTCTTGAGGCTTGCAGTTGACAGCATGTTCACCATATCACGTTCGAGAGAGGCGAAGGTGTCATCGGTTTGCTCCGAGAAATGCTGCATGATGGTATTGTTCAGTCTTTCCGCATCATGCTCAATCAACCGGACGACAAAAAAATTGGTCAGTACGGCGGCTACGATGACTGGGATGAGAATCAGTGCGAAGTAGTTAGCGAATAACCGACAAAACAGCACAGTACGATACGTTTGCCAGAAACGGTTCACCATGACAACCCTCCAATAAAATTTCATAAAAATAACTTAAATACAAAATATTATTTCACCCCTATCTTAAACTATTTTCACTAAATTTGTACTTGTTTACTTTGCAAAATATCACCGCTTCTGCCTGAAAGGCAGCCGGACCTCGCTTTTGGGCTACATGGCCATGATTGCAACAAAAAAAGACTGGAACACTTGCCCCAGTCTATTTTTTATATATTTCATTATCTAAAAATGATTAATCTGGCTGCCTTTTCCCTTTAGTTCAACCGTAAGACCATTAAATTTTCATCCCAGTATTGATATCCATTCTTTAGGGCATTCTGCTCTGTTCCATAAGTTACAAAACCGATAGTCTCATAAAGCCGCTTTGCCGCGTTATTATTTGAGATGACAGTGAGGTTAATCTGTTCAAGTCCCTCACAATGTTTCGCCTTATTAATCAATTTTTGAACCAAGGATTTACCTATTCCCTTTTCCGGCAACATTGTGTCAGAAGAAACAATCTACTTCGATATATGTGTTTGGTATTTGATTAGGAACTCGGGATTCGTTACATACTCTATGTAATTTACGGCTCCGTTAAACTCAAAATAAGCCTGATAGCGAGTGCGAATCGCTGGATGTGTAATGAAATCAAGAACTTTATCCTTCGCCACCCAACGGCTATCGGTTGTTTCTTCAGAAACAGCTAACTCCCCTCCAACAGGCTTGCATACGAAATCAAAAATAACTTGCGTAGGAACATCAGTCACGCCATCATACCATTTAAAAATTCCTGTATTTGAATAAACACCAATTAAGCCGCTAACCGTGATGTCAATTCCGCTTTCCTCTTTAACTTCACGAACCAATGCATCCATCAAGTTTTCTCCAACTTCCACTTGTCCACCGGGGTAAACCCAGGATATTTCCTTGCTCATCTTCCACAAATCCACCTGCGGCTACGATGTGAGTTGAAAATGGCATATTACACCCCCCTTACGCGGAACGTTTGTATAATAAAAAAGCACACTGATCTTTAGAGCGTCACGTAATTATTTTTGCAACTAACTTTTCATTTTTAAAGTGTAAATTCTCATTATCCAATAAAGTATAAAGCGTGCTGTTTTTTTGAGTAGAAGCCCAATGATCAAATGCAATACGACGTTCTTTATCATTATAGTGCGGACAAAGGCTGCCTTTTAACAATCCTAATCCTTCAAATTCCTCGAATTCTTCTTCATTTTTCTCACTAAAACAAGTTTCAAACCAACACATGGCCCCTGCACTTATACCTGCTAATATGACACCTTTTTGATAAGCATTTCTCAAAACAACGTCGAAGCCTGTTTTTCTCCAAATTTCAAGCATATATTGGGTATTCCCACCGCCTACATACACAATATCTAAATCATTAACAATTTCTTGAATGTTGGGTGTGTCAAAATCATTTATAGTAAGATGGCTTGATTGTTCATTTTTAAAAGCCTTATAAAACTTATCGATATAACCTTGTGCATCGTTACTGGCTGTTGCAATAAATGCAATTTTTAATGGTTCTTGCTTTCTAGGTATTTTTAATAAGTATTCATCAATGTAGGCTTGGTCTTCTTCGGAAAAACCACCACCAGAAATTGCGAGAATTGTTCTGTCCATTCTGTATCTTCTCCTTAAACTGCCATTTTCAGAACTACGAGAACGCTGCCTCTAATTTGTTGCCTTATGGATTTGTATCACTGATCGTCGTCAGAAAACCGTTCTTCCCTGCAGTTTCAATGAACTGATCAATCGATTGAAATGCTGGGTAGGTAAACGAGTACCATTGTTTTTCAGTCGCATCATATAACATAACACTGGGATTGCCCTCGGAATGAGATAAAGTATAGAGATAAAATTGTTTCATGCTGTTCCCTTTTTGATCCAAAAAATCAAACTTTCCACTCATGTAATAATCCCCCCTTGTAAGCTCTATAACACTCGAAGTGTAACTGGCAGGGGGATTCGCCTTACTTCCTTTGTTGTCAAAAATATGATAAATCGCTTCGATATAGGCACTCCCATTAATTTCTTCTACTATGCTGCCCATTGTATAATTAACTTCGTACTGCAATGCTTTGACTTTCACTCCATCTAGAACAAATGGGGCTGGTTCAACAGATACTGTCGAATTTCTGAATCCGAGGCTGCAGTTGAACGTTTCTGCAATAAAGCGAAGCGGAACCATGATGCGATCATTCTTGATATATGGGGTTGCATCCAGTAGCGCAGGTTTACCATTTTTCATCGCCGTACGGCTCTTCAATTTTAAGATTACCAGCATATCGCCTTTTGCGAGCGTAACTTCCGAACCTGACCAGTTGACCTTGGCTCCCAAATTTTCACTGATAAAACGCAAAGGCACCATCGTTCGATTGTTCTTCATTTCGGGCTTCACAGCAGAGGCAATAGTAACACCTTCAACTTTTATTTGCATATCTGCCGCGTATGCAGATGAAGAGATAGATAAAATGAATGCAGCGAAAATTCCTGTTAGAACCTTTTTCATAATATTCTATTCCTTTCTTGGCATATTTTAGTGAACTAATATTATGACGAGAAGTGTGAAGTAATGTTGCGCTAAACTGTCCGTGAGCTTGATAAATAAAAGGAGCAGCTGCCGCCGGCAAACCGCTCCTAGCCAAGATCAAATTATCTGCGGAAGTAGTGCCCCTCATGAATGTCCTCAATAAGGGATGGATGTACGGGACGCCACCCCAGGCGCTCTTGAGTTAATGCGCTTGATACAGGATTGTCCACCGACGCGAAGGCTCCTATCCATCCGAAATGTGAACCCGCCTTGTCCACGTCAATGCTATCTATCTTGAGCTTCAGATGTTGGCCGATGGTGACGGCGATTTCTCGAAATGGCACTCCCTCATCTCTCACCGCATGGAGTCGCGACCCTGCCGGGGCTTTCTCCAATGCAAGCTTAAACAATTGAGCCGCATCTAGGCGATGCACAGCCGGCCAGCGGTTGGTCCCCTCACCCACATAGGCGGAGATGCCTTTATCACGAGCCGTGCGAATCAGAAGCGGTAACAAGCCGTTCTTATCACCGCCCGAATCATGTACAAGCGGAGGAAGACGAACAACTGAGGAGCGGACTCCCCGTTTTGCCAATGCCAGTGTAGCGATCTCCGACGGAACCCGTCCGCTTCCTAAGGAGTTAGGGTCGGGTGCATGCTCTTCTGTCGCCAGTCCACCCGGTGAAAGGCTCATAGTTGGAATAGCGACGACTAGTGGACAGTCGCGGCCCGAAAGCACAGTACCGAATGTCTCAATGGCGCGTCTGTCAGCCTCTGCAGCAGCCTTCATGAATCTCAATGACGCAAGGCGGGGATTGCCCCCGAGCAAAATTCGAAGGCGTGTCCGGAGACTGGCATGCGAGAACTTATGGAAAAAGGCCAAGTGAATAACACCATCTGCCTCTGCAGCTCCTCTATGCAAGCATTCGATATCCTCTATTGAACCCATTTGCACCTTTGCACCTATAGCAGTGAGCCTCCTGCCAGCCTCTTTGGAACGAACCAGACCGACTACATGATGGTTAGCATCTATTAGTTTACGAACAACCTCTGCTCCGATGAAGCCGGCAGCTCCCGTAACAAAAACATGCATGTAAAATCCTCCTCAAATTTTTAAACAGATTTCTTGAATCTCGCTTTAACCATAGTATAGGAGTTTGTTCATCCGGATGTTTGCCTTATTCGCTTAAGTTTTTGCTTCATTCAACGAAATCTGCTCTCCAGAAAAGGTAAAACCCGCTAAGCCTTATGGCCGCGGGTATATATGGAAAAAAGCGATGATGCCTCCCGATCCGTTCAAATACTGTGTTTATTTGCGCCATTTGGCGATATCTCTGCTTGGAGGACTTCCAAAGAAGCTGCTGTAATCCCGGCTGAATTGGGAATCGCTCACATATCCTACAGCCCGGCCCGCAGTCGTCGCATCTATTTTATCGGATAACATCCGGCGTCTTGCTTCTTGAAGGCGCAGTGCTTTCTGGTATTGTATGGGGCTCATTGCCGTAACCGACTTAAAATGCTCACGAAACGATGACTCGCTCATATGGACCATCTCTGCCAAATCTGCGATTTTTAATGGCTGGGAGTAGTTGGCCTGCAGCCAGTCAATTGCTTTCACAATCCGTTGCACACCGGAATCTGCAAAAACCGTCTCGGCAACGTTAACGCCGATGGGGCTGCGGAGAAGCCGGATGTAAATCTCGTCCATGACGAGCGGCGCAAGCAATTTTTCATCACCCGGATGGGATAGACAGTCTACAAGTCTTACCACGGCATTCATAATGGCCAAATCAGCATCAACCACGTAACCCGCACTACGATTGTGAACTTTAGGCAACCCCTGCGGAAATACTTTCGGAACCAAATCAGCGAGCCTTTGTGGATCAAGGTATAGTCCTACTCCCAAGAAGGGTTCGACAGGGCTGGCTTGTATGGTTTTCATCGCAACCGGTAAGGCAACGGGAGCAATAAAAATACGAGACCCGCCATACTCATGTACCTCCTGTCCCACGGTTAAGATTTTTTTCCCTTGTGCGGCAATGCCGACGGCAGGCGAGTAGATGGTATGTAAGTAATCCGCAGCTTCTACATGTGAGTAACGAATGACATACAACCCAGGGATCCGCACATCATAGGTCCCGTCATGCGAAGTATAAGCGTAAATCAGACTTGCCAGTCGGGCCGTTTCTGCATCAAGCGATCTCTTGGTATGATCGGATACCCGTATAATCTCGTGATTATCCAGCATTTTTTCGAGAGCCTCCTTCTTAACTTTTCATATCGAACGATGTGACGGGCTCCTCTGCCCCCCATTTCCGCTGCTTCTTCAAGTTATTTTTCTCAATTCTTTTTTGCTGGTAATCATGGTTGAAGATTCTTTATTTATAAAGACTTGCAACAAGAATGTTTAGTTCATCTGTGGTTTTTATATCCGTTGGATCTAGATTTAATTTCATGAAGATATTTCTTATCTCTTCTGCCTTACCTATTATTATTTCTTTCTTGTCTCCATCTATCATTGCTTTGTATAAACCATCAAGTCCTACATCTATCAAATCATTAGTGGCTTCATAAGACGAAGGTTTAGATACGGCTGAAGCTGCAGCTACTGAACCTACACAACTTTCATAATTACTGTTGTTTCCATCGGTAAAATCCCTACTAAAACATGCAGCTGATTCACCTAACTGATATTTAAATTCCATATCAATCATGTTTTGTTTGTATTTTAAAATCTCTTTACTGTTCATTTGTACATTCCTAGAATATATTAGAAAAACTACTAGAATAATAACTACAACTGCTAATATAGTTATGATATTTTTAGATTTATTCATTTCAGGCTCCTCTACTTTATCTCTATCAAGCTTTCGGCTAACGACTTATTCTAGATCTTTGTAAATAATCCATATGTAGGGTATTCGCGAAAAACATTGAACTCCCCTGCCCGTTAATTGAAGAAAAGGCAGCCGGTTTTTGGACAACATTCCCTTTCGACTAATGCTCCTCTAAACCGACCGTAATAAATACACTACGGTTCTAACTTAGCCCGGATTGCCGGCATCCAGCAGCACAGGTAGAGATGCAAGTTCATGTCCCTAGCTGAGGGCAAGAACTTGCATCTTTAGAAAAAAGAAGCCGCGGATCCCGCGACTTCTTTTGCGTATATATTCTTGTCCTCCGACATTATAAAACTCCCACATCGAAAGCCCCCCGCGCTTAGGATAATGATGTTATCCCTTACTTTCCTTTGCAGGTGATCCCTTTGCCAAATATTTTTCCAGCTTTGATCTTGTTGCTGGTAGAGGCATGTAAATCATCACTCTCATATCAGGATCATTGGGGATTTGCAGGGTAATATGATCAAACTCAAGGTGTCCCATGTAAGGATGCTCCACTTCTTTAAATCCTTCAAGAGAGCCGGGCGTTTCATGCTGCAGCCATAGCCGGCCAAATTCAGGACTTATTCGTTTCAGATCTTCTATTAATTCGGCAAACGACGAATCTTCAACGTAGCGGGCTGATGCCGTGTGGAATTCCGCAATCATTCCCGTAGCCTTTTGATCGAAATTTTTGAAGCGCCCCTTCCATACCGGGTCCGTGAAAAACCGCCAGATTAAATTGAATTCATGAGGCGGTGCTGCCGAGGAAATAGAGAAAACCTCATTTGCAGCATCATTCCAGGCCACAAAATCCCAGCGTCTTCCCAGAATATATACAGGATTCGGAGTAAGGTCATCCAGCATCCTTTGAAATGCTGACCCGATACTTTCTTTATGAGGAGACAAGTAAGGAGGAAGTGATTCTCCTGCAAGAAAAAAAAGATGGCGTCGTTCATTGGGATTAAGCTTTAGTGCCGCAGCTAGGCTTTCCAACACTTGTACTGACGGACGGACATCACGTCCCTGCTCCAGCCACATATACCAGGATGTGCCGATATTCGACAGCTGTGCGACCTCTTCCCTGCGCAATCCGGCTGTCCGGCGGCGCGACCCAGTCGGCAAACCCACATCCTCTGGAGAAAGGCTTGACCTCTGTTTACGCAAAAAATCACCAAGAGCCGAACGGCGCTCGCGATCGTTCATCTCAATCCCTCCTAACCTATTACTCAGAAACCTATGATTAAGCAACCTCTCGTTAAAAGTGTATTAGAAAATTATACTCAATCATAGAAATCGCTTCAACTCCGTTTGAAACGTTTCAAACCATTACCGACTTTAAAGGAGACAGGCCATGCAATCAATCACACAGCACAAAAATTACAATTCTCAGGGAATGCTTATCAATAAAGTAGCTCTGGTTACAGGGGCCAGCCGCGGCATCGGAGCAGCGGCAGCCAAACTCTTCGCCGAAGAAGGAGCGGCGGTTACTCTCGTCGCAAGAACAGAAGCAGCTCTTCGCTCTGGAGTAGAGGAAATTATCGCGAAAGGCGGTAAAGCCGATTACATTGTAGCCGATCTGGCCGATTCCGCCAGCATCGAACGGGCGGTTCAAACGACCGTTGAGCGTCACGGTCGCCTGGATATAGCATTCAATAATGCTGGAATTGGGGCTCCCCTTTCGCCCTTAACAGAGGTCACAGAAGAGGATTTCGACCTTCTTCAAGCTGTCAATTACAAAGGAATCTGGGTGGCAATGAAAGCGGAAATCAAGGCAATGCTCGATACTGCAGGTACCGGTGCCATTGTCAATAACAGCAGCGTGGGCAGCTTCAGAGGTAATCCCGGATTGTCTGTCTACGGAGCCGCCAAACGGGCTGTTAATAGTCTGACCGAGACGGCTGCCATTGAATACGGGCCTTCGGGTATCCGTGTAAACGCTATTGCACCTGGCACGACCATGACCGAGATGATCGAGGGGTTAGTTGCACAAGTTCCAGATATCATCGAAAAAAGCAGCTCTGTGACGCCTCTTAGGCGTCCTGCCGATCCTCATGAGATCGCGCAAGCGGCTGCCTGGTTATTGAGCGATCGCGCCTCTTACGTAACAGGCGTCGTTCTGCCGGTGGACGGTGGAACAAGAGCGTAGTCCCTAACGGAGGGAGTATCCCCTAGGGTCCATTGACCCGGGGATACTCCTTGCGTATGTTATGAAACGCTCCGACAATTGCTGCCGCCCCTAAACTATGATGGAATTTCTGACATCCCACGGCTGAGTACATTACGTTTCCAGTTAATTGAACAAAGGGTGAAGCAATAGCCCGCCAGCAAGCTGCTCCAAGATCATTAAAATATCGCACCTCAGTGAAGTTCTGTTATACTTCCGTTTTTGGACGTTCCTTTTTAATACCTTTGTGTGAATCAATGGTGATTTTATGCACTTATTATTTTCATATATAGCTTTTATTACTGATATTTCAACAATTGAAGTTGTTAATGGTTCGATTCTGTTAGTGCAATAAACAGTCGCCTCTTTTAACTTCTCATCGTTCAGTCTATTAGCTAATGTGCAGTGAGGTATCCAATTATTCGGAAGATATTGAGTTTCAGCACTCGCTCGATATATTTCAAAGTAGTTATGATGGTTACCGTGGATTTCTAAAAATTCTTTGGAAGGAACAGGCGCTAGGAATAATGCTCCAGGGTTTAAGAAAGTCCCTAACGAACTCAGCGTAATGGATATCTGTTTTTGGGATTCATAAAATCGGTCAAAATCGGAGATAAATTGTTCAATATTTATTCCAGAATCATACCCCCATCGTAATATGTGGTCGTTTATCTTGTACTTCCTCAGCATATTGGGATATAGCTTTATCACTCAACTCTTTCCAAACATTCTTTATATAGAGTTCCGTATTCGAGTCAAAGTTGATGGATTCGCCTTCTATGAAACACTAACCTCTCTTTTACTTAATTTCTTAAATGCAGCATAATCCTGTTCGGACTTCATAAAACTTAATATTTTTTCGGCACATTCTGTCGGACTCAACTCTTCCGTATTTACTTCAAGGTCATATTCATTAAAGGAATATACTTTGTCGAATTGGGAAGCTGCTAGTCCAATCCTTCGATCTCCTCTGATTTGCTCTCTTCTTGCGAGTTCTTCTTTCGAGCATATGACACCTACAAATAATGTAGGATAATCAAAAAGTACATCAAGATAATCATTAAACCACTTGTCATTTTCGATTACGGTATCAACGATTACATTCAGACCCATTTCGGAAAACAATTTAATTGTCGCGTAGTACATGGAGATTAAGGGATCAAATATGATTTGTCCGATAACTTCATCATCCAATTTTCTTACAGGTTTTAAATCTGGAAATTTATTATTAATAAAATCATTGTAATTATGATAAAAATCATCTATGGATAAATGATGAAAAAGAATCTCTTTCTGGTTGGTCAGTTCCATGGAAATACTCGTCTTTCCTGCACTTGAAGTTCCGTTCAACAACACAATAAGCCCTTGCTCCAAACGAACCACCCTTACTTATAAGATTTGCGTATCTTTCAGATAAACGTTATCTTCACAAAGTTCAATAAATTATCCAGCTGATAAAATATTCGAGAAACAATTGAAATGATCCTGGCCTCTAGGCTAATGAAAATAACGTTTCCCGTTACCTTAATTGCTAATGAAATAAATTGGATTCCATCAATTATTTTATCGACCAGGGAATAGGTGTAACCTGATTGTTCTCCCAGTCTTCCCTAATCACCGCGTAACCGACGGAGTCAAACAATAGCCCGGCTTGTCTCCAAGATTTACGATGATAAGCTTCCAATACGAACAACGATTTAGCAAACAGAGCCCGCATACCCGTGTTATCCACTCGGGTATGTCCTTCAATGCGGATCGCTTCCGGGTATTCAGAGAACACGTGCGAGACAATCCAACTCAAAGCTGACTTTCCGATACCCTTGCCCCGATACTCGCCTCGGATTCTCAGATCGAACATAACAATCGGATCGGAGACATCAAACAATCGGATCAGCCCGATTTTCTGATGGCCGCCTTTATCAATGATCCAGAACGTTCGAGTATTCTCATTGTGATAGGCGCCATTTTCATAAGCCTTTCTGATATCGGATTCAGTAGGGTTCTCAACTCCATGATAAGGCCAGCTATCTGATGTGAGGAACTGTATGAGCTCATCAACTTCCTGTTTAACAGACTCAAAAGTGATACTCACGGTAAAAACCCCTTTCTGTGGCTATGTGAATATTCCACAATTTCAAAAAATTCCTCTTATGCCGTCTGCTGCAAAGAGGCTCATCTCATATCACTCAATCATTTACTTCCGAACGGACTCATCTTCAGCCTTCCCAGTAATTCACTTCATTTTCCAGCTGGTCTCCCCATGCCTCATACACTTGATTAAAACCACAAGATCTTAGTAATTTTTCGGTAGCTCTAAACAATATGATCTGATCCTTGGGGTTAGCGGATTTGGATATCGCTGCAAATCGTTCACTTAAAGCTGTCTTCTGCATTGGAAGATGCTCCAAACGATCGAGTAAGATATCGACTCTATCCAAATAAGGGGGAATTAGCTTATTAATACTAAACAAGCAATTGATTAAGCACATGATAGACGAGGAAGCCTGCAGCAAATACCCAAGTTCATTATTTCTTCTTACTGCCCTCATAGATCGATAAAAAGCATTCAGATAGGCATCCAACCATCTCGTGACATGTCGTTCAGATTCTTGATCCGATAGTGTACAGATTTCATGAATAACCGATGGCAGCCATGTGGTATGGTCAACGATGATTTGAGCAGTTAAAAAAGCGTTCGCTCGCCAATCCGATAATTTTTGAAGCCCTTTAATCTCCTTTTCGCTTATGTAGGATACATCCCATTTCCAAGCCGCGTTGGGAAGACGCAACACGGGCTCGGACTGTTGATAGACGACAAGTAAATCGACATCCGAGTGCTGGTCATGAGCGTCCGCTGAAACCGAACCCATTAAAAGTACACATAACACATTGGGCTGACTACAATTTTCACATACTACCTGTTTGATTTGATCAATCATACGAACCCCCCCACGATTGTATACTTTTTGTTGTCATTATGAACACAAGTTCTTCTCCATTCCTGCGGCTACATATCCCGAAGCAGCGAAGTATTCAGCTCCGCTCTTCCCAGGTGACCGCTGCAGATGACAGGGCGGTTAATGATTTCATAGAGTTTTTTAAGATCCGTAATGTACTCCTGGCTCCAGGTTTCAAACGATTCGAATTCTTCCTTGGAAATTTGGTGGTACTCCGGGGAGTCGGCGATCCCTGTTAGGACCTCATATGCGTAGATATCGTCGCCAAACTTTCCTACAGATTGGTACCTGCCTGTTTTCAGACGGATGTAATCGGTGTATCTCAAGGTCATCACTCCATAGGGATCATGATTATCGTACAATTATCATAATCTGCCCTTCAATACAACACAATCGCAATCGCATAAGACTAAATTCGTCCATCACAGAACGCAAAAAACTCCATCCCCTAAGGGACGGAGTTGCTGCGCATACCTTATTTAACTGTCTGCACCCTCATCCATACGCTGTGCAAATTCGTCCAGAAGCGCACGCACTTCATCGGTAGACGCCGTGCTCATCAATTGATTTCTGAGTTCGCTGGCCCCTCTAAACCCTTTGACATAAATTTTGAAAAAGCGATGTAGAGCTTTGAATGGACGGGTCTCTAATTGTTGGGAATACTGATCATGGAGATCCAGCTGCAATCTTAAAAGATCAAGGTATTCGCTACTACTATGCTCCCTCGGTTCTTTTTCAAAGGCAAACGGATTTTTAAAAATGCCACGCCCGATCATAATCCCATCCACACCATATTGCTCAGCCAACTTCAGGCCTGTTTGACGGTCAGGAATATCTCCATTAATCGTGAGCAGCGTATGTGGCGCCACACGATCCCGAAGTGCTTTAATTTCAGGAATCAGCTCCCAATGTGCATCAACTTGGCTCATTTCATCTCGTGTACGCAAATGGATCGAAAGATTAGCAATGTCCTGCTTCAAAATATGGGTCAGCCGGTCCTGCCATTCATCCACCCTGGTGAAACCAAGTCTGGTCTTTACACTTACAGGCAGTCCTCCTGCCTTGGCGGCTTGGATGATTTCAGCTGCAACCTCTGGGCGGAGAATCAATCCGCTTCCCTTCCCGTTGGATGCCACATTAGGAACAGGACAACCCATATTGATATCGATCCCTTTAAATCCTGCCTTCGCCATCCCGATACTCATCTTTTCAAAATACTCCGGCTTATCGCCCCATATATGTGCAACCATCGGTTGTTCATCCTCGGTAAATAGCAAACGGCCGCGCACACTATGATTGCCTTCTGGATGACAGTAGCTCTCCGTATTCGCAAACTCGGTAAAAAACACATCCGGTCTTCCTGCTTTACTCACGACATGACGAAAAACAACATGCGTCACATCTTCCATTGGTGCAAGTATAAAAAAAGGCCGGGGTAAATCAAGCCAAAAATTATCGTTCACTTCAAACTCAATCCTCTCGTAATAATAAAGCTTCAGCCGTTATCCAAAAATATAACGCCTCATATTCGACTTTTTATCCACTTATATCATGCTTCATAACTTAAATAATTAAATCAAAGTACACTTGAGCTTCCAACCCTTCTGACCATATTATATATCAAATTACTCTGAAATTTTTATATTGTCAGATATAAGAAAAACTCTATCGACGTACCTTCCAAGAAGACAGACCGCGTTTAAAGGAAGTTTTTCTTGCAATATCAGGAAGCCATGGCTCTGGAGTTTATACTTTCTGATATTATAAGAAAAAGAACGAACTCCCCAATCAGCGAAATTCGTTCTTTATTCCAATCATTTAATCATGCCATTCCTATGAAACACAGGTATAGCAATTATGATCGTAGGGTTTACAGCTTTCTCAATTCCTGCAAAATATTCTCCGGATCCAACCGCTGCATAAAGTCCGGATTCACGTAGGCAGAACGGATGATGCCGGATTCGTCGATCATAAAGGTGGAAGGAATCGGCAGGATCCAGCGGTTCGTCGCATTGTATTCCGCCAAGTCCATGCCCATTTGTTTCATCATGTTCTGGATGTAATCCGGAACGTCGTAAAGGATGTTATAGAAAGCAGCCACGAGACCGTTGGTGTCGCTCAGCACTTGGAAGGTCAGCTCTTCTTTCTCCTGCTGGGAAAGCGTGTTGTCCGGGCTTTGCGGGCTGACCGCGATCAACTGGCCCCCAAGGGCTTCGATGTCCGGCAGTAGCTTCTGATACGCCTTCAGCTGACTGTTGCAGAACGGGCACCATCCGCCCCGATAGAAAGTCAGGACAACAGGTCCTCTGGACAATTCATCATAAAGATTAATCGTTTCTCCCAAAGCATTCTTGAGTGTAAAATCTTTAGCCTTCTCCCCCTCCTGCCGGCCGTAAGGAATACCGGATTCCTGCTGCTCCCGGATCTGACGGAACATCTCTGTTTGAATCTCTATAGGGGTATGCGCGATAAATTGCTGTTTGGTTTCCGCTAAAGCTTGAGTTAATGACATGTTTTGCTCTCCTTTTTAATGTAGACTTTCTCATAGAAGCCGCTATAAAATTAGATAGACTTGCTGGTTATTTATCAGGCTAAATCTCAATTCATGAAGCTTCATTCGGCAGAAATCTCGGCTGGTGAGGCGAATGCCGCGCGCTTGCCTTGCCTGCGCAAATGGATGATTTGGGCTGTCAAGCCAACAATGAGAATGACGAAGAGACTGGCTTGGGCGCCGCGGAGAATGGGCGAACTCAGATCGGTGACGAAAGGATGGCCGTTAGGAACACGGGTCAGGGTTTCGGTAATGGTCGGCAGCATCAACAGAAACGCCGTCAGGCTCAGGAAGATGGTTTCGAGGTACTTCCCCGCACGCCCAAAGCTCGAAATACGCCCGACGCCGTATCCGGCGAGCAGCAGCAGGAGCGTTGCGGTACCAATGGCGTAGCTAGCCGACTGATGTGCGATGGGGAAGACGGTGATCGCGCCAATCAGCATCGAAATGAAGTAGACGACACCGGGCTTTGAGCGAGGAACAATCCGTCCGTAGCGAGCAAACATATAGATAGCCAGCGGAATGGCGGGCAAGCTGCTGAGTGTATGCACCCAGCCGAGTGATGAAATTCCAAACATAATTTGTCTCCTTCCAGTCCATAAGGACAAGGTTGATTTGTTTTGTCTTGGCGCGAGCCGATACTAGCGGCTGACAGCATTCCTGATCAAAATTCATTTGGTCGTTATTCACTACCTACTAATAGGTAGGTTAAAAAGACAAGACTCCGCCATCTGCTTTAAACGTCCCCCGTGCCTGTCGTGAAAAAACATCACGCTCGGACCACTCGACGGGACCGGCGACAACCGATATCCCATACTCAGCAGCTCTGGATGTATGTCGGATCCATCGACGGGCAGCAGGGACCGTTTAGCAAACATTCAGCGACAAGAATACGCCGTTCTCACAGTAGACTGACGATATGTAGACGGCATGCCTCGTATCTGTACTTGGCGGATGAGATGCGATTCGTTCGTAAAATAGCGATCTGATCCTCATTAGAACATAGCCTGCTCTCAAGATGGGTAAAGCTAAAGGGTTCACCTCTTTTCTTCAAGATCATGACTACATACCATCGCCATCGCGGCTTTCATCACGAAGAGAATCGCTCCAAGAGCGAGCTTGTCACGACGCCGAATATTTTCGGATCGCCATAGGCCCGTGCTGAGAGCATCGCGCCGTGGACCGTCGCCATGAACGCTTCGGCCTCATCATGAGGGGTACCCATCAGTTGAAGCTCCCCTTGCCGTGCGCCGCGCTCCAGCACGGATGTCAACCAACCCGACAGAGAGCGGAAATGCGCCCGGACCTCTAGGCCAACTTCCTCGGGCAGGACGGGGAGCTGGCTTGCCAGCAGCGCGCAGACACAAAACGGAGCGCTGTCGTCCATGATGCAGGCTTCCCAATAACCAGTGTAGAACCGAAGCAGTTCGAGCGGATCGGATACCTGATGCTCGAGATTCGCCATCCCCTCTTCGGCTTCTTTCCGATACCGCGCAACCAACGTTCGGACCAGATCGACCTTGCTCGGGAAATGGTGATGGATGCTCGCCTTACGAATCCCAACCACATCAGCGATGTCGGCATAACTGAAGCCGTTGTAGCCACCAGCGATGATCAGAGAACGCGCACAAGCCAGTATTTCGTCATAGGTGTTAGATAAATTGTTCATATCGTAATTCTACCTTCTGGTAGGTAGTTTGTCAAATGGTGGCATAAGGGCAAAGCTGGATGGAATCATCAGTAGGCAAAATGTAGGCGGGGCAAGGGTCCTAGCGGGTTCTGGGTTCAAGGTCGAGGGGAAACGGTATGCACGTATCCTGTCCCGCTCCCTAAAAATAATATTGCCTGCCCCTGGGTTCCCTCGGCGGATATCGATTGGGTTTAAAAAAGCCGAGGAAAAACAGGAGTGAATACCTGAATTTCGTTCGGCTCTTAGGCAAACTATTTATGCTTTATGCAGACTAATTAGGCTTTGGGTTAACTTTATTGCTAATTACAACTATCCTTCACCAACCAAGCCACCGATTCAACGTGCACCGTATGCGGGAACATATCCACCGGCGTCACTTCCACCGTCTTGTACCCACCGTCCTCCAGCACCCGCAAATCCCGCGCCAGTGTGGAAGGATTACAGCTCACGTAAACCACCCGCTCCGGCTTCATCTCCAGGATCGTCTCCAGCAGCTTTGGATCGCAGCCCTTGCGCGGCGGGTCGACGACGATGACGTCCGCTTCGATGCCCTGCTCCCTCCAGGCAGGAATGACATCTTCGGACGCTCCGACCTCAAACGTAACGTTGCTCATTCCGTTCAATTCCGCGTTGCGGCGCGCATCCTCAATCGCCTCCGGCACGATCTCGACGCCGTACACCTTGCCCGCATGCTGGGCCAAGAAAAGCGAAATCGTCCCGATGCCGCAGTACGCGTCGATGACCGTTTCCTTTCCGGTCAGCTGCGCATACTCGACCGTCTTCCCGTACAGCACCTCGGTCTGTGACGGGTTCACCTGATAGAAAGATCGCGCCGAGATGGCGAATTTCACGTCGCCGATATAATCATAAATGACCTCACTGCCCCACAGGACACGAGTCACATCACCGAAAATCACGTTCGTCTGCTTCGTGTTGACGTTCTGGCAGATGCTGACGACCGACGGCAGCTGTTCGCGGATCTCCGAGATCCACTCGTCCGCATGCGGTATCTTGTCTCCGTTAGTGACCAAAACGATCATCATCTCACCGGTGCGGAAGGCCACCTTCACGACAACGTGGCGCAACAGGCCCTGGCCGGTTTCTTCGTCGTACGCCGTGATGCCGAGCTTTCGACCAATGGCCTTCACACGGGCAACGACCTCATCGTTGTGCTCGTGCTGTATGAGGCAGGTCTCCATGTCGATGATGCGGTGGCTGCCGCGGGCGTAGAAGCCGCCCACCAGGCCGCCTTCGGTGACGCCGATCGGCACCTGAGCCTTGTTGCGGTAGCGCCACGGCTCGTTCATGCCCAGCGTGGCATGAACGTGGATGCCCTGCTGCGTGGCACCGCCCGCTGCGGCAGCGGACGCCGACGCAGCAGCATCCGCGCCTTCCGCCCCATCGGCAGCCTGCGGCCCGCGCAGCTCGGGCTCGCCGAGCACCTGTAGCTTGCCGATGCGCGTCAGGTTGTCCACGACCAGCTGGCGCTTCCACGCGAGCTGGGCGGCATAGTCCATGTGCTGCAGCTGGCAGCCGCCGCACTGGTCGTAGATCGGGCAGGGCGCCGCGATCCGGTCGGGGCTTGCCTGCACGATGTCGAGCAGCCTGGCGTAGCCGTACTGCTTCTTCGTCTTGAGCACCTTCACGCGGACCTTCTCGCCGGGAAGGGCGCCCGCGACGAACAGGGTGTAGCCTTCTGCTCGGCCAACCCCCTCTCCGTCATGGTTCATGCCGATGATGTCGATGACGGCCTCATCGTTTTTCGCTACCGGCAGGCCGGCAATCGCTGCAGGCGTGCTGCGGCGGCCGGGGTTCCGGCGGCTGTGTCGCTTGTTCATGCTGCTTGAGTCACTTCTTTCGAGTATATTTTGAAAGGGATAGCCCCGATGTACGGCGGCCTGTCCACTTGTATTCATCAAAATTATATGAGGAATTGAATACCGATCTATGATTCATCCATGTTCCGCATACTAATCCTTGCTCATACCTTGCTCCACACACTAATCCATCTTTTATCCCGCGGGTCGTAAGCCCCACAACCCTCTGGCTTCATTTCTTCCCCGCATCCTTCCCATTATAACAGAAAAGCGCACAAAAAAAGTCAAGATGCCCTGCCCCCATCCCTGGCGGATGAGCCGCATGCCGACACCTTAACTCTCCTGCGATGATCCACCACCTGCACAACTTCCCTGCTGCCGGATGAACCATTCTGTTCCTATCCCTGTTGTCTATATCGAAGTATGTCAAAAACAAGCCTTACGCAAAAATCCGCAAATGCTGCGGCAGCACCGAGAACTGCCCCGGCAGCGTTCCGCCAAGTTCTCCGTCCAGGTTCAGCAACACCTTGCCCGGGGACGTCACTTCCATCGATCTCGTGCGGAAGTAGACGACCTTCTTGTCGTTGAAATGCTCGCCGCGCAGCGCGAGGCTGACCAGCCGCACGAATTCGGCCAGGTTGCATTTCTTGAGGGCGATCACGTCGAGCAGGCCGTCGTCGATACGCGCGCCCGGCGCGAGCTTCTCAAAGCCGCCGACGGAGTTCGTGTTCGTGATCAGGAAGATCATGAACTCGTCATGAATCGTCTCCTGGCCCTCGGCATTGATGATCAGCTCCTGCGGAGACAGGCTGACCATCTTCTCCACGCCTTTAATATAATAAGCGAGCTGGCCGATCATCGTCTTCAGCCGGCTGGGCACATCATACGTCAGCTCTGTGAGCGTGCCTCCGCCCGCGATATTGATGAAATACCGGTCATTCGCCTTGCCCACGTCAATCGGGCGGGTCTGTTGGCGGATGACCAGGTCGCAGTAGTCTTCCCAGTTTCTCGGAATGCCCAGCCCCCGTGCAAAATCGTTTGTCGTTCCGACCGGGAACACGCCGAGCGGCGGCAGGTTATCCCGCTCCGCCATGCCGTTGACGACCTCGTACAGCGTGCCGTCCCCGCCGGCGGCGATGATCATGTCATACCCCCGCTCCACGGCGTCGATGGCCGCCTTCGTGGCGTCCCCTTCGCCCATCGTGGCATGGCAGGAAGCCTCGATGCCGCCCTGATCGAGCCGGTGCAGAATGTCCGGCAGACGCCGGCGCATTTCCTCCCGGCCTGAGGTGGGATTATAAATCAAACGTGCTCTTTTCATACATACGCCACCTAATAAGTTGATAATTTCCGAATAAGCGCCTGTTCCTTACAATGACGCATCAGCACCACGCGCAAGCCAGCTCCGGATCTGCCGCTCCATCCAATGGGTCAGCAGCGGGTGCGGCAGCAGCGCTTCACCTGAATACCGGTAATTTAACCCGTCCAGCCGCTGTGGAATCACCGTCCGGGTGAAATAGCCGTCACTCAAAAACAGCGGAGCTGCAATCACCTGCATTCCGCGTTCCTTCTGCCAGTATTCCACCTTCGCCCGTACGCTGTCGGGCCGAAGCAGGGCATAGTCCGCCGCGGCCAGGCCGCCGATCGCCCGGGCGCTCTCCGCCAGGCGCGAGAGGCCTTCCTCCCAGCGCTCGCGGAAACCGTCGTGGCTGCTGCCGTGACCAACAAGAATAAGAACCTCCTCGCCGGGGTTCTTCGATTCCGTCTTCACTTTATCCCACACCATGCGGGCCACGTCCGGATCGTTGTCGATCGGCTCTCCGTACACAATATTCGCCCGGATGCGAAATGGCTCCAGGTCCGTGTCGATGGCCGGAGCGTCAATGACGCCGAGCGCATATGCGATTTCATTCACATGGGTGCTGCCCGAAGAGACAAACAGCGGAATCACCAGTATATCCGTTACGCCCTGACGCTCCAGATCATCGATCCCGTCCTGAATCAAGCGGCCTTCCACGATCTCCAAGAACGAAGCCGCCACAGGGAGTTCTCCCCGCAGCGGCAGCTGTTGGACGGCATCGTCGACCAGCTGGACCCAGGAGGATTCCCTGGAGCCGTGACTGATAACAAGTACCCCCGGTTTGCGCATATTAACGCCCGAGACGCTCTAACGTCATTTTATACCCTTCGTTGCCATAATTCAAACAGCGCTTCACCCGCGAAATGGTGGCCGTGCTGGCTCCCGTCTCCGCCTCAATCTGATTGTACGTGCTGCCCTTGCCGAGCATGCGCGCCACTTCCAGACGCTGGGAGAGGGATTGGATCTCGTTGACAGTACACAGATCGTCGAAAAATACGTAGCATTCCTCTACATCTTTAAGAGTTAAAATGGCTTCAAATAGTTGGTCGATGCTTTTATCATTAAGTTTCTTCAGCTGCACTGAAATATCATCCCCTATTGTAACTATTGCCTATTCAGGATTTTGCTCCCGTCACAGGGTCTTTCCACATTTAATATCGGTCAATCCGTGTTCAAATGATAGTCCTCTATGTACTCCCATTGTACCGAGCCGGTATGAACTTTTCAAGCGTTAACGGATTCACGCACTGAAGAGTTGCATGGCAGCAGGCCAAATAAAGCGACATGGATCCGCCGCCCGGTCCCCGATGCCCTTCCACGGTTAAAATGCATAGAACACCACCTTCCAGTTGAAAGCGCTTAAATTATACATCATCCAGACGGGCTTGTACATGTTTTGGTGGATCATTTCCAATTCCCGGCATTGGACTCCGGGTTGTGATCAGAGATTGGCGATATTCCTTCTCCCGGATCTTCCGCACAGGCACCAACCGGGCCTCCGCTGAATCTTGTAGGGTAAGAGGTCTGGGATCCTTGAATGCCGACTTTTGTGCAAAAGAAAAACCGCCCGATATGGCGGCATGGCGCGTTGTTGTGATGTTTGTGTCCACTCAATCCGTACTCGATGGTCCTTCTCTATGTCGTGCCCATTCATTCCGGATTCGAAGCTCCTTCATTGGCTTGTGCGTTCTTCTCCTTATGATAATCCTCCCAGAGCGGGGCGATGTATTGTTCCAACGTGCTTACGATCTCATTTCTCCGGCCTTCTTCGATATTGACCGTGTCATTTAAAATATCGTTCCGAATCCGGATGAGCACAAATAGTGGAGGTAATGCCACCTCACGCAGGGCCTGAATCATATGTTCTTCTTGGGACGAAATATCCATCACGGCATCTTCCTTTTCTGTTTGGGATGAGCTCATTATAAACCGTGACATTAGTGTCAGGGTCAAGCAAAAATAAGCCGCATTCCACGTTGCCGACCGTTTCATCCGTGCTTCCGCGCCGCCTGGGCATCCGCCCGTTTCCGCTCCTATCCCTGTCTACCGGGCTAACGTCCATACATTATGTTTGCCCAGCACATACAGTATAGTAAATCATTCCAAAAAGGAAAGTGATATCATGCCTGAGCATTACTACCATAAGTCAAAGGCAAAGCCCAAAGCTGACCACCGCTCGCTGAACGAATTTGCCTCCCCATATCCACAGTCCCCGTATCCCGGCATTCAAGGCTATCCGGACTTTGGAGCACCCGGCGGATTACCCGGAGGCGCTCCCGGGTTTGCGCCTTATTACGGACCGGAAGGGTTGGCAGGTACGGCGGAGATCATCCCGCCAGTATCCGCAGCCGCCTCTGCTGCTCCCGCGGCAGCCGCAGCCGCAGCCGCCGCACCGGTCGCTGCCGCAGCCGAAACCGCCAAAACCGGCTTCTCCCTCGCCCAGCTCGGCGACCTCAAGGGACTGATCGACCGGGTGGGCGGCATCGACGGCATCGTGAACTCCGTCGGCAAATTCCAGAAGGTGATGACCGGTATGCAGCAGATCGCCCCGATGTTTAAACTGTTCGCGGGTCTCGGTAAAGGCAAAACCAACAGCAGCAATGATGGCGAGTACAGACCGCGCCGGAGAAAGAAATCCAAGAAATCGTCTTCCAAGAAAAAATCGTCGTCGAAAAAGAGCTCGTCGAAAAAAACATCCAAGAAGAAGCGCAGCTGACGCCAAAAAATCCACTACCATTGCCGTTTAAGCGTCGAACGAAGCCTTCGTTGGTGCGATGAGCCGGTGTCATAATCCGGTGCCATATCGTACCTCATGCCCTATCGTACTCACCATTCACAATATCGATACCCTCATGTCGCCCATTTTACCGGAAGAATACGATGATTCCCTCTTCGCCACCATATCATGCCCAAAGAACATACAAGCGCCAGGTCCCAGCTCAGAAGTCTCTCCACTTCCGTGCTTGGCCTGGCGCATTCCGTTCTACCATACGTTCTGTTGTCCGGCCGCCCGTTCTACTTTATCCTGCTCTTGGCCGATTGCTCCCGTTCTCCCCTGCCACACTCTTGGCCTGATGCAATCCCAGATAGTCCTTCCCCCTATTTGAACCATCCGCGCTTCGTGAACCACAGCACCATGCCCGCCCCAAGCAAGAACATGAGCAGCATGACGGCGGGGTAGCCGTACTTCCAGTTGAGCTCGGGCATATTGACGAAGTTCATGCCATAGATGCCGGCGATGAGCGTCAGCGGCATGAAGATGACGGTAATGACCGTCAGCGTCTTCATGATGGCGTTTGCCCGGTTGGAGTTGAGCGAGATGTAGCTGTCGCGCAGGTCGGCGGTCATTTCGCGGTCGGCCTCGATCATGTCGGTCAGCTTGAGCAGATGGTCGTAAATATCGGCAAAATACACCTTATGCTCGCTGTTGTTCTGGACATGCTGGGAGTTGACGACCCGGTACAGCAGATCGCGCATCGGCACGATCGTCCGCCGCAGCTTCAGCAGCCGGCCGCGCAGGTCGAACACCTGGTTCATCAGCTCCTCGACCGACTCTTTGCCGCCGCGGTTCTCCAGGTCGGCCAGCTCATCCTCGATTTTGTACAAACTCGGAAAGTAGCGGTCCACCAGGTGGTCCATGATCGTATAGGCACAGGATACCGGGCCGCGCGCCCAGATTTTGCGGTCATGCGCATGCTGGAGGATCTGCTCCCAGGCGTCGTCGACGACCGGCAGCTCTTTGAGATGAAAGGACACGAGCAGGTCGTGCCCGAGGAAGAGGTCTACCTCATCCACCCCGAGGGTATCGGGATCGAGCGCATGCAGAACGAAGAACTGCAGATCCTCGTACATATCCAGCTTCGGCCGCTGCAGCACATGCATGCAGTCCTCGACCGCCAGCGGGTGAAAATGAAAATACGTATGTAAAAGGGCGGATTCCTCTTCGGTCGGACCGTTGAAATCCACCCACATCCAGGCATAGTCCTCCATCCGGGCTTCTTCCAGCGAAATTCCCGTCAGCACTTCATGGGTATGGGTAATGGCAAGCGTGCGTATCATCGGCGTTCAGCGAAGCTCCCCTCTAGCGGCTTATGTTGCGGCTCCGGCAGAAGCGGAGCACTTTATATGTATGTTCTGATCTATCTTCGTATTGTACAGCATCCGTTCGAATGAAGTCACGCCGGCGATGTTTTTGCGCAACAAAAAAGCCAACCCTTTGACGATTGGCCCCCACTCTACTCCAAATGTATACATCTATATATGATATTTAAGCAAGATTAGAAAAGGATTTTAAAGATAATGCCCGCCAGCACCGCTGAAATCGGAATGGTAATGAACCAGGTGATGACGATTCTTCCGGCCAGCGACCATTTTACTTCGGAAAAGCGCTTCGCGCTGCCCACGCCGAGAATAGCGGACGTAATTGCGTGCGTCGTACTGACTGGCAGGTGTAGGAGCGTTGCCGAGAAAATGACGGAAGCGGACGAGAAGTCTGCCGCAAAGCCGTTGATTGGCTCGATTTTGAAAATTTTCGTGCCCATCGTCTTGATGATTTTCCAGCCGCCGACGGATGTGCCGAGCGCCATCGAGGTCGCCGCAGCGATTTTAACCCAGAGCGGAACTTCGAGCGTCTGCAAACGATCTGACGATACGAGTGCCAGGGTGATGATCCCCATCGCCTTCTGCGCATCGTTCGTGCCGTGCGTGAACGACTGCAGTGCCGCCGTAATGATCTGCATAAACCGGAAGCCTTTATTGACCGTATGCGGACTCCGGCGGGCAAAAATCCACTTCAGAATCGTCATGACGATATAGCCGATCACAAATGCAATCAGAGGGGATAACAACAAACCCTCCACAATTTCCGTAAAGCCGCTCCACTTGATATGGCTTGAGCCTGCTCCGACGTAAACCGCTCCGGCCAGCGCACCGATGAGTGCATGCGACGAGGAGGACGGAATACCGAGCCACCAGGTGACGAGGTTCCAGATGATCGCCGCCAGCAGCGTGGCTATGACGATTTCGAGCCCATTGTCCAGCGTGGAGGGGTCGGTGACACTGCCGCCGATCTTCTTCGCGACGCCCGTGAACATAATTGCGCCGACAAAGTTCATGACCGCAGCCATAATAATCGCCGTCCGCGGCTTCAGCGCCCGTGTCGATACGGACGTGGCGATCGCGTTTGCCGTGTCGTGGAAACCGTTGATGAAGTCAAACGCCAGCGCCAGAATGATGACTATGGTAAGTACAAATAATGATGTCTCCATGTGTCTCCAAAACCCCTTACGAGTTGCTCATAATGATCGATTCCAGCATGTTGGCCACGTCTTCGCAAGCGTCGGTGGTCGTCTCAAGGCGTTCGTAAATTTCCTTGCGCTTGATCAGCTCGATCGGATCGGTCACTTTCGCAAACAGCTCTTTAATACAAATGCGAAGCAGCTCGTCGCCCTGGTTCTCCAGGTCGTTCAGGCGGATCGTATATTCACGCATGGCCAGCAGCTTCTTCTGGGACAGCAGGTGGATCGCTTTCTGAATTTCATAAGCCGACTGACGGAGAATTTCCGCGAATTGCACGATATACTCATCCGGATCCGGGAGATGGTACATGTCGAAACGGGAAGCGCAGGCCTCCAGCCCGTCCATCACATCATCCATGGTGGTTGTCAGGTCCATGATGTCGTCACGTTCGATGGGCGTAATGAATGTCTTGTTGAGTTCTGTAATAATCGTGTGCGTGTAATCGTCACATTGCGACTCGAATCTCTTCATTTCGTTGGCAAAAACAAGCACATCTTGCAGATTGTCCACATGCTGGGCGAAATAATCGGCAGCCTGCACAATCGTATCGGCCATATTCTCCAGGGTTTGGAAAAATATGTCCTTTTTCTTCAATCTCATACGATAACCCCTTTACATAAGTTTGCATAAACACCGCAAAAACATGAGAATGACAACCCTTGTTATCTTATCAATCCGTCCTACGGTTTGTAAAGATAAGCGGCTTTCAATTTTAATGCAATGTAAACTCGCTGCCGAATTTATATATTAAACTTACCCATTCCCTGCCAAAATATCCGGTGGAGTGACAATTCCCGCAAGGATTCGCCATCCTTTCCCTATTTTTCCGTCATTTAAGAAGCTGAAGATGGCTGTCGAAAGATGGCGCATTCGGCACGATGTTAAAATACGTGGTTCCCGGGTAGAGCGGCACCTCTTGGCCGTCTTTTACAAAGCGGATGACATCCCCTTTGGCGCGCACCCACTTGCCCTCCAGCACCTTGCCCCGCTGCAGCAGCACGGCCTTCCCGCCGGAAGATACATCGATGTCCAGCCGGCCCACATCGTCCAGCACCTTCTGGTCGGCACCCAGCACGATGACGTTCGCCGCGGTCAGCTGCTCGTTGTTGTTCAGGTCGATATGCGGCTTGCCGTTAATGAAGCGCTGATAGAGCTTGGTGGCGGCATCATATTTATAGGAAACTTTATAGCTCTGGAGCAAAAAGGTGACGTCGACGCCCGCAGCGTCCTCACCCTCGGGAACGCTGTCGTCCGCCGGATCGTGAAAAGGATACGACTTCAGCTCCACATGCTCTGCGTATCCGCGCTTGTCCGCTCCCTCGCGCAGCTTGTCCGCATTGGAGTACAGATTGTGCGGCGCCTTGCGGCTCTTGTCGCGCCAGAAGTACGGCCCGGCGTTGCTGATCTCGTCCAGGTCCTCCTTGTGCTGGCGCTGGATGATCGCGTAGGCGTCGTTACTGCCCCCGGCGTGCACCAGCACGCCGCCGTAGCTCTCGCCCAGATCGATCAGATACGGGCGGATGCTGCGGATCGGCCCGATCGTCTCCTCGGCGCCCCGGCTCTGGAAGATGCCGATCAGCCGCGTGATGCCGCCCTCAGCCAGCACTTCATAGACGATGTCGGCCTGGCTCAGGCCCGACTGCGGCCGTGCCGCCGGCGCGTTGTTGATCATCACCGCCAGCGGCCTCTTGTCTGCCGGCTGCTCCACCGGCAGACCGGTCAGCGGCGCCGTATAGGCGGCCGGCTCCTGCTCCGCCGCTTCCGGCGGCGCGGTCTCCTCCGGCGCCGGCTCGTCCTGCGCCGGCTGCTGCTCCCCGGCGGCGGGCGGCTGCGGCGCCTCCGCCGCTTTCTCGGTGCAGGCGGCCAAGAGCGAGCCGCTCAGCGTCAGGCACAGCAGCGTGCCTGCCAGCCTCCTCCAGCCTGTACTCCACGTATCGTTCATTCGCTTGGATTCATCCCTTCATCGTAAACTCCCGGTCATCCCCTGCTGTCTTTGTGTGGCTCGTCCACACATACTTTCCTTCCATTTAATCACAAAAGGGCGGCATCTGTCTGTGTTTTCAGGCAGATTGGCGGGCCGACGGACTCGCACTAGCGGGCGTTTGATCCTGATCCCATGCAGATTGACGGACCACACTGCGGCGGACTACAGGCATAACCTGAGAGACACACGAGGGAATGTGCTCCGGGTACGGCTACATTGAAGGTTATTTATTTTTTTCGACTGCTAAAACATCCCGTTTTTCGGATAAATCCAGCTTAGCGTCCGAAGCTTAAACATAACTGAAATCTTTTTTTCGTATTTTGTTGGATGTGTGATGTATATCACAGTTGTTGTGAAATTTTTCACTTATAATAAAGACATCAAGGATGATCATCTTACAAAAGCAACACATCCCAAAGAAATTAAAGGAGTGGAACAAATCATGTTCAACCATTGGCTTAGAAATAACAAAGTAGCAAGCTGGCTGCTGACCATCGTCCGGATCTACCTGGGGTACAGCTGGATCAAGGGCGGTATCGAGAAACTGACCGGAGGCTTCGATGCCGGCGGATTCCTGCAGGGGGCGATTGCCAAAAGTACCGGTGATCACCCGGCCGTTCAAGGCTGGTGGGCAGCCTTCCTGGAACACGCGGCCCTGCCGGGCGTCAAATTCTTCAACGTCCTGATCCCGCTCGGCGAAACGCTGGTCGGCCTGGGGCTGATCCTCGGCACCTTCACCACCTTCGCCGCCCTGATGGGTATGGTGATGAACGCGGCGTTCCTCTTCTCGGGCACCGTAAGCACCAACGCACAAATGCTGCTGCTTGAAATGTTCATCGTCGTCGCTGCCGCCAACGCCGGCCGCATCGGTCTGGACCGCTGGGTACTGCCTTACCTCCGCGGCTTGTTCCACCGGCATCATGACGGCATGGATCCCACGCCGGCACCCGCACCAGGCATGAATGGCAAGAGCAAGGGCGCCGCTTAACTTCAGGAGCAAGCGGACGGCCCGCAACCAGCACCGTCCACTCGGCTGAAGCGCGAATCCCGCGAACAGCCGGATGGACGGAGCGGACCGCCGCTTTCCCCATATACTGCTTTGAACGTTCCCCCGTTCAAACAAGAAACGAGCCGGCAAGGATGCCGGCTCGTTTATATTTTACAGGACTTTCGGCGCTTTGCCGGTCCCCCTTCAAAATGCAATCTTGCTGCAAGCCTTCCGCTCGGGTCAAGACCCGCCGAACATCCAGCAGTTCAGGCTGAGGCTTCCATATTGGTACGTCTGGATCAGCCGTTTGGCCTTCGCCTCGTCGCTCGCTGCGCCCATCGCGTAGAACAGCGGGGCAAAATGCTCGGTCCCGTAGGACGGAACGGCTTCGCGCGCATGCGGTGCTTTTTTGTCGTAGTTAAACAGCTCTTTCAGGTTCCAGGTCTCCAGATTCCGGGCAATCCATTCGTCGAATTCGACCGCCCAGGCTTCCGGTTCATCCGTCTGACTGATCAGCCGCAAGTTATGAACGAGGCCGCCGCTGCCAATGATCAGCACGTTGTCCTGCCGCAGCTCCTTCAGCATCGCGCCAATGGCGTACTGCTCCTCAGGTGAACGCCGTGAATCCACGGACAGCTCAATGACCGGAATGTCCGCGTTCGGGTACATTTTGCTCAGGATGACCCAAGCGCCATGGTCCAGACCGCGTCCCAGAACGGGCTCGTAGTGCAGATTGCCTGCTTCGAACAGGCTGGCGATTCTTTGAGTGACGGCTGCCGACCCCTTAGCCGGGTAGCGGAGCTCGTACATCGCATCAGGAAATCCGTAAAAGTCATGCATCGTATCGTGAGATTCGTCCACTGTCATCGATTGCTCAGGACTGTCCCAATGTGCCGAGAAGACGACGATGGCTTCCGGGGCAGGCAGCTCCCGTCCCAGAGTCTCCAAAAACCGCGAGTACTCGTGATCCTCCAAAGCGAGCATGGGTGAACCGTGGGCTACAAATAGTGCTGGTAATGTCATCGATGTCAACCTCCACACGCCAGTATACGTTGCTGTTTCTATTGTACCGTGTATGCAGAGAGATTTCCAATTTCCGCCCGAACATACGGTCCGCCCGCCTGCCTTGGATCGCCGCCCCGCCTCGTTATCCACGCCTGCCATACCTGGTGTCTGCCTGGGATAACCGAACCTCGTAACGTTCTAGATCATCCAGTGCTGCCATTCCTGTTGAACGGCTTCCTGGTCGTTCAGCCATTCCTTCGTGCAGTGGATTACCTGTCTGCGGTGAGGTCCGGAGGAATACGTATGGTCCGCCTGGAAAATGATCTCCTTGTCGCAGCGGCCCTCGTTGCGCATCCAGAACACCTTTTGATACAGGAACGCATAGTCCACCGGGATGGTGTCGTCCGATGTTCCATGGATGATGAGCACGTCGCCGCCGAACTTCACCGCTTCCTGCAGCGGCTGATACTGTCCGAGCGAGTCGAAGAATCCCGGGGTGAAGTCATAGCCCAGGTAATCCGAGTACCCGGATTTCACCGCGGTGTCGTACACGTCTCTGCCGGTGATTTTCAAAATATCGCTAAGCGGATATCCGACCGACGACCACAGCACCAGGCTTTTGACGCGGCGGTCGCGGACAGCCGTCAGGATGGCCACCACGCCTCCCAGGCTGTGCCCGATCAAGGTGACGCGCGTCGGATCGACATCCACGCAGCTCATGCCGTAATCGAGCACCGTCCGGGTCTGGGCGATCATCGACTCCAGCCCTTCCATCCCGTAGCTCCCGCTGCTCTCGCCGCATCCGGCATAGTCAAAGCGCAGCACCATGTATCCTTCCCGCGCCAGCTCGCGCGCGGTCTTCACGAACAGTCGGTCCACACCGATCCGGCTCCCGACGAACCCGTGGCAGATGATCACCAGTGGGACGCGGTCTTTGCACCGGCCCTCCTTGCCTTCCTGTTTCACCGGATAATGCAGGCTCGCCGCCAGCTCCTCCTGTTCGTGCCGGATCGTAATATTCCGCTCCATCATAACTCCTCCGTCCCCGTAAATTTTATATATTGATAATTCCGATAAGTTTAATGTGATATCGAAATTTATCTTATCACCACGGGGCGGAGAGTGTCAATTGAAAAAGCGGCTTATGCCTCTATTCGTAACTGCGGCGGAACATCGAATGGGTTTCCTCCCGGCCTTCCCAATCGGTCAGCAGGCTGTTCTCCGGACTTACTTCCAGCACGTTCTGCGGATGCCAGCTGCCGTGCTCCTCCCTGGACTCCGGCTCATTAAGCCAGCCGTACGCTTCGATCGGCTCCTCGGCCATTTCGCTCGTGAATGCGCCCGCCGTCCGAGGCCCGATCCCGTTATCTTCGGCTGCCGGACCTACGCCCCGCATGCCGTTGCCGACATCGACCGGGCCAACGCCCCGAAGCTCGTGATCGCTGATGCGATTCGCTTGCCCTGCCTGCTGCCCGGATACAGACAGCTGCCCGCCTTCTTCTCCCTTTGTCCGTGCCTGTTCGGCCGCTGCTTCGGACCCGTTCAGTGACCCCAGCGCGGCCATTTCCACGATCCATCCTCTGCTCTTGCTGTCCCACACATATTTCTGCTTAAAGTTGTCGCTCACGACAAGGTCACCCCCTGGTCAGATTAAAAATTTGGTGCATATTGACCTATTGTCACGCGCAGCCGCGCCGATTATTCGGGGGTCGTTAAATGTTCACAAAATTAAGGGAGACAGGAGACTACTGCTGGGCTGTGGAGCGTTGCTGTGGAGCGTTGCTATGGACCATCGCTGCGCCTCATATCTCCCTTGCCTGCATGGAAAACAGACGCGCGGCAGAAACTAGGTCTACTTATCATTTTTGCGAGGGGATGGATCATCCATGTGGGACCATGTCATGACGTTTGCCCAGGAAAAACCGCTGTCGATCGTCCTGATCGTCTGCGTCATTATCGCCATCATCTATGTGGCGGTGCACTATGAAATGCTCTTTTTCAAGGAATAGAGGGACGGTATCCCTTGAAGGCTGCCTTGCAAACGGCCGGGGCTGTTCCTATACTTGTGGTATATGGAGGAGCGTACAGAATGACGATCAAGCAAATGATTCAAGAAAATAACCGGCTGCGCGAACTTATGACCCCGGCGAACCGGGATTACGTGGAGGACGTCATCATTGCGGTGCGCAGCACCCGCGCCGACCGGCAGCAGGCCGAGAAGAAGCTGCTCGAAGTGGCTTCGGACGTGCTGAAGGCCCAGGAAGCCGGCCGCACGGCATCCCAGCTGTATGGCGAAGATCCGGCGGCCTGTGCCCGCAGCATCGCGGATGCGCTGCCGAAGCGTAAAGCCATCGAGGGAGCCGCCTATTACATCATGATTCCTTGGGCGGCGTTCACGTTTCTGTTTTTGGTCGAGGCGGTGTTCGGACTGGTCGCCGAATGGAGCGGCTATGCAGGGGAACCGATCAATCGGATCAGCCTGCTGGCGCTGATCGTGCTGGCCGCAGGCTCGATTCTGCTGACCGAGCTTGTCACCAAGACCCTGAATAAACCAGGCAGCGATAAGGGCTCCGGCAAGCCCAAGATCGATTTAAAGGCGATCGGGGTGTACTTGATCATCCTGATCATCGTCATGATCATCGGGTTCTCGATGCGGACCATGCTGCCGGTCTTCACTGTCAACCCATGGGTAAGCCTGGTGATCGGATTGGTTGGGCTGGCCGGGCTGCGGTTTATCTTTCTAAGAAGAGGCTGATTCGGCAAACGAGGTTGGCTGGACAAAGCGCCTTGGCCCCATATTTGCGGATAGCCCGAACATAGCGAAAATCCCCTTTAAGCAGGCAGGTGCTGAATGGCAGCGCTACGCTTGCTCGAAGGGGATTTTTCGTTTTAGGCTATTATACGACAGCCTCTAAGATCCACTCATATCCATCCGATAATCATTCCGGCTAACGCACCGGCAAGAACGACAACCCAAGGCGGGAGCTTCCAGAAGACAAGCAGGATAAATAACAATAGAGCCAAGGCAAAATCAACCCGTGCCGTAATGGCCGTCGTCCAGATCGGAACATAGAATGCCGCTAACAAGATGCCGACCACGGCAGCGTTAATCCCAATTAGCGCACCTTGCACCCTGGGGCTGTTTCGGAGGCCGTTCCAAAACGGCAGCGCTCCGGCAACCAGCAAAAAAGCAGGCAGGAAGATCGCCACTGTCGCAACAATTGCACCAGTTATGCCGCCGGACATCGCCCCGAGGTACCCTGCGAAAGTAAACAGCGGGCCGGGAACGGCCTGTGCCGCCCCATAACCGGCAAGGAAGTCTTCCGGACTTACCCAGCCCGTCGGCACAACCTCGCGCTCCAGCAAAGGCAGTACGACATGTCCGCCGCCGAAAACCAATGACCCCGAGCGGTAGAAGCTGTCGAACAGGGCCAGCCATTGGATGTCAAACGTTTGTCTTAAGAGCGGCAGCGCAGCGAGTAGGCCGAAAAACAGAACAAGGCAGCCGATCGCGAAAGGTTTGCCCACCGGCATCCGCAGACTTTGGCTGCCAGGATCCGGACCCTTCTTGTACAGCCACAGCCCGATTATACCCGCGGCGGCAATGATCAGCACTTGAGTATAGGCTGTCGGCCATAGTAACACAAGTGCAGCAGCGCAAACGGCGATCGTGACCCGGGATCGGTCCGGAGTCAGCTTTTGGCCCATGCCCAGCACAGCCTGGGCGACAATAGCGACCGCCACGATTTTAAGCCCATGAATCCAGCCTGCATTCGCGATATCGAAACCTTGAAGCAATAAGGCGAACAGAACCAACACGATCACGGAAGGCAGCGTAAAGCCTAACCAGGCCATCATACCGCCCCACAGGCCCGCCCGGAGGATGCCAATCCCGATGCCGACCTGGCTGCTTGCCGGACCGGGCAAGAACTGGCAGAGGGCCACAAGATCCGCATAGGCTTTTTCGTCCATCCACTTCCTGCGCCGGACGTATTCGTCATGGAAGTAACCCAGGTGGGCAATCGGACCGCCAAAGGAGGTCAGGCCTAATTTGGTGGAGACGCGAAGCACCTCCCAGAGTGATCCTGATTTTGCATTGGTAGCTTCTAAGGTTTGTTGTGGTTCAGGGTTCAAGCCAATCGCTCCCTAGCGTTATTTTTGGGGTGCTTGCTTCCGGCAAATCAAATCCATCATACACGTTATATGTTGCATGTAGATTAATGGAGTATCAAAAGATTCGAAACAAGCGAGAAAATATACGAATCCCTGATATTTAGTTCTATGCAGTACTGTGAAATTCCCCTGTCTCCAAAATCCATCGCTAAAAGTTTACAAGTCGGAAACAAGTTGAGATCAAAGCGAAACAACCTTCGGGTAATATGTTCATATACCAAACAGGAGGTTGAACACACCTATGAAAAAAACAGTTACCGCGGCCACAGCCGCTGCCCTTATGATTGCCCTTACCCTGCAAACCGGAGCCGGAGCGGTTCATGCAGCCACCGCGCAGCCTGCCGCTTACAAATCGGCAGTTTCTGCCGCCGTCTCGGCCAAAACGAAGCACGCCAACGCCATTTACAACCACATGATGGAGCTGCTGAAGAAACCGGCGAAGCAGGCGGAAGCACTTGCCTACATGGAGAAAAACATTTATCAAGTAACACCGTATCAAGCCATGCTGATGGCTCTCAAGATGGAGAATGCCGAAAACGCCAATCTGGAAGCATGGAACCAGAAATTTTACAAAGACAATGTACAGCGCAGCCTCATGAAGCTGATGAAGGAAGGCGACGACCTGACTTCCCTGATCAATAAGACGAGCGACAAAAACCTGAAAGCCCTCTTCAAAGGCGCCCGCGACAGCGGCTATCGTCTCGAAACGGCTGAAGGTATGTTCTACCTGGTGCTGGACTACCCGCGCTTCCAGAAGGTTCGCCCTTACGTAACCAACGATATCAAGAGCTATATCGATATCATGACGGCGGAGACGAAGAACCGCTTTGCCAACGACGCAGCGCTGTCGATCAGCTGGCAGGAAGTCATCAAGCGTGCCCAGACTCAGGAAGCATTCGTGAAGTCGTATCCGAAATCCAACCGTGTGACCCAGGTCAAAGCGCTGTACCAGCTGTACCTGTCCATCAGCATGAACGGCCTCAACAACACGCCGATGTTCGACTATGACAGCAAGAAAATCGATCCGAATGCCAAAGCCGCGCTGGAAGCTGCCGTCAGCAAAGGAAACCCGGCCGCGAGCGGCTACCTGAAACGCATCAAGGGATTCCTTGACGTCGTGAACAAAAACAAAGACACCCTGACGCCAGAAGTCCGGAACTACATCAATTCCGCGCTGAAATAATGCCGTTCGTTCATCAGACGAAACTTTTATCGGCTGAATCATCAACCGGATAAAAAATCGTCTATCAACGTACATTCTTTGAAGCTGTTCCTTTGTCATATTTAAAAATAGAAAAGGGAGACCGCTGCGATGGTTGCAGGCCTCCCTTTTTGTCGTTTTGGCGGGCGGAAGCGGATTGCTCCCACGTTGGCACGGTGCACCAAGGGGCGAAAATATCAGCATCCGCCGCCGGCGATCGGCCGCTCTATTAAATCAGCATGTTATACAGGCTGGAATCCTTGTTCAGCTCCGTATATTTGAGACCTTTCCGATTCATGCGCTCGATGAGCGGCTCATAATCCTCGCGGCTGTTCAGCTCGATGCCGACGAGCGCCGGTCCGTTCTCTTTGTTGTGCTTTTTCGTATATTCGAAGTTGGTGATGTCGTCTCCCGGCCCGAGCACGTCCTCCAGAAATTCGCGGAGCGCGCCGGAGCGCTGCGGGAAATTGATCATAAAATAGTGCTTGATGCCTTCGTACATGAGCGAGCGCTCCTTGATCTCCTGCATCCGGTCGATGTCGTTGTTACCGCCGCTGATGATGCAGACGACCGTCTTGCCGCGGATTTCATCCCGGTACAGGTCCAGCGCCGCCACCGGCAGTGAGCCTGCGGGCTCGACGACGATTGCATTTTCGTTGTACAGCTCCAGGATGGCCGTGCAGGCTTTGCCTTCCGGCACTTTGACGACGTCGTCCAGCAGGCGCGAGCAGATGTCGTACGGGGTGTCGCCCACCCTTTTCACGGCTGCTCCGTCGACGAACTTGTCGATCTCGTCCAAGGTGACGACGCCCTTCTGAGCCAGCGCCTCGCTCATTGATGCTGCGCCTTCCGGCTCGACGCCGATCACTTTGGTCGCGGGACTGACCGTCTTGATATACGTCGCCACGCCTGCCGCAAGTCCGCCGCCGCCAATGGTGACAAATACATGGTCTGCAGCCGAATCCAGACTTTCCATCACTTCCATCGCAATCGTGCCGTTCCCTGCAATGATCTTAGGCTCGTCAAACGGATGGATAAACGTCATGCCATCGCGGTCGCAGGCCTTGATCGCCTCTGCGTAGGCATCGTCAAACGTGTCTCCGGTCAGAATGACTTCCACGTTGCTGCCGCCAAAGCGCTTGACCTGCTTCACCTTCTGGTTCGGGGTCGTGCTCGGCATGTAGATTTTCCCGTGAATATTCAGCGCATGGCACGAAAAGGCCACACCCTGCGCATGGTTGCCTGCACTCGCGCATACGATCCCCTTCGCCAGCTCCTCCGGCGACAGGCTGCGGATCATATTGTAGGCCCCGCGGATCTTGAAGGAACGCACGACCTGCAGATCCTCCCTTTTCAAAAACACGTTGCATTCGTATCTCGCCGACAGGACCGGATCCCGCTGCAGCGGCGTCCGAACGATAACTTCCCGCAGCACGTGATGTGCCCGGACGATATCTTCCATGCTGACGGTGCGGGGCTTGTCTGCCGCGCTTTCTCTTTCAGCGTTCATGACGGTGACTCCTTCGGCCCCAGCTGAAGGCTGGGCCTGCGTTTCCTTACCGGTATCTTTCATCTCTTGTTCTCTCCTCACTCCGCTAGCCCTCTTTTTAAACGGACGTTTTTATATTACTCAGTAACTTAACGCTTTTACGGCTTTTTTTCAAGAGGCTCTCTCCCGGCAGGCACCTATTTTTGAAGATTATAGAATTTATAAAATTCAGCGAAGCTGAACCATTCTATACTCGCAAGAAAAACTTCAGCTAACCGCGGTCTGTCTTCTTTGAAAGTACGTCGATAGACGTTTTTCTTATTGCGTTTTTCCCTAATTGCGCCAACAGCCGGTTTGATAGCAAAAAAAGCCCTCCCACCCGCTTCGCGGTGGAAAGGCCATCAGCTACTGTTTTCCGGAAAGCCAATCGGTGAGCATGTCGACATCGGAGGCCGAAGCATGCCGCAGCGAAACTTTGTCTCCGGATTTACCGGACGCTACCGCCACTTTCAGCGTGGCCAGCTCTTTTCCCGCCTGGAATGGAGTCTGCGAGGTTTTGTGCCACTGTACCTTGGAAATCGGAATCAGCACGGTTTTCTCGGAAAAGCTCCCATAGCGGATGTGAAGCTGGTTCTCCTCCCTGCTCCAAGCCGCCCTCCGGTATTCCAATGAAGACGCTGCCCAGGCAAAGAGGGGAAGAACCCATGCAAGCCACCGCCACACGCCGGGCGCGAGCAACCAGGCGGCTGCCGCCAGGATGATACAGATGAGAACCGGCAGCACGGTGTAAGAACGGTAAGATTTACGGCTGACCGGGTTCCAGGTCTGCGGCAGGCGGAAGCCGGGCAGAAACGCTGCCAGCCGCAGAGGAAGCTCGTCATAACGGACAAGCGGAAACAAATCGACGGCCTTTTTCTCCTCATCCGAGCTGCCTGCGATGACCATCCGAACCGAAGCCCGGCGAAGCAGCTTGTGCAGCGGGTTCTGGGTGATGCGGATCGCCTGAATCCGGTGCGGCTTGATGACGGTTCTTTTCTTTTCCAATAAGCCCCGCTCGATGGTTAACGTACGGCCCTCGGCCTCAACCCGAAAGCCATACTCCAGTAAGAAGGCGCCTGCAAACGCGAGCAGCCAGGAAAGGATCGCAAGGATGACGACGAGTCCCGGGATTCCGAGGACCATTAGCCGCGGGGACAGCTGATCCCAAATCGGCGTATCCCTCACCCATTCATCCCACAGCTTCAAGCCTCCCCCTACGATCACCATCCAGAGGATCGAGAATTTGCCGCTCGTTGTACTTAAGATCAGCGTTTGGCCCAGTGACAGCCGCATGCTGTTCAGGGGAGTAGCGTTCGGCCGTTCTGCGTGAACGGGGGAATCGCCGGACGTGTCAGACACCGCCTTCTCCGGGTCTGCCATGCCGATCTCTCGCTGAATCCGGGCGGCTTCCGCGGCAGAAATCGAACTGAGCACGGCCTCCGGCTCTTCTTCACCCCCGGACGTCTCCATTTCCAGGCGAACGAGCCCGAACATTCGATCATACAGGCTGACTGTGATATTCAGAGACTGAATGCGTTCTTTGGTGATCCATAGTTTTCGGCGGACCCACAGCCCGTGTTCCATATAAAGGACGCCGTCCTCCACCCGGTACACAAAACGGCGCCAGCGCAGCCAAGCGAATACGATCAGCATGACCGCAGCCGCCGCAATAACGCAACCGGTCAGCACGACGCGGTCGATCTCTTTTCCAAATACGCGATGGATCAGAAAAATACAGAATGGAATCAAAGGCAGCAAGCCCGCCAGTTCCTTCCCGGAATGAATCAGAAAGTACAGAATGGATACGGGATGCAGCCGCCGGTTGGCCGGCAAGGGTCCTGGATTAGAGTTCACCGTCCGTCCCTCCTGCCCAATCCGAAATCTGCTTGCGGATATTCTCAGCTTCGTGCTCTGACAATGCAGGAATGCGATGGCTGCCGGCTGCGGTGGAGAACGTGACGGTGGACAGTCCATAGATTTTCTGGATCGGCCCTTGCTTGGAATCCACATGCTGAATACGCACCATCGGGATCAACGTTTTCCTGCGCACCCAGACGCCGTGATTCAGCTCTACGTTCTTTTCCGTAATCTCATATCGCCAGAACCGGTACAGCAAACCGGGCAGCACCGCCAGCTCAAGCACGATAAACAACAGGACGGCGGCCGCACTCCATCCTGCAATCCAGACGGGCCAGCTGTATGCCATTGTCAGCCATAGAAGCGCGATAATCAGCACGACACTGATCGCGCTGGCGATCCACCCTTCCATTCTTCGCGCTTTCACCGCCCTCGGATCGATCCGTTTCATAACCGCTCTCCTCCTTCCGCAGACGAATCCGCTGGATGAGAGGGACGGTGGACGGCCGATAGAAACAGGTCGGCAAGTTCCACCGCGTATCCCGAAAGGTCCAGGCCGGGATTGACGAGCAGCTGGCTTGCGACGCCGTCAATGGCGCTGCGGATGGCCGCTGCAGTAACACGAGCGGAGCGTTCGGTAAACGGCTTGAACTCCCCGGCTTCCTGTCCCCATCGCAATATTTCGATAAGAGGTTCCAGGATCAAGTCATCGGCGGCTCCTCCGAATCGAAGCTTTCCGTCCGCTGTGCGCGCATTCGTGACAACTTCCGTTAAAGCTACAATATAGTCACGGTGCCCGCCCATAAATTCCAGGTTCGATTCGATATAGGCCTTCAGCATGCCGCCTGGTGTCGTTTGTCCCTCGACTCGTGGAGACATGAAGCGTGCTCCGGCATCAAAGACCTCATGGACGATTTGCTCCATCAACTCATCCTTGCTGGCGAAGTGGTAGGTGAACACGCCCTTGCTTACACTGGCACGCTTGACGATTTGTCCCACCGAGGCCTGGGCGTAACCAAGCTCGGCAATCGTATGGATCGCGACCTCCACGATTTGCTGCCTTCTCTTCGATTGTTCCATAGACTCCCCCGCCCCCTATTGGAGTTCACCTGCTTCGTAGATTCTAAGAATCGTACGACTGTACTAATTAGTTTAGTACGGGTGTACTAATTTGTCAATATCCAAACGGTTGAGGCAGCATGGAACCGCCAGAAAATTGGTGACTGGGGCAACTGAGGGCCTATACAGCTTGAAGAACTCACTATCATGATGCATGAAATGTGTGTATTTGTTTTGATGGGTAAGCATAAAAAAGGCCCCCTTAAATGGGCCTTTTCTAGATCTTTTATTCTCAGGTTAAACGTTACGTTAGCTCAGGTGATGCGAATGAACATTTCGTTTGGTGAAGTACTAACCTTCGGGATTTTCCTGGTAGCGTTACTCACTTACATCGATAAACGAAAATAACCCACTCTTAAGGTCGGCACCTAAGTGGGTTATTTTCAAGGTCAAGCTTGATCCTGGAGGGAAATCCCACTCAAGATGTTTGTGCTAGGGAGTAGCCTGGGCCGGCTGCTCCTTATTTATTGTTATCTTAGCATACGGCAAGATATACCACAAGCTATGCAAATTGAAAAATATGGCTTATTCTTGCACCTGCCGGATCAGACGGTCCCGGAGCTCATCCGCCAGCTTGATCGACGCCGTATCATGGATAACCGTCCCCGGCCGATTCCCCTCGCCCAGGATATAGCCCCCGAACTTCATTCCGAAGAAGCCAAAGATATACTGAAACTGCTGAATCAGCGGCAGTCCTTTCAGCTGTGGATCGTCGCCACCGACCGCAATCACATAAGCGGTTTTGGACTTCATCGATTCCCGGAAATGCGGGCGCTGATCGTCCCTGAGCGTTTGGGACCAGCGATCGATAAAGTTTTTCATATGACCCGACATGCCGTACCAATACACCGGCGTGGCAAAAATCACGGTATCCGCGGCCAGCACGCGGTCAATCAGCCCGTTGTAATCGTCGCCCACGTCCTGAAACCCCTGCTCGGTATGTCGAAGATCCTCAATCGGTTGAACGGTATACTCTTTCAGCACAATCCGGTCCACGCCTGCAAATCCCCGGACGACCCGCTCGGTCAGAAGCTCCGTATTCCCTTCTGGACGCGTACCCCCATAAATGACAGCGATGCTCATCGTATTTCACTCCTTGACGTTTAAAATGGAGCCATCCCCATTCAGGACTGCTCACTCCACCATTTTTTTGACCGTATTCGTAACATGGCCACGATCCCATAATACAGTGGAATCAGCTCGATAAAAATCCACACCAGCACCGTAATAAAGGAAAAATAATGCTTCTGGTAGACAGACAAGTGGTAGGCGTAATAAAACGCAATCCCCGCCGAAACGAGCGTCAGCGAAGGGACGATGATTCCCTCTCCTTTTCCTTTCGTAAAATAGGACATGCACTTGGTTCCGGCATATATCAAAAAAGAGCAATGGATCAGCATCGAAGCCGTCCATACCCCGATCATAAACGGGGCGGAGTTTTCCAACAGGCCATCGTCTATTTTACCTCGGATAATTTCGAGGAATGGATATTGGATCTGCTTGGCATAATGCGGACTGAAATTAAGCAGCGTAAACATCCAGCCTGACAACAAGACTAAGGAATTTCCAACCGATGCAACCGCCAGCTTGGCGAACGTCCCTTTGCCGAATGTAAATTCCGGAGCAAGAAACAGGAAGACCACCCACTCGCTCACGACCGAAAACGTAGCCATTGTATTTCTGGAAAAAGTAGGCAGGTCAAAGTAATGAAAAAAAGCCGGAAGCATCTGCACACTGGCGTTTTCAGCATAAAAATAGGTGATCAGCAGCGTGGTTGCAAAGATCAGCAAAAAAAGGCCCTCCGACATGTACACAAGCGTCCTTGCCCCCAACTGGACAACGTAGAGGATCACGAGGCTGATGATAAGCTGGATGAACCAGGGCGGGGTTCCTTTCAAGTAATTGGTCCCGAAAAACAAGACGAAGCTTTGGATATCGTAGGAGGCGTAGTACACCGTCCATGCAAGCAGCATAACAACGAAGGCTCCATGTATCCCTTTACCCATAATTCGGTTTCCGAAGGTGACCCAGGAGGAAGCCGGCTGAAGCTTGCCGACATAGACCATATAGAACAAAATGATGAAGCCCAGGAGGGAACCGAACACGATGCCCGCAATTCCTTGATAGCTAGACGTGGATACGAGCTCTGGAATAAGGAAGATGGACGCCTGGGAGTTAAAATAGACAAAGGCAAATCGGGCCAACCTCCAGTTGTTGTTTGAAGTCATTTTGCCTCGCTCCCCTTCTCAATATTCTTTCCCGTAATCGTCCAGGCTCAACTTGGTAACTACGCGTACCTCGGCATCCTTCTTATAGTGTTCCGGCCATTTGCCTTTCACCTGCTGCCAGTACTGCGGGGCGTTCCACTCCAGGAGAAACCCGAGCTGAAGCACATCGGCTCCGATTTGTTGAGAGTAGACAATGCTCTTCCTGAAGTCTTCGGAGACGGTTTCTCTCATTTGGTTCATGATGGTTCCGCTGATGTCCTTCACGTCGCGGTGAGAAGCGTCCTTTTTGGCTATGATGCTGGCCCTGCCTTTGAGATGAACCGTGAACACCGGGCCGTTTGGGGTCATTCTGACCGAAGTTTTACCGTTCGTATAAGTGAATTTAAGATCAGCTTTGCTCTTGCCGTGATCCCATTGAACGGAATAAATCGGAAATTTGAGATGCCCGTGGGCCCAGGCGATCGTTTTGGCTTCTTCATAGGGGAGCGTGCCCTTCAATCGGCCTTGCTGAAACAAAGCCGCCCCTTTAATCCCCGTCCACGTTTCGCTTTTATGAGCATCGGCGGCCGAATGGATCTTGTCGTTCTGCAATAAGGTGGCGGCGTATCCCAAGCCTGCCGCGTCCGCGACGATACAGTCCCTGATGGTCGTATTCAGCATATAACCTTGGGTGGCGAAGCTTAGCAGCACCGTGGTGGGCAGCTGTTCAAAAATCGGCGTCAGGTGTGCGGCATCATCCAGCTTACCGGAAGCAACCAACAAGTATGCCCCGATCGGGACATCGGGCTCCCTCTTGATCCATTCCAGTAGATCGCCGATGCCCTGCTCGCCGTATTGCTCGCTGATCATCACGACTTTGATTTCGGACAGGCTGAGCTGGCGCGACAAATCTTTGTGGATATATTCCAGCGCCTTGCCGATGCTCGTGGATTGCTTGGTGATCAAGGAGTAGGGCTTATCCTTGCCGCCTCCCCCGCCGCTTAACTGGTCCGAATCCAGGCGGTTGGTCAGAGGCGTGCTGATCGAGACCTTCACCGTTCCGGGTTCTTCGCCGACATCGATAAACACCCCGTTTACGAAAATACGCTGATCCAGCTCGACTTTGGACCAGCATCCAGTGATGCTGCACAATATGATGGCTATCAGCCCAATTTTCAGAAGTATCGTTTTCATAGAAATGGATTATCTCCTCCGATGCCGGATTCTCGAAAAGGCGCTGCTGCGTTTGTTCATCAAAGGTGATGACAGCCGCAACAGCGTGTCTTTCCAATCGGACAGGACGAGCGGTGCGACCGGCTGCAAATATGGGGCTCCAAAGGACCTTAAGTGCACCAGATGCGCGTACAGAACAAAAGTACCTGCGAATATTCCGATCAGCCCCATCGAACCGCCTAAAATGAGAAACGGGAAACGGAGCATCCGAAAGATAAGCCCCAGTTCCAGATGGGGAATGATATAAGATGCCACCCCGGTGATCGAAACGACGATAACCATGGGAGCGGAGACGATGCCTGCCTGAACGGCGGCCTGGCCAATGACGATCCCCCCGATGATCGAGACCGTCTGGCCGACAGGCTTCGGAATTCTCATGCCCGCCTCCCGCAGCGCTTCAAAGGTCAGCTCCATAAGCAGCGCTTCCGTTAATGCCGAGAACGGAATGCGTTCACGGGCGGATGCGATCGTAATCAGCAGATGAGCCGGCAGGACTTGAGGATGGAATGTCGTAATCGCTACGTATAATGAAGGCAATAAGATCGACAACAGCGAAAAAGCGAATCGGACCATGCGAATCCAGCTGGCTGCAAAGGGACTCTGAAAATAATCCTCCGAGGCCTGCAATAACGAAAACAAGGTGACCGGAGCGATCACAGCATTGGGTGCCCCATCCATCAAAATGCAGACGCGCCCCTCGAGCAAAGAGGCTGCAACGGCATCAGGCCGCTCCGTATATTGAAATATCGGAAACGGCGTGGAGCTTTCCTTGAAATGTTCCACTACATAACCAATGCCGAAAATCCCATCGATGGATAGGCTTTGCAGCTTGCTGTCGATTTCGGCTAACACTTCGTTTTTGGGCATTCCCTCGATATAAACCACATAAACCAGCGTGTTGGTATATTCGCCGATGGTATATTCCTTCATCTTCAGTTTCGGATGCCGGATCTTATGGCGCAGCAGGGACAGGTTGCTCTGAATATCCTCGATAAAAGCCTCTTGCGGACCCGTAACGACCAATTCGTTTTGCGATTCCGCAATCGATCTTTTCTGGTACTGTACGGTGTCAAAATAATAAAAATCGTCCGTTTGATCCACATGCAGGACGGCCTTCCCTTGTACGACCAGAACGGGGGCCTCTTCGGGGTCGGAAATGGCATGATAGACGACCGGAAACGCGGTTCCTTGCTGCAGGTTACGGCGAAAAGCATCCCAACTCCCCGTCCGGCTTTCGGCCAGCAAAAAACGGGCGATGTTCTTTTGAAGCATCGCTTGGTCTACAATGGAAGGTATATAAAATAACGTACAAGTTCTACCGTCAATGAGAAATGGCTGGCAAACCAGATCCGGGGAATCCTTCAGCTGCTGTTTGAGGATATCCAGTGCGGTTCCCTTCATAGTTTCTCACCTCTTTGTACGATGATCGGTTCTCATATCATGCCAGAAATGGAGTCAAATTATTCCTTCATGGTGACAATCAAGCTGTCACCAATGCATGGCTATAATCAAAAGTACAAGCAGAAGACATCGCACACACTTGAATCCAAAAAGGAGGATGTAACACGATGAAGCCAAGTATATCCGTTTTGACCCTGGGAGTAGACGACTTGGAAAGGGCGCTGGCCTTTTACCGGGATGGCCTGGGGCTACCTACGGAAGGCATTATTGGAACAGAGTTTGAGCACGGCGCGGTCGCATTCTTTGACCTTCAAGCCGGGGTGAAGCTGGCTGTCTGGAAAAGAGACGACCTCGTCCACGACGCCAACATCGAGCGCACGGCCCCCAGCAGTGCGGAGTTTACGATCGGCCACAACGTGACCAGCAAGGAAGAGGTCGATCAAGTGATGGAACAGGCGCGTCAGGCGGGAGCTACCATTACCTCACCCGCGCACGACACGTTCTGGGGAGGGTACTCCGGTTATTTTCAGGACCCTGACGGGCACCTGTGGGAAATCGTCTGGAATCCCGCTTGGGAGTTTCCAGAGGAGTAAAGAACGGAATTCCAACGCACCAAAAAAAGGCTGCCCGGGATGAGTCCCAAGCAGCCTTTTCCTTATTTCGATCAAACCATTATGCTTTGCTATTAAAATGACGCTCAAACCAGGCGGTCGCCGCATCAATCTCCAGCTTGCTCAGCTGATGTCCGTAATTTGCCCAATGCAGCTCGGAATCCGCACCGGCGTCAGACAGCAGCGAATGGAGCTCTTCAGTCTCACTGACGGAGCAGATTGGGTCATTCGTCCCTGCCCCGATAAATACCGGAACGCCGGTTAGATCAGGCAGCTCCCTCCCGCGCAGCGGGACCATCGGATGCAGCAGAACTGCGCCCTGCAGGGCGTCGCTGTAATGGAACAGCAGGCTCGCGGCAATGTTGGCGCCGTTGGAGAAGCCGACAGCCACCATCCGGTTCCGGTCGATGGGATACTGCGCGGCCGCCTCATCCAAAAAGGCCTTCAACTCATGCGTCCGCGCAACCAAATCTTCCTCGTCGAACACCCCTTCGGCCAGTCTCCGGAAGAAACGCGGCATGCCGTGCTCCAGAACGTTTCCCCGCACGCCAAGCACGGATGCCCCTGGTGCTATCATGTCTGCGATCGGGAGCAAATCCCGCTCATTCCCACCCGTTCCGTGAAGAAGAACCAATACGGGTGCCTCCGGCCGACTTCCTTGAACAAAAATATGCTTCATACTCATCATTGTACGCCTCCCAACGCACGGACCTGAATGTCCGGCAAAAGTTGTTCTATCACTTCACGCTTCGGCTCATACCACTCGGGCAGCATAAGATGTGTCCCCATTTCCTCTTCCGGCTCATCTCGTGCAAACCCTGGCGGATCTGTGGCGATCTCAAACAAAATCCCGCCCGGCTCGCGGAAATACACCGCGTTAAAATACTGACGGTCGACGATCTGCGTCGGACGTAGACCGGCTTCCTCCACCAGACTTCTCCACGCCTCATGCTCCGCAAAATCCTTGGCACGCCAGGCGATATGATGCACCGTACCGGCACCGGCGGTCCCCCGCTCTTCCTGACCGATATTCACGTCGATGATGTTGCCGATATCGCCGGTGCTGCGGTAACGGACCTGGCCTTGGTCTTCGCCGATTTTGGCCAGTCCGAGGATTTCTTCCAGAACCAGCATCGTCTGCTTAGGGTTATTGCTTCCCAAAACGGCTCCGCCGAATCCCTTAATGGCATGGTCCCCCGGAACCCCGCTGAAGGACCAGCGGCTTGGCGCCCCTTCGGCCCGCTCCACCAATTCAATCTGCAGACCGGAAGGATCTTTGAATTGAATGTACGTTTCTCCGAATCTTTCCGTCGTGCCGTACGCCAAATCCAGAGAGCTCAGACGCTGCATCCAGAAATCCAGGCTTCCCGGAGGAACGGCATACACCGTCGTTTTCACCTGTCCGCCGCCAACGGAGCCTGTTCGGCTATTGTCCCTCGGAAAAAACGTAATAATCGTCCCCGGACTGCCGTGCTCGTTGCCAAAGTACAGATGGTACACGTTCGGTGCATCGAAGTTGATCGTCTTTTTCACCAGTCGAAGCCCGAGCACCCCGGCGTAAAAATCAACGTTGTCCTGGGCGTTGTTCACGAATGCGGTAATGTGGTGGATCCCTGTCGTCTGCAGCATGGTTTGAAACCTCCTCTGTGCTCTCTGAATTTTAAACCGCTCATTGCGTTTAGGACTTGCCAAACCTGTTCTAAATTTATTTTAATATTAAGATTTATAAATATATAATATATGATTTAAAGATTTTTGGCAAGGGGTATTTGAATGGTGAGGTGCTGAACAACAAAAGGCGCCCCTTCGGTCGTGTGTCGACCTCGGAACGCCTTCTATCTCAGATCCGGCAAAGTGTACCGGGCAACATCCCTAGGGACATCTCTAGCGAAACATCTTTATTTCCCGCTCTTCACCAACGCCTTGGCAGCAATGTCCGTGCGGTTCTGCTTGCCCTCGAACGTAATCTTCTCGGCCTGCGCGTATGCCTTCGCGCGGGCTTCGGCGATGTCGGCACCCAGGCCAACGACGCCCAGCACACGGCCGCCGCTGGTAACGAACTCGCCCTGCTCGTTCTTTGCGGTTCCCGCATGGAACACGAGGGCGTCTGCCGCATCGACCTGATCCAGCCCCTGGATCGGCAGTCCCTTCGGATACGAAGCGGGATAGCCGCCCGAAGCGAGCACGACGCACACGGCGGCCTCATCGCTCCACTCGATGTCGATATCGGCCAGTGTACCGTTCACGACCGCAAGGAAAATGTCGAGCAGATCCGTCTTCAGCCGCGGCAGCACGACCTGGGTCTCCGGGTCGCCGAAGCGGGCGTTGAACTCGATCGTGGTCGGCGTACCGTCCGGCTGGATCATCAGCCCGGCAAAGAGCACGCCGCGGAACGGCCGGCCTTCGGCGACCATCGCTTTGGCGGTCGGCTTGATGATGTTTTCGACAGCGGCCTCGATAATCGCCGGATCCACATGCGGCAGCGGCGAATAGGTGCCCATGCCGCCTGTGTTCGGACCCTTGTCCCCGTCAAACACCGGCTTATGGTCCTGCGCAGCTGCCATCGGCCGCACAGTCTCGCCGTCGACAAAGGACAAAATCGACATTTCCTGCCCCTGCAGGAACTGCTCGATGACGACCTGAGCCCCGGATTCGCCGAATACTTTGGCGACCATGATGTCGTGGAGCGCTTTTTCCGCTTCCTCCATCGTAAACGCCACGGTGACGCCTTTTCCTGCAGCAAGTCCGTCCGCCTTAATGACGATCGGTGCTTGCTGCGACTGCAAATAAGCGGATGCTTCTTCGTAATTGTCGAATTTGCGGTAAGCCGCCGTAGGAATGTTGTATTTATGCAGCAGATCCTTCATGAACGTTTTGCTGCCCTCGATTTCAGCCGCCTTGCGGTCAGGCCCGAATACCGGAATATTTTTCGCCTCAAAAGCATCCACGATGCCGTCTGCCAGCGGATCGTCCGGTCCGACGACGACCAATCCCACTTCTTTCGTCAAAGCAAAGTCCGTCAGCTTGTCGAATTCATTGACCTGAATCGGCACGCATTCGGCGATCTGCCCGATCCCCGCATTTCCCGGGGCACAGTAGATCCGTCCCGCCTTCGGGCTCTTATGCAGCGCCCATACGATGGCATGCTCGCGGCCCCCGCCGCCAATCACCAAAATATCCATGTCCGCCTCCCGTTTCTTCGTTTATGCGTTAATTTTTCATTAGAAATCTATAACATTCGCGTCCAACATTACGGTGTCGACACCCTTTATAGCAGACAGCCGCGTTCAGTGGAGATTTTGATGACGGGAAGCAGCTGCTAGAGGTGACTTTCCGACCACAGCCCGGCTGTAGTCACCCTTCCCTAACTCTCTCCCAAACCTCTTAAACGCGGCTATCTCAGCCTTTTTCACTTTTCAATGCATAGTGGCAATGACTCTACATATGACGGTATTGACTTCCTCCCAGCCAGAACGGCCAGTTCCCGTCTTAGTGTTTAAAATGTCTCACGCCCGTAAATACCATCGCAATGCCGTATTCGTTGGCGACTTTAATGGACTCCTCGTCCTTGATGGAGCCGCCAGGCTGAATAACCGCCGTGATCCCGGCTTTGGCCGCCAGCTCCAGCGTATCGCCCATCGGGAAAAACGCATCGGAAGCGAGCACCGCTCCCTTGGCTTTGTCGCCCGCCTGCTCGATGGCGATTTTGGCCGAGCCGACGCGGTTCATCTGACCCGCACCCACGCCAACGGTCATGTTGTCCGCGGCCAGTACGATCGCGTTCGACTTTACGTGCTTGACGACCTTCCAGCCGAACAGCAGCTGCTTCAGCTCCTCTTCGCTAGGCGCACGATCGGTTACGACTTTCAGATCGGCTTCGTCCAGCGAATGCACGTCGCTTTCCTGTACGATCATGCCACCGTCGATCGACGTGACGACAAATTGGCTGGCCCGTTCCTTGGCAGAGCCGAATTCGCCCATTTTCAGCAGACGGATGTTCTTCTTCTTCGTCAAAATTTCGAGTGCCTCATCAGTAAAGCCCGGTGCCAGCACGATTTCCAGGAAAATTTCGCTGAGCAGCGCAGCGGTGTCGCTGTCGATAATGCGGTTTGCCGCGACGATGCCGCCGAAAATGGAAGTCGGATCCGCGCTGTAGGCTTTTTTATAGGCTTCCAAAATGCTTTCGCCTGTGCCTACGCCGCAAGGGTTCATATGCTTGACCGCCACGACAGCCGGTTCATCGAATTCTTTGACGATCTGCAGCGCCGCGTTGGCGTCGTTGATGTTGTTGTAAGACAATTCCTTGCCGTGCAGCTGCTCAGCAGTTGTGATGGTTCCGGATGGAGCGAGCGGTTTGCGGTAGAACGCCGCTTTCTGGTGCGGGTTCTCGCCGTAACGAAGGTCTTGGATCTTCTCGTAAGTAACCGTCAAACGCTCAGGAAGAGGATCGCCTGTGACGTTCGACAAATAATCGGAAATGAGGGCATCGTATGCGCCGGTGTGGCGGAAAACTTTGGCTGCAAGCCGTTTGCGCGTCTCCAGCGTCGTATCTCCGTTCTCACGGATTTCCGCAAGTACGGTGCCGTAGTCGGCCGAATCGACAACTACGCTGACAAACGCATGATTTTTGGCTGCCGAACGAAGCATGGTCGGACCGCCGATGTCGATATTTTCGATCGCATCTTCATACGTAACGTCCGGTTTGGCAATCGTCTCCTGGAACGGATACAGGTTTACGACGACCAGATCAATGTAGTCCAGGCCCAGCTCTTTCATCTGCTGCTGATGCTCTTCGCTGTCACGGACAGCCAGAAGGCCGCTGTGTACCGCCGGATGCAGCGTCTTGACGCGTCCATCCAAAATTTCCGGGAACCCGGTTACTTCGGAAATGCCGATGACCGGCACGCCTTCCTGTGCCAGCAGGCTTTTGGTGCCCCCTGTCGAAATGATTTCTACGCCCAATGCAGACAGCTCGCGGCAAAAATCCACGATGCCCTTCTTATCCGATACGCTGACCAGCGCTCTTTTAATACTCACGATATGCTCCTCCTTTATGTGTAAAAACGATAACTTTCGCTCGAAGCTCATTTATTTCCCGAGAAATATCGAAAAGATTCCCCGGCATCCGCCGGAAGCGGGCCGAGCCGACAAAACCGTCAAATCCCTCCACAAAGCGCACTTTTTGCTCGATAACGGCCGAAGTCTTTGCGGAAACACCGAAATTTATCATTTCTTATAAGTTGAACTACTGAAATGGATGATAGGGGCAAGTACGTAAAAAGTTCCTACGATCGCTCTTGTTTTCGTATTTCTTGATTAATGGATCCAACCTAATGTAGAAATCCGAAAGCCAAATGCGAACGCTTCGCTTCTTCAGAATCGTTTTACTCCCTTGCCCTGCATCCTATTCTTTTAATTCAACTTATATTTAACGAAAAAGCCGCTGACAGCCGCCTCCATTCGTGTCGGAACCACGACAGCTGCCCTTTATCCCCTTACCCTATCTCTATATCTTTGTGTTGTTACCTCTCCAACCACTTCAAGGCATCATCCCTTAAGCAGCGTAACTTTCCGGCCCTCCAGCTTCACTCTACCCTGGGCAAAAAGAGCAACGACCTGCGGGTACAGCTCCTGTTCCACAGCATGCACCGCCTGCGCAAAAGACTCCTCCGTCTCATGCTCGGCCACCTCGATCGCCCGCTGGGCGATAATCGGCCCGGTATCCATGCCGCCGTCCACAAAATGCACGGTTACGCCGCTCAGCTTGACGCCATAGTCCAGCGCTTGTCCGATCGCGTTCGTCCCGGGAAATGCCGGGAGCAGCGACGGATGAATGTTGATCAGGCGTCCCGCATATTTGTCGACGATCACGGAAGTCAGCAGACGCATGTACCCTGCCAGCACGACCAGGTCGATGTTCAGCTCCTCGAGCTTGGCGACGATTTCCGTCTCATATTCCTCACGCGATCCGTACTGTTTGGGAACAAACAGATGCGTGGGAATGGCGAGGCGCTCCGCCCGGCCGACGACAGGGGCTGCCGGTTTGTCGCAGACGAGCAGCTCCACCGTCGCGCCGCCGAGCCTTCCCTCAGCGGCCGCTTCGGCCAGTGCCTGAAAATTGCTTCCCGTACCGGAAGCAAACACAGCAATCCGGTAGCCGCTCATTAGACATCGGCTCCCGTAAAGGTCACAACCGACTCACCCGGCGTTACCGATCCGATGATATACGCTTCCTCGCCGCTCGCCTTGAGCAGCTCCAGTGCCTGCTGCGCATCGCCTTCGCTGACGACAAGGACAAGCCCGATGCCCATGTTGAACGTGGTGAACATATCGCGGTTGGCAATACTGCCCTTGTTCTGCATCAGCTCAAAGATCGGCAGGATCGGCCAGGAACCGTACCGGATGTCCACGTTGACGTTTGCAGGCAGCATGCGCGGAATGTTCTCGATGAAGCCGCCGCCGGTGATGTGCGCCATGCCTTTCACGTTGACCTTTTCTAGCAGAGCCAGCAGAGGCTTCACATAGATTTTGGTCGGTGTCAGCAGGACGTCGCCCAGCTTGCCGCCCAGTTCAGGGATTTCATCGTGCAGGCTGTAGCCGGACTGCTCAAGCAAGAGCTTGCGCACCAGGGAGAAGCCGTTGCTGTGCACGCCGCTCGATGCGATGCCGATGACCGTATCTCCAGGGGCGATAGACGCGCCGTTGATGATTTTGCTTTTATCGACAACGCCGACGGTAAAGCCCGCGATATCGTATTCGCCTTCGGCATACATACCGGGCATTTCGGCGGTTTCGCCGCCGATCAGCGCGCAGCCGGACTGATGGCAGCCCTCGGCGATACCGGCCACGATCGCTTCGATCTTCTCCGGCACGACCTTGTCGCATGCCAAGTAGTCAAGGAAAAACAGCGGCTCTGCCCCCTGCACCACGATGTCGTTGACGCACATGGCTACCGCGTCGATCCCGATCGTGTCATGACGGTCCATGGCGAAGGCGATTTTCAGCTTGGTGCCGACCCCGTCCGTTCCGGAAACGAGCACAGGCTCCTCATATTTGTCCTTGTTCAGGCCGAACAGCGCCCCAAAGCCGCCAAGATCTGTCATCACTTCCGGACGGAACGTCCGTTTTACGTGCTTCTTCATCCGTTCTACCGCTTCATTTCCGGCCGCGATATCCACACCGGCATTTTTATAAGCCTCAGACACTCCCACGACACTCCTTTGTCAGATGCTCCGCCTCTATTTTAAGCGGGTAAAGTATTCATATCCTGAATCGATCCACAGGCACAGCCCAAACCTTCAGCCCGGCAATGCCATCGCGATCAGTAATCGTCCTGCATTCCAAGCCCATCAGCAGCTGCAGCCAAACTTCTCTTCACCGTTAAAATCCAGATGCGTCGGATAATCGTTGTCGAAACAAGCCAGGCACAGCCCGCCCTTGTAATCATCCGCATTGTTGCCTGCAATCGCGGTGATCAGACCCTCCGGGCTAAGGAACGCCAGCGAATCGGCGTTAATTTCCCGGCAGATTTCTTCCACCGACTTGCTTGAGGCAATCAGCTCGCGCCGGTCCGGCGTGTCGATGCCGTAAAAGCACGGATTTTTAAAAGGCGGCGACGTAATCCGCACATGCACTTCCACCGCCCCGGCGTCGCGAAGCAGGTTCACAATCCGGCGGGAGGTCGTGCCGCGGACGATCGAATCATCGATCATGACGACCCGCTGGCCTTCGACCACGCGCCGCACGGCGCTGAGCTTCATTTTGACGCCCTGCTCGCGCAGCTCCTGGCTCGGCTGGATAAAGGTGCGGCCCGTGTATTTGTTTTTGATGAGCCCCATCTCGTACGGGATCCCCGTCTGCTCCGCGTAACCAATCGCCGCGGAAATACTGGAATCCGGCACCCCGGTCACGATGTCGGCGTCGACAAACGACTCGATCGCCATCCGGCTGCCCATCCGCTTGCGGGCGGCGTGCTGGTTCGAGCCGTTCATGTCGCTGTCCGGGCGGGCAAAATAGATGTATTCCATCGCACACAGCGATTTGCGGTGCTTCTTCTCCTCGAACCGGTCTTCATGCAAGCCGTCTTTGTCGAGAATAAGCAGCTCACCCGGCTCGATGTCGCGGATCAGCTCCGCGCCGATCGTCTCGAGCGCGCAGGTCTCCGAGGCGAAAATATACGCCTCACCGAGTTTTCCCATCGTCAGCGGCCGCAGCCCGTGCGGATCCGACGCGACCAGCAGCCGGTCGTTCGTCATGATCAGGAACGCGTAGCCGCCGACGATGCGGTTGAACGCGTCTTTGGCCGCGGAGACGAGATCCTTCGGCGAACGCGCGATCAGATGCGCGATGACCTCCGTGTCGCTCGTCGTCTGAAAAATCGACCCGCCTTCCTCCAGCTCGCGCCGGATTTGCGGGGCGTTCACGATGTTGCCGTTGGTCGCCACGGCCAGGTCGCCGTCACGGTACTTGAACACCAGCGGCTGCGCGTTCGTCAGCTTGCTGTCGCCGCTCGTCGAATAGCGCACGTGCCCGATGGAGATGTCCCCGGTTAAGGAAGCCATCATGTCTTTGTCGAATACCTCTTTGACGAGCCCCATGCCGCGGTGGTAGTGAAATTCCTCGCGGTCGCTGACGCACATTCCCGCACTTTCTTCCCCGCGGTGCTGCAGGGCATGCAGCCCGTAGTAGGACAAAGAAGCGGCGTCCGGGTGTCCATAGACCCCGAACACGCCGCATTCTTCTTTTAATTTGTCGAACAGCCCGTCTTTGCCCGAGCCTTCGTTATAGTAGTCTCCCGTCCACAGCGTTTGCGGTGTTACTTCATGAGACATGGAATCGCATCCTCCCAGACCTGCTTCAAGCCTCCTACACTTTCGTTCACGGCCGAAGCACCGTTGATGTCAACCACCAGACTGTTGCCTTCCACGATGCCGATTTCGGCAACCGGCACGCCTTGACCTTCAATATAAGCTTTCAGCTGCTCTGCCTTGTCCCGGGATGCCGAGAGCAGGATGCGGGATTGGGATTCGCTGAACAGGGCTACGTCCGGACGCAGGCCGGTTTCGACATGCACCTGGGCACCCAGCGAACCGCTGATGCAGGACTCGGCCAGAGCCACTGCAAGGCCGCCCTCGGACAAGTCGTGCGCCGACTGTACGAGTCCTTGCTGGATCGCACCAAGCACGGAGGACAGCAGTTTTTTCTCCGTATCCAGGTCGAGCGCCGGAGGACGTCCTTCCGTTGCCCCATGCACGACGTATTGGAACTCGCTGCCGCCCAGCTCCGCTTTCGTGTCGCCGAGCAGGAAGATGACGTCACCTTCTTGTTTGAAGCCTTGTGTCGTAATATGATCTGTATCATGCACCAGACCGACCATGCCGACGACCGGCGTTGGGTAGATCGCTCCGCTGGCGTTCTCATTGTACAGGCTGACGTTACCGCCGATGACCGGCGTATCCAGCACTCGGCAGGCTTCGGCCATGCCGTCTACCGCACGCTCCATCTGCCAGAAAATATCCGGCTTCTCCGGACTGCCGAAGTTCAGGTTGTCCGTGATCGCGAGCGGCTCGGCGCCGGAGCAGACGATGTTGCGCGCGGCTTCGCTGACCGCGATGCGGCCGCCGACTTCCGGATCGAGATATACGTACCGCCCGTTGCAGTCGGTCGTCATCGCGAGGCCTTTGCGCGTGCCTTGGATCGTAACCACTGCCGCGTCGGAACCCGGACGGACCGCCGTGCTCGTGCGGACCATGTAATCGTACTGATTGTATACCCAGGCTTTGCTGGCCACCGTCGGGGAAGCCAAAACCTGCTTCAGGGCGCCGCCCAGGTCTTTCACTTCTTCGTAGCGCAGCGTATCGACGCCGGCGTTTGCTTCATAATAAGCAGGCACGCTCGACGGCTTGTTGTACACCGGGCACTCGTCAACAAGTGCCTTGACTGGCATGTCGCCAACGACCTCACCATGGTGGAACAGCTTCAGGCGTCCGTCGTCGGTCACTTTGCCGACCTTGGCGCAGATGACGCCCCAGCGCTCGAAAATTTCCATCGCCTGCGCTTCGTCCTTCGGCTCGACGACGAACAGCATGCGCTCCTGGGATTCGGAGAGCATCATTTCGTACGGCGTCATGCCTTCTTCACGCTGCGGCACCTGGTCGAGGTACAGCTCCAGGCCGTTGCCGGCCTTGCTCGCCATCTCCGCGCTGGAGCAGGTCAAGCCGGCTGCGCCCATGTCCTGAATGCCGAGTACGATCCCGGAATCGATCAGCTCCAGGGTCGACTCCATCACCAGCTTCTCCATGAACGGGTCGCCGACCTGAACGGCCGTTTTCTTCGCTTCCGACTCTTCACTGAGCTCAACCGAAGCAAACGTCGCACCGTGAATGCCGTCGCGGCCGGTAGGAGGGCCTACGTAAAAGACCGGGTTGCCCACGCCTTTAGCCACGCCGCGCTGAATTTTGTCGTGGTCGATTAGACCGACACACATCGCGTTAACCAGCGGATTGCCGTCGTAGCTGTTGTCGAACATCACTTCACCGGCCACCGTCGGAATGCCGATACAGTTGCCGTATCCGGCGATGCCGGCCACAACATGCTCGAACAGATACTTCACGCGGTCGCTTTCGAGCTTGCCGAAACGCAGCGAGTTGAGCAGCGCTACCGGTCTTGCGCCCATCGAGAAAATGTCGCGGATAATGCCGCCCACGCCGGTCGCGGCGCCTTGGTAAGGCTCTACCGCGGAAGGGTGGTTATGGCTTTCGATTTTGAACACGACCGCCTGATTGTCGCCAATGTCGACGATCCCCGCGCCTTCGCCCGGTCCCATCAGGACCCGCGGGCCGCTGGTCGGGAAGCGGCGCAGCAGCGGCTTCGAATTTTTGTAGGCACAGTGCTCAGACCACATGACGCTGAACACGCCGATTTCGGTATAGTTCGGCTGACGTCCCATAAAGGAGCAGATCAGCTCGTATTCACTGTCCGATACCCCAAACTGCTGATAGATTTTCTGTTCCGCAATCTGTGCTGCGGTCGGTTCCTTAGCGGACACTTGCTGCGCCATGGGTATCCCTCCAAGCCTTCAAAATGGATGTAAACATACGCTTGCCGTCCTCGGAGCCGAGCAGAGAGTTCACTGCGCGTTCCGGGTGCGGCATCATGCCGACGACGTTGCCGCGCTCATTGCAAATGCCGGCGATATCCAGGACAGAGCCGTTCGGATTGCTGCTGTAGGTGAAGACGATTTGGTTATTTTCCTGAAGACGCGCGAGCGTCTCTTCATCACAATAGTAATTCCCTTCGCCGTGGGCGATCGGAATGACGATTTCTTCATTTTCGCTAAAGTCGGTCGTGAACGGCGTGCGGTTGTTCGCCACCTTCAGCACGGTATCATGGCAGCGGAACTTCATGGACGTGTTGCGCAGCAGCGCGCCCGGCAGCAGCCCCGCTTCCGTCAGGATTTGGAATCCGTTGCAAATGCCCAGAATGTATTTGCCTTGCTCTGCAGCCTTGGCCACTTCACTCATGACTGGAGCAAACCGCGAGATTGCCCCGCAGCGAAGGTAGTCGCCGTAAGAGAAACCGCCAGGAACCAGAATGCAGTCGTAAGCGGACAGGTCGGTTGCGGTATGCCAGACGTAATCGACAGGCTCCCCGAGTGTTTCCTCTACCGCTTTGTAGCAGTCGATATCACAGTTGGAGCCGGGAAAGACGAGAACTGCAAATTTCATGGATGTTAGCCCTCCAATTCGTATCGGTAATCCTCGACCACCGTATTCGCCAGAAGCTTCTCACACATGGCTTTGACGCGTTGTTCCGCCTCAGCACGGTCATTCGTGTCCAGCTGAAGCTCCATGTATTTCCCGATGCGGAGGCTCGACACTTCCTCGAATCCCATCGAATGAAGCGCTCCCTGCACCGCAACCCCCTGCGGATCGAGTACGCCCTGCTTAATAGTGACATAGACCGTAGCTTTCATCATGTTCTTCTAGTTCCTCCTCTAGGAATGAGTGAATGAGTGAATGAATCCTTTTCAGGCCTGCATTAGCTAAAAAAATCGTCTAAAAACCTAAGTTCGTACTACAGCGGAATTTATCTTAAACGCGCTTCGTCAGGCGTTCGTAAATGTCTACATATCTGCGGGTCGTTTCGTCTACTACCGGCTGCGGCAGCGGGTCCGGCTGGCTGTTCTTGTCCCATGGTGTTGAGGCAAGGTAGGATCGCACCGGCTCCTTATCCATGCTGTCGATCTCGATGTCCAGCGCATAGTTTTCCTTAGCCCAGAAGCGCGAGGAATCCGGCGTAAAAATCTCGTCGATCAGGATGACCTTGCCGTCCAGTACGCCGAATTCGAACTTGCAGTCCGCCAAAATGATGCCGCGCTCATCGCAGTACCGCCGAGCGAAGTCGTACAGCTTCAGGCTTTTCTCCTGGAGCTCCTGCGCCAGCTCTGCACCGATCAATTCCTGCATGCGTTCCATGGAGATGTCCTCGTCATGGCCGACATCGTTTTTGGCCGCCGGCGTGAAGATCGGCTCCGGGAACGGCTCGTTCTTGCGGATGCCCTCCGGCAGCTTGATGCCGTTCACTTCACCGCCCGCCTGGTACTGCCTCCAGCCGCCACCGGTAATATAACCGCGCACGACGCATTCCATGTCGATCCGCTCGGCTTTGCGGACCACCATGATCCTGTCCTTCAAGAGCTCCTTGTTCTTCGCCACGGCGCCCAGTCGCTCGACGTCCGTATGGACAACATGGTTGTCCATGAAGTCCTTCGTCATTTCGAACCAGAACGCGCTCAGCTTGTTCAGCACATTGCCCTTCTCGGGCACCGGCGGCTCCAGCACATAGTCAAAAGCGGATATGCGGTCGGTAACCACGATCAGCACATGTTCTCCCAAATCGTAAAGCTCGCGCACCTTGCCTTTGTACAGCAGCGGCGCGTCTACCAGTTCCACCGCGGTCGATACAGCCGGTGATGTCATGCGAATCCTCCCCATTTTCTCGGCTCAACACTTGAAAATCCCCTCGTCGTCAGCGGGGCAGCCGCTGCAGTTACGGATCGTTCCGCCGATCGCTGTTGTCTCCAAATTTCTTGATCGGTCGCTCTTAAATAGCGGTTGAAATTCGGAGACAAAGGCGAACGCTGTCGCTTCTCTGGATCGATTCCGTCCCTTTCGCTGCAATCGCTGAAGATGTGTGCCATGATGTTGAGTCCATCATTCTCCAAGCCTCTAATACGGGTTACTCACGATTAACTTAAACCGAACGCTCTTAAATCAAGCCAAGCTTTTTGAAAATCGTATCCACGTGCTTCAGATGCCACGACGGATTAAACGCATCTTCGATCTCTTCCGGGCTGAGTGCCTCCGTAATTTCCGGCGTTGCTTCCACGATGTCGCGGAACTGGCGCTGTTCTTCCCACGCCTGCATCGCCCGCGGCTGCACGGTATCGTACGCCTGCTCGCGGCTGAAGCCTTTGTCGATCAGCTTCGTCATGACGCGGCCGGAGAACGGCACGCCGTAGGTACGCGCCATGTTGCGCTTCATGTTTTCCGGGAACACGGTCAGGTTCTTCACGATGTTGCCGAAGCGGTTCAGCATGTAGTTCAGCAGCATGGTCGCATCCGGCAGGATGATCCGCTCCACGGAGGAGTGCGAAATATCGCGCTCGTGCCAGAGCGCAACGTCTTCATAGGCGGTCACCATGTGGCCGCGGATGACACGCGAGAGGCCCGAGATGTTCTCGCAGCCAATCGGGTTGCGCTTGTGCGGCATCGCCGAGGAGCCCTTCTGGCCTTTGGCGAAGGCTTCTTCAACCTCGCGCACTTCGCTCTTCTGGAGCGCGCGGATTTCCGTTGCGAACTTGTCGAGCGACGTCGCGATCAATGCCAGCGTTGCCATGTATTCGGCATGGCGGTCACGCTGCAGCGTCTGCGTGGAGATCGGAGCCGGGCTCGTGCCGAGCTTTTTGCAGACGAACTCTTCCACGAACGGGTCGATGTTGGCATAGGTGCCGACCGCGCCGGAAATTTTCCCGAACTGGACGCCGTTCGCCGCGTGGCGGAAACGCTCCAGGTTGCGCTTCATTTCCTCGTACCAGAGGGCCATCTTCAGGCCGAAGGTCGTCGGCTCGGCATGAACACCGTGCGTACGCCCCATCATCGGCGTGTCTTTGTAAGCAATAGCCTTGTCTTTCAGGATCTCGATGAAGTTCAAAATATCCTTCTCCAAAATTTCGTTTGCTTGACGGAGAAGATATCCGAGCGCTGTATCCACCACGTCAGTGGAAGTGAGCCCGTAATGCACCCATTTGCGCTCCTGTCCAAGACTTTCCGAGACCGCGCGGGTAAAGGCGATGACATCATGGCGCGTTTCCTGCTCGATTTCGTAAATCCGGTCGATGTCGAATTTGGCATTTTCGCGAAGCAGCTTCGTATCTTCCTTCGGAATAACGCCCAGCTCGGCCCAAGCCTCGCATGCGCACAGTTCTACTTCCAGCCATGCCTTGAATTTATTTTCTTCGGTCCAGATGGCCCGCATTTCCGGTCTGCTGTAACGTTCGATCATAAATTATCCTTGCCTCCAGATGTTAGTTTGTTCAACCCAGTCGAGTCCGTCCTGCACGTCTTTGCACAGCAGGTTGATATGTCCCATTTTGCGGTCTTTCTTCACGTCGCTCTTGCCATATAAATGAAGCTTCGGCACCACGCCGTATTCGCTGACGGCGATGCTTGGTCTGCCACTGGCACGGATCACCTGTTCAAGATGCTGGCCGAGCACGTTGACCATGACGACGGGGGTCAGCAGCGTCGTGTCGCCAAGCGGCATGTTGCACACGGCGCGGACATGCTGCTCGAACTGCGAAGTCGCACAGGCCTCCATCGTGTAGTGGCCGGAGTTGTGCGGACGCGGCGCCAGCTCGTTCACGTACAGCTGCCCATCCCTCGTCACAAACATCTCCACAGCCAGCAGGCCGACCGCGCCCAGGTGTTCTACGAGCTGCTCCGCAAGCTTGCGGGCTTCCCGCTGAACCTGCTCCTCGACTCTCGCCGGGACGATCGACAGGTGCAAAATGTTGTTCACATGAATATTTTCTGCCACCGGGAAGCTTTTTACTTCCCCTTTTGGACTGCGGGCGGCAATAACTGAAATTTCGCATTGAAAATCAACGAATTTCTCCAGTACCAGCTCGCGGCCGGTGGCAGCCAGTTCCTCGTAAGCAGTCTCGAGCTGATCCTCCGAGCGGAGAACGATCTGGCCTTTGCCGTCGTATCCGCCGGTGGCGGTCTTCAGCACGCCGGGAAGTCCGAGCTCGGCAGCCGCCTCTCTGAGGCTCTCCAGGCTCGTAATTTCGCGGTACGGCGCCACGGGCACGCCCGCAGCTTCGATCGCCCGCTTCTCCCGGAGGCGGTGCTGCGTCGTATAGAGCAGCGCGCTTCCTTGCGGCACGCTGGATTCCTTCTCTAGCAGCGCCGCGACTTCTGCGTCGACATTTTCGAATTCGTACGTAATGACATCTGACGCCGCCGCCAGCCGGCGGGCTGCATCAACGTCGTCGTAAGCCGCTTCAATCTGTCCTGCGACCTGCCCGCAGGGCGAATCCTGCGTCGGATCGAGCGTGATGAAGCGGTACCCCATAGCGGTTCCGGCCAGCGCCATCATTCGTCCCAGCTGGCCGCCGCCCAGAATGCCGATGGTGGAACCAGGGAGCCATGTCTGCTGCGATGCCTGATTGCTGCTCATAGCGAATCACTGCTTTCCAGCACTTCGTCGCGGATGGCATCTCTTCGAGCTTGCACCCGCGCTTGAACCTCGCTGTCATAGGCCCCGATGATTTGCGCAGCCAGGAGGCCCGCATTCGTGGCGCCCGCCTTGCCGATCGCCACCGTCGCGACCGGAATGCCGCCTGGCATCTGAACGATCGACAGAAGCGAATCCAGGCCGTTCAGCGCCTTGGACTGCACAGGCACGCCGATGACCGGCAGCGTCGTCTTGGACGCTACCATGCCCGGCAAGTGCGCGGCACCGCCGGCTCCGGCGATGATGACCTTGAGGCCGCGCTCCGCCGCCTGCTCCGCAAAGGCGAACATCAGGTCCGGCGTCCGGTGCGCGGACACGACCTTTTTCTCATACGGAATTTGCAGTTCGTCCAGGACGAGACATGCATGCTGCATCGTTTCCCAATCCGATTTGCTGCCCATAATGACAGCGACCGCTGCTGACATGTTTCAACCCACTTTCCAAAAGTTTTTTATTCATTCGGGAGAGACCCAAAAAGGCCCGGTGCCCGAGAAATACGTTGACTTTCAGGATACCGGACCGGGTAAGGAATACTGCTGCCGCAAACGCAGCAAGGAGGGAAGCCTTTCCGTCCATCGGAACCGGCGACTCCTCGGCAGTATTCCCTCGTAGTCCGGACATTTACGGTATCCGGGTAGAAACTTCCGGGCCATATCCCCGGCTTTATACGAGATCAATTCATTCGATTATTTGTTCATTCCCTTAACCATCCAGCGATGGTCCTCTTCCTCTTCCAAATCCCTTAAGGCTTTACACCTAACAGTTTAACAATCCCCTACACAACATGTCAACTAAAACACGAACAATTAAAACAGTGTAAAATCGAATGTTCGGATTTTGCCGCTGATCATTCCTAAAACAAAACCAGTGCACCCCATATTCGGGGCACACTGGCTTACAATTCCATCATTTATTTAACGACAAGCACCGGAATGGTCGCATGCTGCACGACGTTGTGGCTGACGCTGCCGAGCACGAACTCCCGGATTCCGCCCAAGCCGCGGCTGCCGATCACGATCAAGTCATTGCCTTTTTCCTTGGCATATTCCAGAATGACTTCCGCAGGTCCACCCTGGATCATTTCCGCATTGTAGGCGACGCCTTCGCCGTCAAGGCGTTTCTTCACTTCCGCGACCGTCTGCTCAGCGAGTTCATAGAAGTCCTGATTGACGGACGCCGGAATCGGAGCCATGCCTTCGCCAATGAATACGCGCGGGAAATCAAAAACGTGTACGACGTCAATGACCGCGTCAGGCGCCGCTTTCGCCAGTTCGATTGCACGTTCAAGAGCCTTATTGGAAGCTTTGGAACCATCATAAGCTAAAAGAATTTTGGAAAATAACATGTGGACCCACCTGCGCTTTCTCTGTATGAAGTGTGAATTGAGATGTTATTAAACCGAATTAGCAAGAAATGAAACCATGTTGTACCATCAAGCGATAAATCAACTCATGAAAAATGCGTACAGAACTGCGTTGACGAACAGCAGCAGCGGTATCCCGACCCGAAAGCTCAGATGCCTGGTCTTATGGCGTTTGCGGTACATGGCGATCAGTACGCCCAGCGCTCCGCCGATGGCGGCAAGCAGAAAGAGCGTTCTTTCCGGCACACGGTCACGCCTGTTTCTTGCCCTTCTTTTGTCCTCGGACATGATCAGGTAACCTACCGCGTTGATAAAAATAAACCAGATCAAGAGCGCCGTCCTCACTTACGCTACCACCCCCGTTCTACTGCTTGCTTCTATTATAAATCTTTACTAGCCAAGAGACAAACCGCCAGGCATCCGTCTGCCAGTATTCCCAGCAAAAACGCCTACCTGGCGGAGTTTTCCTAAATCATGATGGAGCAAATCAGTGTCTCCGGCGTAGCGCTCCTTACTATGACGGTTTTCTCTTGTTTGAGAGATTCCAATGAACTAGCTGGATTCTAGCTGTGGCGGCGATAGGCGAGAAAGGTTTAATGCATGCATGCTCTGTCTGATCAGCAAGAGCATGCAGCCCGGGGCTTTCAGGCTATTAACCGTTCTTTTTCTCCATCGCCGCTTTCAGCAGCTCGCCGAGGTTCGAACCGATCGGCTCCTGCTTCTTGGCATACTGCTGCACCAGCTTGCGCTCCTCGCGCTTGTTGACGTGCTTGCTGTCCTTGTTGACTGTCTCCGTGATGCCGCAGGACAGGCACTGCACATACAGGCCGGCTTTGCCTTCCTTCATCTCCATCTTCTTGTGGCACTGCGGGCAGCGGCGGTTGGACAGGCGCTTCTCGTCCGAACGGCGGTAGCCGCAGTCCTCACTCGGGCAGACGAGCATCTTGCCGCGCTTGCCCTTCTTCTCCAGCAGCCGGGTACCGCAGTCCGGACAGTGGCTGTTCGAGACGTTGTGCGGCTTGTAGTCCGCCTTGCTGTTCTTTACACCCGCCACCAGATCCTTGGACATGCCGCGGATTCCCTTCAGGAACGGCTCCGGCTGCCCCTGGCCGCGGGCGATCTTCTCCAGTTCGGCTTCCCACTTGGCCGTCAGCTGCGGCGTCCGCAGCTCCGGCGCAACGAGTCCGATCAGCTGCTTGCCTTTGCCCGTCGGATGCAGCGCGTTCCCCTGGCGCTCGATCGTATCGGAGTTCACCAGCTTCTCGATAATGTCCGCCCGCGTCGCCGGGGTGCCGAGCCCGTGCTTCTCCATCTGGGACAGAAGCGCAGCCTCGGTATACCGCTTCGGCGGCAAAGTCCGGCCGCCCTGCATGATGACCCGCTGCACCTTGACGGCTTCGCCCTCGTTCAGCACTGGAAGCTGGGCTCCGCTCTCTTCGGCGTCGGTATCAGCCGACGAATCTTCATCCGATTCGTCGGAGACATCTCCGCCGTATACCTCGCGCCAGCCGCTCTCCTTGATCGTCGTCCCTTTCACATGAAGGGACTCGCCTTCCACGTCGATCGTCACCGCGACCGCATCGTACCGTGCCGGCGGATAGAACAGGCTGATGAAGCGCCGGACGATCAGGTCGTACAGCTTGCGCTCTTCCGTGTTCAGCTGGTTCAATAGCACTGTCTCTTCCGTCGGGATGATCGCGTGGTGATCGCTGACTTTCGAATCGTCCACGACGCGTTTGGTTATATTCAAATTTTTCCGGAGCAGCGGACGCGCCAGGGAAGCATATTGCCCAATGGCCACACTCTCCAGGCGTTCCTTCAGCGTGCCGGTCATATCCGACGTCAGATAGCGGCTGTCGGTCCGGGGATAGGTGACGAGCTTGTGCTGCTCATACAAGCGCTGAAGCACGTTTGACGTCTGCTTCGCGGAGAAGCCAAACCGGCGGTTCGCGTCGCGCTGCAGCTCGGTCAGGTCGTAAGCGAGCGGATGAGGCTCGACCTTCTCCGTCTTCTTCACCTTGGCGATCCGGCCTGACGATCCGTCCAGCTTGCGCTTCAAGGCTTCGGCCGCGCTATTGTCGAAGATGCGGGCGTCACCATTGTTCCCCCGCCACACCGCGGCAAATCCGCCGAAGTCAGCCTTGATCGTGTCGTACTCCTCCGACCGGAAATTGACGATTTCATTTTCCCGGTCCATAATCATGCCAAGCGTCGGTGTCTGCACCCGTCCCGCGGAGAGCTGCGCCCCGAATTTGACGGTGAGCGCCCGCGTCACGTTCAGGCCGATCATCCAGTCGGCTTCAGCCCGGCAGCGCGCGGATTCGTACAGCCGGTCGAACTGGTTCCCCGGCTTCAACGAAGCAAAACCTTCCTTGATCGCTTTGTCTGTCTGTGAAGATATCCAGAGCCGCTTGAACGGCTTGTTCCATTTTCCCATCTTCATGATCCACCGGGCGAGGAGCTCCCCCTCCCGCGCGGCGTCCGTCGCCACGATCAACTCGCCGACGTCCTGTCGACGGAGCTGCTGCTGCACCACCTTGAACTGCTGGGCGGATTCACGCAGCACCTTCAGCTTCATCGAATCCGGCAGGATCGGCAGATCCTCCAGGTTCCAGGTTGCGTATTTATTGTCATAATCCTCGGGCTCCGCGAGTCCGACCAAATGGCCCAACGCCCAGGTGACGATATATTTCGGACCTTCGATATATCCTTTATGCTTGTCGTGGCTTCCCATGACGCGCGCAATTTCGCGGGCAACGGAAGGCTTTTCGGCTAATACCAATGATTTCATGACGTACCACCTTTCTTTCCGTCCTATTATAACATTGAATCCGGCAGCGGATGCAAAAGGAAGGTAACCCTGTTTTATCTTATCGCCTGTGCAAAATAAAATCCCCCAGCGGAACCTCGGCAGGAGCCGAGATTGCCACTGAAGGACCTGGGGTGGTGCGGTAAATGCCTAATCCTGTTCCTGCTTCGGAATTTGGTTCAGGCTCGGCGGAAATTTAGCAGCTTTATCCGGATGCAGCGTGGTGTATTCCTGTTTCCGGCTCGCTCTGTTTGGCAGGTTACTGTCTTTTACCGGTTTACGATGCGGCATGCTTATCCCCCCTTATCCTTTAACAATCCCCCGATCGGGACGGAATTATCCATGGGGCGATAGGATACCTTCGTTCGTTCAGTTCGTTCCTTTCAATAGAAGATACGCATCAAAATAATGCGACCCGTCCTCGGCTTGTCCGCTCACGTACACCCGGCCGCCGGACAGCTCTGACCGTTTCACCACCATGTCATCCCCCAATCGGGCCTCGTGATGGTAGGTGATCCGGAAACCCGCGCAAGAATAACCCGTGAGCTCCTCCTTGGTCAGCGTATCCATGCACAGATCGGCATAACGGGAGTTATTCAGATGCAGATTGGCGTCGATCCCGCTGTAGCGTACCACGGAGCGGTACGATTCATGAAGCGGCATATCCTCAGGTATAGTTACTTTATCCGGTGCTTCACCGGCCGAGTCCTCTTCATTAATGTAGACGTCAAAAGGGAACTTGGATGGCCGCAGCATTCTGCGTTTCTGGATGTCCACGAGCGCCCAAATGCTGCACGCTTCGCCGAGAATCTCTCCACCGCTGCCATAAATCACAAAGTCCCGCTGCCACAAGGCCCCTCTCGGGCCTTTGTTCCAGGTCTCGACGTTGATTTGCTCCAGCGCCTTCGGCATCCGGCTGATGCGCAGATCCATTGTAATCAGCATCCAGCCCATGCCCGCTTCGATCATCTGGTCCCTCGTTGCCCCAAGCTGCTCCAGATCGGCGTCGGCCGTTCTCTGCGCCAAAGACAGCAGTACCGACAGCCGTGCTTCGGATTTAAAATCGATATCGTTGGAATGGATTAAGTAGGTTTCAGTCCACTTGTTGCCCATGCTATGCGCTCTCTCCTCTTTTTACGTTAAAATGATACTCGTACGTTGTTAGCCAGCCTTTCCATTTGGTGAAAAAGCCCTATCTTTCATCGGCTGCGCCCTTTCCCTGTATGTATAAGAAGCAGCGGAACGTTCATCCTAAGGCCACAACATCGGCGGAATTTAAGTTAATGTTAAGAAATTCGTGACCATAATGTTAAGGGTTTCGGTTTATAATGCTATACATCAAGCATACTCCTAGTTTCCACAATATTCAAAGAGGTGTGAATGCCGTAATGTCCAGAGAAGCGATCCTGCTCGTCGATGACGAGAAAGAAATTATCGAACTGATTGAAATTTATTTAAAAAATGAAGGATACACCTTATATAAAGCTTCCAACGGACTGGAGGCGCTCGAAGCGCTGCAGAGCCATCCGATCGATCTCATCATCCTTGATGTGATGATGCCCCAAATGGACGGGATTCAAGCCTGCATGAAAATCCGGGAAAAGAACAATACCCCCATCATCATGCTGTCCGCGAAAAGCCAGGATATCGATAAAATTTCCGGCCTGAGCATCGGTGCCGACGATTACGTCACCAAGCCGTTCAATCCGCTGGAGCTGGTCGCCCGCGTCAAATCGCAGCTGCGCCGGTACAAGCTGCTAAATTACCGCGATACTACAGCCGAGGACGAAATCGTAATTGACGATTTGGTCATCAATACCGCCACCCATACGGTGACCGTCGGGGAGCAGGAAGTGAAGCTGACGCCCCGCGAGTTCGACATTTTGAAGCTGCTGGCCGTCAATCAGGGCATCGTGCTCAGCATGGACAAAATTTACGAAGAGGTCTGGAACGAGCCGTTCATGGAATCCAAAAACACGGTGATGGTCCATATCCGCAAGCTCCGTGAAAAAATCGAAAAGGATACTCAGCATCCGGCCTACATCAAGACCGTCTGGGGCATCGGCTACAAAATGAAATCGGCGAAGGAGGTGTAGAGCACCATGACCACCAAGGTATACATCGGCATCCGCTGGAAGTTCCTTGCCGTGTTTCTCGGCTGCACCGGGCTGACGCTGCTGTTCGTGCTGCTCGGCCGTCTGCTCGCCTCTTATATCATTGTGCGCCCGCCTTATAATGTGCCCCTGATTTGGGTGATCAACCATATCGGCTCCAGGCCGACGATCGGTGTGTTCGGTGTCGTCTTTTTCCTGTCCCTCTACGTGGCTTCCACCCGGCCCCTCGTTCGTTATGCCAAAGAGCTGGCCGGAGTCCTGGAGGACATGGCCGGCGGGCGGCTCCAAGCTTCCGTCAGTGTGAAAGCTGCCGATGAGCTCGGAACGATCGCGGAACACATGAACAGCCTGTCCGGGCAAATTCATACGTACCTGGAGGAAATCAGTTACGGACTGGCGGAGATCGCCAAGGGACATTTCGATTACGAAATTCCGGTTCGGGAAAACCATGAGCTCGGCCGGATTGCCGACAGCATCAACCAGATGAGCGCTCAGCTGAACCGCTCCATTCAGGAGGAGCGTAACGCCGAGAAGACGAAAAACGACCTGATCACCGGCGTATCCCACGACCTTCGGACCCCGCTGACCTCCATTCTCGGATTTTTGGAAATCATCGATAAGGACCGTTATGCCGACGAGGTGGAGCTCCGCTATTATATGAATATCGCTTACGAAAAATCGCTCAGCCTCAAAAAGCTGATCGACGACCTGTTTGAGTATACGCGCATCAACAACGGCATGCCGCTGCACCTGCGCAAGCTGGATGTAACCGGATTGATCCGGCAGCTGGCCGAGGAGTTTGTGCCGAGCCTGGAGCAGGCGAACATGACTCTGCAGATTCACGCGCCGGAGCAGCCGGTCATCATTCAAGCCGACGGCGACCACCTCGTCCGGGCTTACGAAAATCTCATATCCAACGCCATTAAGTACGGCAGCAGCGGCAAATACATCGACGTTTATATCGAAAAGGAAGCAGCCTTTGTCCGCATACGCGTCTGCAATTACGGGGAGCCCATCCCCAAGCGGGATCTACCGTACATTTTCGAACGCTTCTACCGCGTAGAGCAATCGCGTTCCAAGGCGACCGGCGGTACCGGGCTCGGACTGGCCATTACCAAGAGCATCATCGACGTGCACGGCGGCGACATCTCCGTGGAGAGCTCGACGAACCAGACCGTGTTTGAGACCCGGCTTCCCGATCCGGCTGTGCCGGCATAGCCACTTTCCTTTCACTATACTCAAAGCAGATAACCTCATCCCATCTGGGGAGTGCGGCTATCTGCTTTTTTTGGTGCTATTCTGCTCCCCACAGCATTTTTTAACAGAAAAACTTAAGCGTTTGTTAAGCATTTGGGTAGGCTCCCGTTAAGAACTCTCCTGTAATCTTGATTCAAGTTAAGAGGACAGCAGGCATCGTCCGTGAGGAGAGCTGTTTGTCTCCCCTGTCTGTCCAGGAAGGAGCACGAAATCCGTATGTACACCATCACTTCAAAATTGTTTGCCCCAAAAAAAACGCTGCTCATCACGATTTTCGTGCTGATCTTCGCGCTGGCTGCCTATGTGCGGCTGGACTTTCTGCTTTCGGTCACCCATAAAGTTTCGCATGACACGCTGAACTACGACATCATGGTCCGGCAGCTGCTCGAAAAAGGGATCTACGCTTACAAGGATACCCAGCCGAACGCCCAGGTCACGCCGGGGTATCCGCTGTTTATGGCGGCCATCTATAAGCTGGTCGATTACCAGCATCATGATCCGTTTCCCTATATTCGTTACATTCAGGTCATGATCAGCCTCGTCACCCTGTGGCTCATTTACTCGGTCGCCCGAAAGCTCTCGGGCCGGACCGTTTCGATGATCGTGCTGCTCATCAGCAGCGTGTATCCGCCTTTTATTTGGAGCAACGGGGCGGTTCTGACCGAGACACTGGCCTGCTTTTTCCTGATGCTGTATATCCGTCTGCAGCTTGAAGCCTTCGAGCGCAGAACACGAACCCTCGCTCTGCTGAGCGGGGCGGCGATGGGCCTGCTGGTGCTGACGCGTCCGGAGTTTTTGATTCTGATCGCACCGGTGTACGGGTTGTATTGGCTCTGGAAAAAGGAATTCCGCCTCACGTTCAAGCTGCTGCTGTTCACCGGCATCGGAACAGGGATCGTCCTCGCTCCTTGGGTGGTCCGCAACATGGTGACCCTGCACGAGGTCGTGATCGCCTCCACCCAGGTCAATCCGTTTGCCGCCGGCACCTATCCGGACAAAAATTACAACGACGGCCTGGTCGACCGGCATGGTAAAACCCAGATGGAAGTCGCCAAAGAGCGGCTGAAGATCGGTTTTACGCAGCACACATGGCAGTTCGTCAAATGGTACACCGTCGGCAAGCTCAAGTACATTTATTCGAATATGTATTTTGGCAGCGGCCACAGCCCGTTATACCGCGTGCTTCCGAGCCCGCTGGGCAGCCTGCTGCATGTGGCGCTCGTGTGGTTCTGTCCCGTGGCCCTGGCCGCATCGCTTCGCAAATGGAAGCAGCCATTAGCACTGATGACGCTGATTGTAGCGGTCATGACGGTTACCCGCCTGGCCTTCGTTCCTGAGTTCCGCTATAACTACACCGCCATGCCGCTGATCATCATGCTGGATGCGGCCGCGGGGATCGCCATCCTCCGCTGGGCGTGGCAGAAATGGACCCGCTCTTCAAATTCACGGAAAGGAGCCGTTACTTATGCTGAATCGACCGGAAAGTCATAACAAGCCGCCCAAAGTGCTCGTGATCGTCCCCGCTTATAACGAGGCGGAGGGGATCGGGCGGGTCATCCGCCGGCTCCGCGAAGATGCCCCTTACGCAGACGTGCTCGTCATCAATGACGGGTCGAGCGACGCCACCAGCCGGATCGCCCGGGCCGCCGGGGCCAATGTCATCGACCTGACCTGCAACTTGGGCATCGGTGGCGCGGTGCAGACCGGCTATCGCTACGCTGCGGAGCATCACTACGACTACGCCGTACAGATCGACGGCGACGGTCAGCACAATCCGTGCGATCTGCGCTGCCTCCTGTCCGCCCAGTTCGATACCGGCGCCGATATGGTGATTGGCTCCCGCTTTATTACCAAAGAGGGCTTTCAGTCGACTTTCGCCCGCAAAATGGGCATCGGTCTGCTGTCCGCCCTCGTGACCCGGCTCACCGGGCAGAACGTGACCGATCCGACCTCCGGCTACCGCCTGTGCGGACGGCGGGCTATCTCCCTGTTCGCACGCGAGTACCCGACCGACTATCCCGAGGTAGAGGCGCTGATGCTGCTCTACAACCGGGAGCTGTCCTTCACGGAAATTCCCGTCGTGATGAATGAGCGTCAGGGAGGCGTCTCCAGCATCTCGGCTATGAAATCCGTGTATTACATGTCCAAAGTCATCCTGTCGGTTCTGCTCATGAAAACCAAGAAAAAGAGAGCGTGGGAAAACCGCTATGAATCTTAATATTTATATCATCAGCTTTTGCATCAGCCTTGCTTTTGCCGGCACGATTTTATACTTGATCCGCAAGCGCAGGCTGCGCGAGCAGTACGCCCTGCTCTGGCTTTTGATGAGTGTGATCATGATGGCGCTGTCCCTGTTTCCGTCCCTTTTGGACGAGGTGGCGCAGCGGATCCACATTTATTATGCCCCGTCGCTGCTCTACCTGCTAAGTGTAGTCGCGGTGCTGTTCATCCTGCTGCATTTGACGATGGCGGTCTCCACGCTCACGCACCGGGTCATCGTGCTTACCCAAACGCTGGGCTTGCAGGAGCAACGCATTCAAAAGCTTGAAGCCCAGGCGGAGGGAGGCTCAGAGGGTTCTATGGGGCTTGCTGTCGGTCCTGCCTTTGGATCGCGCCCGGGACAGACATCCGACCCGCATGTTGGACAGTCATCCGGACCACATTCTGAGCAGACATCTAAACAGCATTCCAAACATACATCTGGACCTCATTCCGAGCAGACATCTAAACAGCACTCCGGATTGCCCCCAGAAGCGCATAACATGCAGCAATCCGGGATGCCGTCCGGGGAATTCTCCGGACTTCATTCCACGGAACCCTGTCAGCGAATTTCTGCGGCGGCTTCTTCCGAAGAGCAAATTGTTGTGCCGTCTTCTTCCAGCACGGAGGTGAACCGCTAGTATGGCTTACTTGATGCTGCTTCTCAATATGCTGCTCCTGGTCGCCGGTCAAATCTCCTGGAAAATCGGCCTGCAGCAGCAAGGTGGCATCCACCTTGGCAACCTATTGCAGGTATTATTTTCGCCGCTGATTCTGCTTGGTATCGCCCTTTATGCAATAGCCACGGGATTGTGGTTCGTCGTGCTGTCCCGGCTGCCGCTCAGCCTTGCCTACCCGCTGCAAAGCCTGGCTTACGCCGCCGGCATTTTCGCCGCGTGGTATTTCTTCGGGGAAAGCGTTCCGCTGAACCGCTGGATCGGGGCCGCGGTCATCGTACTGGGAGCGGTCATCATTGCCGCCAAATAAAGGCCCCTGTTTGATTATCAAATTTCAGAAAAGGAGTTCCATATCATTCCCATGAAAATACAAAAAACCGCCCTTCTGACTTCCGTTCTGCTTGCCGCCTACGGTGTGGTTCCGGCATCTGCCGCATCCGATCTGGAGCAAGAGCCTACGATCCCGCAGAATGTGACTATGGCTCAAGCAACCGCAGGTCCTTCCGGAACGACGGTCATCTATTTAAACAGCAGCCGAATCCTAAATAGCGGCACCGAGTCCGCATTAAACCGTTCCACTGTCGTCAAAAAAGGAGTCACCTTTGTCAGCCTCCGCTCGCTTGCCGTCTCTTTGGGCTGTAAAGTGACTTACCAAGCCTCTACGAAAGAGACCACCGTATCCCGGGAAGGTACCGAAGCCCGGTACCGTGTACATACCAAGGCATATCAAGTCAACGGGGAGACGAAAACGATGAAAGGCGAAGCGTACGAGGACCGCAGCGTGTTGATGGTTCCCCTTACTTCGCTGACGACTGCTTTTCATCTCCCTTATGTGCTCCAGGGAAACCAAATTACGCTGTATCCTGGCGGCACCGGATCTTCAGGGACGGACAAGCCGGAAGGTCCGCAAACGAACGAACCGCCGCAGGCCTATTTTACGACGGACAAAGACCAATACCGGATCGGCGAGCCGGTGATCCTGAGCGATCAAAGCACCGATGATGAAGACGCAATCACGAATCGCGAATGGACGAACAACGAACCGGCCTTTTTCGAGCCGGGTACGGTGGAAATCAGGCTTAAGGTTACCGACAAGCACGGCCTGACATCCGAATACAGCAAAAAAATCGATATCACCTCCGAGGTGATGTACAGCAAAGAAGATTATGTCATGCGCTTCACTCCGGCAGGCGGCACATTTCAGGTCAGCGGCAAATCAATCCTGTCCTACAAAGCGCTGCCCTACACCTACACAACCGAGCCATATTTGCTGTTCCGGGCCAGCGGTCCGGAGACGGTCAACTCGGAAGGGATTCTGTACCAGGACATCCTGTCGGGACCGGCCCGGTTTCTGGTCCATCACAAAAACAACCTGGCCGCAAAGGCACGCTTCTACCTGGTCGCCACCAATCCGAACGATACCGCGGCATCGATCCAGATCGAGAGCGCGGGCGTGGCGGGGCCAACTCCGTATCCTGAGCTATCCGGCAGACTGGCTGGCGTCCGGTATTTGGAGTCCACCTTGACCGGCAGTGAGCAGCGAAGCGTACAGATCGCCCCCAGCGAGAGCGTGGCCCTCTTTCCCAAGCTGAATGCTACCGCGGCTGCTCCCGGCGATGTCATCACAATGAACGCTGATGTCACCAGCGATGCACCCGTCGAATATACCATGCTGATGGTCCAGGCCGATCATGACCCGATTGCGGTCATGCCGTCTCTGCCGGATTTAAATCCGATCGAGTCCATCGTCCGCGGCACCTTTGCCGATTCGACGCGAGTGTTCGAATACGACGGCACGGTCGGAACGGAAGCGGAGCGCCTGCCGCTCACCGACAACACCACTGATCCTTTTCAGCGGGGGATGGACGGGATGCAGGACAGCGTTGCCATCAATTCCGGCAATTACGGTGTCCTGTATAAAATCATTCTGAACCATGTTGCGCCGGACACGCTCATCGCTTTCAACCCACGCGGCGGAAGGTACTTCGGCTCGGCGAGAGTGAACGACCGGGTTGTCGAGATCAAGCACGGCGACGGCTCCCAGGACAGTGCCACCGTGCTGTACCGGACGCAGGACCGGGAGGAGAAGGTAGAACTCTGGTTATCCCCGGCCGCCGGCAGCAACTTGCCGTTTTCCCTGCTGTTTCTCCCGATATCGAATAAATAAAAGAAGACCCGCAAAGCGTTTGAGCGCTTTGCGGGTCTTCTTTGCGGATCAAACCGCAGCTCAGATGCACATTACACATTTTTCTGAACACTCCCCGTATTCGGCGGTCCGCCCGAAGCTGCACTCACCCCAGCTTTTGTATCCGTCCGAATCCACCAAAAAGCGAGCACTCCCGCAGCTAACGCTGCATATGCCGCCAAGCGGAACCCGCCTGCGAGCCCCCATGCCGAACTGATCCAGCCTGCGATAAACGGGCCCATGAACATGCCGATTGCATAGACTGCCTGATAAAAACCCATTGCCGTTGCCCTTTTGGATGGCTCGATGTGGGCCACCGATTTGCCCAATAGGAGCGGAAAAACCAGTCCTTGTGCCAGTCCATTAAATATTTGCGTTACGCACAGCCAGCCAAAACTCGATGCCGCCGGGATACAAAACGTAAAAACGGCCGTTCCTACATACCCCACGGTTAGCACGGCCCTTGCCCCGAAACGGTTAACGAGGGTCCGTCCGGCAAACAGCGTAGCCGCCGCATGCGGCAGCATGAAAGACAGCGTCAGCCAGGCAAGGTCATTTTTGCTTGCACCCAGGTCCAACGCCTGATTCGGCGTATACCCAAACATCGTGATGAACAGAACGCAGTGCGCCAGGATCGACAGAAAAGAAACCCGAAACAGCGTCCGGTCACGCATAACGGGTGCCAAATCCTGAAGCGACATGGGGGTGCGCCCGGGATCCGGCCCTTTGTCCCGCAAAAATAAAGCAAGTACAAGGGCTATCACCGCAACGATGCCTCCAAGCCAAAACGGCAGCTGCCAGCTCCAACGCTCCACCAAATACCCGCTGACGAGCATGCTCGTCAATTGGGCGGCCACGGTGGTGAACTGCATCATGCTCATCGCCCGGGTTACTTCATGTTTCGGGAAAAAACCTGAAAACGCGACGGTGAACACCACCCAGGTCGACGCGGCGATCCCTGCCATGGCTCTTGCAGCCAGCGCCCAACCCAACTGTCCGAACGCAGCAAACATCAGCCCACTTACCGCACTGGCGGCCAGCCCCAGCCAAATAAATGGACGGCGCTTTTCCATAAAATCCGATAAAATACCGAGCGGCAGCCTGAACAAAATCTGCATCAAACCGTAGGAACCGAGAACGATGCCCAGATAGGTATAGGATGCCCCCAAATGCTCGATATAAGGCGACAAAATCGGAACATAAATATAAGACGAGAACCAGTACAGGAAAACAACAGAGATAAACAGCACGACCTGTCTCCTGGAGAAGGAGTCGTCCTTTGTTTGAGGTCGCTGTATCTCGTCCAAAGTTTTCGATGCACCACGAGCAACGGTTTTATAAGAATCCAGAGGTTCGGTTGAATCCATTTTTTCATGTCGCTTGGATTCCTGCTTTTGAATGCTCAACCCGTCACCGTCCTTTCGTTCTTAGGAGTTTTTCCAAGCATGGAAGTTTTTTCGAGTATGAAAAGTCTGGAAGACAAAGAAAGTCATCAAATGGATAGAAAGCAATATAAGTCTGATCCTTTTATATGTTCACCGATTTGGTACTGCGTAACATTACGTAACACAATGATTAGGAGAACCAAATCGGACAAGGACATGCCATAATTGCTTAATGTGCTGTAACGTTTCATCGTATGATCCCCAGTCCTGCCACTCCTCGGGGTGATTGTGCAGCGATGCCGCTGCCAACCCTAATACGGCCGCGTCAATCCGCCCCCTATCGTTCCCGAACCTTTGGTCGATCCTGAGTGCAAGCGGCTGCATCGCAGGCCCCCGAAAATCGCCCGGTACCGATCCAACCTCTAACTGAAAACCCGCATGCCAACCAAGCCGCAAATCATACTTATCGCAGGTCTCTTCCAACAGGTTTCCCGTTGGCGTGCCTTTGAACGAGGGATCAGCAATCAGGGCCTCCGCGTCATTCGCCAAATCCACCACAGCATGAACCTGTGCTTCAATGTAGTCATCGAGTGACCTTCCTAAGGCTTCGGGTATAAATTCGCTGGATCTGGAGTTTAGCGATTGAAGCAGCTCCACCAACAGCCGTACGTTGATGTGATCCGAACCGAGCACCTCCTGTGTGCTGACAGCCGCCTCAAACATAGGAGCCAGCAATGGAGAAAAAACGTCGATCGTTCCTTTTCGCTCCGGACCCGTAAAGCTATCCCCAAACGTAAAGGTACAGCGCTCTGAAACATTCGGACGAAGGACCAGGTGGCAAGAGCCAAACCGCGGTGACGCACCGTCCGCATAATTCATCAGGTTAAGCCCACCATACTTCGGCCGTTCTTCATTGGTTACGCCGGGCGCCTGGTATGCTTTCCCAAATAAATGCTCTTCCCAGCGGTCACGATCACCACCTGCAAATGCCGTTCGGCTCCCGTTGGAGATCGAGGTCTCAAACTGCCCTCGGTACACCCCATCCTGAAGCAGTCCCTCAACCACCGAACGGCCGGTCGCGAGCAGACGATCGGGATGAAAATTGAGCGTAACCCGCGCAAAACGGCGAATATGATCAATAAGCAAGTCAACATCAATAGCGCTAAGTCCTTCTGCAGCCAAAATCCGGTCAATTACACTGCGGGAAAGGCACTGCACATCCAAAGCATCCGTACGTACATACTGTACAGCTCGAGCTTGTGCTTCGGTCAAACTTACTCCTCCTTTATCGATCCCGGGGCAATCATACGAAGAGCCCTTGGCATGAACTTACAAACTTATGTACATGTGAATAACATTTAGACAAAAGTCAACTGAACATCACCACATGAATCATTTATGCCATAAAGTACACTTCAATTGTGCGTACTGGGGATGAAACTGTGAATTATGGGAATATAATTTATGATTATAATCCAAATTGGGCGGGGATGGTTCTCTTTTTTGTGCATAACCTTTGGAAAATCGACCAGGGAATATATATTTGTGGATGAACGGACAAAACGGATGTGTTGTCCACATTGGGGATAAGAAATAAAAAAACCACTGTCGATGTTATCAACAGTGGTCCTTCGCTTGGCAACGTCCTACTCTCCCAGGACCCTTCGGTCCAAGTACCATCGGCGCTGGAGGGCTTAACGGTCGTGTTCGGGATGGGTACGCGTGGAACCCCTCCGCTATCGCCACCAAACGTTCAAGTGTTTGATCACTTGAAAACTAGATACGAAACGAATCTGTGTTTTATCTTCCGTAGCTTCACCCGGTTTGTATCCCGGGGTCCCCGAAAAGTAATCGGTGTTGCTCCAACGCTTCACGTCACTTTTTGGGGTAATTTTGGATAAGCCCTCGACCGATTAGTATTGGTCAGCTCCATGCATTGCTGCACTTCCACCTCCAACCTATCTACCTCGTCGTCTACAAGGGGTCTTAC
>NZ_QRDU01000004.1:0-576754 GCF_003386155.1 Paenibacillus sp. VMFN-D1 | reverse complement strand
TGTGGCCGTTCACCCTCTCAGGTCGGCTACGCATCGTCGCCTTGGTGAGCCGTTACCTCACCAACTAGCTAATGCGCCGCAGGCCCATCCGCAAGTGACAGATTGCTCCGTCTTTCATCATCTCCTCAGGAGAGGAAATGAGATATCCGGTATTAGCTCACGTTTCCGTGGGTTATCCCGGTCTTGCAGGCAGGTTGCCTACGTGTTACTCACCCGTCCGCCGCTAACCATCAGGAGAGCAAGCTCTCCATCAAGTCCGCTCGACTTGCATGTATTAGGCACGCCGCCAGCGTTCGTCCTGAGCCAGGATCAAACTCTCCAAGAAAGTTTGTAGCTCATTTTGAATCTGACGAGATTGATTTAATCTCAGTTTAAAACATCATCCATTTGTTCAGTTTTCAAGGAACTTGATCGCTGCATTCGACATTATTTTCAAATCCGACGCAGGATTATATTGTATCATGCCATTCATTTCGTGTCAACACTTATTTAGCAAGCATTGAGAAGATTTGAATCACCGCCTTGTTTAGCGGCAAGAAATAATATATCACGGATACCGCCTATTATGCAACAGTTTTTTTAAATTTATGTTGTGGTAAAATTTACTTACTTATTGTTAGCCAATTCTCTTCTTCACTGACGTAACTATAATGCATTAACAGTTGATCGCCAGGCTTAGAATTCTGTTCTTGCTGTATTGGTTCTCACCATGTGCTTATCTACTCAAAAGGATCATAAGTAGAGGGTCAATACTCGCAGTACCGTTACTTTGTGTTTTCTTAACAAGGAGGCTGACAAATGAGCGATTGGTTAAACAAGATCCGCAAGGGCATCGGCAAGAAGCTGGCCGCCATTCACCGCTGGAACGCATGGATGGTTGCCTTTCTGGCATTTAGCGGAGTGATTCTTCCCCTTGGGTTCTGGCGCGAGGCGCTTGGCGGAGGCAGGGTCTGGCTGAAATGGCTCCATATCGGTGTCGGCTTGGCCCTGCTCCTTCCCGTCGTCTACTACCTCTTTCTGGCGGGCAAGCACTGGAAGCTGCTGAAGGACCGCCCGAAGCAGAAGTGGAATGTCATCATCGTACTGTTCCTGCTGGCCGGCTGGTTTCTTTCCGGGGTGGTATTGTGGCAGTTCAGAACATTCGGCCCGGCATGGTCCAACCCCGCTCTGACGATTCACGACCTCTTCACATGGGTGGGTCTGCCTTATATCATCTATCACTCGGTTACCCGTACCCAATGGCTTAAAGAGCCTCACCGGCGGACGGTAAAGTCCGGGGCTGACCGGCCAGCTGCAGCAAATACTGCAAACGAGCCGCTCTACACGCGCAGAGCTTTCATCCGATCAGCGATCGGGGTAGGTATGGCGGTAGCGTTCGGGCCTTCTTTTATCAAATGGCTGGGCAGCAGTATCGGTTCGTCTCAGCAAAACATGGAGGAACTTCTCGAAAGGGATGCCAACCATCTGGTTCCGGCACCCACGCCTGCCGCGGAATCCCTCACTCCAATCGGTGGAGGGGCTAAGGGTAATTTTCGCATCTACACGGTAACCCCCATTCCCTCATTCGATAATGCCAACTGGTCTTTTACCGTAGATGGGCTCGTTAATAAACGGCTGCAGTGGAACTGGGAACAATTCGTAAACCTCCCACGTCTGGTCCAGGTCAGCGATTTTCACTGTGTCACCGGTTGGTCAGTGTACCATAACACTTGGGAGGGCATTCCCCTTAAAAAATTGTTGGATGAAGCCGGGGTTCAGCCCGCGGCACAAACTGTGAAGTTTTATTCGGGCGACGGGGTCTACACGGACTCTATAACGATGGAACAGGCTCGCATGGACGACATTATGGTGGCCGTTCTGCACGACGGCAAGCCCATTCCAAGCGATCTCGGCGGTCCGGTACGGCTGATCGTTCCCCAAATGTATACTTATAAGTCCGTCAAATGGTTAAACCGGATTGAATTGATTCAAGGCGACCATATCGGCTATTGGGAAGAACGGGGTTACGATAAAAATGCCTGGCTTCCGGACGCCAAAAGGACATAACTCGCTCCGGCAGCCCTTCAATCAACGTTCAAGCCCCCTCCTCATGACCGCTGAAAACAAGGCGGCGGCCTTCCCGCTGCCTGCGGTCATGTAATGATCCGCATCCGTTCTGTCAAACCCCATCCATACAGCCCCAGTCCATTCCGACGTATAGCCGACGAACCAAAGATCGCGGTTTCCCTTGCTGCTGCCGCCGGGCAGGTCAAGCTGCGTCGTGCCGGTTTTGCCCGCTACCGGCCGGTTCATCCTCGCTTTCATGCCTGTACCCTCGTTCACGACGCCGCGCAGCATGCTCGTCATATTTTCCGCCGTCGAATGCGAGATGACTTGGCGTTCATCCGGACGGTAGGCATACAGCACCCGACCTTTTGAATCCGTAATCTGCCGTACGAGATGCGCGTCACGATAAATCCCTCCACTGGCAAACACGCTGTACGCCTGCGCCATTTTCAAGGGAGAGACGCCGGAATGAACGCCGCCAAGCGCAATGGACAAATTAGCATCCTCAGATGTAAGCGGAATGCCCAGCTTCGCTGCGAACTGTGTCGCCTTTGTAATCCCTACCTGCTGCAGCAGCCATACGGCTGGAGCATTTACAGACTGCTGCAGCGCTTGCCTCATGGTCATTTGCCCCTGATAAGCTCCACCCAAATTCTGAGGCTTGTAGCTCCCGTAAGCTACCTTGCGATCCTGAAGCATGCTGTCCGGTGAAAATTCACCGCTCTCAAGGGCCGGGCCGTAAGCGATAATCGGCTTAAAGGCGGAACCCGGCTGCCTGGCATCAACCACGGCCCGGTTCAAGCTGCCTGCAGCAGGATGCCTGCCTCCGGTCAGCGCCACGATCTCTCCCGTCCGATGATCCATAATCACCATCGCTGCTTCAACCTGCTGATCCTTGCCGTCCGGCGGAAAGAAATCCGGGTTGGCGAAGGTATCTTCCAGTGCAGCCTGTGCAGCCATATTCATTCCCGTTACAATGGTATACCCACCTGTCTTCAACTCTTCCAACGTTTTGCCTGTTCGCTGTGAGGCTTCCTTGAGAGCAGCATCCATATAAGAGGCCCCCAGCACAAGAGGATTCACCTTTGCCGGCGGCTGATATTTCGTATTCATAGCAGAGATCATGTCTTCACGGGTGATCAAACCTTGCCGCTTCATAATACCAAGCACTACGTTGCGCCGTTGTATGGGCAGGTCGCCCTTATGTAACGGATTGTAAATGGACGGTCCCTTCGGAATGGCAGCCAAGGAGGCGATTTGCGCCACACTGAGCTTTTTCAGATCCGTCACCCCGAAATAATGCTCCGCCGCAGATTTGATGCCGAATTGCCCATCCCCCATGTAAATCTCATTCAAATACAATTCCAATATGTCATGCTTGGACAAGCGTTTCTCCAGAGACAAAGCAATAGAAGCCTCGTTCAGCTTGCGCAGCAGCGTTTGATCCCGGTTCAGATACAGATTTCGGGCCAGCTGCTGTGTAATGGTGCTGCCGCCTTCCGAAATCCGCATATGGGTGGAGTTGGTGTATACCGCACGCGCAATCCCTTTGTAATCCAGTCCATTATGTCTATAAAAACTCCGGTCCTCCACCGCCAAAAAAGTGTCCAACAGCAAATCAGGCATTTCTTCCAGGTGCGCCTTGGCCCTGTAGCCCGACTCCGGCAGTGGTATTTTCCGAAGCTTGGTCCCATCCGATGCCACCAGGATGCTCGACTCCGGCAATACCAGTTTCTCGGGATGACGCCCCACGACGATGCCTCCGTACGTATGTACATAAAACAAACCCGCCAGTACGATCACCGTACCGATGACCGCGACATCGAACGAGAGGTAGAACCCCCTCATCACCTTACGCCAAACCTTTGCCTGCAGGCTGTTCATGACGCCGTCATCAGGCTTTCCAGAAGCCTCTCCAGTCCTTGCGCTTCCCGCTTCACGGATTCCATATCGAAGTCTGGCGGCCGCTGACTGTCCAAATCCGCAGCCTCCAATGTGCGGAGCAGAGATTTGATTCGCAAAATGACCGCCATGACCTCTTCGTTGTCCAAAAGCGGAGTCGTTTCATTTTGGATGGGCGGTGTGGATATTCGATCGGCTGAAGATGCTGGAGATGTTGTCATCCATCTACGAATACCTTGTAAGTGGCTCGCCAATGCCTTCAACTCACCACCGGTGGCAACTTTCAGTTCACGGAAGGATCCTCGATCTGCCAGCTACTCCGCCGCTCTCACGATCTGTTTCATATCATCCGCAAGCTTTTGCGAGCGAAGCATGAACAAACCGGCAAACACGATCAAAAAAACAACGGCGGCTATCGGCGTTCTACCAATATAGTTCACCAAACCACGGGCCAGCCTGGCAAAAAATGAATCGGGCGAAACATGCGCATAGGACCACACAAAGACACGGTATGTCAAAAAGAGAACGATACCGCTCAACAAAGTGCTGCCCGTCACTGTATACAGATAAGCAGCCCGAACCGTTAACCATTTTCTCAAAACTCAGGCCTCCTCTCAGCAAAGCGGAAAACTCACCTACCTATGCGCAAAAGGATACCAGACAATTCTTAACAAACACCCGCGAAATCCTTAACATTCCCTTAAAATTCCACCGCAAGCAGAAATCCGGCTTCATGCAGAGAGCCCCTTCATGCGAGTTCCATCGAAGATCAAAACAGCAATGTCAGCATGAGATAAAAAGAAAAAGCCCTGGACCCATTTTTCAATGAGCCAGGACTGTGTTATCACTTCCTAAAGTCACGTTCTATAACTAGTTCGATTCTTCGTTCAAAAGACGGATGAACTCGTCCTCGTCCTCGATCACCTGGATGCCGAGCTGCTTCGCTTTGGCAAGCTTGCTGCCGGCCTTCTCTCCGGCAATGAGCAGGTCCGTCTTGGCCGAGACGCTGCCCGTCACTTTCGCTCCCAGCGCCTCCAGCTGCGCCGACGCCTCGTCGCGGGTCATTTGGTGCAGCGTGCCGGTCAATACGACCGTTTTCCCACTAAAGAAGGAGTCGGTTTTAACCGCCTGAGGTGCCTCAGGAGCCTTCGCCTGCACGCCGAGGGAGAGCATTTTCTCGATGCCCGCTACCACAAACGGATCAGCAAAGAAGTTCACGATGCTCTCGGCGACAATGCCGCCGACATCCGGAAGAGCGATTAACTCCTCTATGTCGGCTTTCATCACGGCGTGGAGATCACGGTAATGGTCCGCCAGCATTTTGGCTGTGGATTTGCCGGTGTTGGGAATACCCAATGCGTACAGGAAGGAAGCGAGATCCCTTCCCTTGCTTTTCTCAATCGCCTCCAGCAGATTCATCGCCTTTTTCTCGCCAAAACGATCCAGCTTCACCAGCTGCTCAAACGTCAGCTCATACAGCTCCGCCGCTTCGCGCACGTTCAGTTCGTCGTACAGCTGTCCTGCCGTTTTATCGCTGAACGTCTCGATGTCCATCGCGTCACGGGAGGCGAAATGCGTAATCCGTCCGATGATTTGCGGCCTGCAGTTCAGCTTGTTGTTGCAGAACAGATGGGCGCCGCGCATTTCCAGCGGGAAGCCGCACGCCGGGCAATGCTCCGGATAAATGATTTCACCGCCGTCGTTCTCTTCGGTCACTTTACCCAAAATCTCCGGAATGACGTCGTTAGAACGGCGGATAAACACGCGCGTACCCAGCGCATATTTCAGGTTTTTGCGCTCGATGTCCCCCACGTTGTTCAGCGTACAGTTCTGGACGGTAACGCCTGCCAGTTCCACTGCTTCTACCCGGGCGAGCGGAGTTACCTTGCCAGTGCGGCCTACGTTCCAGCTGACGGATTCCAGCACGGTCGTCGTCTCTTCCGCCTCGAATTTGTAGGCTACCGCCCAGCGAGGGAATTTGTCCGTATACCCGAGCGCCTCGCGCGTGCGCATGTCGACGATTTTGATAACCGCTCCGTCAATGAGATAGTCCAGGCTGGAACGGCGCTCCTGAATTTCGGCAAGCTGTTCCATCACATCGTCGAAGTTATCGAAATACGTGATGTAAGGATTGACTTTAAAATGATTTTCCCGCAGAAAATCCATCATTTCCTTATGGCTGTCGAACCGGATGTTATCCGAATAGCCCACGTTGTAGAAATAGGCATTCAACCGACGCTCGGCGGTCACCTTCGGATTCAGGTTGCGCAGCGCTCCTGCTGCCCCGTTCCGGGCGTTCTTGAGCGGCTCAGCCGCCGTCTTGTTGTACTCCTCAAGGACAGAAAGGTTCATAATCCCTTCGCCCTGCACCTCGATCGTTCCGTCCTTATATGGAATGCTCAAAGGCACAGACTTAATCGTCTTGATCTGCGGAAGGATGCCTTCGCCGACTACACCGTTTCCGCGCGTGGCCGCCTGGACCAATCTTCCGTTGGTATAAGTCAAATTAAGCGTGAGCCCGTCAAATTTCAGCTCCACCGCATAGCTCAGCTCGGGCAGAGGGTTATCCGGGTTTTTCTTGTTATAGTCTTGAACCAGCCTTACAGCCCTTGCGTTCCAGCTGCCAAGCTGTTCGATATTTTGGGCCTTATCCAAGCTCCACAGCGGAGCCAGATGACGATGCTGGACAAATCCTTTGAGCAGCTCTCCCCCTACACGCTGTGTCGGAGAATCCGGCAGCGTCATGCCGGTCTCCTTCTCCAATGCAACGAGCTGGTCGTACAAAGCGTCGTACTCTTTATCGCTAATGACAGGCGCATCCAGCGTGTAGTATTGATAATTGTGCTTATTCAGCTCGGCTACGAGCTGCTCCATGGTCAACTTCGGATCCATGCAGGGTCATCCCTCCGTCTATAGATTCATAATTTTAATTTTCCACTTTGGTGATCGGCGCAAACCCGGCTAAAAGGCGTTTCACGCCAACCGGGGCCGGAAAAGCGATCTGCAGCTCCGTATCGTTGCCGCTGCCTTTGACCGAAACGACCGTCCCGATGCCCCATTTGCCGTGGGAGACCTTGTCTCCCGCCTTCAGGGCGGTGAGGTCCGAGGTGCTGCCCGCTGCTGCCATTTTGGCTGGAGTGGAGGTAGTCACCGTCACCCGGCTCTCCCGGCCAACCGAAGTGGCCGTCGAACCGCTCTGCGAAGATGGCGCAGCACTTCTGCCGAAGTTGCTTCCGCCGCTGCCAAAACCTCTGCCGCCATAAGAACCGCCAATGTTGCCTCCGCGGCGGTAGCGATCACGGGCAACGACCGTATCTTCCTTCAGCTCTTCCGGGATCTCATCCAGGAAGCGGGAAGGCGGGTTCGCCGTCGTCCGGCCGAACAAGGTGCGCATCTGCGCGCAGGAGAGGAACAGTTGCTGCTCCGCGCGGGTAATCCCGACGTAAGCCAGCCGGCGCTCCTCCTCCAGCTCCTCATTATCCTGGAAGGCCCGGCTGTGCGGGAATACGCCTTCTTCCATGCCGATGATAAACACCACCGGGAACTCCAGCCCCTTGGCGCTGTGCATCGTCATCAGGACAACCGCATCCGAGCGGTCTTCCTCGCTGTCATTCATGCTGTCGATGTCGGCGATGAGCGCCAAATCGGTCAGAAACGCCACCAGCGACTTATCTTCATTATTCTTCTCAAATTCCATCGTAACAGACAGGAACTCGTCGATATTTTCCAGGCGGGACCGGGATTCAAGCGTATTCTCGCGCTGCAGGTCGACCCGGTACTGGGACATTTCCAGTATTTTTTCGGTCAGCTCAGTGACGGACAGGTACTCCACCATCTGATGAAGGGCCGAAATCATATCGTAAAACTCCACCAGCGCATTCCGGGTCCGTCCGGCAAAGCCCAGATCGTCAACGAACTCCAGCACGCGGAAGATGGACGCTCCCCGTTCGGCAGCCGCTGCTGCGAGCTTCGCCACCGTCGTATCGCCGATGCTCCGTTTCGGAACGTTAATGATCCGCGTCAAGCTGATATCGTCATCCGGATTGGAGAGCAGGCGCAGATAAGCCAGCATATCCTTGATCTCTTTGCGGTCGTAGAACTTGATGCCGCCGACGATTTGGTACGGAATGTCCGACTTGATCAAAATTTCCTCGATCACCCGGGACTGGGCGTTGGTCCGGTACAGGATGGCGTGATCCTGGTACGACTTGCCCTGATTTACGTTCTTGCTAATTTCCGAGGTGACGAAATACCCTTCGTCATGCTCCGAGTCGGCCCGATACACTTTAATCTTCGCGCCTTCGCCTTTATCGGTCCACAGCTTCTTCGGTTTACGTCCGGTGTTCTGTCCAATGACTTCGTTCGCTGCGTTCAGAATCGTCGCGGTGGAGCGGTAGTTCTGTTCGAGCAGAATGGTGCGCGCTTCCGGATAGTCCTCTTCAAAATTCAAAATATTGCTGATGTCCGCACCGCGCCAGCGGTAAATGGACTGGTCGCTGTCGCCGACGACGCAAATCCGGTGATGGCTGTCGGCCAGCATCCGGCACAGCATGTACTGCGCCCGGTTCGTATCCTGGTATTCGTCGACATGAATGTACTGGAACTTTTTCTGATAAAAATCCAGCACTTCCGGCACTTCCTTAAACAGCTGGATCGTAGCCATGATCAAATCGTCAAAATCCAGCGAGTTGTTGGCCTTGAGCCGCTTCTGGTACATCGTGTACACCTTGGCGACCAGGCCTTCGAAATAGTCTCCCGCCTTCTGTTCATACTGCGCCGGCGTCACCAGTTCGTTCTTCGCCGTGCTGATCACGGATTGGATCGCCTTCGGCTCGAATTTCTTCGTGTCAAGGTTCAGATCCTTCATGCAGTTGCGGATAACGGACAGCTGGTCTGTGGAGTCCAGAATGGAAAAGTTCGAGGTGAATCCGATGCGTTCAATATCTCTCCGCAAAATGCGGACGCACATCGAGTGGAACGTGGATACCCAAATGTCCCGGCCCTCATTGCCGACCAGCTTGGCTACCCGGTCCTGCATCTCGCGTGCGGCTTTGTTGGTAAACGTAATGGCCAGAATACCCCAAGGCGGAGCTTTGCGGGTTGCAATCAGGTAAGCGATCCGGTGTGTGAGAACCCGGGTCTTGCCGCTCCCCGCGCCGGCCATGATGAGCAGCGGCCCATCCGTGGCTTCCACGGCTTGGCGCTGCTGCGGGTTCAATCGTTGTATTGCCTGTTGTATATCAATAGGTTGCATGCGTGCATGCTCCTTCCTGCTATAGAAATTCACAAATATGATAGGACATCATAAAAGCGGTATGCAGTGTGGCCCAACGGCCAGCATCTATTATACCGGTTAGCGGTTATATGCATTTGGGGATTAGAGGTAGTACCGACGACGGTCTAAATCCACTTACTTTTATTCCTTAACAGCCTTAACCGTCAGCAGCGCCTGCTTCAAATTTTCGTAAACGGCGTTGCCGACGACGATGGTGTCGCATACGTCAGCAGCCTGACGGGCCGATTCGGCATCCTTGATGCCTCCGCCATAGAACAGCTTGGCCCCGTTCAGCGAGCGGTGAATGTGACGCACGGTCTCCATGTCCCCGAACGTCCCGCTGTACTCCACATAGACAACCGGCAGAGACATCAGCTTGTCCGCAACCTGGGCATACGCCGCTGCTCCGGCCGCATCTAGCTCGGTCTGTGCTCCGGTCAAGCGGGCAACCGTGGAATCCGCGTTCAGGACGATATATCCTTCGGGAACGAGCAGCTCCCACGGGATCATGTAACCATATTCCTCTACCGCCCGCTGATGATGGCCAACGAGCCATGCCGAATCCGAAGCATTGAGCACCATGGGGATCATATACAGATCAAAACCCGGTACGATCGCCTCCAGATCGGATACCTCCAATACGCAGGGCACCTCATATCGCCTAATACGGGACAGCAGCTCCACGGTGTTATCGAACGTTATCCCGCTGGACCCGCCCACCATGACGGCGTCCGTACCGGACATACACACCGCATCCAGCGCCTCATCGGAGATCTCCTTATCCGGGTCAAGCTTAAACACATGCCTCCATGGCATAATCATTTGCATCAAACGGCATTCCTCCACGACAAATCTTCATAAATCTAGTCTATGTCAGCACCGGGTGAGTGTCAATTTGTGTTCGCATAAAATACGAACATTTTTTCGCCAATCCGCCGCACGCAAAAAAGAAGATATGCTCCGGGTAGAGAAGCATATCTTTCAGGTCATAAACGATTCATCCGATGAACAATATGGATGCAATTACCACCCGAGGGCAACCAGCCAGCGGTTGTCTCCAAGCTCTTGTTCCGTTACAAAGTCAGAATACACGCCCGTAACCCCCATTCGCTGCAGCCTGCCAATTTCGGAAGGATCGTTAATCGTATTCACATAAGCCGTGATGCCCGCTTTTTTCAGCTTGGCCAGAAAGTCTGGCTTCGCCCGGGATTCCGGGATCGTAACCGCCTCAATCGAATGGCTGGCAGCGAAATCGATGACTTCCTGATCCGTATCCTTGGTCGCATACAGCGTGTATATAATGGACGGAAACTCATAAATACCGTTCACCATGTCCAGCATCGGCTGATCGTAAATTTGCGGCACGACCCTTTTCAGCAGCGCGGGATCGCGTTTTTTCGCCGTATCTACGAGGATCTCCAGCTCTTTTTGCATATCCGCCGGCTCCTGCTCCTTCGTATCCGTCACGATATAAATATCGGGATAATGCTCCATCAGGTCCAAAATATCCGACCAATCCAGCGGCTCGTATGTGCCGAGGATTTTACTGTTTTTAAAGTCGCTGTAGGTCAGTCTCCCCGACTGCTTGTCCTCCGGAAGCTCACCCTTTTGCCCCAGCAGCTCGGTCATGTACTGCGTCCATTCGTGCCTGGCCACCAAATGGCCGTCCGCCGTCAGAAGCAGATCCACCTCGAATACACGGTTTCCTTTTTCGTAGTTGGCAATAAACGCCTCGTAGGAATTTGTATACGCATGCTCGCGGATTCCGCCCATCGCGTGGGAAATGACCCGGTAATCGGTAAAATTGTTGTTGATGTCCTTGGAGCTTCCTTGGGGAACCCACATCATCAGGCCGGCCGCCACGACCAGCGCCAGCAATGCCACCCATTTCCTCATCGATATCACATCCTTTTCACCAGCGTAAGCGTGAGGGGAGCGTGTCTGATTCGTTGGGAGCCGAAGAAAGAGATTAGTATGTAGAGATTACCCGGACGGGAGGGGTGTCAAACGATGAGGGGGGAGGGGAATGCTGGGAAAAGAAAAAAGCACCGCAGCAGACGGTGCCTGATCGAACTTTTCATTAGAGAGTTCTAATCTACTCTATTCCTTGATTTTTGATTTTTGGTAGGTAGATTTGAATAAAATCATGCAGTCCCTCTCGCCAATCCCTCAAATCAGTCAGCCCATTGGCCCGAATCGCCATGTGATCCATGACCGAATATGCAGGACGGGGAGCAGGACGTGGAAATTGAGCCGTTGTGCAGGGTTCAAGTCGGGCGGTCAGCTGGATTCCAGCTTTGCCCGCTTCGTCAAAAATAGCCCGGGTGAAATCAAACCAGGTACACTGCCCCGCATTGGAGGCGTGGTAAATCCCGTATTTCTCCGTTTGGACGAGTTCGAGCAGAAAGCGGGACAAATCTACTGTAAACGTAGGAGAACCCAGTTGGTCGTTGACGACCTGCAGCACGGGCTTTTCTTGACCGAGGCGTAGCATCGTTTTAACAAAATTGGCTCCATGCGCACCATATACCCAAGAGGTCCGAACGATGAAGTACCGGGAAGACAGGCTCTGCACGAATTGCTCACCAGCCTGTTTGGTTTTGCCGTAGACGCTCTGGGGATCAGTCACGTCATATTCTCGGTAAGGAACCGAAGACCTTCCGTTAAAAACATAATCCGTGCTGATGTATACCAGCTTGGCTCCGCAGTTCTCCGCTGCCGTCGTCATATTCCTGGTGCCGATCGCATTAACCCGGTAAGCCCCGTCAATGTCCGTTTCTGCCGCATCCACGGCCGTGTAGGCCGCGCAGTGGACAATCGTGTCCGGCCCGAAATCAGCAACGGCCTGCTGGCATGCATCCAAACGGGTAATATCGAGCATGGAGCGCCCGCAGCCCAGAACCTGATGCCCCGCTTGCTGGAACAAGGCAGTCACATCCCGGCCAAGTTGTCCTTCAGCTCCTGTCACAAGGACTTTCATAAGCCGTCCCCCAAACGGGAACCGTACTGCTTCTTGTAATAATCCTGATACTCACCGGACTGAATACGCGCCCACCAATCCTTATGATCCAGATACCACTGAATCGTCTCCTTGATGCCGGATTCAAAATCGTACTTCGGCTTCCATCCAAGTTCCCTCGTTATTTTGGTAGGATCGATTCCGTAACGGCGGTCATGCCCCGGCCGATCCTGAACATGCGTAATTAATGATTCCGGTTTACCTAGTTCCTCCAATATCGTTCTGACGATATGAAGGTTCGTCCGCTCATTGTTGCCTCCAATGTTATAAACCTCGCCCGGCTTGCCCTGATGGATGACAAGGTCGATGGCAGAACAGTGGTCTTCGACGTACAGCCAGTCCCGAATATTCAACCCGTCGCCGTAAACAGGCAGCGGCTGCTCGTTGAGGGCGCGGGAAATCATGAGCGGAATCAGCTTTTCCGGAAACTGATACGGACCGTAATTGTTGGAACAGCGGGTGATATTTACGGGCAGTCCAAATGTTTCATAATAGGCCCGGACCATGAGATCTCCTCCGGCTTTGCTCGCGGAGTAAGGACTGTTCGGAGCCAGCGGTGTTTCTTCCGTAAAAAGGCCCGTATCACCCAGCGTACCGTATACCTCGTCGGTGGACACCTGAACGAATTTGGTCACCCCATGCTTCCGGGCTGCATCGAGCAGCACCTGCGCCCCCAGCACATTCGTCTTCACAAAAATATCCGGTTCCAGAATGCTCCGGTCCACATGGGATTCAGCCGCAAAGTTGACGACGATATCGATCCCCTGTTGAAACCATGATTCCACAGCCTCCGCATCGGTAATGTTGGTCGCCGTAAATGAATAATGAGGATGATTCTGGACGGAGCTGAGGTTTTCAAGGTTGCCGGCATAGGTCAGCGCATCCATATTGACGATTTCCAGTTCAGGATACTTTTGCAGCATGTATATAATAAAATTACTTCCGATAAACCCTGCTCCGCCGGTAACGAGCATTTTCCTTTCCATCGTTTGATCCCTCCTGGTCGTAATCAAAAGTTAAGCTCCGCATCCTTCAGCAGAGGATGGCGCTGATCTTTATCCGACAGGATCGGACTGGAGACCGGCCAATCGATGCCAAGCGCAGGATCGTTCCACAAGATGCCCCGGTCATGTTCAGGAGAATAATATTCATCCACCTTATACAGAACCTGCGTACCCGGAACCAGCGTGCAGAATCCGTGGGCGAACCCTTTGGGGACAAGCAGCTGCCGCTTGTTATACTCACTAAGAATCACGCCGGTCCACTCTCCAAACGTCGCTGAATCCCGCCGGACATCCACTATCACATCATAAATCACACCGCTCAGAACGCGGACCAGCTTGGTCTGGGCTTTGGGGTTCAATTGATAGTGAAGGCCGCGGATGACGCCCGCCTCTGCGGAGAGCGATTGATTATCCTGAACGAATGTGTGCGTAATTCCCTGCTGGCGCAGCACAGCCTCGTTATACCCCTCCATAAAAAAACCCCGGTTGTCACCATGAACAACAGGTTCAATCCATATGGCATCTGCCAAGCGTAATTGATTCACTTTCACACGGAAGGCCCCCTAATGGTAGTCTTGTAAGTAACCAAAATCGAATTCATTCTTATTAATATATGGTGCTACCAAACCGTAGGGTGATCTATTGGTCCGCCCTTTTTAAGTCATAAATCATCTTAGGGAAAACTGTTTCAAGGGAGTGGGGTCAGAGAGGATTAGGGGAGAATCGAATGAGCTGTAGTTAACACTTCCAAATTCCATATATATACAATACACCATACATCCAGCACGAGGAAATGAATATTTTAGAGATAAAAAACAAGCCATTATCATAAGCATTAGCACATAAAAAGGCAGAATCCGCACGACATGGCGGGATTCTGCCTTCATTTATTTTTCTTATTTCACCAGCTGTCCACGAGTTACCCCCAGCTGATTCGTCGCCTTCAGCGTCTTCCACACCTGCGTGCCGCTGATTTCGCCGCGCAGGGCACGGTTGTACAGGTCGATGACCTCGTGCACCTGTTCAGGCGTTTCCTCCAGGAACTCGACGCGGTAGGTCGAGACGCCGAGGTCCATGAAGTTCGTCAGGTACTCGGAACCGGACTGCTCGATGGCGTTGTAGACCGTGTTGCGGCAGCCCTCGTCCACGCGGACCGGATGGGACATGCCAATGCGGTCCTGCAGGGACGCCCGGTGCGATTCGCACGGACGGCCGCAGTTCGTGAAGTCGGTGCCTTCGCTCAGGAAGGTACAGTACACGCAGTGCTCCGTATGGAACATCGGCAGATGCTGGTGTATGACGATCTCCATCTGCGACGTTTTGGAGCGCTCCAGCAGATCGACCATTTGCTGGATGTTCAGGTCGTAAGACGGCGTGACCAGGTCACAGCCGGCTTCGAGGAACAGATCCACCGCTTTGTGGTTGGCGATGTTCAGCGAGAAATCGCCAATCAGCTGCGGATGATCGGCATCCGGGTTTTCCATCCGGTGGCGCAGGTAGAAGTACAGCGCCCCGGTGTTGCGCACAAGCACGGCGTCCGGCTTGAGGCGCAGGATGTTTTTGTGGTAGCCGTTCTCGTTTGGCATATGGATGCGCGGCGTCGCCAGCGCGATCCGCTTGCCGGCGGCATGAACGGCTTCCACCGCTGCCGGGAACTGCTTGATGAACTCGAAGTCGGCGTATATCATCTCTACGCCGGCTTCGAGCGCAGCCTCAACTTGCGGGAGGCTGCGGCACAGCGCGGTGAGCTTCGCCTCACCGCGGGCCACCGGCGATGCGCTGTGCGCGGCATCGCCGTACACGGTTGCCGCCCGTTTCACGTACACGGGCGGCTTCGGGCGCTCGCCTGCGAGCAGCTCCACCGCACGGCGGCGGATATTGTTCAGCTCGCGCATCGGCACGATGACGTCACCCTGCAGGTCGACGTCCAGCTTCTCGAGCTGGTAGACGGTGCCGCCCAGGCGGCCGAACTGCTCCTCGAGCAGAGCGTAATCCATCGGCCGCTTCTTGGCGATTTCCAGCTCCATCTCCGAGTCCACCTGCACCGTCGTGCCCTTCTGCACGTCGGTCCAGACGGTGGTCAGGAGACCGCCGGCATGGCCCACGGCTTTCACATGTACCGGGAACACCCGGTACGGCTTCTCCGTTTCGAACGTTTGACGCAGACGCTTGTCGAGCGCCGGATCGTTCGTTTTCCAGATGCGGTCACCGACATGCAGCTTACGCAGGTCCACGTCGCTCCGGCCCGGAACGATGTCCACGATCCAGCCTTCGCCGGCCTCCCCGTCAATCTTGACGCCTTTGCGTCGCAAATCGTAAATCCGTCCGCCCTCTTCCTGCTTTGTCGGGTCGCCGGCGTCGAACACGATGCCATCCCCACGCTTCAGCGGAGCTTCGATCTTGCAGACGACGCCGTCGCGCAGAATCTTTTCGACCCGGCCGACGTACACGCCGCGGCTTTTCGGGAACGTGCCGTCGACCAGTTTTTTATTGTTCGTGCCTTCGAGGAATCCGTGCGTAAAACCGCGCGAAAAGCTCTGCTGCAGCTCGCGCATTTCCTCTTCGCTCGGCGGCGTATTGTCGCCGTCAAAGTAACGGTCGATCGCCTTGCGGTACTTGCTGACCACGTTGGCCACGTACTCGGGGCTCTTCAAGCGCCCTTCAATTTTAAAGGACGTGACGCCCGCCTCGATCAGCTCAGGCATCAAATCGATGGCCGCCAAGTCTTTTGGCGACAGCAGATAAGCCACATCGCCCATCGGCTTCTGCTCGCCGTCCACGATCAGGTCATACGGCAGGCGGCAGGCTTGCGCGCATTCGCCGCGGTTGGCCGAGCGGCCGCCCCACATTTCCGACGTCAGGCACTGACCGGAATAGGAGACGCACAGGGCGCCATGCACGAACACTTCCATCGGAAGCTTCGCCTGTTCCCCGATTTTTTGAATCTGCTTCAGGTTGTTCTCGCGCCCAAGCACGACACGCTCCATGCCCCACGGCTTGGTGAATTCCACCGCTTCCGGTGAAGTGATCGTCATCTGGGTTGAGCCGTGAATCGGGAAGTCCGGGGAAATTTCCCGGATCAGCTTCACCAGCCCCAAATCCTGTACAATCACAGCATCCACGCCCGCATCGATACAGGCGTCGATCAGTTCCTTGGCATCCTCCAGCTCGTTTTCAAACACCAAAATGTTAAACGTCAAAAAGCCCTTCACGCCATAGCTGTGAAGAAACGACATGATCTCCGGCAGCTCCGCCATCCGGAAGTTGTTCGCCCGGGCACGGGCGTTAAACTTTTCCACGCCGAAAAAGATCGCATCCGCTCCGTTGGCTACTGCCGCACGCATGCAGTCCCAGTCGCCGGCCGGCGCCAGAAGCTCCACGTCTTCCCTTCTTAATGCTTGTTTGTTCATCTATATCCTCCCAAACCGGTCCTGCCGGTTCAAATTCTAGAATTCTCGTACTCATTGCTGACCTAACGAAAAGAATCACCAGCACCACTTCTGCTTTAACTTATCTAGTGTACCAGACATCTTCCGATCCTTCTACTATCCCCACGAATTATCTCGATTCCCATAGGAAGGCAGCAATTTTCGCATTACATACTATCAGGTTATCCGTGTTTGGTAGGGTGCAAACCAGGTGAATGGACCAGCGAGCATTATATAGTGTGCAAAACTCCATATGCAGCAAAACCAAAGCACCTCTAAGACGTTACCGCAGACGCCCGGCACATCACAAGCCAAGCCATCACCCTCTAACGCATTTCAGATCCCGCCAGCCACACCAAAAACCGGAACAGCCTTCGGCTATCCCGGTTCCTGATCAACATATATTCTACTGCTCTTATTTGCAGCAGCTATCTAACGTCCACCGGTCAGCTCTGTCCGGCAGCCGCAGTGGTCTTGACGTCATCTTTTTTCGTAAACGTAAAAGAATTCAGCGTCTCATCCAGCGTCTTCTTCTGAATATCCGTGGCGTTGGCGTCATTCAGGGACGCGGACAGCGTGTACACCGTGCCGTTATGCTGAACGACGATTTGGCGTGCGCTGTACGGAATGCCGTCCTTCACCTGGTGGATGGAAAAGACGACAGCCGGCTCGCCGGCAAAGGTCGTATTCTCTACCTTTTCCAGCTTCAAATCTTTCTGATACTTCACGGCTTCATTGTAGAACGACTTCAGCTGGCTTACGGCTTCTTCAAAGGAGCTATCCTTCTCGGCCGTGATCATCATGCGTCCGCCCACGAACTGATACTCCACCGGCGACAGCTCAAACTGGTCGCGATTCGCGCTCCAGTACTGCGGAATACGAATTTGGTACTGATAGGTTTTGGACGTCTTGGTCGTTCTCTTGGATTTATCGATCAGGAACGTGTTCTCTTCCATACTCCCGAAGGATTCCGGTACGACGGTAAAATCAATGTTGATCCCGTTCATCAAATCTTTGAACTTGGCCACATCCGCCGGCTGGTCTTCCGGAGCTGCATATTCCACATAATAGCGGTAACCGTCCTTCAAAATCATCACTTCATATTCACGGATCCAGCCGTCACCGTAGTTATACCTGGCTTCGTTCACCAGCGCCTGTTCCCCGGATACCTCCAGCGGGTAAGTATTGACGACCTCATACGAAGTTTTGACGAAAGACTCTTCCAGCCATTTCTTCATCTGTCCGCCCCACTGGTCGAGCGAGTCGCCTTTGGGTCCAGTGGACACGTTCAGCTTCAAGTAGCTGCCGTCCTTGCTTTCATAATACATGTCCGCATTGTCCATGCTCCAGTCGGCCGGGATGTCTAAAGCAATGCCGTAATCCTCGTTATACACGCCGCGCATGCCATTTTTGACAGTCGACAGATCCTTCACAGTTTTGTCCGCCGGATTAAAGCTCGTATCAAAAGAGTTCAGCAGCCCGGCATATTTATTCAGGTCCTTGTAGTTGGACGCCTGCAGATCAGCAAAATACAGCTCGTACAGACGATTATGGCTCGAATACATCCGGCACTCCCAGAAGGTTCCGTCCCCGTCCTTGGTCACAATACGGGCATACGGCACCTTTGCTTTCGGGAAGGTCCCCCGGTCCACTACCATCTCGCCGCCTTTTTTGGCGTCCTCCACCAGCCGATCCAGCAAATCATCGGTGCTTAGATCCGCATCCTCATCAGAAGCGTGGACTTCAATGTAGTACTTTTCCTCTGCATCGTTAAAAGACGCAATACTCTCGGTCTCATCGCCGCTGCCGACGATCAGGCCGCTCGGATAATTCATTGTCCAGCCGTAGTAGCTGTTGCCGATCTTCGTCTTGCCTACGTCCGAATCGATCCCCGGATCCTGCGGACTGGCATCATCCTCCGAAGGTTTCAGGCTGATCACCCATTCCCCCGCCGACCCTGTATTCATTTGCGCTCCGATGCCTTGCGCCACCACACGAAGCGGAACCATCAGGGTGCCGTTCATCATGGACGGGGCAGCCTCCAGCTTCACTTTGCGTCCGTCCACCCAAGCCAGATGGCTGTCGATCGTTAAGCTGATCTGATGAGGGCCGTATCCGATTTTGACCACATTGTTTTTTTCCAGCTTTACTTCGCTGCCGAACGCTTTGCTGAACACGCCCAGCGGAACCATTACGGTTCCATTTTTCTTGAACGGCTTCAAAATTTGTACGGTCTGCCCGTTAATCACCGCCGCGGTGCTTCCCGTCTTGAGCTGCAATGTCAGCTTGTCCGAGCTGCTGTCCGCCCACGCGGGCAATGCGGCTGCCAGCATGATGATGCCGGCCAGTGCCGCCGATCCGATGTTACGCAATGCGCTTCCCTTCATCCGTGACTGTCCCTTCTTCCCCATTAAAATTCCTCTCCCGGTCCGCTCTCGTCATTGTAGGCGTCACCATCGGCGCCCGCCTGCGACAGAACCAGCTTCCGCTCCACGATATCCCCGCCGCTCTGCATCAGCAGCTTAACCGTTTGCCCCGGTAAAAAGGACTTAAACATTTCGTTGATGTCCACGACCGAGGTCACCCGCTTGCCGTTAATGCTGTAGAGCACGTCGTCTTCCTGAATGCCGGCTTTTTTGGCCTGATCCGAAAAGACCTTCGTAACGGTTAACGGATCATCCGTCGGCAGTCCGACAATGGCAGACCAGCTCTCTTCCATGTTGAAACCGAGGCTTGGGCGCTTCACTTCCCCATACTTGAACAGTTGTCCCATCACGTACTGCACCGTATCCGAAGGGATGGAAAAGCCCATATTTTCCACGCCGACGGCTGCGAACTTCAGGCTGTTGATCCCGATCACCTCGCCCCGCATATTGACGAGCGGCCCCCCGCTGTTGCCAGGGTTAATTGCCGTATCGCTTTGGATCAGCCGGTAAAAAGCGTTCACGCCCCGGTTTAGACCGCTGACAACGCCCACCGTCGCTGAATTGCGCAGGGAAAAAGAGATCGGCGTACCGATCGCGATGACCTTCTCCCCTACCTGCGCAGTTTGTGCGGACTTGGCAAAGACCGCTGGCACTAAAGATTTGGCATTGATTTTGATTAAGGCAATATCACTTGTTTCGTCTATGTATGAATCCACAATGCTATACGATTTGCCGTCGGATGTGACGACCAGCGTACCTTCCAGTCCGTTCACCACATGCGCATTGGTAACGATCCAACCGTTGGACTTCACGATGACTCCTGTACCGTGCGCCAAATTGTAGCGGTTGGTCGCGCCTCCCGTCAGCGTCGTATCCGTCGAGCGGCCGATAATCCCTACAACCGAAGGCGATATGTCTTTGACGATTTGCGGGACCGGATCCGCTGCCACCTGGATGTTGACCTTTTTTGCTGTAGATGCGCTTGATGCTGCTGTTTTTGCCTTCTGCGCAGCTTGTCCCGCCTTGGATGCCGTTGTGGCCGTTTTGCCTGTGCTCTGTGCCTCGGCCGCAGCGCTTCCACTGACGAGCACGATCGTGCTGAGCAGCGTAATGACCCACTTTTTCCCCGTCGGTTTCATTCCCTCACCTGACCTTATCTTTATCTTGATCTGCAGATCTCCGGAGTCTATCCTTTCCCCTGAATCATAGCCTCAATGTATCACACAAACCGGGCGTGTACAATTGCTGGAAGCCCTATATTTAATAGGAAATTTCCACAGCCTGAATCCCAATGGCTTAAACAAAAAAAGACCCCTTGTCCGCCGGTTAGCGAAAGGTGTCTTCATTCGTCGCAATTTCGTTGGAGTTGTATCCGTTTAGCTCATCCAGTTCTGGATCATCGCAAAGTCGGACGCTAAAAAGACCAGCAAGCAAATCACGCTGAATCCGATTGCAAATTTGTTCTTAACCGGTTGCTTCACCAGACGGATAATCCCGATCAGGATCAAAATCGTAAACAGAATCATGAATACGTCAAAGGTATTGAATTTGGATGCAGCCGATGCAGCAGCTTCTGCAAGCAACATGGTTGGACCTCCTCTTGTGGCTTCGCTCAATTTACATATCTCTCTACATGTTATCGTTCTGGGCGATGAGATGCAAGACTTCGGATGTAAAAAATTGAAATTGTCATAAAATCGCCTTTTTCTGGTAATTGGGGCTTGTCGCCTCAGATCAATTACCATGTGCATGTGTAGAAACCTAATCCTTAATATTATTACCCCGGTTGGCTGCAATTTATGAAAAATGGCGCTTATTTCCGGATGGCTCATGGATCCTGCTCAGTCACCATGGAGGTTGGGATGGCGGATATATCCTAACGTATAAGAAATCCATATAAGTGAAAATTGAATTGGATGATGGGGCAAGTACGTAAAATGTCCCTACGATCCCTCTTGTTTTCGGATTTCTTGATTGTATTGAACCCACGTAAGGTAAAAAATCCGAAAGCCAAATGTGACCGCTTCGCTTCTTCGGAATCATTTTACTCCCTTGCTTACATCGTATTCTTTGGTTCAACTTACACAGAATCTCCAGAACATATACCTTCTTCATTACAAAAAAATCATGCCTCCCCCGCCTCGCGGCGGAATGGAGACATGATCAGATCTATATCCTTATTTCGTGTAATCGTTCCACACTTGACCCTGGTTACATCATTGGTACAAGCTGGTCGCTATTAGCTCGTCACCTTCAAAGCTTCGCTGCGCGCCGTGTCGCGCTCCAGGATCGGCTTCAGGTACTTGCCTGTGTACGACTGCTCGACCTTCACGATTTGCTCCGGCGTACCAGAGGCAATGATCGTTCCGCCGCCGCTGCCGCCTTCAGGACCCAGGTCGATAATGTGATCGGCCGTCTTGATGACGTCCAGGTTGTGCTCAATGACGAGCACGGATTCCCCGGAATCAACCAGGCGATGAAGCACAGTCAGCAAACGGTCGATATCGTCGACATGCAGACCGGTCGTCGGCTCATCCAGAATGTAGAGCGTCTTGCCAGTGCTGCGCCGGTACAGCTCGGAGGCCAGCTTCACACGCTGCGCCTCGCCGCCGGACAGCGTCGTGGCCGGTTGTCCCAAGGTGACATAGCCCAGGCCCACGTCGAGCAGCGTCTGAAGCTTCCGGTGGATCTTCGGAATGTTTTTGAAAAACTCCGTCGCATCCTCCACCGTCATTTCAAGCACGTCGGCAATGCTCTTTTCCTTGTACTTAACCTCCAGCGTTTCCCGGTTATAGCGTTTGCCTTTGCAGACTTCACACGGCACGTAGACGTCCGGCAGGAAGTGCATCTCGATCTTGATGATGCCGTCCCCGCGGCAGGCTTCGCATCGTCCGCCCTTCACGTTAAAGCTGAAGCGTCCCTTTTTATAACCGCGGATTTTGGCCTCGTTCGTCTGTGCGTAAATGTCACGGATATCATCGAACACGCCGGTGTAGGTTGCCGGGTTAGAACGCGGCGTGCGGCCGATCGGCGACTGGTCGATGTCGATGACCTTCTCCAGATGCTCGAGCCCGCGGATTTCCTTGTGCTGTCCGGGTCTGACCTTGACCGCCTTGTTGAGCTCCCTGGCAAGCGTTTTGTATAGGATCTCATTCACGAGCGTCGATTTGCCTGAACCGGAAACCCCCGTTACTGCCGTGAAGACACCTACCGGAATTTTGGCATTGATGTTCTTCAGGTTGTTCTCTTTCGCTCCGCGGATCTCCAACCAGCGGTTATCCGGCTTACGGCGTTCCGTATTGACCGGGATGAACTTGCGTCCGCTCAGGTATTGGCCGGTCAAGGAGTTCGGATCCTTCATGATTTCCTCCGGCGTGCCTTGAGCGATGACACGGCCGCCGTGAATACCCGCACCCGGACCGATATCGATGATATAGTCTGCGGCCATCATGGTGTCCTCGTCATGTTCTACGACGATGAGCGTATTGCCGATGTCCCGCATATGCTCCAGCGTAGAAATCAACCGATCGTTATCCCGCTGGTGCAGACCGATGCTCGGCTCATCGAGAATGTAGAGCACGCCCATCAGGCTGGAGCCAATCTGCGTAGCCAGGCGGATCCGCTGGGCCTCTCCCCCGGAGAGTGTGCCCGCGGCCCGGCTCAGCGTCAGGTAATCGAGCCCGACATTCACGAGGAATCCGAGGCGCGCGTTAATTTCCTTCAAGATCAAATTCGCAATCGAGCGTTCCTTCTCGGACAGCTCAAGCTGGTCAAACAGCTTCATCGCTTCGCCGATGGACAGGCTCGTCACATGCGCCATGTTGTAGTCGTTAACGGTTACGGCAAGCACTTCTTTCTTCAAACGGTGACCCTTGCAGACTTCGCATGGCTTCGCGCTCATGAAGTTTTCGATGAATTCGCGGATGCCCTCGGAAGCCGTTTCACGGTAGCGGCGTTCCAGGTTGGGAATGACGCCCTCAAACACCACAAACGCTTCTTTCCGCTGTCCGAAGTCATTTTCGTAACGGAAGCGAACCTTCTGGTTACCCGTTCCGTACAGCAGCTTGTTCATGTCTTCTTCCTTCAGTTGGCTGACCGGAACATTCTGAGGAATGTTGTAATGCTCACATACCGATTTCAAAAATTGCGGATAATAGTTGGACGTACTGCCTGTCCACGCCAGAAAAGCGCCGTCATCGATCGATTTCTCCCGGTCCGGAATCAGCAGCTCAGGGTCGACGATCATCTTCACGCCAAGTCCGTCGCATTCCGGACAGGCCCCGAACGGACTGTTAAACGAAAACATCCGCGGGGACAGCTCCTCAATGCTGAATCCGCAGATCGGGCAGGCGAAATTGGAGCTGAAACGCAGCTCTTCCTGGCCCATAATATCGACCAACAGCTGGCCTCCGGACAGCTTCAGCGCCGTCTCGATGGAGTCCGCCAGGCGCGCCTCCACACCTTCCTTAACGACGATCCGGTCGACAACGACCTCGATCGAGTGCTTCTTGTTTTTCTCCAGTTCGATATTTTCGGAAAGATCGCGAAGCTCGCCGTCTACCCGTACGCGTACGAAGCCCTGCTTGGCCACGTCGGTAAACAAAGACTTGTGCTCGCCCTTCCGGCCGGAAATCATCGGTGCCAGCAGCTGCAGACGCGTCTTCTCCGGATACTGCATAATCCGGTCGACCATCTGTTCCACGGTCTGGGACGTGATTTCAATGCCGTGCTCCGGACAGTGGGGATGGCCCACACGGGCAAACAGAAGCCGCAGGTAATCGTAAATCTCGGTTACCGTTCCGACGGTAGAGCGCGGGTTGCGGCTCGTCGTCTTCTGGTCAATCGATATGGCCGGAGACAGCCCGTCGATCGAGTCGACGTCCGGCTTCTCCATCTGCCCCAAAAACTGCCGCGCATACGCGGACAGTGACTCCACATAACGGCGCTGCCCTTCCGCATAAATCGTGTCAAACGCTAGGGAAGACTTGCCCGAACCGCTCAGTCCGGTTAAAACGACGAATTTATCACGGGGAATCGTGATATCTATATTTTTCAAATTGTGGGCCCTGGCACCCTTAATGACGATATTCTCGCTGGCCAATGGTCGCTCATCTCCTTTGAAAGGATCTATTTATGGGATTTATCCACAAAGAGAACGACCAGTACAAGCGGCCGTTCCCTTATCTTATCCATGTTCTTGTTTATTCCGCCTTCAGTTCCAGCAGGGCGTCACGCAGCTCGGCGGCGCGCTCGAACTGCAGGTTCTTCGCGGCATCCTTCATTTCCGCTTCCAGACGCTGGATCACCGACTGGCGCTCCTTCTTCGACATCTTGCCTCCGGTGCCGGTCAAATACTCCGCCTTCGACTCGGCCACCTTCGTCGCCTCGATGACGTCCCGCACCTTCTTGCGGATCGTCTGCGGCGTGATCCCGTGCTGCTCGTTATAGGCAATCTGCATGGTGCGGCGGCGCTGGGTTTCTTTGATCGCTTTGTCCATCGACTCCGTAATTTTGTCGCCATACATCAGAACAAAGCCCTCAGAGTTCCGGGCCGCGCGGCCGATCGTCTGAATGAGCGACCGCTCCGAGCGGAGGAAGCCTTCCTTGTCGGCGTCCAGGATCGCAACCAAAGATACCTCAGGCAGGTCAAGTCCCTCTCTCAGCAGGTTGATCCCGATCAGCACATGGAACGTACCCAGACGCAGGTCACGCAAAATCGCCATCCGCTCCAACGTCTTGATATCCGAGTGTAGGTACCGGACCTTGATCCCAATCTCTTTCAAGTAGTCGGTCAAATCCTCGGCCATCTTCTTGGTCAGCGTCGTCACGAGCACCCGCTCGTCGCGGTCGATCCGCTCCCGGATCTCCCCGATCAGATCGTCGATCTGCCCTTCGGTCGGCCGGACTTCGATCACCGGATCCAGCAGTCCCGTCGGCCGAATGATCTGCTCGACCATCGTATCGCAGTGTTCGATCTCATACGGCCCCGGCGTCGCTGACACGTAGATAATTTGATTCACTTTACTCTCGAACTCTTCGAACGTAAGCGGCCGGTTGTCCAGAGCCGACGGCAGACGGAATCCGTGCTCCACCAGCACCGTTTTGCGCGCCCGGTCCCCGTTGTACATCGCGCGGATCTGCGGCAGCGTCACATGGGACTCGTCGACGACGATCAGCATATCATCCGGAAAATAGTCCAGCAGCGTATATGGGGTTGCTCCCCGTTCCCGGAACGTTAACGGTCCGGAATAGTTCTCAATCCCCGAGCAGAAGCCGACTTCCTTCATCATCTCGATGTCGTAGCGCGTGCGCTGCTCCAGGCGCTGAGCCTCGAGCAGCTTGCCTTGGGAGCGAAGCTCCTCGAGCCGCTCTTCCAGCTCCCGCTCAATATTAACCAGTGCCACACGCATCGTCTCTTCCTTCGTTACGAAGTGAGACGCCGGGAAAATCGCGATATGATCGCGTTCACCGATCAGCTCGCCGGTCAGGACGTCGATCTCCGTAATCCGTTCGATCTCGTCCCCGAACAGCTCCACGCGGATCGCCTGTTCCCCCTTGGAAGCCGGGAAAATCTCAATGACGTCGCCGCGCACGCGGAACGTGCCCCGCACGAAGTTAATATCGTTGCGCTGATATTGGATGTCCACCAGGCGCGACAAAATCTGATTGCGCGGCTTCTCCATACCTACGCGCAGCGACAGCAGCATGCTGGAGTATTCCATCGGCGAACCCAAGCCGTAAATACACGAGACGCTCGCTACGATAATAACGTCCCGCCGCTCGAACAGCGAGCTGGTCGCGGAGTGGCGCAGCTTATCGATCTCTTCGTTGATGCTCGAATCTTTCTCAATATACGTATCCGAAGAAGGGATGTACGCTTCCGGTTGATAGTAATCATAGTAACTCACAAAGTAATCGACGGAGTTGTTCGGGAAAAACTCCTTGAATTCGCTCGCCAGCTGGGCGGCAAGCGTCTTGTTATGCGCGATGACCAGCGTCGGCCGCTGCACCTTGGCGATGGTCTGCGCAATGGTAAAGGTCTTGCCGGTACCGGTCGCACCGAGCAGCGTCTGATGCTTCTTCCCCTGCTTCAGGCCTTCCACCAGCTCGGTAATGGCCTTCGGCTGGTCGCCCTGCGGTGTGTATTCCGACTCAAGCTCAAACGTCTTGGTACTGACGACAATATCGCTCATTGCCCAACATCACCCTTATCATCTAAAATAGATATTCTAAACTATATGTCGAGATTTCCCGATATAAGCTATAGGAAATCATTGTTGAAATAAGAATATTTGTTCCCGTCTATTATACTCTGATCAAGTGCCGTATGCAAACCCTAACTCATGAACAGGAGTGATAGCACAACATGGAAATCACAACAATACTGGGCATCCTGGCGGGACTTGCCGCGCTGGTAGGTGGCTTTTTATGGGAAGGAGGTCAGATTAATGGATTAATGCAGGCAGCGGCCGCCCTGATCGTATTCGGGGGAACTATTGCCGCTGTCGTTGTCAGTTACCCGCTTCACCGGCTCAAATCGATTCCCAAAGCGCTGCGCTTTGCCTTCAGCAAACCGGCCGAGGATACGAACCAGCTGATCGAAGACTTGGTTGGCATGGCAACAGCAGCCAGACGCAATGGGGTGCTCTCCCTTGAAAGAATGGCGATGGACCATCACAACTCGTTCCTTCGCGAAGGCATTCAGCTGGTCGTCGACGGAACGGAAGAATCCCAGATCAAACAGATTATGGAGCTCGAAATGGACGCTGTAGAGCAAAAACATGAAAACTACGCCAAAATATTCGAGTCCGCAGGCGGCTACGCCCCGACCATGGGTATCATCGGCACCGTTATGGGGCTGATCCATGTCCTCGGCAGCTTGTCCGAGCCGACCGATCTCGGGCCGTCGATCGCGGTTGCTTTTACCGCTACGTTATACGGCGTGGCAAGCGCCAATATTATCTTTTTACCCATTGCGTCAAAAATTAAGTCCCGCAGCGCCGATGAAATTCAGCAATTGGAACTTTTGATGCAGGGCATTCTGGCGATTCAGAACGGCGAGCACCCCAACATGGTGCGTAAAAAGCTCGTTTCCTTCACACCGGTGGACAGCTATCATGCCCCTGCCGTGAAGGAGGAATTCATCGATGAGACAGCGGAATAGACGACAGGGCCGGAGGAAAAGCGAAGGAGACGGCGGCCGGGACCGGTGGCTGATCACCTACGCGGACCTGATCACGCTGCTCCTGATCTTTTTCGTCATGATGTTCGCGATGAGCCGGCTGGACGTTGAGAAGTACGAAGCGATCACACAATCCCTGCAGCATACGTTCAAAAGCGGCGACTCGATCCTCGAAAAGGGATCCGGCATCACCGGTCAAGCGGACAAAAATACGCATCGAAATCCCGACACGGCCAAAAAACCGCAGAACAGCGGTTCTCAGGAACTGACCGAACGGGAGCTTGCCTTCCGCAAGCAGGAGCAGGAGCTCCAGAACCTGATGCAGGTTATCTCGCAGTATGTGAAGGATAACCGGCTGGAGGACCAGATATTTGTGGCGGACGAGCCTCAAGGCATCTCCATTACGCTGAGCGACCAATTTATGTTCGATGTCGGCAAAGCGGACCTGAAGCCCGGCTCGGCACCGGTGCTGGACAAGCTCGCCAGCCTGTTCAAGAACCTGAGCACGGTGATCAGCATCGAGGGCCACACGGACAATCTGCCTATCGTGCATGCTTCAAATTACAAGGACAATTGGGAGCTTTCCGGAGCGCGGGCGCTGTCGGTCCTGCGGTTTTTCCTCGATCAAAAGCATCTGAACCCGGACGAGTTCCAGTACGCCGGATACGGCGACACGCGTCCTGTCGGGGATAATGGCACCGAAGCCGGAAGGCAGAAAAACCGCCGGGTGGAGATCATCGTCCTCCGCCAGCTTCAGGAATAATCCGTAACCTCCTGTTTCGCAAAAACCACCCGTTGGTTCTTTCATAAAGACAAAAAAAGCGTGGAAGCTTCAGAGCTCCCACGCTTTTTTTGCGTTCTTGCCTTACATGTCGGCTTCCCGCACATCATGCGATGCAGGGGTGGACGACTTGCTGCGGGCATGAATTTTCATGCCGATCAGCTGAAACAGATTGACCGGCTTAAGCACCAGCGCCACACCTGCATCCGGGTCCGGAGCCAGAATAACGCCCAGCTGGTGATGATCCCCGTCGTAGATCGCCCGCTGCAGGAACTTGACTTCACCCTGCAGGTTTTGCACTTCCAGCTTGCAGAAGGCCGGGTTTTTACGGATCGCCAGATGCAGCTGCTCTTTGGACCGGATCGCCACGCCGTTGACCTTCATAATCGATTCGCCAGCCGCAATGCCCAGCTCTTCGGCGGGGCTCCCGGGAATGACGGCCAGCACCTTCAGCCCCTGCGCAGGATGGACAAACACCGGACTCCGGTGCTGCTCCTCATACCGGCTGTACCAGGCCAGCCCTTCATGAAGCACGAAGGCGATCAAGGCCGCCACAAGGGCGAGCGGGCTCCACCAAGCCGACAGAATGCTGAAAGCCAGCAGTACGACGCCATAGATAAGAAGGCGTTTGAACGTCCGTTCGGCCTTCACCTGCGGAAGCAGGCTCTGCGTCATTTCGCTGAAGCCGATCACCACCGGCAGCGCCATCATGCTAAAGCCGCCGCTCCATCCTTCTCCGCCAAATAAAGGGGTCCAAGGCAGAACGGTATCCGAAGCTCCCGGAATCAGCAGAAACAGAGGAATCGGCCAGAATACCTGCATCTGATAGCCTCCAACGAGCTTGCCTCGCTTCCCTTCAATAAAGAGCGGATTAGCAAAGGACGCTCCCTGCAGGCGGATAAGCAGAGCCTCGGCCAAGTGCAGCACTGCGACCAAGGCAAGCAGGGCAGGAATATCCAGACCCGCTACCGTATCCTTCACCGTTTTCAGGAACCCGTCCGGACTCCAGGAAAACAGCCCCATCACAAACTGAATCACGCCCAAGATCCCAATGGCGTAGGCAAAGCATAAATACCTTACCCGGAACAGCAGCAGCACGATGGCTACCACCCAAATGCATATGACCGCTTCCGTGGTCAGCGAAATTCCCAAAAACGCTGCGGCCACCGAGACGCCAATTCCGGCCAGCAGTCCGCCCCAAAAGGTCCGCCAAGTCTGCAGCCCCCAGCTGTGCAGCCGGACGGAGAACAGCTTTCTCTCCAGCAGTACCTGCCTACGGTACACAAGTGCCATCAATATGATCGAAATATAATAAAACGGCTGCGTCAGCAGCTGTAACAAAGCATCCCCCAACTTCCACAGCAGTTCCAATGCGACATCCAATCCGTCACCACGCTCCTTTACCATGACATTTACGCACATCCAGGACAGACATCAGACGCAAGAAAAAAAGAAGGCTAAAGATCAGCCTTCTTAACGATTCGACGCGGCAGCGGTAATTTCCTTCCGCACCTCGTCGATCCCGCGGTTCAATTGATTATCGTATTTCGGATCGCGGATGTGCTCGATCAGCGCGTTCTCGAGTGCTTCCGCCGTCTTCACGTCAATGACACCGTTCGCTTTCAGCTTCGCGCTGCTTTGGAACGACTTGACGGCTGCCACGGTTTTCTCATCGAAGAATCCGTCTTTGCGTCCAGGCTTGAAGCCAAGGCCGTCCAGCATGATCTGCGCACTCTTCACGTCAGTGTTATTCATGTTGTATTCCAGCGATTTGTCCTTGTTGATCGGAGCCACCGAGAAGTAATCCGGCTGATCCACCGCAATGTCAGGCTTGATCCCCTTCTTGTGGATCCAGCTGCCGTTTGGCGTCAGCCATTTCGCGATCGTAATCTTGAGCAGGCTGCCGTCGCCCATTTGCTTGTCGAAGCTCGTCTGTACAGTTCCTTTACCAAAGGAATTTTCACCGATCAGCTTCGCTCCGGCCGATTGCTGCAAGGCACCTGCCAGAATTTCGGATGCGCTGGCGCTTCCCTTGTTCATCAGGAGGGCGACCGGATAGTCTTTGCCCGTTCCCTTGGACTCGCTCTTCTCGCGCTTCTTGTTCTTGTCTTCAACCTGAACGATCAGCTTGCCTTTCGGCACGAATTGCTCGGCGATATCGATCACGACGGACAGTACGCCGCCGGGATTGTTCCGGACATCAATGACGAGGCCCTTCATGCCTTCGCTCTCGAGCTTCGCCAGCTCTTCCTTAAAGCGATCACCCGTGTTCAGAGAGAACTGGGTAATTTCAATCACGCCTACCTTACCCGGCTCCATGTGGGCATTGACGGTCTCCAGATCGACATCGTCGCGTACGATAGTGTACTGAAGCGGCGTCGATACGCCGCTGCGGCGGACCGTCAGCTTCGCCTCGCTGCCTTTTGGACCGCGGATTTTCGAAACCGCATCGTTCAGCTCAAGCCCGCTCAGCGATTCTCCGTTCACCGTCAGGATGATATCCTTGGCGCGGAGTCCTGCCTTTTCCGCAGGCGATCCCTTGATCGGAGACACGATGACGACATTGCCGTCTTCCGAGGACACTTCGGCACCGATGCCGCTGAACGAGCCCTCGATGCTCTCCTCAAATTCCTGTGCCGTTTGCTTACCCATATAAGTCGAGTACGGATCTTCCAGCGATTCCATCATGCCGTTGATGGCACCGTCCACCAGCTTGCTCCGGTCCACATCCTCATAATAATTCCCTTGGATGAGATCCAGAGCCGTACCGATTTTCTTCGCTTCATCCTGCTTCAAGCCGCCGCTGACCACGCTCGCTAACACGCCCTGGCCCGTCGAGGCCTGATTCGCAAAGCTTGCGCTTGTTAACACGAGGGTCAGTACGCTTCCCAACAGCATACCTACGACGACCAACAATGCGACCGTACGTTTCTTCAAAGTAAGTTTCACCGCCTTTTATTTTCCGGCCGAACCTCTTATGACCAGACTTAACCATCCTAGTATATGTTCGGCTTGTACGGAATATTTATACGGTCTACAGATACGGCATCGGGTCCACAGGCGTTCCATTCTGACGGACTTCAAAATGAAGGTGAGGCCCCGTGACTTGTCCCGTTGCGCCGGATTCTGCAATCACCTGACCGCGGCTGACATGCTCGCCTACCTTTACTTTAATACCGCCTTCACGTATATGTCCATAGAGGGTCCACATTCCGTCCCCATGATCGATGATGACACAGTACCCGTAACCGCTCCACCATTCGGCCAGCGTGACGGTTCCCGTTTCAGCGGCGTGGATCGGCGTTCCCTGCGGAACGGCAAGGTCCACCCCTTTATGCATCTTGCCGACTTCACCCGTAACCGGATGGACTCTTCGGCCGAAAGACGAAGAAATGCGGGCTCCGCTAACCGGCATATACAGCGGTCCGCCGCTGCCCGAGAAGCCGCCCGAGCTTTCAACTGTCGTTGTCGTTGTGGCGCTCCTCTTCTTGGCCGCTGCCGCTGCTGCTGCAGCCGCTCTCTTTGCAGCAGCAGCCTTGGCTGCCGCCGCCTTTCTCGCCGCTTCTTCAGCCTTCAGCTTGTTCTTCTCCTGCTCCAGGGAAGCACGCTTGCTGACGAGCGTGACGAGCAGCTGATCCTGCTCTTCACTGGTGTCGTCGGATTCTTCAATCTTCTGGTCATACTGCGCGATCAGAATCTGCTTCTGCCGCTCGTTTTCAGCCAGAATGGCCTTCTGGTCTTCCATCTGGGCATACAAATCCTTGGCTTTGGCGTAATCCGACTCCAGTTCCTTTTTCTTAGCCAGCACCAATGCCTTGTCCTTCTTGTGCTGTTCCAGCAAATCCTTATCCTGGTCTACGAATTCCTTCAGCGCATCGGCCCGTTCCAGGAAATCGGAGAAGCTGGTCGATGAGAGCAGCACTTCCAAGTAGGATACGTTACCGTCGGTATACATAAGACGTACCCGGGACTCCAGCATTTTCTCCCGCGACTGAATCCGCTCCTCGGCGGCATCCAGCTCGGCTGCGGTCTGATGGAGCTTGTCCTGCGTGTCGTCAATTTGAACCGTCAATTTGGTCATCGTGTTGCTCACCGTATTAATCTGGTTCATGACGTACTGAAGGTTTTGGGTCGTTTTATTTTTGTAATGCTGCGCTTCCTGCTTCTGGGCTTCCGCCTTGCTCTTCTGCTGCTTGGCGGTCTTCGCCTGCTGCTGCAGCACTCTCAGTTCATGGTCGATCTGATCGACCGTTTTTTTCTTTGCCAGACCTTCCGAAGGCTGAAATACAGCCGCTGCGATCATAACTACAGCCAAACATGTGGCGATCTTTTTCAACTTGCGTTCCCCGTCCTTTTCCAAAAGTTTCTCCTGTATAACCAAGACTCTCCGTCAGCTGCTTATCGTTCTTGTTCTTATACCTTCAAAAATTTGCGAATAGATAGGGTCGTTCCCCACATGCCGATCAGCACGCCGAGGACAATCAGTAATCCTCCCCACTGCCACAGCTGGCTCAGCGGGAGAAGTGACATCTGGAGCGTAAAATCCGAGCCGATGGAGGCGGCCAGCCGGTCATAACCGATGAACAGCAGCGCCACCGTGATGACGGACCCGATCAGGCCGATCAGGGTGCCCTCCACGAAGAACGGCCAGCGGATAAAATAATTCGTCGCCCCGACCAGCTTCATAATGCTGATTTCCCGGCGGCGGGCAAGAATCGTAACGCGAATAGTGTTGGAGATCAGGAACATCGACATGACGGCGAGGCCGGCTACGAAAATAAACCCGATGTTGCGCACCAGGCGCGTCACTTTAAACAGCGTTTCGATTGTGCCTTTGCCGTACTTCACTTTCATGATCGGCTGCTCCGTATGGCTCGTGTTCAGCGCCTCGATCTTCTGGGCGACGAACGGAACCGTCGTCGGCTCGATCACCTCGACCATAATGGTGTCCGGCAGCGGGTTGTTATCCTTGCTGAAGCCTTCCAGCAGCTCCTTCCCCTCATCTCCCATACTGTTGCGGAAATCGGTGAGGCCCTGCTCCTTGGAAATGAACTGCACCTTGCTGACCTCCGGCATCGCGGAGATTTCGTTCTGCACCTTCTCGCGCAGCTTCTGGTCGACGTTCAGGTTGAGATAAGCGCGGATCTGCACTTGTTTATCGGCCTTGTCGGCCAAAGCGTTGACATTAAGCACCAGGATGATAAATACCCCGAGCACGAACAGGGATACCACGATGGAGGTAACGGAGGCTACGGTCATCCACCCGTTGCGGAAGATGCTGTTAAACCCGACCCGCAAATGCCGCAGAAAGGTGTTAAAAGTCATACCCGTACTCCCCTCTCTGCTGGTCGCGTACAATGTTGCCGTGCTCGATCGCGATGACGCGCTTGCGCATCGTGTTCACGATCTCCTTGTTGTGGGTGGCCATGACGATGGTCGTTCCGCGGAAATTGATCTCATCAAGCAGCTGCATGATGCCCCACGACGTTTCGGGGTCCAGGTTGCCGGTAGGCTCGTCCGCGATAATGACCGCCGGGTTGTTCACAATGGCTCTCGCGATCGCGATCCGCTGCTGCTCCCCCCCGGACAGCTGCGCCGGAAGGCGGGTGGCTTTGGACTTCAGTCCAACCAGATCCAGCACCTCCATCACGCGCTTTTTCATCTGCCGCTTCGGCGCTTCGATGACTTCCATGGCAAAAGCCACGTTTTCATATGCCGACAGCGTCGGAAGAAGGCGAAAATCCTGAAAAATGACGCCGATATTCCGGCGCACATACGGAATTTTCCGCTGCTTCAGCTTGCCGATATTAAAACCGTTCACAGAGATTTGTCCTTTGGTCGGCACTTCTTCTCTATAAATAAGCTTCATGAATGTCGATTTGCCTGCGCCGGACGGTCCGACGACGTATACGAATTCGTTGCGGTCGATCTTGACCGATACGCCTTGCAATGCATGGGTTCCATTCTGGTAGGTCTTCCATACGTCCTGCATTTCAATCACTTCGTTCATCACTTCCTAATTACATAATCAGCCATTATAAATTCGACACATTCCAGCTAATTCCTTTAAAAAAGCGTAGGAATCATCACGATGTGTTTCATTGTAACAAAATTGTTACCTTTTGAGTACCCGAAATTTTTCCACTTTGCCTACATATATATGGAAAGACAGCATCAATCACGATGAAGAGGAAGCGAAAGAGGTGGGAACCCTATGAAAAAAATTCATTTGAGCCTGATCATTATCGCCAGCATCCTGCTGATCGGTTCCGTCACCGCCGGGTGGGTACATCTTTATATCGGACAAAGCACCCTTCCGGATAAGATCCAAGTTGCCGGCTACCCGCTCGGAGGAAAAGATTCAGATGAGGCGCTTAAGCTGCTGGACGCCCGCCTCAGACAGATGGAGAGCATTCCCTTGACGCTGTCCGTGGCCGCCAAAGGCATTCCCGATGCCCAGCTGACGCTGAAAGAAGCCGGCGTTTCGTTTGAAGCGGACGCCTTTAAAGAGGCGGTTGTGAAGCTGCATGAAGGGAGCTGGCTGGACCAGCTGAAATACCGCTGGCATTTTCAGACGGACTGGAACATCGTGCCCCACTGGGACATTTCCGCGCTGAAGGAGAAATTTACGCCGGAGTGGGAGCAGGAGCATTTCGGGCTTCCGGTGGAAGCCACGCGGCGGATCTCAGGTAAAGACGAGGTCGTGTACACGCCGGAGGTTTCGGTCTCGCGGATTGACTGGAACACGCTCAAGGAGCAGATGACGGCGCTGATTCCGAAGGACTTCGCCCTGATTGCCGGCGGCGAAAAGCCCAAGCTCAGCCTGGACCTTCCCCTGTACCGGATGGTGCCGAACGTCACGATCGGCAGCCTCAAGGAAGAAGGAATCGAGCGAAAAATCATCGAGTTCTCCACCGGGCTCGGTTCGAGCGGGCCGGGCAGGGTATACAATGTCGATTCCGCCGCCAAGGCGGTGAACGGCATGGTGCTGAAGCCGGGTGACGTGTTTGATTACAGCAAGGTCATTGCCAAGGCGGAGGAAAAATACGGGTTCCAGGAGGCGCCGGTCATCCTGAACGGGAAGCTGGTACCCGGAGTAGGCGGAGGCATCTGCCAGGTGTCCAGCACGGTGTACAATGCGGCGGTCCGGACCGGGCTTGAAATCGTCGAGCGGCGCAACCATTCCCTTCCGGTCAGCTACTTGCCGAAAGGACAGGACGCTACGTTTGCCGAAGGCTCGATCAACTTTCGCTTCCGGAACAATACCGGCAAATCGCTGCTGATACAGGCCGAAGTCAAGGATCGGAATCTGATCGTCAAATTTTTTGGCACCTTCCCGAAAAATGTCACCTATGACCTCATGTCCCGCACGGTCGAAACTCTCCCGGTCACCGAGAAGTTCGTGCAGAATCCGACCCTTCCGGTCGGCGGCCAGGAGATCCTGCAGAGCGGCAAACCCGGCTACGTCGTCGAGACCTATCAAATCAAGAAAGTGGACGGCAAGGAGGTATCGCGCAAACGTATTTCCCGTGATACGTACCGTCCGCAAAGCCGGCTGATCGCGGTCCATACAGAAGATTCCAGAGAGGGCAGCCCTGCTCCGGGATCCGAAGAACAAATCGTGGAGGACGGCGTAAGCGGGCCGAACTTCTGAGGGCAGTTGAAGGGCAGCAATGGATTGTCAGCTATAATCCAAACGAAGCAAAAGGGTGCCTCCGCCGGTTTATCGAAACCGCTGGAGACACCCTTTTTATCATCATATGTGAGCTCTACTGAATAATCCCGATCCGGCGCGCCTGCTCCTCCGTCAAAATGTACTCCTCGCTCGGCCACACTTCCTCCTCGGCCTCGACGCCGAACATCTTCATGACTTCGCCCCAGATGCCTTTCTCTACCGCTTCCGCCTGCGTAATAATGATTTTCATGACGCTCACTCCTTTTCGATTCTTTTACCCTTTTATACCCCGTTTTGGGTGGGTTGATTCGCTTGGCGCTAAAAGGAGTACTTCTTGCCCAACACTTTCGAACTGTGATAGATTAATATTAGAAAACATTTGAAATAAGTTACCTTATTCAAACAGGAGGCATGATCATGGAGCGGCAAAACAAAGTAAAAATCGGCATCCCCGATAAGGAAGGGCAGTTGAGCTTCATGTTTACCCGTGGCGGAGCGCGCCGAGGAGCAGGCAGAAAAGGGATCGGGACGACCCGCAAAGTATCGTTAACTTTATCCGAGACAACATGGGACCGTCTGGATGCCTACTGCGACGACCATCAGTTTACTCGGTCTGAAGTTCTGCGTGGAATGATCGAACATTATTTTTCCGGTCAAAATTAAAAGAAAAAGGTGACGCCCGTGCTCGTCCGTATCCCAGGTGATCTTCTGGCTCAAACCGTTCAACAGGTTGCCGTCGCAGCGTCGGTATCCTCGGCACAACCGCAGAACTCTGTGATTCATTTACATACGAGTCTGAATGGACTGACACTTGCATCAGGAACAAGCTCGGGAATGGTCATTCAAGCAAAGCTTCCACTCGATGAGGGACACTATCAAACGGGGTCCATCGCCGTACCCTCGCGTCTATTCGCGGATATGATTCGCAAGCTGCCTGCCGGAGTCGTGGCCCTGGAAACACAGCCGCCTTTCCTATTAAAGATTAGCTCAGGCAGTACTGTATTCCGACTCTACGGAATGGATCCAGAGGATAGCTGTTCCGTTCCAGACCTCGGAAACCAGCTGTTGGATGTGGAGCTATCGAGCTCTCAATTTAAAAAAATGGTTCAGCAGGTCGTTTTTGCATCCGCCAGATCCAATGAACCCAGGCCAGTATTAACCGGCGCCCTGTTTCACATTGCAAATGGCTCAATGAAGCTGATGGCTACAGACGGTGTGCGCCTGGCTTCATGCACAATCCTTCTTAACCGCAATCTGAGCAATGAAGTTGAGGCTATCATACCTTCCGCATATTTAAAGCATGTCTCCAAGCTGCTGTCCGGAGAGAAGCTGCGGATCTCCTTCAGCAATCACCGGATGGTTATACATAATCAGGTTCTCGCGGCTTACATTCCTCTAATGACAGGATTCTTCCCGCCAATGGAAACGATGACCAACGCCACATATGTAACAGAAGTTCGGGTTTCCTCAGCAGCCTTTCTCAGCGCGATCGAGCGGGTTAATCTGGTTGCAGGCGGACAAACGGTTCTGCTGAATGGAACACCCCATTCCTTGGAATTAAGCTCCAATACGCCGGAGGTTGGCGATGTTCATGAGACTACTCCTGTGGAGGACTTTCAAGGGGAGCCATTTCGTATTGCTTTCAACGGGAAGTATATGCAGGACATCATACGTGTAATTGACAGCGAATGGATCAGCATTCAATATGCAAGTCCTTTAAAACCCCTCATTGTTACTGCTGCTTCTAAATATGAATCCCTGGTTTATCTAATCACTCCGCTAAGGACTAGAGCTACATAGATACATAGATACAAGCACCATGAATTGCAATCACCCGCCAAAATAAAGAAGAAGCCAGGGCACTGAACTGCACCCCAGCTTCTTCACTTCCAACAATGTAAGCTTTCAAATCACGGTTTCATTAATGATGCGCCCCATCCTTACGCGCTCCCGGTCTCATCTGGGACATTTGCAGCCGTGATCCGCCCATCAGGGAGACCGAAACCAGCGCCAGCGCCGCCGGTATCACGGCCCACAGGAACGCATGGTCCACGGAGACGGACAGCGCGCTGCTGATCTTCTCCATGACCGGTGCCGGAATAAGCGCTCTGCGCTCCGGCGAGAGCATCTGCTGCGGATCCATCGTGGCCGGCATATTCTGGCCGGAAGCTCCGCCCAGCGTGCTGCTCAGCCGGTCATGGAAGTCATTTCGCTGGATGATGCCGAAGATCGTAATCCCCACCGTCATTCCGAGCGAGCGCAGGAAGGAGATCGTTGAGTTGGCCGAGCCCCGCTGTCTGGCATCCACGCCCTGGATGGCCGACATCCCGAGCACGGAGAATGAAAATCCCATCCCGAAGCCGGCGACCAGCATATAGATGGACAGCATCGTCCGCGTTGTCTCCGGCGTAATCGTGCCGAGCAGCAGCATGCCGCCGCCGAAAATGACTGCCGACAGGATCATGACGCTGCGGAATGACATTTTGGTGGACAGCATGCCCCCTACTTGCGAGGCAACTACGGAACTCAGTGTCATCGGAAGTAGTATCAACCCGGAGTTAGTTGCATTTCCGCCCATTACCCCTTGCACGAAAATCGGAATGTACACGGCTGCGGTAATGAAAGCCGCTCCATAGAACAAAGCCGCTGCGCTGCTGAAGGCGAACAGTCTTTTGCGGAACATGTCGTAGGACACGATCGGTTCGGCCACCTTGGCCTCCACGGCCAGGAAGACGATCATCAGCACGGCAAACGCGGCGAACAATCCGATAATGACCGGCGAATCCCAGGCATATTTGTTGCCGCCCAGCTCCAGCGCGAACATCAGGCTGACCACGGAGCCCACCAGCGTAGCGGCTCCCCAAATGTCGATCTTTTGCTTGGAATGCTCATGTGATTCATGATAGAACAGCACCACCAGCAGAAAGGCTGCAATGCCTAAAGGCAGGTTAATATAAAATATCCAGCGCCACTCCAGATAATCGGTGATATACGCTCCGAGAAGCGGCCCGAACAAGCTCGACACCCCGAATACGGCGCCAAACATGCCCGCCATCTTGCCTCTGGACTCCACCGGGAAAATATCAAACACGATCGTAAATGCAATCGGCACCAGTGCCCCGCCGCCGATTCCCTGGATTGCCCGGTAAATGCTCAGCTCGGTAATGCTGTGCGCCGTCCCGCACAAGGCCGAGCCCAGCAGGAACATGATGATCCCGAATACGAAAAATCTTTTCCTTCCATACATATCGGACAATTTGCCGAAGATCGGCATGCCGGCCATCTCTGCCACCATATACGCGGAGGTGACCCAGACGAATTGGTCCAGACCGCCCAGCTCGCCGACGATCGTCCCCATTGCGGTGGAGACAATCGTGTTGTCCATCGCGGCGATCAGCACGCCGAGCAGCAGACCGGCGACGATCAGACCCAGCCTGTTCTTTTTCTCTGCCATGTTACGCACTACCCCTTTATATTGTTTGTAAAATATCTTATCCCAGCCGGACAAACCGTCCTACACTTGCCGCCGTGTCCTGCTTGAATTCGTCCGTATACTCCACCAATCCGATCTCGCATCCGCTCCCGATGTTCACCCTTCTGCCCCGGACGACGGCAGCCTTGGTGTTCTCCAGATAAACGACGTCGCCTTCAATGCTCTCCGCGCTCAGATCCCCGCCGTCGTAATGGGAAGTCATCTTCCCGAACAGCGGAATCTCCAGCCCTTTCTTGACGGTGATCTTGGCACCTACGAGCTCTCCAATCCGGCTCGGTCCATACATTTTAATCTCGACGAGCTCGCCGTTCAGCATGCCCGGGACTTCCACCACGCCCCGCACGAGCAGCTCCTCCGTCTGGCCGGACGCCGCCCGAAGGCCGCCGTTGATCTTGACGAAATCCGAAGACACATTGCCTCCGACGGCCAGCTCGCCGTTAATGCTGATGCTTTTCAACTGAAGATCCCCGGACACGCTTACCTCGCCCTGAGACTTCAGCAGTCCGCCCTGAAGGTTCTCCCGGACGTTCAGCGTTCCGTTGACGGATGCGGTTTCCGCGATCAGGGAGCCGTTCACCTGCGCCGTGCCCAGGCATTTAAACAGCCCGCAATCCGCCGTACTGCTGATTTCCGCGTCACCCATAATTTTGACCTGGTTAAAGGTTCCGCCTCCCGAGCTCCCGCTGCCCGTAATTTTGATATCGCCAAGCCCTTGGCGGTTTCCATTTGCCGTCATGACCTTTTCCTCCCTTATGAATACCCGGTCGTCCGGGCATTCCCTGAATGTTGTCTCATGCACCCGTATTGGGATTTTGCTCTGTTGCTGCCTAGCAGCTGGTTTCAGCGCAGATTCAGATCTGCTTCAACGCTGCTTCAGATTTGCTTGGCCGATCCGACCTGAGCGTCTCCGTCCCGCTTGAAATCGACCTTGTATTCGACTCTGCCGATTTTGCAGCCGGGGCCGATCCGTACTTCGCTTCCGCGGACGACATCCGCTTCGGTATATTCCAGGTCCACAAAGTCCCCTTCAATGAGATCGGCCTTCAGGCGGTTGTTGAAGACCGGGGCCAACTGAAGCAAAATAGGCGCTTTTTTCAACCGGCGCACGGTAATATGATCCCCGCCAATTTCCTTGGCTTTGCTGGCCAGACTCATCTTCAAGTCGATCTCGCCGGCGTTCACCAGCCCATCCACGTTAAAGCCGCCGTGAACCGAAAGCACCTCGCACTGCACGTCCCCTCTCGACTTCAGGCTGCCCGACACTTCCACTTTCTCGCTGTTTAGCCCCTTTTCCAGGGTGACCTGGCCGTTGATCGCAGCCGATTCGCTGCAGCGGGTCATCTCTTTGACCGATCCCATGCCGTCCAGAATCAAACGTTCGGCCGATAAATTGCCGCCGATCGACATCGTCCCGTTGATCTTGACCGTTTCCCCAAGCACCGAACCCGAAATGTTCAGGGTGCCGTTGGAATCCAGCGTAATGCAGTCGATATCTCCCTTCACCTTGCTGATCCCGTCAATCCTAACCGTTTTATACACACCGGACGCCACCGTCCCGATGCCCGACATCGACATGTCATGTCTTTGTTCCCGCTCCATCGCCTCAAACCTCCGATTGGTTGATTTTTAGTTTCAATTCCTCGATACAGCCCCTTAAAGGCAGGCGGAACACCCACTTGGCATCCCGGTCCATATATACATGCTCGGTAGTCTCGATTAGCAGCAGCAGCGGCACGCCCATTTTGCGGACGAGCGCCAGCTCGCACGGTCTGCTTGCCACTTTAGCGTAATGATCCCGCATGAGGGATAACAGCATCTTGCCTTCATCCCGGGTTATTTCTCCGCTCTTGAGCAGCTTCTCCAGTACATAGACCGAGAGAATGTCGGCGAACGTCAGCACGTCCTGTTTCCCCAGCTCCTGTTCGAACAGATCCAGCGTCATATTTGTAACAATGTTACGTTGTAAAAGCTCGCCTGGAGTGATCGATACTTCGCCGGAGCTCGGTGAAAACACATCGGCCAGCTCGTCGAGGGACAAACCGTCCTTCATATTGAGAATGCGGTCTATACGCTGCAGTATTTTTTGCTTTGGAAAAAAGGTCTCCTGTCCCGTGAAGGAAGACTTGCGGATAAACCATTCCTCGGGAATGAGGTTTTTCCGCTTCCAGCGGTACAGCTGTCCATAGGAAATCCCGGTCAGTTCCAGCAGATCCTTTTTGGAAATCTCTTCTTCGTTCATTGCACATCCTCCTCGCAGAAATAATGTAACATAACATTGTTACGTTGTAAATACGGCAAATGAAAAATATGGGGGACCCAACGAAAAAAGACGCCTCCACAAGGGAAGCGCCTTTCTATCTGCTATTTCTGATCTGCAATGTATCGTTATACGTGCTCGGCAAGCCACTGCTCCGTCATGCTGAGCAGTACCTCACCGCGTTTAATCGCCTCAGCCACCTGATCTGTCGCCGTGCCCCCGTACACATTGCGGGCGTTCACGACGGTTTCCGGCCGCAGCACCTCATAAATCGTGTCGTCGAACAGCGGCGAGAACTGCTGGAACTCCTCCATCGTCAGGTCAAGCAGGTACTTGCCCTGCTGGATGCAGTACAGCACCGTTTTGCCGATAACTTCATGCGCCTGGCGGAACGGCAGCCCTTTGCCGACGAGGAAGTCGGCGATGTCCGTCGCGTTTGAGAAGTCCTGGTTGACCGCTTCGCGCATGCGGCTCTTGTTCACCTTCATCGTCGCGATCATCGGCGCAAACAGCTGCAGGGCTCCCTCCAGCGTGGCCACCGTGTCGAACATGCCTTCCTTGTCTTCCTGCATATCCTTGTTGTACGCCAAAGGCAGCGACTTGAGCACCGTCAGAAGGCCCATCAGGTTGCCGTACACGCGGCCGGTTTTACCGCGAACCAGCTCCGGTACGTCCGGGTTTTTCTTCTGCGGCATAATGCTGCTGCCGGTACAGAACGCGTCGTCCAGTTCGATAAAGTTAAACTCCGTGCTGCTCCACAGCACCAGCTCTTCGGACAGGCGGGAGAGATGCATCATGATGATGGACGCGTGGGACAGGAACTCCACGATAAAATCTCGGTCGCTGACCGCATCCAGACTGTTCTCGTAGACCCGGTCAAACTGCAGCTGCTCCGCCACAAAATGGCGATCGATCGGGAACGTCGTCCCGGCCAGGGCGCCAGCGCCGAGCGGCAGGACGTTAATGCGCTTGTAGCTGTCCATAAGGCGCTCAATATCGCGCTGGAACATGGAGACGTACGCCATCAGATGATGGGCGAACAGAATCGGCTGCGCACGCTGCAGATGCGTATACCCTGGGATGATCGTATCCAGGTTGTCCCTTGCTTGTCCGATCAGCGATTTTTGCAGCTCATGCAGCATGCCGGCCAGCTCGACGACCCGTTTGCGCAAATACAGGTGCATATCGGTCGCCACCTGATCGTTCCGGCTGCGTCCCGTATGCAGCTTGCCGCCGACCGGGCCGATCTCGGCGATCAGATTTTTCTCCACGTTCATATGGATGTCCTCGTCCGCCACCGAAAACTCGATTTCGCCGCGGCGGATTTTATCCAACACGGTTTGCAGCCCCGCCTTGATCGTCTCCACGTCTTCCTGCGGAACGATTCCGCATTTGCCCAGCATCGTCACATGAGCCAGGCTGCCTTGAATATCCTCCTCGGCGAGCGCCTGGTCAAAACCGATCGAAGCCGTATATTCGTCTACCAGATGGTTGGTCTGCTTCGTAAAGCGCCCTCCCCACAGTTTGCCCACTATCGTTCTCTCCCCTCTTGCTTGACAGCAGAGGGCCGCTCCTTCCCGTGACCGACAAGGAACGGCCTCCCTACGACATGCTTGTGCTGTTGATTATATCATGGAAAAATTATTTGTTCTGTGCCACACCTGTGCCGACTTTAAGACGCAGGGCGTTCAAATGGATAAAGCCGGTAGCATCCCCTTGATCGTAAGCTTGGGTTGGATCGGCTTCCATCGTGGCGATGTCCGGGTTGTACAGGCTGACCGGGCTCTTCACGCCGGCAGCGATGATATTGCCCTTGTACAGCTTCACGCGCACTGTACCGGTCACGTTCTTCTGGCTTTCGGTCACGAGCGCCTGCAGTGCCAGACGTTCCGGTGCGAACCAGAAGCCGTTGTACACGAGCGTGCTGTAACGGGTGATCAGGCTGTCGCGCAGGTTCATCACTTCGCGGTCCATCGTGATTGACTCCATTTTGCGGTGCGCGGTGAAAAGGATCGTGCCCCCTGGCGTTTCATACACGCCGCGGCTCTTCATGCCGACAAAACGGTTCTCCACCATGTCCACGCGGCCGATGCCGTGTTTGCCGCCAAGCTCGTTGAGGCGCTCCATCACGGCCAGCGGGTTCAGCTTCTCGCCGTTAATGGCGACGCAGTTGCCCTGCACAAAATCGAGCTCCACGTATTCCGCTTCATCCGGCGCATCTTCAGGAGACACGCTGAGCAGGTACATGTCTTTATTTTCGGGAGCGCTGGCATCGAACCAAGGATCCTCGAGCACGCCGCTCTCATAGCTGATATGCAGCAGGTTGCGGTCCATCGAATAAGGCTTCGCCGCCGAGGCGGTTACCGGAATGCCGTGCTTCTCGGCAAAAGCGATCATTTCCGCGCGTCCCGGGAACTCGTTGCGGAATTCCTCCAGACGCCATGGGGCGATAACTTTGATGTCAGGTGCCAGGGCCGCAGCCGCCAGCTCGAAACGCACCTGGTCATTCCCTTTTCCCGTTGCGCCGTGCGCGATTGCCGTTGCGCCTTCCGCGCGGGCGATGTCCACCATGCGCTTGGCGATCAGCGGGCGCGCAATACTCGTGCCGAGCAGGTACTGACCTTCATACAGCGCTCCCGATTGGAACATCGGGAAGATAAAATCCTGTGCGAACTCGTCGCGCAGATCGTCAATGTATACTTTCGAAGCGCCGGTAGCCAGTGCCTTTTCCTCCAAACCGTCCAGCTCTTCCTTCTGTCCGATATCGGCCGTAAATGCGATGATTTCAGCGTCATACGTTTCCTTAAGCCATTTCAGAATGACCGACGTATCCAGACCTCCGGAATACGCCAGTACGATTTTTTCTTTTGCCATGTCTTAACTCCCTCTCCTGACTAATCTTAACCCATCAATGCGGCCATCAGCGCTTTTTGCGCGTGCAGACGGTTTTCGGCCTGGTCGAAAATAACCGAGTTTTTGCCGTCGATGACTCCTTCGCTCACTTCTTCCCCACGGTGTGCCGGCAGGCAGTGCATAAACAGGTAGTCTGCCTTCGCCAGCTGCGCCAGCTTCTCGTCGACTTGATAGTTTTTGAACGCCGCCTCGCGGACCTTCTGCTCTTCCTCAAAGCCCATGCTGGCCCATACGTCGGTATAAATGACATCCGCGTCCTTCACCGCTTCTTCCGGACTGTGCGTAACGACGATCTGCGCGCCGCTCTCCTTGGCAATCTCTTGGCTCGCCTTCACTACAGCCGGATCCGGGGTGTACCCTTCCGGACTTGCGATCGATACGTTTACGCCCAGCTTGGCGCCGCCGATCATCAAGGAATGGGCCATGTTGTTGCCGTCGCCGATGTAGGCGAGCTTCAGGCCTTTCAGTTGGCCTTTGTGCTCATAGATCGTCTGGTAATCCGCCAGCACCTGGCACGGATGCGCCAGATCGCTCAGGCCGTTGATGACGGGAACGGAGGCGTATTTCGCCAGATCCGTCACATTGTGATGCCCGAAGGTGCGGATCATGATGCCGTCCAGGTAACGCGACAGCACCTGCGCCGTATCGCTGATAATTTCTCCGCGTCCGAGCTGAATGTCGTTTTTGCTTAAAAAGAGCGCGTGGGCTCCGAGCTGGAATGCCCCCACTTCGAACGATACCCGGGTACGGGTGGATGATTTTTCGAAAATAAGTCCGATCGTTTTGCCCTTCAGCGGCTGGTATTCCTCGCCGTTCTTCTGCTTGCGCTTGAGTTCGATCGCCAGATCGATCAAGTACTGAATTTCTTCCGGTGTATAATCGTCGAGCTCCAGCAGGTCTCTTCCCTTCAGGTCGATATCCTGCAGCAGCCCGGTTTGGCTCAACATCGTTACGTCCTCCTTTATCAGTGCATGCTCTAATGCTGCCCGGCTACGCCTTGTTTACTGCGGTATGATCATGGATCAGCTCGGCAATCATGCCGACGGCCTGATCGATTTCTTCTTTGGTAATATACAGGTTCGGAAGCAGGCGGATCACGTTCGGACCGGCGGTCACGAACAGCAGCCCGCGTTTCTGCCCTTCCAGCACGATGTCGTTCACCGGCTCCTTGCACTCGATGCCGATGAGCAGCCCCAACCCGCGCACTTCATTGACAAAAGGATGCACAGCCACCTTTTCGTTCAGCTGCTGGATCAAATACTCGCCCATGTCCGCGGCGCGTTGCGGCAGCTGGTCCTCGAGAATCGTCTCGATCGTGGCGATCATCGCTGCCGTCGCGATCGGCGTGCCGCCGAAGGTAGAGCCGTGGCTGCCCGGCGTAAACGCGTCTTTCAGATAGCCTTTGCCGAGCATTGCTCCCGCCGGGAACCCGCTGGCAATGCCTTTGGCGAGTGTAAAAATATCCGGCTCAATGCCGTAATGCTCATACGCAAACAGCTTGCCTGTACGCCCCATGCCGGTCTGCACCTCGTCGAAGATGAGCAGAAGCCCATGCTGTTCGCACAGCGCCTTCACTGCCTTCAGGAAATCCGGCTGAACGACAAGCACGCCGCCTTCCGCCAGTACCATCTCGATCATGATCGCAGCCGTATCCGGTCCGATAGCTGCTTTCAGCGCATCCAGATCATGCAGCGGTACGCTCTTGAAGCCGGCAGGCAGCGGCAGAAAGCCGTCTTTTACCTTGTCCTGGCCGGTTGCCGTCAGGGTAGCCAGCGTGCGTCCGTGGAAGGATTGATGGAAGGTGATGATTTCAAAGCGTCCGGTGCCTTTCACTTTCTGGTGGTAGCGGCGGGCCAGCTTAATGGCCGCTTCGTTCGCTTCGGCGCCGCTGTTGCAGAAGAACACCGCATCCGCGCAGCTGTTCGCCGTCAGCAGAGTAGCTGCTTTTTCCTGGTTCGGAATGTGGAACAGGTTCGATACATGCCACAGCTCATCCAGCTGGGCTTTCAGCTTCTCGGTCACTTTCTTCGGCGCATGGCCCAGATTGGTCACCGCCAGACCGCACATAAAGTCGAGGTATTTGTTCCCTTTATCGTCCCACAGCCAGCTCCCTTGCCCTTTCACCAGGCTGATCGGATATCTGGCATAGTTCTGAAACAATGAGCTTGCCTGTTCGCTTGCACTCATCCCTAATCACTCCTTCTCCCGGAGCCGCAGGTCCCTCCCTGTGCCCCTGTTTAAATGGTCCTGTCTTTATCTTAATCCCGCACGATGCGGGTACCCAACACTTCACCCTGTAGCACCCGGCTCAGTACCCGGGGCTCACTGCCGTCCACGATAACGACTTCCTGCACGTCTCCTTGAATGCAGCTCACCGCGGCCCGAACTTTCGGAATCATGCCGCCGTAAATGTCGCCGCTGGCGATCATGTCTTCGATTTGCTGCACCGTCACCGACGGCAGCACCTGCTTCTCGCCGTCCACGGCTTTCAGGATGCCGGGCACGTCCGTGACCACGATCATCCGATCGACTCCCAGATGGGAAGCGACGGCGCCTGCCGCGGTATCGGCGTTAATGTTGTAGCGCTGCCCGGCCGCGTCCACCCCGACCGGTGCGATGACCGGCATGTAGCCCATGGCCGTAATGCCTTTAACGATCGCCGATTCCACGTAGGTCACGTCGCCGACATGGCCAACCTCGGCCGCATTCGCAACCGGCTCGGCCTGGATCAGTCCCCCGTCGACGCCCGACAGGCCAAGAGCCCGGCCGCCCGTGCTCTGGATCCGCCGCACGATCTGCTTGTTGATCGTTCCGGCCAACACCATCTCCACGACATCCAAGACGTCCTCGGTTGTCTTGCGCAGGCCGTTCACGAATTCCGTTTCAATGCCCAGCTTGGCGAGATTGTCCGAAATCGCCGGACCGCCCCCATGGACGATGACCGGCTGCACGCCCTGCTGCTGCAGCTGCTTCAGATCCTCAAAGAAGGAATCCGGCAGTGCCGCCAGCGTGCTTCCCCCGCACTTCATGACAAACGTCTGCTGGCCATCCGCCCCAATATGGGAGCCCTGCTCATTCTCCAGCGTCTTCATATGCATTCACTCTCCCCTGCAGCTGCCTTCGCCTTATGTCCGGTAAGCCGCATTGATCCGTACGTAGTCATAAGTCAAATCGCAGCCCCAGGCGGTGGCTTGCCCGGCTCCGCCGTGCAGATCCACGACGATGCGGACGGTGTCCCCTTTCAAGTAGGCCAACGCTTTATCTTCATCAAAAGCGACGGGACGCGATTGTTCCAATACGCTGATATCGCCGAGCCGGATGTCGACCGTCTCCGGATTTACCGGCTCGCCCGCACGCCCGACAGCTGCGATGATCCGTCCCCAGTTGGCATCGGCGCCAAACACGGCCGATTTGACCAAACTCGAGCCGATGACCGTCTTGGCAATCGCCCGCGCCGACAGGTCGCTGACTGCGCCGGTGACGCTGACTTCGACCAGCTTCGTCGCACCTTCGCCGTCCCGCGCAATCGCTTGGGCCAAGCTCCGGCACACATACGTAAACCCTTCGGCAAACGGCTCCCAGTCCGGATGCGCCGGTGTCAGCACTTCGTTCCCTGCCAGCCCGCTGGCCATGGCAATCAGCATGTCGTTCGTACTCGTGTCGCCGTCCACCGTAATCATGTTGAACGTCACGTCCGTCGCCTGCCGCATCAGCTGCTGCAGTGCTTCCTGGTCAATGGCCGCGTCCGTCGTCATAAAAGCGAGCATCGTCGCCATGTTCGGATGAATCATCCCCGAACCCTTGGCCGCGCCGCCAATCGTCACCTCTTTGCCGTTCACCAACACCGATACGCAGGCTTCTTTTTTCACCAGGTCCGTGGTGAGGATCGCCTGCGAGAAGTCCTCCGCGCCTGAATTGGCGCTGCTGAGCCGCGGCGGCAGCGATTCGATGCCCGCGTTCACGCGGTCCATCTTGAGCAGCTCGCCGATCACGCCCGTGGACGCGACGGCCACGTCCTGCTCCGCCACACCGAGGTGGCGGGCTGCGGCCGCCCGCATGTCATAGGCATCGGCTTCGCCCTGCTGCCCGGTGCACGCGTTGGCGTTGCCGCTGTTCACGATCACAGCCTGCAGCGTGCCATTCTGCAGGCTCTCGCGCGTCACCTTCAGCGGTGCCGCTTGAAATACATTCGTGGTGTACACGGCCGCAGCCACGGCCGGCACCTCGCACAGGATCGCGCCAAGGTCATGGCGATCCGTCTTCTTGAGTCCGCAGTGCACGCCTCCCGCCGAAAAGCCTTTCGGCGTGACGATCGATCCGTCCTTCACCTGCGTAAACGTCGTTAATTGTCCCATGTCTATGTTCATCCCGCTTACGGATACACCGGAGTATAGCCGAGTCCGAGATTCTCCTCCCATCCCATCATCAGATTCAGGTTCTGTATCGCCTGGCCTGCCGCACCTTTGACGATATTGTCAATGACCGAAATAATGGTGACCCGGCCCGTCCGCGGATCCGCCGCAAAACCGATATCGCAATAATTGGAGCCCAGCACTTCCTTCGTCGCCGGCCAAATGCCCGTGTCGCGCACGCGCACGAATGGCCGTCCTTGGTAATACTGCCGGTACAGCTCCACAAAATCTTCGTCGTTATACACGCCGTTCAAGTTCGCATACATCGTGCTCATAATGCCACGGGTCATCGGCACGAGCTGGGTCGTAAACGTCACGGTCACCTGCTCACCGGCCACTTGGCTAAGCACCTGTTCAATTTCCGGGATATGCTGATGCTTATTCACTTTGTAAGCTTTGAAATTTTCATTAATTTCCGCAAAATGGGTCGTCAAGCTCGTTCCGCGTCCCGAACCCGATACGCCGGACTTGGCATCGATGATGATGCTGTTCGGGTTAATCCAGCCGGCGCTGATAGCCGGAACCAGACCGAGCAGGGTAGCCGTCGGGTAACAGCCGGGATTGGAAATAAAGTCCTTGCCGGCGACTTCTTCCCCAAACAGTTCGCACAAACCGAAAACGGCTTCTTCCAAATAGGCCGCATCCGGCGCGGTGTGCTTATACCATTTTTCGTACGTGGCGCCGTCCTTGATCCGGAAATCCCCGGACAAATCAATGACCTTAAGTCCTTCTTCCAGCAAGCCCGGCACCAGCTTGGAGCTCACGCCCGAAGGGGTAGCCGTAAAGACGACATCCGCCTTGGCGGCGATTTCCTTCGGATCGGTACCGTCCAAATTTTGCACGATAATATCCGTTAAATGCGGAAAACCTTCCGAAATCGGCGTTCCCGCGCTCGATGATGAAATCACTGACGTAATGACTGCTTTGGGATGCCCCTGCAGCAGCCGGATCAGCTCAACCCCGCCGTAGCCGGTCGAACCGACAATCGCAATCCTAACCTTCTCCCCAGTACCGTGTTCTCCCATTCCCCGCGTTCCCCTCTCTACTGCCGCTTCTGTATAAATCATGAATAATTATGTATTATTATACGACCGCTTTTATATAAATACAACACTTTGGAACGAATTTCCCTTATCCTGTAAGGGCTTTTCCGCTCCCGTCTCCTATGGTCCGAGCCTACGTACCTTTCAATCTCCAAGAAAAAAAGACCCTGCTCAAGGTCCGCTTCGCTTCATGCCTATTGAAAACTTACGCGTCGCTCATTCATTGACTGTATGGATATCTGCTCGGAGTGCCGCCATCTGCACCATTCATATGCAGAAAACTCCCCTTGTTATGTATGCTGTTATTTATTTTTGATGCCGTATCGGTCCGGACAGGTGTGAACATCTAACCATTCCCTCCAACCTTTTCATAATGAAAAAGAGGCTGCCCAGTCCGCATGGATAACTGTTCGCCTCTTTTTGTTGTTCATTATTAAGCTATGATGGGTTGTAAAAAAATGCTCAGCTGCCCTGCAGCTTAAAGCCCTCGCCCAGCACCTCATGCGCATTGCTGATGATAACAAAAGCCTCCGGGTCCACCGACTGCACCAGCGTCTTCAGCCGCGTCGTTTCGCTCTGGCCGATGACGACCATCAGCACGGTCCGGTCCGTCCCGGTATAGCCGCCGGTGGCGTTCAGCTTGGTACAGCCGCGGTCCAGGTCCTTCAGCACCGCCGCCGTTATCGGCTCGATATGGTCCGAAATGATATAAGCCACCTTCGAGTAATTGAAGCCGAGCTCAATGGCGTCGATCACCTTACCGGTGACATACAGTCCCACCAGCGCATACAGCGCCTTCTCCAGAGACAGCGTACAGGCAGCCAAAACAATGACCGATCCGTCCAGGATCACGACGCACAGGGAAAAGCTGAGTCCGCTGTATTTCTGAATAATTTGGGCCAGCGTCGTCAGTCCGCCAGTGGAGCCCCGTCCCCGGTACACGATCCCGATGCCGAGACCGACCGCAATCCCGCCGTAAATCGAAGCGAGCAGCGGGTTGCTCGTCGGCAGCGGCCAGTCCTTCGTCAGATAGACGAACAAAGGCAGCACCACGCTGCCCAGCAGCGAGCGGATGCCGTAATTTTTTCCGAGCAGCAGGATGCCCAGGATAAACAACGGGATGTTGAGGGCCCATTGGGTAAAGGCCGGTTCCATGCCAAACCAGGCTTCGGTTAATACGGAAATCCCGGATACCCCGCCGGAAGCAATCCCGTTCGGCAGGAAAAACAAATTAAATCCTAAAGCGATAATAAAGGAACCGACAATGATGAGCAGCGTGTCCACCACGTGGCGCCGGGGTCCGCTCATAGGCAGAGATGCCTTTCTGCGGTTCGATGACTTCTGAGACATGAACAATTTTCTCTCCTTACCTAAAATATAAAATAGGCCATCCAACAGCCAAGCCTTCCGGAATGCTAAAATCAGTCCTTTACACCAAAAAATTCCTACACGAATAGCGTGTAGGAATTCACTTGGTTTTATTCGGTTTCCACCTTGATTTGGCTGCGCAAATAACCGTCGATGAACAGATCCAGGTCCCCGTCCATGACAGCGCCGACATTGCCGGTCTCCACTGAGGTGCGGTGGTCCTTTACCATACTATAGGGATGAAACACGTAGGAGCGAATCTGGCTGCCCCAGGCAATATCCGACTGTTCCCCTCGGATTTCATCCAGCTGTTTTTGCTGCTCTTCGAGTTTGCGCTCGTACAGCTTCGAGCGAAGCATCGTCATCGCGCGCTCCCGGTTTTTGATCTGCGAGCGTTCGTTCTGACAGGTTACGACCACGCCCGTCGGGATGTGGGTAATCCGAACCGCGGAGTCTGTCGTGTTGATGTGCTGACCACCAGCGCCGCTGGCCCGGTACGTATCGATCTTGAGATCCTCTGTCCGGATCTCTACGTCGACGTCCTCGGTAATCTCCGGCACGACATCGCAGGAGACGAACGACGTATGGCGGCGTCCCGACGAGTCGAACGGCGAGATGCGCACCAGACGGTGCACGCCCTTCTCGGCTTTCAGATAGCCGTAAGCGTTAAAGCCTTTGATCAGCAGCGTAACGCTCTTGATCCCGGCCTCGTCACCCGGCAGATAGTCCAGCGTTTCGACTTTGAAGCCATGCTTCTCTGCCCAGCGGGTGTACATCCGCAGCAGCATCTGTCCCCAATCCTGGGACTCGGTGCCGCCGGCACCCGGGTGAAGCTCGAGAATGGCGTTCATTTTATCGTAAGGCTGGCTCAGCAGCAGCTTGAGCTCAAAATCGTCCAGCTTCTTGGTTAACGACTCCACCGCTTCGGCGATTTCGGAGGCCAGCGATTCGTCGCCTTCCTCGTCGGCCAGCTCCGCCATCATGGAGGCGTCGTCGTATTCCTGCTGCAGCTTCTCATACTCGTCAACAGATGACTTCACCGCGTTCATTTCTGCGATGACCGATTGAGCCTTTTCGTTGTCATCCCAAAAGTCGGGAGCCGACATTTTCTCTTCGAAGTTCGCGATCATTTCCTGCTTCAGATCTAAGTCAAAGAGACCCCCTAAGATTGGTGAGTTTCGTTGCAATTTCCCGCAGGTCGTGCTTAACGCTTGGATCTAACATGGTTTACTCTTCACCTCTTTATCGACATAAACTCCCTTAAGCGGAAAGACCCTGCGGTACCCTCCTCTTCAGAGCAGCGCCCGCATTGGGTCTCCCGGTTTAAGGGAGTTTTGGCTCCGCTTCTTAGAGTTGCCTAAGAAACGGCTGTTGTATGAATGACTTTAACATTTGCTTCTATATTATCTTATGCTTCTTGACCGTGGCAGTGTTTGTACTTCTTGCCGCTGCCGCAAGGGCACAAATCGTTGCGTCCGATCTGTTCGCCGACTTGCACCGGCTTCTTCTCGGTCGGCTCGCCATTCGTGGATACCTTGCTCTCTTCCACGACCGCCTGGCGCTCCTGGTTCGCTTCGATATGAGCCTTCATCACGTACATGGCCACTTCCTCCTGGATGCTGGCCGTCATCGTGTTGAACATCTCGAAGCCTTCGAACTGGTATTCGCGAAGCGGATCCGTACCGCCGTATGCACGGAGGTGGATACCTTGACGGAGCTGATCCATCGCGTCGATGTGGTCCATCCACTTGCTGTCGACGGAGCGAAGCACGATAACTTTCTCGAACTCGCGTACCAGCTCGGAACCGATCCGCTCTTCGCGCTCGTCGTACTTCTTCTTCACCTTATCGAAGATAAACTCTTCAATCTCCTCAACCTCTTTGCCCCACAGATCGTCGCGGGTAATCGAGCCTTCGTCGAGAAGCTTGCTGTTCACGTAATCAGCCACTTCCTGGAGCTCCCAGTTTTCCGGAATATCGTCGGAGCAGTGTACCTCAACCGCGCGGTCAATGACCGGCTTGATCATCTCCATGACGATATCCTTGATGTTGTCGGATTCCAAAATTTCACGGCGCTGCTTGTAGATGATTTCCCGTTGCTGGTTCATGACGTCGTCGTATTGGAGGACGACCTTCCGCAGGTCGAAGTTGTTGCCTTCGACGCGTTTTTGCGCGGATTCGACCGCACGGGTAATCATCTTGCTCTCAATCGGCTGGTCTTCCTCGAAACCGAGGCGTTCCATCATGTTCAGCACGTTGTCGGCGCCGAACCGCTTCATGAGTTCATCGCCCAGCGACAGGTAGAACTGCGTCGAGCCCGGGTCGCCCTGGCGTCCGGCACGGCCGCGAAGCTGGTTATCGATCCGGCGGGATTCGTGGCGCTCCGTACCAATGATATGCAGACCGCCAATATCAGCCACACCTTCACCCAGCAAAATATCGGTACCCCGTCCAGCCATGTTGGTGGCGATCGTTACCGTACCCGGCTGACCGGCGCGGGAGATAATGTCCGCTTCCTCGGCATGGTACTTGGCGTTCAGCACCTGGTGCTTGATGCCCTTGCGCTTCAGCATTTCCGAAATCAGCTCGGAGTTCTCGATGGATACCGTACCAACCAGCACCGGCTGGTTCTTTTTGTGGCGTTCCACGATCTCGTCGACAACGGCCTTGAACTTGCCGTTCACGCTCTTGTACACGATGTCCGGCATGTCGTTCCGTTGGTTAGGTTTGTTTGTCGGTACCTGGATAACTTCCAGGCCGTAAATTTTCTTGAATTCTTCTTCTTCCGTCTTCGCCGTACCGGTCATGCCGGCCAGCTTGCGGTACATCCGGAAGTAGTTCTGGAAGGTAATCGTCGCGAGCGTCATGCTCTCGTTCTGCACCTCGATGCCTTCCTTCGCTTCGATCGCCTGGTGCAGACCGTCGCTGTAACGGCGCCCGGCCATCAGGCGGCCCGTAAACTCGTCGACGATCACCACTTCGTCCTCTGTTACGACGTAGTCAACATCGCGGCGCATGATGACGTTCGCCTTCAGCGCCTGCACGATGTGGTGGTTCAGCGTAATATGGCTGTGGTCATACAGGTTCTCGATGCCAAAAGCGCGTTCCGCTTTAGCCACACCCTTTTCCGTCAAAGCAACGGATTTAACCTTAATATCGACCGTATAGTCTTCTTCCTTCTGCAGCTGCTTCACAAAGCGGTCCGCTACGTAATACAGCTCCGTCGATTTCTGGGCTTGTCCTGAGATGATCAGCGGCGTACGCGCCTCATCGATCAGAATCGAGTCCACTTCGTCAATCGTACAGAAGTACAGCGGGCGCTGCACCATTTGTTCCTTATACAGCACCATGTTGTCACGCAGGTAGTCGAAACCGAACTCATTGTTCGTACCGTACGTAATATCACAGGCATAAGCCAATTGTTTATCCGCATGGTCCATGCCGCTCAGGTTCACCCCGACGGTCATGCCCAGGAATTCGTAAATTTGTCCCATTTCCGCGCTGTCCCGCTGAGCGAGATAGTCGTTGACGGTGACCACGTGCACACCTTTGCCGAGCAGGGCGTTCAGGTATACCGGCAGGGTACCTACCAGCGTCTTCCCTTCACCGGTCTTCATTTCGGCGATCTTGCCTTCGTGCAGCGTCATGCCGCCGACCAGCTGAACGTCGTAATGACGCTTACCGAGCACGCGCTTGGATGCTTCGCGTACGGTGGCAAACGCTTCAGGCAGGAGATCATCGAGGGTTTCACCCTTCTCCAGACGCGCACGGAACTCCTCCGTCTTCCCTTTCAGCTGCTCATCGGAAAGGTTGACGAATTCCGGCTCTAATTTGTTGATCTGATCAACCGTCTTCATCAGACGCTTAACCTCACGATCGTTGACGTCACCGAAGATTTTTTTGACAATACCTAGCATGGTTAACCCCTTTCGCGCAAAACAATTGTTAGAATCAACTTCAGTTATTTCAGGGTTATGTTCAAATGAAATAGATTCTTCATGAACCAATTCACACAGACACCGGCTGAATGAGATGGATTCAAAAAGAATCGATTCATACAGGAGTATTGAAGATCTGCTGCTTGTTGAAATTGATCCGGACAGAATCGGCTTCATACAGACAAAATGCAACTGCTTGAAGTTCATTCCAGTCGTGTTCAAACCGGTAATTAAAATAAAAACGGGTTTGCATAAATTGTAACAGTTTGTAAGAGATGCCGCAACAACTTACAGCCCTTACAAACGGCCTCTATTTATATACGCACGAAGAGCCCCATCCGTTGCAGGACAAGGGCTCTTTTTTTACTCGAAACTCAATAAATATTTACATAATCATGAAAATTGTTACAACGGACCGTCATTTTGTTAATACGCGCTGCCTTCATTTTGCTCGATCAAACCGTATTTTCCATCATTCCGTTTGTAAACGACATTCACTTCCTGGGTATCAATGTTCGAAAAAACAAAGAAATTATGTCCGACCATGTTCATCTGCAAAATGGCCTCTTCCACGTCCATCGGCTTCAGAGTGAAGCGCTTAGTGCGGACCACTTCCAGATCATCGTGCTCTTCCTCCGTCATCGTCGGCAGCAGGCCGGTACCGGTCGCGGCTTCTTCCGTGAACAGCATCTTCAGGCTTCCTTCCTGGCGGAACTTGCGGTTGAGCTTGGTCTTGTGCTTGCGGATTTGACGTTCCAGCTTGTCCACGACGGCATCAATGGACGCATACATGTCATCGCTGCGGTCTTCGGCCCGGAGCATCACTCCAGGGAGCGGAATCGTTACCTCCACGCTGTGCAAACCTCGAGTAACTCCAAGTGTCACATTTCCTTCTGAGGCGGGGGGTGCATCGAAATACTTCTCAAGCCTGCTGAGCTTCTTGTCGACATAGTCCTTCAAAGCGTCAGTAACCTCGATTTGTTGACCTCGAATAGCTAAATTCATAGGGCACTCCTCCTTTGCAGTTCCATTATATCACAATTGTTAACGCTAAGTAAAAAGGCGTTTTCGGGCGGCTGTCCGCCAAATGAAAGCCCTTTACTCACCCCCGCTGTCCGCCTAAAGCAGGGTAAAATTCCTTAACCGCTCAGGAGGAAATGAAACAGGCTTGATCATGGTAAAATCCGCCGAAACGCAAAGAAAGACCCTGGAGATCCAGGGTCTTATCGCTACCGTTCTTCAATTACTTAACCATCGAACCGTATATGTAGGTCGGCCTTGCCGGATGATTATAATTTCGTTACGTTAGCTGCTTGCGGTCCACGAGCGCCTTCGACGATGTCGAATTCAACGTCTTGACCTTCTTCCAAAGTCTTGAAGCCTTCAGATTGGATTGCGGAGAAGTGTACGAATACGTCGCCACCTTCAGCAGTCTCGATGAAGCCATAACCTTTTTCTGCGTTGAACCATTTAACTTTACCTTGCATGCACTAACATTCCCTTCGTCGTCAAATAAAGTGTGACTTACGCCCACATTCCTGAATATACCACCCAAACTTGTCCATTGTCAATTGGAATGGAAAGGGGTTTAATTGTATAAAATTCCATATCGATTTACATTTATGTGATTTATAAAGAAGGAATTTAACAGTATTATCATCTGTTTTTCTTCGTTCCATAAATTCATATGTAAATCGATTTAATAAAAACTATAACTTAGTTACATTAGCTGCTTGAGGTCCACGAGCACCTTCGACGATATCAAATTCAACGTCTTGTCCCTCATCCAATGTTTTAAAACCGTCTGTTTGAATTGCGGAGAAATGAACAAATACGTCGCCGCCGTCAGCCGTCTCAATAAAACCATATCCTTTTTCTGCGTTAAACCATTTCACTTTACCTTGCATGTGTTAACATTCCCTTCGTCATCAAATAATATGAGAGTCCAATATATCTCTGAAACTATTACTGGGAAGGAGAGGTACACGTGCCTCTCCCTTCTGCAGCATAACTAGAAAGTTTAGTTTGTTCAGAGATATCCTGTACATCACATAATATATTTATCTTTTAACCCAATAATTCCTTTAATGAAACAAAGGAAGTTTCATTTTATCATTTATTATGTTTCTGTAGTTGGTACAACCGTTACCTCTTTTTCTACCGTCTCACTAACACGACCTTCATTATCCGTTACGACGATTTGGACCACATACGTCGCCGGATCGTTCCAGTTGATATCTACATAGTCCATGTCTCCGCCTACACCATGAAGACCTTGGTTTACTAATGTCGCCAGTTTGGTTCCCGCCGCGATCTGATCCGAGTAGTCTGCGTTCCCTAATTCTCCCGAAGAATAGTTCTTATGAGTTTCTACATCCCATAGGTATCCATCCCACAGTTTGTTCTTAACTAGATCCGAATCACTGATCGTGTTATGGATCGGTACTAGGTTGCCCTCGGCATCTTTCGTAAAGTAGATAATCTTCACATCTGCTTTTGTTTTCAGATCTATCGCTTTGTCGATGCTGAAGTTTAACAGAAGTCCGTTCGAATCCACAGACAGAGCCGCATCTTGGATCACTGGTTTTTGCACGGGCGCTTCTACGGTTACCTCTTTTTCTACCATCTCACTGACACGGCCTTCATTATCCGTTACGACGATTTGAACCACATACGTTGCCGGATCGCTCCAGTTGATATCTACATAGTCCATGTCTCCATCTACTCCATGAAGACCTTGGTTTACTAATGTCGCCAGCTTGGTTCCTGCTGCGATCTGATCCGAGTAAGCTGGGTTCCCTAGGGCTCCTGAAGAATAGTTCTTATGAGTTTCTACATCCCATAGGTATCCATCCCACAGTTTGTTCTTCACCAAATCCGTATTGATTTTCGTATTGCGAATCGCCGTTAGTGTTCCATCAGCATCTTTCGTGAAGTAGCTAATTCGAACATCTGCTTTTGTTTTCAGATCGATCGCTTTGTCGATGCTGAAGTTTAACAGAAGTCCGTTCGAATCCACAGACAGAGCCGCATCTTGGATCACTGGTTTCTGCTCTGGTGCTTCAACCGTTACCTCTTTTTCTACCGTCTCACTGACACGGCCTTCATTATCCGATACGACGATTTGGACCACATACGTCGCCGGATCGTTCCAGTTGATATCTACATAGTCCATGTCTCCATCTACTCCATGAAGACCTTGGTTTACTAATGTCGCCAGTTTCGCGCCTGCCGCGATCTGATCCGAGTAGACTGGGTTGCTTATGGCTCCTGAAGAATAGTTCTTATGAGTTTCTACATCCCATAGGTATCCATCCCACAGCTTGTTCTTAACTAGATCCGATTCACTGATCGTGTTATGGATTGGTACTAGGTTGCCCTCGGCATCCTTCGTGAAGTAGCTGATCTGCACATCTGCTTTTGTTTTCAGATCGATCGCTTTGTCGATGCTAAAGTTTAGCAGCAGTCCGTTCGAATCTACGGATAGAGCCGCATCTTGGATCAATGGTTTTTGCTCTGGTGCTTCAACCGTTACCTCTTTCTCAACCGTCTCACTGACACGGCCTTCATTATCCATTACGACAATTTGGACCACATACGTCGCCGGATCGTTCCAGTTGATATCTACATAGTCCATGTCTCCACCTACACCATGAAGACCCTGGTTTACCAATGTCGCCAGCTTGGTTCCTGCCGCGATCTGATCCGAGTAGACTGGGTTGCTTATGGCTCCTGATGAATAGTTCTTATGAGTTTCTACATCCCACAAGTATCCATCCCACAGTTTGTTCTTAACTAGATCCGAATCACTGATCTTGTTATGGATCGGTACTAGGTTGCCCTCGGCATCTTTCGTAAAGTAGCTGATCTTCACATCTGCTTTTGTTTTCAGATCGATCGCTTTGTCGATACTGAAGTTTAGCAGCAGTCCTTTCGAATCGACAGACAGAGCTGCATCTTGGATCACTGGTTTTTGCACAGGCGCTTCTACCACGACCGTTCTAGTCACTTCTTTTGCTTTATTCCCTGCTGCATCGCTCACGTTGTAGTGAATCGTGTAGGTACCGGCTACTTCCGTATCAATTTTATCTACAACCTTACCGTCCTTAGAATAAGTGACTTTAGCTTTCAAGCCAGTGTCTTTGTTATCCGCAATGGTAACACCTGCATCGACATAATCCGCGCCATACGCGAGAGTTACGGTAGCTTCGCCTTTCAGGGTAATAACAGGAGCTACTGTATCCACTGGATTCGTCGTTCCCCCACCATTATTTCCTCCGCCATTCGATCCGCCGGAAGAACCGCCGCTGCTGCCCCCATTACTGGAACCACCGGAACTTCCGGAAGAAGCAGGAGTGTTCACTTGGATGGAATCTTTTTGAGAACCTTCCGTTTGGTTCGGCTTAGTTTGGAAAGTAGAACCTTTGGCGCCGTCGTTAATCGTTGCAGTTTGAATCTGGCCGGAACCGAGGAGTTTCGCAACCGCATCCAAAACAAGTTTCACGATCTTCGCTTCACTGCTCAGTTCGATCGATGTATTTCCTGCAGAACCATCAACTTGAACATTTTCGATGGAACCCTTAACCAATTGAACAGAAATGGATGCAGCAAAAACTTCAACATCATCGAATGTTCCGTTTAGCGTGACTTTTGCATTGGCCGGGAGTTCCTTGGACAATTCAACATTTGTAAAGCCCTCACCGCTGGCATGGTCTTCTTCCAATTTGGCCGACGACTTTACAACGACGCTTTGGGTAACTGTAGATCCTTCAGCAACGATACGTACGGTCCCGTCTTTCTTGTTAACAACAATATTAACTAGCACGGAATCAACGAAGTGGATCGAGTTTTCGCCGCCACCCTCAACGTTGGTGGTTCCATGAACTTTGACGTTTTTCAGGGTAGCATCTCCGCTGCCGATTCCTTCGGCAAGGGTCAGATTGCCCTGGATCTCTACATTTTGGAGTGTCACTCCTGGAGCGCTGATGACAACGTTTCCATGAATAACCTGGATTTCTTGATCCTTACCGCCGTAGGTGCCTGCCTGATCAAAGGTCACAACCTCCGATGTTTTCTTCGCAAAGGCTGCGTCAATCAGCACTACCGCTTCCGCTCTCGTTAAACTTTTCTGCGGTTCAAAAGTTTGATTCGGGTAGCCATTCATGATTTTACTTTCCAGAACTGCGGCGACACCTTGCTTGCTCCACGCAGAGATGCGGTCGGCATCCTTCAAAGTGGACAACGAATCCGTCTGTCCCGCGGTCAGTCCCACGACTTTGCCGATCATAGCCGCAGCTTCTTGCCGGGTGACATCAGCAGAAGGGTGAATCGTCTGATCTTGGTACCCTTGGACGTATCCTGCTTTAACCGCTTTGGCCACATCAGTATAGGCCCAGTTGCTGCTGGACAAATCGTTAAATTGAACTTGAGCAGATTCGGTGTATCCAAAAATACGATTGACCAACGCGATAAATTCAGCCCGAGTAATCGATTGATTGGGTCTAACTGTACCATCCTCAAAACCTTTCAAAGTCCCTTGGTTTACCCACTCCTGCAGCTGTTTTTCAGCCCAGTGACCATTGATATCTTTTACAGGTTGCGCTGCAAATGCGGGACTAACAGCCCCCAAAGTCATCCCCAAACCTAGCAATCCAGTTAACGTACCATGCAAACCTATTTTCACAAAATATCCTCCTATGGACTTATGTAATCATACATCAAAACGAAAAATATGAACTAAATCGACATTATTTTCATCCGATATTGCTTTACCCAACCTCCCTTTCCCAAAAAAACAGAAAATTTATAACAATAGAACCAGGACTTAAAGACTATCAACACTTCTTGTATCCTACCATATTTAGACAAAGAAAATCCATACTTTTGTTCCTTTTGTTTCCTGCTTATAACAAAAATAGAGCTACGATCCTATGATCATAGCTCTTAAATCATACTATATTAATTAATTTCTTCGATCCATTAAAATGCTGTCTGGTGTATATTTCGCCTCATATGCATTTCGATGAACCTTAGCATCGCTTCGATTTTTCAACCAATTCGCTGCCTCATCCTTATAAAAGTTCATTCGATACAGGATAGCTCCATCATGCTTTAAAACATTTTGTAATCGTGCACGCTGCTCCATTGTTAACTGGTCCGCTGAGGAATTATTGGTGATCCGGCTGATATACTGTCCACGCTGTTGAACAAAATCCACCAGTTCTTCATAAGAAGATATCATAATTCTCTCCATCATCTCAGACGTGAGTTCTTCAATTTCGGTAATAAGCTCATCCATTTTGCGCCTCTTGTCCTGCCAAAGCAATTTTCGCAGCTTGAGCCCATGTTTCCCGGAGATCGGTTAAATATCCTAAAGCCTCTTCGGCCGACTCACTGCTCTTTTTTATGTTTGCTTCAATAAGTAGATGGTTGGTATATTCGTAAAGCGCATAAAGGCTTTGAGATACCTCATATTTTTGATCAAGGGTCGACATTAGCTCGCTTACAATTTTTTGAGCTTTCCCAAAATTCAGATTCGTATTTTGAACATCCTGGACTTTCAAAGCTTCTAGACCAGCGCGAACAAACCGAATCGCTCCATCAAAGAGCATTAATAAGAGCTGTGAGGGGCTAGACGTTTGAACTGACGATTGACGATATTTTTCATAAGGAGAAGTAATCAAGTCATTCACCCTTTACTTGAAAATTAGGAACCACCCAAATAACTAGTTAGACTGGCCGACTGAGAGTTGTATTGGTTCATAGCAGTTTCCATGGCCGAAAATTGTTTATAATAACGGTCTTCCATATCACTTAATCGGTTCTGTAAATCTAGAATTCTTTTATTGTAATCTTTCAGCTGCTTTCCCATTACGCTTTCTTCTTTATACACACTGTTGAGATCGCCGCTATATTTCGTGGTACCTGCTTTATCTGATAAGCTGCCCATGGCATCATTCATAATATCAGACATTTTATCGAAAATTCCATCCGATGACGCACTTGCAGGGCCTTGAAATAAATCCATGACTCCTTGTGGATCTTTCTCAATTGCCTGTTTTAGCTTAGACTCATCTAAGTAGAGCTTACCACCCTCATAATATTGTCCCGTTGTAATTCCCAGGTCGCTAAGTTTGCCCATGTTCTCAGAAATAGTCATACGCATACTGCTGATTGCTGAACTCAGAATGGAATCATTCTTAAGAAGACCACTCTTGGCCTTATCTTCCCAAAGCTTTATATCATTGTCAGTCATTTCTTTCTTCTGATCATCTGAAAGAGGAGGGAAGTCTCGATATTTCTCTTCCCCAACTTTTGTATTCAGCGTGTTTATTAAATCATTGTAATCGTTAATAAAGGATTTAATGGTTTCAAGCGTCTTGGTGGCATCAGGCTGGATCTTTATCGTAGCAGGCTTGTCGTCTGCCATGCTAACTGGGTCCCTCATCGTAGTGGATAAAAGCGTAAGCTGAACACCATTGATCGTAAATATGTTACTCTCAAAAGAGAGGGGCTCATTATTAATAACTACCGATGCATTTTTACCAGGTACCGCAGACTCTCCTCCTCCAAACAGGTCCAGGAGTGTACTCGGTTTAGTAGAGTCTTCGCTTAGTGTAATTGATTGCTTATCTCCAAAATCCTTAGATAAAATGGTCAGCTTGCCCGTAATCTCATCAAAGCTTGCAGTAGCATTTGCTTTGGTATCACTGCTAATTTTATTTATGACATCAGCAATGGTTAGCGATTTATCAAACTTGAAATCTACACCATTAACATGCAGCTCATAAGCATCCGGACTTTTGGTTCCATCCACTTTTTTCTGTATGTCTGCTAAAGTCGTTTTTGTAGTAATACCGTAACCAACACCTTGAGTCCCCATGCTTGCTTGTGTAGCCAGGCTCTTAACGCTAATGTCCATAGGTACTTTGTTAGCGCTCGGCGTTGCTTCCGCTTTTACGGCATCTGTATTCCCGGACACGACAGCATTAAAACTGTTCATTGACGAGGATTGGCCATATTTCATCAATTTATTATTTCTAAAGTCGAAGAACTTACTGTTCATCTCCCGATAACTATCCCGAGTCCATTGCAAGACTTGTTTTTGCTGGTTCAATTTATCCAAGGGTGCACGCTGAGCTGTCATTAGGGATTTAACCATGCTGTCAATGTCCATTCCTGAAAATCCATTAATACGCATCTTCTATCACTCCACCCTTCTTAAACTTTTTTATCGACGAGAATGCCGGCAATTTCCATCATTTTGGCTACCAAATCCAAAGTTTTTTCTGGCGGAACCTCGCGGATTAGCTCACCAGTGTCTTTATTCAGCACCTTGACCATAATTTCTCTTGTCTTTTCGTGAATACTTATATCTAATACGGTTTCCGGACCTTGAAGCGATTTTACTGCCCGGTCTATCGTTCGGATTAGCTGCTCTTCACCGATAGAAACAGGTACACCTTGCTTTTCAAGTTGGGCCAGTCCTTTAGTGTCCTTAATAGCTGCCACACTAGAGGGAGTTGAGCCTGAACCCTCTGGCTGTGAAATATGATCTGAATGTTGACTGACTGATGATGAAGTACTCGCAGAAATCGAGAATTGTACGTTCATCTTTCCTAGATCCTCCGACAATATGATTTACATATTATATCGGTATTTTTTCAATTTACATTTAGGATTTTCCCATAAAATTATAAGGGGTAGCTGGACTTCCCCATAAAAAAACCTTAGGAGTATCTCCTAAGGTTAGATAATTTCGATTTAGCGAAGCAACTGCAGAACGCCTTGAGGCTGTTGATTGGCCTGAGCCAGCATGGCTTGGGCTGTCTGGGTTAAAAGACTAGCTCTCGTCTGCTCCATCATTTCTTTGGCCATATCTACGTCCCTGATGCGAGATTCGGCATCGGTTAAGTTGGTTTTATTGATCTCTGTAACCGATAATGCATGTTCCAATCGGTTCTGCATCGCACCAAATCGAGATCGTATACTGGATACCTGCGAGATGGCCCGGTCGAAGGATGTGATCGCTTTACCTGAGTCGGCTGCAATATCAACATTATCCAATTTTAGCACGGCCGTACTGACATTAGCTAGTTCAACACCCATCGTCTGTCCTGCATTTGCACCAAGCTGCAAGATCAATGGCTCTGGTGCAACAGTATCCTCTGCCCCAATGGTTCCTGGAAAGATGACATTCCAGTACTTCAGCGGATTCATGGCCTTATCCGGGTCAGATAAATCGTCTTGAACAACATCCTCCTGATTAACAGGAGAAGCGGGTGAGCCGACATCTTTCGAGTTTTCAAAATCGTCATACAACTGCTTTACTGTATTAAGCCCGTTTTCCTTAAAATCTGCGACAAAGTCTGCCATACTTCCCCAACGCGTACTGGCATTAGAAGATGTAATCTGAGCAAAAATGCTATCTACCGTTTGCGCTCGGGATCCGCTATCGTATAGCGCATTCAAAAAATCCTTATATCCTGTAAAAGCTCCACCCGACTCAGTAGAAATGTTATTATTCAAATATACTATTGCTGCATAGGCCGCGGCATAGTCCACGCTTCCACCGCCCCAGGCTTGTCCATCGTCGCCCAATGAATTCATCACTTCAGTAGCCGCATCATCAAAGCTCTGGCCGCCATTCACACGGTTTGCAATCTCTGCATACAACCGATCGGCCCCACCTTTAATGTATTCGGCTGATCCTTCGTTAAACCATTTGGGTACAGCTAGATCTCCGGCCGTCCCATCATCATTTAAATCCTGGTCCATATTTAACGTTCGATCAAAAACGGCATGTACCATTTCATGAGCAATAGTCCTGTCCAAATAATTAAAAGGATCGCTATTTCCATTGGGAGCAATGTATTTCGGGAAATCGGACATATCGATATGAAGCTCAACATTTTTCCCCTCATTCCCTTGTACGGATGCGCTTACAAAGGCGAGTGTCCCGCCCGGTCCATCATAGCTGTCATCGAGGAATACAGTCATATTTGAAAAATCGCCATGAAGTCCAAAGTAATCCTCAATCATCTTTTCGGAATTTTCCAAAATACCCGGTAGTGCATCTAACACCTGCTGCTTTATATCCTTTTCTTCGGTGACAGGGGTGCCCCCAACATTCAATAGCTTTATCCCGTTAAACTCTGTCCGATTAGAAATGCCGTTAATCTCGTCTTTTATCTGATCCACTTCTTTTTGAAGCTCTTCTTTATCGCTTGTGGTTAAGGTATCATTCGCTGACTGCACCGCCAACTCTCGCCCGCGCTGTAACAAGGCGTGAACCTCATTTAGGCCCCCTTCAGCCGTCTGAATCAGAGATATACCATCTTGAATATTTCTAGAGGCCTGATCTAAGCCCCTGATTTGCGACCTCATCTTCTCCGATATAGCCAGACCGGCTGCATCATCCCTGGCACGGTTAATTCTCATCCCGGAAGAGAGCTTTTCGATTGATTTATTTACCTGGTTAGTATTAAGGGCAAGCTGTCGGTGAGTATTCAGCGATGCTAAGTTATGATTAATGCGCAATGGCAATCCTCCTTCGTTGAACTAGAAAAAAAGCCAAAGGTATAAAATACCTAAGGCTTTTATTCAAATCAAAATTAACGGAGCAATTGCAGAACGCCTTGTGGCTGTTGATTCGCTTGAGCCAACATCGCTTGAGCAGCTTGTGCCAAGATGTTGTTCTTCGTTTGTTCCATCATTTCCTTAGCCATATCCACGTCACGAATACGGGATTCAGCTGCTGTCAGGTTCTCGGAAGAAGTTCCTAAGTTGTTGATGGTGTGCTCAAGACGGTTTTGTACCGCACCCAGTTTAGCACGTTCGCTGGAAACTTTGGAAGTAGCGGCATCAAGAACAGTAATTGCATTTGCTGCATTTTTAGCATTCGTAACATCAAGTGCTTTCTCTACGTTGGTGTTGTTTGTTCCATCTGTTACATTAGCTGCGGAAGAGAATCCATCACCAGTACCAGTGATTCCCAAAGCTGCAGCGCGCATATCATTAACGCCAAGGCTCAAGGATTGGTTTTGGTTAGCACCGATTTGGAACGTAGCGGACTTGTCTTCAGTTACTTCGCCTACGTTGGTTGTAGTTTTTGTGTCCTTAGTATCTAACTTAATAGTTGCATCGAAGGTACCAGTTGCCCCTGTACCTAATGTAAAATCAAACTTAATTCCGTTAGCATCGTAATTAAGTGTCTCGCCGGCTGCAAGAGAGAATGCAGTGCTGCTTACTTTAGAACCGTCTGCCTTCTGAAGTTCTACCGTTGCATTAGTACCATTCCATTTAATAGAAACCTGCGATGCACCATCAAGAAGTTGATCACTATCACCATCAACCTTAAAGTTACTGATTGTAGAATCAGCTGTTCCCGTTTGAGTTGCAATAGCTTGTGTACCAGAGTTGGTGCTAATTGCTCCACCAGTCAGATTACCAGAAGCAGCCTTAGCAGCTTGATCCAGGTCTACTGTTACAGAATCACCAGTTTTCCAAGCATCCGCTTGTTCTTTTGTAAAGGAAAATTTAATTCCGTGATTGTCATATGTGTAGACATTCTTGCTCGAGTCAAATGCAACTGCATCAGCGTCAACTGTTAAAGTTTTAGCACTACCATCTGTAGCTTTAATGTCAACTGTGAAACCAGCAGCAGTTTTGCTAATTTTCAATTGCTGGGCATTATCACTTGTACCATCATCAACGCTCGACCAGTCAAACCCATTGTCAGCGGTACCAGTGAAGGTAATGTCAAACTTTTGTTTATCAGTGCCAGACCAGGTAACTGGATCGTCACCTACAGCAATTTCTTGAGTAATCGCTTTTGTAACTGTTGTTGTTGTCGGAGTACCTGCAGTAACCACTTTCTTGTCGGACAGGTCACCGTTCAACAGTTTCTTCGTATTGAACTCAGTTGTGTTACCGATACGGTTGATCTCGGAAGTCAACTGGTTCATTTCTTTTTGCAGTTCTTCACGGTCTTGAGTTGTGTTCGTATCGTTCGCAGATTGAACAGCAAGCTCACGCATACGCTGCAAAATGGAATGAGTTTCGTTCAATGCGCCTTCAGCTGTTTGGATCAAGGAAATGCCGTCTTGGGCGTTACGAGTAGCTTGGTCCAAGCCGCGGATTTGGCCGCGCATTTTTTCGGAGATTGCCAGACCAGCAGCGTCATCACCAGCACGGTTGATGCGAAGACCGGAAGACAGTTTCTCGATATTTTTGTTTGTGTTTGTTGTGTTGATAGACAGTTGGCGGTGAGTGTTCAGCGCCGCAATATTGTGGTTGATAATCATGAGTAAATGCACCATCCTTGAAATAAATTAGTTCCACGTCCATGTGGTAACGCTACCTCATTAAAGGTCGGCCGCCCTGCCGAAGCAGCGTCTAATTTATATATCGACACAGCCCAATCAACACTTTAGAGTTTTTTTGATATTTTTTGGATTCTATTTCTTGTTGTGATCTCTCATCCGCTGCATGAGCACCTCCAGATTGGCAGGTGCCGGAGCGGCGGATTCCCGGTTACTCTCTTTGATAGAAAGGTAAACTTCCTTGCGGAATATGTCGATATGGGGTGGCGCGGAGATCCCGACTTTTACCGTATCCCCTTCCACGCTTAGAATGGTCAGCTCGATCTGATCCTGGATGACGATCGATTCGCCTTTCTTCCGAGATAATACCAGCATTGCTTATTCACCCGCCTTTTCTGACGACGACATGACCGGATCCGACCACAGGAGATGCTTTGTCTGATATTTGGAATTATGCAAGACGACCTGTTTGCCCAACCGATGATCCGGATTAAGGATAACAGGGGCCAACAAGTTCATCGTGGATTGTTCCACTTTCTCTTTTAGTGAAATGATGCAGCGCACGAAGACGTTCTGCTCAATTTTGAGCTCTTCTTTGTCCGCGGCAGGCAGCTCAAACTCATACTCCGGATAATAGACAAAAGGATCACCGAGCAGAAAAGCCAGCTCCTTCTCCTTCGTTGACTGTAAATAATCGAAAGGGCTGTCTTCCAGCGTAATCAACGCAAATTCCGTCTCTTCCTCAAATCCGGGCATTCCCTTGGGGAATCCATAAACCTTTTCATCTGATACTTCCAACTCTCCCCACGAAGATGTTTGTATAATCACGATGCTCACTCCTTTGTTCATTTATCAATATTAGTTATCAATCTATATAAACAAAAAAGAAACTATAGAAGGCAGTCAGGCCCATCTATAGTCTTTCGTCTGCGTAGTTTCATAACTTCATGACTTAATAAGTTCATCACTTATAATCTCTTACCTTCCCAATCAGCGCTGGGTATCAATCGCCGACGGGATATACTGCACGGACGCGTACTGCTTCATATAAATGTCCAGCTTGCCGCGGGTATATTCGATCTCCGGCCGATTCACCTGCACCTGAATATCCGTATGCGCCTTCCGGAACTCGATATCCGGCGGACGCGTGTCGATCTGAATGTCGACGTTATCGATGGAAGCTGGCGTGCGCGTCTCCGGAAAAGGAACCGGCTGCCAGTCCTCGCCATAAATATTCGCGATCGTGTTGCTGGCAATATGAATGGCCGCGGCACGGTTGCCTTCCTCGACCCTTCGAGCAATCCCCTGCAGGTACAGCTCCTGAAAGCCGGAATAGATCCGGCTGTTCATATCGATAAAGTTGCCGCCGGTGAAGGCCGAAAATGCCTTGGACTGATCCACATGAAGCTCCGGCTTGTACTGGTGAATTTCCAGCTCCGACGGCGTAGTGTTCATGGTCACGTCAGCCTTAGGCTGGCGGATGGAATACTGGCCCAGGTCGGCATCGATCCCAATCTGGGCCCGGGTCTGGCGGATTTGCAGAATAGGCTGTACCATACCTTCCTCCTACAAACGATACTATCTCAGAAAATCAACCAGGGATGGTTGAATGATTTTGGAGCCGGCAGACAGCGAGGCGTTATAAATGTTCTCCTGGATTTTGGAGTTCATGATCAGCTCCGCATAGTCGGCGTCTTCGGTTTTAGCCTGAAGATCCGTCAGGTTGATGTTGAGATCGGACAACCGGTCCTGCATCAGCTCGATCCGGTTCGTTTTGGCACCAAGCTCCGCGCGGGACGTGAGCATTTTCTCGGTGCGGCTGTCGATCAGTTCGAGCTGGGAGGACAGGCCGGCAAAGTTCCCATCGTCGAGATTTTTGGTGATATTTTCGATAATGGTGAAAATGTTATCCGGATCGTTCCCGTTCCCGAACACGTCTGTACCGGTCATGTTGATTGGGAGCTTCACGCTTTCGCCAACGCTGAAATTGATGAGACCCTTATCCGTAACGATATCGGCAATCCCCATACCATTGGAGGACCCGTCCGCGTTCAAGCCGGTCGTGTTGGAGGTACCGTCATCGTTTTTCGGAAAATCGTACGGCTTCTTGTCATACGCTTCCCCGTTAAAAACATATTTCCCGTTCAGCTTGCTGTTTGCAATATCAATCAGCTGTTCCTTCAGCTGGGACACTTCCTGCTTGATACTATCCAGGGCAGACTGCGGATTCGTGCCGTTCGCCGCTTTGGTTGTCAGCTCGCGCAGACGCTGCACGACATCTCCAGCTTCGCTGAGCACTGTATCATTAAAATCCAGCCAGGACAGCGCACTGTCCACGTTGGATGTGTATTGGTCATTGGAAGCCAGCTCCGAACGGTAGCGCAGCGAGTAAGTAATGCCCACGGGATCGTCCGAAGGACGATTCAGCTTGCGGCCGGTGGCCAGCTGGTTCTGCGTGTTGTTCATCTCGCGCGCGTTGCGGTTCAAGTTCAGGAGCAGCTGGGAGTTCATCATATTGGAAGTCACTCTAAGCATTTCGTTAACCCACCTTTACCGTTATCTTCCTACAGTTCCTGTAGAGTTGATCAGTTTATCCAGCAGCTGGTCGAACGTGGTCATAAAACGCGCGGACGCGCCGTACGCATGCTGGAACTTGATCAGGTTCGCCATCTCCTCGTCGAGAGAAACGCCGCTGACCGACTGGCGCTGGCTCTCGACCTGCTGTACCAGAATGTCCGAGTTTTGCGTCTGCCGGCTCGCTTCCTGGGCTTGTACCCCCAGCTGTCCCACCATCGAGCTGTAATAGCCGTCGATCGTCGTGGAGCGGGTGCCGTCCGGCGAAGTAAAGTTGGTCTGCTTCATATTAGCCATGAGCAGGGCCAGCGTATTGCTTCCTTTGACAACCTTCTCGTCCGTTCCCGAACCTTCAGTTCGCATTGAGGTAGCAATCAAGGTGGGATCTTCCGCAATCTTCGTGTTCAGGCGGATATTTCCCGCCGTAATCGGACCACCGTCGCTAGATTCAAAGAAAGGCAGACCGCCCGTGGTGGTCCCATCCATCGTATATCCCAGCTGGTGCAGGCCGTTCAGGCCTTTGACGTTTACGACCGTATCCTGATCAACAACGCGCCCGGTAATGCCCGGGATGGTGACGCCGGCCGGCAGTACGCTGCCTTTAGGAATCGTGATCTGGATATCGCCGTTCGCCAAGGTGTTGGCCAAGTCATTGAGCTGCTTCTGGTAATCCTTCACGTAGCCTTCGCGGGACGCAATGATGCCGTAAACCTCTCCGCCCTGCAAATTTCCTGACGCGTAGGCTGCTTCAAGAAAAGCACCGCGGTCATCCGGACCCGTACCATCCACATCCGCACTCACGGCAAACCCTTCGACGAGGGCTTGTCCGCCCACCGAAATATTATATCCCTGGTCGGTGTCCTGGACCGTGATGTTAATGATTTTGGACAGCTTGTCCGTCAGCAGGTCGCGTTGGTCTCTAAGGTCATTGGCGTTGTCCCCGAGCCCCTCAATCCGCGTGATTGACTGGTTCAGGTCCGCGATGGAGTTCAGGTAGTTTTGAACCTCGCTGGCTTTGACGCCGACGTTGGCGGTCAAATCCTGGCTCATTTTATCCAATTGGCCGCTCATATAGTTCATTGCATCCGTCAGGGCCGTTGCATTTTCCTTCACGACTTTGCGCGCCGCGGCGCTTTCCGGATCTTTGCTCAGGTTGGACCAGGAGTTCCAGAAGTTGCCGAGCACCTTGCTGATGCCCGTGTCCGACGGCTCGTTAAAAATACCCTGCAGCTTGTCCAAGGTGTCCGATTTGATCGTCCAGCTGCCGTTGGCGTTGCTTTCGCTGCGGAACTGCGTATCGAGAAAGCTCTCGCGGATCCGTTCAACCGACTGGTATTCAACCCCCGTGCCCAGCTGTCCAGGCGCAGTGGAGCGGTTCATGCCGTAAGCCTCAATCGGACGGGATGCCTGCATTTTTACGGTTTGCCGGCTGAAGCCTTCCGTATTGGCGTTGGCGATGTTATGGCCGGTCGTACCCAGTGCAGCGGTCTGCGTAAACAGACTTCGCTTCGCCGTCTCGATGGAATGAAATGTGGATGTCATGCAACAAAATCCTCCTTCACGTTCGGGGGAGAGCCGGGCTCACCCATGTCTCAATTGCCCCACGTTGTGGGTCTCTGCTTCGTCGTTGGTTCATGTGAAAATCTGCGGGGAGCCCCGACACTCGTAATGCTCGTAAGAAAAATACTTTAAAGGAACAACTAAGCCCTTGAATCGAAAAGGCCGCTCCGGGCCATGTTCCCGCTCCGATCCGCCGGATGGTGGTAGGTGACATCCTGATTCGGTCGGCCGACCAGAATATCCAGGGACAAATCTATAAACGAAAGCGACTGCTCGATCAGCTTCTGGTTCAGCTCGTTCGCCCTTTTCAGCTTCTGCAGGGTCTCCGACAGCTTCTCCTGAATGGCAAGCAGCCGCTTCTTCTCTTCCACGTCAAAAACAAGCCGCGACAGTTCCGTCAGATTCAGGTTCAATTCCGACTTGATGCCGCGTTCGCGTAAATACTGCTGAGCGGAGGCCGCGCGCTTCTGTTCGAGAATTTCGATCTGCTTCACCAGCTTGGCTTCCTGGTTCATGATCTTGATGAGAGACTCTACTTCGTTGGCAATGATGACTTTCTTCTTCTCTGCAGCCAAGTCCAGCATATGGTGATGAACCGTGTCCAGCTGCTCCAGCAGGTCGATTAAAGTATGAACAGACATATGGGGTCACCTAATTCCTTGGGAACTCTTTAAAATAGGGCATCAGCTTATCGGCCAGTTTACCTGCATCTACTTGGTAGGTGCCGGATGCGATTCTCTGCTTCAGATCCTCGAGCTTCTTCACTCTCTCCGGGTCATTGGCACGGCTCTGGGCCTCAAGCATTTCAATCGCCTCCGAGGAAATGGAAACTTGGTCCTTCTTGCGTGCAGGCTTTTGCGCTTCCTGCCGCTGCGTCTCCATATTCCGTTGATAAGGGTTAACTCCACCAATTCTGCCGGTATCATTAATTTTCATATCTTCCACCTTCTTTCACAATATGCGGGCTGCTCCGCCGGGTACTCACCCGGCCTCCCAAGCCGACACGTCAGCCCGTTCGCATGCAAAATGCAAACAACCGATAATCTTTACTAAGTTTATCGGTCGTCACTGAAACATTATTAATAGCTGCTGCCGTTTTTAGTGCGGCAGTCGGTTATTTGTGGAATTTATCCACGACACGGTAGGCACCTTCACCCGGTTTTCTAGGACCTGAATCCTGATCTTGGCCTGCTTGTGCAGCCTGGCTGAGCTCTCGGGTCAGACGGGTGCGGCAAGAGTCGCACATATGCCCCTCACGAATCAGTGTACCGCAAACCTCGCACGGATACATCAAGTTCGGTGCATTCACGACCGAGATCCGGCCCTCACGGACAAAACTCGTAATCTGCTTGACGGAAACACCCGTGGCTTCCGACAGCTCCTGTATATTGGCACCCTTCTGCTCCCGCAGATAATCCACGCAAATCTCATATTCGCGTTCGATCTCCTTGATGCAGTTCGGGCAAATGTCTCTGAAATTGGCAGCAAACAATCTGCCGCAGCGTGGGCAATTCGCAAGTTCCACAATAACTCTCCCCTTATCGAATACCAAATCAAGCCATGATGACATGGTTCTAGATTACCTTATTCCGGCTCCCCTCGTCCATCTTAATTTACGAATTTCGGTAAATCTTGACAAGGTTTTTGTCGTTATTACGACCTGGCCCATGTCAGGCTATACACTTCAGAGGCAAGCCCCAATCCCTGGTGCAAAGTATCACGCAGCACCTCTGCACACGCATTGATCGTGCTTCCCGTCGTATAAATGTCGTCTATTAAAAGAATTTGCATGGGCAGAGGGGCATCCTGAGCCGTTATAGCATGTCCATGGCTTTCATGACGAGTCATCTCGCTATTACTATGACTTATATTAGTTGGTATCCCATATGTACGTATATACAACGATAAGGCAGCTTCTAATCCCTCCTCATGAACAGAAAACACATTCTTCATCGAATCGATCCGCTCCTGACGGGATTTATAGCTCTGCTTGGCGGTGTGCTCCCTGCGGACCAAAAGCGGTATGACGGGAATCCGATGCTTGCTTCCAAGCCCTCTCGCCAACACCTCCGCCTGATTAAATCCCCGCTCCTTCAACCGGACGTTGCTTACGGGGACATAAGTAATCAAGTCCGGCTTCCATAAAGCCTGTTGCGATGATTCTCTTAATTTATGGAAAAGGGGCACCTCTGGCAAAACGAAATCGACCCTTGAAATAACCTTGGAAATAACCGCTGAAAAGAACCCAATAGAGGCATCCGATTGAATACGCTGATTTGGGGTATCAGAGTTAAGGTCAAGCATAAACATGCCGAGCTCCTCCTGCATCTGCACAAAAGCTTGATTCAGCATATGGACAATCAGATCCGCGTATTTCTCATGCCCGCGATACTTATATTGGGCCAGCCACTCCCTCATTCCCCCGTTATACTGGACGGCACTCCGGTTACAGACAAAAGATCGGTGTCTCATCTCTTCCCTCAGACAGTCCGGACAGCCGATGGCACGGCCGCAACAGAGGCAGCGGGGTTTGTGAATCCAGGGGATCGCCTCCGCACAGGATCGGCAAATGCCCGGCCATTCGCGGACAAGACGGCTAACGCTGCCGCAGGTCAGGCACGTTTCGCCGGGTGGAGACAGCAAATACTGCATCATCTGTAACAATGAACTACTGGACTTCAACTTATCATCCCTCCTATCGGCTTATGACTTAGAAGGCTGCTCCTTTAAATATCCGTGCTTGCCGGCAATCCGGTTCATCGCCTTGATCTGGTTTACGGCCAGCTTTTGGGACAATGTCCACTGGGATGAAGCAAAAATGACCCTTCCTGCCGGATCTTCCGAAGACCGCCCGGCCCGGCCAGCCATTTGGACGAGCGACGCCTCGTCGAACAGGCTGCTGTCTGCGTCCAGAATATATACGTCGCTGCGTGGAACGGTGACACCCCTCTCCAGAATGGTCGTCGTGACGAGCAGGCGGATGTCCTTCTTCCGGAAGGCCATGACTTTCTCACCCCGCCCAGAGTCTTCCGAGGATGTCCCTTCCACCGCAATATCTTTGAACCGGCGGCGTAAAATCTCGACGAGCGGTCCGATATGACGTATCCGGGAAACGAACAAAAAGATCTGCGCTCCCCGGTCGATCGACCGGCGAAGCTCCGCGGCAAGCGGCCCTAGCAGCTTCGGCTGCCGCAGGCAGGTTTCCACGCTGCGCATTGGGATCCTCCTGGGCACGGGCAGCGGGTGGCCGTGGTACCGGACGGGTACCTTGGCATGCGGCAGCGTGCCCCGGGACACCTCGCGCTGCAGCGGACGCGGCGGCGTCGCCGACAGGTACACAAATTTCCCGTCCGGCTTGCAGGCATGCTGCGCCGCATAGGCCAGCATAGGGTCGTTATGATAGGGAAATGCGTCGAGCTCATCGATCACCACCAGGTCGAATGCGTGATAGAAACGCATCAGCTGGTGGGTGGTTGCGAGCGTCAGGGCGCCGCTTACCCAGCGCTCGGCGCTGCCGCCGTACAGGGTGACGATCCGGACACCGCTGAACGCTTTGGCCAGGCGTGGGGCGAGCTCGAGCACCACGTCCCGGCGCGGCGTGGCCACAAGCACGCGCCCGCCCACCGCCAGCACGGAGTCCAGCAGCGGAAAGATCATTTCGGTTTTGCCCGCGCCCGTCACGGCCCACAGGAGGAAGCGGGAGGGCGCGGTGCTGGTGCCGCTTCTCCGCGCGGCACCCCATCTCGGCCGCATCCAGCCGGTGCGGCCGCCTGCCGCGGAGCCCCCTTCGGGCGGCTCCGCCAGGAACCCCAGCGCGGCCCAGGCAGCATCGCCTTGGGCTGCGCTCAATCCCCACCGCCCCGCGACGGCGGCGGTGGATTCCCCGGCCGTGCCCCGCACGGCCGGATCCGCTGCTGTGCGAAGCAGCAGCGAGCAGGCGCGGCTGCGCCCAAGCGCGAGGCATGCCTCGCAGTAGGCGCAGGCCGCGAGGCCGCACGCAGCGCATGCCGTGCGGCCCGTGGCTTCGCTGCCGCACCGGCGGCAGCGGGGGGCCTGGCCGCGGCCGGCGCGAAGCGCGCCGCGGGGCCCTTTGCGTGGGCTAGCGGCAGCCACGCCCGCGTCGAGCGCCAGCTGGCCCTGAAGGTAGGCCAGCTGCGCAGCACTGTGCCAGGCGCCGGCAAGCCCCGGCGCCCGGTCGCTCAGCAGCGAGTCGACCTCCGCTGCGAGCAGCGACCTGCCGCGCAGCCTGTCCACCAGCTGCGCGGCATGCTCCGCAAGCACCCTGAGCACAACCGGATCCCTTACGTCTCCTGCCCACTGCCCTTCCTCCGGCTGACGCATCAGCCCCTGCCATACGGCAGGAGATAGCGGCTCGCCGAGCTCCCAGCTCCACATTCCTGAACAGCCATCCCCGACTTTTCTGTCATTGCCTTTTGTGTTGATTCCATCCCGCGCTGACCCGTCATACCCCTTGACCTTGAGTCCATCCTGAACAGCACCGCCATGGTCCTTGGATTCGAAACTATTCCAAACTCCCATTCCCTGATCCTCCATGCCCTTTAAACGGCCCCTTGTTACAGGATCATGTCTTTTCCCGGCAGTAGCCAACCACCCATTCTTTCCCGACCGAGACCTATCAAAGCCAATCTGTTCCCGCTCCCTCTCCTCCCTTAACTCCGCCTCCAACCACCCCTTCCACTGCTGCATCTTCCAGTGCACCATCTCCGGCCCGCCCACAAAATCCTTAGCCGCCTTGCAAGCCCAGCCTAGAGGCATATCCCCTGACAGCAAAACCATCGTTCCATCCATCCCGGTATTCCTGCTCACATACTCCCACCATACGATATCAATACGCAGGTCCAGCGAAATTTTCATCCTCCACCGTTGCCCTTGCCGGATGGCATATACGGCGATACGCATGCGCCCGCCTCCTTTCTCCCTTCCCGTTTCGGTGAAACGTAAAAGCCGAATATCCTGTCCTCTTACGGAAAACCTCAATCTCTTCAAGAATCTTTTCAGCACGAGTGATATGTAAATCTACATAGAACGAACTAAAAAAAATGAAAAGAAATGAATGTTATAGACCTCTATTGGGCCGTTATAACAAGAAGTCCAATACAACATCTATACAAGTCCTTAGAATTCACAAACCACCGCCGATCCTCCGCCCAACGCAAAAAAGCACACCCCCGGCTTGTAGCCTTTGGAGTGTGCTTCACTCTGTATTCTGCATTATGCCGCCTCCCGGCATGAACGCAGTTCCCTGCGTATTAGACATAGGGGATGCGCTCCGCTTCATGCGGCTTTCTCAAATCAATCATTTCGGAAATCATGCCGTCAGCCAGTACCAAGGTTCCTTCGATGTCTCCGTTCTCCACGGAGGACTGCATCGGGACGACGGATAATTCCATACCCGCGGTTCCGTGCATTCGGTGGACAATCTCCACGGTCTGATCCGTGGAAGCTGCATCCATCACCGTTAGACGAAGCTTCTTGCCTGAAATGAACGAATACCACCCGAATGCCCGGATGTACCATTCGATCTGTCCTTCATGGTTGGACGTCACCAGCGTATAGTGAACCCAGGGTGAACTTTTGCGCTTCTGCCAAGCATGAAATAAGTGAACCGCCGCAGCCGCCAGCACGTATACCGCCGTGATCCACAAAAGCGGAATCATCATGCAGACTCACCTCCTGTATACCCACACTATATGCGGGTACAAACCGGACGGTGAATGATAAAGGCCGGATCGCCCACACCTCTGACGAAAGGGGCATGAGCGAACGTACAGTGGAATTTTTCACAAACTTTGGCAAAGGCAAGCAGCTATCCCAAAATTATGGTATTAGAGCGTTACCCAACCGTATTTAATCGAGTTGATAACTGCTTGCGTACGGTCGTCGACTTCCATCTTCTGCAGGATGCTGCTGACATGGTTCTTGACCGTCTTCTCGCTAATGAATAAAAACTCTCCGATCATCTTGTTGCTCTTGCCTTCCGCCATCAGGCGCAGCACTTCAGCTTCCCGCCGGGTCAGCGGATTGTTCTCGCCGGCCACGAACTTGACGCCTGCTTCGCGGACGCCGCTCTCAGTCATGGCACCCGTTTCGTTCAGGAAGGTCATGCGCCGCAGCTGCTGAATCAGCTTGCCGGTCACTTTAGGATGAATAAATGCATAGCCTTCCTGAACCGAACGGATCGCATTGATCAGCGACTCGGCTTCCATATCCTTGAGCAGGTATCCGTTCGCGCCCTTGCGGAGCGTCTCGAATACGTAACTCTCATCATCATGAATGGATAGAATAATGACCTTTACATCCGGAAACAGCTCGCGGAGCTTCTCCGTGGCCTCCACACCATTTTCCACAGGCATATTAATATCCATCAGGACAATGTCGGGTTTGATATCGTTGCAAAATTCGAGCACCTGAATACCATCGCCGCATTCCCCGATGACCTCAATGTCTTCCTCCATGTTCAAAATACGCTTCAGACCCTCGCGAAACAATTGATGATCGTCAGCCAGGAGGACCTTAATGGTTGTTTTGCCGGAATCTCTCGTTTCCATCCAACTACTCCTTTCCCTTTTCCACGTTCGTTGGGATATGGATAATGATCTTCGTACCCTGGTTCTCGGCCGATTCGATCTCCATTCTCCCTTCGAGAAGCTCTACCCTCTCGCGCATTCCGATTAAACCGAAATGATCCTTGCTCTTCTGTTCCAGAAGCTCGACTCGGAATCCAAGTCCATTGTCTTGAACGACAATTTTAACCATCTGCGCTTGATATGTAATCTCAATTAACACATAGGTTGGGTGGGCATGCTTCGCCGCATTGCTCAGTGCTTCCTGGACCAGACGGTAGATCGCCGCCTCCATTGCAGAAGAAAGACGATGCTCTTTCCCTCTCGTTTCGAACATGGTACGGATCTTGGTCTTCTCCTCGTAATCGTGCGCGTATTTGCGCAGCGTCGGGATCAGTCCCAAATCATCGAGTGCCATAGGACGCAGATTAAAAATGACCTTGCGCATTTCTTCAAGGCTGGAGCGTACCTGCCCCTTCAAATCTACTATTTCGTCCTGCACCATCTTAAATTCCTGCTTCAGCAGCATTCTTTCCACAATTTCGGTTCTAAGGACCAGGTTAGCGAGCAGCTGCGCCGGACCATCATGGATTTCACGGGCGATGCGTTTGCGCTCTTCTTCCTGCGCCAAAATAATTTTCAGACCGATCACCTGGCGGTTCTTGGCCGTCTCGATGATCCGGGTCACTTGTCCCAGCTCTCCCGACAGGTATTCCATGACAACGCCCATCTGCGATCCGATGGATTCGGCACGTTCTATCGAATTTTCGACACTTCTCACCCGCTTCTGAAGTTCATCGCGTCTCGCTTTCAAATACATTTCCTTCTCACGATAAATCATCACATCAAGCTGCAGCTGCGTCGCTTTCTCGTAGGCCTGCCTAATATCATCCTCTTTGTACCGGACGAAGTCCCGGCTGACCTCGGTCAGCCGGATCCGGGAACGCCGGTAGTTCAGCTCCAGCTGATCCACCTTCTGCAGCGTCTCCACGGTTTCCTTCATCACTAACTGCAGTTCCTGATTCAACGTGAGCAGCTCGTCCCTGGCCGTCTCGAGAATCTCGAACATCTGATATTTGCTGTTTTCAACCACCTGGATGGCATTCTTAATGACTCGGTCTATCGCATCGGCTTGAAAATCCACGAATGTTCTACTCCATTTCTAACCATTACAGTTCTACATAGAATGAGCTGCAGTCGCATTTCCTAAGTTCAATTCTATACATATCATACCATATCATGATTGGATGGTAATGGTCTTCGTGTTTTGTTCCCAATTTACTTGTAATCCTAATTGCTCGGAAACGAGCCGGAGTGGGACTAAAGTACGACCTTGGGTAATGAATGGAGCGACTTCTGCGCTTTTGCGCTTGCCGTTTAGGATATATTCCTTTTTGCCGACCGTCAAGTCCATCAGCTTGCCGCCCCGCAGGACGCTGATCCGCTGATTGGCCGAATCCCATGTCGCTTGTCCTCCAAAGGTATCCAGTACGTATTTCACCGGAATATAGGTCGTACCGTTCTTCATGACCGGCGCAGCGTCCATAGATTTCTTCTGACCGTTCGACATATAGGATTTCTGCCCGACCGCCATGATCACCTTGCCGGTTGGAAGGCCGGCATCGCTGGACAGCGAAGGCATCGTGAATTTAATGTTGTCAAAAGCGACCGTACCCGTCTTCGCCCGCTCGTCCTGGCCATCTTCAACATTGACGACGTAGAGGCGCTTCAGCTGGGCCGGGAAGGCAATGCCAAGGCTGCTCAGATCCACGTTGATCGTCTTCCAGCCCGTCCAGTCAATGGCTTTTGCCAGGTCGACGTATACCGTCTGTCCTTTCGCATCCGTCAACTCGGCACGCATCCAGTTCAGGCTGTTGTCGCCCATCGCGTCGATCGACATCGACGTGGCCGCTGCATTAATGCCTTTGCCCGAGGTGCCGTTCAGTTGTGCATAAGCATACATTTTGCCGCTGCCGGCCGTCATGTCATACTGCAGCTGAAGCACTTTGGAATTGGCATGGTCGCCGGTTCCCTGCGTCACCTGCGCCGATCCGGTCACCTGGCTGCCGCTGTTCGTCGTAAAATCGACCGGGTATGTGACATTTTCAAAGTTTTCCCACATGTCTTCGCCTGCCGCCGACAGCACGACGACTGTGCTGAAGCCGTTATAACGGGCGATGGCATAACCAACCTTCGTATTCGCATTTACCGAAGCGACGGTCAGCTTGTCATCCTGCACGCTGCCTTTAAAGCCGATGAATTCCCATTTCAGGGAGCCGGCTGGGACCGTAATGCTCTGCCCGTCCTTCGTCACCGCCGTAACCGGCACCGATACCGTGCTGCCTGCCTTCAGCGGAGCCGTTGCCGTTCCGACGTTCAGGGCGGACAGGTCGTCTCCGCCGATCACCTTCACCTGCATGCTGGCGTTGGCATTGCCGCTGACCGCGGTGATCGTCGATGTTCCCGGCTTCACGCCCTTCACCGTCTGCCCGCTAACGACGATGTTGCCGTTGCTCGACTTCCAGGTCGGCGTAATGCTCGACACGTCGATCGGGTTGTAGTAGGTGTCATAGCCTTTCAGCTGGAACGACGCCTGCTGTCCGATCAGGATCGCGGAAGAGCCGCTGATTTTCAGCCCGAGCAGGCTGCCCTGCGGCGCCTCGGTGTACACGCCGACAGCGTTGACGACGCTGCGCTGGGTCGTGCCGTATTCCGTGTCGAACGTCAGCTTCGTTCCCGTTTCGCCGAGCGGCCGGTCGATCATCGTTGTGGAGCCGCCACCGTCCAGGTTCATGCCTTTCCAGACGCCAACCTTGACCATAAAGGTCTGCAGCTCGGACAGCGACATGCCGGAGCTGTTGTCGTTTTTCTCAACGGCTACGATATATGCGTAGCGCTGATCCTTCGAATATCCGAGTGCCGTACGGGCGCGGTAGCCTCCGATGCTGGATACGTCGCGCGAAAAGGCTGACGCCGCTCCATTGTTCACCAGGATGGTATGCCCGCCGATCATCATCTGCAGGTTGGCCGGATCAAGCGACTGTCCGGACGTTTTGGACAGCAGCTTGTAGTCGGTTTGGATCGTTTGGCCGACCGCCATATGGTTGGTTACAAACTGCGCCGCCGTTCCGTGGGTCCGCAAAATGTACCCGTCCTCCGGCACCGCGAAATCGAAGCCGCCCGGCTCGGAAATTTGCGTAATCACGTTATTTTGCACCAGGACCTCGACCGGTGTAGTGGAGCTGTTCTTCGGACGAACCGGCGACTTCCAGGCGCTTGTATAAATATACATGGCATTCGCATGGCTGTAATTTGAAGTACCGCTCTCCGGCGTGTAAGATGCCTTGTTGACGCCTGCCAGCGGGAACGTCGAGCCGTCTTGGGCTGTTACCGTTCCGTCAAACGAAAACTGATCAATAACCGGCGTACCGCTCTTGGTAACCGCAAAGGAATACATCCCCTTCAGATCCGAAGGCGTCGATACCAGTTCCCCGCTGGTGACCTGACCCCCGATCGGTGCCCCGTCTCCGGCCGTATTAAAATAGTCCCCGTTCACGCCCGCTACCGCACCGGTCTCTTTGACCATGCCGCCGGTGCTCTGTTTGGTTGTCAGCTGACCGTCCTGGCCGTTCATGACGTCAATCTTGACGTTCGGATTCTGCAAATCTACTTTGATGACGTCCGCCAGTGTCGTCGCCTGTTTGCCGGAGCGCGTCGTCGTAAATTTGTACTTGGTCATTATCGCCCCAGACGTAACCGGGCTTTCGCTCAGCTTCGTTACGGTCGCCGCCGTGGCCGCGCTGGCCACCGACGCAATAGAATGTCCGTTCAGCGGGATGCCGCTGCCGATAACCGGTGTGATAAACAGCAGGCCAGCCAGCGATACGACCATCCACTTCTTGCCTGCACCCTTCTTGTGCTCGTTCCCCATGCGATCATTATGCCATTTCATGTACTGTTAACTCTCCCATCTTCTTCATACGCAATGCTATTCTATCGTTGCTCGTTCATAAACAGGACCAACCGACTATTCACGTTACAGCATGAGTTCACAGACTCTATTATCTAGGTCCAGTATGAACTCCCTATTAAATAGACTGAAATTATCCAAAAAAGTTACGGAAAATTAATCTTTTTAGCAAAATCCACCGAAAAATCCCACAAAAAAAGCCCCACCGAAGTAGGGCTGACGTACCGAAATGGAAACTCTATGATTTTGTGAGAGATTTTGGCCTGTTCACTGCTCTGGTTACATGTACCCGATTTTCTCCAGCAGACGCTGCAGCATGACAGCTGCCTGGGCGCGGGTTGCATTTCCGCGGGGCTGGAACGTGTTCGCCGTGACGCCCTGGATAATGCCTTCCTTCAGCACGCGTGCTGCAGAATCCGGATACTGGATTTGCTTGCTGTCCTTAAAAACTTTCAGGTACGTGGACGCCGGATAGCTCAGCGTCGAGTTGTATCCCGCATAGTTCATGGCACGGACCATCATGATCCCCATCTGCTCGCGCGTGATCGAGCTGTTCGGTTTGAATGATCCGTCCGTATTGCCGGTGACGATGCCGGCTTTGGCCGCCGCCCCGATATAGGCGCTGGAGCCGATGTTGACCACGTCATAGAAGCGGTCCGCGCTCTGCGCATCCCCTTCCAGTCCGAGTGCCCTGGCCACGTACTCGGCAAACTCAGCGCGGGTGATGCTCTGATCCGGGGCAAACAGCGTATTGGTGCGGCCCTCGATCACCTGCTTGGCAGACAGCGTGCTGATCGCGTCTTTCGCCCAGTGATTGCCGAGATCGCTGTAATACTTGTAGAACGTCGCTCCAAAAACAGTGAAGTTCCCCTTTACCTTGGCATGGAACACCCGGCGGCTGCCTGCCGTGTCGATCACTCCCGGAACGTAGGTCAGCTTGTTGGCTCCGCTGTCGAAGCGTACCAGGCTGGACCGGCTGTCCTGCAGCGCACTGCTCGTCCGGACGAGAACCTCCCCGCTGAGCTTCAGCTCACGCGGATTGTTCGGCGAACTGTTGTTCACGGCGGATACATAGAAGTCTACTGGCTCGGTGATCTTTTGGCTGGAGCTGGTGTTCAGCTTCTTGCTCAAATCCGCGGCTGCCTCCGTCGACAGCTTCTCTACCGTGATGTTAAGCGTGACGGAAGAGCTGCTGGCATTCAGGCTGCTGGCAATGTCCGGCAGATTCATTTTGCTAAAAGGTACCATATACACGGCGTCCCCGGCTTTCACCGCCAGCACCGCACTGCGATCGATATTATAGACTTGCTGCAGCGCATCCAAAGGGAACGTAACCGATGCTGAGCTCAGCCCGACGGCCGCATCCACAACGAGCGTGTGCAGCTTTTCACCGGAATTCAGCATATATTGGTAGGCCTGCTTCAGCTTCTCGCCGTCGACCCGGTACTGCTTAATATATTCGTTGTTGCGGGACTTCACGTCCGACACGGCCGTCGCCTGATTGCCTAGTGCAAACATGGCCTGTCCAAACTCTCCCGCTTCCATGAGTGTCAGGTAGGACGGACGGTTCGGATCGGTCGATCCGCTGCCGGTTGTCGTGCCCGTGTTGCTGACCGGGACTTTGTTAAAATACTTCAAATAAGTGCCTGCGCTGTCCCTGAGCGGCGTGGCCCCTGGAATGTAGGACAGCTCCACCTTTTGGCCGCTGATGACCGGATTGCTGAGCTTGATCATCAGCGTGCTGCCATTGACCGAGGCGCTTGCCAGGGGGCTTGTCGTTCCGTCCACCAATACTTGGAATTGGGTTACTGTGAGGGAGGACTGGGACACCAGCGTTTTATTGAACACGACCTGGATCGTATCTCCCTGCACTACCGCCGATTGGATGTCACCCATATCGAGCAGCGTCGTAACCGTAACCGGCTCCAGATTCAGATATCCGGCCGAGTTCCCATTTAGGTCCGTCAGGCGCGCGGTACCGGGTACGTACGAGATCGTCACTTTGTTATCTTTGCTCAGTGCAGACGTCAATGTCAGCGTTACCTGGCTGCCCTTGATCTCCACCGCGGTTACGTAATTCGGCACATTGTTGGCCAGTACGGAAAACTGGCTTTTCATCGGCACATTGGTCGTGCTGAGCAGCTCGTTATACGTCAGAACCAGCTTGGTGCCGCCGCCTTCCGCCTTTTCCAGGACCGGGGGCTTTGTGTCCCAATAGTTGCGGACGATGTAGTCCGTGAATCCGGCGATATTTTGTCCGCGGTAATCCTGAATCGGATACGCCCCCGGCTTGTAGCTGACCCGCACTACCTGCCCGTCGCCGACGGACGTGTTCAGAGACAGCGTCAAGGACTGGCCGCTCTGACTCACGCTTTTGACGCCCATGCTCGTTCCGTCCGCCGTCACTGTGAACTGCTCGTAGGCATAGGCAGAGGGACTTTTCAGCGACTGGCTAAAATACAGCACCACCGTGCTGCCCGAAATCGTGCCGCTGGTCGGCTTCGGCAGCGCGGAGTCCACGCCATTCACAACTTCGCGGGCCCCAAAAGCCGCCGCCGCATTCCCCGAAGTATCGCGGATCGGGCTGGAGCCGCCGCTGTAGCTGATTTTCACATTTTGCCCGACGGCGACGCCGGTCTCCAGAATGACATAGACGCTGTCACCAGAGGCGTTCACGTAGCTGATCCGCCGCGCTTCATCGTTCACCGTCACGTTAAAATTGGCTGTCGATGGCCAGGAGTCCGAATACAACGCTTCATTATATACGAGCCGGATCGTCGTGTTGCTGTACATCTCACTGCTCTGCAGTACTGGAGCTTGCTTGTCCGACGTGTTCGTCTGGAACGTCCACCCCGTACTGCTTGTAATTCCAGCATAATTCATGCCAGGGTTCTGTTTGTCGTAAAATGCCCCCGGGTCAACGGTCACGTAATAGGAGGCGTCTTTGTCGAGCGTGTAACCGGATTGCAGCTGGATTTTGGCCTGAGTCCCGTTAGCCGTGGCTGTTACTGGAACACTGGCACCATTAGAGGATTTGCGGAGCAGTACATTCCCCGAACCGCGAACCACTTCCCGGTTAAAATTCATATACAGTGTCGCGTCTACCGCCACGTTCGTGCTTCCGCTTGTTGGGGACAAGCTGGTCACGGACAGCGGAGTCGTACTGCCTGGTGCCGCAGCTGTCGTGAAGGTCCAGCCTGTGGTCGAGGTGATCCCCGCCACGTTACTGCCTCCCCGGTCCTGAAAAGCTCCTGTAGGCACAATCACATAATATGACGTCCCGTATGCCAACACGCTCCCCGGATCGATCGTCACGACTGTCGAGCCGCCGCCTGTCACCTGGGTGGATTGGACGTTAATCGAAGTTACCTTGGTGCCATTCGATTTATATAAATCGATTGTTCCCTGCCCCGGATACACCGGGTTGTTGAACGTCAGCTGGAGCTTGCTGTTCGTGGCGATCCCGGTCGCGGCGCTTTGCGGCGATTTGGCCGTAATGACGGTATCGCCCTGCGTCGTAAAATACCACTGCCCGCCCGTCGTTAATCCGCCGAATGATTGTCCATCCAGCGTGGTAATCGCACCTTCAGGAATATACACGTAATACGTCGTGTTTTTGTCCAAAGAACGGGACAACGTGAAGCTCACCTTTTTCCCATCCACTTGAACCCGCGAATTTGTCTGCCCCTGCGTCAGCGTAATGGAGTCCACCACTTGGTTGTCGGACACGCGTTTGATCTGCACGCTACCGCTTCCCGTTTGGATCTCCTCATTAAAAGTCAGCTGCAGCGCGTTGGAAGGACTGGCCCCGATGGAACCCACCTGTGGCGAATAGTCCACGACAGCCAGCTTGCTTAGCGTGGTAAACGTAAACGTCGACCCGTCCAACGGCTGGTTAGAAGTGTCCTTTAGAACTCCCCCTTCGACTTCTACCTGATATTTCGTCTTATAGGACAGCCATTTACCTGCTGGCAGCTGGAAGGTGAATTTATCGGAGGGTGTTGGATTCTTCGAATCCATGGCCTTTAAGTCGCTTAGGCTCAGCTTGATCTGATTGGCCTCTTCCTGATGAGCCAGATCAATGATCCGGACAACCGGATCTTTCGTTGAATCACCGGATGGATCGGCAATATGTACGTTTTGGTTAAAGGTCAGCTGAAAATCCGGACGTCTCCCGACTTCCACGGCCTCATCTGCCGGCAGCGTGGAGATAAGCGGTCCGCTCAATTGAGCCTGCACTGCCGCAGCTGCAGCAGATACGGGACTTCCTCCCATCCCTCCTGTGATTCCTATGTCCAATGCCATGGCGAGTGCTAGCATGCATGCCGTTACTTTTTTCATAGAATGGCTTAAACCTACCTTTCCTCGTATTCCGACCTGTGAAATGAAACATACCGCGCCCTTTTCACAGGCACACGCTTATACTTCTATGTCGGTTAAAATGGAAAGGAAGTTTAGCCTATGGCTAGAAACGCTAGGTGAAAGTAACACAAAAAACCTCAGCCCGACCATTTGGCCAAACTGAGGTTAAAAAAATATCTTCCATTATAAGTAGTCGCTTCGATTACAGACCGGCTTGCGCACGCAGCTCTTCGGCTTTGTCGACACGTTCCCAAGGCAGATCCACATCGGTACGGCCAAAGTGACCGTATGCTGCGGTTTGCTTGTAAATCGGACGGCGCAGATCCAGCATGCGGATGATGCCGGCTGGGCGCAGGTCAAAGTTGGCGCGAATCAGCTCAACGAGCTTCTCGTCGCTCACTTTACCCGTTCCGTACGTATCGACGTTGATCGATACCGGAGTCGCTACGCCGATCGCGTATGCCAATTGGATTTCACACTTGTCAGCCAATCCAGCTGCGACCAGGTTCTTCGCTACATAACGCGCAGCATAGGCGGCGGAACGGTCCACTTTCGTCGGATCCTTGCCGGAGAAGGCACCGCCGCCGTGACGGGCATATCCACCGTACGTATCCACGATAATTTTACGTCCTGTCAAACCAGCGTCCCCTTGAGGTCCGCCAATGACAAAACGCCCCGTAGGATTGATGTAATACTTTGTCTCGGCGTCAAGCAGTTCAGCAGGAACCACCGGCAGAATGACTTGCTCTTTCACGTCTTTCTGGATTTGCTCCAGCGTCACGTCTTCCGAGTGCTGCGTCGAAACGACGATCGTATCGACACGGACAGGCTTATCGTCCACATACTCGATCGTCACCTGCGTTTTACCGTCCGGACGCAGGTAGTCCAACGTACCGTTCTTGCGCACCTCAGCCAAGCGGCGGGCAATGCGGTGAGACAGCGCGATCGGAAGCGGCATCAGTTCTGGCGTCTCGTTGGTCGCAAAACCGAACATCAGACCTTGGTCGCCGGCACCGATGTTTTCGGTTTCCTTGTCGACCTGGGCAGGATCACGGCTCTCCAGGGCGGCGTTAACGCCTTGCGCGATGTCAGCCGACTGCTCGTTGAGCGATGTCAACACGGCCATCGTGTTGGAGTCAAAACCATACTTGGCTCGAGTGTAGCCGATTTCTTTTACCGTATTTCGAACAATTGCGGGAATATCCACATATTCGGATTTCGTACTGATTTCACCGATGACGAGCACCAGGCCGGTCGCAACCGACACTTCGCACGCCACGCGGGCATTCGGATCATTTTCCAGAAAAGCGTCAAGAACCGCATCGGAGATCTGGTCGCAAATCTTGTCCGGATGTCCTTCCGTAACGGACTCGGATGTGAACAGATGACGTCCTTTTACAGACATTGTATCAACCTCCTATAAGGGTATTATAACAACGGCAGATAAGTTCTAAACAAAAAATGAACCTTTTCCGCAAAGGAAAAGGTTGTTCTACAATCCTCGTATGTCATATTAACGTATTTGTCAACCCATGTCAATCAATGCAGAGGGAACATGGGCCTCGAAAAAAGCTGCATGAGTGCTCTCTGATCAGCGTTGAAATGGCTTGTTACAGCAGGTTCTGCTGCGCCAGACGAACGAGGCGTTTCGTCATTTCGCCGCCCACCGAACCGTTCTCCCGGGATGTCAGATGAGCCCCGTTCACGCGGCCAAATCCAACGCCTCCAGCTTCACCCAGGTCGGATGCAAATTCAGTGTCCGCACCGCTAAATCCTGCAGATCCGTACGCTGCACCCAGCCCAAACTCGGCAGCGATTTCGTACTTCATTTGATTCAGCATATTCCGGCTTTCCGGTACCACTTTACGATTACTTCTTGCCATGATGGATACACCTCCTGCAAATATGGTCTTGCAAGAGTAGTATTTGTCATCCGGCTGTCCTTAGACGTATAAATCATTGTTACTTCTGGCAAAAATAAGCTTATGTAGCGCGATTATTGGATCGAATAACCGCCGCGAACCATAACCGTCAGGCTGGATTTCACGCCGTCTTGCACCATGATTCCGCGTCCGGCTCTAGGAAAGGACATCAGATGGTTGTTTCCAACCGCTTGTCCATTCGTTACATCTTTGCCATCCGTAAGGTCAGCAACGCCATTGGAGTCGGCACTGTAGATGACAGCATGTCCATTGCGGACGATAAACTCGGCACCTGCAGCGGCAATCAGCTTCTCGCCTGGTTTAACGGTGACGATGGTGACTTGGTCACTAGAAGACGATGAATTATTATTCCCGGAATTGTTGTTTCCATTATCCGTTGGTGCTGTTGGATTGGTTGGCGTCGTAGGCGTTGTTCCTCCGCCCAACGCTTTTTGGATTTGTTGGTCAACGTAGCTCTTCGTTACCACCGGATCATCGGCTGTGCCAGCTTGACCTGTCACACCTGCGCCTTGCGCGGTGATGTCGAAGATTGAGCCAAGGGCTATGCCCGCGCCGAGAACGATCACGGTAAAGGTGATTCTCTTGATTGGTTTCATGAGGGACCTCCTGATTTTACTTCTATTAAATGATAGAGGAAGTAATTAAGGTATTCAATAGACTAATATTAAACAAAAAAAGAAAAGACTAGAGATGTGATCCCTAGTCTTTTCTGATAAATCACGAATTACTTAGCAGCTACTGTAACATCAGCAGTTCCAGCAGGTACTGTCACAACAAAATCTTTTGTTACAGAATCAGTACCTTTTTTGATTGTAGCCGTCAAAGTAACTGTTGTATCAGTAGCTTCTCTAGCTACAGTGTAGGTCTTAGAAACAACTGCGTTGCCAGCTTTCCAAGTAATAGTAGTTCCATTGTCACCAGTCTCAGGCAAAGTGATCGTTGGTGCTGCATCACCTGGGTTAGTAACAGCCAGCTTCAAGGTTTTTGCAGCTTCCGTAGCAGCAGTTATATCTGCAGTAGCTGGAAGCTCAACACTTTCACCTTTGAAATCAGCAATTGCATTACCAGCTGTATCTGTGATCAGATTTGCACCAGCAACACTTACACGATAAGACGTTGCATCAGTTCTAGTAGCGGCATCGTTAAGTTTAACGGTCACTGTGTTGTCTTTTACAGCTACAGTGAAGTCGCCATCAACAGCTTTCAATTCTTTGTTATCCGTATTACGGATAATTGTGAAAGCACCTACTGCAGAATCATTAGAAGCTGCTTTTACATTTTCAGAGAACGGAATCACGAACGAATTGTCATCTACTTTCGCAAATTTAACGTCCGTATCAACCACTGGTGCTACGCTATCTTTGAAACCAACTGTGTTTTTGTCGACAGTGATGGTTTTGTCTCCAGCTGCATTACCAGCAGTAGTAGTCAAACCTCTCAAGTCAACAGACAGATTCAAGTTAGAACCATCAGTAGCCAAATCAGAGCTGAAGTGTACTGTTACTTTAGAAGTACCGTCAACATCAACGCTAGAAACAACAGGGTTACCCGGTGCATTTTGGATCGCGTTTCTGTTATAAGAGTAGATTCCAGCATTGAATTTGATAGTTACCGTTCTTTTGTCAACCAATTCAACTTTATCGCCCAGACCAACTACAGTATCTTTAGTCAGGTCAATAATTCCACCGTTATTGGTGAATTCCTTAAGAACATTACCATCGGCGTCTTTCACTGCAAGAACGCGCAATTCAGAGATGTTAGTGTATCCTGAACCACCAGTTCCTTTGGTAAGATTCACGTATTTGCCATTGAGGCTGTCAGCAAAAGTAAGTGCTACAGCAGTTCCATCCTGCAATGGAGTAATATCAGCAATGTTGGATGTCAATGGTTGAGTTTTATCATCGATTACAACAAGGTAGTTGGAGTAGTTAACCAAAGTCTCAACGTCCATTTTCTTGTTGAATTTGATAACAACACGACGTTGTTGCGTGTTTACAGTACTAGAATCAATTTCCGGTGCATTCTTATCTGCCAAAGTCACTGTTCCAGTGTAGTCGAGAAGAGTGTTTTGCAGTCTTGTGTCATCTTTAACATTTTGAATTGTCAATGTGTTGTTTCCAACAGACAAGTCAGTGTAAAGATCCACGTAAACCACTTTGTTATCTTTGTCATCGCGTTTCGCTTGTTTCACAGTAACTGCTTTACCGTCTTTATCCTTCACAGTATAGTTAGCAGGTTTTTCTGCACTATCTTTGTTAACCGCTTTAGAGAAAGTTACTTTGATTTGACGAGCGTTCTCTGCAGACACATTACTTACTTCTGGACGCGTTTGATCGATTACTGGATTAACAACAACGGAAGTGTCTTTTGCGATTTCGTTGCCAGAGTAGTCTTTAACTCCTTCAACGAATACCGAAACTGCTCCAGTTGGGAGAGCACGGTCAGCACCAAAGTCAAATCTGAATTTGTTGTCAGCCAATTGTTTCACGCTAACAGCCGTGATTTTACTGGAACCGGACTTCCAGTAAACTTTGCTTGCAGATACAGTGTCTACGTCCACATCTTCAGAGAATGTAACCGTTACGCTTTCCAAAGTAGCAGATGCTTCAGAAACTGTTGGAGCAGTTTTGTCTTCAGCTACAGTGAAGTCATGGGAAGATGCCAGGGAAACAAATCCAGCATAGTCTTTAACTCCGCTAACTGTTACTTTGTGATCGCCAACTGCAAGTGCAGTTGTGCTGAATGGCGTCAGAACAACTGTTCTGTCGTTGTTGCTTACAGTAACTTTACCAAAGAACTCTTTGCCATCAAGGCTGAAGTTGCTTTGTGTTACATTGCTTACAGGCTCACTGAATACCACTTTCAGCGATTTCGTTCCCAAAGATTTAACAGAGGAAACTTCTGGGAGCGAGTTGTCAACAACGGAGAACTCAACATTGCTTGCGCTAATTGTTTTGTCGCCAGCTTTTACATTGGAAACGGAAACAGCGTCAGTTTTGTTGTTGTTCAATACACTGCCGGCTTTCAGCAAGAGGGTTGCAGTTGTCTTGTCATCAGACAAGGAAACCGAGTCAACCAGTTTACCGGATCTCAAAGTGTAGTTTGCTGCGTTTTCAGCAGTGTCTTTATCAACTTCACCGTCGAATTTAACCACTACTTCTTTGAGGTTCGTAGCGCTAGCGCCTTGAACTTTAGTTGCAGTCGTTACAGCCCAAGTCACTTTTGCAGTATACTCGTTGCCAGCTGCGTCTTTGAATTTAACTTCAGTTTCTTTGTTAGCTTCAAGCGGTTTGTCAAGTTTAACCTTTACTACTTCACCAGTAGAAAGTGTGAACTCAACGTTGCTTGGGTCAACGACTTTGTAAGTGAAAGTGATGTTGGCCGCTTGGTCGATTGCGTATGCAGCTTCAACCAGTTGGGAACGGCTAGCGTTTGCTTTGAAGTTAGCATCTTTAGAGATAAGGCCTTTGTCGATTGCTGCTTGAACATATCCTTTAGCCCAGTCAGCTGCGTTGTTGCTTGGGTTTGCAGGAACTTCAAGTTTCAGCGCACGAGTCAGAACAGTCGCCATTTCTTGGATGGTTACTTTTCCGTTGTAGTTGAAGATTTTCTTCACGCTGTCTTGACCTTGCATGATACCAGCAGCAGTTACTGCTTCAATGTAAGGTACTGCCCAGTTCTTGGCGTCGTAACCTTTATCTTTGTAAGAAAGAGTTCCAGTTACTTCTTTCAGTCCAAGAAGCTTCGTGATGACTTTCGCGAACTCAGCGCGAGTCATTTCTTTTTCAAGATGAGCAGATCCGTCTGGGTAGCCATTGAAGATCCCTTTAGCTGCCAGAGCGTCGAATTTTTGTTGCGGAGTTACTGCGGTATCACCGAATGCTACAGATGCAAACATGGAGAATGCCATTGCTGTAGACAGAGCGACTGTCAAAATTTTCTTCATAACCTTTTTTTCTCCTCCTTGAACATTCATCACATTAGAGTTTTCTTTAAATGGGTAGCTCGTGTTACTCATTAGCCAGTGCACCCCCTTTCCCGAGTTGAGCATGGTTCATATAAATGATGTCTGTGACGATATCACAGAAACTGGTAAACATATCAATTAAAAGCGGCAAAAAAAAGAGTAGATTCCTAATCCTACCTAAGTATTATACAATGGGCCCCACACAGCGTAAAGATAATTTTTCTAAAAAATAGACATCTTTCTTGCTTAGGGCAATGCTGGTTAAATACCCATCGTAATTGACTCTACATCTTAGACGCGCTGGTTTCTAAAAAGTTGCACCTTTTTTAAAAAAATTTCAAAATTGTTACCGAACCATAATAAAAGACGTCAGAAGCCTTGTTTGTCCAAGAAATATCTGGAAAACATTAACCTTTCCTCACTTGCTTGAAACAAGGAAAACAAAAAAACAAGGCGCCGATTGGCACCTTGTTGGACGATGTAAATGAGTCAAAGGTTACAAAATATTAACGGATTTTCATGGCAAGCTGAATGATCTGAGCGCGCATTTCCGGGCTTGTATTGAGGTTTTCGTACATTTGCTCGATCGGCTGCTTATTCTCACGGTAAGTCTTTTCGTGTTTAATTGTCGAATGGGACCACTCAATCAGTTCGTTTTCGGAAATGACCAGCTCGTTATATGCATCATGGAATCCGGTCTCCATTACGAGACCCTCCATTACTTCCTGCGTAATTTCTCTCGTTTTCCGAGTGGTTTCGATTTTCTTCTCCAAAATGCTAGCTTTATTCTCAAATTTGGTCTTCGCTTTCAAATAATCCAGCTGCGCCTTCGAATAGATCGGTTTCATAAGATTGCCTTCACCCTCTAAGATAAAATATCGTTCTACGCCATTGTATCCTAATTTCCGACAAATTACAAAGAGTTGAAATTGGAAAAAGATAGCCTCTCCCCATAAATAAAGGGAAGAGGCTTATCCATACTAGCTTAGATTTTTAGGGAAGATGCTGGTGCTCTTTTTGAGCAGCTCAACTGCAATCTTACCGGCTTCCGCACGCGTCATGCTGCTTTGCGGATTAAAATTATAAGAAGGTTTTTTCTGGCCCGTAATCGTAATCGGCTGACCGGCCATGATTTTAGCACTCACAACAGCTGAAATACCAGGACGCGCATAAATATCGATTTTTCCTGAATCCTGGAACTGCTTATCTAACGCAGCTTTTAACTTAGCGTCATTCGCAGGCATCTTCAGTTTCAGTGCACGTGCGACCATGACCGCTGCCTGTTCGCGGGTAATCGGTTCTTCGACACCAAAGTATCCCTCACCAATACCCGTGACAATACCGGCTCTGGAAGCCGTCTCAATGTATTTGAAATCCCATGTATCGGTTTTGGCTCCAGGCACGATATCGAAATAGGTCTGCACATTGTTATCATAATTCAGTGGGATGTCGAGACCTTTAACCAGCAATGTGGCAAACTCACCACGAGTCGTCAGATCATCTGCACCGAAGGCATCGGCTTGAACGTTAGACATAATGCCTTTGGCATAAAGGGCATTTAGAATGTCTCTCGCCCATGGATGCTTCGTAATATCACTGAACCCGCGGCTCTGCTTCATGACGACATAATAGCCCGAGTCATCAAAAGGAACCGTAATGGTGTGAGCCTTGGTGTTCACGGCTCCTCCGACATTTTCCCATTCTACTTTATCCGTAAATCGGAATACAGTAACGGTAGTGCCTGCCGCATCGACTACGTCAGGGTTGAACGCAATGGTCAACGTTCCCCGCTGGGAAGGTACAATTTTTCTCTCTGGCTCGAGGATCGACAGATCTCTGAAGTTCCCTTCAATAGAGTATGGCGCCAATCCATTTGTTGATGGCTTATAACCCGGTGTTTCCGGAGATCCCGATTCCCCTAATCCCGCGCTGATCCAATATACGTTAGATACTCGTGTGAAGTTGTAAGTTTTGGCCGTGGAATTGAAGAACTCCAGCAGGTCGACCGGCAGCTTGATCGTTTCCTGTCCATTCGGCGTTCTTTGGTCCTTATTCAAGCCGATCACGTCTCCGTAATCGTTCTTTCTTTCCAACACACCGTCTTTCGGGTCGGCAATGCCGAACAGATACTTGTTGTCAGGATAGAACTTAGCCACTTCGCCTACACCGACATTCGCCGATTTCAGCACGGTTCCTTTCGGGAAGGAAAGCTCCAGGGCTTTATTGAATGCACTATACTTAGTGGCCGGTTTTTCCGTCATGTATTGGGAATCAACGGTCACAGCGCTGGTGTAATAGACATCCACCGTTTGGGTGAGCGTCTGCGTGCCTCTTACAATTGATATCTTGATCTTCGTGGATTTGTCCGGTTTCAGTCCTACATAATCATAGAAGAAACGGTCGTTCATATCCGATCTCTTAGTGGCTACACCTTTATCGACCAGAACTTGAGTGGCTCCTTCTGCCTCGATATCGAAACGCACAAAGTTCTTGTTGACCACGATCTGGTCTCCAACCGTTGCTTTCGGCGACAAAATACGGAACGGTGCCACGACGCGTGTGATTTCAAGGCGTTGACTGGTACGCGCCCCTGTACTGTTAATCAGCTCCAGATTATAGACATGACTTCCTGGTGCATCAAACGGAATGTTTCGGATTCGAAGCAGGAACTTCCCATCAACTATGGCCAGATCATAGTCATAATCCTTGCCATTGTATTGGAACTTGTCTGTTTTAATCTCTGTGGTTCCCGTTGTCACTTTGGATAGATCAATTTTTTGGTCCTGAGACGAGAAGAACTTTTGCGATCCAAGGTTTAGATTGATTATTTTCGTTCCGCCACCTTGAATCACCAAGTCGTACTTCAACTGACTTGTTTCATAAATATTGTCCTTATATTCAAAGAGCGGCGAACGTTCCAAAATCTTATCCAGCTTCGGATTGCTTGTCGTCTGCGCCAAGTTCAATTGGCTAAACGGTTCACGGTTTGCATCATCGGCAATGGAAGGCTGGAATGTCGTAATATTCGAAACGTTCGTATCTACGATATAAATTCGCAGTTCTTTACGGACGACCCGTGTATTGCCCTTACCGTCCATCGAAGAACCTGTCAGAACGATCCGGTTCTCTCCATAATAAAGAGGACCTGACACATCAACCTTAAGATTTAAATCAAAGGTTTTGGTTGTGTTGTCAACTTTAAACGACGGATTAAGCTTCAAATCGGTTCCCGTCAGGCCGTTGACGAATAGTTCGGCATTGGAGATGTTTTCAAAATCACGGTATTCACCTTTCAGACGAATCGTTGCTTCTCCCTTACTGGAGTCAATTTCAAATGTCTGACCGTCGTAGAGATTTTCTACATAAATATAGTTCTTTGTAGCATAAGCGATATTGACCGTATAATAAGCACTGGAGTCATTGAAATGGAATCTCACCTGCTGTTTGCCGTTTGAGAATCCTGTTACTTTGTATACAGCTTCGTTATCAGCAAGATCAGACGGTTGTGATCCCTGACTTACCTTACTTATATTTAGAGTCCCAACAGGAAGATACTCTGCATTTAATACTGGCTCAGGAGTAACTCCTTTTATTTTCTGATCAGCTTGAACAAGTACATAAAAAGTATCCGCCTCAAGTTCCGTTCCATCCAGCGGCAACACACTCGTGTCGGCTAACTTATTGCCTTCCTTATAGCCCTTCAGGTATTTCATATTTAAAATACCAACTTCGCCCGGCAAATATTTGAAGATCAAGTCCGTAGCGGCATCGATCTTGTTGTCATACGAAACGCCAAGCTTGATTTTTTGCGCTTGGACACCGGCAGTGAACGCCAGGGAGTTTACTTTAAACGTAACAAGACGATATGCTGGAGTAACTCCGTCTGGTCCCGGAATAGCTGCTTCCTCTAAAACCGAGTAATCAGTTATTTTTTGGTTGTCAATGAGGACCGTACCGGCATCTTTAAAGGACTTACCCGTGTCATCAAGAAGAACTCTTGCGGTTAGAGTGCCCGCAGGAGACCCGTTTTGGCCGTTATCAGTAACGGTTGGCGTGTTATTCAGCAGGTTGTAGTCCTTACCGTTATAGTTCATGTCCAACGTTACAAACGGACTCTTCTTGTCGTAGTAATAAACCTCGCGTGTAACGGAGACTGAGTCCGAGCCATTCTTGATCGCAATCGTCAGCGTGTTAAGACCCGTTTTCAGTTTCAACGCCGGGGAAAAGAACTTACCCGTTTGCGTTAAAGTTGATACCAGCGGCGTATCACTATTTACGGCTACGGTAACATCCGTTGCATTCTTGACATCCCCTTGAAGGGTTACGGACTGCTTGTCCGATACAACCTGTGTTCCTTCATTAAGATAAATTTCCCCGAGGCTGGATCCCAGCAGCTTCAGGTTTTGGACATAAGGTACTTGGTCAAACAAAACGTAGAACACGTCAGATCGCGTAATTCCGTTTTGCGAGCCTGACAAGGTAATCTTGTTGAACCCAGGGAACAGGGATAAGTTCGTCGCCTTAAATTTTTGGGCTGATGACGAAGAGTCTTTCGTAATATTCCCGTCTTTAAAATGGGACGAATCCGTCACCCATTCAATTCCGCCGCCCTGCAAAGTTTTGGAGCTTAGCTGCTCCACTTTTGCTTTGAGTGAATCCTCGGTAACATATGCGTATGTACCGGTTATGGTAAGGGTGGGACTGCTGGACACATACACATTACTCCTGCTAATTTGGTCATCGGAGACTTCAGTCGTTAATAACGATGTTTTCCGCAGATCTAGGTCATCCGGTATAAAATAGGTGGCCGGCTGCGAATCCGCTGCATGCGCAGGCTGAGTTAACCCTGCTGGAAACAATGAAACGATCAATGCCATGAGCATGATCCAGACATACGTCTTCTTAATGCGGTGCATAAATGTTTGATCTCTCCTTTTCGCCTAACTTTTGTGAGATTTCCGGTAATCATGACTGGAAATTCCAATTGGTTCTCTTACTCTTTCTATCGGATACTTTCTTCCTATTTTTTAGGTGAAACTAGAAAAAAGTCCCCCCCTATGTTAAGCATAGTGTTGTTGTAATCGAAATAAAGAGAAAATAAAAAAATCCCAAACCCGGTGCACCTCAGTGCTTCCAGGCTTGGAATCCTTAAAATTACACAAGTATAAGTAATCTCTACATTAATCCAGCTTTTTTCAAGCTTTCTTTGCTCAGAACAAGGGAACCGTTTATTTTAGTGAAATAAATGACAGTTCCGTTTGTAGTCGTAGATGAGCCTCTTTCTTCTCGTTCTTTGAGATCCTGCGTGTTAAAGGAAGATATAATTTCGTCTTTGCCTCGGATCAGGTTGTAAACATATGGTTTTTTCTCATCCACTTCAACTTTGAAATTTGCTCCGCCGGCATAATCCCCGAGTGTAATCCAACCCTCAGTTCCGTTTTTGGGAATAAATTTAATCGTTTTGCTTGCCGCTTCATACGTTGTGTTATAACCAAAAATAGAGCCGGCATCGCGCAGTTGAACATAAGTGTTCCCATTATAGGACAATTGGTTGGATGCCACCTGTTTCGGTATTCCATTCGCGATAATTTTATACTTAACAAGCGTTGCTTTCACTGTGCTCGAAGTGGCAGCCATAGCTACCGTAGAGGACCCGATGAGCATTCCAACCGTAAGACCAATAATCAATTTTTTCATATGTACCCTTCTCCCCTTTTAAATTACTTACACTCATGTTTATTACCCAGCTAGTTAGCATTTGACTAAACAAACTTTATTTATTTTTTAAATTATTGTCGATAGGCTGTTCATCCTGATTTTGGATAGGCAGAAAGACTTATGACTGCTCCATAAGTAATAAAAAACGCCGCACCCCCAGGTGCGACGTTCCTCTACAATATATATAATTGCAAAACGCTTCTTATCTTACCCTAATTATGACGATTCTCACTAACCTTCATCCGCAGCCGGGCAATCAGATTCAGGATCGGCCGCTTCGTCTTGCCGACGAGGCCGATGATCTCTGCGCCGATTTGCAGGAAGAACATCATGACGCAGATCACGACGAACGTGACCCAGTTCGCTTCATACATCGCCGCCGAGGACTGGATGACCGCCAGGACGCCGAAGAACGCGGCGATGCCGTACACGATCAGCACCGACTGGCGGTGGCTGAAGCCGATTTCGCGAAGGCAGTGATGCAGGTGGCCCTTGTCCGGTGCGAAGATCGGTTTCTTCTGCACCCAGCGGCGGATGATCGCAAAGAACGTATCCGACAGCGGCACGCCGATGATGATCAGCGGGGTGATAAACGAGATGATCGCAATCTGCTTGAATCCAAGCAGGGAGAGCATCGCCAGACAGAAGCCCAGGAACAGCGATCCCGTATCCCCCATGAAAATCTTGGCCGGGTGGAAATTGAAGTACAGGAACCCGACGATGGCGCCGAGAAGCAAGAGACACAGCATAGCGACCATCATGTTGCCCATTAGCAGGGACATCACGAGGATGGTGCCGATCGCAATGCCGGATACGCCGGCTGCCAGGCCGTCGAGACCGTCGATGAGGTTAATGGCGTTCGTCACGCCGATAATCCAAATGATGGTCAGCGGAATGGAAATCCAGTTTTCAAGCGAAGAATAGTTATCAGCAAAAGGAATATTTACAAAGTCCACTTTGATGTCGAATCCGAACACGACCACGCATGCAGCGATGATCTGTCCGAGCAGCTTCACCTTGGCCGACAGTTCGAAGCGGTCGTCGAGCGCGCCGATCAGCACAATCAGCGTTCCTCCCAGCAGGAATGCCTTAATAAAGTTGGAATCCCGCATCGAGAAATGATCAGCGACAAACGGAAGCACTGCGAACATGGCTAGTATAAAAGCAAGATATATGGCTAAACCGCCAAGCCGGGGCATAATTCGCGTATGCACTTTTCGGGCATTCGGTACGTCCACGGCTCCGATCTTCACCGCCAGCTTCTTGACGAGCGGCGTCAAGACCAGTGCCAGGATGAGCGACACGATACATCCGATGATGGCTAGCATTAACATGTGATTGTTCAACCCCCAATTGTTCTACCGGATTGAATTATACTCTGATCGAAAAATAAAACCAATCCCGTTTTTTCGCAAAATATCGGGTTATTCAAGACGATTTCATCTTTTTATCTGGGTTTTGTCAGGTTTTCTTTATCCCGCAGCACTTTCACTACGAATTTCGGCAGCGCAAGCATTCTTTTGGCTCGCGTCGGTTCCTTTAACAGGCGGTATAACCACTCCGCCCGCAGCTGCTGGAACAGCTTGGGAGCCCGTTTGGACTTGCCGGAAATGACGTCGAAGCTTCCTCCGACGCCCATCATGACCGGTACGCCGAGCTGCTCCTTGTAACGCGCGATCCAAGGTTCCTGCGTATCTACGGCGCGTGCCACGAACAGAATGTCCGGCTCCGCTTCACGGATTGCCGCGATCACTTCGGCGTCCTGCTCCTGGGAAAAGTAGCCATCACGAAATCCCGAGATTTGAACCCCCGGATACTGCAAATGTAACCGCTCCGCCGTCGCCTGAATCACTTCAGACGTCGATCCGAGCAAATACACTTTCCAGTGATAGTCTTCTCCGACCTTCATCAATTCATGTAGGAGGTCAAAACCTGCAACGCGTTCCTTCACGGGCGATCCGGCTTTATCCGCCGCCCATACCACTCCCGTCCCGTCCGGGACGAGCAGATCGGCTCCCCTCATGACGTCCATGTAAGCAGGGTCCTGAAGGGCCGTCATCACCATAATGGGATTGGCGGTAATGATCTGATGCGGCCGGCGCTCACCCGACTGGATGAGTCCGGTTAAATATTGAACGGTATCGGTCATGCCCCATCGGCTCACCGGAATGCCGAAAATCGGCACCGTGGGCACTTGGCTTGGTTGGTTCACGCTATAATCACCTTATCCTTTATTGCTGCTGCAAAAAATCAATAATATGCTGCGCCGGAGCCTGCGCCTCTTCCATCAGCACCGCGATGCGCTCGCGGTTCGCCTCCTGCCAGAGGCTGCTCTCGCTCAGCAGGCGGGCCACTTCGCTCTTCAGCGCCTCAGGCGCCAGCGAAGCGCTTGTCCCTACAGGCTCCAGATCCAGCCGCTTCAAAAAGTTATCGATCTTCGGATCATAGGACACGCCGATCATCGGCACCAGCTGATTCGCGGCATAGATGAGGCTGTGCAGCCTCATGCCGATAACGACGTCACAGCGGCCAACCTCGGCCAGCATCTGCTGCGGATGTACCGCATCGCGGCACACCGACACGACGCTGCCGTTCGCGGATACATCGCCCATCCGGTCGATGATTTCCTGCGACGCTTTCACATCGTCCGGCAGATGGAAAGGCAGGAAGCGCAGATGCACCGCCTGCTCCTGGCACAGCTTGCTCAGCCCGTCGGCCATCGCCTGCAGCTCCCGGCGCTCCGGATCCCAATAGCGGACCGAGATGCCGATTACCGGCAGCGGACGTTCAGCATCCTCCTGCAGCGATTCTGGCTTCTTGCCGCCGGTCGTCAGGCCCATCACCGGATCAGGCACGATCTGAACCCGGTTCCAGCCCAGCCCCATGCGCTCCAGCAGGCGTGCCGACTCTTGATCCCGAACCGATATATATTCACATTTGTTAAATACGCTTTTGATGAACGGGTGAAACAACTTCCGGTTGACGGGCCCAATCCCTTGAGAGTAGATAAAGACCGGCTTTTTCAACCACTGGGCCAGCTTGATCACCCCGAGATAATAAGGGATCGTCTTGGAGCTGGTGGCATCCTGCAGCAGGCTGCCGCCGCCGCTGATCAGGCCTGAGCTTTCCTTCAGCGCCTGTCTCACTTCGCCCAGCTTCATCCGGTGTACCGCGTCCACGCCGTAGGTGACCTTGGTCCACTCAGGATCGATAGAGAGAACCACCGGCCGAATCGAAACGCCGGCTGCCTTCCCCCGCTCCTCCAGAGCGGTCAAGATCGATTGGAGCACCGCCTCATCCCCGCTGTTCCGGAACCCGTAGTATCCGGAGATGACTACGGTCTTCTGAGACGTGGTACCCATCGTTTCCAACACCCTTCCAGTACTTGCCATACGCCAATGGCGATCAGGCCAAAGATAAATCCGAGACCCAGACCAAGCAGGTCACGAACGAACGAAATTTTCATCGGCGAGTGGATATGCGCGAATGTATCCACCATCGACAGCTGGCCGATGACAGTAAAGATCATCAAATAAACAACGTTCCGGTATCTAAGCGACAAGAAGATGCCCAGCAGGAACAGTGGATGCGCGACGAGCTCCTTGCTCCGCGGACGAACGTGGAACGTATTCTCCAAGAACGTGCGGAATGTCATCTCGATCGAGCTGACGCTTCCCCCGTTACCGGTGCGGCTCAGATAATATAAGCCTAACACACCTAGGACAGCGGCTGCCACTACCCAGACCAATGTAATCGGGGTGCGGAATAATTTACCGATTTGCTGCAGCGGTTTTCCGCCGCGGTACAGCACGACATAAATCGCAATGAGACCGATCGGCGCCGCATGCAGCAGGCTGACGCCGCGGAACTGATTCAGTACCAGGCTGTACGTAATGTTGTTCAGCAGCGCGATGACAAAAGGAATCGCACTCATCGAAATAATCGCCGTCTTGATATAAGTCACAACCGCATGAGCCAACCGGCGTCCAGATGTAAGCCCGGCGTTGGCCGCGTTCATTTCGTTCAGCTTTCGGACCGCCAGCAGCACGGCAATCGTCGGGGCGCTGATCGCCACGAGCAGAGCCAGCGCTTGTTCAAACAGCGTCGGCTTGAGGACATACAGTCCTGCGCTGCCAATTAACCCAAGCACAAATGCGATCAGGGTCAGTGCCGGGATAAAGTAAGAAACGAGGAGCGCAACGAAGGCAACCCCGCCGAGCACGACAACCATTTTAAAATAACGCTGTCCGGCCGAATCATAAATATGGAATGCTCCCGCTTGTCCCATCTTGAAGCCGTTGTTCTCCATCTGCTTGATGGCATTTCCCGGCTCCTGCAGAGTTTTCACGATATTTTCCACAGAATCGGTAATCGTGGCCTTGGTTACGTTGCGGGATGGAGCGACATTGATATACAGCATCCGGATGTTCCGGTCCTTCGTCGCCAGCGCAAACCGGTCGGCAATCGTCTCCGGGCTCAGCGCCGCAGCATCACGGTCGCTCAGGGAGTACAGACGGGCTACATTGTAATCCGTATCGTAGGCCAGCTTGGACAGCCCCTTCTGCGGCTGCTTCAGGTTCTCGATGGCCGCAATGCCGATCCCGTATTGGTTCAGCAGGTTGGCAAAGCCCTGCAGGCTGTTCATATCCTCATTGTCATTGAAGCCTTTAACGGAATCGCCCTCAAACAATACGCGTTTGACGCCGTTCGCCTGATAGTAGGCCAGCAGCTTGTCCATCGCTTCCTGGTTGTAAGGAAGGCTGTCGGACATCCGCGGCACGATGTTGAATCCTTTGCTGCGCAGCATTTCGAATGCAATCGGATCTGGCTGCATTGGCTTGAGCACGGCATCCTCCGGGGAAGTTTCCAGAATCAGGCCCTTCTGCCCGTTGAATTCCCATGGCTTGACGCCGATGCCGATCCCCGTAAAGGTGTCTTCGATCAGGGGAGACAAGCGTCCCGCATTCTCTTCGTTCGTAAACAGAATATAGGTATAGTTATCGTTGGTTGGGATGACGCTCTTCGTCATCGAGGCGACGTCCCCCGCATTAAACATCATGATGCGGCGGGATTTTTTAAAATCGTCCAGCGTACTCTCGAACATCGCCATGCTCGTCACGCCCGCCGCCTTCAGCTGATCCAGCTGCTGCTGAAGGTATTCCTCCGGATGGGCTTGATACGAAGCCGTCTCCACCAGTCCGCGATAGTTATACACCAACTCTACGTTATTGGAAGATGACTCCGTCCGGTAGCGGTCATAAATCACCGGAATCGCGGCGATTATGCCCAGCACGACGAGAATCCACAGCCATTTGCGGGATGCCGTGTTCCAACGCTGCCATTTCTGATGCACCAAAAGTACCTCCTCATAATAACTCCGGGAATCCGCAGCGTTCTTCTTCGAACACGCGGCCTCCCGGAATATCCATTTCTTAAATGTTAGGCGTCAACCCTTGCCATCACTTCATCCGACAATTTCTGAATACGCGCATTCGCATCATCCAGAGAGTCGCCTCTCACGGCAAAGTATACCTTGATCTTCGGCTCTGTCCCCGATGGGCGCAGGCAGAACCAGGAACCGTCTTCCAGCATATATTTCAGCACGTTTTCCTTCGGCAGGCCGTCCAGCCCTTTCGAATAATCCAGAACCTGCGTGACGGCTTGTCCTGCCACCGTCTGCGGCGGGTTGCTGCGCCAATCGGACATTTTTGCCTGGATTTGGGCCAGGCCGTCCTTGCCTTTCAGCGTGCGGGACTCCAGTTTCTCCTGGAAGTAGCCGAACTGCTCATACAGCTCCTGCAGCACTTCGTACAGCGTCTTGCCTTGAGCCTTGTAGTAGGCACCCGCTTCACAGATGAGCAGCGAGGCCAGTACGGCGTCCTTATCGCGGGCATAGTTGCCGGCGAGGTATCCGTAGCTCTCCTCGTATCCGAACAGATACGTATGGGAGCCGGTCTTCTCGAACTGGGTCATTTTCTCCCCAATGTATTTAAAGCCGGTCAGCGTGTTGAATACTTCCGCCCCAAAATGCTTGGCGATCGTCGCACCCATCTCGCTGGTTACAATCGTTTTGATAACCGCCCCGTTGCTTGGCAGCTTGCCGGCTTCTTTTAATTGGCTGAGCAAATAATAAATCATGAGTGCCCCGGACTGGTTGCCGGACAATACGACGAACTCTCCTGCCTGGTTCTTCACCACCGCACCCATGCGGTCGGCATCCGGGTCGGTTCCGATCAACAAATCAGCACCGATCTCCTGCCCTACCTTCATGGCCAGCGTGAACGCTTCGCGCTCTTCCGGGTTCGGAGACTTCACGGTGGAAAATTCCGCGTCCGGCTGCTCCTGCTCCGCTACGATATGCACGTTCGTAAAGCCGACTTCCTCCAGCACACGGCGGACCGGAATATTTCCTGTCCCATGAAGCGGCGTGTAGACGATTTTAAAATCTTTGCCAAGCTTCGAAGCAATCGCTTCGCGGTTAACGCTGACATCGGCTACGGTGCGGATAAACGCATCGTCATCCTCTTGGCTGAGCCATACGAGCAGCCCCTTCGCTTCCGCTTCCTGCTGATCCAGCCGCTTCACCGCAGCGAAGGAATCGACCTGCTGGATGTAAGAGATGACCTTCTCCGCTTCGTCAGGGACAAGCTGTCCGCCCTCGGCATTATAAACCTTGTACCCATTATATTCCGGTGGGTTATGGCTCGCCGTAATGACGATGCCGCCGGTCGCTCCCAAATGGCGCACGCTGAACGACAGCTGCGGCGTCGGGCGCAGGGACGGGAATAGCTTGGCGGTAATACCGTTGCCTGCAAGCACCAGAGCGGCTTCCAGCGCAAACTCCGGCGAGAAGTGGCGGGAATCATGGGCGATCACGACCGAAGGCGTGCCCTCAGCCGAACCGTGCTGCTCCAGTATGTAGCGTGCAAATCCTTGCGTCGCCTTGCCGACGGTGTACCGGTTGATGCGGTTGCTTCCTGCGCCGATCACGCCGCGGAGACCGCCTGTGCCAAACTCCAAATCTTTGTAAAAACGGTCTTCCAGCTCCAGCGGCTGATCGGACAGCCCTTCGAGCTCCCGTTTCGTTTCTTCATCTATAGAAGGATCTTGAAGCCATTGCTTGACATTCTCACTTGCTTGAGTGCTGAGTTGTTGTGTCATTACTGCTTCTCCTTTCCATAATAAGAATGATGGTTACTTAAGATTGTGCGGGGTCGGACAGGGCAAACATGATGTCGCCTTCCGCGACGACTTTATCGTCGACCTTGGCTACGGCGTGTCCCTTCCCGATGCTTCCCTTCAGGCGGGTAATTTCCACCTCAAGGCGAAGCGTATCGCCGGGCACCACTTGTCCACGGAAGCGGAAGTTATCGAGACCGGCCAGAAAGCCGATTTTGCCCCGGTTGCTCTCTTCCTTCAAAATAGCGGCTGCCCCTACCTGCGCCAGCGCCTCGGTGATCAGCACGCCAGGCATAACCGGATATTCCGGAAAGTGGCCGATGAAAAAAGGCTCATTAATGGTTACATTCTTGATCCCGACCGCGCGCTTACCGACTTCCATCTCGATGATGCGGTCCACCAGCAAAAACGGAGGCCGGTGCGGGATGATCTCCTGAATTTCTTTCACGTTAAGCACGTCTCTCAAACTCCTTTCAAAATAGGCGAATCACCGCAACTTTCAAGGGTTATACTGCATAAAATCCATAGATTTCGGAAAAAACTAAACTATCCTTCACCCTCTGCAGAAGTGAAGGTTCAGATAAGGGGCCTTTCTCCGGTATGCCGATCCTGATGAACGGCACGGGGGAGGCCCTTTTGTACGGGCTTCGCAAGTCCCCCATCATTATACATTTTCCGAGCAAAAAAAGAAAACTCCCGAATGGAAGGAGTTTTCTGTCAAAAGTCAGCGGTTAGACGCCCGTTAGGGCGCAAATACCAAATCGATCACATGCTGCCAAGTCTTCCATTGAAACACGTCGGACAGGCTCTGTTTGCCGATAAAGACATAACCGAAGGTCATTCCGCCAACCAGAGCGAGCAGCAAAAACAGCGGAATCATCCAGCGGATGACGATTCTCCATCTTGCCGTCTTCCGCACGGCCGGTTTCGCTTTGCCAGCTGCTTGGGTTTTCTCACTCATTGCAGAACTCCTATCCACGGATATTGTTCGCCAGATTCATCATCGTGTCGCTGGATGTCAGTGCCCGGGCGGATAGCTGATAAGCGCGCTGCGCCTGCATCATATCCGTTATTTCTTGCGCATAATCGACATTCGACTGTTCCAGATATCCCGAACGGATGGTTGTCCCGGAGGTGGCTGCGGTATAAGGGGCGTTGCCGAACACCTGAGCCTTCGTCAGGTTGCCGGGAATAACAAACAGGTTGCCGTCCATCTGCACCAGCGCATCCGGGCGGACCGGCGATGCCAGCTGAATGGTAGCCACGGTGTTTGTTCCCGCCGCATTCTTAACAATGACCTGTCCGTCCTGATCGACGGCCACCTTGGCATTGTTGGCGACGGAGATTTGTCTGCCGTTCGTATCAAGAACGAAGTATCCCTGATTGTTGACCAGCACCATGTTATTCTGCCTGGCAGGGTCGGGATCGGGCACAAAATGGAAGGCGCCTTCCCGGGTGTAGGCCGTGCGTCCGTTCGCTTCAACCGCAAACAGGCCCGTGCCTTCAATCGCGAGATCCAGCGGATTCCCCGTCTGATTCAGCGGTCCCTGCTGCATATCCCGGGTGATTTCCGTCATCCGCATCCCAAAACCGTTTGTGTATCCAAGCGGGGACACCCGTCCGTTCTGCTTGAAGCCGTCAGGCTGCTGCGTGACCGTGGTTAGCACGTCCTCGAAGGAGCTATCCTTCCGCTTGTATCCGTCCGTATCGATGTTGGCGATGTTATCCGCGATGACGTCCAGCTTCCGCTGCAGCGCATTCATGGATACCATCGCGCTGATCATGGAGTTATTCATTTACGTGCACCCTCCCTAGTCCGTAGCATCCTATACCTTGCCGACCTCGTTGACAGCCTTGTCCAAACTTTTATCATAAAATTGCACGACCTTCTGATTGGCCTCGTAGGCCCGAAGCGCCGTGTTCATGTCTACGACCGCCGCGGAGGAATCCACGTTGGACTGCTCCAAATAATGCTGCCGCACTTCTACGCGGTCGGCGTTACCCAACGCGCGGACACCGGCAGCTGCGGTATCATCCACCTTGAACAATCCGTCACCCGTACGCACCATCTGGCCGGGCTGCCCCACGACGGCAATGCCAAGCCGTGTTCCGGGCGCACCCGTTGCGGGATTCAAAATAAACCCCTGCTCGTTCACTTTAAGGCTGTCCACCGAGCCTGTCAACCGAATGGGCCGATTATTGGCATCCAATACCTGGTACCCGGCCGAAGTCAGCAGCAAACCGTCCGGAGTCACTTTGAAGCTGCCGTCTTTCGTATACCCGATTTCCCCATCCGCATTGCGGACCGTAAAGTACGCCTCCGGCTTGTACGTCACTTTGCCGTCCGCATCGACATACTTGCCGGATTGGTCGAACGGAATGTTCTGGCCCGTTGCCGGATCGGTAACTTCAATATCGGACACCAGCGCAAAGTCAGTCGGCTTCTCGCTCTCCGTGATGACGCCCTGCTGGTACATGGACAAGCTCTCTTCGGCAAAAACGCCTGTGTTCAGCTTGCCGAGCTGCGGGTTCGGATTCTCCGCTCCCCCGCCGATCATCGAAATCAGCACCTCGGGGAACGAACGGGCAACGCTGTTGACCTGCTTGTACCCAGGGGTGTTGATGTTGGCAATATTTTGGACGTCGGTATCGTGGCGGCTCTGCTGCGTCATCATGCCGGCAGCGGCGGTGTAAAGTCCTCTCAGCATTGAGATGGGGTCCCTCCCTGTTTCATGTGCTTGTTCATTGGGTAATAAAAATTTTATCTTCATATAATATAGAATACATCGCTGATCTATATGAACGGGCTCCTCAGAGCCCGCGATCCATAGTACATATATCGGACATAGGCCCGGGTTTTTTTAGGGTTTTGCCGCAGCCGGCTCAGGGGCCGGCCACAAATTATTAGAATGCTTTCTTGGACACCTTGTCCAAGTGATCGAGCATGAGTCCCGTACCTTTCACGACACAGTGCATCGGGTCTTCCGCGATCAGCACCGGCACGTGCAGCTCTTCGGCGAGCAGCTCGTCCAATCCGTCAAGCAAAGCGCCACCGCCGGTGAGAATCACGCCGCGGTCGATAATGTCGGCGGACAGTTCGGGAGGCGTCCGTTCCAGCACCGACTTGGCAGCAGCCACGATCATCGAGACCGGTTCCCACAGCGCTTCCTGAACTTCGTTCGATGAGACCGTCACGGTAAGCGGCAGTCCGCTGACCATATCGCGCCCGCGGATATCGATCTCATCCTGGCGTCCGCCCGGACGGACGGTGCCTACCTTGATCTTGATATCCTCCGAGGTGCGTTCACCGATGAGGAGCTTGTACTTATTTTTAATATATTTCACGATCGCTTCGTCGAACTTGTCCCCCGCCATTTTAATAGAAGAGGCGGTAACGACGTCGCCCATGGACAGGACGGCTACATCCGTCGTTCCGCCGCCGATATCGACGACCATATTGCCGCTTGGCTGATAAATATCCATACCCGCGCCAATGGCTGCGGCTTTCGGTTCTTCTTCCAGGAACACATCCTTGGCTCCGCTTCGCTCGGCGGCTTCCCGGATGGCCTTCTGTTCAACAGAGGTAATATTCGTAGGCGCGCAGATCAGAATCCGCGGCCGGCTGCTCCAGCTGCGTCCTCCCACACTGCTGATGAAGTACTTCAGCATCGCTTCCGTAATCGCAAAATCCGCAATGACCCCGTCGCGCAGCGGACGAATCGCCACGATATTCCCAGGCGTGCGGCCAACCATTCTCCGGGCTTCTTCCCCGACGGCAAGGACTTTTTTGGTGTCGCTTTCGATCGTCACGACGGAAGGCTCGTTGAGTACAACCCCCCTCCCTTTGACATGAATCAGCACGTTGGCTGTGCCAAGATCAATTCCAATATCCTTGCTAAACATCATGAAAAGAGCCCCCAAAGTATTATTTTATGGTAAAAGAGTCCCTGTTACCGCTTATAAGAAGTCCCATTTCGACAGGATGTGGCAGGAAGTTATGTATTTTTGGGAAAAAGGGATCACATTTTTCGACCTTATACCATCTTTTAACATATCATACTTCAGGGGAGGGATACAATGGGCACAGGTGTGCCCTGCCGCAAGATCATATGAACCGGGCCCGGAAGCCCAGATGGTCAGGCTTTGGCGGAAGCGACGGCTTCCCGTTTTTTCCCGCTGGTCTTTTTATACTTAATCTTGGTCGCTTCGCCTCCCCGGAGATGACGGATCGATTTGTGGTATTCAAGAATGTGCTTAACCTGATCAGCCAGATCGGGATTGATTTCCGGCAAACGTTCGGTTAAATCCTTATGCACTGTGCTCTTCGATACGCCAAATTCCTTGGCAATGGTTCGGACCGTGTGTCTCGTTTCCACGATACAACGACCAATTTTAATGGTCCGTTCTTTGATGTAATCGTGCACGCTCCCGCCTCCCTACTGTGGATAGTTTGGTACATTATATGAGGGGCGTGCCTATATATTCGCGCTTTCCAAGCCTGACAAGCTCCGCAAGGCCCATTTATTTTACGGGCAGCGCAAAATAACCCCGCAAATCGAGGGGGCTGCCCAGAGCCCTTTCCCGCCATTCACAAGGGTTTGCACAACAAAAGGCAGGGATTGTCCCTGCCTTTAGGCTTATTTTTTATTCATGCTTTCGGTTATTGCTTCGGAAGAACCGTTTCCGGATTGACCGGAGTTCCATTGTCGTACACTTCGAAGTGTACGTGGTTGCCCAGTTCCTTCTCGATTTCGCTGCGTCCGGCGGTGCCGATCGTATCGCCCTGCTTCACGGTGTCGCCCAGTTTAACTTTGGCGTCCGAGAGGCTTTGGTAGACCGTCTTGAGATTGTTGTCATGGGTAATCTCGATCACGGTTCCCGTCAGCGGCGGGTTCAAATCGACGCGAGTGACTTTTCCGCCGAGAGCGGCTTTGACGTCAAACGCTTGGTCATCTGCGCGGGCCAGGTCGACACCGACGTTCGGAGTGAACGTGTCATCGTACTGAACCATCGCGGCTTGATGATTTTCTTCGGTACCATTTTCATCATAGAACGGCTTCACGACTTTTACGTCTTTGGCATTCGCCACCGGCCATACCATACCTTCGGCATTGGCGGTTACTTCAACAGCATTGTCCTTGGCGTCTGTGGCAGTGTCTTTACCGGCTGCAGCATCCGAAGCGGTAGTAGATTGCTCCGTTACTTTAGCGGGGTCTTGGGTAAGGTTCTTCTGGCTGGTATCCTGGTAGACCCACACTAAGGTTAGTATAATTGCTGCTGCGGCCACGTAAGCTGCCGGGTATACCCACCGTTTGGACAACAGCTTTTTCCACGAAGAAGGCTGATTTACAGGCTCTCCTTGCACTTTTTTAGGAGCTTCGCCGTGGTTTTGACTACTTTTGTTTTGTTCATTCATATGTTTATCACCTCAGTAACATTGTTACCGGGGCGGAATCTTTTATACGTATCTCTTTATATTATTTTTTCAATCTTTAGAGAGAAGTTTTGAAGCTTGCGTAAAGTCGATGCCCGTATAGTAGTGTTTGAGAATTTGCGTGGCGGTCGACCCTTCCTTGGCCATCCCGTCCGCGCCCCACTGGCTCATCCCGACGCCATGCCCGTATCCGTACGTGGTGATCTGGATGTCGGCCCCCGAGGTCTTCCAAGTAAACTCGCTGGACCGCAGGTTCAGCTTCTCTCTCACTTCCCGGCCGCTGAACACATGACCCCCGATGGAAATCTCTTTAATCCGGTGCCCCTCCGTCGTAGACAAGACTTGAATGAAAGGCTGTCCCGTCGATACCGTGATAGCCTGTCCGGCCAAACCGAGCTTGGTGATAAAATCTTTCCGGCTGATCGTGACCGTTTCCTTGTACCCCGGTGCCAGCTCTTTGTCCCATGGGCTCGCTACGCTGCGGAGGTACGGGATGTCATCCTTCCAATAATCTTCCGAATTTTCGGTATACCCGTTGCTGGTAGAGAAAAAGGATGCCGTAATCGGCTTGCCTTTATAGGTCATGATCGTATTGCGAGTTTCCCGCACCGCCCGCTGCAGCTTGGCCAGCTCTGCGGATTTCCCCTGCGCCTTCCATTCCTTCTCCAATACTTCTTTAGAGATATACGCCTGGTGGCTGACCGTATCGGTCACCATCGCCTTGCGGTCCGGCACGCCGCTCATGTCGCCGTCGATGAGTCGGCGGACGATAAAAGTGCGGGCCGCGATCGCCTGCGCTTTGAGCGCCTCAAGCTCAAAGTCCGCCGGCATCTCGGCCGCCAGCACGCCGGTGACGTAGTCTTCCATCGGCAGCACTTCCACTTGTCCCGTCTTCGTCAGATAGACGGACACGTTCGGCAGCTGCGCCTCCGCTTGCGGCGCGGCAGGCTTGGCCGGTGCCGGCGCCGGAATGGGCGCAGGCACCGGTGCGGGGTGGTGGTTCGTCGACACCACCACCAGCGTGGGCAGCAGCAGCGCCAAAGCGAGCACCCCGCCCGCCCCCCACAGGGCGGCTGGGGGCACCTTGCGGGCGCTGCCCGGGCGGCGCGGCCCTTTGGCCGGGCCGCGGCTTGGCGGCGGCGTCCATGGGCGCCGCCCCGGGGTGTGCCGGGCGCCGCCAGGTGCGCCCGGGGCCTCGGGCCGGAGCGTGCCTTGGCGCTCCGGCCTCACCGGCGCTGCAGCCTCTGGCGGCTGCGCAGCCTGGCCGGGCAGCAGCGTCAGCTGCGGCCTGCCCGGCTTGGGGGCCGTGCTTCTCGGATCATCCGGCGTGAGCGCTTCGCTTCTGGGAGCGACGGGAATTTTTAATTGTGTGCGTGGATCCTTCATATTCTCTCAAACCTCCGTCCATGCTTCGTCTTCGTTACTAGACCTTCCGGATACCGGCTGCGCGGCGGGCAGATATCGATGGGACGCGGTGCTATCGTCCGCTCCCGTCTTCACCGTTCACATCCGATATTCATACATATGAGAGGCTTGAGAGTGATAGAACCCTTTTTAAGAGAAACAGAGATTGTGCCTTCCAAGCAGAGGGAACCTTCCATTCCTTAAGAGATAACATAGGCTGGGTCAGAACCCGATGCCCTGCATCGTATAGGAAGAAGTATGAACTGAACCAGAGCCGAAACGGCCCAGGGATATCGGCAGGATCGTTTCATTCACCCCGGGAAGTTCCTCATTATAATAAGAAAGACTAGGATTGAGGTGACGAAATCGAAGATAATGGTGGATCGCAGACAATTGGACGACAGAAAAGACCAGGCCGCAACGGGCCTGGTCTTTTCTCAGCTGCTTATGGTGATGACCGCGTAGCGCCGGCCATTTGTTTGTTTACAGTACAATGAATCGTTTCCAGTAAAATGTTCCGCCTATCACAAGATCAAATAAGGACTTACACCCAAGTCGGCTGCACATTCACCAGCTTGACTTCCTCTTCCTTGCTGTCCGCCTCTTTCTTAGCCGCTGCCGGCTGAGTCAAGGTCGGCTCATCGACGGAAATCCGCCAAATATCGGCTCCCAGGCCTTGCAGCTTCTCTGCCAGGTGAACGTAACCCCGGTCGATATGATGCGTTCCACTGACCTCTGTCGTTCCTTCTGAAACGAGGCCCGCCAGAATCAGCGCTGCTCCGGCCCGAAGGTCGGTAGCGCATACCTTGGCGCCTGTCAGCTTGGCACCGCCGGTTACGATGGCCGTACGGCCCTCAACCTTGATCTCCGCATTCATCAGCTGGAACTGGTCCACATGCATAAAGCGGTTCTCAAACACCGTTTCAGTCACGACACTCGTGCCCTCCGACTTGAGCAGCAGCGCCATCATTTGCGACTGCATGTCGGTCGGGAAGCCCGGATACGGCAGCGTCTTGATATCAACCGCTTTAAGCGGATGATCTGCCTTCACGCGTACGCCGTTTTCGCCTGGTTCGATCTCAACGCCCATCTCCTCAAGCTTGGCAATCACTGGACCCAAATGATCCGGAATCGCGCCTTCAACGTACACGTCTCCGCCGGTAATCGCGGCCGCCACCATGTAGGTGCCTGCTTCGATCCGGTCCGGAATGACCGTATGCTCGGTACCGTGCAGCTTCTCCACGCCTTCGATCCGGATAATACCGGTACCGGCGCCGCGCACTTTCGCGCCCATGCCGTTCAGGTAGTTCGCCAAATCGACAATTTCCGGCTCTTTCGCCGCATTTTCGATCACCGTCACGCCTTCAGCCAGCGTGGCGGCCATCATAATATTTTCAGTAGCGCCTACGCTGGCCACGTCCAGATAGATCTTGGCCCCGCGCAGTCTGCCATTACTTTTCGCTTCAATGTATCCTTGTCCCAGGCTGATTTCGGCACCCAGCGCTTCAAAGCCCTTCAGATGCTGATCGATAGGTCTTGTACCGATGGCGCACCCGCCCGGCAGTGAAATCCGCGTATGGCCCATTCTCGTAAGCAGAGGACCCATGACCAGAAAAGACGCCCGCATCTTCCGCACCCACTCATAAGGAGCCTCACATGAGGAAATCGTTTGGGCATTGACCCTCATTACATCGTTTTCGTATGTAATGACTGCACCTATGGATTCCAATACTTTACTGATTGTAATTACATCGTCAAGAGGAGGCGCATCGATAATGATGCTTTCTCCTTCTTCCCCAAGAAGAGAGGCAGCGATGATCGGAAGAACAGAATTTTTTGCCCCGCTGACTTTCACGCTTCCGGTCAGTTTATTGCCACCGCGGACGATAAATTTGCTCATCATGATTCCCTCCGCGTCCAATTTTTCCTTTATTTCTGGATATTCAAGAAATTACATTGCTAATTCCCTAACTTCCATCATAACACTGACCTTTTGACGGATACAAGCGTTTTTTGGCGAATATGCTCCTGAGGAACTATCGCTTCAAGCCGGCCGGCATCAGGGCACGCTAAGCGGGATGAGTTACGAAATCAGACTTTTTCGGCTCCAGGTCCACATCTTTTTTAAACGTGTAAGGCTTTCCTGCCACCATCGGCAAGTGGAACCGCCAGCCTTACCTAAACTGTTCTTTTTCATTGTTGACATAAAAAAATGTTATTATTCGACATCTTTCAACCATGTTCAGTTGCTGAAGTCCTACAAGCAGCCTATCAGTGATATAACCAAACGTTGACCGGTTAAAACATATACCGGATCATGTTGCTCCAGCCGATATAATCGAGCAGAAACTTAGCGACGAAATGCCCCAGTACTACCGCCAGCAGCAGCTGCAGCAGCTTCCCTTGAGCTCCCTTCGGATGCCTGATAAACAGGTCCAGCTTCAAGTTCTGGAGCGCCCACCAAGACAAACCGATGCAGAACAAAGACACCACAATGGACATCAGACCGCTGACTCCGATGGTGCTTGATATGTTGTGTGATACGTCCGAATCCATGCCCTTACCTCCATCATCACTTGATTTAAAAAAAGAATAACGATGAACGCTGGGTGTCCCTTCCAGCAACCAAGCTCATCAAGGGACTATTATATAATACTTGCCTTGACCTCAAGAATCCAGTTCCAATTCCTTTATTTTTGAATAATTTATCGTAAAGCGCTTTCTGTCTAATTTCCTCGGAAATAAATAGGTCATTTGGACTAGTCAGCACCTATATTCTATATGGAATATGGGGATTGTATGACAGAAGAATCCCCTGGTTTCATAGGAACTATACCTTCGGTTTATCCCGTTTCAATAAAAAAGCCTGTCTCTTTAACGAGACAGGCTTTCTGTACTATTATTTACGACCGGCCACATTGATCCGGTTAATCGCTTTTTGCAGGGCCATTTCCGCACGGCGGAAATCGATCTCATCCTGCTTGCCCGCTGCCAAACGGCGCTCGGCCCGCTCTTTGGCGGCACGTGCGCGTTCAACATCGATCTCTTCAGGAAGCTCTGCGCTCTCAGCCAGAACGACAACCTTGTCTTTACGTACTTCAACAAAGCCGCCGTTAACCGCGATCTCGGTAGTTTTCTTGCCGCTCGTCACGGCAATCGGAGCAACCCGCAGCGGGGTGACCAACGGAATGTGGTTCGGCAAAATGCCGAGCTCACCCTCCACACCGCGTACAACCAGGCTGTCCACCTCTCCGGAATAAGCCACGTGGTCCGGTGTGACGATTTCCAATAAAAAGGTGCTCACTTACATCCCTCCCTGAATGCTCACTTCGGAAGCAGTTAGCTCCCGGCAGGACACTATTCCAACGTCTTCGCTTTTTCTACGGCTTGTTCAATCGTTCCAACGAAGAGGAAGGCTGCTTCAGGAAGGTCGTCGTGCTTGCCTTCGAGAATTTCCTTGAAACTGCGGATCGTTTCTTTAACCGGTACATAAATACCCGGCATGCCGTTAAACGCTTCGGCCACGTGGAACGGCTGGGACAAGAAACGCTGTACGCGGCGGGCACGGCCTACGATCAGCTTGTCGTCCTCGCTAAGCTCATCCATACCGAGGATGGCGATGATATCCTGAAGCTCGTTGTAACGGGCCAGGAGACGCTTAACGCCTTGAGCGACGTTGTAATGCTCTTCGCCCACGATTTCAGGCGTCAGGATCCGGGAGCTCGATGCCAGCGGATCCACCGCCGGATAGATACCCATCTCGGAAATTTTACGCTCCAGGTTGGTCGTTGCGTCCAAGTGGGCGAACGTTGTAGCTGGAGCCGGGTCCGTATAGTCATCCGCAGGCACGTAGATCGCCTGGATCGACGTAACGGAACCTTTTTTCGTGGAAGTGATCCGCTCTTGAAGCTGACCCATCTCGGTTGCCAGCGTTGGCTGGTAACCTACCGCGGAAGGCATCCGTCCGAGGAGGGCGGATACTTCGGAACCGGCTTGGGTAAAGCGGAAAATGTTGTCGATAAACAGCAGCACGTCTTTGCCTTCTTGATCACGGAAGTATTCCGCCATCGTCAGACCCGTCAGTGCCACGCGAAGACGGGCGCCCGGCGGTTCGTTCATCTGTCCGAATACCATCGCCGTCTTGCTGATAACGCCGGAATCGCTCATCTCGTGGTACAGGTCGTTACCTTCACGGGTACGTTCACCTACACCCGCGAATACGGAAATACCGCCGTGTTCCTGAGCGATGTTGTTGATCAATTCCTGGATCGCCACGGTTTTACCTACGCCGGCACCACCGAAGAGACCGATTTTACCGCCCTTTTGGTAAGGAGCGAGAAGGTCGATAACCTTGATCCCTGTCTCCAGCATTTCTGCTTGGGTCGACAGTTCGTCGTATTTTGGTGCTTCACGGTGAATCGGGCTGGAAACCTCGGAAGTCACTTCGCCCGCTTCGTCGATCGGCTGTCCCAGTACGTTAAATACGCGTCCGAGGGTAGCGGATCCTACCGGAACAGTGATTGGGCCGCCCAAATCCACTGCTTCCATACCACGAACGAGTCCATCAGTGGAGGACATGGCAATGCAGCGCACCATGTTATCGCCCAGATGGTTTGAAGCTTCCAGAGTCAAGTCAATCTGGCGTCCGCCAGCGACTGTGCCCTCAACTTTAATTGCATTGTAGATTTCCGGTAGTTGACCTCTTTCGAATTCGATGTCGACAACCGCACCCATAATGCTGACAACGCGTCCTTTGTTCATCTTTTTTGTTCCCTCCTACAAGTCTGCTGTATTCGCAAACCTAAATCGTAAGCCATGCGGCTTAACGGTATGCTCCGTGCAAGGTTCTATTATGAAATATAGATCATGTCTATCGCAGGTAACCGAAGCCGACAGACCGATTAAGGATGAGTTTGCTGCTGAAAACCAGGCGGGGCTTCTCCATACGCGGACAAGCACCCCCGGGTTATGAAAACTGTTATTCGAAAATAAGACACCGTCTAAAAATCTTATACCTGAGCGTTCGCACCAGATACGATTTCCGTAATTTCCTGCGTGATCGCCGCCTGACGCGCACGGTTGTAAGACAACGTCAATTCGTTGATCAGCTTGGTCGCATTCTTCGTCGCCGCGCCCATCGCCGTCATCTTGGCACCCAGCTCACTGGCTTTGGCGTCCAGCAGTGCGCTGAAGATCAAGGTTTCGGCATATTTAGGAAGCAGCGCTTCCAGAACGGCTTCCGGGGATGGCTCGTATTCGTAGCTGGCCACCGGAGAAGCTGCGGATTCCATGCTGTCCATCGGCAGGAGCAGATTGGCTTCCGGAATTTGCGTCAACGCGTTCACAAAGCGGTTGTAGATGACGTACAGTTCATCGATTTTGCCTTCCTCAAACTCGCGGACCGCTGCGGAAGCGATCGACTTGATGTCAGCAAACGATGGCGTGTCGGACAAGTCCGTAACCTCTTTCACAATCGGAAGCTCTCTGCGGCGCATGTAGTCGCGGCCTTTCCGTCCAATCACGAACAATTCGTATTCATCATTGGACTTATGGCGTTCCTTAATCATCGTCGAGACAAGCTTCAACACGTTGGCGTTCGAACCGCCCGCAAGACCGCGGTCGGAGGTGATGACCAGGTATCCGGTTTTCTTCACGGGACGTTTCTCAAACATCGGATGCTTGATGCCTTTGGTACCGGACGCGATGCTGGAGACCACTTCCTTCAGCTTCTCGGAGTATGGACGGGAATGCTGCGCCATCTCCTGGGCTCTTCTCAGCTTGGAGGCAGCGACCATTTCCATCGCCTTCGTGATCTGCTTCGTGCCTTGAATACTTTTGATCTGACGTTTAATTTCGCGTAATCCTCTTGCCATGTTTTCACCACCTCAAAACTTTAGCAGAGCTAAAGTTACTTCGAAAGCATTTGCATAGCTTTGACGTAGTCAAAGCTAACTTCGTAAGCGAAACTGAACTTTAGCAAAGCTAAAGTTACTTCGAAAGCATTTGCATAGCTTTGACGTAGTCAAAGCTAACTTCGATGCGCATATCTAAAAAGATGAACCCGAGCCTTGCGGCCCGGTTCACGTCCAGGCTTACGCCATCACAGCAAAGCCTCTTTTAAATTTATCAATAGCCGCTTTCAGAGCCGTTTCGTTGTCGGCAACCAGATCTTTGGTATCGCGGATGGATGCCATGATCTCAGGATGGTTGCTTTCAAGGAACGCCAGGAATTCGCTCTCGAAACGACGGATGTCGCCGACAGGAATGTCGTCCAGGTGTCCTCTGACTGCCGTGTACAAGCTGGCTACCTGCTGCTCAACGCTGAGCGGCTGGTTAACCCCCTGCTTGAGGATTTCCATCAGTCTCGCACCACGGTTCAAACGGGCCAGCGTGGATTTGTCAAGGTCGGAACCGAATTGGGAGAACGCTTGAAGCTCGCGGTACTGGGCCAAATCCAGCTTCAAACCGCCGGCGACTTTTTTCATCGCCTTGAGCTGCGCGGAGCTACCTACCCGGGATACGGAAATACCTACGTTGATCGCCGGACGCTGTCCAGCATAGAACAGTTCGGACTCAAGGAAGATCTGTCCGTCCGTGATCGAAATAACGTTGGTTGGGATATATGCGGATACGTCGGACGCCTGTGTTTCAATGAAAGGCAGAGCGGTTAATGAACCACCGCCGAGTTCATCGGACAGCTTCGCCGCGCGTTCCAGCAAACGGGAATGCAGATAGAATACGTCACCAGGATAAGCTTCGCGGCCTGGAGGACGTCTGAGGAGCAGGGACAATTCGCGGTATGCCGCTGCCTGCTTCGACAAGTCATCATAGATGATCAAGGCATGCTCGCCTTTGTACATGAAGTACTCACCCATTGCACAGCCCGCATAAGGAGCGATGTACAAGAGCGGAGAAGGCTCGGAAGCCGATGCGGTAACGACGATCGTGTAGTCCAGAGCGCCGTGACGGCGAAGGTTTTCCACGACGTGCGCAACCGTCGATTGCTTTTGGCCGATGGCGACATAGATACATTTCACGCCATTGCCTTTTTGGTTAATGATCGTATCGATCGCGATTTGGGTTTTACCCGTTTGACGGTCACCGATAATCAGCTCGCGCTGTCCGCGGCCGATTGGCACGAGAGCGTCAATCGCTTTGATACCGGTTTGCATTGGCTCATGTACCGATTTACGGTCGATAACGCCTGGCGCGCTGCTCTCAACCGGACGATAAGCAGAAGCTTCGATCGGTCCTTTGCCGTCCACTGGCTGACCAAGCGGGTTGACAACGCGTCCGAGCAGGGCTTCCCCAACAGGAACCTGCATGATGCGTCCGGTACGTTTTACTTGGTCGCCTTCTTTGATTTCCGTGTAAGGTCCGAGGATAACGACACCTACGTTGCTTTCTTCCAAGTTCAGCGCAAGGCCTACGACACCGTTGGCGAACTCGACGAGCTCACCGGCCATAACATTGTCGATCCCGTGAATACGGGCGATACCGTCACTTACTTGAATAACGGTGCCGACTTCGGCCACTTCGATGTCAGATTTATATTGTTCAATTTGACTTTTAATCAGCGTACTGATTTCTTCAGGTCTGATACTCAAGTGTCTTCACCCCTATCTACTGTGCTAGTCTGTTAAAAGACTTTTCAAGCCGTTCCAGCTTCCCTGCCAAACTGCCGTCGTACAGCATATCGCCGATGACGACTTTTACACCGCCGAGCAGATTTTTATCAATCACGTTGGTTACGCGAATTTTCTTCTTAGCCAATGCTCCAAACTCCGCGGCAACCGTTTCGATTTCCTGGTCGCTCAGCGGATAGGTGGAGTACACCGTGGCGTCCGCAAGTCCAAGGCTTTCGCCTTCGATCCGGACGTAGCTGTCCAGCAGGTCGGCGAACAGATCCGCTCTGCCCCGCTCGATCAGCATATCAACGGTGTTCATGACCGGCTGGGATACTTTGTCTTGAAGGGCCTTCTTCAGCACATCCAGTTTCACCGATACGGCAATGTTGGGCGTGGAGATAAAACGGCGGATCTCGTCATCCTGGGTAATGGCCCCAACGACGGCCTTGAGCTCCTGCTCCACTTCCAGCGTTTTCTGCTGCTGCGCAGCCACTTCAAACAGCGCCTTCGCATAACGCTTGGCTGCTATTGTCTCCCGGCTCATGGTCTGCCCCCTACCTCTTTAAGGTACTGGTCCACGAGCTCTTCCTGAGCTTTGTCGCTGCTGACTTCCTTCTCAAGCAGCTTGGATGCGATCTTCACGGATACGGCGCCCAGCTCGCTGCGCAGCTCCTGAACCGCCTTGTTCTTTTCGCTTGCGATATCGCGGACAGCGTCCTCTTTAATACGGGCAGCTTCCACTTTGGCTTGTTCCATAATCTGGTCAGCCTGTTTGCTGCTCGTTTGTCTGGATTGCTCGATAATGTCGTAAGCCTCTTTGCGCGCATTTTCCAGAGCTTTTTTCTGTTCTTCTACGTAAGCAATGGCTTGTTCGCGGGTTTGTGCCGCTTCGTTCATTTGACTCGTCACAAGCTCACGGCGCTTCTCCATGATGGAGAACAACGGACCGAAAGCATATTTGCTCAGGAGCCAATACAGAATCACAAACGCAATCAATGCCACAATGAAAGACGAAGGGATAATATTCAATCTAGTCACTCCTTTCCGGTGCACGTTCAATCTTGTTCATCAGACAATCAGATAAGGAAGGATCCAAGAACCTCCCTTATCTGACGGCTAAAAAGAAGGCGCGGATGGCCGTGGCCTTCCCCGCCAAACCTTACTGCTTAAATTAAGCTCCTGCGTAGAACAAGAACGCGAGTACGACACCGATGATTGGAAGGGCTTCGACCAGACCTACACCGATAAACATTGTCGTTTGAAGCGTAGATTTCGCTTCTGGCTGACGAGCGATACCTTCAACCGTTTTACTTACGATCAGACCGTTACCAATACCTGCGCCAAGTGCGCCCAAACCTACTGCAATCGCAGCTGCAAGAAATGCCCAAACTCCCATTGATAAAATCCTCCTTAGAGATGTGTATTTGTTATTATTTATGTTTAGTTAAGAGTGAAGAAAGAAAACTCCAAGCTTAACTTTGAAGCTAGTGTTCGTGTTCGTCGTGACTTTCTATCATTTGTGAGATATAAACCATCGTCAGGATCGTAAAGACGAATGCCTGGATAGCGCCGACGAAAATACTGAAGCCCTGCCAAACGATGAGACCGAGTGCGGAAGCGATGTATCCGCCTACGCCGAGTGCGGTCAGTTTCAACAGAACCGAGATCAGCACTTCACCCGCGAAAATATTACCGAATAGACGCATGCCCTGCGTCAGCAGCTTCGCAAACTGCTCGATAACGTTGATCGGGAAGAAGAACCAGTAAGGTTGGAAATAGTGCTTGAAATAACTCTTTGTATTTCTGGTCATTCCCAGGAAGTGCGAAAGGAAGAATACGATAAACGCGAGCCCCATGGTAACCGAGGCATCAGCCGTAGGTGATTTCCACCAAGCCAGCTCGACTTCTTCTACATCCGGATGTTTCGCAAATTCTTCGGTGACAGATACGATTTCTTTGCCAAAGATATGCGCATGTTCCGGATCGTGGACTCCTGTAACGATACCAAAAGGAAGACCCAATAGGTTGCCGACGAAGATAAACATAATAAACGTCAATCCAAGGGACAGAAAGTGCTTCCCCTTCTTCCAATCCATCGTGCTGGAAATCAGGTTCTGGACAAATTCCACCGTCCATTCCATGAAATTCTGCAATTTCCCCGGGTTTTCGACTGACAAGTTACGGGTTGCCAGCTTCGCGATCACAAACACGATTACGGAGGTTACGATGAGCATCAGGATTGTGGAAAGGTCGAATTTTATGCCGCCCAATTCAATAATCGGTGATGTATGCATGTTTTTCTCACCCCTTTCTCAGTTGAAGGTCTACTCCTGTTTACGAGACAATCGAATCCCTATGAATAAGAGAAGAAACTGTGCCAATACCAGTGTTGCCGCTACGGCATACAGGTTAAACGTCTCCGGCCTTTGATAGGCCACAACGACGGCCAGCACACTGAGGGCTGCACGGGTCAGAAAACCCATATTTACTCTCTTGCCGCCCCCGCCTTCGACTGAATCCAACACTTTTTGCACTTTATAGCCCAAATAAAAGCTATTGGCAAGGCTGACACTGGAGCCAAGCACCATACCCAGCGCTATACTCCGGTATTGCGGGAAGACAGCAGCACCCAAGAAGCAAAGAGCCAGGAAATAAAGTGTCGCTCTAGTCAATACCCTGCGGTATTTCCATAGTTCACTCATCACTTTCCCCCATGACTGCCTTGGTGATCATAAAAACGCTTACGCCGCCAATCGCCAGACCCAGCAAAACTCCGAATGCAATCCAGAGTCCGGGTCCTCCCCAAATCTTGTCCAGCCAGGAGCCGAGATAAAAGCCCCCTAAAGTACACGCGGCCAGATCGATTCCGATGGCGCTTACAAGGCCCGCATACTTCAGAGGGCTTGCAGCAGCATTTTTATTGGATTTTTGCGGCTTATCAGGTTGATTCATCTCTGTCCACCCTCTAATCCCAGTTCATTTTACTGAATGACCCGAGAGTTTGTCAATTGAACAAATCCGTGTCGAAACTGGCTGGAAATGTGACTTAAATCACTGCAAAAAGCCCGCAAATCCGTGTCAACCGTACAGTTTAACTGTATGCTGTACCCTTTGCCCTCAGAATATGGCTTAACTTTCCTTTGTGAACATTCTGTGAAATTGTTCCGGACGTTCATTTTTGATGCCAAAATGATGCAAAATCGCGTCGACAATCCGCTGGGATGCCTTGCCATCTCCGTAAGGATTCGCGGCGCCGCTCATCGCATTATAGGCCTCCTGATCGGTCAGCAAATGCTTCGTCCGTCCGTACACTTGTTCCTCATCCGTTCCGACCAGCTCGAGCGTTCCCGCCTCGATCCCTTCCGGTCGCTCGGTCGTGTCACGGAGCACCAGCACCGGCACACCGAAGGATGGAGCTTCTTCCTGAAGACCGCCGGAGTCCGTCAAGATGAGATGCGTATGCGGATAAAAATTGTGCAAGTCTACAACATCCAAAGGTTCAATCAGCTTAATTCTTGGATGATTGCCCAAAATTTGATGTGCCGGTTCTTTGACCGCCGGGCTTGGATGGACCGGATACACGATGGCGATATCGTCGAATTCGTCAGCGATCCGCTTCACGGCACGGAAGATGTTCAGATGAGGCTCGCCCTGCGATTCGCGCCGATGCGCCGTCATCAGGATCAGCCGCTTGCCCTGCGCCCAGTCGAGCACCGGATGGTGATAATCCGACTTGACGGTGTACTGGAATACGTCGGTAACGGTATTGCCGGTCACGTAAATGTGGGACTCGTTCTTGTTCTCCTTCTTCAGGTTGCCTGCAGACCAGTCCGTCGGGGCAAAATGAAGATCGGCAAGCACGCCGGTCAGTTGGCGGTTCATCTCCTCCGGATAAGGGGAGAGCTTGTTCCACGTTCTCAGGCCCGCTTCGACATGTCCTACCTGGATCTTCTGCAGGAAGGCCGCATAGCTGGCCAGGAAGGTCGTCAGCGTGTCTCCGTGCACCAGAACGATATCAGGCTTGGCCTCTTTCAAAACCGGCTCCAGGCCCTGCAGAACGCGGATAGTCACCTCGTTCAGCGTCTGATTCTCTTTCATGACGTCCAGATCGAAATCCGGCGTAATCTTGAACACCTCGAGCACCTGATCCAGCATCTGACGATGCTGGGCCGTTACGCAGACGACGGATTCGATATGCTCGGGATGCTTCTGCAGTTCTAAGATGAGCGGAGCCATCTTGATGGCTTCCGGGCGCACCCCGAAGATCGTCATCACTTTAATTTTTGACATATGGTTTCCCTCTCCTTACTTGGTTCCGTACAGCCGGTCTCCGGCGTCTCCCAGTCCCGGAATGATATAACCGTGATCGTCCAGCTTCTCGTCCAGGGCAGCTACATAAATGTCCACGTCAGGATGGGCTTCCTGTACGGCTTTGACTCCTTCCGGCGCGGCGATCAGGTTCATCATCTTGATCTGGGTGCACCCCCGCTTCTTCAGGACGTCGATCGCGGCAATAGCCGATCCGCCGGTCGCCAGCATCGGATCGATGACGATCAGCTCGCGCTCGGTCACGTCCGTCGGCAGCTTCGTGTAATACTCGACAGGCTGCAGCGTTTCCGGATCGCGGAACAGGCCGACATGTCCCACCTTGGCGGCGGGAATCAGCTTCAGCATGCCGTCGAGCATGCCGAGCCCGGCGCGCAGGATCGGAATCAGGCCGAGCATGCGGCCCGCCAGAACCTTGCCGTCCATCTCAGCGACGGGTGTCTGCACCTTGACCGACTCGAGCGGAACCTCGCGTGTAATTTCGTAAGCCATTAAGGAAGCAACCTCATCGACCAGTTCGCGAAAATCTTTCGTGTTCGTCCGCACATCGCGGATAAATGTCAGTTTGTGTTGAATCAAAGGGTGATCACAAATCACCAGTTTTCCCATGTTAGTCCCTCCGGTTAAATCGTAAGTCTAAGTGCTGTCATTGCCGGTTAGTTAGATGCCCATTCGCATACGATACATGCAAGTACACAAATCTTATTTATTATATCATTCCTGGAAATGATTTTGCACCCAAGAAAGATATGTTTATTCTGGCCCAAAGATCAGCCGGCTTAAACGTTAACCGAAAGACCGCGCAAGGGAACCGGCATGTTGTAAACACCCCGTAAAGACCCGCCAATCTGACATCTGCCCTTCGCATCTACCAGTCTTAAATCTAGCAGCTCCCTCTGAACTACTATATAAAAGCCACTCTAAGAGTGTGAAGGCACACATCCGCTGTGACGACAGAAAGGTTTATTGACCTATACGGCTTTTGAGAGCGAAAAGAAAAACGTTTTATCGGCATTCATTCTCAGAAAACAGACCGCGTTTAGCGGGAGTTTCTTTTGCGAGATCAGGATGGTTAGCCTCGAAACCTCGGAATATCTCTATTTTTCTTATCTCTAAAAAAAGGGACCGGAGAACATTCCCCAGTCCCTTATATTCTCACAGACCTATACTTCTCAAGATCGGTGTCCTATTAGTAGTTCAGTTCAGGATACAGCGGATATTGATCCGTCAGTTCCTTCACCATCGCCGCTGCTTTGGACAGCACGGCTTCGTCCTTAGGCGCCTTCAGCGTCATAGCGATGATCTTGCCGATTGTCACCATAGCCGCTTCATCCATGCCGCGGGAAGTCGCAGCCGGCGTACCGATCCGGATTCCGCTCGTGACGAACGGGCTGGTCGGATCGAACGGAATGGCGTTTTTGTTGACGGTGATACCGACGGAGTCCAGCACCTTCTCGGCGTCTTTCCCTGTAATGTTTACGCTGCGGGTATCCACCAGCATCAGGTGGTTATCCGTGCCGCCGGATACGATGTTCAGGCCTTCGCTGATCAGCGTCTCAGCCAATACTTTGGCGTTCTTCACCACGTTTTCGGCATACGTTTTGAACGATGGGTCCAGCGCTTCGCCCAAGGCTACGGCTTTGGACGCGATAACGTGCATCAGCGGACCGCCCTGCGTGCCCGGGAACACGGCCTTGTCGATGGCCGCAGCCCATGGCTGCTTGCACAGAATCATGCCGCCACGCGGTCCGCGGAGCGTTTTGTGCGTTGTCGTCGTAACAAAATGGGCGTGAGGCACCGGGTTCGGATGAAGCCCGGCCGCAACTAGGCCCGCGATATGAGCCATGTCGACCATGAACAGCGCGCCTACGTCATTGGCGATCGAAGCGAGAGCTTCGAAATCAATCGTACGCGGATAGGCGCTCGCACCGGCGACGATCAGGCGCGGACGATGCTTGAACGCAAGCTTGCGGACTTCGTCATAATCGATGAGGAACGTATCTTCCTGGACCCCGTAAGCGACGAAGTTGTACAGCAGACCGGATGCGTTCACCGGGCTTCCGTGCGTCAGGTGTCCGCCATGGGCAAGGTTCATCCCGAGTACGGTGTCCCCTGGTTTTAGCGCTGCCAGGTATACGGCCATGTTGGCCTGAGCGCCGGAGTGCGGCTGCACGTTGGCATGCTCGGCTCCAAACAGTTCTTTCGCACGGTCACGGGCGATATCCTCAACGATATCGACGCGCTCGCAGCCGCCGTAGTACCGCTTGCCCGGATATCCTTCGGCGTATTTGTTCGTGAGGACGGAGCCCATGGCTTCCATAACCGCTTCACTGACAATATTCTCCGATGCGATCAGCTCGATGTTTGCACGCTGACGCTTCAGTTCCAAATTCATGGCCTCGAGTACAGCCGGGTCCTTCTTACGCAATTGATCCATGTTAATAGTTCCTCCCTTATTGGAATTCAAAATAAAATGTTCACTTTAATCATCCGCTCATGTTAATCGCAAAGATCTGAACTGCCGCCGTCACGGTCGGCTCTTCCGGCTTCTTCATCCAGACGGTACACCGCCCGTTCGCCGCCGATCAGCTTGGGCCGCGTGTAGGCCGCATTCACGCGCGCATGCCCCACATACCGCAGGGTCGGGCGGAAAGGTACCGCCACACGCCGCAGATGCATGCCGATCATCGTCTCGCCGATGTCGATGCCCGCGTGAGCCTCGATCGCTTCGGCCAGACAAGGCTCCTTCATGGAACGGTAAGCAGCGGCAGCCATAGAGCCGCCCGCTTTCGGAACAGGAACGGCGGCGACCTCGGTTAAACGAAGGCGCTCCAGTACGGAACGCTCCATCACCAGCGCCCGGTTCAAATGCTCACAGCACTGAAACACCGTGTCGAAGCCGAACTTGGCCCGGACCTCGCCGATCGCCTGCAGCAGCTCCTCAGCAACCCCGAGTGCCCCGGAAGTGCCGATGCGTTTCCCGGCCACCTCACTGGTGCTCGTTCCGACAACCAGTACCTTACCAGGGCCAAGCCCCGCGGCTTCCACCAGCTCATGAAGAATTTGGGATACCTGTTCTCCCAGCGAAACTTCCAATGGACTGCCACCTGACATGCTTTCCATGAGAAAACCTCCCTAATTGTGCAGATACCGCTCTTCAATCGCTTTAATCTTGTTCACGCGCCCGACATGACGCTCGCCGCCGCTGAACTCCGTGCCCAGCCACGCCTTGACGATTTCCTGGGCCAGACCTGGACCGATGACGCGTTCGCCCATCGCCAGCACGTTGGAGTCGTTGTGCTCCCTTGTGGCAATCGCCGAGAACACATCGTGGACCAAGGCGCACCGGATGCCCGGAACCTTGTTCGCCGCAATGCTCATGCCGATGCCTGTTCCACAGATCAGGATTCCCCGGTCGGCCTCGCCTTTGGTAACCAGATCGCACACAGGGAGAGCATAGTCGGGATAGTCCACGGAATCCGTGCATCCGCATCCCACATCCGCAACTTGATGCCCCATTCCTTCGATCACGGCAATGATGTCTTCTTTCAAACGTATACCCGCATGATCTGTTCCAACAGCAATTTTCATCTTTCGAAAAACCTCCTAAAATTTCGCGCAATACAGAGAAACGAATCTAGCGCTCCCCGGTATTCCCGTGACTTCTTGTACCATTATAACTCATTTGCAGCCACTAGACGAAAAAAAGAGCAGTCCGCGGATCATTCCGCAGAATTGCTCTTTTGCCCAGGCGACCGGCCGTATATTCCGGTGCTCCATCGTGGTTGGATCCACATTGTCGCCAGTTACACCGGAACCGATGTTTTTCACCTTCATCATAAAGCATGACGCGATGAAAATCAATCTGCAAATTTACTCCATTTTTTCAGGCCTAGGCTCCTGCCCAAGTGCCAATTTAAGCTTGTTTCTTAAAATGTACGGAACGCCTCCAGCTTATCCAGCAGCCGCTCGATAGCGGCGCGGATTTCTGCGGCGGTAACATCGTAATCATCGCGGGACCCGCCGAACGGGTCCGAAATATCAAAGCTCGGGATCCGCTGCTGGATCTCGATCAGCCGCTCCCGTTCCTCGTCCTCCAGCTGCTGTCCGAGCGCCCGCTTCATTTCCCAGGTGGCGTACAGGCTGTCGAGCTCCTGCAGGTCCTTGATCACGTTCTCGTCATCTTCGGTGTATTCCTTCAGGGTATAAATTTTGTCAGCCGCGAGCGGAAAGCTCCGGATCACATGCTGCTTATGCCCCTGGGTCAGTGTCAAAATCAAATCCGCCCAATCCACCGTGTCGGCCCTGAGCGGCTTGGCGGTCAAATGCTCATCGATCTCGTGGTCCCGCAGCACCGCTTCCGCATGACGCGAGATGGGTGTCCCTTCAAGGGCGGCCACACCGGCCGAACGGACTTCGAGCGGAACGCTGCGCTCCTTGGCCAGCTTGCGAAGCAGAGCTTCGGCCATCGGGCTGCGGCACGTGTTACCCGTACAGACAAACAAAATATGCTTCACGTCTCTAGCACCTCCCGAAGTGTCTTTGCCGATATTGTATCAGAAGATAAAGGCGAGGCCAAATGCCAGCAAAATCGCGCCGCCAAGGGCCTCCCCGTATTCGCCGAGATTCCGGCTTACCCTCCTGCCGAGCAGGAGTCCAAGCACGGCCATCGCGCCCCCGCAGATCCCGAAAGCCAGCACGGTCAGAATCCGGTTGCTCTCAAACATCCCCAGGGATACGCCTACCGAAAAGGAGTCAATGCTGACGCTGAGCGAAAACAGCAGCATCCCCAGCAAAGAGCGGTGATCCACCATTCGCGTTTCGCTTGTTTTGAAGGCATTCAGGACCATGTGCCCGCCCAGCAGCACAAGCAGCCCGCCGGCAACCAGGGCGGCTACTTGTCCAAGCAGCGAACTGACGTAATATCCCATAAACATTCCCAGCAGCGGCATCAACACATGGAAAAGGCCGATCAGCAGACTGATCTTGAGAATATGCAGCAGCCGGATTCCTTTCATGCCGATTCCTACGCCCAGAGAGAATGCATCCAGTCCTAATGCGACGGCCATTATCATGATTGTCATCAGCTGCCCTAAACCGGCAGAAGTCTCCAACATCCCTATTCCCCCATGTCCGTTAGGTTCTTGTACAACCATATGCGGACAAGAGGTAAATGATGTCTCTTAAAAGGTGCGGCGAGAGGTCACAAGCGCACAACCCGCTGGCCGGCGGCCTTGCGGAGCCGGTTCATAATGGCAGCGCCCAGACCCTCTTCCGGGCAGGCTTCCGACAAAATAAACGTCACGCCTTCTTCATCCATGCGGCGAAGAGCGGCGTACAGCCGGTGGGCGGCCGCTTCCAGTCCGGCAAGACTGCCGAGGGACTGCACGCAATCCGCGGCGTAACGGCCGATATGCTCCTCGAAAGCCATCACGCCGGTTCTCTCCCCGCGTCCCGCCGCGGCCTTCAGCTGCTCATCGATCCAGCCGGATACCTGCTCCGGCGTGCCGCCCTGCACAATGGTGAGCGCACCCTTGGGAGCGTAGTGCGTATATTTCATGCCGGGCGATTTCGGTGCGACGATCTCCTCTTCATCCGGAGAGCGTTCGATTCCCGGATCGGTCGTCACCGCCGTCCCGGAGGCGGCGGCAAGCTGCTCGCTAGTAATGCCGCCGGGCCGGAGAACGGTGACGCCGCCGTCTTCCTGGACCTGCACGACGGTGGATTCAAGGCCGACCCCGGTCGGCCCTCCGTCCAGAATACCGTCGATCAGCCCGCTCAAATCTTCCTCGACATGGCCCGCGAGCGTCGGGCTCGGCCGTCCCGAGCGGTTGGCGCTCGGCGCCGCCACCGGACAGCCGGATTCACCGATCAGCTTCAGCGCGATCGGATGGTCCGGCATCCGGATGCCGACTGTCGCCAGCCCCGCCGTTACGCGCGGGGACAGCACGCCCGGCCGAAGCGGCAGCACCAGCGTCAGCGGGCCGGGCCAAAAAGCCGCCATCAGCCGCCGCGCCGTATCGCTGACCTCCGTCACGAGCCCGTCCAATTGGCTTGCATCCGCAATGTGGACGATGAGCGGATTGTCGGACGGACGGCCCTTGGCCTTGAAAATCGCCTCGACAGCCTCCGTATTCCGGGCATCCGCCCCAAGGCCGTAGACGGTTTCGGTCGGAAAAGCAACGGTACCGCCATCCCGTAGAATGGCGGCTGCCCGGCCGATCGACTGCTCTGCACGGGACACCGCTTCCCTCTCCGCTTCTGCGGCAGCGGTGCTGCGTCCCATCAATACGGTCACATCCCATACCGGTGTGGCATGGCTCTTATTTGCATCATGGGTGGAAGGAGCGCTTCCTCCATCCTGCCCTTGGTTCAAACCTTTCATCGCTGTTCATTCCTGTCATCGAAATTGGTATGTTTTATTATAGCACATCTGCAAAATCCCCATGACGCACGCCCCTGGACAGGATGACTGTTAGTTCCTAAGCGAACAGCCCCGTCAGCCAGGACCACAGCCCAGAGAGCATGTCTACCAGGAAGAAGCGAACTTCCGGCTGGGAAGCATCGGCAGCTGCTTTCCCGGAAGCTTGAGCGGATGCCGTATCCGTCACCTTGGCCGACGCCGTGGTCACGGCGCCCTTAGTGTCACCCTTGGCATCCGCGGGTTGAGCCTTGGCATCGGCAGGCTGAGCCGCAGCATCTCCACTGGCCGCATCGATGAAGCAGAGCGGAGGGAACAGCACGCACCACCAATTTTGACCGTTGCCTGCCCCCAGTGTGATCCGGAGTGCTTCATAGTTCCCGGCTGGATACACTGTACCGCCGTACAGTTTGGTCGGAAACGGCACGATGCCCAGTTCAACATGGTAATCGTAATGAATGCCTCTCTTCTCCAGCTCACGGCCCACCAGATCGTTCAGTTCCGGCAAATGCTCCCGGATTGTCGTTCTCGCCTGATCCAGGCTTTGCGGGTCCTCAAGCTCCTGTACCCAGCCGTTCATCTCCGCTACTACGGCATCGCGAATCTCGCGTTTGACCAGCTGGTCATCCGGATTATCGGAATTGGCCAGGATGCGCAGGCGGATGGATTCCTGCGGAATCGGCCCGCCGGCCACGGCCGCGTCGGTCTTTTGGCTCTCCCACATCATGGCGATCATAAACAAAATACAAAAAATAATGGCGGTATCCTTCACTAAGTCGCGCAGCCAGTCTTGCCCTCTATATTTCCCCTGCTTCATCGTCTTTTCCATTTTCCCCGGGCCCCTCTCTATCAGAACAATTCTATGATAGTTCTTAGTATGTCCGGGAATGGTAGAGTCTAAACCTAGCAATCTATATATAGATTGAATTAAAGAAATCCAACCTTGGCACGGGTATTCCCCTTGGAAACAAGGAATGAAAAGAAAAACTAGAATTCATCTTATCTAGTATTTCTATAAGCTTTGAACCCGCAAAAAAGACCGCCTTCCCAAGTCCGAGAACTTGTCGAAAACGGTCGTTTCTTGTAAAACACCAGCTTCACATGCCGGCTTTCGCCTGTCCGCCTTGAGCAGCAGTCCCCTTAGCGGGGGTCAGCATCTCGTCGTCCACTTCCTCCCCATGAACGCGCACGCTCATGACGATACCGATGCTCGCCATATTGATCAGCAGCGAGGTTCCGCCGTAACTGATAAACGGCAGCGTAATCCCGGTCAGCGGCATCAAGCCGATAAAGGCGCCGATATTTTCGAAGATCTGATAGAGCATCATGGCGATAATGCCTACGATCAGAATCGGCCCTGCCCGGTCCCGGCACTCGAGACAGATCAGAATCATCCGGTGGATCAGGATAAAATAGAGCAGCAGCACGACCGATGAACCGACGAAGCCAAATTCCTCGGCGATTTCCACGAAAATGGAGTCCGAATAAGTATACGGCACGCGCCCGGATTGAACCGAGGACCCTTTCATATACCCTTCACCCATCATGCCGCCGGATGCGATCGCCAGCTTGGCGTTTTTCGTATGATAGGACGCCTTGGCCGTCGCCTTATCCGGCACCAGCCATGGGTCGAGACGTTCCGTCCAGTGCTCCCGCCCGATGTCCTTCATAAATTTCTCAATATTGTCGTGAAAATGAATGTAAGAAAAAATGCTTCCGACGGCGACGGCCCCCAACACCACCAGCGCAATCAGCGCATGCCAAAACTTGATGTTACCGATCCATAGCAGTCCGAGCAAAATCAGAACGTAGCTGAGCGCGTTCCCGAGGTCATTCTGAATCATAACGAGCGCAAACGGCACGAACGTCAGCAGTCCGATCGGGACCACGTCATGCCAGAACGAGAGCCTCGATTTATTTTTGCGCATAATGATATATGTCAGAAAAATAATCAGGATGAGCTTGAACAGCTCCGCAGGCTGCAAACTAAAGCTTCCCATCTTGATCCAGCCTTGGGCGCCGTTGACGTCGGTCCCGATGAAGTTAACCGCAACGAGCAGGGCCAACCCGAACAAATACAGATAAAGCGCATATTTGACAAGCAGCTTGTAATCGACGATAACCAGCCCAAAAAATGCGATGAAGGCAAGCACGTAAAACTCGATCATTTTAATATGGGAACCGGCAAACTTCGTCCCCTGTGTGACACTGTAAATGGACATGATGCTGATGCCCATAAAAATCAAAAGAATAAAAACGACGACATAATCCACTTTTTTCAGCTTTTGAAGCATGGCTATCCTCCTGTGCGGAGCCTTCCGCTCCTCGTTGCCCCTGATGCGTACCTGTCTATTGTAATAGAACAGCCATGCCATATTCAATTCCTGTTAAATCCATCCCGGATGAGGCGCAGAATTTTGCCCGTTCCTGTGGCCGGAGCCGGTTCGTTCTGCAGCGGGAGCAGCTCCTCTTCCTCCTGCCCGTGAATCCGGACGCTCATCACTACCCCGATGCTGACCATGTTGATCACCAGTGAGGTGCCGCCATAACTGATAAAAGGCAGCGTAATGCCGGTCAGCGGCATCAGACCGATAAAGGCGCCGATGTTGACAAAAATCTGGTAAATGAACATCGTGATAATGCCTGTAATCAGGTATGGCCCCGCCCTGTCGCGGCAGTCCGCGGCAATCAGAATCATGCGGTGGATCAGAATAAAATAAAGCAGCAGCAGCGCTGACGAGCCGATAAATCCGTACTCCTCGGCAATCTGGACGAAGATCGAGTCGGCAAAAGCCAGCGGAACCCGGCCGTCGGACTGGATCGTCGTCCCCTGCATGTACCCCTTTCCGTCCAGGCCGCCCGACCCGATCGCCAGCTTGGCGTTGTAGGTCTGCCAGCTGTCGTCACGGGAAGCTTTGTCCGGAACGAGCCAGGGGTCAAAACGTGCGATCCAATGCTCGCGGCCAATGGACTTGAACAACTTCGCCGCCTCGTCATGATAATGAATGTAAGCCTGAATTCCGCCGAAGATGGCGGCAAAGGCCACGGCGAACCCGATCAGCGCATGAACATACCGGATGCCGCCGATCCACAGGAGCCCTACCAGAATGAGGAGATAGCAGAGCGCGTTCCCCAAGTCGTTTTGCGCCATCACCAGCATAAGCGGAACCAAGGTGAGGAGCCCCATCGGCACGACATCCCGCCAAAAGTACAGGCCGCGGGACCGGTCTCGATTTTTCCTCAGCAGCAGGCTGGACAGAAAAATGACCAGGAACAGCTTGAACAGCTCGGCCGGCTGCAGGCTGAGTCCCCCGGGAAGGGTGAGCCAGCCGCGGGCACCGTAGTATTCGTTACCGGCAAACAGGACGAATAAGAGCAGCATCAGGCCGAAAATATACACGTACAGTGCATATTTGATCAGCAGCTTATAATTGACGAGCGAAGTCGCCAGAAACCCTGCAAAGCCGATGACGTAATAGACGGCCATCCGCACCGAATAATGATCGGTTTTGGGCCGGCCGGCGGTGACGCTGTATATGGAAGTCAGACTGAATGCCATCAGGCAGAGCAGCACCAGCATGACGGCGAAATCCAATTGTTTCAGTTTGCGCAGCATATCCTTTCCTCCAGGGAAAACATAGGTAGTTCCATTGTAGAGGAAATTGGGTCAAAAAGAAAATTATGGGATCACCGGCGGACGCCGAGAACGTGGCGCTCAATGCCGGCGAGGTCCGGGATGATCATAATCTCATCCCAATGGCCCGCCTGGCGGAGCAGGTCTGCGACCTCGCCCGCCTGGCCAATGCCCAGCTCGAATCCGATGAGCCGGGGCGGCTCCTGCAGCAGCGGCAGCTGCTGCATCATGATGCGGTAAGGCGCGAGCCCGTCCGCTCCGCCGTCCAGCGCCGTGCGCGGCTCATGGTCGCGCACCTCGGGCTGCAGGCCGGGAATATCGGCCGCAGGAATGTACGGCGGATTCGACACCAGGATGTCGACCCGCCGCCCCGCAAACGGCTCCAGCAGGTTGCCTTCCTCGAAGGCAACCTGGGCGCCGCTTACTTCGGCGTTGCGCGCGGCGACCCGCAGCGCGTCCGCCGAGATGTCGCTGGCGTAGACCTGCCAGCGCGGGGCGTGCAGCGCCAGCGTGACCGCGATGGCGCCGCTGCCGGTGCCGATGTCGGCCGCGACCAGCGGCCGCAGGCCGTCCGCGGTGCCGGCACCGCCGCCGGGCGCAGCGGCTGCGCTGCCCTGTGCCGCCGGACGAGCCGCTTCGCGGTCCGGCAGCTCCGCGTCAGCCGGCCCCGGAACGCGGCCGGCTCCTTGCCCTTGCGGCGGCTCCTGCTCCGCCGCAGATGCCGCTCGCCCAGCCGGTGCCGCTCCTTGCGGCCACAGCCGCGCGGCCTGCTGCAGCACGGCCTCCACGAGCAGCTCCGTCTCGGGCCGCGGGATGAGCACGGCGGGCGTCACCTGAAAGGGGATGCCGTAGAACTCCTGCTCCCCGATAATGTATTGGGCCGGTTCGCCCGCCGCCTTGCGGGAGATGACTTCCTCCCAGGCCTGCTGACGCTCGTCCGGGAATGGATCGGGCAGCGCCATGTAATAGGACGCGCCGGACAGGCCCAGCACATGCTCAAGCAGCAGCTGGGCGTTCCGCTGCGGCTCCATCACTTCATGCGCCGCTAAAAAAGAGGAAGCCTCCGCAAAGGCTTCCCGTATACTCTGCTTTGTCGTCATCACAAACGTGCTTTCCTTCAAAGCCTTATTCCCCTTTATCCATCATTTCCGCCTGCTCCGCAATGTTCAGGGCCGAAATGATCTCTTCGATTTCGCCGTTCATCACCGAATCGAGCTTGTGCAGCGTCAATCCGATGCGGTGGTCGGTCACCCGGCTTTGCGGGAAGTTGTACGTGCGGATCCGCTCACTGCGGTCGCCTGTACCCACTTTGCTCTTCCGCTCACCGGCATACTTCGCTTCTTCTTCCTGCCGCATCATATCAAAGATCCGGGCACGAAGCACCTGAAGCGCCTTTTCCTTGTTCGAGTTCTGCGACTTGCCGTCCTGACAGGTGGCCACGATTCCGGTTGGAATATGGGTCACGCGAACGGCGGATTTCGTGGTGTTGACGGATTGTCCGCCCGCACCGCTGGAGCAGAACGTATCGACGCGGATATCCTTGTCATGGATTTCGATGTCGATCTCTTCAACTTCCGGCATGACTGCCACTGTGGAAGTGGAAGTATGGATCCGTCCGCCGGACTCTGTCGTCGGAATGCGCTGCACGCGGTGCGCGCCGCTTTCGTATTTCATTTTGCTGTAGGCGCCGCGTCCGTTGATCATGAAGATGACTTCCTTGAAGCCGCCCAGATCGTTCGTATTGGCGTCCATCAGCTCTACACGCCAGCCTTGGGTATCCGCATAACGCGTGTACATCCGGTACAGGTCGGAAGCGAACAGAGCCGCTTCGTCGCCGCCCGCCGCGCCGCGGATCTCCACGATGACGTTCTTGTCGTCGTTCGGGTCCTTCGGCAGGAGCAGAATGCGGATGCGTTCCTCCAGCTCAGTACGGCGCTGGGTCAGCTCCTCGATTTCCATCTTGACCATTTCACGCATTTCGTCGTCCAGCTTCTCAGCCTGAAGCGCTTTGGCGGATTCGAGTTCTTCCATGACGGATTTATATTCGGTATAAGCCTCATATGCAGGCTGCAAATCGGATTGTTCTTTGGAATATTCCCGCAGTCGCTTACTGTCGTTCGCAACGTCAGGATCGCAAAGCAGTTCACTAAGCTTCTCATAACGGTCCGCCAAGGATTGCAATCGGTCCAACACTGGGATTCACCTCTCCTATTTAAAAAATACACTAGGTATATATATGCTCTGATCGTTATCGCTGCTCTCTATCAAAATAGAGGGTAGACGACTTTTTATTATATCACGGTGCGCGCATATTTACCATAGCCGACATGGGTGAACAGGATAGCCGAAAGCCTGTTTATGTTAAGCTTGCGCTTTGTTTTTCCGACCTATACTTACCAAAAAATATACGCCGCAAATGACCAGCGGATACAAGATCGCCCACCCGACGAACGGAAACACCACCGCCGTGAGGATAAAGGACAGCCAGCTGACTGTCCGTCCCCACCGCTGGCCTTTCAGCAGCCGGATCCCGGCTGCGCAGCCGCCCAGATACGTCAAAATAAACGTGGCATTGGGGAGCGTAATCAGCGTGGTCAGAGACACCGCGCCGGTTCCGTACAGAACGAGCACGAGCACGAAACAGCCCGCCAGGAAGCCCAGTCCCCCGACAGGCGTCTGGAATCGGGACGACATCTTCCCCATCCAGGCCGGCGCCTTTCCTTCCCGGGCGAGCGCGTAAGCCAGCCTCGACGAAGCGCCGGTATACGAGATGACCGTGGCTGTGCAAATAAACATCCCCGTCAAGCCCGCAATGACGGCCCCTGCCGGACCGAGCAGCTTTTCAATAACCAGCAGCAGCGATACATCCGAGCCGCTCCCCCCATAGCTGTGCGTTCCCACCGTGGCCAAGGCCGTCAGAAAATACAGCACGCCGACGATGATGGCCGCAACCGTCACGCCCTGCACCGCCGCCCGTTTCGGGTCCACAAACTCCTCGGACAAATGCGATACCGCTTCCCAGCCGATAAAGCACCAGAACAGAATGGCCGCACTCTGGCCGACGCTGATCCAACCTTCCGGCATAAAAGGCGTGAAATGCCTTGCTTCCATATGGGGAAAAGAACCGGTTATCGCCAGGATGAGCACCAGCACGATCGCCGATACGACGAAGATCTGCACGCTGCCGGCCAGCTTCATGCCAAAGACGTTGATGAACAGAGACACAGCCAGCATCAGAGCGGCGATGACGATTCTGGCGCCGTCCCCCAGACCAAAGGCAGCCGTCATATACCCTGCTCCCGTCAACGCTGCTACCGGTGCGCCTATCGGCACCGACATGAGGAAAAACCAGCCGACCAGCGTCCCGGCTTTGGTGCCGTATGCTCTGGAGACAAACGAGGACACGCCCCCGGCATCGGGGTAACGCGCCGACAGCAGCCCCATGACAAGGGCCATCGGCAGGACGAGCAGCGTCATGAGACCCCAGGACAGGAGCGAGGCCGGACCCGCGATATGCGCGGCGAGCCCCGGCACAATCAGGATGCCGGATCCGAGCACCGAACCGATATATAAAGCGATGGCTTGAGGCAGCCGAATGGAAGAGGTTAAGTATGATGCTGTAGAAGTCTTTTCGAATGAGGTTTTTTCTAATGAAGCCATAGATTTGATCATCCTATCTGCTGTTAATGGTGTAACCGGCAGGGATTACCGGTCATTCTAGGGTTGTGCAGTGCTCACAGCTTAACAGATAATAGATGAATAGGTAAAACAGATTATTTTGATCGTTTCCATCGGGAGAACCGATGGTTGATGATTGCTACGAATTCATATTTCGCATCATGGAGGATCATTGATGGACTTAAAACACTTACACACCTTCCGAACCGTTGCGGATACGCATGGCTTTACCAAAGCCGCCGAAATCCTGTCCTACGCCCAATCGAGCGTCACAGCGCAAATTCAGGCGCTGGAGGAGGAAGTCGGCTCGAAGCTGTTTGACCGTCTGGGGAAAAAGGTACGGCTTACATCCGCAGGCGAGCGCCTGCTTCCCTATGCCATCCAGCTGCTGGAGCTGCACGACCGGGCGCTGGCCGAAATGTCCGCTGGCGGAAGCCTGCCCTCCGGGACGCTGAACATCGGCGCACCCGAGTCTCTTGCGGCGTTCCGGCTCCCGGACATTATTAAGGAATACACGGAGCTGTATCCGGACGTGAAGATCATTCTTCGGCCCGCCGGCTGCAAGGAGCTCAAGAAATTGGCCCTGTCCGGCGATATGGACCTGGTGTTCGTGCTGGAACCGGAAGCCGATGACCCGCACTTGCAGTCGGAGACGCTCATCCATGAACCGATGGCGCTCATTGCGCCGCCGGCCCATCCCCTGACCCTGCTGCCGCAGGTCGATACTCTGGACTTGAAAGACGTTTCTTTTATCCATACCGAATCGGACTGCAGCTACCGCCTGCTGCTCGAACAGCATTTAAACAGCCACGCGATTTACAGCAGCAGCGACCTGGAATTCTGGAGCATCGAGACGATCAAGCACTGCGTCATGTCCGGTCTTGGCATCTCCCTGCTCCCGGCCATTGCGGTCAAGGACGAGCTGTCCTCCGGCCGGCTCATCCGGCTCCCTTGGGACGACAGCCCCTGCCAAGTGGCCACGCAAATGCTGTACCATCCCGGAAAGTGGCTGTCCCCGGCCCTTGGGGAGTTCATCCGCCTGACCCGAGAACATGCCGCCAGATGGCGCCAATGCAGTTGAAAAAATATTTTTAAAAACTTTGCAGGGATGCCTCGACATGCGGCGTCTAACTTAACGTATCGGGAGGAGGGGAGAAGACTGGAAGAAGAGTTGCAGTGGATCCGGGCGGTCAAAGCCGGCCATCCGGAAGCCTATAAATTTCTGGTGCAGCGGTACCAGAGCATGGTATACCACGTATGCCTGAAAATGACCGCCGACAGCGTCTCGGCGAAAGATTTGTCGCAGGACATTTTCCTTAAGGCATATTCGGCCCTGCCTGCTTTTCGGGAAGAATCCTCCTTCTCCACCTGGCTGTATCAAATCGCCGTCCGGAAGTGCCTGGACTGGAAAAGGGCCCACCAAAGGGAACAGGCGCGAAGGACGATGGGAGAGGTTAACGAAAACGATTGGGTAACCGCCGAGACACCCGAGAAGATCGTCCTCTCCGAAGAGACGAACAGCCGGATCCGTCAAATCGTCGATGAGCTGCAAGAGCCGTATAAGTCGGCCGTGCAGATGTATTATTTTGAACAATGCTCCTATCAGGAGATTGCCAAGAGGCGGGGCATTACCGCCAAAACCGTTGAGTCCCAGTTATACCGTGCCAGACAAATGATGCGTCAGAAAGGAGAGGAGCTCAGGTGAAATGCGAACTCATTCAATACCAGATGGCCGCTTACGCCGCCCATGAACTGCCGCCCGAAACCTCCCTCTTGATCGAAAAGCATTTGAACCAGTGTCCGGAATGCCAGGCTTGGTATCAGGAAATTACGGAGATGTCCCAAATTTGGGGGAATCCAGATCCGGTCATGGATATGCCGGATATCGTTGCCGGCGTGATGGAGGAAGTCCGTCAAATGCCGCCGCTGGCGGTAAGATCGCTGCCAAGAAGCCGGCCCCGCGAGTCGCAGAAATCCAAGCTGGCCCATTTCGGGCTTGCGGCCTGCCTGACCTTTTGCTTATTCCAATTCGGAATTTTCGAGCATCTGGGGAACGGGCTGACGGAGGCCACGCAGCATTTATCCACTCGAATGGAGCACATATTTAAGGAGGGTAACCCATGATTAGAAAAAGTAGATGGCTCACGTTTATGTTGTCCATGATTCCCGGCCTCGGCCATTTATATTTAGGATTCGCCAAACAGGGACTGCAGTACATGATCGGCGCCTGCGTCTGCATCATCCTCATCCCGTCGATTCCGATGCTGTTTCCGTTCGCTCTGGCGATTCTGTGGTTCTACCAGCTGTTTGACGCCCTGCAGAAGGCGAGCTGGATGAAAGCCGCGGCCATGGAGCATGAGCGGATGATGATGGGCCAGGATACCTTCGGCTATCCTTGGACCGAGCGTGACTGGATTCAAATGAACGGATATCAGAAGGAATCGGCGGTCCATCCGTTTTGGATCGGGGCGACCTGCATCGGCATGGGCATTCTCGTGCTCCTCGTCGGCGTCTTCCCCGGCTTGTGGGAATGGCTGCTGAACCGCAATATTACCAGCGTGCTGCTGGCCGTCGGCCTGATCGTTTACGGCATGTGGCTGCTTGGCAAAAGACCAAACCATAAGGGAAGTGAGCATCTGTGACCGCACCGCTTGAGACGCGCCCGCCGGTCCGAAAGATCGGCAAATGGACCACCGCCATCGGATTGATCGGCCTTGGGGTCATCATCATTCTTCAAATGAATCAATTCATCAGCTTTGAAGTTCTGAAATATGTATGGCCCACCCTGCTCATCCTGCTCGGCATTGAAGTTGTCATTTCCAATGTCGTGCATGCCAACCAGCGGGTTCGTCTGGGCGGCGGAAGCGTCACGATCCTGATTCTGCTTCTGATTGTCAGTGGAGCCCAGGCGATTTACCCCGACTGGACGTTCCTCTTTAACAAGGGTTACCTCAGCGCCGTGCAGGGATCGGTTCCGGCGCAGGGAGAGATCAAGCGGGTGGAAGTTTTCCTCGACAGCGGCAAGGTCAACGTAACGGAAGCTCAAGGTTCGAATATTGCCTATGAGGGAAAAGTCCGCGTGCGCACCGAATCCTCCCAGGCTAATGCCGACAAATGGACGAACCAGCACTGGAAGTCGGAAACGTCGGGAGACACGCTGACCCTGACACTGGATAAACACCAGCCGGATATCGTCCTGATCGGCGGCTGGTCGATGCCAGAAGATTACTTTAACCTCCAGGTTCCGGAGTCCGTCGAAGTGGAAGTGCATACGAAAAATTCCACCATCGACGCTTCCGGGCTTCATGCCGGACTAACGGCCGTAACGTCGAACGGCACCCTGAACGTAAAGGATATCCAGGGCAAGGTGTCGGCCAAGACCAGCAACGGCCGGATCGTAGCAACGAACATCAACGGCCCTTCCGAGCTGGTGACCAGCAACGGTGCGGTGACGGCCAACCAGCTTGGCGGCCCGGTCTACATCCGGACCAGCAACGGCGCCGTTCGGGGCGAGAGCGGCATCGCCGGCAATTGGGACGTAAAAACCTCAAACGGCAGCATTAACCTGACCGTTCCCGAGGACATCAGCGCCAAGCTGACCGCCAAGACGTCCAACTCCTCCATCAAGGGCAACATCGGCTGGGTGGATGAGAGCGACTCCCGCGCCACGGCCACCTTGGGGGACGGACAGTATACCGTGGGGCTGGCTACGTCCAACGGCAGCATTACCGTGAATCATTAAGGGACTGTGAGCGTCGCAAGCTCAAGCGATAATCGGCCTTTCGCGCTGGGTAGGACGGGGATAACTGACCACTCAGCCCTACCAAAAAACCGCCATTCCAAGGGTTACCCGGGGAATGGCGGTTTTACGTTGACTATGAGCTTACTCGAAATCCAAATGTTCGTATCCATTACACGTTTCACGTTTACACGTTGAAACGGAAATGCATCACGTCGCCGTCCGCAACGACATAATCTTTGCCCTCCAGGCGAAGCTGGCCGCGTTCCTTCGCGGCGTTCATGGAACCGGCTGCGATCAGATCGTCGTAGGAGACCACTTCGGCACGAATAAAGCCGCGCTCAAAATCGGTGTGGATGACGCCGGCTGCCTGCGGCGCCTTCGTTCCTTTGCGGATCGTCCACGCGCGCACTTCCTGCACGCCTGCCGTAAAGTACGTGTACAGCCCGAGCAGGCGGTAAGCCGCCTTGATCAGACGGTTCAGGCCGGACTCTTCGAGACCGAGCTCCTCCAGGAACATTTCCTTGTCTTCCCCTTCCAGCTCGGCGATTTCCGCCTCGACCTTGGCGCTGATCGGAACGACTTCGGCGTTCTCGCCTGCCGCAAAGTCCTTGACCTGCTGCACGTACGGATTGCTGTCCGCATCAGCCACGCCGTCCTCGCTGACATTGGCCGCGTACAGAACCGGTTTCAGGGTCAGCAGGTGCAGATCGCGCACGATCACTTTCTCTTCGTCCGACAGCTCGACACTGCGGGCTGGCTGGTCATTGTACAGCGCTTCTTTCAGGCGCTCCAGCACTTCAACTTCCTGGGCGTACTGCTTGTTGCCGCCCTTCATGTTTTTGCGCGAACGGTCAATGCGCTTCTCCACGCTCTCCAGGTCGGCCAGGATCAGCTCCAGATTAATGGTCTGAATGTCGCTGACGGGGTTGACCTTGCCGTCCACGTGCGTGATGTTCTCGTCCTCGAAGCAGCGCACCACGTGCACGATCGCATCCACCTCGCGGATATGGGCGAGGAACTTGTTGCCCAGACCTTCCCCTTTGCTCGCGCCGCGAACCAGGCCGGCGATATCGACGAACTCAAAAGCGGTCGGGACGGTTTTGTTCGGCTGAACCAGCTCGGTCAGCTTATCCAGACGCTCGTCCGGAACTTCGACAACCCCGACGTTTGGATCAATCGTACAGAACGGATAGTTGGCGGATTCGGCGCCCGCCTGGGTAATTGCGTTAAACAACGTGGATTTGCCGACGTTCGGCAGTCCAACGATCCCTGCTTTCAAAGCCATTTATATGACAACTCCTATTTAGGTAATAGTTAAACAGACGTCTCTCAATCCTACCCATTATATATTAGAACCCCCGGAGCGGCAAGGATTGGACTTTACGATCGGATGCCCGGCTTAAGCCCTCATTTCGCCATGCTGCTGGGACGAAACGAACCGGGGAGAGTAAAGTGCGTAAGGATAAAGATGCAGCGATCGTGTGAAAACGAAAAGGCGGCAAAATGAATGAAAGCTGCGAAAACCAATGCCGCAGACGCAGGCAATCAAGCTTTCAACGAAAAAGACCCGGATTCTCCGGGCCCCATTGCCAGATCATTTGCCAGACGATCCCTAAAAAGGATACCAAAATCCTTTTAGCACCCGCACCTTCAGCCAAATGCCCACAGCCAGCAGCAGCACGCCAAGCACGGCTAACGTCCAGTCCAGCCCTTCCATCTCCTTGCCGCTGTACCAGGTGCGCTTCTTCTGCGTGCCAAAGCCCCGCAGCTCCATGGCGTTGGTCACCGAATCGATCCGGTGCAGCGCGGACTGCAGCACAGGAACGACGACCGCCGCCAGGTTGCGCAGGCGCTGCGCAATGCTGCCGTCCTCTTTCGTAATCCCCATGCCGCGCGCCTGCATCGAGTTCAGCGTGCTCCGGAATTCTTCCGTCAGGTCCGGAATATAGCGGAGGGCAATACTGACGGCGTAGGCGATTTTATAAGGGACTCCGATCCGGTTCAAACTGCCGGCAAATGCGCTAGGCTGCGTGGTAAAAATGCACAGGATCGTAATCGGCAGCAGCGTCAAATATTTGGCCGACAGCGTCAGCACATAAAACAGCGTCTCCGCATTGATCGTGTTATAGCCGAGCGGAATCAGCGGCGTATCCGTCCCCGTCAGCCGTGTGCCGAAGGTCGGCGTGATGAGCAGAATAAAGATGCCGTTCAGTACCGTGAAAATAATCATCAGCCAAAACAAAAACGCCATCTTTTTAAAAGGAATCCCTGCCGTTACCAGCAGCGCAATCCCGACAACCAGCATCAGCACAAACACCCGCAGGTCCAGAAACATGTACGTCATGACCGTCCAGGCCATAAACAGCACCAGCTTGACCGCTCCGTCCAGCCGGTGAAACAGCGAGTTCCCCGTGACATAGAGGCTGCCCGTTCTATTCATGGCCCTTCTTCTCCTTCTTCTCTGCGTTGATAAAAGCCTGTACAAACCGCTCCGGCGAAGCCAGGCCGTTGGCTTTGGCAAAAAGGGACAGCGACGTCTCCTTCAAATGGGCCGGCTCCGTCACCTCCGGACGGCTGAGCACCGAGGCGACCGTGTCGGCGGCGACCACCTCGCCCCCGCTGAGCACCACGGCGCGCTGCGCATACTCCAAGGCCAGATACATGTCGTGCGTAATGAGCAGGAAGGCGATGCCTTGTCCGGCCAATTGCTCGATAAAATCCATAAACTCCTGGTAATGCCGATAATCCTGCCCGGCCGTGGGCTCATCCAAAATCATCAGCTTCGGTGCCATTACGAGAATCGCGGCGATGCTGAGCCGCTTCTTCTGGCCGTAGCTGAGCGCGGAAACGGGCCAGTTGCGGAAAGGATACAGCCCGCAGGTCTGCAGAACGCCCGCGACCCGCTCCTTGATTTCAGCGGCAGGTACGCCGCGGACCTTCAGGCCGAGGCCAACCTCGTCCGCGATCATATGCTGCGTGATCATCCGGTTCGGGTTCTGCATCACATAGCCGATCGCTTCACCCCGGCGGCGGATCGACCATGCGGCCATATCCTGGCCGGTATAAGACATCGAGCCGGACTGCGGCTTCAGAATGCCCGTAATCAGCTGGGACAGTGTCGATTTGCCCGCCCCGTTGTTCCCCAGGAGCGCAACGATTTCTCCGGCGCCGACTTGAAGCGACACATCCTTAAGAACCGGCTGCCCGGGCTCATACCCGAATGTCAGCCCGCGTACGTCCAGCAGCGGTTCTGCAGGCTGTGACGGCGCTTGTGCGGCTGCTTGTTCGCTCCATCCATCCAACCGTTCACCAAGGCCGGGAATGCCCAGCGGCTGCGGCCGGCTGAGGCCTTGAACACCGTCCAGGGATACGCCGGCATACCGCAGCGCATCAACATACAGCGGCGGCCGCAAGCCGCAGCCGCGCAGCAGGCCGGACGCCAGAATCTCGTCCGGCGTACCGACCGCCTCGATGCCTCCGTCCTTCATCAGCACGATCCGGTCGATCGGCTGCTGCAGCACATCTTCCACCCGGTGCTCGATGATGATGACCGTTTTGCCGCCCTGCCGGTGGATGTCGTCGATGAGCTGCATTGCTTTGCGCCCGCCCGCCGGATCGAGGTTGGCCAGCGGCTCGTCGAACAGCAGCACCTCCGCATCCGTCGACAGCACACCGGCCAGGGACACGCTCTGCTTCTGTCCGCCCGACAGCTCGTAAGGGCTGTGGTCGATATATTCCAGCATGCCGACCCGTTCCAGGGAAGCGGCCGTTTCCCGCTTCATTTGCTCGCGGGGCATCGCTTTATTTTCCATGACAAACGCCACGTCCTCGGCCACGCTTAAGCCCACGAACTGGGAGTCCTGGTCCTGCAAAATCGTCCCCACCGTGCGGCTCAGCTCGAAAATGCTCAATTCGGCAGGATTCCGTCCGGCAATGCTCAGACTGCCGCGGATGTCTCCGCCGTAGGTAAAAGGAATAAGCCCATTGATACAATGGGCCAAGGTCGATTTACCGGAGCCGCTGGGACCGGCGATCCAGATCTTTTCTCCGGGATAAATGTCCAGCGTAATATCCTTCAGCGTGGGCTCCGACTGATTTTTATATTTAAAGCTGTATTGTTGAAACGAGATGATCGGCTGCATCATGACGTAAATCTCCTATCCTGTGGCGCTCTGCCAAGCACCTACTCGTTGACGCTTAAATTGCTGACTTTGGCGTTTCTGCGGGCAAATCCGATCACAGCCGGAACCCCAAGCACCAAAAAGACGACGATATTCGAAATCGAAGCGGCCGTGACCTGCACCAGCAGCTTATCCGACGGCTCGCCCATAAACGTGATGTCAAACCATCCCGAGAAGAGCAGCGACAGAATGATGCCGACGACGCCGTATACGATGAACAGGCCGATATGCTTTCCTTTGTATGTACCGTTCTGCGGGTCAAACCCCTTCGATAAGTAAATGAGTCCCATAAATGCAGCCGTAATGCCGGAACCGAGCGCCCAGCCCCACCATACCGTACCGCTGGTGAGCAGGTCGTTCAGCACGTGGCCGATCAGCCCTGCGATAAACCCGACCACCGGGCCGAACAGGGCGCCGAAAATCACTAGCAGCGCAATCGCCGGACGCAGTGAGGTATCGGGTCCCACGGGAATTCCAATAAAGCTGGTGGCTCCATAGAGGGCCGCACCGATGCCTATCGTCACCACGGTTCTTGTGTTTAACTGAAAAATGGATTTCTTCAAAGCAGAGTCACCTTCCCCTTTACATCAATTCAACAACCTTCATGTCCTAAAGGCGAACATTTCGCGTTATTTGTACTCTTAATATAAGGGCAGGCAGAAACGAAGGCAAAACTTTTTTTGGTAAATATTATATCAATTTTTTGGATCGATCGCCGCACGGAACGCGGAAACACCCATAAGGGCAGCAAAAAGGCCCAATTTCCGATGAGGAAAATGGTCCTTTGGTTGATTGTTTGCTTTTTGGCATCATCCAGCTGCCTGCGGCCTGGGGGCTGCGGTCCGCCGCCCGGGTCAGGTCCGGGTCCGCACCAGCCGGCGCGTACCCTTCAGCGCGGCGACGTCCGCCGCGCCGATGCCAAACATCGCGGTGCGCAGCTCGAACTCGACCTGCGCCAGCGCCTCGTCCAGCGCCTGCTCGGACGAGACGGCCGGGCCGAGCAGGCTGCGGCCAAAGCCCGCGAGATCGGCACCGAGCGCCAGCGCCTTGGCGGCGTCCACGCCGCCCTGCAGCCCGCCGCTGCCGATCAGCCCTCCCTGCGGGGATACCGCCCGCACCTCGGCAATGCATTCCGCGGTCGGGATGCCCCAGCCCGCGAACGCCTCCGCCGCCCGGCGCCTAACCGCGTCCCGGCTGCGGAACTTCTCGACCTGGCTCCACGAAGTCCCGCCTGCGCCGGCCACATCGACGAAAGCTGCGCCGGCGTCGTACAGCCGCGCCGCCGTATCCCCATCGATGCCCCAGCCGACCTCCTTGATGCCGACCGGCACGTCCAGCCGGCGGCACACCTCTCCGATCCGGGTGAGCAGGCCGCTGAAATTCGTGTTCCCCTCCGGCTGGAACACCTCCTGCAGGCCGTTCAGGTGCAGCACAAGCATGTCCGCTCCAGCGATATCGACTGCTCGTTGGCACTGCTCCACGCCGAATCCGTAGTTCAGCTGGACCGCGCCCAGGTTCGCGATCACCGGGATCGTCGGCGCATGCGTGCGCACATGGAAGGTCGGCGCAAGCTCCTCCTTCTCCACCGCCGCGCGGACCGAGCCGACCCCGAGCGCCCAGCCGCGCCGCTCGGCGACGGCAGCCAGGCGGGCGTTGATCGCCCCGGTCGTTTCGCTTCCGCCCGTCATGGAGCTGATCAGGAGCGGCGTCCGAAACGTCCGCCCGAGGAAGGAGGCTTCGAGGGAAATCTCCTCGAAATCGATCTCGGGCAGCGCACAGTGGCGAAAGCGGTACTGCTCCAGGCCGGAGGTAACGCCACTGCCGACATCTTCGTTCAAGCACAGGCGCACGTGCTCGATTTTTCTTTCCCCTGTAGGTATTTCGGGCAGCAAAGACCCGTTATCCGCTTCGTTTCCGTTCATCTGATGCGCCCCTTTCATGGATATGCTGCAAACCTTGATTAACTTCGTGACCCGCTCGTCACCGCACGATTCTCTAAAGAAAGTATTATACCACAGAACCTCTGGTAAATTCGCCAACTTGCCTCAAACCGAGCCGACCTTCCATCCTGTACATCACGGATGATGCATCCGGCTGACCAAAGTTCACAAGGCCGCGGCCTTCCCCTCCCGCGACCCGGTTCACACATCGCGGTGTAATGCTGGCTGCTCACACAGGCACACGTCACAGCAGCGAGCCATAAATGCTTTGCAGGTTGTTTCGGCCGAAGCGTTGGCTTAGGAGCCCACAAAGTTTCCTTGGGGAAAATTTTTGAAGTACATGCAACCGCCCAGGTGCTTTCCAATAGGATGTGATAGCCGTTTAGACTCGATTTGAATCGAAAGATTGTTGTGAAAGGAGTGCTGCCCATGAACGCAAGTGAGGAGAGCCGACTGGCGGCCGCCGGAAGCGGCTGGCGCAAAGGAGGCGGTCCGCCCAGCCTGCCTGAGGTCCATAAATCGATGAAGGTTCCCTTGAAGGGCAGCTTCTTCCGCAAGATGCTCGCCTTTGCGGGTCCCGGATACCTCGTCGCCGTCGGATACATGGATCCCGGCAACTGGGCCTCCGATTTGGCCGGCGGAGCCATGTTCAACTACTCGCTGCTGTCGGTCATCATGATTTCGAACCTGATGGCGATTCTGCTCCAGTCCCTGTCCGCCCGCCTTGGCATTGCTACGGGAAGGGACTTGGCCCAGGCCTGCCGCGATCATTACAGCAAGCCCGTCAGCATCGGGCTCTGGATATTATGCGAGCTGGCGATTGCGGCCTGCGATCTGGCGGAAATTATCGGCTCAGCCATCGCGCTGCAGCTGCTGTTCGGCCTGCCGCTGCTGGCAGGCGTCCTCATCACGTCCGTGGACGTCCTTCTGGTGCTGCTGCTGCAAAATAAAGGATTTCGGCATATCGAAATTTTGGTCATTTCGTTTATCGCTGTTATCATCATGTGCTTCGGGGTCGAATTGTTCCTGTCCAAGCCGGAGATGGGCGCGGTCATGGCCGGATTCGTTCCGACGACAGACATCGTGCAGAACCCGGAAATGCTGTACATCGCCCTGGCTATGCTCGGCGCGACCGTCATGCCCCACAACCTGTACCTGCACTCTTCGATCGTGCAGACCCGGCGGTACGATGAGTCCATTGCCGGCAAGAAATCGGCCATCCGTTTCGCTACCGCGGATTCCACCGTGGCGCTCACCATCGCCCTGTTCGTCAACGCGGCCATTCTGATCCTTGCGGCGTCTGCCTTTTATTCAACGGGGCATACTGAAGTAGCAGAGATTCAAGACGCCTACCAGCTGCTTACTCCGCTGCTCGGCACCGGTGCGGCCAGCGTCCTGTTCGCCGTCGCGCTGCTCGCTTCCGGCCAAAACTCGACGCTGACGGGAACGCTCGCCGGCCAGATCGTTATGGAAGGCTTTATGAACATCCGCCTGAAGCCATGGATCCGGCGGCTAATCACGCGCCTGATCGCTATCGTTCCCGCCGTGATCGTGATCGGAATTTACGGGGAAGGCTCCACCGGCCAGCTGCTGATTTTCAGCCAGGTCATCCTTTCGCTGCAGCTGTCCTTTGCCGTGTTCCCGCTGGTCAAATTCACTTCCGATCCCGTTAAGATGGGACCTTTTATCGCCCCGCGCTGGGTACGGATACTGGCCTGGATCGTAGCAGCCGTCATCGCAGCGCTGAACATCTATTTGCTGTATGGCACGTTTTTCTAGGCTACCGAGGGTCACCATGCCCTTTTCCCATATGATGACAACGTTCCGCTGCTTCAAACAGGCCCTTTCGACGTTAATAGTTGGTTAGACCGCTGTACCAAGCAAGGCAGGGTTCCAAACCGTGGGGCACTCCCTCAGAGAACCCTGCCGTTTAACCCCGATGCAGTGGACAAGCAAAGGAGGCGATGACTCGATGACCCACCATATCCCATCCCAGCACGCACCTGAACCGTACCATTCGCGTTCGGCCAGCTGGCAGCCGCAGGGGAAAAGCCGTAAACGCAGGGTTCGGCGCTGGATTCTGGCTGCAGCCTGCTTGCTCATCCTTTGGCTCGCCGGGGTCATCGTTTATCAGACACACAAGCCGCTTCCTCCCGGCATATCTTACGAGAGCCCACTCTACCATGTCGATCAAGTCCGCTTCTATCGCGACTTGACTTACCCTGATAACCAAGGGCAGGTCATCCATGAGCCCCAGATTACGAATCGGATCATGCAGATTGTCGATGAATCCAAGGAGTTTCTTGTCATTGATCTGTTCCTGTTTAACGATTACAAGCATAAAGGGCAGAAGTTTCCGACCGTCAGCAAGGACTTGGCGGACAAGCTCATCGCGCATAAAAAGCAGTATCCCAAGATGCAAATCGTCTTTATTACGGACCAGATCAATACGAATTACGGCTCCGCCCCGAACTCCCTGCTCGAAGCGATGAAGGCGGCGGGCATCCAGGTCGTCGTGACCGATGTGGATCCGCTGCGGGATTCGAACCCGATCTACTCCGCCGTGTGGCGGACGTTTATCCAGTGGTTCGGCCAGTCGGGCAAAGGATGGATTCCGAACCTGATGGCCAACGAGGGGCCCAAGGTCACCGCAAGGTCGTATTTAAAAATGCTGAACGTCAAGGCCAACCACCGCAAGGTTGTGGTCAGCGAGAAGGTCGCCCTGGTCTCTTCCGGCAACGTGCATGATGCCAGCGCTTACCACTCCAATATTGCCTTTGAGGTGCAGGGCCCGATTATCGGCGATATCCTGAAAGGCGAGCAGGCCGCGGCCCGGCTGTCCGGAGACTACCGGCTCCCGGTTTATACCCCAGCCTCCGAGGACCCTAAGAAATCATCCCAAGGGAAAATAGCCGTCCGCTATCTGACCGAAGGCAAAATCGACAAATATACGCTGCTGGAGATCAACCGGGCGCCGCAAGGGTCCACCCTGTGGATGGGCATGTTCTATCTGGCCGATGAAAAGGTGATGAGCGCCTTGTTGGAGGCCGCCGACCGCGGCGTCAACATCCGGCTGCTGCTTGACCCCAATCAGAACGCTTTTGGCCAGGACAAAATCGGCATTCCGAACCGTCCGGTCGCGAAAGAGCTCACCAAGCGTTCCGATGGCCGTATCGCCATCCGCTGGTACAACACGACCGAGGAGCAGTATCATACGAAGCTGATGTACATCTCCAACCCTTCAGGCAGCTCCGTGATCATGGGCGGCTCGACCAATCTCACGCCGCGAAACCTGGACAATTACAATCTGGAGAACGACCTCTGGATATCCGTTCCGCGCGGCGATGCGCTGGACCGGCAGATGGCCGGCTATTTTGACCAGCTCTGGAACAACCGGGACGGACACTACAGTCTGGACCTGAGCGCGTATCAGGAAAAGTCCACCTGGTTCAAGGACTTTCTGTTCCGCGTGCAGAAGCTGCTTGGATTCACGACCTTCTGATGCGTTACCAAGCACCGGTGCTTTCACAGGCGTCCTCCCATTCTGACCAGGGCCTTATCAGCATAGTCATCTCATCCGGATAGGCCCACCGATAATCTGGCCGTTATGATCACACAACGCAAAAAAGGCGCCTTCTGTTATGCAGAAGCGCCTTCTGTTATATGTTCCATCTTGTTATTACAATTCAAGTGAATTCCTGCTCACTGAACGGATTCCCTAAGCTTCGCAGACCGCCGACAGCTTGCACCGGTCTCCGCACAAGCGGCCTTTGCCGTGCGGCACGCACATCGGCGTTCCGAAGATCGGATCCTCCGCAATCATGCAGTCCATGCAGAACACTTCCTTGACCATCTGCGGCGTCAGCACGTCTTCCGGTGCACCGGCACAATAAACGCCCTGGTTCTTCACGGCAATCATATGATCGGCGTAACGGCAGGCCAGGTTCAGGTCATGAAGCACCATCACGATCGTCCGTCCCTGCTCGCGGTTCAGCTCATACAGCAGATCCAGCACCTCGATCTGATGGCTCAAATCCAGGTACGTCGTCGGCTCGTCGAGCAGAATCAGGTCGGTGTTTTGCGCCAGCGTCATGGCAATCCAGGCCCGCTGCCGCTGTCCGCCGGACAAGGAGTCGACCGCGCGGTCGGCCAAATCGGTGAGACGCGTCATTTCCAGCGCTTCGTTCACCAGACGCTCATCCTCCGCACTCCACTGCTTCAGCCACGATTGGTGCGGATAACGCCCCTGCTTCACCAGCTGAAGCACGGTCAGCCCCTCCGGAGCCGTCGGTCCCTGCGGCAAAATTGCCATATTCCGGGCAACTTCCTTGGTCGACGTCCGGTGGATTTCCTTGCCGTCGAGCAGTACCGATCCGCTCTTCGGACGCAAAAGACGCGCCATGGAACGAAGCAGCGTGGATTTGCCGCAGCCGTTGCTGCCGATCAGAACCGTAACTTTGCCTTCGGGAATGTCCAAATGCAGGTCTTTAATAATATCGGTATCGCCGTACCCCAGCGTCAGTGCTTCCGTTTGCAAAAGCGTCATCTTTCCCGTAACCCCCAATTCTGCCTATCATATGATTTAAACCAGTCTAATAACGTCCGTCCACAATAATGAGAATCATTATCACAAATATAAAGGGCGGCCGCGTGAATGTCAACCACTCACGGGCCGCCCAAAGAAGCTTTTCCGCCTACCTTATATCACCGCAAAGCCGCTACAGCAAAGGGGATAGCAGCCTCGCGAGCGACTCCATAAAGCGCTCCGGTATTTTTTTCTTATTAAATTTATCGGGAATGATTTGCTTCGTATACACCAAATCCCGTTCAAAGTCCGACACGATCCGCTGCACGCTCTCGGTCTGCACCAGCAGCGCGTTCACTTCAAAATTCAAATGGAAGCTGCGCATGTCCATATTGGCGGTTCCGATCGTCGCCACTTCGCCGTCAATGATCAGCAGCTTGGAATGCAGGAACCCTTTTTCGTATTCGTAAATTTTGACGCCCACGTCGAGCAGCGAAGGAAAATACGAATGGGAAGCCAGGAACGGCAGCCACTTATCCGGCTTGGAAGGAAAAAGGATGCGTACGTCGAGCCCCGACATCGCGGCCACGCGCAGGGATGTCAGGATATCGTCGTCCGGGATAAAATAAGGCGTCGCCAGCCAGACCGATTTCTGCGCCGAGGTGATCATCGAGAAGAAAATATTTTTGAGCGTACGCCGGTCGTTGTCCGGTCCGCTCGGGATAATCTGCACGGCGCCGCCGCTGCTTTCCGCCAGCTCGGGAGACAGATATTCGGCGTCCAGCACCTTTTCCCCGGTCATATAGAGCCAGTCCTGCAAGAAAATAATTTGCAGCGTCCGCACCGCCTCGCCCCTGACGCGCATATGGGTGTCTCTCCAGAAGCCGTATGCCGCATTGCGGCTCAGGTACTCGTCCCCGACGTTCAGCCCGCCGATAAAGCCAACCTTGCCGTCGATCACGACGATTTTACGGTGATTGCGGAAGTTGACCCGGGAGAGAAAAAACGCCTTGGAGCTTCCGTACGCGACGACCTGAACCCCGGCTTCCTGCATGGCCCGGAGGAACGATTTGGGCAGCTGCATGCTTCCCCAGGCATCGTACATAAAGCGGACCTGCACGCCGGCTTTGGCCTTTTCAATTAAAATCTGCTGAATCCTTGTTCCGATATGATCGGCGCGGTAAATGTAGTATTCCATATGAATATGATGCCTGGCCTTCTCGAGCTCCTTCAGCAGGGTGGAGAACGTTTCCTGCCCGTTGGTCAGCACTTTGGTATCGCTGGAGAAGGAAATCGGAGTCCGCGCCAGCCGCTGCGAGAGATGCAGCAGCTGCTGCTGCATGGGATTAAAGGAAGAGAGATCCGGATGGAACCGCGCACCATTCTCTTCAAGCCGGTCATATGTTCTGAGGTCCTGCTCGGCTTTTTTATCGAACTTGCGCCGTTTGAAGTAGTTTTGCCCGAAGAGCAGATAAAAGAACAGACCCACCACCGGCATCAGGGCGAGCAGCAGAATCCAGGCCATCGTCGAGGACGGGTTGCGGTTCTCCATAAAAATCATGAACCCGAGCGACACGACGGTAAGCGTGGAAAATATACTGACAATGGTTCCCGCGGTTTTGCCGAACACGCCGAAACCAAAATAGTAAAACGCAAATAATATCGCGGCAATGATAAAGATTTGTATTCCCCGTCTCATATGTTACCTCTCTTAAGTATCATTAAAAAACATGCATATCCATGGTCATCGTCCAAACCCATAAGGTATATTTTACATGAACAAGTTCAAAGTTCCTACGAATTTTTATCGAATGGACAAGCCCGCCTGAAATTTCCGTGCATGCCTGATGTTAGAATGCCCATCTTCTTGACATTGGCTGCATTGTGTGAAAAAATATCACCTAACGACCGTTAGGTAGTCAATAGGAGTCGATGATATGAACGCAAAAAACACCCTGCTCGAAGCTGCATTATCGCATTTTGCCAAGGATGGATATGAAGGAGCGTCCCTGCAAAAAATAGCCGAGGAAGTCGGCATCAAAAAGCCGTCCATCTACGCGCATTTTAAAGGGAAGGATGAGCTGTTCCTGCAGACGCTGAAGGGCGCCCTCGATGAGGAAGGGACCCGGATTATCCGCCGCTATATCAGCCTGAAAGACCAGCCGCTCGAGCAGCGGCTCAAAGGACTGCTGGAGTATCTCCAGGAGGAGTACACCCGGAGCAGCAAAACCAAGTTTGTGCTGCGCATGGCCTACTTTCCACCTTCCTCGCTGCATGATCAGGTCATGGAACTGGTCTTTCCGTTTCTGGATTCGATGGAAAAGCGGATGATTCGCGTCATGCGCCACCACGCTTCCGCCGGCCACCTCCCGGTTAAAGATCCGGACGGTGCCGCCGTCGCCTACATGACGCTGATCGACGGGGTCCTCATCGAAATGGTGTGCGGCGGGCTGGAGGGATCGCAGCGAAGACTGGCGGCATCATGGCCCGTATACTGGGCGGGCATTCATCATATTTGACGCAAGTGGCATCCTAACGGACAAATAAAGGAGGATCATCATGAACCGCCACTGGCTTTCTGTTATTATCGGGGGCGTTGTGGAAGTGCTGTGGGTGTCCGGCCTGAAGCACTCGGACAATGCGCTTGAATGGATTCTTACGGTCATCGCTATCATCGCGAGCTTCATTCTCATTATTAACGCTTCGAACCATCTGCCGGTCGGGACGGTGTATGCGGTGTTTACCGGCCTGGGAACGGCCGGCACCGTAGTTGCCGAGATGCTGTTCTTCGGCGAACCGTTCCGATGGTCCAAGTCGCTGCTCATTCTCGTTCTTCTCGCCGGAGTGATCGGCCTTAAGCTGGTCACTGACAAAGACGGCAAGGGACAAAAGGAGGCGAATCACTGATGGCTTGGATTGCAATCGTCATCGCCGGCCTGTGCGAAATGTTCGGCGTCATCGGGATCAAGGGCGTCACGCAAAAGAAAGGGCTGCCGGCATATGTCATGCTGATCCTGTCCTTTATCGTCAGCTTCTCCCTGCTGTCCTACGCCATGAACTCGATTCCGATGGGAACGGCGTACGCCGTCTGGACCGGCATCGGTACGGTCGGCAGCACGCTGGCCGGCATGTTTCTGTTCGGCGAGCCCAAGGAATGGCGGCGGATTCTGTTTATTGCGATGATTTTGGCCTCAGCGGTAGGTTTGAAGCTGATCTCATAATTTTTTTTGCTTTTTTATGGAATGATGTCACAAATCCCGCACCTGATCAGTCTTCTTTGTGAACGAACCTAAAGGAGGCTGTTATCGATGGAAATCAGATTGAATTACAAGGACGCCAATATGCCGGCTCTTAGAGCGATGCTTGCTTTTGAGCAGTTTGCCCAGAGCACTACGATCGACAAGGTGCTCTCCGAGCTGATCAAGATCCGGGTGTCGCAAATTAACGGATGCGCGTTTTGCCTGGATATGCACAGCAAGGACCTGCTCAAGCTGGGAGATTACCAGGAGCAGCTGACGCTGGTCTGCGTATGGCGGGAGGCCCCTGTATTCACCGAGCAGCAGCGCGCAGCACTGGAGCTTGCGGAATACGTGACGAAAATTTCCGAGGCAGGCGTCCCGGATGAGGTGTTCGGCAGGGTCAAAGAACATTTTGACGAGAAGGAAATCGTCGACCTGCTGATGGCGATCAACGCCATTAACTGCTGGAACCGGCTGGCCATTTCGACCGGTATGTTTCCCGGCTGTATGGGTTAAGAGAACCGCCTATCTAAACCGTCACAATTTCGCCATATTCATTCCCTATAAATGTGGAGCCCAACCGGCACCTTCCTGCGTAATACAACCAGGAAGGTGCCTTTTTTTGTAAATGGCGCCGGGTTGTTTGAAAACGACCTTCCTTTGTAATATAATCGTTCTGACTAGGCGGTCAATTTGAGAACCGAAGTGTCAGAAAGAGGTGAAGGTGCATTTGTCTGAGAAATTGGCGGACAAGAAAAAACAGATTCTGAAAACCGCCCTGCAGCTGTTTTCCACAAAGGGGATTTCGGCCACCTCCATGCAGGAAATCGCGGAATACTGCGGCATGTCCAAAGGCAGCTTGTATCTGCACTTCAAATCCAAGGAGGATCTGGAGAGCAGCATCTACCTGTACTGTGAGGGCCTGATCCGGGACAGCGTTATGCAGGTGGAACAGGAACACCTTCTGACTCCCAAAGAACAGCTGCGGAAACAGCTGGAAGTCGTGCTGAATCTGCTCGTAGAACTCCGGGAGTTTCTGGTGGTGCAGATTCAGGATCACCATGCTTCGGGAAAAAAGCCACCTTCCCAGAAACATTTGCGTGAAAAGCAAATCATCGGCATCCAGTGGTTCAAAAACAAGCTCGAGCAAATTTACGGGGATGACGTCTATCCCTACACGCTGGACCTTACCATGTTTGTGGTGGGCCTTCTCGACGGATATATCCGGACGCTGTTTATTCCGGGTCTGCCGCTGAACATCCGGCGGGTTGCCGATCATATCGTGTTTTTGCTGGACGAAGTCGCCGGCGGCATGGTCCGGTCGCAGCGGGATCCGCTTATTTCCCCCGGGATATGGACCGAGTGGACGGAGAAGCTGAAGGACCGGTCCGGGGGGAGCCTGCGGCATCCGCTTATTATTACCAAGCAGATGCGGGATCTCTTAAAGGACAAGCTGTCGGAAGGACCAGAGCGTGACCTGGCTCAGGAGTCGATCGATATCATCGACAAGGAGTTTCGGGACATCGAACCGCGCAAAGCGATCCTGGCCGGCATGATCGCCAACCTGGAGAGCGTGCCCGAGCTTGTTTCCTTAAGCCGCGAATTGAAGGAAATCTGCAGGCTGTACGTGTTTTCAAGAACCGATCGTACCTGAAGCGTGAGCAAGAGATACAAAGGAGAGGAGCAGAAACCTGCGAAATGAAGAGCATTATTAATTTTTCATTGAACAATAAATTCGCCATCTGGATCCTGACGGTCATCGTCGCCGCCGCCGGCTTGTACAGCGGGCTGGTGATGAAGCAGGAGACGATTCCGAACATCAACATCCCGTTTCTTAGCGTGACCGCCGTTTACCCGGGCGCAGCGCCGGAAGGCGTCGTGCAGGATATTACGATCCCGCTGGAGCAGCGGCTGCAGAACGTGGACGGGGTCAAGAACGTCTCCTCTACGTCTATGGAGAACGCAGCCAACATCGCCATGGAATTCGATTACGGCACGGACCTCGATCAGGCCACCGCAGCCGTCCGGGAAGCGCTCAACGAAGTGACGCTGCCTGACGGCGCCCAGAAGCCGACGATCTCCAAGTTCAGCCTGAGCTCATTTCCGGTCGTATCCCTCAGCGCGTCCGACAGCTCAAGCGATCTTGAGGGTCTGACCAAAAACATTGAGGACGAAGTCGTGCCTGAACTGGAGAAAATTCCAGGTGTCGCTTCCGTCTCCGTCTCCGGACAATACGTCAAGGAAGTCCAGCTGACATTTAATAAGGAGAAAATGGCCCAGCTCGGCCTGACTGAAGATACCGTCAAGGGTATCGTTCAAGGCTCCTCCGTACGGGTTCCGCTCGGTCTGTTCAATCTGGAGCAGTCCTCCAAAGCGGTAGTCGTGGACGGCAACATCACGACGCTCGATGATTTGAAAAAGCTGACGATTCCGGTTACGCCGGGAGCGGGCAGCGCACAAGGACAGAGCGGTACTGCTGGAGCAGCCGGTCAAGGTGCCGGCGGCGCGGGCACTGCTGCCGGTGCAGGCGCAGGCAGCGCAGCCGGTGCTGGCGGCGCTGGGGCAGGCAATGCTGGAGCAGGCAATGCTGCTTCCATTCAAGGCGGCCAGGCCGGCGTTCCAACCGGCATTCCGACGGTGAAGCTCAGCGATATCGCCGACATCAAGGTGGTCGGCAGGGCGGAGTCGGTGTCCCGCACGAACGGCAAGGCCTCGATCGGCCTGCAAATCGTCAAGGACAATGACGCCAACACGGTGGACGTAGTCAATGCCGTGAAGGACAAAGCCAAAGACCTTGAAGGCCAGTTCAAAGGCATGGAGCTTACGGTGCTGCTCGACCAGGGCAAACCGATCGAAGACTCCGTGTCGACGATGCTGGATAAAGCGGTCTTCGGCGCGCTCTTCGCCGTTATCATCATCCTGATCTTCCTGCGGAACATTCGCTCCACGATCATCTCGATCCTGTCGATTCCGCTGTCGCTGCTGATCGCCCTGCTGATTCTGTGGCGGCTCGATATTACGCTCAACATGATGACGCTCGGCGCGATGACCGTCGCGATCGGCCGCGTCGTCGACGACTCCATCGTCGTCATCGAGAACATTTACCGCCGCTTGACCAGCAGCGGCGAGAAGCTGCGCGGACGCGAACTGATCCGCGAAGCGACGCGCGAAATGTTCGTTCCGATCATGTCCTCGACGATCGTAACGATCGCGGTCTTCCTGCCGCTGGCGTTCGTTACCGGCATGGTCGGCGAGCTGTTCATGCCGTTTGCGCTTACGATGGTCTTCGCCCTGCTGGCTTCCCTGCTCGTAGCGATCACCCTCGTGCCGATGCTGGCCCACAGCTTGTTCAAGAAGGGCATCAAGTCCTCCAAGCAGCATGATCACGACAAGCCGGGCCGGATGGCCCGCGGCTACCAGCGGATTTTGAACTGGGCCTTGTCCCACAAGCTGATCACGTTCGGATCCGCGGTTATTCTGCTCGTGGCAAGCTTCTTCCTGACCCCGCTGATCGGCACCAGCTTCCTGCCGGATCAGGAGGACAAATACATCATGGTGACCTACTCGCCTGAACCTGGCGCTCAGCTGGAAACCGTGGAGAAGCGGGCCCTTGAAGCCGAGAAATACATTTTGAGCCAGCCGAACATCGACAAGATGCAGTATTCCGTCGGCGGCAGCGGCAATCCGCTGGCCGGGGGCTCGTCGTCCAATTCGGGTCTGTTCTATGTAGAGTACAACAAAGATACGAAAGACTTCGAGAACGTGAAGAAAAACCTGGTGGAAGGTCTGAAGAAACAGGTATCCACCGGAGAATGGAGCTTGATGGACATGTCCGGCGGCATGGGCGGAAGCTCGCTCAGCGTCAGCGTCTACGGCAACAGCCTGGATGATATCAAGCCGGTCTCCGAGCAGATCCTCAAGCTGGTGCAGGCAGACACGGATAATTTTGAAAAAGCGAAAACCAGCCTGACCAAAGCTTATGACCAATACACGATCGTGGCGGATCAGCAAAAACTCAGCTCGATGGGCTTGACGGCCGGTCAAATCGCCATGAAGCTGAGCCCGGTCCGCGAACGTCCGGTGCTGACCGAAGTGACGGTCGACAACAAAGACTACAAGGTTTATATCGAAACCGACAACAAGGAATACAAGAGCATCAACGACATTGAGAACGAAACGGTTCAGTCGCCGCTGGGCATGAACGTTCCGATCAAAGACGTCGCCAAAGTGGAAAAAGGCACGTCGCCGGATACGATCACCCGCAACGACGGCAAAATGGTCGTGGACGTGACGGCCAACATCGTCACCTCCAACGTCGGCAAAGCTTCCTCGGACCTGCAAAAGGAAATCGACAAGATCGACTTGCCGGACGGCGTCGAAGTTAAATTCGGCGGCACCACCGAGCAGATCAACGATACGTTCACCCAGCTCGGCCTGGCCATGGCTGCGGCGATCGCCATCGTCTACTTCGTGCTCGTCGTGACCTTCGGCGGCGGCCTGGCGCCGTTTGCGATCCTGTTCTCCCTGCCGTTCACGATCATTGGCGGACTTGTCGGCCTCTGGATCGGCGGAGAGACGCTGAACGTATCGGCCCTGATGGGCGCCCTGATGCTGATCGGTATCGTCGTGACCAACGCGATCGTGCTGATCGACCGGGTGATTCACAAGGAACGCGAAGGCTTGTCAACGCGCGAAGCGCTGCTGGAAGCCGGAGCCACCCGTCTCCGTCCGATTCTGATGACGGCGCTCGCCACCATCGGTGCCCTGCTGCCTCTCGTATCGGGACTGGAGAACAGTGCCGGCATCATCTCCAGAGGTCTCGGCATCACGGTTATCGGCGGTTTGGTCAGCTCCACGCTGCTGACGCTGGTCATCGTGCCGGTTGTTTATGAGTTCCTGATGAAATTCCGGAAACCGAAAGTAGAAGATTAATTTCTTCAAATAAAAAGGACGTGCTTCTCTCCCTAAACGGGAAGGGGCACGTCCTTTTTCTATATAGTTTAGGCTTGCCGACGAAACCTAACCTACTAACCTATGCATAAAATCGGAATATACAGACAACTTAACAAAAATCCTCTCTCAAGAAAGACCTGTTATGGCACGCTTATAGTCTAAAGGCTCATTCATGTTATAGAAGGCTTTGTCCGCACCGGGCCCAAGCTCCTGGATGAGCTCTTCCTCGGAGACATAGCACACCTTCAGCTGCTCCAGCCACGCGGTCAGGCGCAGCCGGCCGGAAGACAAGCACGTCTCCAGGGACGGCAGAACACTGCGATGGTAGGCAGCCAGCAGCGGCTGAATGCGCCCTCCCGATACCGGGACGATGGCCTGGAGTTCGCTTTTATCATCCATAACCGCCGCCGCTTCTTCTGCCTTCTGTGCCAGAAAACGAAAAACCTCTTCCGTCACAAACGGCATATCACAAGCCGTGACGACGCTCCAAGGTGTGGCGGCAGCATGCAGTCCGGCATGCAATCCCGACAGCGGTCCCTGTCCCGGATAACGGTCATGCACCACTTCTTTGCCCAGGAACGCATATTTTTCGTCGTCATTAGCCGAAATGATGATATTTGAAGCAGACGGCGTCATCAAGCGGACGATCCGCTCGATTACCGTTTCGCCGTTCACGTTCAGCAGTGCCTTATCGGTCCCCATCCGGCTGGATTGACCCCCGGCCAGCAAAATTCCTGTGACCTTGAACATCGTTCGTCTCACCCCTCTCATTACAAGCATGAACAGGCAATCCAGGTCGTATTTTTCATACATTTAAAGTAGCTCCAAATAAATTATGGGATAATTCTCAAAAGTTGGTTTGTATCCCTTTTCAACTAATGATAAAGTGGGATTGGCAGTCTTTAAAACGCCGCTTTCGATATGGAATGAACGGAAGAATTTCTAACTTTGCGCACAGAAGCGGGTCATCAGAGATTACAATGCGGAACTTCAGTTCAACCTATATATTAGCAAACGGCCGGAAAGGAATGTGCTAGCGTGCAGGAAAACGGAATCAAGCCGTCTTCGTTAACGTCGCTCAAGGCGTTCAACTTTTTAATTTACGGCACCATGGTGATTTTCACCAGCTATTTTCAATTATACCTGCAGGATGCGGGAATGAACAAACTGGAAATCGGCAGCCTGATGGCACTGGGGCCGCTGATCTCTCTGCTGGCCAATCCGGTCTGGACGTTTGCCAGCGAGCGCCTTCGGGACACCAAGCGCAGCCTGCTTCTCATGATGGCAGGCACCCTGCTGCTGACTCAATTTGTATTTCATGCCGATACGTTTACGATGATTTATGTGGCCATGATGCTCTTTTTCTTCTTTCAAAGCCCGATGTTTGCGCAGAGCAATACGCTGATTCTCGGCTATATTCCGGATCAGCCGCACCGGTTCGGCGCGTTCCGGATGTGGGGCTCTATTGGCTGGGCGGTGACGGCTGTGGCGGCCGGCCTCTTCCTCGACCGGATCGGAATCTCCCGCCTCTCCTTCGTGTTTACGGGAATCCTTGTCCTGGCGATCGTGTCCGTCCTGCTCCTGCCTCCGCTTAAGCGGACCTCCGAAACGCCGCCGATGCGTCTCCGGGGCTTTGGCAGATTTGCGGTGAACCGTTATTTTATCGCTTTTATCGTTCTGGGGATGGCTGTCTCCGTCCCCACCTTTATGAATAATACGTTCATGTCGCTCTACATCACAGAACTGGGAGGATCAAAAACGGTAGTGGGACTTGCCGTCTTCCTGTCATCCATTCTGGAGATCGGTGTGCTGATTCTGTTCAATCGTTATCTTAGGCGTAAATTATCCACGCTCGTGGGCTGCCTTTCCCTTGTGAGCCTTCTGTTTGTCCTTCGCTGGCAGCTGATGGCGAACGCCACGAGCCCTGTCGAAATCGCCGTCATCCAGATCCTTCACAGCATCACCTTCGGCGGCTTCTTCTTTGTCGGAACCCAGGTGGTGCGCCTGCTGACGCCGGCTCCCTTCCGCGGACCCGCTCAGGCGCTCTACACGCTCACTTGGAGCGGCATCTCCGGCATGCTCGGCAGCCTGGCCGGCGGCTGGCTGTTCCAGAACTTCGGCGGCGCGGCCATGTACAAAATTTGCGTGATGCTGGCACTGATCGGCGCGGCTGGATTCGGCATTATGTGGTACTGGATTCGCGTTCAGCATCATACCCAGGCGGGGGCTGCCGGAACGGTGACCGGGCCTGCCGATGATGACGATGCACCGTTCTAAAGAAGCTGGACCCGAATGGCCGGGCCAAAGCTTGACATAAGCGAGACAGAGCAAGCTAAACTGAAACAAAAAGCCAGCCGCTGGATGATTGCATCTGCGGCTGGCTTTTCTATATGTCATTCGAACGTTGCAGGTCTTCTCTAGGTTCTTGTGCCGAGCCGATCCCGCCTTATTTCGGCAGTTGGAAGGAGCTCTTCAGGGAGACGACCAGGTTAAATACCGGTTGTCCGGGCGCAGAATACTTCGAATCCACGTTAAAATATCCGTGCCGGAAAAACTGGAACTTGTCCTGCGGCTTGGCATTCTTCATGTCCGCTTCCACAAAGCCGTGCAGCACTTCGAGGGAGTTCGGATTGATTTCGTCCAGGAAGCTTTTCTCTGCCGTTTCGGCTTCGTTCTCCTCGGCTGGGGCGTCCGTCTCCTCCGCCTTGATCAGCGGCTCATACAGACGGAACTCGGCCGGTACGGCATGGGAAGCTTCGACCCAGTGGATGGTTCCCTTGACCTTGCGGCCGGTAAAGCCGGTGCCGCTCTTCGTCTCCGGATCATAGGTGCAGTGAATTTCCGTCACCTGGCCGTTCTCATCCTTCACGAAATCATGGCATTTAATGAAATAGGCATTCTTCAGCCGGACCTCATTGCCCGGGAACAGGCGGAAGTACTTGTTCGGCGGGTTCTCCATGAAGTCGTCCTGCTCGATGTAAATTTCACGCGAGAACGGGATTTGCCGCGTGCCCATGTCCGGGTTCTCGGTATTGTTCTCCGCTTCGAGCCATTCCACCTGGCCTTCCGGATAGTTAGTGATGACCACTTTCAACGGCCGCAGCACCGCCATCGTGCGCGGCGCCTTCAGCTTGAGATCCTCGCGGATAAAATGCTCCAGCATTTGCAGATCCACCAGGCCCTGGCTCTTCGAGATGCCGGTCTCGTACACGAAATTCCGGATCGCTTCCGGCGTGTAGCCGCGGCGGCGGAGTCCGGAAATCGTCGGCATGCGGGGATCGTCCCAGCCGTCGACGATCTTCTCGTCCACGAGCAGTTTCAGCTTCCGCTTGCTGGTCAGCGTCTGTGCCAGATTCAGGCGGCCGAATTCGTATTGATGCGGCGTGCTTTCCATCTCGCATTCCTGGATGACCCAATCATAGAACGGGCGCTGATCCTCGAACTCCAGTGAGCAGAGGGAGTGCGTTACGCCTTCGATGGCGTCCTCCAGCGGATGAGCGAACGCATACATCGGGTAAATGCACCACTTGTCCCCTGTGTTGTGGTGCGTGGCATGGGCGATCCGGTAAATGACCGGATCCCGCAGGTTGATGTTCGGCGAGGCCATGTCGATCTTGGCGCGAAGCACCTTCTCCCCATCCTTGAACTCACCGCTGCGCATTTTCTCAAACAGCTCAAGGTTCTCCTCCACGCTGCGGTCACGGTAAGGGCTGTTCTGGCCCGGCTCGGTCAGCGTGCCGCGCGTCTCGCGGATTTGATCGGCTGTCTGATCGTCGACATACGCTTTGCCTTTTTTGATCAAGAGCACCGCACGGTTGTACATCTCATCGAAATAGTCCGAGGCATAACGCTTCTCTGCCCATTCGTATCCAAGCCATTTCACGTCTTCCTCAATGGATCTGACGAACTCCACGTCTTCCTTCAGCGGGTTCGTATCGTCAAAGCGCAGGTTCGTTGCGCCTTCGAATTCGCCGGCCAGCGCGAAATTGATCCAGATCGCCTTGGCATGCCCAATATGCAAATAGCCGTTCGGTTCCGGAGGAAAGCGGGTGACCACTTTCTGAACCTTGCCCGACTTCAGGTCTTCCGTTATGACATTTTTAATAAAATTGGAGGGAGTGCTTGGTTTCTCCACAGTTATCAACCTTTCATCCATAAAGTCTTCTTTATAGATAGACCTCGTCCATCTTATTCTCTGTATAAAGCTTGTTTCATATAAATATACCTGTAATGCCGGGAGAGTTCAATCATTCGCGCTCCTCTCCCCTTTTACGTGAACGCGAAGCCTTATTCATCCTTCCCCAATCCAGGGACAAACATGAAAATTGGGGCTAATACCATTTTGACGCCATTTGAGGAATAAGGTAGCATGGAAATAAAAGCCGAAGGGGGCCTAAATGCATATGCAATCGATGAAGCTGGCGAAGGAACAGCGGGACCTGGCGATTCAGCAGATCCAGCAGTTTTTTGAGGATGAACGCGGCGAAGCCATCGGTGAGCTGGCAGCGGACGGCGTGCTGGACTTCTTTATGACGCGCATCGCTCCGCATGTGTACAACCAGGCGCTGAGTGACTGCCGCCATGTAGTCAGCCAGAGAATGATATCCCTGGAAGACGATATATACGCATTGGAACAAAAGGTTAAAGCGTCCCGTTAAGTACGAGGGGAGAAGTGAAAACGCATGGTTGGTTACATTTATAAGCTGGCCGCCAATTTCGCCGATCTTGGGAAAAGAAAGAGGGATTCATTCATGTTTACATACGCACTTGACGACCAAATTGAGCTCCGGCCCCTGGCGCTGCAGCATGCACGCCCGCTGTTTCACTTGACCGACCGGTCACGTGACCGGCTGCGGGAATGGCTCCCCTGGGTGGATGCGATCCGGGAAGTGGAGCATACGGCCAATTTTGTGAAAAATGCCATCAAGCAGGGCGCCGAGAACGGCGGCATTTCCGCCGGCATTTGGGTGGACGATGAAATCGCCGGTCTGATCAGCTACCATCAGATCGACTGGAACAACCGCTCCGTCAGCATCGGCTACTGGCTGGGGAAGGAATTTGAAGGCAAAGGCATTATGACCAGCGCCTGCCGGACCTTTGTTGATTATGCCCTGATGGACATGGATCTCAACCGGGTCGAAATCCGCTGCGCAACGGGCAACCACCGCAGCCGCGCGATCCCCGAACGGCTGGGATTCGTTCTCGAGGGAATCGTCCGTGAAGCGGAGAAGCTGCCCCAAGGGTATGTGAATCACGCGGTCTATGGGATGATACAAAGCGAATGGAAGCTGCTTCGGTAGCCCGTTTTGAAAACCCTTCCTCCAAGGCAGACAAAATGCCGCCGCTCCTGTCCAACGGACAGGGGACGGCGGCATTTTTGCGATACGATGAAGCGGTCATTCAGCGACACACAGATGTTCGGCAGCCGCTGGAAAACTGGGCTGCCGGTGGCCTGGTCGCAGCATGTCCCGTCTAGGCCAGCCAGTTGCTGAACTGCTCCTTCACGGTCGTAGCAAGGGCTTCGACTTGGAGCATCCGGGCAATCTCTTCCCGGTCCGCCCGCTTGCGTCCCAGCGCCAGCTGGCGCAGAACCGCGGCCACCGTCACCCCATCCGGGCTGGATCCACGCTTGACGATGGACGATTGGCGGTCCAGCACCCCTTCCTGGAGCACGCGGAGATAAAAGCCGCTGTATCCGGTATCCAGCACCCGTGCCGGGAAGTCCGTCACCCCATGCTTGCTGGCGATTTTGAAGCAGGGAAATCTCGGCTGGGCGACCTGCATGACCGTCCCGCCGATTTCAAACGTATCGCCGATGCATACCTCTTCTTCCAGCAGCCCGGATACGGTCAAATTCTCGCCAAAGGCCGGGCATTCCATCGGAATGCCCAGCTCCCGTTTCCAATAGGCGTAATGCTCTACAGGATAGACGCACACAGCCTTGTCAGGCCCGCCATGATTTTTCAAGTCACCCTGGCCGTCCCCTTCCATCTGCGTGCGTCCAACGAACACTTCTCCTTCAATCGGGCGTTTATGTATGCCGGTTGTGAGCGGTTTGCCCATATACTCCACCGTGATCGGCTTGCCGACGTTCACCGATACGATCCGGTAAGCGGTATCCACCTGATTCATTGCGGCTTCCCTCCAATTGATCATCTTGCTTCCATCATAGCATTTGGGGGTGCGCCGGTACAAAAGAATTACACGAGCTGGGATGGTTCTTAGAGGGCCTGTACCAGCCCGCCGTCAATGACAAGGGTTGTGCCGGTAATATAGGTGTTGGCACCCGATAACAGGAATACGACCCCTTTGGCGAATTCCTCCGGCGTTCCGTACCGTCCGAGCGGAATTTCGCTCTGGGACTGCTCTGCGACCTCTTCCGCGCTGACACCCTTCGCTTTCGCATTCGATTCGTTCAGCTGGATGATCCGGTCGGTCTCGATCCGCCCCGGTGCCACCGTGTTCACCAAGATTCCGTACTGAGCCAGCTCCTGAGACAAAGACTTGCTCATGCCGGCTACGCCGTTGCGGAACGTATTCGACAGAATGAGCCCGGGAATCGGCTGCTTGATCGACGTCGACGTCAAATTGACGATATGCCCGCCCAGTCCCTTCATATGGGGGAGCACCTCACGGATCATTCGGACATAACTGAGCAGGTTCAGCTGGAAGGCTTTATCCCAGTCTTCATCCGTCAGCGTTTCAAACGTTCCCGGAGACGGACCGCCTCCGTTGTTGACCAATATATCGATGCGGCCGAACTTCTCGGCCGTATAACGCACCATCGCTTCCACTTCATGCGGAATCGTAATGTCCGCTGCGTAATACTCCACCACGCCGCTGCCGAGCTTCTGCAGCTCCTGCTGTACTGCCTCCAGCTTGCCGTCGCTGCGGCTGACCAGCATGACATCGGCTCCTTCTCGCACCAGTTCAGCGGCGATCGCTTTGCCCAGTCCTTGACTGGATGCAATGACAAGCGCCTTTTTACCCTCAAGATGAAGATCCATTCTCTTATGACCCCTCTTCTATAAATTCTGCTATTCCCTTATAAACTGATCATTCGGGGATGAAACCATTCGGATTCTTGAATGCTGCTGATGACAAAGCGTTAATTATAGTATAAAAAGGAACCTTCACCTTGTGAAAGTCCCTTTTGTACCGTTTTATATCGGGCAGATTGACTAATTATACACAAAAAATGTCATATCATGGTATTTTACGGGACAGATAGCCCCATAGCCCCATTAAGGACGCGCCAGAAAGCAGCTCATCAATATATCATCGACATCGCGGCCGCCGATACAAAATTCCCGTTCCAGGCAGCCCTCCTGTACGAAACCACATTTGCGGTAAAATGCGATGGCTCCGGGGTTGGAAGACAGGACTCGCAGTCTCAGCTTTCTTTTTCCTTGCTCCTGCGCCCATTTCTTTCCCGCCTCGATCAGCCTCGACCCGATCCCCTCCTGCTGATAATCGGGATGAACCGCAATGTTAATTTCATAAACATGGCTGTTGCTGGAGAGACCCGTAGCCGGACGAAATCCGATGTACCCGCACAGCACGTTGTCCACCACGGCCACCAGTTGGGAACCCGGCGGGCAGTGACGCAGATAGTCCTCCCGGGAAGACCAGCGGACCGGTTCCGGGGCGGTCCACTCGTTCCACACGAGGGCGTCGATATCCATCAGCGCCTGGGCGTCCCTCATTTCCGAGAGGCGGATGGTCAAAACACGATGTTCGGATGGCATAACAGCTTCACCTCAATTGATAGTAAACTAGGACCAGGTTCAGGGGTATTCGAGTCATCGTCAGCTTCCGAAGGATTCGGCCAGATCGATCTCCGCCTGCCGGTTTCGAACCGCGTGCGTCACAAAGAACACGACCGACAGCACCGCTACCCCAATCGCCAGCCAGGTCACCGGCATGATTCCCCCGTTATCATACAGTATTCCCATGACATAGGGCCCTGCCATTCTTCCGACGGCCCCCATTCCCCCGGTCAAACCGATATAGAACGGAGCCGCCTTATAGGCGTGATCGGAAATGAAAGCCGGGATGGCCGGCGAGATCAGCATCTCTCCGAGCGTCGCCAGGATCATAGCCATGACCATTCCCGGATAACTGTGCAGACCAGCAATGACAAGATAGGCCGCCAGATAAAAGAGGCCGCTGGCCGTAATTTGGGCCGACGAGGTCCGTGCGAACCAGCGCTTGATCAGGCTTGTCAGCGGCTGGGCGACAAAAATGAGAATGCCGTTCATCGTCCAAAGGAAGCCATAGGCCCGCTTCGGCATGCCCTCAGAGATAATGAAAGGGGACACGCCTGTGTTCCAGATCGAGTTCCCCAGCCAAAGGAACAGGGAACCGATGCCGATGAACAGGTAAACCCTCGTATTGCAGAGCAGGGACCAGGTACCGTCGGCACGTTCGGGCTTGTCCTTCTTCTGCAGATGAACCGGCCCCTGCTCCTTATCAAGCCGGCTGAGATAATTCAGGAAAAACATCGCGAAAACCGCCGATGTGACCCCGTTCAGAATAAAGGTCAAGTCGTAGGACAGATCCGCAAGGAATCCGCTCAGCGCCGTCCCCAGGGCAACGCCGATGTTGTTGGCGACGTACACGACGTTAAACAGCTCGCCCCGCCGGTCGGCGAAGCGGTAGCCGATGAATGCCTGGATCGCCGGCATGGACACGGCGTTGCAGAAGCCGATAAAGCCCATCAGAGCCATGTATAAATACCAATACGGGCTGATGAAAGGCAGGGCGAACAAACCAAGCGCATTCAGGCCAAGCGATCCGACGATGAGCCGCTTCACCCCGACCCGGTGGTACAGCGCGCCGCCGAGCAGCTGGCCGATGATGCCGCCCAACGCCTGGACCATGATGACCAGGCCGGCATCGGCCATCGAGTGGCCCAGCTCCTCAAACACGTACATGGTGGTGAGCGGCCACATCAACGACCCGCCCGCCGAGTTGATCAGGCTGGCCGCCAAAAATATTTGAACTTCCCTTGGATAGGATTGCAGAAATTTCATGTTAAGAATCTCCTGTGCAGCGGTATGTGGTGAGGCCGGGCAGATGTCCGGCTTCTGAAACCGGCAGATAACGAACGAAAAAAAGAAAGCCCCTGGGGGCTCTCCGGCAGGTGTCCGCCAAGCGTAAAGCCGGCTGACACCCGTAGCAATTTATCGTTATGTCTGCCGTCCCACATGACAGTATCTATCATATTGTGTCATCCCGCAATGACCTTCACTGACGCTTTACTTCGACAGTGGTTGAGAAGAAGGTGGCTCCACCGCCCATGTCGGCCAGGCGGTCGGGCGTCAAGGCGTTAGCCCGCTGCCTGCGGCCGTCCTTTGCCCACCACAATCCCTGGCTTACGACAGTGCCGGGAAGCATTTTATCCGTGACCACAGCCTTCAACTCATACTGTCCCCGCTCGTTGTATACGCAGACGGGATCTCCGTCCGTAATGCCGCGTGCAGCGGCGTCTTCCGGGTGGATCTGCAGCACCGGCTCCTTCTCCAGCTTCTGATGCTTTTCCACATTGGCGAAGGTGGAGTTCAGGAAATTGTGGTTCGGCGGCGAAATGAACATGAGCGGGAAGCTCTCTCCTGCTGCAGGACGGCGCTCACCGTCGTAGCCTTCCTTCAGCGGGACATACTCCGGCAGCGGCGGCAATCCTGCCTGCTTCATCGCTTCGGAATACAGCTCGATTTTGCCTGAAGGGGTCGGCAGCCGGTCCAAATAGTGCTGCTTCGGCGTCATGTCGAGCTTGACGAAGCGCTGCTCCTTCAGCGTCTCCAGGGTTACTCCGTTCAGATAGGGATTGTCCGGATAATCCAGCGCCGCCTCGATCATCTGCTCCTCCGTCTGGGAGAAGGCCTCTTCATCGAAGCCCATCGCCCGGCCCAGCAGGGAGAACAGCTCCACATTGCTCCTGCTCTCGCCCTGCGCCGGAATGACCGGCTCCTGGATCTGAACATATTGATGCCAGTAAGAGCCGAACAAATCTGTGCTCTCAAAGGAAGAGGTCGCCGGCAGAAGGATATCGGCGTATTTCGCCGTATCGGTCATAAACAGGTCATGCACGACCGTAAACAGGTCCTCCCGGGCAAATCCGGCCTGAACCCGCGCCGTATCCGGCGCGACGACGAGCGGGTTGCTGCAATAGACAAGCAGCGCCTTGATCGGCTGCTCCGTCATGGCCAGCGCTTCCCCGATCCGGTTCATGTTGATGCTGCGCGCCTCCGGATTCGGACGCAGATCCGGGCGCTCCAGCGCTTCGCTGTTCATCGCGTTATAGCCGCCGTTGGACTTGGCGGCACCTCCGCCCTGCTTCAGCCAGTGTCCGGTCAGCGCCGGCAGGCAGGCGATGCTGCGAATGTTCATGCCTCCGTTGTCATGATGCTGCAGCCCGTTGCCGATGTGGATGTAGGCGGCTTCCGCTTCGCCGTACATACGGGCCAGCTTCTCGATATCTTCCTCCGGAATGCCTGTAATCTGGGATACACGGGCCGGGGTGTACGCCTTCACATGCTCCCGCAGCTCCTCATGGCCGACAGTGTACTTGGCCATAAAGTCATTGTCCGTCAGTCCGTCGCGGAACAGGATGTGCATCATGCCCAGTGCCAGCGCCGTATCCGTTCCGGGATACAGCGGAATAAACCAGTCGGCCCACTGGCCGGTGCGGTTGCGGTGCACGTCGATGACGACCACTTTGGCTCCGCGCTTGCGGGCTCTCTCCGCAATGACGACTTGGTGCATGTTCGTGCTGATGATGTTGCCGCCCCAGACCAGAATCAGGTCGGCGTATTCCGTATCCTCCGGCGTCGTCCCGCCGCCGAAGCCCATCGTATATTTCCAGCCGGCACCGCCGGCGGAGTTGCATATCGTTTGGTCCAAACGGCTTGTACCCAGCGCATTGAGGAAACGCCGGTCCATACCGTCGACGCTGAGAATGCCCATATTGCCGTAGAAGCTGTAGGGCAGTATCGCTTCGGAGCCATGCTCCGCAATAATATCCCGAAAGCGCTGGGTAATTTCCATCACCGCTTCGTCCCAGGTAATCCGCTCAAAACGGCCTTCCCCTTTGGGCCCCGTACGCTTCATTGGGTACAACACACGGTCCGGATGATAAACCCGCTCTGTCATATTTCTTACCTTATTGCAGATCGCACCCTGAGTAATCGGGTGATCCGGGTTGCCGGTCACTTTGACGATTCTACCGTTCTCCTTGTGCAGCAGCAGGCCGCAGGTATCCGGGCAGTCCAGCGGGCACACCGCAGGAAAAACGCCGTTCTCTTGCTCGATCATCTCCCGCTCCATCTCCCTCTATATGAAGTCTGTATATGCTTGTATTTCTATCTTAAAGCGAGTCGGCAAAATCCGCAAAAGAAAAAATGGGGACTCCTGTTTCAACCTTATGGCCGCCGGGTATAAAAAGAACAGGAGCATAGAGTGGACGAACCGTGTTCGCCCTGCCTGCTATGCCATATATCATGGACCACTCCCAACCGAATTCGCCAGGTCGATGTTTCGTTCCCCCGGACGCCGACCTGGCGAATTTGTTTATTTTTGGAATCCTATCAAAAGCTGTGTTCCCGCCCTGGACATCGGGGTAATGCATACGTAGAGGTGATCAACGATGACAACCGTTTTTGTGGCAGGCGCAAACGGGCAGACCGGGCGCAGAATCGTATCGAAGCTGATTGAGGCAGGTTATGACGTGAGAGGGCTTGTCCGTAAAGAAGACCACCTCCGGGATCTGGAATCCGCAGGAGCCAAGGGTTACCTTGGAGACTTGTCGGGGGCTTTCTCTGACGGTATGAAAGGAGCGGACGTCGTCGTCTGCGCCGCAGGGGCCGGCACCTCGGGAGATCCGGAGCATGTGGATCATGTCGGAACCGTTCGACTCATTGAGCAGAGCGTGCTGGAGCAAATTCCGCGGTTTGTGCTGATCAGCTCTATGGGCACCAAGGATCCGGACGCCATGCCTTCTTTCCTGAAGCCCTTCCTGATGGCCAAACGCAAGGCCGAGACCATCCTGGAGGAAAGCGGGCTGAGCTATACGATTATCCGTCCGGGCGGGCTGACAAACGAGCCGGGCAAAGGCAAGGTGCATGCCGCTCCTGAGCTGCAGCGTCACGGCCGGGTATCCAGAGATGATGTAGCCGCAGCTGTTCTCGCTGCGCTGCAAATCCAACAGACCCATAACCAGTCGTTCGACCTGCTTGAAGGCGATACTCCGGTGGAGGAAGCCTTGAAGGGATTAAACGGCAGCGTTCCGCAGTAACCTCCGTTTGTGGGATGCAGCAAGAACACGGTTATCCGGAAGCACTGGCTCTGGAGTTTATACGTTCTGATATTAACAAAAGGTCTGTCCCGTTTTCGGGACAGACCTTTTGTTCAAGATATTATCGGTTCGTATCGCTTTCAGGAAGATTTCAGAAAGCTTCCCGGCAGTTTACAGCAAACCGCGGATGGCTTCTGTCATGGCCTCAGGTGACTCCTTCGGCTCAAAGCGGGCAACCACCTCTCCCTGCCGGTTCACCAGAAACTTCGTAAAGTTCCATTGAATCTCGCCGTCTTCGGCCGGACCCGGCTGCTGCTGTTTCAAATATTGAAAGAGCGGATGAGCCCCTTCCCCATTCACTTCCACTTTGGCGAATACCGGGAATTGAACCCCATAATTCAGCTGACAGAACGATGCGGCTTCTTCACTGGTACCCGGCTCCTGTCCTCCGAACTGGTTGCAGGGAAATCCAAGGATTTCGAGCCCCTGTGCCTTGAACTGGTCATACAGCTTCTGCAGGTCGCCATACTGCGGCGTTAATCCGCATTGGCTTGCCGTATTGGCGATGACCAGCACTTTACCTTCATAATCCTGAAGAGACACCTCTTGACCAGAGGTCTTGGCTGCTGTGAATTGGTACACGGACATGTGATTACCCCTTTCTATCCTTCATATAGAATTGGCATTCTGCTGCTATTTACCCCGATGCTTGGCCTTGGCCTTCCTTACGGCGATCTCCCGCTTGTAAGCGGCCAGGGCTTCCCGCTGTTCCCTGCTTCGGCAGGCGCGCTGCTTCTTTGACTTCTCCAGCTCCAGGCGAAGCGCCTCCTGGCTCTGGGTGCTGACGCCGCGGGAGCGGGACTCCTTCGCCGCCTGCCGGGCAAGCCGCTTCGGGTTGACCGACTTCACAGGCAGCCGCGCGGCCGGGACGCTGCAGGATAAACGCTCCACCAGCGTGGGAAGATCGTTCATAACATATTCCCACACTTCCTGCAAAGACGGCTCGGCACCAAAGACGTGCCGACCCGCCTTAAGCCCGTCTGCTCCCTGCACTTCGACGACACCGACCCAATAAGGATCTTCAAAAAATACCGTGAGTTTCACCAGTATTCCCCCTCTGTATAAATCGGACCGAGGGACATCCCGAGGGGGGAAGGCTACTGACATGTGATCCGGGAGGTTGTGCTGGCGAATCGCCCTCTGCCTCCGTACATGCGCCACGGACTACCGACCGGGCTGTGATTTTACGATCCACTTTCCATGATACTCCAAAGCGGCCGTGATGCAAGTCCGGACCCAAGCGAATCCAATGAAGCCGGGAATCAGCCTCATATCGACATGCGGCGGTTCATATACTTTCCTGTAGCTAAAAGCGAGATTACTGCTGAAAAGGGGCCATACACATGAATCATTCATCCAATCGGCCGGAGTCGGGCAGGCGGGTTCCCCAGCCGATCCGCGGCCGTGAAGGGGCGACCGACGACGGGCCGCGCGACGTGCTTCGGGACATGGAGAATCCCGACATGCTCGTTCCACCGAAGACCGATAACGGGCTGATACCCAATTTAAAATTTTCCTTCTCCGATACGCACATGCAGCTTAATGAAGGCGGATGGTCCAGGGAAGTGACCGTTCGCGAGCTGCCCATCGCCACCACGCTGGCCGGCGTCAACATGCGCCTCACCCCTGGCGGCCTGCGTGAGCTCCACTGGCACCAGCAGGCCGAATGGTCCTTTATGCTGCTCGGCAGGGCACGCATTACGGCGGTGGACCAAAACGGGCGCAATTTCATTGCCGATGTGGGTCCCGGAGATCTCTGGTATTTCCCGCCAGGCATCCCCCATTCCATCCAGGGGCTGGAGGAAGGCTGCGAGTTTTTACTTGTTTTTGACGACGGACATTTCTCCGATCTGAATACCCTCAGCATCTCCGACTGGTTCGCCCACACGCCCAAGGAGGTGCTCTCAGCCAATTTCGGCGTTCCGGAAAGCGCGTTTGCAGGCATCCCTCCCAGCCAGGTTTACATCGAGCAGGAACCCGTTCCCGGTCCACTGGACAGCCAAAAGATAACCTCGCCCTACGGGGAGGTGCCCCAAACCTTTACGCACCGTCTGCTCGCGCAGCCTCCGATCATCACATCCGGCGGCAGCGTGCGGATCGCAGATTCGTCCAATTTCCCGATCTCGCGCACCGTAGCGGCGGCACTGGTGGAAATCAAACCCGGCGGAATGAGGGAGATGCACTGGCATCCAAATCAGGACGAATGGCAGTATTACCTTACCGGCCAAGGCAGAATGACCGTATTCGCCGGTGGCGGCAAGGCCCGTACGTTCAACGTTCGCGCGGGCGACGTCGGCTATGTGCCGTTCGCCTTCGGACACTATATCCAGAATACCGGAACAGACACCCTCTGGTTTTTGGAAATGTTCAAAAGCGACCGGTTCGCGGATGTGTCATTGAACCAGTGGATGGCCCTGACGCCGCGGGAGCTGGTGGCGGAAAACCTGAACGTCGGGTCCGATCTGCTGGATGCGCTGAGCAAGGAAAAATCGCCCGTAGTCAAGCACCCCGGCTTCACCTACACGAAGCCAAAAGACGGCGCCCCGGACGGGTAACATCCAGGGGGCCGTCTTTTTTTCTAGATATAAGAAGGTATAAGCTTCAAAAACTTGGCTTCCTTGATACCGCAAGAAAAGGTTAACGTTAAAAGCGTTCCGTCTCCTTTGAAAATAAGTCTTTAAACGTTATTCTAATTTCGCCTGTTCATTCCTTTATCGTCCGGCGGCGTCAGGCAGTCCGAACGCTTCGGCGATCAACCGGAAGGACTGCAGCTTATCCTCAAAACGATGGGTAATGCTGGCGATCATCACCTCATCGGCATTGTATTCCTCGCACAGCTCTTCAATCCTGCGCTTCACCTGCTGCGGGGAACCGACGACCATCCGTTTGCGGTTCTCCTCGATGCGGATTCGGTCGTACCGCGAATACGGATATTCCAGCGCTTTCTCCACCGACGGAGTGCCTCCAGACGATCCGCCCTTTTCCAATAAAATGAGCGAGAGATCCATGCTGGACGCAATCCGGTTGGCTTCCTCCTCCGTTTCGGCGCATACGGCAAAGATGGCCACCAGGGACTGGGGTTTATCAAATATGGCCGACGGCTGAAAATGCTCCTGGTACCAGCGCATCACATCGCTGCCGCCGGAACCGTTGATAAACTGGGCGAAGGCAAAGCCGGTTCCCTGCATGGCGGCAATCCCGGCGCTGCCCCCACTGGAGCCAAGCAGCCACATTTCCGGAACGGTTTGGACCATTGGCGTGGCCAGAAGGCCAGCAAAAGGATGTTCCGGACTCAGGGAATCCGTCAAATAGGCGATTAAGTCGTCGATCTGATCAGCGTAGCGGTCCTCCCCGCGCATCTTGCCTTCCTGAAGAGCACGGGTGGCCAAAGGCATGCCGCCCGGCGCGCGTCCGAGCCCCAGGTCGATTCTGCCCGGATAGAGGCCTTCCAAGAGCCGGAAGTTCTCCGCCACCTTGTAAGAGCTGTAGTGAGGCAGCATCACGCCGCCTGATCCAACCCGGAGCGTCGACGTCTTCGCCGCCAGATGGGAGATCAGCACTTCCGGACTGGAGCCGGCCAGGTTCGGGGAGAAATGATGCTCCGATACCCAAAAACGGTGGTATCCGAGGCGTTCGGCTTCCTGGGCCATGGCCGCCGTCTGGGCCAGCGCTTCCACCGGATTGCTGCCTTCCGATATCGTTGATTGATCCAATATGCTCAGCTTGATCATTACGCATCAAGACCTTTCTGCTTATAACTGATTGCAGCGGGTGCTGACTGCTATTGCAGCAGCGGCATCCATGTTTTGGATGAGCTGCCCTGCTATTATATCATGCGCTTGACGGGTTGCCGAAACGCTTGGACCAAAGCGGGAGGGTGCCCGAATTATCCGAGTCAGAAAGCAAAAAAAGTCTCGCAGTGGTTGAGTAAGGCTTGCACGGGAGGCCAACTCACCTCATTAGAAGATCTGAAGATTCGCCCCTGCATTTCGGGCATTCGTGAGGACAAAAAAAGGCAGCAGCTGACCCCTCCTGGGTTAGCTGCTGCCTTGACCGCGGGGCGCCGTTATTTCCGGCGCCCGCGTCCTCCCGCGCTCCGGCCTCTGCCGCCGGGAGCGGATGGGCGGCCCGTGCCGCTCCGCTTGGCATCCCGGCCGCCGCGGGAACCGCCAACCGGCGCGCCGCGTTCCGCGCGGGCCGCTTGGCCCCGGCCGCCGCCAGCGCTGCGGCCGTCACGCTGCCCGGCCGCACCAGTGCGGGAGCGGCCGGCACCTGCACCGCCTGCGCCGGCTTCGCTTCCGGCGTAGGCGCCGCGCGCCCGCTTGGCCTCGCCGCGGGCGCTTCTGCCTTCACCGCCCGCGCGTGCGGGGCGGTCATCCCGGCGCGGACGGCCTTCGCCGCGCCCGCCGTCTCTGCCGCCGCGTCCGCGTTCATCGCGCTCCGCATGGATGGAGCGCGCCTTGGTCCCCGCGGCGGTGATGCCGGCGCCCTTGTCATACCGGCGCCGTTCGATGTTGTACTGGATGTGCTGCTCGATGCTTGCCAGCTCACCTTTGTCTTTGGGGGCGACCAGCGTGATGGCCATGCCCTTCTCCCCAGCCCGGCCTGTGCGGCCGATCCGGTGAATGTAGCTCTCCACGTCATGCGGAATATCGTAGTTAAACACGTGCGTGACGCCTTCCACGTCAAGCCCGCGCGCCGCCACATCCGTGGCGACCAGCAGCTGCAGCTTCGCCTCGCGGAACCGCTTCATGACCGCTTCGCGTTTCGCCTGCGACAAATCGCCGTGCAGCTCGTCCGAGTTGTAGCCTTGTTCGAGCAGCGCCTCGTTCAGCGTCGACGCCCGCCGCTTGGTGCGGCAGAATATGATCGCCAGAAACGGTCGGTAGGTGTCGATCATGGAGATCAGCGCCTCCTGCTTCGTCCGGTCCGTCACTTCCACGACGATCTGCCGGATATGGTCCAGCGGTACCGGCGATTTCTCCCCTTTGATCACTACGTCCTCCGCGTCCCGGGTATAGGCTGCCGCAAGCCGCTTGACCTCGGCAGGCATCGTGGCCGAGAACAGCATCGTCTGGCGCTTGTAGGGCAGCGCCTGAATCAGTGTCTCGACCTCGTCCAGGAAGCCCATGTGCAGCATTTGGTCGGCTTCGTCCAGCACGAGCATTTTAACGCGCCCGAGTTCAAGCGTACCGCGCCGGAGGTGATCCAGCAGCCGGCCCGGCGTGCCGATGATCAGCTGGCGCCCCCCTTCGAGCTTCCGCAGCTGCTTCTCGACGTCCTGTCCGCCATACACGGCCAAAATCCGGATATCGGTCCCAGCTGCCAGCTTTTTTGCTTCCTCGGTAATTTGCAGCGCCAGCTCGCGTGTAGGCGCAACGACAAGCGCCTGCGGGTACAGCTGCGTCGGGTCTATTTTTTGCAGCATCGGCAGCATAAAGGCCAGCGTCTTGCCGGTTCCTGTACGTGCCCTCGCGATCACGTCGCTCCCTGCAAGCAGGAGCGGAATCGTCTCCACTTGCACCGGTGTCGGGATGGCAATACCGTTCGCCCTAAGTGTATTGACCAATGATTCGTTAACGCCCAAACTTGAAAACTTCAACAAAAATGCACCTCATTCATTAAGTTCCGCCTTTAGCGGGATATATAGTGGATTAACTCGGTTCAGACGCTTGTACTTCTATATCTTAAAAAGGAGGACCGTCACGTGACCCGTGCAGGGCCGCCGGACAGACCTCCCTTAAAGGATGAAATGAAAAACGCATGAATAACAATGTATGGATCATAATGGCGGGAATACGGGCAGCTAAAACCTGCCGGATTTGAATATGGAAAACAGCAGCCACAGCACCATCAACAGCGCCACAATAAAACCGGTTCCGATCACCGGAAAATGCCACAGCACGGAGGATTGCTGATTCAGGGAAGAACCGATGATCAGTCCGACCATAATGATGCTGAAAGCAAGCAGCACGATGCTGAAAGACAGCCGGTTGCTGATCTGGTCGAGCTTCCTCATCAGGGCCTCCATCTCCGGAACGCTGATCTCAACCTTCAGCTTGCCCTTGCTGATTAACGATGAAATCTGCCTTGCCTGGTCCGGCAGGTCAAACAGCGCCTCCGCCAGACCCGCCGCTCCGCCCAGCAGCTTCTTGCGCAGGTTGCGGGTGCTGAAGCGGTCCTTGATCAGCTTCCGTCCAAACGGCTCCGCCATGTCGATGATGCTGAGCGTAGGATCCAGCTTCTCGATGACGCCTTCCATCGTCAGCAGCGCCTTGCCGAGCAGCGTCAGATCAGGCGGAATCATCACTTTGTGACGCTGGGCGACCGCGAACAGATCGTTCAGCGCCGTCCCCATGCTGATTTCGGAAAAAGGAATATTATAGTACTGCTCCCGCAGACTGTCCAAATCCCTGCGCAGCTCGCGAATATCGCCGTCTTCCGGCATCATGCCCAGCCTCAGCACGGCGCGGACCATGCTGTCGGTGTTTTTCCGCATCAGGGCGATGATCAGCGAAGACAGATGATCCTTCATCTCCTCGCTAAGCCGTCCCACCATCCCGAAATCCAGATAAGCAAGGCTGCCGTCCTTACGCACGAGCAGATTGCCCGGATGCGGATCGGCGTGGAAAAAGCCTTCGATGAAAATCTGGTGCAGCATGCTTTCCACGAGCTTCTCGGCCGTTTCCTTCAAATCATATCCCTTCGCCACAAGCTCCTCCTGATGGCTTAAAGAGATGCCCCGGACGTATTCCATCGTCATGACTCGCGAAGATGTATACTGCCAAAATATTCGCGGGATGCACACGGTCTCATCGTTCTGAAACTGCAGTGCGATTTTTTCCGCGTTGCGTCCTTCCTGGGTATAATCCAGCTCAGCCCGCATGGAGCTCGCAAACTCTTCCACCAGGCGGGCGATCTGGTACTGCTTGACCCATACCCAGCGCTTCTCCGCCAGTGCGGTTAGGTCTCTGAGGATTTCCAGGTCTCTGACCACCATCTGCAGAGCGCCCGGACGCTGGACCTTGACCGCTACATCCTCACCGGTCTTGAGCTTGGCGAGGTGAACCTGTCCAATGGAAGCAGCCGCGATCGGCGACTCCTCAAACCAGGAGAAAATATCCTCGATAGCGTCGTCCAGCTCCTGCTCGATTATGCCTTTGGCTGACTCGGACGAGAAAGGCGGAACCTGATCCTGAAGCTTGATCAGCTCCCGGATAATCGGCTCCGGCAATAGGTCCGACCGGGTGCTGGCCAGCTGCCCCAGCTTGACGAAGGTCGGCCCCAGGTCTTCCAGAACCAGCCGGATCCGTTCCCCCAGCGTCTTGGTCTGCGGCGTCTCATGGGTAATCCACCGTCTTGGGATGGACAGCATCTGGAACAGGCCCAGCTCCTCCACGATATAACCAAAGCCATGACGCATAAGCGCCATGGCGATCTCCCGGTAACGACCGGTATGTCTGATGCGCAGTGCCATCTTATTCCGCGGCCGGTCCGGAACGCTCTGCTTCGAGCTCCGCCACCCTCTTCTCCAATGTTGCAATGCGCTGTTCCAAACTGACGATATCCTGATCGGAAGGAACGTGAATGTCCGTTAATACACGCCGAACCTGGTCTTGAATCCACGTTTTAAATTGGGACTGCTCCTCCTCGCCGCGTTCCACCAGCCGGTTGACCAGATCCTTGGATTCGGACGGCGCCAGCTCGCCCCGTTTGACCAGATCGTCCACGATCTTCTCGACTTTCTCTTTGCTCACTATGGTAAGGCCCCAACCTAATGAAATTGCTTTTTTAAACAGATCACTCATGGTTATTCCTCCCAAAGCTATAGTCAATATATTATACCCCCAAATGATGGGTCATATAAACCCGGGGGCCGTATTAACCCGGAAGATGCGCCGCCCACTGCGCAGCCTGCAGAATAAGCCGGCGGATTTGCGGATGGAGGAATGTCGGCTCGTGATGCCCCGGCATCAGAAAGGCGACTCTTCCCATACCGTAGCTATGCTTCCAGGCCGCCGGATGCCACGTTCCTTCCAGCTCGTATTCCAGCAGCACGGTTCTTTCGCCAAACGGGTCAAAATCAATCTGGTACGGCTCTTCGTCGAGTTCAAAAGGCTCGATGCCTTTCGTAACCTGATCCTCTGCGCTCACCCGGAACGACAGCGGCTGGTACGGCGGATGACCGTTAAAACGGCCGCCGGCCAGCTGGGCCAGCTCATAGCGCCGGTTGCCGATGGACAGGCCATTGTGGATGACAAGCAGGCCTCCACCCTGGCTCACGTAAGACAGCAAACCCGCTGTCTGCTGCGGAGACACTTTCTCGTCCCACAAGTCGAAATAGCATATGCAAAGGTCAAACGGCTTCAAATGCTCCTCGAGCAGCAAATTTTTGTTTTCGCTGCATTGAACCGAAATGACATCGTTCAAAATATGGCTGATCTGAGCGTCTACCCCCTGCAAAGGGTGAAATTTCGGATGCGTGTAATCACCGAGTAAAATGCTTTTTTTCTTGTTCATTATGTTCCTCCTTGCTCGCTCTCGTTCCCTATAGCATTCCACACTTTCTGGAAAAAACCTTTAATTCCTTTCGTTTTGATGAAGGAAAAAGGGATGCAGCCAGCCGCATCCCCCCGTCTGTATGGACATGTCCCTTTCCTTCAGTTTCGAACAAAATACCTTCCCAGTTCCACCATCATGCTGCCCATCCGCTCATCTTCCTCAGGCGAGCAGACGCGTTCGATGCCTTCTTCCCGCAGCGCCTGGGCTGTAATTTTGCCGACAGCCGCCGCGACCACCGGTCCGGAGAAAGCCGATACCAGCTTCGAGAGCTCGCCCTTCGCCCGGGCGTACTCGATCAGGTTACGCACCTGCGGCCCGCTGGTGAACGCCACGGCGTCCAGCTCCGCCGCCGTAATTTCGGCGAGCAGCCGCGCAAGCTCCGCTTCCTCCGGAGCAATATGCTGATACGGCAGCACTTCCCGCACCTGGGCCCCCTGTTCCTGCAGCCAGGCCGTCAGCTTCGGGGCGGGATCGCCGTGCAGCTGAAGAATGACGTCCGCCCCTTGAAACGAATAGGACGCCAGCCCCCGGATCAGACCGGCCGTGCTTCCGTCGTCATCCCGTACGATCGGAATCAGCCCTCTCTTCTTCAGTGCATTCACCGTTTTGTACCCGCGGGCGGCAATGGACGAGCCCTGCAGCGCTTCGAGCAGTGCAGCGCCAGCCCCCATCTCCTCCGCCACCTGAACGATGGCGTCGAGCCCCATGCCCGTCGTCAATATGACCCAAGCGGGGGGATTGGTGATCCAGGCTTCAATATCCTTGCGCAGCTTCACATCGTCGAGGAATACCGTTCCCTGTGCGGGACGAATCAGCGGAATGCCTCCCATATTCTCCACAAGTTTGGCCATTTCGGCCGCCTTGCGGGGACCGGTTAACGCAATTTTTTTACCTGCCAAATTCCGAGCCATGCATCCTTCTCCTCATCAGGGTTCATGGAACCCGCCACTGTTTTACTAAACAGTATACTTGAAATTCCGCCCAAGGAGATGAAAAGATTCACAGACTTTTGACGGCAGTGGCGTTCTGGCGCTTGGCCAGGCGGTGCCTTTTACGCTGGTTATACAAGAATCGAACGACAAAAAAGGAAATGACGCCAAGCACCAGGCCGAACACCGACATGCCGATCAGCACGTGAAGACCGCCCTGCAGCAGATGCTTAAATATGGTGAAATCGCCGGACAGCAGATTTCTCCAAGCATGTTCCTGGACCGGAATATCCACCATTTTTTTCGGGAAAAACCATTCTCCGATTTTCTTGGCAAAAGGGAGGAGGACGATAGGAAGGAAAGTGAGCTTGCCGATGACATTGCCTATAATAGCTGCCGGAAGCGAGCCGCCGGCCAACCTTACCGTAGGGTAAAAAATCAAATACACCAGCGATCCGGTGGAAATGACGATCATCTCAAGCCCGAACCCGAGTGCGAATCCGAGCGACACTTTGCGTGCTCCACCCGGGGAACGGAACAGCTTGATCATGTTCAGCTTGATTTTCCGGTAAAACTTATGAAAAATGTTGTACTTTCTCGATTTAGTTGTCATGTAATCACCCTTCAGGTATGCCTAGCAGGCAGGACATCCCCTTCAGCCGCAGGCTTCAGGGCCGCCCGTTCCTTCTATTGTATCACTTTTATTCCCTCTAATCTAACCGAAAGAGCCTGTTTTATTTTTGCCGGCAGGTGGGTCAGGTAGCGTCCTCCCGGGGTTCCTGCATCCGGGGCTTTCGATGCGGCCGATGGAACAAAAAGATGAAGATCGGCAGCACGATGACGAACACCAAGGCCACGACCGTCCACTCTCTGTCGAACCGGAACACTTCGATCGAATTGGGATAGATCCAGAATGCGGTGACCACGGCGAATAACCCGATGGGCGAGGTCATCATTTTTCCGGAAATCTGCGGGATCATCGTTTTTAATCCGTAACAAATGATGAACAAGCTGGTGGCGATATTCAGCAGAACCGCCGGAAACCAGAGGCCAACGAGCAGCATGTCGAACCGGTCGAGGAAATCCGTTATTTTAATCTGCCGGGACATTTCGTAAGACGGGTACATCAGGCTTTCGGCAATGGGCACGCCCACCAGCAGCGAAATCATAATGACGATCAGCAGCAGCAGCCCTGTCGACAGGATCAAAGCGTACATCCCGTCACGGATCCGGTAATCTTTGCTTGAGAAGATGAACGGGAGCGCCAAGATCTGGCCCAGGTAAGAAAAGACGACCCAGCTCCCTTTGCCGACGCCCGCCCAATCGACATAAAAGTAAGGCTTGATATAGCTGAAATCAAAATCCTTGGCAACGATAAACGGTATGATGAGGACCACCGTTGTCATCATCGGCCCATACAGGTCGGCAATGCCCATCACCGTCTGCACGCCTCCTCTGGCAATATAAATCACCGTCGCCGTGATCGCAATAGAAATGATGAAGATCGGCGTGAGCGGCAGCAGGACGACATTGGTAAAGTCAGCAACCATACGGATATCTCTGGCCAGGATGATAAAGAAAAATATCAGGTACAGGATGGTAATCACTCTTCCGATCACTTTATACCGTCCGTTCAGGGATTGGAACAGGTCCTTGCCGGGGAACCGCTTGGCGCTTTTGGACAGCAGCAGAAACATCAGCGCAACGACGATTCCCGCCGGAAAAAAGGACAGGTAGGCGTGCTGCTTGGCATAATTGGCCAGCTCACTCGGTACGTGGATTAATGTGGTGTTCAAGATGTAGGTAATTCCGAGCATCCTAAACTGCCGGTTCGTCACTTTATTCACAGCCCTGCCTCCTTTATTGCGATTTCACATTCAAAAAGGAACGAATTTGTCGAGATAATGTCCCGCCAGCACCGATCCGTACACGACGTGGCCAAACTGCAGGCAGTAGGCCCATATTCCGAACCCGCCTGCGAGCAGAATATAGGCCATCCAGCGGTTAATCCCCGGAATGTCGCGCATGACCTTCCGATCAATCAGGATTACCAATATAGCGGCCAAGATATACAGCCCCAGAAGCTTAATCATTCCTGATTTCCTTTCTGCCGAAGGGCTTGCCGACGGCTCCGATATTCTCGATATGAAGCTCAGGTTTTACGATAACCCTGACCTCGGGATATACTTTCTTCCAATTGCCCTTAAATCTCTGCCATGCCTTCGGGTCGTGCTCGTAGATCGTCCTGCCGAATCCCAGAATATCCGAATTGTATTTATGCTGCAGAGAACGCATGGCGAGCTGCACTTTATCGACAATCTCCTCGCTGGCCCGGCGCTCCAGGTCCCGGAGGCTATGCTCATCGCTGATAATGCTGTTTGAGTCATTTTCGTACACGGCGCCCTTGGCGTAAATTTCGATGGTCATCGTGATATCGTTGCCGCGGACAACCGGTTTCAGCTTGGCCTCATTTTCGCTGAAGCGAATGGAAATGTGGCCCTTGCCTCCGGGCCCGTCGACGATAATGTCCGGGGAGGGAGCCTGATTCATGGCCAGGTTAATGATTTTGCCCTCCTGTCCTTCCAGGGCTCCCACGAACTTGTCTTCATCAAAAAGGGCCAGGCCCGTAACCTGGATATTATTTTTGGACGTTCCCACGCCCGGCGGCACTGCCTCTTGAATAGACAGGAACGGAAGTGCCACGTCCACGCCATCGGTCATAAGTGTGTTAACCAGCTGTTTCAGCGAATCGGGCCTTTTCGTGAATTCGTTGATCAGCTCCCGGATCATCTCGCTGGAGAATTGCTCCATCGGCGCATCGGCGTCCAAAATTTTGTACGCTGCTCCGCTTGTCACCGCCACCAGCGATGACAGGCGATTCTGAGGAATCCGGGCAAATTGGTCCAGCATTGGTGCAATGCCGTCCCTGGCGAATTCCTCGCCGATAAGCAGCACGCGGCGGAGGGAGAAGGAAAGGTTCCGGGAGTTGCCGGCCTGGATTTCCATATTGGCGCTGCGCAGCGTAATGCCCGTTTTCGATTCCAGGTAGTAGGACTTTCCGCCGCTGGTGCCTCCGCCGCCGCCTTTGCTGCCTGCCCCGCCTAAATTCCCCGGCAGGGCGATCTGGAGGGCACTTCGGTACAGCCCGTTTTCCTTGTCGACGGAAGATCCGATGACGAAGGCAATGTCGTTGATTTCTTTACGGTCCCAGCAGCCGGCCAGCGCAAGCGGGCTCAGGAGCAGTAAACCGGCTACCGCCCATTTCTTGATCATGTCCATATCACCACACCTTGTTTGATTGCGGGGTACCGTTGATCTCCTTCTTCTCGCGCACCCGGTCTTTTTTCGATGCCCAGGATGGGCGCCGCTTCATCTTCCACCATGGGGCGCGAACGAACACGTCCTTGTTATCCTGGACATGGAAAGGGCTGATGCCGGACATATACGGCACGCCAAAGGAGGTCAATTGGGTCACGTGGACCAGAATCCAGACCGTGCCCAGCACGATGCCGAACAATCCGAGCACCCCGGCCAGAATCATCAGCGGAAACCGCAGCAGGCGGACCGTGATGGCCAGGTTGAAGCGCGGAATCGTAAAGGAGGCGATCCCCGTCATCGACACGATAATGACCATCGGGGCCGATACGATGCCGGCTTCGACCGCAGCCTGACCGATAACGAGTGCCCCCAGGATGCTGACTGCCTGGCCGACGGTTTTCGGGAGCCTTACGCCTGCCTCGCGCAAGGCCTCAAAGGAAATCTCCATAATGAGCGCCTCGACGACCGCAGGAAACGGAATTGCCTCCCGGGCAGCCGCGATGCTGAGCACCAGGGTCGAAGGAAGCATGTCCTGATGATAGGTCGTCGTAGCAATATACAATGCAGGTAGGAAGAGGGCGATAAACACGAATAAATACCGGATCCACCGGACGAAGTTCGTGATGAAGTACCGCTCGTAATAATCCTCGCTCGCCTGCATCAGTTGGAAAAAGGTCACCGGACCGATGAGAACGAACGGCGTACCGTCCGTGAATATGGCAAAACGTCCCTCCAGCAGCTGAGCCGCTGCGGTGTCGGGGCGCTCGGTGTACTGGAGCTGGGGAAAAGGCGAAAACGGATGATCCTCGATCATCTCCTCGATATACCCGGATTCCAATATTCCGTCGATTTCAATGTCCTTGAGCCGCTTCTCGACGTCCCGGATCATCTTGGGATTCGCCAGTCCCTCGATGTACGAAATGACCACATCCGTTTTGGTCTCTGTCCCGAGAACGATACTCTTCATCTTCAGCCTCGGGGACTTAATTTTGAAACGAAGCAGCGCTGTATTGACGCGAAGCATCTCCGTAAATCCTTCGCGCGGCCCGCGGATGACCGCTTCGGTCTCCGGCTCGGATACGGTTCGGCGCAATCCGCCCTTCACATTGAACAGGTGGGCTTCCGAATACCCGTCTACCAGGACGACCGCGCTGGAATTCATCAGCCCCTCGATGACATCCCCCCACATGGTGGCGCTGTTGACCTGGGACAGGGATACGCGCGTATTTTCCAATGGTTCCAGATCAGGGTCTTGCTCCTTGCTCTCGTCCCCCTCATTCTTTAGGCGCACCAATCCCTGGATAATGGGCTGAATCATATGGATCTGAAGTTCTTCGGAGAACACGATCCCTTCCACGTATACGAGCAGGCCCTCAACGCCCGGGGCAACCTCCATGCTCCGGTAGACCATGTCCGAGCAGTCATCGAAGATATCCTTCAGCATCTCCGTATTGACTTTCAGATCCTTCTGGATCGGCACCTTATCCAACGAAGGAGACGGCAGACCCAGTGCCCTTCCTGTTGGAAGGGCCATACGCGGCTTATCCGGTGTTGCATCGCCTTTTTTCATCTCCACTAGTCACCTCGATTTCCGCTCCTTGCCAGCAAGAAGGAATTTAACCGTAGGTTGTGCCAGAAATGGATAAATTATGTGGATGGCTCGGGGAATGTACAAAAAAGGCGCCACCCGCTTGCAGCTTCGGGTGGCGCCTGCCTATTAGATTTTAAATTGTGCGACCTGCTCGAGCAGCTGCTCAGCCAGCTTGTTCAGACTGGCCGCCGAAGAGGCAATCTCCTCAATGGAGGCAAGCTGTTCCTGGGCGGAAGCCGATACGGCCTGTGTGTTGCCTGCAGCTGCTTCCGAATACCCCTGAATGAGCCGAATCGACTGTTCGACGCTTTCGCCGCTCTGCGCAAGCGAGCGCGAAGCCTCGGCGGCCGAGGCGATGTCCGCGCTGGCTCCTTTGACGGCCTTGCGGATCCGCGTGAACGATCGTCCTGTCAAATCCACCGCTTCGATGCCCTCGGACACCCTCGTCTTCGCATCGTTCATGGCGGACAGAATCCGTGTCATCTCACCCTTCATGCCGCTGACGAGCGTCTCGATCCGCTGGGCCGATTGCTCCGACTGCTCCGACAGCTTCCGCACCTCGATGGCGACGACCGCGAAGCCCCGTCCATGCTCTCCGGCCCTGGCCGCCTCGATCGACGCGTTCAGCGCCAAGAGGTGGGTCTGCTGGGCAATGCCTGTGATCAAATTGACGATTTCGCCGATTTGGGAAGTACGCTCGTTCATCGTATCCACGATGCCGTCGAGGTCGCTGACCGTCTCGTGGATGCTCTGGATTTTGTCCGTGACGCTGATCACGGCCGCGTTGCCTTCTTCCGCCGACTGGGTCGTCCGCTGCATCGTCTGCATGACATCGTCCATGTTGGCCCGAATCCGCTCAGACTCCTTGGACATGACCTCCATGCTCACCATGCTCTGCTCCACACTGCGAAGCTGCTGCTCACTTCCGGCGGCGACCTCCTGGATAGCTTCGGTCACATGCTCGATCGCTTTGGTCGTCTGATCAGCGCCTGCAGCCAGCCCCTTGGCAGACGCGTTCACGTGATCCGTGATTTCCTGGACACTGACGATCATGGTGCGGAGATTGTCCACCATCGTCTGGAAGTGACGGCTGAGATTGCCGATCTCGTCCCTCTTCGCCGTGTCCAGATCCTCCCGCAAATCCCCCTTGCTGATGCGCTCGGTCGCCAAGGTGAGCGCAGAAATCGGCTTAATGATCGAGCGGATATTGAACAGGATGATGGCCAGGGCGGCCAGAATGGATATCGAAATGACCAGGATCACCGTGTTGCGGATACCGCTGACGGCACCGGCCACCTCTTTGTCGTACATCGTTCCGGCTATTTTCCACCCGGTGAGCTCGTTCGTCGTGAAGGACGCCCGCTTCTTCTCATTTTCGTATGTATAGCTGAATGTTCCTTCTTGGCCGGCAAACAGATGCTTGGTCACCACTTCTTCCGCGGGTTCCCCCGTCTTGTCCGGATGCACCACATAGTTTTTTGCCGTATCGACGATCACGATGTATCCGTCCTTGCCCAGCTTCATTTGGGTCAGGCTGCGAATCGTATCCAGATTGAGCTCGATCGACATGACGCCTTTGCCTGATGGGAGCATCTGGGCGATGGAAGCGGACACTTGGCCGTTGGCCGCTTTAAACACAGGCGAGATGGTCGCGCCCTTCCCCTGCTTGATCGCCCGGATATACCAGTCCTGCTTGCGGACATCGTACCGTTCCGGCAGCGGGTCCTCGGAGGCCCGGACGAAATCGCCGCTATCTGTGCCCAGCAATATATCCTTGACCTCCTTATGCAGGGTGAGATACTGCCTCAGCTGAGCTTTGAGCTCGCCTCCCTTGCCGGTGGGATCGCTTTCAGCACTGGCTACATAAGGCTGCTGAATCAGGTAAGCGAGATCATCCACCTTGGCCTGGATGTTCTGCGTGATGATCCGGTCAGCGGATTGGCTGCTCTCCAGAGCGCTGGTCATCAGCGTTCCCTCAATTTTCCCCTTGGCCGACTGGTAAGACAGCATTCCGATCATGACGCTGGGAATGATCAGTACGACGAGATACGATACCAGCAATTTTCGTTTAATGGACAGCGACATTCGTTTCACTAGCACTTTCCTTTCTACTGGGTAATCTGTATCTCCCACCCTCAAATTTGTTACTTGAGTCACGGTCTATATGAGCATATTATCATAGATTGTTCTCGCTCATCCCCATAACATTTCTACATATATCCATTTTCTTTAAAAATTTTGAACTTATCAATAGGTAATAAGAACTAGTAAAGGCATTTCCCAGGCGTCATTCATCCGATAGAGTCAAGGGCATTTTCTCCGAGGGATACGGCGTTTTGCACAAAAAAACAGCCTGGTGCTATGCACCCAGACTGCTTGCCGACTCACTGCTGATTATTGACTCCCGGTAAATAAAGTCATCGCTGTTTGCCTCTGAAGGCAAACTATCGTTTTAACGCGTTCGTAATCCGTTCCTGCAGCGCCACGAGCTCTTCCCGAACGCGGGCGATCTCCTGGATTTTGACGTCCAGCAGGCCGATCTGCTTGGTAACCGCTTCCCCCATCTGCTCGAGCTCAGCCGTGCGCTGGTCGTCGTCGGACGAGGACGAAAACTTGCTGCGGTGGAGCTCCACCTGCTCATGAATCTGCAAATACTCTTGAATCTCCTGCAGAGAAAAGCCGAGCACCTTGCGGGCCAACACGATATTTTTCAAATGCTGCACGTCATCTTCTGTATATAAACGCATGCCTCCGTCCGAGCGCTCGGGTGATTTGATCAGGCCGATTTCCTCATAGTAGCGGATCGTGCGCTTGGTCAGGCCGGTTTCCTTCGCCACATCGTCAATTTTAAGCCAGTCCATTCCGTTCCTCCCATTCAAGGTTCTCCCCCAAGTATATCGTTCTCCCCGGCGGAATGCCAATGCGCGGAGAGCGGCAGGCGGGAGACTCAAGGCAAATGAGAAAACAATTGAAACGCCGTCAGGCGCTCATGAATAGGGGGCAGAAAAGCACTAAACGCTGTCCTTCGGTTTTTCTCCGATCAAACCAAGCAAAAACATTTGGGAATAAGCAAACCCGCCATGAAGCTTCTGAACAATCGCGGGAACGGTCAGATCGTGTTCCAGATACATCGAGAGGATGCGGTGCGTGAATTGTTTTTGATCCGTTAGAGAGAACTCCTGAAGCTGCTTTACAAAGTCCTTATCGATCTGCTCCCTCCCTCCCAGCTCCTGCTGCAGCCGGAAACCCGCCACATACAAATCAGCCGCCGTTTCTTCGTCGGTTTTGCGGTGCTCGGCGACATAATCGGCAATCCAGTCCCTGACCAGGGTGGAAGTATCCTTATGATTATCCTTTGCCGCCTGCTGAAAGCTTTCTTTCAGCTCTTTCGGGAGACGGATATGCAAGCTTGAATCCATTGGTCGTTCCTCCTATTTTGGCATCCATATACGTACGATTTTATACACGATGTGTACACATTGTCAACACAAATAGCAAAAACAAGGCAGCCAACCCTAAGATTGACTGCCTTATTCAGCTGCATCGTAATTTAAGCCTGCTGCGCTTTGCGCTGTTCCAGCTCCTGAATGATTTCGGCGTATTTGCGGTCCGTCAAATTATAGAAGAAGATCAGGACCATCGCGCCCAGTGTCAGAATGGCCGGAGCCAGCGTGAGCGAAAAAGCGATGCCGTGCAGCGCGGTAATCGTCTGTGCCTGGTTAGCCACATACCCGGTCAGCGTAAGCAGAATACCAGAGAGCGAGCCGGCAAGCGCCGTCGCGACCTTCTGGGCGAAACTGAAGGAAGCGTAGCTGATGCCCTCGGCCCGGACCCCGGTTTTCCATTCGCCGTAGTCAACCGAGTCCGCCGCCATCGTCCAGCCGACGACCCACGGCACGGTGAGGGTCAATCCGATCAAAGCCGAGAAGATAAAGATCAGCGTAATGCTGCTGTAGCTCGTAAAGTACAGACACACGCTGCCGACGATCGTGATCAAAAAGGCGAGCTGAAGCGTGTTTTTCTTGCCGATTCTCTTTTCCACAAATGGAACGCAGGCCATGCCGATCATGCCCATCAGGAGGACCACCGGGATGTAATACGCCGCCAGGTCCTCCCGGCCTACATTATATTTGAAATAATACGCCGGAATGGCGAAGAAAATCGTATTGGCTCCGCCGCTCAGCATCATGGCAAAGGAGGAGAGCAGCAGCGGTCTGTTTTTCGCTAACGTTTTCAATCCGCCCTTGGTGCTGACTTCCTTCTGGATCGGAATCCGCTCCTGCGTGCTCTTGAAGCAGCCCAGCAGCAGCACGATCGCTACGATGGCGTACAGCCCCACCGTGTATTGATAGCCTTTGGCGGTGTTGTCGCCGCCGAACCAGCTGGCTAATGGGCTGGTGGCATACGATACGATGAGCGTCGCCACGTTGGCGAAGATCATGCGGTATGTCATCAGCTTCGTGCGGTCTCTCTGATCCTGTGTAATGACAGGCGACATGGCCGAATAAGGAATGTTGACCAGGGAATACAGAAATCCGAGCAAAATATAAGTCACGTACGCATAAACCAGTTTACCGGTGTTCCCCATATCCGGCGTCGAGAAGCATAATACGAACATAACCGACAGCGGAATGCTGCCGAACAATAAATAAGGTCTGAAGCGTCCCCATCTTGAATTCGTTTTATCGACGATCATCCCGATGATCGGGTCAAAAATGGCATCCAAGAACCGGGCGACCAGAAACAGCGATGCGACGGCCGCCGGGCTGATGCCGTAGACGTCCGTGTAGAAGAACATCAGGTAGACCGACGTCATGCCCCACACGAAGTTGTTGGCCGCGTCGCCCAGCCCGTATCCCATCATTCTGAACGAGCTGAGCTTGCCGTACACTGATGCCGCTGATGTTTTAGCTCCCATGTGATTGCCCCACTTTCAAAAATTCTTCATTCAGGATGTTTAGGTGAGCTCCTGATATATTCAATTATAGGAAACGCTTGATATCGCTTTCATCGCGTTTTTTGCTCAGAACCTTCACGTTTTTTGTTGAACCGGTCCGGACGCATCCGCATACCGGCGCAGTTAGGGGAATCATGTTACCCGAAGAGCGCAAAAAAGGTACAGCCGTTCCAATGAACAGCTGTACCTTATAGAGTGAACGTTATGGGCTGTGCTTAAACCTTCGCCTGGTGAACCGAAGCGAGCAGCTCGTCGACCATCGATTCAGGCGAGCGCTCAATCAGCATTTCCTGACCGTACAGCTGGATCAGCTTGATGAGCGGAAAGTCACCAAGAAACTCAAGCGACTGTTCGCTTAGCGAAATCGGATCGGAAATTTGCCCGTTCATACGCTCCATAAACCGCTCCAGCACTTCCCGGGACCGGGGCTCCGCCATCCAGTCGCAAAGAAGGCTGTACCGGTGCAGACTTGGACTCCGCTGCGCCTCAAAAGCCATGTCTACCCGTACCGTCGCACGGATATCCGCAGAGGAGCTGCCGGCCATGAGCGTGAACCAGCCGCTTTCCGCCACCCATTGCCCCCGCTTGGGATCATAGTAAGAGAAGTCCCGCGGGGTCAGCGTAAAGACGGCAGTCTTCGTTTCCCCGGGCTCCAGCTGCAATTTGCAGAAGCCTTTCAGCTCCTTGACCGGCCGGATCAGGCGGCTCTCTTCGTCCTGAACATAGAGCTGGACGACTTCCTGACCCGCGCGATCACCCGCGTTACGGATATCCACTTCGACCGTCGTCACCCCGCCGGCAGTGCGGGCGCGCAGGCCGCCGTACTCAAATGACGTGTAGGACAAGCCGTGGCCGAACGGGAACAGCGGCTCAAGCTCCTTTTTGTCGTAATAGCGGTAACCGGTAAAAATCCCTTCGCTGTACACCGCCTGCTGGTTGCCGTCGCCGAATGTAAGGTAGGACGGCGTGTCTGACAGCTTCACCGGGAACGTCTCGGACAGCTTGCCGGAAGGGTTCACCCGCCCAAACAGGATGTCCGCCACGGCCCGGCCGCTGCCCTGTCCGGACAGCCACATCTCCAGCACGGCCGGCACGCCGCCGATCCATTCCTGCATCGCCACTGCCGTACCGTTGCACAGAACGACGATACAGTTCGGCTGAGCCGCGGCAACTTCCTGGATCAGCTTCACCTGGGCCGGCGGCAGGTCGATCGTCTTGCTGTCGTAACCTTCGGATTCCGTGCCTTCAGGCTGGCCGACGAAAAGGACAGCCGCTCCGGCCTGGCTGGCCAGCCGCACGCTCTCTTCGATCAGAGCGTCGTCCGGCTCGTTGTCGTTGCGGTACCCTTCCGCGTACGCCAGATGGTCCTCCCCGCCAACCATCGCCGCGATTTCATCGTACGGGATGTCCAGTCGGGTTGGCGTAACCCGTGCGCTGCCGCCGCCCTGGTAGCGCGGCTTCTTGGCCTTCTGGCCAATGACGGCCAGCCGGCGGAGCTTCCCGGCCGCAAGCGGCAGGATGCCGTTCTCGTTCTTCAGGAGAACGATGCTCTCCGCTGCGGCCCGGCGCGCCAGCTCATGGTGCGCGTCCACGTCCCAAGGCTGCCGCGCCTCCTTGCTGCCGGCTGCGGCGGTGACCTTGGCGACCAGCTCCAGCATGCGCCGCACGGACGCATCCAGCACGCTCTCGTCCAGCTCGCCGCTCTTAACGGCGGAAACCAGCTTCACGGCGTTGTATTTCGCCGGTCCCGGCATTTCCAGGTCAAGCCCGGCCCGCAGGCTCTTCAGGCGGTCGTGGACGGCCGTCCAGTCCGACATGACGACCCCGTCATAGCCCCATTCTTCGCGCAGCACCTGGCGCAGCAGAAAATCATGCTCGCTGGTATAGGTACCATTCAGCAGGTTGTACGAGGTCATCACCGTCCAAGGATTCGCCTTCTTGACGATGATTTCAAACGCGGTCAAGTAGATTTCCCGCAGGGTGCGTTCATCCACAACGGAATTTGAAACCATCTTCTCGGTCTCCTGATTGTTGCCGGCAAAATGCTTGACCGATGCGCCGACGCCCATGCGCTGCAGCCCGTTCACCATGGCCGCGCCCAGCTCTCCGGTCAGCACCGGGTCCTCGGAATAATACTCGAAGTTCCGTCCGCCAAGCGGAGAACGCTTCATATTGACGCCGGGTCCAAGCAGAATCTGCGTATCCAGCGCCAGACTTTCCCGGCCGAGAGCTTCGCCCACTTCCTCAATGAGCTCCGTGTTCCAGGTGGACCCCAGCGCCACGCCGGTCGGATAGCAGGTCGCAGGCATATTTTCCGAAAACAATCCCATTTCCTGCGTGCTTCCGGGCTTGCGGACGCCGTTGGTACCGTCAAACATCGTAATGGACGGAACGCCCGCCCGTTCAATCTCTTGCGTCTTCCACATGTCGGCTCCCGCGACGAGCGTCGCTTTCTCTTCCAGGGTCAGCGATTTCAGCAGCTTATCTATGGATGTATTCATGATGACTCATTCCTTTAATCATGGATTGTACATAGACGAACTAAAGTTTTGCATGAAACTTCCTGTTATATTACGGTCCCATCGGGCCTATAACATCCATTTCTTTAGATCATTCCATGTAGACGTTTGCAGAATCAGCAAATGACTGCTTGTTCTCATTCTAACCCTGAAGCCAAAGCCCGTTCTTGTTCTCTTTTGCCTAAAAGCACCCCTTTTTTTGCGGTCATCCACCGCTGCTGCAGGCATATCGCGAACAGCCCCGAATTTCCGTCCGGCACAGGAACGGGAAATTTCGGAGCTGTGTTCAATACTGTTTATGGAGCGTGATCAGCTGCACGCCGTGCGGCGGTACGGTGACCCGAACGGTATAGGAAGAAGTGTCCCGGATTTGGGACACCTTCAAGTCGGGCCCGCTTTGGCCGCGCAGATAGGCGACCTCATCCTTACTGGGAAAGTCCGGCGCTCCCATCGCCTGCCATGCGTCAAACACCGATCCGTGCTCCCTGTCCAGGGTGTAGTGCGACACCTTGTAATCCCCCTGCAAACCGCGAATGTCGAGGCTGACGTCCAGCGCCTCCTTGCTTTCAAACACGTTGTACCGGTTTTGCTCGCTGATGCCCGACCATTCGCCTTTGGCGTACAAGCTGTCCACATGTGTATAGTTGTACAGCAGCACCTGGATGTCTCCGTTCTCCTCGGTCGCGATATAATACGGTCCTCTGGCCAAGATCCGGCGGCCGAGCTTGTTCAGCAGCGCAAAAGCGTAATAGGAGGGCTTCTTGAGCCCGTGCATGCTGATCAGCCCGAATCCGCCGTGAAACGGGCTGTCTCCCGCCCGCATCTCCTCAAAAATGTCGGTGAACGTCCAGAACCCGAGCGACTGCAGCAGGCCGATGGAATCGACCGCGTTTTTGATAATAAACGGCGCCATGAACATCGTGTCATGCAGCAGATTGTGCGGATACAAGGAAAAGTTCCATTCCGTCAGATGCAGCTCCAATGCCTCCGCCGGAGAATCGGCGATCCGTTCGCGGACCTTGTGGATCGTATCCACAAAAAATTCCGGCGGCTGTGTATGGGATAGACCACCTGAGTGTTCGTCCCCGGGCCAATATTCCGAATAGCTGTGGAAGGAAAAGAAATCGATATCCACCCGGTGCTCGTGGCAGTACTGCAGGAAGGTCTGAATCCAGTCCGTCTCCCACACGGTAATATAATTCAGCGCCGGCCCGCCGACCCGGAGATCCGGGGAGACCGACTTGATCGCCTGCGCGGTGGCGGCGTAAAATTCGAAATATTCCTCCTTCGTCCCCGACCAGCAGATCTCGATGGCATCCGGCTCGTTCCACACTTCAAAATACCACTGCCGCACCTCTTCCATGCCGTAGCGGTTGACCAGATGCCGGACAAACTGGCGGATGAGCTCCGACCACTTGGCCATATCCTTCGGTGGCGATATGTTCCCTTTCCACCAAAAGAGGGTCTCATCCGAACGCTTCAGCCTGCCGGGCATAAACCCGAGCTCAACGAAGGGACGTATCCCTTGACCCAGCAAAAAATCGTACAGCTCATCGGCATAACTCCAATTGTACCGCGGAGTCCCGTCCTCGGATTCGTCGTATATCATCATCTCGTCATTGAAAATACCGTGGAACCGGATATATTGAAACGGCTGCTCCGCCTGGATTTCTGCCAGCTGCTTCCGCCAGTCCTCGCGCAGCCCTTCGGCTGCCCTTCCTGCCGTAAGCAGCCGGTTCCAGTGAGGCTCGTACGATTCCCCGGGAGCGGCCGCATCCAGAACGAGGCTCTCCTCAACGCTCCGGGCAGGGGCGGGCGGCACGGACGGCGCCGCGGCTTCAACCTGCGGCAGATGCCGGTACAAGCCCTCCAGTACTTTTACCGTATCGACCTTGATGTAGGAGCCGCTCTCCGATGTATCTCTCGTAAAAGGAAGATGCTTGTCATCCGCTCCTCCGCTCTGCCGCTCATGCTTCTGCCGGTACTCGGAAGGCGTCACGCCCATTTTTTCCTTAAAGCTCTTGTTAAACAGCTTCACATTGGCGAACCCGCAGTCCGCGGCGATGTCGATAATGTTGCTCGTCGTCTCCCTCAGCATCGTCTCCGCTTTTTCCAAACGGATGAGGGTCAAATATTTCTGAAAGGAGATGCCGATCTTGCTTTTGAAAAAGTGGGAAAAATAATAGAAGCTCAAATGCTCCTGTTCGGCCATCTGGTTCAGGTTGATTTTGTACATGTAGTTCTCGTCCACGTATTGAATGATCCGGCGAAGGCGCTCGAGATCCACGTCGCTCGCATTCGCGCTGTCATCCAGCCGCTCCGCGGTTGCGAAATATCGGACCAGCTGGCCCAGCAAAAGATGCAGATGCCCCATCACTTTGTCGCCGTAGCCGTCCTCCCGCTTGTTCAGCTCCCACATCATTTGGGCAAGACCGGAGCGGATGGGCGCAAAGCGGGCTTCGTCCGCACCCCGGGCGTTCACGGAGCTGCAGTCGATCCGGTTTTTGGACTGCTGCGGCTGGGCCTGAACCGTGCCGGGATCGACCTGCAGGGTAAGCAGGACGTTGGCCTCGCCGGTCTTGTCGATTTTGTGCACGTCCATGCTGTTGATGACCAGCAGATCCTCTTCCCGCAGAATCAGCCGCTCCTGGGCGACATGAATTTCCACCGAGCCTTTGAGGACGTAGATCAGCTCCAGCTCTTTATGCCAATGAAACGGAATATGGTCAATGCTGTTGATGAACAGCGTAAAAGGCATATGCTCATGGTGTTCGATAAACTCGTATCTGTGTTTCAATCCGATTTCCTCCACTTGGCTTTCTTGCCGCAACAGATTCAACGTAGAACTACTTTACAAGCTGCTCCGCCCGATGTAAAGCTGCGGCCCGGCGGGGGCCCTTGGCGTATCTAGAGCATTCCCGTTATCCGGTTGGCATAGACGAGCGATATATTCTCGGTCTGGAGAAAAAAAGACCGCCCCCAGCGCGGTACCGGGATACCCGCTGCAGGACGGCCTTTGCCATGCCTTATTCGATCATTATGAGTTCAAAATTTGTTCGATCCGTTCCAGCACGTCCGCCGAAAGCTCAATGCCCGAGGCCTTCACGTTCTCGGTGACCTGCTCCGGACGGCTCGCCCCCACCAGCGCGCTTGCCACATTCGGCTGCCGCAGAATCCAGGCCAGGGCCAGCTGGCCTACCTTGATGTCCAGCTCGGCGGCGACATTCTCCAACTGGCGCACCTTCGCGATCTTCTCTTCGCTGATGCGGTCTTCCTTCCAGCCGAGCTTGGCTGCGCGGCTGCCTTCCGGAGCCTGGCCGGGCGCCGTGTATTTGCCTGTCAGCAAACCTTGCGCCAGCGGCGAGTAGACGACCTGGCCGATACCCTTCGCTTCGCCGAGCGGAATAACCTCGTGCTCGATCTCCCGCTGAAACATATTGTATACCGGCTGGTTTACGACGATGCGGTCCAGCAGGTAGCGGTCAGCCGTGCCGAGCGCGGCCTCCATCTGCGCCGCGGTCCACATGCTGACGCCGACGTACAGCACCTTGCCCTGGCGAACCAGGTCATCCAGCGCCCGCAGCGTTTCATCGATCGGCGTATCGGCATCATACCGGTGACAGTAGTACAGGTCCACATAGTCGTGGCCCAGCCGCTTCAGGCTGGCGTCGCACTGCTCCATAATGTGCTTCCGCGACAGTCCCTGGTCGTTGGGCCCGTCCCCCATTTTTCCGAACACCTTGGTTGCCAGCACGTAAGACTCCCGCGGGTACGCCTTCAGCGTCTGCCCCAACAGTTCCTCGGCCGCACCCCGCTCATACACATTGGCCGTGTCAAAGAAATTTACGCCCTCGTCATAGGCCGTCCGGATTGCCTGAACCGCATTTTCACGCTCCACGTATCCGCCGTAAGTCAGCCAGCTGCCCAGGCTGATTTCACTCACTTTCAGTCCGCTTCTTCCCAGTCTCCGGTATTTCATCGTTGCATCAGCGCCTCCTTGTTCATATCGGGATTCCCCAATTGGCCGCCCTAAGGCAGGTTTTCTGCCCGCCCGCAGGACGATTTAGGCTTTCCCTACTATTGTAAACAACCCCCGCAGGGAAGAAAAGTCGCCGCCGTGGCAAGCTCCGTTTCTTTTTGGCGAAAAGTGGTAATAAATGAAATGAAAATACTTAGGAGGCTACGATGCTATGCAACCATCTGAACCGATATCCAATGAGCTGCCGCAGTACCCTGAATCTTTATGGAGAGCGACAACGGACCTCCCTTCCTTTCCGCGTCTGGCGGAAGACATCAAGGTGGACGTTGCTATCGTAGGCGCGGGAATTGCGGGAATTACGACCGGGTACCTGCTTGCCCGGGAAGGGCTGAAGGTCGCCCTGGTCGAAGCGGGAAGAGTGCTGAACGGCACCACCGCACATACGACCGCCAAAATTACAGCCCAGCACGGCATGCTGTACGATGAACTGCTGAGCCATTTTGGGCAGGAACGGGCATCCATGTATTATCAGGCCAACCGGGATGCGCTGCAATTCATCCGGGATACGGCGTCCAAGCTGAATATCGACTGCGGTCTCCATGAGGAAGACGCCTATGTATATATGGAGAAGGATAAGGATCTCAATAAGCTGGAGAAGGAATTCGAAGCTTATGAGAAGCTCGGCATCCCCGGCGAATGGGTGAACAAGCTGCCGATTCCTCAGTTCGCGTCGGGTGCCATCAAGCTGCCGGGACAAGCCCGGTTCCATCCGCTGCATTATTTGCGGCGCCTGCTGGAGGAGTTCGTGAAGGCTGGCGGACAAGTGTATGAGAATACGACGGTCCATAAGGTGGACAAGGAGGGGCCGTTATCGGTCGTCACCTACCGCGGAAGCCACAAGATTCAATGCAGCCATGTCGTCGCTGCTACCCACTTCCCGTTCCTCGATGAAGGCGGCTTTTATTTCGCGCGGCTGCATGCTGACCGCTCGTACGCGCTGGCTATGAAGCCGGAGACGGCGTTTGCCGGCGGCATGTATATCAGTGCAGACAAGCCGACGCGCTCGCTGCGGGCCGCCTCCTGGAACGGCGAAGAGGTGGTCATCGTCGGCGGCGAAGGGCATAAAACCGGGCAGCATATGTGCACCTTCTCTTACTATGAGGCGCTCGAAGCCTATGGGGGCAAACTGCTGGGCAGCAAAGGCATTCCTTTCCGCTGGTCCACCCAGGATCTGGTCACCATCGACAAAGTGCCGTACATCGGACAAATTACGTCCAAGGACGAGGGGATCTATGTAGCAACCGGCTTCAACAAATGGGGCATGACCAGCGGTACCCTCGCCGGGCGGATGTTATCGGATCAAATCATCGGCAGGGACAATCCGTACAGCGAGCTGTACACGCCGTCCCGTTTCCTCGCCGACCCGTCGATTATGAACCTGGTGAAGGAAAATGCCGATGTGGCTGGAGAGCTGATTTCCGGCAAAGTCGGCCTCGTCCACACCCGGATCGAAGACCTGAATCCTGACGAAGGCGCCGTGGTCCGCCATAACGGTAAAAAAGCCGGTGCTTATAAAGACCCGGAGGGCAATCTTCATCTGGTGGATAACACGTGTACGCATATGGGCTGCGAAACCGAGTGGAACGCGGCGGAGCGGACCTGGGACTGCCCTTGCCACGGCTCCCGGTTTTCCTATGACGGGGTCGTGTTTGAAGGACCGGCTATCAAGCCGCTTGAGAAACTGGATGCACACGAGTAGACTGAATTAAGGAACGATACCACAATCGGAGGCGATTCCTTATGATAGTCATTACCAATACGATTTTGATCAAGGAAGGGCACGGACAAGCCGTGGCCGAGCGTTTTGCGAATGCCAAGGGCGTACAGGACATGCCGGGCTTTGTCCGGATGGAGGTATGGCTGGGCAAGAGCAAGGAGGCGGAAGCCGAGGAGCTGAAGGTGTCCACCGTCTGGGAGGACGAGGCGTCGTTTAAAAACTGGACGCAGAGCGAGTCCTTCCGCGCTTCTCACCGCGGGGCCGGAGGCAGCAAGGACGTCCTTCTGGGCTCTACGCTGAACCAGTATGAGCTCGTCGTCAGCCCCTTGAACGCAGCGGAATAAGCAGTCAATGCTGTAGGGCAGGTGGATTTTGGCCGAGCAACCAGAAAAGGATAGGTTCGAGAGATCCAAAGGGTCTGCCCGAGCCTATCCTTTATTATTTTATAAGATGCAGCTGATCCGCCTCTGACCCCGCGGCAGCCGGTTCCGACTGACATCAGGCGATGCCCGCCTCGGCTCCCGCTTCCTCCACCTGAAGCCGGTACGCATACAGCGACTCGTCGATAATGGCGCTCATCATGGGCAGATCCGCTTCGGGAATCAGCTCCAGCGCATAGTTCCATGCGTTCTCTTCAATCTGCAGCGCCACGCGCATCCGCTGTTCCTCAGTAAGATTCATGTCTTCCAGCGATTCGGAGAGCGCAGGCAGCTCCGGATCCGCGGCATGCCCAAGCTCATGGGCCAGAACAATCGTAAAATACTCCTCCACCCGGTCCAATGATCCGAACATCTGCATGCATTGTTCCTCGATCACACCGGTATACATCGTGATCCGCTTGGAAACCATCCCGTACTTGCCGCCGATCAGGCGTCCATCCCGGGACCGTGTTCTCAGACGGACCTGAACGCCCAGTCCCGACCGTCCGACCAGCTCACGGATGATTTCGTTCAAATGTATGGTGTTCAACGCTCTATCTTTATCCCCTTTAATGTCAAATAAACCTAATAAATCATTATACGACGCAGCAGGCGAAAAGCAACAAGCAATCAAGCACTTTTTTCGGGTCTTGAGGGAGTCGGAGTCGATCAGCTAATGGTGAAAAGGGCATCCCGCTTGTACCGGCGTAGCGTTTGACGCCTCTCTCTTAAAGAAGTTTGGCGTCTTGACCGTGTTGTCATACGAGTGGTGAAAAATATGGGTCGTCGCCGGTGATAACGGCGGGATCAACCACGTCCAGTTCCCGGTGACCTCTCTGCCGCTCCTGGCTTCCCGCTCTTCAAACAGCCGAAACTGGGAAGCCGCCGTATGGTGATCCACCATGCTGACCCCCGCCTGCTTGTAGGAATGCAGCACGGCGACGTTCATCTCGACGAGTGCGCGGTCTCGCCAGAGCGAGGTTTCGCTCGCTGTGGACAAGCCCATCAGCTCCGCCACCCGCGGCAGCATGTTATACCGCTGTTCATCGGCGAAATTTCGCGCACCGACCTCGGTCACCATGTACCAACCGTTAAATGGAGCGGCCGTATAGCGGATGCCGCCGATCACGAGTTCCATATCGGAAATGATCGGCACGGCGTACCAGCGCAGGCCCAGCTCGGCGAAGGCGGGCATATCCGGATGCGTGATCGGCACTTCCATGACCAGCTCCGGGGGAATGGGAAACAGCTCAGGTCCGCCTTCCCCGCCTTGAATGACAAGCGGAAGGACGTCGAAGGGTGTCCCTTCTCCCGTCCAGCCCAGCTTCATGCACAGCCTCGTAAACCGAGCGGAAGCCGGATCACCGGTGATCGTTCCGCCGTTCTCGTACCCCGCATAGCGGATCAGCTGGTGGTTCAGGATGCGGATATCGCTCATGCCGGGTACCGACGGTCTAAATACCGTGATCGTCGGCACGATTTTGCCGCCGCCCGTGCCGCGTTCGATATGACGCAGCAGCGCCCCGGCAATGTCGCCGGGCCGCTCAAGGCCCCGCTCATCGATGACCTGCATCGAGTCCCAGAACAGGCGGCCGATGCAGCGGTTGCTGTTGCGCCAGGCCATTTTTGCCCCGTGAACCAGTTCCTCGTACGTATGCTCATACATTCCGGTCTCTTCAATGCTGGCCCTGATCTCCGCGAGCCTCCGGACGGTCTCGGCCTCTGTCTTGCCAAGCTCCTGATAACACAATAATATATATTCTTCCGCATCTTTCTGCAGAACGTCATACACCTTCATGCCGCGTTCACCTCGTCGTTCGTAAAAAGGGTCTGTCTCTCCCTATTATAAGCCAGACGCTGAAGCCACAGCCGTGTAAGGCTTGAGCAAATGGTGAATCTTGCGGCAGGCTGGATGGGTCGGGTTGGGCGGCGGACGAGAGATGTTCGGTGAGAGCACAAAAGAGGAGCCCCTGCAGGGACTCCTCCTTTGATGGATCAGGACGGCATGCCTGCCTTGGTGTTCTCGGCCTCCGTATGGGAAGACGGCCAGAAAGCAAAGCGGCCCAGCAGCGCCGTAATCGCCGGCACGAGAAACGGCCGGACGATGAAGGTGTCCAGCAGGACACCCGCGGCGGTAATGATGCCGAACTGGACCAGCACCTGGATCGGCAGCGAGGCGAGCACCGCGAAGGTCCCGGCCAGAATGAGGCCGGCGGAGGTGATGACCGAGCCCGTCTCGGACACGCCCTCCTGAATCGCCTGATTTAACGGCATATGCTTCCGTTTTTTCCAGATGCTCGAGACCATGAAGATGTTGTAGTCCTCGCCCAGCGCCACCAGGAACACGAATGAATAGAGCGGAATCGCTCCTTGGATCGCGTCCGCGCCAAGCCCGTAATGGATGATAAGCCAGCCCAGGCCAAGCGCCGAGAAATAAGACAAAATAACAGTCAACATCAAATACACCGTTGCGGTGATCGACCGCAAATATACGAGCAGCAGCAGCGTAATCATCCCGATGACGACCGGAATAATGATCATCGTGTCGCGGTCGCCGGTCTCGCGGGTATCGTATTGTTCGGCGGTCTGGCCGCTGATCCACACTTTATCCGCCGGGGAACCCACACCCGCCGCCTGAAGCGCCTGCTCTGCCGTACTCCGCAGGTGGGGAATCTGGTCCATCGCTTCACTGGAATAAGGATTCATGTCGAGCGTGACGTCATAGGCGATAATATTGGCGTTTTGACTTCCAGGCTGCCCTTTTGACACCTCATCCACATAAGGCAGCTCCTTCAGCTTCTGATCCAGGCCGTCCGGTTTGCCTTCCGTATCGACTATAATTTTCACCGGAGCCAGTTCCCCGGGGCTGAACTGCTTCCCGATCGTATCGAAGCCTTCACGCGAGGCCATATCTTTCGGAAAAGATGACATAATATCGTAGGTGAACTTCACCTGGCTGGATACGGAAGCGAGCGCGCCCAGCACGATCACCGTCACGATGACGATCATCCAAGGTCTGCGGACCACGAGCCGGCTGCCAAAGCCGGGACGCTTCGGCTTGCGGGCGGGTACCGGTTTGCCCTTCTTGCGGGCGCGTTCCTCTTCCATCTCCGGCGTGCGGGGAACGAACGGAAAGAACGACGTCCGCCCGAAAATCGCCAGCAGCGCAGGTACCAGCGTCAAGCTCGCGATCACCATCACAAGAATGGAGACGCTGAACGGAACCGCAAAACGGTGGTATGCTCCATACTTCGCCAGCAGCAGGGCCAGCAGCGACAGAACCACAGTGAAGCCGCTCATGGCGATCGCGCCTGAGGATTCCGTCACTGCCCGCAGCAGCGCCCGGGTCTTGCTCTCTTCTTCCTTCAGCAAATGGCGGAAGTGCGAGATCAGGAACAGACAGTAGTCCGTCCCGGCCCCGAACAGCAGCACCGTCATGATCGAGACGGCTTGGGAATCGACGGTGATCCAGCCCTTCTGGGCCATCAAGCCGAGCAGGGGGCTGACTGCGCCATACGCAAAGCCGACCGCGATCAGCGGAATCAGCGCCAGAATCGGCGAGCGGTAAATGAGCAGCAGGATGACCAGCACCAAAATGACGGTGGACATGAGCAGCTTGAAATCCGCGTTCTTGAAGAGGCCGGTCGCGTCGATCGAAATGCCGACCGGACCGGTGACGCGGACGCTGAGGTCCGAACCGGCGTTATGGCTTGCGGCGAAGGGATCCTGCCCGGTTTCATGCGTGATCCCGGACTTCAGCTGCTCCACCCCTTCTTTCAGCTGGTCGCTGTCTGCGCTTTTCTCGAACAGCACGGGGGTGACCAGCGTGCTCTGGTCCTCGGACAGCATCGCTTTCAGCGCAGCCGCCGGCATTTGGTGAAATGGCGGAACCGAATCCTGATAAGGAACCGGATTCGCGCTCCATTCGGCATACACCTTCTGTACATGCTTCAAATCGTCGTCTTCCAGCCCGCCTTCACGGTGCCAGACCAGCAGGGCGGGAACCCCTGCATCGCTGCTGAACTGCTCCTCCGCGACGCGTTCAGCCTGAACCGATGGCTTGGCATCGTCCAGATTGGCCGCATTGTTCTGGACCTCGCTGTTGACCATCGGCCAGATGGCACTCAGCACGCCCACGATGATGACCCAAACGGCCAGCGTGATCCATTTGCTTCTTTTTCCGGCGACCCAGCGCCCGTATCCGGAATCCCCCATATTCTGCTCCTCCCCACCTGTTACAGGTGCCAAAATGGTATAAAATTAAGTACATGTTCATGCCGATAAAGTGCGGCTTCCGCAGGCTCCGTGATACAATATGGGACAGAACGGACCGCCATACTTTCCAGCCTTATCAGGCGGCATACAATCTCAGATTTCAATGAAAGGCACATCCGCTGTTGCCATGCCACATTAATTATATATACCGGAAGGTTAATTATCAATCAGGATTTAGAACAGGATTGCGGAACTACTGGAGGACAACGATCAACTACTTAGATTATGGAGGACAACGATATGGAACAATCCCAGGGAAAACATCCGGCTAAACGCTCCCCGGGCCGGCCCAAACGCCGGCAGGAGGACACTCCCATGAACGAATTCATCCTGAAAACAGCTTCCGCCCTTTTCATGGAGTACGGCTATGAGCCGGTCTCGCTGCAGCAAATTGCCCAGGTATGCGGTGTAACCAAGGCTTCCATTTACTATCACTTTGAAAATAAAGCCCAGCTCTTCACGGCGGCCGTCACCGCCATGATGCAGAAGGCGCGCAATGCTTCCCTCCGGATTATGCAGCAGGACAAGCCGCTCTACGACCGGCTCGTGGAGCTGGCCGAGAACAAGCTTCGTTTCCCGCACGGAGACTTTGAAACGATCATGCGCGATGCCAGCGCCTCGCTGGCGCCCGAACAACTGGAGGAAATCCGCGTCAGCGAGGACCGGATTCACGATGTGCTGACCGTCAGCTTCACCGAGGCGATCAAAAACGGGGAGGTGCGCTCCGCACACCCGCTCCTTATGGCGCACACGCTGGCATCCATGCTGATGATCGGCAACCGGGAGATTGCCAAAGAATTCGCCCCGTCCGCGGGCGAACTGGCCCAGGAGATCGTCAACATGTTCTGGAACGGGGTCGGCGTGCAGGAAGCGTAACGGTTAGAACTGGCTGAAGGCGGCCTCGATGGGTTGGTGGCATGCGGCTCGATTATGGGCGCAGGTCAGCCGCCGCTATTCTTCCGAGGCTTTCTTGGCCGACTTGCCACGGGCCGGCTTCTTCTGTTCCTTCTCCTGTTTCTGCCGCAGCTTCCACTCGTCGAGCCAAGCCCATAAGTAGTAAGCGGCGTAGCTCCGCCATGGCGACCAGCTGCGGCTGATTTCCAGCATGAGCGGAGAAGCCGGCTGGCTGTCAAAGCCCCACAGCACCTTCATCGCATTTTTCAGACCGATGTCGTCGGCCGGGAAGAAATCGGTTCGGCCCACGCTGAAGAGCAGGAAGCACTCGACCGTCCATTTGCCGACGCCGCGGATCGGGAGCAGCCGGTTGAAAATCTCATCGTCCGCAAGGTCCGGCATGGCGTTAAGGTCGAGGGAGCCGTCCGCTACCTGCCGCGCCAGGCCAGTAATATACTCGGCTTTGCGGCGGCTGAACTGCAGCGGCAGCAGCTCGTCCGGTTCGAGCGCGGCCAGCGCTTCCGGCTTCGGGAAGCTGTAGAGCGTATGGTCCCCGATCGTCACGGGGGTGCCGTACTGCTCGGTGATCCGCGAGACGAGCGAAGCGGCAAAGCTCAGGTTCATCTGCTGGCCGATAATCGTTCGCACCAGATTTTGAAACAAATTTGGCTCCAGCAGTATTTTCAGCCCATGCAACCCCGGAAGAATGGAGCCTATGACAGGCTCATCCTGAAGCTGCGCATAGAACGGCCTGAGGTCCACATGGTTGGACAGCATTTTACCTACGTACGCCCGGACGGCTTCGGTTTCCTTCGAATTGCAGGCCTGCAGCAGCTCCACCTCCGCCGCTGGTCCCTGGCTGGTCTCCACCAAGGACACGGTGACCGGAATGTCGCGCCCTTCCGCCAGAATCACCTTCGTGAATACCGGGTATTCCGGATGAGCCAGCACGAGCCGGGGATTTTGCCCCCTGACTGCGACCATGGTTCGTTCGATGCTAAAGGGCGTAAGCAGCGGGATCGTTTCTTTCATGTTCCGTACCTCCTGACTCCTGTAAAGTGATCAAGCATTCACCGCAGGTTCGGTCTGCGTTTTATATTCCTGAATGAACTTCTAAGATCAATATTGACAAACACACGTTCGATATTCAAGCGTAAACTGCCAATATTCCAAAAAAAGAGCAGCCGCCATGGCTGCTCTTTTGAAATGCGGATGATAAGGGTCGCGGGTGGGGTCGCCTTCACCCTCAGACAACCTCCTGAATGCTTCCGCCGGAAAACTGGCTGTTATACAGATCGGCGTAGAAGCCGCCTTTGGCCAGAAGCTCCTCGTGGTTGCCCTTCTCGATCACACTGCCCTGGTTCATAACCAGGATCAGATCGGCGTCACGGATCGTGGACAGCCGGTGGGCGATGACGAAGCTCGTTCTGCCCTTCATCAGGTCGTTCATCGCCTTCTGAATAAAGACCTCCGTCCGCGTGTCGACGCTGCTGGTCGCTTCATCCAGAATGAGGATAGACGGGTCGGCCAGAATGGCACGCGCAATCGTCAGCAGCTGCTTCTGCCCTTGGGAAATGTTCGACGCTTCTTCGTTAAGCACGGTGTCGTAGCCGTCCGGAAGCGTACGGATGAAGTGATCGGCATGAGCCGCCTTGGCCGCCTCGATCACTTCCTCGTTCGTGGCGCCGGCCCGGCCGTAAGCGATATTTTCCATAATCGTCCCGTTAAAGAGCCAGGTATCCTGAAGCACCATGCCGAAAATGCTGCGCAAATTGCCGCGCTTCAAGTGGGTAATGTTCACGCCGTCGATGGTGATCGCCCCGCCGTTCAGCTCATAGAAGCGCATCAGCAGGTTAATGAGCGTCGTCTTGCCGGCACCGGTCGGCCCGACGATGGCGATCGTCTGTCCCGGCTTCACGTCGATGTTCATGTCTTCAATGAGCATTGCGTCTTCCTTATAGCCGAACCGCACATGCTCAAACTCCACGGCACCTTTTGGATTGTTCAGGACAGCCGCATCTGCCGCTTCCGGCACTTCTTCTTCTTCATCCAGCAGCTCGAACACGCGCTCCGCCGAAGCGATGGTGGACTGGATGATGTTTGCGATGTTCGCCGTCTGCATAATCGGCTGGGTGAACTGTCTGGCGTACTGGATGAACGCCTGCACATCCCCGATCGTAATGCGTCCGTGCGTGACGAAGATCCCCCCGACCACGCAGACCAACACATAGCCGATGTTGCCGATAAACATCATCATCGGCATGATGATGCCGGAGATGAATTGGGCTTTCCAGCCGGAGCTGTACAGCTTTTCGTTGATTTTGTTGAAATCCTCGACAGACTCCCGCTCGCGGCCGAAGGCTTTCACGATTTTATGGCCCGTGTACATTTCCTCCACATGGCCGTTGAGCTGTCCCAGAGAAGCCTGCTGGGCCATGAAATGCTTCTGGGACCGGGAAGCTACCGCTTTGATGACGATGAAGCTGAGCGGCAGCGTCACGATCAGAATCAGCGTCATCCATGGGCTGATCGACAGCATCATCACGATGACGCCGACCAGCGTCACGATCGACGTGATCAGCTGCGTCAAGCTCTGCTGAAGCGTGGTGCTGATGTTGTCGACGTCGTTGGTCGCGCGGCTCAAGATTTCCCCATGCGTCCGGGAATCAAAATATTTCAGCGGCAGGCGCGACAGCTTCGCGTTGATCTGCTCCCGCATATCGTACACAACCTTCTGCGCCACGCCGGCCATCAGATACTGCTGAATATAGCTGAACGCTGCGCTGAACAGGTACAGACCAATCAGAATCAGCAGGATCTGGGTGATGTAGGTAAAGTCAATGCCAGCGCCCGGCGTCCCCTTCGCCATCGCGATGACGCCTTCCAGCAGCTTGGTAATCGCCTTACCAAGAATTTTCGGGCTCGCGATGCTGAACACCGTACTAAGAATCGCCGTCAGAAAAATAACGATCAGCGTTCCCCGCCGCGGCCGCAGGTACCCGACCAGCCGCTTCAGAGAACCCTTGAAGTCCTTGGCCTTCTGCGCAGGCATCATTTGGCCGGGATGGCCTCCCGGATGCCGCGGTCCTCCCGGCGGAGGTCCGGGTCTTCTTGTTTGCTCACTCATGCGATCTCCTCCTCTGACAGCTGTGAGGATACAATTTCGCGGTAGACGTCACTGGTCTCCATCAGCTCGCGGTGGGTGCCGATGCCGGCAATCCGCCCTTCGTCGAGGACGATGATCCGGTCGGCGTCCATGACCGTGCTGACCCGCTGCGCCACGAGAAGAACGGTTGCGTCCCGCGTCACCGGCTTCAGCGCGCTGCGCAGCTTCGCATCCGTCTTGAAATCAAGCGCCGAGAAGCTGTCGTCGAACGCATAGATTTCCGGTCTGCGTACCAGCGCCCGCGCGATGGACAAGCGCTGCTTCTGCCCGCCGGACACGTTGTTTCCGCCCTGGGCAATTTCCGACTCAAAGCCGTCTTTCATATTCATAATAAATTCGGTCGCCTGGGCGATATCCGCCGCTTCGCGGATCTCTTCATCGGTGGCGTCCTTTTTGCCGTAGCGGATATTGTCCGCAATCGTCCCGGTGAACAGCAGCGCCTTCTGCGGCACGAAGCCGATCTTGGCGCGCAGCTCCTCCTGCGTCATCTCGCGGACGTCGACCCCGTCGACCAGCACGCTGCCTTCCGCTACATCATAGAAGCGCGGAATCAAGCTGAGCAGCGTCGACTTGCCGGAACCGGTGCCGCCGATAATCGCCGTGGTCTCCCCCGGCTTGGCGGTGAATGAAATCCCCGACAGCGCCGGCTGCTCCGCGCCCGGATAACTGAACGTCACGTCCCGGAATTCCAAATAGCCGCGTCCTTCTTCAGAGGATTGTGCAACGAGCGGATCGTCGATATCCGGCGTAATGCTGAGCACCTCGTTAATCCGCGCAGCGGATGCGGAAGCGCGCGGTACCATGACGAAGATCATGGAAACCATGATCAGGGAGAACATGATCTGCATGGCGTACTGGATAAAAGCCATCAGGTCCCCGACCTGCATATGTCCGTCCCTGATGCGCAGGCCGCCGAACCAGACGATGGCGATGGTCGATAAGTTCATGACGATCATCATGATCGGCATCATGGCCGCCATGATTTTGTTGACCCGGACCGCCGTGCTGGTCAGATCGTAGTTGGCTTCCTTGAAACGCTCCTGCTCATGCTGAATCCGGTTAAACGAACGAATGACCCGGATCCCGGTCAGGTTTTCGCGGAGCACCCGGTTCAGTTTGTCCAGCTTGACCTGCATCGCCTTGAACAGCGGCATTCCCATACCGGCTATGAGGGCGATGGAGCCCGCCAACACCGGAACGATCACGACGATGATCAGAGACAGCTTGGCGTCCTTGGACACCGCCATAATAATCCCGCCGATACACATCATCGGCGCGCTGATCATCATCCGCAGCATCATGGTCAGCACCTGCTGGGTCTGGGCGATATCATTGGTGGTCCGGGTAATGAGCGAAGCCGTGCCCAGCTTGTCAAATTCCTGCAGGGAGAAATTCTGGACATGCTGGAATACCCGGCTGCGCATCGATCTGCCGAATCCGCCCGCCACTTTGGCGGACAGGTAGCTCGCGGCGATGGAGCAAATGGCTCCCCCCAGAGCTACGGCCAGCATAAAGCCGCCGATTTTCCAAATGTAGGGAATGTCTCCCTCGATGATGCCCTTATCCACAATGTCCGACATCAGCGTCGGGAGATACAGGTCCGACATGGACTGCAGAAACACAAGCACAAATGTGAACAGGATCAGAAGCCAGAACGGCTTCAATGAACGAAAAAGCTTCAGCATGTTGACACTTCACCTCCATCCGATGAATCATTCTGCGTTTTGCTTTCATAATACTTATAAGCCTTGGTCAGCAGCTCGGACAGCTTCTCGCTCTCCTCGATGCCCAGGTGATCGACAAGCCCCTTGAAGGAATGGATCGTCGCCTTGCGGGCTTGGATAATCGCTTCCCGCCCCTCTTCGCTGAGCTTGATCCGGACCACCCTTCGGTCCGCCTCATCCGGCGTCCGTACGATCCATTTCTTCTTCTCCAGCGCTTTGACAAACTGGGTGACGGTCGGAGAAGTGACCCCCAGCATCCCGCTGATCTCGGACACCTTCAGTCCCGGGCTATCCGGCTCGACATGACGCATGAGCAGGACCATCAGCCCCATCTCGCTCATCTTCAAGCCCTCGATTACCCGGTGGCGAAACTCACCCCTGTTAAATCGCATGACCGCCGTAAGCAGTTGGACAACAGTTTCGTGGTGCTGATCATGCTCCTGCGGTTCGGTACCCTGGCAGAAGGCTTTCTGACGGTTGTTGCCATCGTCGTTCATGACGCCAACAATCCTCCTTTCCCCAACGTGCTATGAAGGATAATATCCCGCACAAAAAATAATTAGGTTACCAATTAAATAGGCAACCTAATTATATGACCTTTCCGATTTATATGTCAATTAAAACATATCTAATAAAGTCCAACAATATTTTGTTCATGGATCGGCTGTGCTTGCAAGATCAGGATTCCGCAGCAGACGTTTGACCGTCGCCGCAAACAAGATGCAGCAGGTGACCGCCGCGCAGGCATCTGCAATCGGCTCGGCCATAATGACGGCATCGGCTTTGGGCGATATGAGCTCCGGCAGCACAAAAACCAAAGGAATCAGCAAAATAATTTTACGCAGGACGGCAATAAAGATGGATACCTTCGCCTGCCCCAGCGCAAGAAACATTTGCTGCAGCGCCAGCTGAATGCCGTAAATGCATGTCCCCAGAAAAAAGACCGGCATCAGCCTTTCCGTCAGCGCAATCAATTCAGCCTGATCCGTGAAAATCATGACGGGAAACCGCGGCAAGAACACCGCCACCGCCCACATCACGATGCCGAGGACACCGCAAACGGCCGTACCAAACCGGATCGCCGCCTTCACCCTTGCGTAGTCTCCCGATCCATAATTGTAGCCGATGACCGGCTGTGCTCCCTGCGCAAAGCTGGATAACGGCAGGGAAAACAGCTGCATGAGGCTGGTCAGAATGCTGATTGCGCCCACATACAAATCGCCGCCATACCGTGCAAGGGAAATATTAAACACGATCTGGATCAGGCTTTCTGTCGACTGCATGATAAAAGGGGACAGCCCCAGCGCAAGGATGCGGCACGCCATGCGGGGGTTCACCCGCAGGTTGCGGAGCCGAAGGCGGAGGTGGCTGCGCCTGGATGTAAGAAACGACAGCACCCATACAGCGGACGCAGTCTGGGAAATGACGGTTGCCAAGGCGGCCCCGCGGACTCCCATATGCATCGGAAATATAAAAAGGGGTGCCAGGATGGCGTTCAGCACAGCTCCGGCACAGACCGTGGCCATTGCCGTTTTGGCAAAACCCTGAATGGAAATAAAAGAATTCAGCCCAAGGGACATCAGCACGCTGACCGTCCCCAGCAAATAGATGCCCATATAATCACTGGCATAGGGCAGTGTGTTATCGCTCGCTCCGAAGGCGATCAACAAGGGACGGTGAAAACACAGCAACACCGCCGTCAGCACTCCCGAAACGAGCAGGAGCATCAGGCAGCAGCTGCCGAGCAGCTTCTCCGCTTCCTTTGGTTTCCCTTCCCCCAGCATCATGGAGGCCAGCGGAGCGCCGCCAAGGCCGATGAGGGCCGCAAACGCCGAGATGGTCATGATCAGCGGGAAGGCGATGCCCAGTCCGGTTAATGCAAAGGTGCCGCCTCCCGGCATCCTGCCGATCAGCATCCGGTCGACGACATTGTACAGCGCGTTGACGATTTGAGCCGCAATCGCCGGAAGTGCAAGAGACAACAGCAGCTTGGGGATGCTCCCCGCGGCAAACCGGCTGCTCATTTCATCGTGGTTGATTGTAAATCAGTCCTTTTCGCTCGTAGTTTCCGTAGAAATGCGCATTTCCATCTTTTATTATATCAGACTGAAATCGCATGAAAACACGAGTTTTAAGGCATCTATACAGCCGTTTAAGGGTTGTAAAATATAAAAGCAATGAGGAGATACATGTCAGAATAAAAAACGCATTAAAAGCAAAATTAGGAGGTCTGAGGAGGTGTGGGTAAACGCGTTTTTTCTTGTCACCTCATTAAAAATAATGCATTCCAGTCTGCCCGGTTACCCCCTGCCCTCCATCAATTTCCCCTGCGTAAACGCGATCCATTCCCGCGCGGCATAGGACAGGTAACGGTCCCTGCGCCAGATCATCCCCAGCTGCCACGGGATGACCGGCTCCACCAGCGGCATAATCCGGATCCGCTCCCGGTTGATTTCCCGGCAGATCGTTTCCGGCAGCAGGGCAATGCCCAGATTGGCGGCGACCATGCCGCTGATCAAGTCCCATTGGGAGCTTTCGTAGACGATATGCGGCTGGAAGCCGACCTTGACGCATTCCGTAATGATCCGGTCATGCAGCGCAAAGTCCTCCCGGAACAGCACGAAGTTCTCTTCCGCCAGATCGGCAAGACCGGCGCACTCGCGATGCGCAAGACGGTGAGACGGGTGCACCAGCAGCATCAGGTTTTCCCGGACGAACGAAAACGAGTGGAACAGCGAGTCGTCGGTCGGAAGCACCACAACGCCAATGTCGAGCAAGCCGCTCTCCACGTCGACCTCTACCTTTTTGGCGCCGTCCTCAAAGATCTGCATCGTCACCTGCGGGTATTTCTGATGGAACTGCCCGATCACCTCAGGGAAAAAGCTCGATCCGACCATCGGCGGCAGGCCGATGCGGATATGTCCCTTCTTCAGGTTTTTCAAATCGCCGAGCTCGGAGGACAAGCTCTGGAACGACTTCACGATCGGCTGCGCCTGCTCGTAAATAATGCGCCCGGCATCGGTCAGCACCACCTTTTTGCCTGAACGGTCAAACAGGGTGACGCCCAGCTCCTCCTCAATGTTGCGGATCGTTTTGCTGATCGACGGCTGCGTGATATAGAGTGATTCCGCCGCCTTCGTAAAACTCTGCAGCCGGGCGACCTCCATAAAATACTGCAATTGGCGGATGTCCATACGTCGTTCTCCTTCCTTGAGTCAACTGCGGTGGATCCATATAAGTTGAATTAAAGAATGCGATGCAAGCAAGGGAGAAAAATGATTCCGAAGAAGCTTACGTACTTGCCCTACCATCGATTTCAATTATTCAACTTATATGTCATCCTTATGCCATAGCCATATGGAATGATATCCATTCGATATATGCATTTTACCTATGAAAATGAATGCTGTAAAATTTTCATTATAAATGAAAGGAAGGCGAAAACAATTGATGAAGCATGCCGTCAAAGGGACCGTTCAGGTCGCCGTTTTAATGCTGTTTTCATATGCGATGAACCAGCTGGCCGGTCTGCTGCATCTGCCGGTGCCGGGCAGCATTCTCGGGATCATCGTGTTGTTTCTTTTGCTCGAATCCGGTGTCGTCAAGCTCGAATGGATCGAAGTCGGAGCGAACTGGCTGCTCGCCGAGCTTCTGCTCTTCTTTATCCCGGCTGCCGTCGGGGTGATGAAATATTTTGCGATGCTGGAGAGCGACGGGGTGCGAATCCTGCTCGTCGTTATTTTCAGCACGGTCGTGGTCATGGCCAGCTCCGGCTTGACCGCCGCACGCATCGCCAAACATAAAGAACGGAAGGTGTCATGATGATCGGTCTCATCTGTCTGCTGCTAACCCTCGTGATCTACATGGCAGCCAAACGATTGTATAAGCGGTATCCCAAAGTGTATCTGTCGCCGCTGCTGGTGACGCCCTGCATCATTATTATTTTCCTGCTGTGCACGCATATTCCCTATGAACATTACAACGCCGGCGGGAAATGGCTGAGCGATATGCTCCAGCCTGCGACGGTCGCCTTTGCGGTGCCGCTCTATAAAAATTTCAAAGTACTCAAAAAGCACGCCGTCGAAATCGTCGTCAGCGTGCTTACCGGTTCCTTCATGGCTATGATCTCTTCGGCGGTGCTCGCCAAAGGGCTGAAGCTGGACACTTCATTGGTGACCAGCCTGATCCCCCGCTCGATCACGACGCCGATCGCCATGAACGTATCGCAGGTCATCGGCGGAGTGCCAAACATCACGGCGGTCTTCGTCATAATGACCGGCCTGCTCGGCTCCGTGCTCGGGCCGATGATTCTGCGCATCCTGCGGATCGAGAACGAAATTGCCCGCGGCGTGCTGCTCGGCACGAGCGCCCACGGGACGGGAACGTCCGTAGCCTTCGGCTTCAGCTCGATGAGCGGAGCGATCTCCAGCGTCTCGATGATTCTGGCCGCCCTGTTCACGCTCGGCGCGGCGCCGCTGCTCATGCTGATGTGGTAAGGAGTTAGAGGCGGACCGGCTTGCCGGTAGATGCCGAGGCCAATGCCGCACAAGTCACGGCCTGCGTCCGGCAGGCATCCTCATAGCTTGAAAGAATACGGGAGCGGTCTCCGGTGCGCAGCGCATGGAGAAACGCTTCCGTTTCGCGTACATAGGGGCTCCCCTGCTCCGCATATTCTGTCGTGACGCCGGGCGCCGCCAGCTGCAGCCGCTGCGGGTTCCAATCGATGATCCCGCGGTCGGTGTAGAACGTCAGTCCCGTCTGGCTCAACCCGCCGCCTTCCGGCAGGACGCATGTGTTGGAAATGTTCGCCACCACGCCGCTCGCCAGGCGGAGCGTGACCGTTCCTACGTCGGCGACCTCTACGCCTTCCACCTGGCTCCGCTTGACCCGGTCCCCGTAAAGCGCATACACTTCTTCCACTTCGCCAGCCGTATACCGGAGCATGTCGACCATATGCGTCGTCTGCTCGATGAACTGCCCGCCGGAGCCGCTTTGCCGTCTCCACCAGGACACGCCCGGCATGCTGTCCATCCACCGCCCCAGCACCATGCCGGTCGTATGGTTCGACAGCTCCTCCTTCAGCCGCGCCGCATTGTGCTGGTAGCGGAAATGGTACCCCACCGACGTCAACAGCCCCGTCTCACGGACCCGGGCCAGAATTTGTTCCGGCAAGCTGGTGTCGAGCCCCAGCGGTTTTTCCACCAAAAACGGAATACCGCGCTCAATCAGCTTCATTTCGATTTCGCCGTGTGCCATCGGCGGCACGCAGATATATACCGCGTCGAGCGGCCCCGCGTCCAGCATGGCATCCAAATCCGCATACCCCTCGGCGCCGTAACGCCGCGCCATCCGGTCTGCTTTCTCCAGGCTTGTACCACAAACCGCCGTCAGCCGTACTCCATCCATCGCCGCCAAGTTGTCGGCATGTACGCCGCTGAACCATCCGGTTCCGATCAATCCGATACGAAGTGTCATCCTGCGCGATCCCACCTTTATCCTGTTTTCTCCACTATACCGGGGGCCGTCCCGTTTGGCTACGATTTGTTGGGAACGCATCGCACGCCCTCGTATCCATCCCGTTCGCCGCACCAAATCCCGTTGAGACCAGGCCGCCCGGCGGACCACTGCGCTGTGCCGCTTCTCGCCCGTCTAAGGCTTCCCGACAGTGAATCCCTTCCACTCATCCGGGAGCAGCCCCTGATAGTGCCGCTGGAGAAAACGGTCATCGACCAGCACCAGCACGCCCGTATCCTGCTCGGAGCGGATCAGCCGCCCTCCGGCCTGCAGCACCTTGTTCATCCCAGGGAACACATAGGCGTAATCGTAGCCGCTTTTCCCGTTTTCATTAAAGTAATCCCGAATCAGGTTCCGTTCAAAACCGAGCTGCGGCAGGCCCACGCCGACCACGACGACGCCTCCCAGCCGATCCCCCTGCAGGTCGATGCCTTCGGAGAAAATGCCCCCGAGCACGGCGAAGCCGACGAGCGTATCGGCATTGTCCGCCTGGAACGCTGCGAGGAACCGCTCCCGCTCCTCCTCGGCCATTCCGGTATCCTGCACGATGATGCCAACCTCCGGGTGCAGCTCCGCAAAAGGCTCGACCACCATACGCATATATTGATACGACGGGAAAAAGACCATGTAATTCGCTTTGCGCTCCGATATAAGGCCATGCAACAGCTTCACCAGCGCGTCCCGGGTGTCGTCCCGGTCCCGGTACCTGGTGGACAGCGGCTCGATGCGCACATCCAGCTGCTCCCGGCTGAACGGCGACGGCACAGACAAGCTGTAGTCCTCCTCGCCGGCGCCCAGCATGTCCCTATAGTAGGACAGCGGAGACAGAGTGGCCGAGAAGAACACGGTCGAGCGGAAGCCTTTTCCCGCCTGCGCGAGCAGGTAGGACGGATCCATGCAGAACAGCTTCAGCACGCAGTCGCTGCCGTGAATCTCGGCATACGTCAGAAAGCGTTCGTCATACAGCTTGGCGATCCGGATATAATGCTGTGACGCAAAATAGGCATCCAGCAGCTGCTCCTGCAGCCCGGGGTCGCCTTTGGGAGCCAGCAGCTCCCGCTCGGCTTCGGCGATGAACAGCTCCAGCCGCTCACCGAGCTCGCGAGGCTGTTCCTGCCACTGCTTCTGGCGGGCTTCGCCCATTTCCTTTTTCAGTTCGATAAAAAATTTATTGACCGCATCCGCCGCCTTCTGAACCCCGGCATCCACGCCCTTGTATCCGCGCTTCAGCTCAAGAAATGCCGACTTGCCGATCTCAGCCGAGAACATGTCCCGGCCCCGATCAACGAGGTTATGGGCTTCGTCCACGAGCAGCACCGTCTGCCTCTTCTGCTCCTCGGGCAGCCGTTTGAACGAAACCCGCGGATCAAAGATGTAATTATAGTCGCAAATGACCGCATCCGCTGCGTAAGCCGCGTCCAGCGAAAACTCAAAGGGACATACCTGATGCTTGCGCGCGTAACGCTCAATGACGGCGCGGTCCATCACCGTTTCCTGGGACAGCATGTCCAGAATCGCCCCGTTAACCCGGTCATAGTAGCCGTCCGCAAACGGGCAGGCGTCCTTCCGGCAGACCGTCTCTTCCTGAAAGCAGACTTTGTCCTTGGCCGTAATCGTCACCGTCTGCATCCGCAGCCCCTTGGCCTGCATCAGCGCAAAAGCCTGCTCGGCGGCCGTTCGGGTGATCGTCTTGGCCGTCAAATAAAAGATCTGCCCAAGCAGCCCCTCCCCGATCGCCTTCACGGACGGGAACAGCGTGGACATCGTCTTGCCGATCCCCGTCGGGGCCTTGGCAAACAGCTTCCGCTTCTCCTTCACCGCCTGATAGACCGCTCCCGCCAGCTTGCGCTGTCCTTCCCGGTAAGTGTCGAACGGGAACGGCAGCGCGCGGATGCTCTCGTCCCGGAGATGCGCATTTTTCAGCCGGAGCGCGGCATACGGGGTATAGATCTCGAGCACCCCCATCACAAATGCCTCGAGCTCCGCCAGCGTCAGCACCCGCCGGAAACGGCGCTCCGTGCCGGTATGCGTCTCGACGTAGGTGAGCTGCACCGTCATCCGATCCAGGCTGTGGTCCATGGCATAAATATAAGCGTAAACTTGGGCCTGTGCCCAGTGAACGGGCTTTCCGTCCCCCTCCATCGCATCCAGGCTCGCAGCGGTCGATTTGATCTCATCGATCATCCAGCCGTCATCCGTTTGGATCAGGCCGTCGCATCTTCCTTCGATGACATAAGTCAGGTCCCCGAACGGGATTTCCCGCTTCAGGAACACCTCCTTCTGGTCGCCTTCCCCGTAAGTTTTCTGCACCTGCTGGTGAATTCGTGTGCCTTCGACCATGGCGGTGGCCGACCGGAATCCGGAATCGATATCCCCGCTTGAGAAAGCATATTCCACCAGCGGCCGGACCGATATCCGAACCTCCGCCCGCTCCCGGTTCTCTTCAGACATAGGATCACCCGTTCCCCTTGTTTTTTCCATCATACCATAACTGGAGCAGGCAGTCCCAATTCGCTATCCACTAAAAAAAGCCCGCGCCGCCCTGATAAAGAGGCACGAGCTTTGTCTAATGAACTTATCCGGCAGCAGCAGGTTATGCGACGCCACCGTCTTCCCGCTATCTTCTCCGCGTCTCGGTCAAGCGGAACTGGTTGACAAGCTGAAGCAGCGATCCGGTGATGGACTCCACACTTTCCGATGTGCCCCGAACATGCTGCATGTCCTCCTGCAGCTCCTGCAGGGTGCCTTCCACCTCTGCCGATATGCTGCGGTTTTCGATGCTGACGGCGGCTACCTTTTCCATGATGCCTACCACTTCACCGACCATCTTGGTCTTGAGGCTGTCCTGATTGCCAGCCTGTCCCAGCATTTCAGAGGCCGAAGCGACGATTTTCGTGCCCTCCTCCACTGCCCGACTGCCTTCGTCCATGGAGGCAAAGGCCCGTTCCACCTGCCCGCCGATCTGCCGCAGCGTCCGTTGGATCTGCTCGGTGGAGTGCCGGGTAAGCTCGGCCAGCTTGCGGATTTCCCCCGCCACTACCGAGAAGCCTTGACCGTGCTCGCCCGCCCTCGCCGCTTCTATTGATGCGTTCAGCGATAACAGATTGGTCTGCTTGGAAATGTTCTCGATGGCCGTCAGCAGGCCGGCAATATCCCGCGTCGTTTCCATAAACGTCCGAATAGTCCGGTGGCTCTCCTCCACCTTATCCTGAATTTGCTTCATCTTGTCGCCGATATGCTGCACTTCGCTTTGCGCCACCGCAATTTGCTGAGCGGCCGCCTCCTCGATTTCCCGCAGACTAACGCTCATCTCCACCGACACGTCCTTGGCCACGTCAATATCCTTCAACTGGCCGCGGATGCCGCGGATCATGCTGTGAACCTTCCCGCTCACCCGCTCCGTCGAGTTGGCGGTCGACTGGGCCGTTGCATGCTGCACATGCTGACTGTCCTGAACGTCCTGCGCCGCCTGCTTAACCTGCAGCATGATGCCCTCCAGGGCATCGATCATGCTGTTTACCCATTTGCCGAGCTCCTTGGCCTCGTCATCCGCAAATTCGCGCAGGTCCAGCCGCTGCGTCAAATCCCCTTTGCCTTCGGCATTGATTCGGATGAACCGGCTCAGGCTGCGAAAATGCTCCGCCGTCCGCCGCGTCCCCCTGCGTTCAAGAACCGAGACCGCGATCCAGCCGAACAGCAGGTTTGCCGCCAGAACCGCGATCAGCCCCGTGACCGGAGGCAGACTCCAGGCCAGCAGGCCGAATAGAAGACCGTTCAGCACCACGCCCGCCAGGCATGTCATCAGATGCATTTTCTTCATCTTCCAACCGAAGCTCCGGAAGCGGTACACTTCCTCCAAATCCCCTTCGCACATCATCCCCCATACGTCCGGGCAATGCGGAAGCTGAAAGGTAACCCCTTTACCGATCACCGGAATGTGCCGGTAGTCCGAATACCCCGGAAACTCTACAAACAGATTGCTTCCATTCTGTATCGTGTTCGCCACTCCAGGATGCAGTTCTCCTGTGGCGGGGTCCTTGAACACCAGCTCCAGCTCGGTATGGTTCTTTACCTGAACCGTCCCGTAGTCGGTCCGAACCCCTTCTTTCAGGTTATCGCCGTGCGTAAAGGTAAAGTCCTCGAAGCGGCTCCGCGACAGCGCCGTTCCGGGCGCAATGTTCTTGTTCAGTCCCGGCTTGGCCATGAAAATGTAGTTATCGCCTGAATCGGGATACACATGCCCCTGCTCCCGTTGGATCAAGTCACCCAGGACATCGTTTGGAACCCGGCCGCACAGTGCCCCTTTCCACTCACCGTCATTCATGACCGGCAAAATAAACATCAGCGTCATCGCGTCGTGAAACGCCGAAGTGCTCGGGCCGACCTCTAATGTGGCCGGGTCGGAATAGGGACCGAACAGGCAAGGACTCCCCTGCAGCGTATACTTCAGACCCGGCTCGATCAGGCCCTCCCGGCTGCAGCTTGCCCCAATGCGGGACGGATGGGTGGAGTATACCACCTTCATGTCGTCACGAATCAGGAAAATCTCCGAGAAATCGGCACCCCTCTTCATATAGGAAGCGAACAGCGGCTCCAATGCAGCAGCCCCGGCAGGATCCTGGACGATATGGCCGAAGTTTGGGCCAAGCTGTATACTCAAGCGCTCCAAATGGGACCAATACTCCGTAACCCAGCTCTCTAATATTTGTATACGATTCTGGGCGATTCCCTCAAAAATGTTTTCGATATCCTCCTTCAAATGACGGTTTAACCGGTACGACCACCAGAGTGGCAAACCTGTTTTAAAGCCAAGCCAGTCAAACATCCCCCTCAACCCCTTCAGTGAACATTACATCATGTGTTAAATTATTTAACACAATATGATTTTCGCACATTTTACCTAAAATGCAGCCCCGGTTCAACACAATATTTTACAGTTTTTAGGGGGTTATTGACCGGTGGGAAATAAGCAGTGTACTGCAGTGTTTAGCGGGGTGTCGTAGTGTTACAGCTCAGTCCGCCTTCATCCGGCGGATCGGAAATCCGGACGTTTTCAAAGAATGGTTCAGAGGAGCGGCGGAAGCGGTTCATTTACTTCCCAATATGGTAAATGATAACTAGAAATGACAAGGATTCGCCTTTTGACATCTTTCTGAGCCAAAGGCATAATAAACCTATTGCCCTCGATTCCATGCGACAAAAGGGCTCAAGCAACCGCAGGATATTCAATTTTATGCGCAATCATCCAGCTTTTCGCGCGATATACTCAGCTGCCCGGCTTAGATCAGCCAGTCAGCCCGTTATTAAAAGGAAGGAAGTTGGTAACGTGTCTTCACTTCGTGAATTTCTGCGAAAACCGTTTGTCTTATTCACCATTCTTTTACTTTTAAAGGGGTATTTGGCATGGGCCGTTACGTTTAATGACCTGATGCCCTGGAAGCCCATCATTACCGAAATTCCGTTTATTTGGCTCGTATTCTGTCTGATTGAGTGGTTTGCCGGCAAGCGGAAATTCGGCGCTTATGTCATCGCCAACCTGCTGCTGACCACGATCTTTTTCGCCGTCATTATGTACTTCAAATACTATGGCGTCATCGCGACTTATCATGCCCTGGAGCAGGTCAACCAGGTTACGGCCGTCCGCAACAGTGTCTTTTCACTGATGGACCCTTACTATTTGCTGATCTACGCCGACATCGTCGTGATCTTTATCATCATGGTGCGCGGCCGTAAAGCGCGGCAATGGAAGGATCAGACCAGCCGCCGGGCCCGCCGGAGCGTCGTTACCGTACTGTTCATCCTGTCCCTCGTGATCTGCCTGTTTAATATCGTTCCGAACCGGGCCAGCATGAACGAGATCAAAAAAGCCCAGCAAATGGGCATTTTGAATTATGAAGCGTATACGATTTTCTCCAAGAAGAAAGAGGACATCGTTCCGTTGAACAGCATTACCCAGGCTTCGATCGATGAGCTCAAAGGCATTAAGAAGACCGATCAGCCGCAGCATTTCGGGGACGCCAAAGGCAAGAACCTGATCATTATCCAGCTGGAATCGTTTCAGAATTTCCTGATCAACCTGAAGATCGACGGCCAGGAAATTACACCTAATATGAACAAGCTGGCCAAAGAGCAGTACTACTTCCCGAACTTCAACCAAATGGTCGGCCAAGGCAATACATCGGATGCCGAATTCGTCGTGAACACCTCGTTCTACGTTCCGCCGAGCGGGGCAGCCACGCAGAACTATGTCGACAAGAAGCTGCCGAGCCTGCCGAGGCTGATGGAGAGCAACGGTTACGCGACCGCGACCTTCCATACGAACGACGTAGAGTTCTGGAACCGCGGGGAGCTGTATTCGTCCCTTGGCTTCCAGCATTATTACGACAAGTCCTTCTTCGGTGACGAAGACTCCTTCTTCTTCGGCCCATCGGACGAAGTGCTGTACAAGAAGACTGCCGCGAAAATGAAGGAAATGGACCAGGAAGACAAACCGTTCTATGCCCAGGTCATCTCGATGTCGGCGCATCATCCGTTTACGATTCCGGAGAGAAAATACCACATGCAGCTGCCTGAGCGGTACGAGGGTACGTTCGTCGGGGATTATATCCGCGCCCAAAATTATGCGGATTATGCGCTGGGCCAGTTTATCGATGAACTGAAGACTAACGGTCTCTGGGACGACAGCCTCATCGTCATCTACGGGGATCACATGGGACTGCCGCTGTACTCCCTGGATCGTGATGATAAAGAATTGATGAAGGAAATTTACGGACATGAATATTCCTATTCGGATATGATTAACATCCCGCTGATTCTGGCGGGCGGCTCGATCAAACATCCGGAAGTGAATAACACCGTGGGCGGACAGGTCGACATCCTGCCGACGGTCGCCAATCTGACGGGCGTTTCCGTCAAAGACCATATTCATTTCGGACAGGATCTCTTAAATCAGAGCTATAATCTGATTCCGGAGCGTTATTATTTGCCGACCGGTTCCTTCCTGACCGACAATGCGCTCTTCGTGTCGGGAGCCGGATACGAGGATGGAGCGCAGTACCCGCTGAGCGGCCGGACCTCGGTGGACGGCGGCACTACGGAAGACGAATATAACCGGGCACTTAAGCTCCTGAACCTGTCCGACAGCTACGTGAATCAGCAGCCGCTTAAATAAAGAATGGCCTCATGCATATCAAGCCTTGCCTGTACAATTACGGGCAGGGCTTTTATTTTTTTCGTTGTTATCATTGTGTTATCTACCTCCCACACATCCTTTCTCCACTCCAACACGTTCAGACTACCTATAATCATCATATTTCCTCAGCCGCACACTTGATCTTCAGGCTTATTTTGTTTATAACAAGTATATAAAGTTATCATAACTAAATGACGGAATACACTAACAAAATAACACAAGAAGAGGTGCACATGGTGAATTTAATGCGCAATAACTTGCTGGAAGGATATATCGGCGGCATGACCTGGGGATGGACCGGCATCCGGGGCACATGGGACACCCCTGAGGCCGGACATTCGATGGAGGAAATGGTAAAACGCCTCGGCGTAAACTGGACGGCCGTCACCTTTGCGGCCCTGCAGGATACGGCCCATTCGACGGAAATCCATTTTGCGGAAGAACCGACCGTAACGGATGAAGAGGTTCGCCATGCGATTGCCTCCGCCAAGCGTCTCGGCTTGCGCGTCTGCCTGAAGCCGGTCGTCAACTGCGCCGACGGAACTTGGCGGGCCCATATTAACTTTTTCGATATTGACGTGCCTTGTGAACCGAAATGGTCCGAGTGGTTTGACTCTTATACCCGGTTTATGCTGCACTATGCGGCTATGGCCGAGGAAACCGGCTGCGAAATGCTGTGCATCGGGTGCGAGATGGTGCAGACCGACCGCAGGGAACGGGAATGGCGCGAGCTCATCCGCCAGGTTCGGCAAGTATACTCCGGCATCATTACCTATAACTGCGACAAATATCAGGAAGGTCAGGTGGCTTGGTGGGATGCAGTGGATGTCATTTCATCCAGCGGCTATTATCCGATCGACAGCTGGGAAGAGCAGCTGGACCGCATTGAGCCGGTCGTCCGCCGGCACGGCAAGCCCTTCTTCTTTATGGAGGCGGGATGTCCCAGCCGGACCGGTTCGAGCCGGATTCCAAACGACTGGGGACTGCCCGGAGATCCAAACGAGGACGAACAAGCCGCTTATTATGAGCGGATGTTTGAAGCCTGCGCCAGCCGTTCATGGGTGGGAGGATTTATGCTGTGGGACTGGCCGGCAGCACTGTATGCACCAGAGGATGCCGCCGGGAATGATGATTACTGCCCTTATGCAAAAATGGCGGAGGGCCTCATCCGCGATCATTACAAGGCACAAATCCGCGAGCTCGGTGGACTGCCTGCCCAGCAATAAGCGATCTAAAGGGCGCACCGCACAGGAAGACAGAGCCTCGCGATTTCAACGTCTTCAGTCCGTACATACGGACAACCTTGTACACTCTCCGGAAACTTTGGAACTTCCTTTATCGATAAAAAGCATCCTGCCTGTTGGGCGGGATGCTTTTTGTTATGACTGGCTGAGATTGTATCGTACCTGCCGTGAAGTCAGCTCCCGGAGCCATCCGGCGCCGGCGCCGTGGAATCGCGGTAGACGATATCGCCGGCGAGCAGGATTTTTTCCAGAGGCGTATCCGCCTTGTCCATTCGTTCGAGCAGCTTCTCGACAGCCCGGCGGCCCATCGCCTCCTTCGGAACATGGACGGTGGTCAGGGACGGACTGCCCTTGGCCGCATCGGCGATATTGTCGAATCCGGAGACCGACACCTCCTCCGGAACCCGCACGCCAAGCTCGATCAGGATATCCCGGGCCGTCAGCGCAATCGCATCGTTGGCGCAGACCAGTGCGGTCGGCAGCGATTTGGATTTGATTCTCCGCGAGATCCACGACCGGATCTCGGGCTCGAAGCTGCCGTTCTCCAAATCGGGAAGCGGAATGACCAGCCCTTCCTGGCTCGGCAGCCCCTGCTCATCCAGCGCCGTCCGGTAGCCGATGGAGCGGTCCCGGAAGCTGCGCGAATACCGGTCGTTTCCGATGAACTGCAGCCGCTGATGGCCGATGCCGATCAGGTGGGTCGTCAGCCGGGCCATCACATCCATATTGTTCGCAAAGACCGTGTCGGACGGAATGAGCGGATCCTCCATGTCGACCAGCACGATCGGCAGCCCCATCCGGTGCACCTCCAGCAGCAGCGGCGTGGAAATTTCCCCGACCCCAATGAGTCCGAGAATCCCTTCCGGATTCAGGAGGCTGACAAAGTTGTCCACGTTCTGCTCAGAGATGATCACCATGCCCAGTCCCCGTTCCTCGAGGCTGATCGAAATTCCCTCCATAATCTTGCCCCAGTACAGCGATTCCCTGTTCTGAAAACGGATATTGGGCATCAGCACGATCACGGAATGCTTGGCACCGCTGCGCTTAAGCGTGTTGGGTTCCGTGCGGGGGCTTCTCATATAGGCTTTCTTTTGCGAAAAATACCCGAGCTGGGAAGCAGCCTGGATCACCCGTTCCCGGGTCATTTCATTGACTCCGCCCTTACCGGACAGCGCCTTGGATACAACGAACTTCGATACGCCCAGATGGTCGGCGATTTGCTGCATCGTAATCTTTTTGGCCATCGTCTCTATTTCACCTCAAATAAACTGTCATTCATGTTACGAATATTGTAAAGGGCTGCATCGGGCATGCTGCTTCCAAGGCGGTTTAGACGCCAGTGATACTACGGGTCCGGATACAGCCGTTTCTGGAACCATGTTTGTTAGTCTGCAGAATCAACAACATTATAACAAAATGGACGCCGGCATTATATAGAGACGATAACGAAGAACAGTGAAAGCCGGACTTTTCCAGATTTAGGGTAAAAACAATTGACTCTCATTACACAATCGTATACATTTGTATACAAACAACATTACACGTATACACATTTATTAATTCTAAGGAGTGACGTCAATGAAAGAAGATATGAACAACGAGGCCGGCCGGCAGCCGGAATTAGCTGCTGATCCCCGGATACTGGAGGGCGGCCGCTGGGAGCGAGGCGACCGGCACGGCGGGGGCCGCGGACACGGGCACCACGACCACGGCCGGCGCGGCAAAAGGGAGCATCACGGCGACGATGAGGGCGGCCGGAGCTTTCAGAGCGCCCAGACGTTTCGGCGCGGCCGCGTGCTGATGTTTCTGGAGCGTATGCAGGTCATGCGCAGCACGCTGATGCAGCAGCTGAGCCAGCCCGAGTTCCAGCCGATCCAGCAGGTCATTACCGGTGAGCTGAAGGCCGTTGACCAGATGATCCAGGAGTACATTCATACGTTCGAGCTGCGCGAAACGGGAGATGGCAAAGCCCCGGGTTCTTCGCCGGGAGGCCAGGCGCAGGCAGCCGATTCTGATACCAAGTGAGGTCCCGCCCATGTGGAAACTGATGATATCCTACCTTCGCCCATATAAGGTGTCGGCCCTGCTGGCTCCGCTGCTGATGCTGCTTGAGGTATCCATGGACCTGCTGCAGCCGGCGCTGATGGCGAACATCGTTAATAAAGGAGTTGTCCCCGGCGACCTTGCGTACATCGAGCGAACGGGTCTTCTGATGATCGGGGTTGCCGTAGTCGGGCTGCTTGGCGGCGTGGGGTGCACCGTCTTTTCAACTTATGCCTCTCAGCATTTTGGCACCGATCTCCGGGACCATCTGTTCCGGAAAATACAAACCTTTTCCTTCCGCAATCTGGACGAGCTGAAGACCGGATCGCTCATCACCCGGCTGACAAACGACGTCGTTCAGCTGCAGACAGTAGTCCAGATGATCCTGCGGAGCATCCGCTCCCCGCTGCTGTTCCTCGGCAGCCTCATCATGGCCCTCTGGATCAGCCCCCGGCTGACGCTGGTCCTGGCGGTATCGATCCCTGTCCTGGTCGTCTTTCTGGTGCTGCTGATCCGGAAGTCTTTTCCGCTGTTCGGCCGGGTTCAGTCGAAGCTTGACCAGGTAAACGGCGTCCTGCAGGAGAACCTCGCCGGCATTCGGGTCGTCAAGGCCTTCGTCCGCGCAGGCTATGAACGCAAGCGTTTTGCCGGCGCCAACGGCGAATACACGAAGGAGGCCATCTCGGCCAACCGGCTCTTGGGGCTGAACATGCCGGTCATGACGCTGATCCTGAATTTGAGCATCGTGGCGGTGCTCTGGTACGGGGGCGCCCTTACCCGCGGCGGATCCCTTCCCGCCGGCGATTTGATCGCTTATATCAATTACGTGACCCAGCTCCTGTTCGCCATGCTGATGGTAAGCAACATGCTGACCTTCATCTCCCGGGCCAGAGTCTCCGCGGCCCGGGTGCAGGAAGTGTTTGACGCGCAGCCGGACATTATCAATCCCACCGGCGCCCAGGCCAAGGAACCGGCGGCCGCGAACGTGGTCTTCGAGAATGTATCCTTCGGTTACGGGGAGCATCCGCATGCCGATCCGGTGCTCAGCGGGATCAGCTTTACAGCCAAACCGGGACAGACGACCGCCATTCTCGGCGTAACCGGATCCGGCAAATCCTCGCTCGTGCACCTGATCCCGCGGCTCTATGACGCCACCGGCGGCCGCGTGCTCATCGGCGGCACGGATGTCCGCGACATCCCGCTGGACATCCTGCGCGGGATGGTGGGCATGACGCTGCAGCAGTCCGTGCTGTTCAGCGGCACGGTGCTGGATAACATCCGTTACGGCCGGCCCGGCGCTCCGCTGGAGGAAGTGACCGCGGCGGCCAAGGCCGCTCAGGCCCACGATTTTATCATGCAGATGCCGGACGGCTATGAGACCGTGATCGGGCAAAAAGGCGTCAACCTGTCCGGCGGGCAAAAGCAGCGCCTGTCGATCGCCCGCGCGCTACTCGTTAAACCGCGGATTCTCATCCTGGATGACAGCACGAGCGCGGTCGACGTCGGCACGGAATCGCGCATCCAGGCAGCGCTGAAGGAGCTGATGAACCGCAGCACCAACATCATCATCGCGCAGCGGATCAGCTCGGTCATGGAGGCCGACCAGATTCTCGTGCTGGAGAACGGCTCCATTGCCGCCCGGGGGACCCACGAAGAACTGCTGCGGACCAGCGCGATCTATCAGGATATTTACCGTTCGCAGCGGAAGGAGGAAGATACGCATGCCGCAGCCAACTAAACCCGCCGGCGCTGAAGCCGGCCGCGGGGGCCCTCCCATGATGGGCCATGGACCCGGCCGAAACATGGTCATGCAGAAAGCCAAGCCCAAGCAGGCTGGTGCTACCCTCAGAAGACTGTGGGCCTATCTGAGCCGCCAGCGGTTCGAGTTGATTATCGTATACGTTACGACCATTCTCAGCGCGGTCATTTCCCTGATCGGCCCCTTCCTGCTCGGCAAAGCGATCGACCGCTTCATTATGCCGAAGGAGCATGACGGCTTCTGGTCGCTCTGCCTGCTGATGATCGGCATCTATGCACTGGGCAGCGTCGTTTCCTGGATTCAGGTGTACGTCATGACGGCCGTTTCCCAGCGCACCGTCTTAGCCCTCCGCCAGGACCTGTTCGATAAATACCAGCAGCTGCCGCTGCGCTTTTTTGATACCCATCCGACCGGAGAGCTGATGAGTCGAACGACCAATGACATCGAGAACGTGTCGAACACGCTGAACCAGAGCGTAACGCAGCTCTTGAACAGCATCATTACGCTGTTCGGGTCGCTGGTCATCATGCTGAAGCTCAACCTGCCCCTTACGCTCGTCAGCCTCATCAGCATTCCGCTCGTCCTCGTGGCCACCCGCCAGATCACGCGGCTGACCCGAAAGCTGTTCAAAGCCCAGCAGCAGCATCTCGGCGAGCTCAACGGCTTTATCGAGGAGACCGTCAGCGGGCAGAAAATCGTCAAGCTGTTCCGGCGGGAGCCTGTCGCGGTCGAGCAGTTCCAGAAGATCAATCACAAGCTGAATCAGGTCGGCATCCGTGCGCAGATCGCCTCCGGCATGGTCGGGCCGGTCATGAACATGGTGAACAACCTCAGCTTCGCCCTGATCGCGGCAGCCGGCGGCTGGATGGTGTTAAAAGGGCACACCTCCGTCGGCATCGTCGTCAGCTTTCTGAACTATTCCAAGCAGTTTGGCCGGCCGATCACTGAACTGGCCAACCAGTTCAACCTGATGCAGTCCGCTATTGCGGGTGCCGAGCGGGTATTTGAGATTTTCGACCTCGACACCGAGTATGCCGAAGACCACAAGCGGGCCGTCGCGGAGCTTGGAGAGGTGAAGGGCAGCGTCGAGTTCCGGAATGTAACTTTCAGCTATAAACCGGGAACGCCGGTGCTGCAGGACGTATCCTTTACCGCCGAGCCCGGCCAGATGATCGCCCTCGTCGGCCCGACGGGCGCAGGCAAAACGACGATCATCAACCTGCTGACCCGGTTCTACGAGATCGACCAAGGCGACATTTGCATCGACGGGGTGAGCATCCGCGATATGGATAAAGACAGCCTGCGGAGCAAGGTGGGAATCGTCCTCCAGGACGCCTACGTCTTTTCCGGCAGCATCCGCGAAAACATCCGGTTCGGACGGCTAGATGCGACCGATGCCGAAGTAGAACATGCTGCCAGGCTGGCGAATGCCGACCGCTTTATATCCCGTCTGCCGGACGGGTATGATACGATCCTGGCCGCCGAGGGCAGCAATCTCAGCCACGGCCAGCGCCAGCTGCTGACCATCGCCCGGGCGATCCTCGCCGATCCGGCCATCCTCATACTGGACGAAGCCACCAGCAGCGTCGATACCCGGACCGAAATGCATGTCCAGGAAGCGATGCAGACGCTCATGAAGGGACGGACCAGCTTTGTCATCGCTCACCGGCTGAGCACGATTCAGGATGCGGACCGGATTCTGTTCATCCACGGCGGACGCATTGCCGAACAGGGGAACCACCATCAACTGCTGGAAGCCAAAGGTTTTTATTATGACTTGTATACCAGCCAGTTTCAGCGGGCGATATAACTTAGTGGGTATAAGAAAAACGTCTATCGACGTACCTTCAAAGAAGACAGACCGCGTCTAAAGGAAGTTTTTCTTGCGAGATCAGGAAGCAGAAGCTCCGAAATTTATACTTTCTGATCTCTTAAATAAAACTCCGGATGCCTTCACAGGCGCTTCCGGAGTTCTTTGGATGAACGATGTTGTCAGGTCAGGATTTAACCCTCCACAGGGGTCAAAACAGCCTGCGGCTCCGGTTCGGGAATCATCTCCTTTTCCGTCCCCTCTCCTAACCGGATATAACGCCCAATAAATTGGCGTATCCTTCGTTCGTACTCTTTTTTGTCCACAAAATAAGCGTTCGCATGCGAAGCCCCCTGAACCACATAGACTTCCTTATCTCCTGCCGCGGCATCCACAAGACGGTGCAGCATCGCGTATGGAACAAAGGTATCGCGGTCCCCGTGAATAAAGAGAATCGGGAGCTTCGTCCGGGCGACCTGCTTCAACGCTGAGGCTTCTCCGAAGGAGTATCCTGCCCGCAGCTTGCACATCAGGCTGGTTGCCGGCAGCAGCGGAAATGGCGGGAGCTTATACATCTGCTTGAGCTGATGGGTCAAAATGTCACGCACTGACGTGTAGGCACAATCCGATACGATGCACTTCACCTGCCCGGGGAGCTCCTCCCCGCTTACCATCAGCACCGTCGCTCCGCCCATGGATACACCGTGCAGTATGATTTCCGCCCCGGGTCCGCTGCGGTCACTGACCGTGCCGATCCACCGCATAATATCTCTGCGGTCCGGCCAGCCAAACCCGATGTAATTCCCTCCGCTTTGGCCGTGCCCCCGGTTATCCGGCATCAGCACGTTCATGCCCATCTCATGGTACAGCTTAGCAAAAGCCCCCATTTCCCGGCCCTGGCTGGAATAGCCGTGCACGACGATGGCGGTTTGGCGGGCAGGCGTGGCTGCGGGGATGAAATATCCTTTGAGGGCAATTCCGTCCGAGGACGTCAGCTCCAACGTTTCAACAGGCTGGCTGTGGAGCCACTCCTCCTCAAGCTCCCAGGGGTGCTCTTCTTTGACCAGCGCCGGATCGGCTTCCAAAAACTCCTTCGTGCTGCGTTTGATGCCCACATTATAAAAATAAGCACTTGCCGCGGCCAGCAGCAAAACGATCACGGCCAGGCAAATGATGGCGACCCATACGGCGGTGAACATGATGGTGATCTTTCCCTCCCGGTCTTAGGCGAATATTGGATATGTATAAAATAACATTCCGCAGCACGGCATACAATGGCAGTTCCGCGTCCGTTCCTTTCGGTCACGCAAAAACAGCCCCTTCGGTCCATCACCGAAAGCGGCTGTTCGCTGTGCTGCAGGATCGTGCTACTTTTTGTTCTTCGCCATCGACCGCAGCGCTTCCCGGTAGGCGTTGTCCGTACTGTAGTCCGGCTTTGGCGCGGGCGGCTCCTCCTCCTTGGCCGGCGTGCCTCCGGCGAACTGCCGGAGAGCATCGCGGTAAGCCCGGTCGCCCTGCTGCTCTGCAGCCTGCGGCCTCCGGGTTGTCACCGGCACCGGCTCGGGTCTTCTTACCGGTTCAGAGGTCACCGGTCCTGTGGTTGCCGGCGGCGGTCCCTCCGCCTTCACAGGTTCAAGATGAGCAGCTGGCTCCGCCGTTTCTTGGACGGGTTCCTTTGCCTGCTTTTTCGCTGTTTTCTTGGACATCCGGGCATTGTAAATAAAAAGAAAAACCAGGGCGAGGACAGCCAAAACGATAAAGGCAATAATCATAGCCTGTACCTTACCTTGCTGCCGAGGAGAACCGTCCGGCCAATTCGGCTACGCGCTTGCCTAATGCTCGGCCCAGGGCGAGGTCGTTTTCGCCGGGCAGGTTTTTGGGATCGTCATCCGAAAGCTCCACGGGACACGTCACGCCCACGCCGTAATACGATCCGTACAGGGCGTTCTCCGGTATGTTTCCGGGAAGACCGACGACGATCATGCCGTTGTGAAGCATCGGCGTCAGCAGGTTGATCATGGTGGATTCCACCCCTCCGTGCACAGTTGCCGTCGTGCAGAACACCGCCCCGACTTTGTTGACCAGTTTGCCCTGCGCCCACAGGTAGCCAAGCCGGTCAATCCAATTTTTGAGTCCTGAGCTGATCGTTCCAAAATGTCCCGGACACCCCCATACGATAGCGTCCATATCCTCAAGTTTATAAATGTCCGCTTCATTGACGTGAGCGATCTCTGCCTCAGCCCCGTCTACGCTTTTAGCCCCTTCCCATACGGAACGCGCCAAGGCTTCCGTGTGGCCGTTTTCGCTGTCGTAAACCACGTACACTTTCATGTTTAACTCCCCTTTCATCAACTGGATTTCTTATTTATCCCCAGGGCGGCGTTCCTTTATCCGAGCGGCGATCCGGGAAATTCCTCTGCTGAATATGAATGGGGCAATTAGGAGATGCTCTTGGATATCTGTTTTCAATCGATAACCAGGAAGCAAACTTTAGGAGGGATCATGCTTATATGAATTCGCGTGCACTGCTGGTCAACGTTGTAGTCGTCATCATTGTGCTCGTCCTGGGCGGCGCGGCCATTTATTACTACAACCAGACGTCCAACTACATTAAAACCGACAACGCCCAGGTCACCGGGCAAGGGGTATCCATCACCGCACCAGCGGCCGGCAAGCTTACGACCTGGAACGGATCCGTCGGTAAATATTACAATTCAGGCGATGTCGTAGGAAGCGTCACTTCCGGAGGTACCCGGGTCGATATTACGTTCCCTGTGAACTCCACCATCGTTCAGCAAACAGCGGTTCCCAATTCTTTTGTATCCCCGGGAACCTCGCTGGCAAGAGCCTTCAACCTGAACAACCTGTGGGTTACAGCCAATATTGAAGAAACCAAGCTGGATAAAATCAAGGTCGGCCAAACCGTCGACGTCTACGTTGATGCTTTTCCGGATACGACGCTAACCGGCAAGATCGATCAAATCGGACTGGCTACCGCGTCTACGTTCTCGCTGTTTCCAACGACCAATTCCAACGCCAACTACACCAAAGTGACGCAAGTTATCCCTATCGTCGTAACCATTGAAGGATATAAAGGCCTCGGGCTCGTTCCAGGCATGAATGCGACCGTCCGAATCCATATTTAGGGGGCTTGTCTAATGGAAAATATACACTTGGGGCGGACGTTGACGGTGCTCATGCTCGGGGCGTTCGTCTCCATCCTGAACCAGACGCTGCTGAATGTGGCGATCCCCCACCTGATGAATGATTTCAACGTGTCCGCAACGACGGTGCAGTGGCTGTCCACCGCCTACATGCTGGTGAACGGCGTGCTCGTTCCGGTCACGGCTTTTCTGATTGAGTCCTACGGGACCCGGGTGCTCTTTATTACGGCCATGAGCCTATTCACCATCGGGGCGGTGCTCTGCGCCGTCAGCACCAACTTTCCGCTGATGCTGTTCGGCCGCGTTGTACAAGCCAGCGGGGCGGGGATCATTATGCCCGTCGTGATGAACGTGTTCCTGACGGTTTTCCCGCCCGAAAAACGCGGAACCGCGATGGGCATGATGGGGATTGCCATGATGTTCGCACCGGCGATCGGACCGACTTTATCGGGATGGATCGTGGAGCACTATACGTGGCGGATCCTGTTTTTCATGGTCATTCCGCTGGCCGTTCTTGATATACTGTTCGCCCTGAAGTGGCTGAAAAACATCAACCGCCTGACCAAACCGAAATTCGACTTCTGGGGCGTGGTCTTCTCTACCCTGGGCTTCGGGATCCTGCTGTACGGGTTCAGTTCCGCCGGAGACAAGGGCTGGACCAGCTTTACGGTGCTTGGCTCGCTGATTGTTGGCGCCATATTTATCATCCTGTTTATCGTGCGCGAGCTGAACATGGACTCGCCGATGCTCGATTTCCGCGTGTTTAAATACGACATCTTCTCGGTTTCGACGGTCGTCGGCGGCCTCGTCAACATGACGATGTTCGGGGCGATGCTGCTGCTTCCGATTTACCTCCAGAATATACGCGGGTTCACCCCGCTCCAGTCCGGTCTGCTCCTTCTGCCAGGGGCGATCCTGATGGGGATCATGTCCCCGATCTCGGGAGCGATTTTCGATAAAATCGGCGCACGGCCCCTGGCCATTATCGGGCTGCTCATCACCGCGGTCATGACCTTTGAATTCAGCCGGTTGACCGACGCTACGTCGTACTCGCATCTGATGATGCTTTACACGATTCGCAGCTTCGGCATGTCACTGATCATGATGTCGGTGCAGACCGAGGGACTCAACCAGCTTCCCTACTACCTCGGAAGCCACGGAACGGCGATGTCCAATACGATGCGGCAGGTGGCCGGGTCGATCGGGACCGCGCTGCTGGTGACGGTGATGTCGACGCGGACCACTTTTCACATCGCGGAATCGTCCACGCTCTATAACGAAGACAATCCGTTCATCATGCAGGATATCGCTGCACTTGGGCAGGAGGTTGCCACCACCGCAGGGGTTCCCGCCGAAACCGGCGTATCGCTGGCACTGCAGTCGGTGCTGGGGCTGGTGTCGTCGAATGCAAGCATCAACGGCATCAATGACGCCTTTATCGTGGCGACCTGGTTCGCCATCGCCGCCTTGTTCTTTTCCCTCTTCCTGCGCCGGGCGCGCAAAGGCAAACGGGCCGGCAGCCCGGCCAAGCAGCCCTAAGCTTCTAGACCCAAAGCGCAGCACCATCGATATTGGACCTCATGATTTGGGGTACATATACAAAGCCGCTATCCCGCATGGGATAACGGCTCTTTTATTTTTCGGACAAGATTTGCTTTTTTAGTCGTACAAGCAGGGCCCTTCACATAGGATGTAACAATGCGACAGACCGATGAAGGGGGTTTTCTTTGAATGAGTGTATGGATCAGCCATTTCCTGCTTGGCCTTTCCCTGGCCGCTCCGGTTGGTCCCATCAATGCGGCCCAGATGGACCGCGGGCTGCGTGGAGGCTTTTTACACGCGTGGCTGGTGGGCCTCGGGGCCATGGTGGCCGACGGAATATTTATGCTGCTTGTGTATTTCGGGGTCATTCATTTTCTTAACATCCCTTTTATGAAAACGTTTCTGCTGCTGTTCGGCTTCTTTATCCTGACTTATATCGGCGTAGAAAGCCTCCTGACCGCAGGAAAAGCGGGTATGGAAACCCGCAGCAGCAATGAATCGCATGTAAAATCCTTCAGCGCCGGCTTTATCATGTCCATCTCTAACCCGCTGTCTATCCTGTTCTGGATGGGGATTTACGGGTCGGTTCTCGCCGACATGATCGCCAAGTATGAAGCCAAAGAGGTGTTCCTGTACAGCTGTGCCATCATGGCCGGCCTCATGCTGTGGGATGTGCTGATGGCACTCGTGGCCAGCATGTTCCGGCGGGTGCTCACACAGCGCCTGGTCAGCGCGATTTCGGTCGTTTCCGGCATTTCGCTTATCGGATTCGGCCTCTACTTCGGATACGAGGCATACCGAATTTTGTTCGGGTCCTGATCGTTCTTGGGCCAGACTCTGCGTGCTCTTCGGTATCGTACGAGCCCTTCTTCGGCCCATCGGTTTTGTTCCAGAAATGGCGCATGACCAGCGTAACACAGCCAATCACGACGATAAATCCGAGGCTGATGAAGAAACCGGGCCGGCTGATTTTATGAAACAGCGTTCCGATCAGTGTCAGGGCGATCAGCGCCATGCCGATATACCGCTTGGCTTTGCCCCATCCGGTCAGCTCCAGCAGCTTGCCGGACGTGACGAGAATAAACATCCAGTTATACAGCAGCATCATGCCCGCGGCCGTCGTAATGTACTCATATACGCTTTTCGGCATCAGCAGAGCGGATACCACGGAAGCGAGAAGCCCCACAGCCGTCAGACCGATGGCCGGCAGGGGCTTCTTGCCTTCCTTCTTCTTGCCCTTGATGAAAAAGGACGGTGCGTCCCCGTCGCTGGCCAGCGTGACGATCATCGTCGTGACCGCAAACAGCGAGGCCGTCATCGTCGAGAAGCCGGCAATAATGAGGACCGCATTAAACAAATGCGGCACAAACGGCAGTTTATAATCGACAAGGGCCACCACAAACGGGCTCTCCTCGGCGGCATAGGATTTCCATGGCTCGAGAATAAGCGCCAGTCCGATGGAAATGACATAGATGGACACTAACAGCAGCAGCATCACTTTGCCAGCCTTCGGCGCGTCTTTGGGCTCCTTCAGCCTCATGGTCATCAGACCCAACGCTTCCAGTCCCCCGTATCCGTAAAAAGCAAAAATGAGCGCTGCCCAAAATCCTGTGAGCCCGCCCGGTATCCAATCCCGCGGAAAAGCAGGACCGTGAGCTTTGGTCGGGAGTACGCCGGATACCGCAAGAATGGCAATGACCATAAACATGAAGATCGCCGCAATTTTTAGCACGGCAAAAATGTTCTCCATTCGCTCGAATCCCTTGGTTCCAATCCAAATGATAAGCAGCCCGAGAACACCATAACCCGCCGCAAAGCACCACATCGGAACCTGCGGAAACCAAAAGCGCGAAAACAGGGCAAGTGCCGTTAATTGGCTCCCCATAATAAGCAGCTCCGACGACCAGTACACCCAGCCGCTGCTGAACCCTGCCCACCGGCCGAAAGCCTTCTTGGCATAGGAGCGGAACGAGCCCTCCATCGGGTCCTCCGCTGTCATTTGAGACAGCTTGTCATAGACCAGATAGGCCCCGAACGCTGCCAGGGCGTACGCAACGACCGCGGAAGGGCCGCCGATCTCAATCGCAATATGAGAGCCCAGGAAAAACCCCGTACCGACCGTGCAGGCCACCCCGAGGAGCGACAGCTGCCACCATTTCAGTTTCTTTTCTTTCGTCTGGGATCCTTGATTCTGTGCCATAAATGATTCCCTCCACGTATTGGTCGAACCCTGTTATCATCCCCTGGAGGTGACATCTTATGTACTTTATGGCGGGCCCCGAAATACCAAAAAACCGCAGCTGCAGGGACTTTTGTCATCCTGCAAACTGCGGCTTTGCAACAATAGATTTATGATTCCTTTTACGATTCGTTACTTCTTGATTCCCCAAGCTTTCAAAATGGCATCATGCACATACGTGTTTTCGTAGACGCCTGCAAACAGCTCGGCTCCGCTGCCCGTAGCCGTCAGCGGCACGTCCACGCCGGAGTGGCCGGAAGTCGTCCAGTCCACATAGAACTGATTCTTCGAGTTCGCGATGGCGAACGGACCGTCTTCCTTCGAGATGCCGTCTCCGGACTCGTCCTTGTCATCCGGCTCTTCGATCGTCAGGCCGCCTGTCTCATGGTCGGCCAGCACAAGCACCAGCGTGTCAGGATGCTTTTTCGCGAATTCCTTGGCGACGCCTACCGCTTTATCCAGCTCCTGGCCAGCTTTGATCGTCAGCTTGGCGTTATTTTCATGCGCCATTTCGTCCGTACCTTCTTCCTCCACCATCAGGAAAAAGCCCTTTTTATTCGTAGAGAGTGTATCGAGCGCCTTTTTCGTCATATCCACAAGCGGTACCGTCGGGTTGTACAGGTCGCCTTGTCCTTCCTCTCTTTGCTGGAACATTTCTTCATTGGCGAACAGGCCGAGAATTCTGCCGTTCTTCGCTTTGCTCAGCTCCTCTTTGTTCGTTACAAATTGATATCCGAGCTGCTTGGCTTTCTCCACCAGGTTGCCCTGAGTGCCCTTGCTGCCTTCCGACGGATCTTCAGCAGGCTGGTCCGGATGCGGCCCCGGCGTGCCTTGCGGATACCAGAAGTCCTCACCGCCGCCCAGCAGCACGTCTACTTTTTTCTCCAAGTATTGCTTGGCGATATCACTTTGCTTCGAGCGGTCCTCCACATGGGATGCAAATGCTGCAGGCGTTGCGTCGGTAATTTGGCTCGTCGTCACCAGACCCGTGGATTTGCCCTTCTCCTTGGCGATTTCAAGCAGCGTTTTGACCGGTTTTTTGTTGGCGTCCACGCCGACGGCTCCATTGTAAGTCTTCACGCCGCTGGCGATCGCCGTTGCCGCTGCAGCGGAGTCGGTAACCGTAGTTGTGGAATGGGTGCGAAGAAGTCCAACATATGGCATATCGTCCATTTGCAGCTTGCCGTTAACGCCAACGGTGCTCAGACGGATGGCATCGCGAGCTGCGGTGCCCATGCCGTCACCGACAAACAGGATCACGTTTTTGGCTTTGCCCGCATTGGGCGATGGGGCTTTCGGGTTTCCTTGGGCGCTGACCGAGCCCGTAAAGATTAAACTTGCCGCCGCACTCAGGCAGAAAGCGGTTTGAACCAGACGTTTACTGCGTTTCATTCATCATTCACTCCTTTAAAGGATTCTAGCATGTCCCCATTATAGGAGCCGATTGTTAAACGGGATGGCGGAGTTTGTAAAATGTATTTCATCTTTACAAAAAGGCACGGGGTTCGGGGCCGGACAGGCTCAAACTGGCTTCGGGTGAAATCTGTTTTCTTCTGGTCCCCGGATTATGATATATTTCATATCAGGAAGACCTATTTTTCATAGAAGTGGAGAAGGAGGAAACACAATTGGAATTCAGAATTGAGAAAGACACCATCGGCGAGATTAAGGTTCCGGCGGACAAGCTTTGGGCGGCGCAAACCCAGCGCAGCTTTGAAAATTTTGAAATCGGCACGGAGAAAATGCCCCTTGAGCTGATCCGTGAATTCGCTATCCTCAAGAAAAGCGCAGCTCTCGCCAATAAAGAGCTCGGCAAGCTGAATGCAGAGAAAGCGGACGCTATCGTCGCAGCGGCCGACGAAGTGATTGCCGGCAAACTGGACGATCATTTTCCGCTCGCCGTATGGCAGACCGGAAGCGGCACCCAGTCCAACATGAACGTTAACGAGGTCATCGCCAACCGGGGGAACCAGCTGCTTCAGGAACAAGGCAGCGACCAGCGTATCCACCCGAACGACGACGTCAACAAGTCGCAAAGCTCCAATGACACCTTCCCGACTGCTATGCATATTGCCGCCCTGATCGCCGTGGAGGATCAAGTCCTGCCTTCCCTGGTGAAGCTGAAGGAGACTTTCCGCGCGAAGAGCGAGCAGTTTATGGATATTATCAAGATCGGCCGGACCCACCTTCAGGACGCGACTCCGCTGACCTTGGGCCAGGAAATCAGCGGATGGCACCGGATGCTGGAGAAAAGCGAAGGCATGATCCGCAGCAGCCTGGAATCCCTGCGCGAGCTGGCGATCGGCGGGACCGCGGTAGGAACCGGGATTAACGCCCATCCGAAGTTCGGCGAGATGACGGCAGCCAATATCAGCAAGCTGACCGGCAAAACGTTCACATCGGCGGAAAACAAATTCCACGCGCTCACGAGCCATGACGAGATCGTCTATGTTCACGGCGCGCTGAAAGCGCTTGCCGCTGATCTCATGAAAATCGCCAACGACGTGCGCTGGCTGGCCAGCGGTCCGCGCTGCGGCATCGGCGAGCTGACGATCCCGGCCAATGAACCGGGCAGCTCCATCATGCCGGGCAAGGTCAACCCGACGCAGAGCGAAGCGCTGACGATGGTCGTCTGCCAGGTTATGGGCAACGATGCGGCGATCGGCTTCGCGGCGAGCCAAGGCAATTTCGAGCTGAACGTGTTCAAGCCGGTCATCATCTATAACTTCCTGCAGTCCGCCCGCCTGCTGGGCGACGCCATGCGCTCATTCAACGATCATTGCGCCGTGGGCATCGAACCAAACCGCGCAGTCATCGAGCGCAACCTGAATCAGTCGCTCATGCTCGTGACGGCGCTCAATCCGCATATCGGCTACGAAAACGCCGCCGCGGTCGCCAAGCTGGCACACAAGGAAGGCTTGACGCTGAAAGAAGCGGCCCTGAAGAGCAACCTGCTCACCGAAGAGCAGTTCGACGCGGTCGTGCGTCCGGAGGAAATGATTCATCCGAAGGAATAGTTTGGGATAGAAGCAAAAAAGTCGAGTGAAGGTCAGGATTCTCTGAACCTTGCTCGACTTTTTTATTTCTCTCTCCATACGCCCCTCAGCTTGTCATTGCCCCTTGGTCTGTCCCAGCGGCGGCAACTTTACTGCGCACCACCTGGATTTCCTTCTGCTTTCTAGCGGCGTAATAACGCCGGAAGCGGATGGAATAACCGAGCACGTACAGCACCAGCAGCGAGGCCAGCGTGTTCAGCACCACGAGCGACACATGCAGATCGAAAAAGTACGTCAGCACGCCGGTGCCGACAACCGGTACGATAAACCCGGCATAGCCGGCAAGGTAGAAGGTCGTGATGACCTTTGACCGAGCCTCGGCGTGCGGCAGCTCACCTGCCAGACGCAAGCTGATTTGGAACGTCCAGCCGCTGCCAAGGGCTTGAACCAGCACCCCGATCCACAGCAGAACGATGCTTCCGGTGGATCCTGAGAAGACGACCAGCCATGCCCCGATCGACAGCAGCGCGACGCCCAGCCGCAGACGGGTAACCGGTTCGTTCGCCAGCGGCAACAATTGCAGCAGGGCCCCTCCTCCAAGCAGCAGCAGGATCAGCAGGCCGGAGACGGACAGGTTGGATGAATGGAGCACGCTTTTCACAAAGGAAGGAATCAGGGACAAAATAATACCATTCAGCGTAAACAGCGTAAAGATCGGCAGGGCGCTGAACGACCAGAAATGCGGGCTGATCTCGGACGGCACTCCCAGCGATATCGGTGCAGGTGCCGCTTTGGGCTTGCCTTTTTGCGCCAGAAAATCGGCATCCTTTAACGTTTCCAGAGCCATCCACGCGGTCACCAATAATACCGTCAACAGCCAGAATGGAACGCGCAGCGGCATCAAGTGCAGATACTGAATGACGAGTCCCGTCAAAGCCGGACCGAGACCGAATCCGACCGAGACCGTTATACCCGATAAGGTGATGGCCAGCGGGATTTTATCACCCGGCGTCTGCTTCAGCAGAAACGCCACCGCGGTACCGGTAAACGTCCCGTATGCGATCCCCTCCAGAATCCTTGCGGCATACACGAGCCATGCCTGCTGACTGCCCATAAATACCAGAGTGGCAAGAATGGAGATCCATATACTGATCCGGAGCACCCGCTTAAGCCCCCAACCGCTTCCCCGGGATCCGGAGACCAGCAGTGACGGCAGCAGGAACAAGGCGTATACCGCAAATAAAATCGTGATCTGCAGGCTGCTTAAATGGTAACGCTCCTGATAGAGCGGAAATAACGGGGACGTAAACGTCGCCCCGATCGACATCATCAAAATGATCCAAAGCATGCGTTTCATATGATCACCCTCACTTTTATTGGAATGTTCGTTCAAGAAAAAGGTATAAAAATCGGCCTCCTCCCTACAAAAGGGAGAAGCAGCCGGTGCGGCAACTGCATTTATCTGAACGATCGTTCAAGAAAATCTCAAAAAATAGGGTCCAGACTCGCTGGAAACTTACCCTTTTCTATTTATCTTTAAAAAATCGTAGACACCGCGACGGCACAAATATCCTCCAGTACGCCGCGATCAGCCGTCGTCCGGGCCATGACATGGACGCCCTGCTTGACGCCGTTCAAAAAACGGGCCAGCTGGCGCGGACTTTGCTTGCTTCGCACCAGTCCTTTGTTTTGCGCCCGCATCAAGAAGCTGAACAGCAGTCCTTCCGTATGCATATAGTGCGCATCGATCCGGCTGGCGACGTTCGGTACATAAGCTACCGCTCCCAGGGTCGTGTTCGTCATAAGGCAGCCGCGCCCACGGGCCGCATTACTCAGTGAAACGTCCATCACTCTGGAAAAATAACGCTCCAGCTGCTCCTTGGGCGAGTCGCTGTCCTCTTTTAAAATATAGTTGTAATTCTCGTCCGCCCTTGCACTGAAACGGTCCAGGCAGGCCAAAAACAGCTCATGCTTGTCGCCGAACGTATCGTACAGGCTGCCCCGGTGAATCCCGAGATGATCGCATAAATCCTGGATGGAGGTGCTCTCATAGCCCTTCTCCCAGAACAGGTCCAGCGCCTGGTCGACGGCTTTCTCCTGGTCGAATTCCTTGTGTCTGCCCATACCGTAAACGCCCCTTTCTTGATCCTGATGTGAGGATAACATTTTCTTGAACGCGCAGTCAAGTATTATGCACAAAAACAGGCGGGACGCCCCCGATCTTCACGATCTCCTTAAGGGCGCCCCGACGTCGTATCGCTGCTATGAATGGAAAATGGTCTTTTTGGCCAAAGCCCGAGGGCCGATTATTCGTTATCCTGGGTTGGCTGCTGGCTGAACGCTTCTTTGGCGTCCTCCACCATTTCTTTGGCGAACTCTTCTCTTTGTTTGTCCGGTACCGGCATTTTGTTCAGCTCGGTTCTTTGGACTTCGTACTTACTTGGCTCTTGATCATTGTGATTCGTCATGTCCGGGTGCACCTCCTTTAATTGCAAAAAACTGCCCAAGTGGTAGGATGCACCAATCCGGTTCTTTTATGCATACCGCGCCTTCCAGAGCCGCTTAATTGGCCTTTATCAGCAGCGCCTCCGGCCGGTCAAGCTGGTACAAGCTGCGGTATCGGGGCTCGTTCTCCATCAGTTCGGCATGACTGCCGCGCATCACGATCCTGCCGTCCTCCATAAACACGATTTCGTCCATGTGCTCCGCTCCGGCCAAATGATGCGTCACCCAGATCAGCGACTTCCCCTGCAGCGAATCGAGCATGATCCGGATCAGCGCATTCTCCGTCCGGGGGTCGAGGCCAACCGTCGGTTCGTCCAGTAGGACCACCGGGTTGTTCCGCAGCCAGATCCGGGCCAAAGCGATCCGCTGGCGCTCGCCTCCGGAGAATCGCTGCCCGGTCTCGTGCATCCGGGTATGGTAGCGGTCCGGCAGCGATTCGATCAGCCGGTCAAGCTTCACCTGCCGGGCGGCCCGCTCGATATCCTCCTCGCCGGCATCCTGGCTGCCGAGCCGGATATTGTTGGCCATGCTCGTATCGAACAGATGCGGATTCTGGTTCAGCACGGAAACGATATGGGGCATATGCTCCCCGATCGCCGCGGCCGGGACGCCGTTCAGCGTGACCTCGCCTTCGCCGGGGGCAAGCGCCCCTTCCAGCAGTTTAAGCAGGGTCGATTTGCCCGCACCGCTTCGTCCGATGATGGCGACCTTTTTGCCCTGCGGAATATCGAGGGATATATCCCGCAGTGTCCAGGACGAATCGCCTTCATAGCGAAAGCCGGCGCCTTCCACCCGAATATGAACGGCGCCGCCGGCCATCTCTGCGGCTTGATCTCCGCTCACCTGTCCGTTTCCGTATCCGTTCACGTTAGACTCCTCCCCTTCCAAATCCGAGAGCCGCCGCAGGGAATCCCGGTAGCGGGGGAGATGCTCCACGGCTTCCGAGACCGGGAGCAGCGCATCCGTTACCGGGAACACGACAAGCACAAAGGCCGCGATCAGCACGGCCGGCAGCTTCCCGTCCGCATGCATCCCTGCCGCCCAGGCCAGCACCGTCAGCAGGATCAGGCCGACAACGCACTGAGCGGCCAGCTGCCTGAAGCGTACCCAGGTTCGGAGCTTCGCATCCGTTCGGGCAGCTTCCCCGGCCTCCGCCTCGTATGCCGCCAGAAACTGGGCCTCCCGGCCGCTGATCACCCAGTCGCCCATACCCAGCACGGCATCGGTCAGCTGCCGGTACATGCCGGCTTTCTGTGTTTTGGCCAGCTTCGTTTGGGCCTTGGTCATCATCAGGGACAGCCACGGCAGAATACCGACAAGGATGAACATATACAGCGCCAGGACCAGGGCAAAGCGAAGATCCCAGCGGCCCACCGCCGCTGCGGCTGCCGCGTACATGACCAGCGCCGACGCTCCGGGAAACACGGTCCGCAAATACACATCCTGCAGATGCTCGATGTCGGCGGACAGCACGCCCAATACGTCTCCTGCGCGAAACCGCGACTGGATCCAGAGCGCCTGCGGCTCCAGGATCCGGTACAGCCGCTCGCGCATGGAGGATACGATCCGAAGGACCGTATCATGACCCGCCAGCCGTTCGGCATAGAACAGGACGGCCCGCCCGATGCCGAACGTGCGGACGAGCACGATCGGCACGTATACCATCAGAATGTTCTCCGGGCGCAGCGCCGATTTGGAGATCAGCAGTCCGGAGGTGAACATCAGGCCTGCCGCGAACAGCAGCGCGAGACTGCCAAGCCCGATAATCAGCAGGCAGCGTCCCCAGTGGGCCCGGATGTACGGTAATATCCATCCTTCTTTTCTCACCTTACTCCCTCCATTTGCGATCGAATCAAAGCGTCATACGCCCCGCCCTTGCCGAGCAGCCCCGAATGGGTGCCCTCCTCGACGATCCTGCCCTGATCCATCACCAATACCCGGTCCATATCGGGCATCCAGTGCAGACGGTGGGTGGCCAGAAAAACAAGCTTGCCCCGGAACAGGCGCAGCATCGTTTGCTTCAGTTCATACTCGGTTTCAATATCGAGATGGGCCGTCGGCTCATCCAGCAAAATAATCGGCCGGTCGCTCAGAAAAGCTCTGGCGAGCGCCACGCGCTGCGCCTGCCCGCCGCTCAGCTGGCGCCCGCCCTCGCCGATCGGCTCATCCAGGCCACCCGGCAGACTGCGAACCAGCCCGGCAAGGCCGGCTGCTTCCACAGCCTGCAGCGCTTCCTCCCGGGACGCCTCCGGCGAGTAGAACCGGATGTTGTCCAGCAGGGAGCAGCTGAACAGATACGGATGCTGCGGGATATAGGTGATCTGGCTGCGCCACGCTTCACCGGCCAGCGAACCGACCGGCGTCCCGTTCAGGCAAATCTCGCCTGCATCGGGTGCGAGGAACCCGCCCAGCATGTCGATCAGCGTGGATTTGCCGGCGCCGCTGGTACCGATGATGCCGATGGTCGGCATGCCCTGAACCTCAAAGGACGCGTCATCCAAGGAACGAGGGCTCTGAGGGTTCTGAGGGCTCTGCCCCCGCCTTTGCTCCTGCCCGGCCCCATCCATACGGCCATCTGCGGGCCGGTCAGCACCACTCACCCGTCCGCGTTCAGCACCATCCGTCTCCGGTGCTGAACCGTACGCCTCAGCCTGGTGCTGCACGGTCACCCCCGACAGCGTCAGCCGGCTGAACGGCGACCAGCGCCAATCGGCGCCCGGACCCGGCGCTCCGTCGGAATCAGCCGGCTCTCCCGCCGGCCGGTCCAGGATGGACTGCATCACGGCACCCGCCTCTTTGCCGTCCTGCGTCGCATGGAAATCCGTGCCGACCTGCCGGACGGGCAGGAAATATTCCGGTGCCAGGATCAGCACCGTCAGCGCGGTGACCAGCTCAAGCTGGCCGTTCACGAGCCGCAGGCCAAGGCCGACGGCGACGACGGCCACCGACAGCATCGTGAAGAAGTCGAGCGCGAACGAGGACAGGAACGCGACGCGCAGCGTGCGCATCGTCGCCGTCCGGTAGCGGTCGCTCACCTTGGCTACCGATGCGCCGTGCTCCCGGCTCTGCCCCAGCAGCTTCAGCGTCTCCAGGCCGCGCAGCGAATCGACGAAGTGGTTGGACAGCACCCGGAAGGTGTCCATCTGCTTCTCGGCCTGCTTGCGGGCTGCCAGCCCGATGAGGATCATGAAGGCGATCAGGATCGGCATGGAGACCAGCAGAATGACGCCGGACGTGATGTCGCGGAAAAAGACGTAGGCCAGAATCAGCCAAGGAATGATGGACATGCCTGCCATCCGGGGCAGGATCAGCTCCAGGTATTTGCGGAACTTCTCCGTCCCTTCGAGGGCCAGCGTGACCAGATGGCCCGTGCCTTCGGTTCGCGCAAACCGCGGGCCGAGCCGGAACAGCTTGCGCAGCACCCGCCCCCGGACATCGGCCGTGGTGCGGTCCGCAAACGCGCTGCCGATTTTCTGCTGCAGCAGTCCGAGCCCGTGCCGGAGCAGGAAGGCACCAAGGAACAGCGCGATCCTGCCGGTCTGCCCGGATAGCGGCGCCCCGGCGAACAGGGCCGATACGGCCTCGGCCAGCCCTTTGGCCATCATCAGGATGGAGACGCCTTGCAGAACCGTCAGGAGCAGCATGACGGCGAAAACGGGCTTTATCCCTTTGTAACCCAGCAGCTGCTTATCCATTGTGCTCAGTACTCCAGATGGCTCTGCTCGTGAACCCGTTTATGAAAGACGAAATAACTCCAGATCTGATAGCCAAGCACGAACGGCAGCAGGGATAAAGCCACGATCGTCATGACTTTCAGGGAATACGGACCCGATGCGGCGTTGGTCAGCGTCAGGTTGAACGCCTGATCGATCGAGCTGATCATGACGTTCGGGAACAGTCCGGCAAAGAAGAAGGCAATCGTCAGCGCAATGACGGCACCCGTCATGCCGAATGCCCAGCCGTCACGTCGCTTGGCGATGAAGACGGCGGCCAGCACGTAAGCGGCTACGATCACCACGCCCATGACGGTCAGCAGGAGGGCACGGCCCTCAAAAATGTCCGTTTCGAAATAGGTCATGGCCCCAAACGCCGCGATCAGTACCGCCAGCGGTGCAAGCAGCACCTCCGCCAAGCGGCGGGCCCGCACCTGCAGGTCGCCGGTGACCCGAAGCGTCGTAAACATCAGTCCGTGCACGAGGCAGAGCACTACCATGGTGAGCCCGCCGACCACGGAATACAGGTTGACGATGTCGCCGAAGAAGCTGGCTTTCATCTCCATCGCCTGGTCGATCGGCAGCCCCCGGATCAGGTCGGCGAAGACGACGCCGAGCAGCAGCGGAGGCAGCAGACTGCCGATGAAGATGACGACATCCCACGTTTTTTTCCAAGCAGCGGTCTGCACCTTGCCTCGGAATTCAAAAGCCACCCCGCGCCCGATCAGGGCGAGCAGCAGGAGCACCAGCGGTGTGTAAAAACCGCTGAACAGCGTCGCGTACCAGTTCGGAAACGCGGCGAACATCGCGCCGCCGGCCGTCAGCAGCCATACTTCGTTGGCATCCCAGAAGGGGCCGATCGAATTGATCAGCACCCGGCGCTCGGTATCGTTTTTGGCCAGAATACCCGTGGACATCCCGACCCCGAAGTCAAAACCCTCCAGAAAGAAAAACCCGATAAACAGGACAGCTACTAGGACAAACCACAGCTCATTGAGAGACAGCATGCGGAACTCCCTCCTTATCAAATGGATCGGCCGACTCATTCGAATGAGCAGCGTTGTCGGCGTACGGTCCTTTCTTGATGACGCGGACGAACAGATACACCATGACCACCGCCAGAATGGCGTAAATGGCCGTAAAAGCAATGATGGAGAACAATACCTGCCCTGCCGTGACGCTAGGCGACACGCCGTCGGCGGTCGTCATCAGCCCGAATACGGTCCAAGGCTGGCGTCCAATCTCCGTCATGATCCAGCCCGACGTATTGGCGATAAACGGCAGCGAAATGGCAAACAGCATCAGGCGCATAAACCAGGTGTTGCGGTTGTAGAGCTTTTTGCGTGCCGCAAGATAGACGCCGTACAAGCTGAGCACAATGAGCAGCGAGCCGCTGGCCACCATGATGCGGAAGCTCCAGAAGGTCGTGCGCACCGGAGGGATGTAATCCCCGGGGCCGTACTGCTGTTCATACTGGGACTGCAGCTCCTTCATCCCCGTAACTTCGCCGGAAAACTTGCTGTAAGACAAGAAGCTGAGCAGGTAGGGAATTTGGAATTCCCCGGTATTGGTCTGATTTTTCGTATCGATAAATGCGGTGACCGTCCACGGCGCGGGATCGCTGCTCGTTTCCCAGAGCGCTTCGGTCGCAGCCATTTTCATCGGCTGGGTCTTCACCAAATATTGCGCCTGCTGATGGCCCACCAGTGCCACGCCGATCGAGGACACAAGCCCGATGATCACCGCGATGACAAAAGATTTTTTGAAAAAGGCGGTATCCTGCTTCTTCAGCAGCTTGTAGGCGCTGACCCCGGTGACCAGAAAGGCCCCGGTCATAAAAGCCGCCAGAATCGTGTGCGGGAACTCCAGCAGCAGCTGGCCGTTCGTAATCAAAGCTAGGAAGTCGTTCATCTCGGCGCGGCCGTTATGGATCGTAAAACCGACCGGACGCTGCATAAAGGAGTTGGCTGCCAAAATCCAGAACGCCGACATCACCGTGCCGAACGCGACCAGCCAGATGCAGATCATGTGGACCTTTTTGGACAGGCGCTCCCATCCGAAAATCCACAGGCCGATAAACGTCGATTCGAGGAAAAACGCAAGCAGCGCTTCGATCGCCAGCGGCGCCCCGAAGACGTCACCTACAAAGCGGGAGTAAGCCGACCAGTTCATTCCGAACTGGAACTCCTGCAAAATCCCTGTCACCACGCCGACGGCGAAGTTGATCAGGAACAGCTTCCCCCAAAATTTAGCCATTCGTTTGTACTCTTCTTTGCCTTTGACGACATACATCGTTTCCATGATCGCGATCGTGAACACCAGTCCAATGGACAGCGGCACGAAAAAAAAGTGAAAAATCGTCGTCGCGGCAAACTGGATACGTGAGAGCATAACTACATCCATCGTCTCTTCCCTCTTTCCTGTCGTTATTCTTAAAACCCGCCTAACAGGTTCCGATAACTTGGCTTCATCGTTTCTTCCTGTATCATGGCAGACTTTGAATCCGAATATTGTGATAAATGTCACAATACAAAGCCCAAATCTTCGATTTTGTGAAATTAGTCACAAAATATTTAAAAATGAGGCCCTTCAAGCACAAAAAAGACGCCCGCACCTTTCGGCGCAGCCGTCCAATTCTTCAGTTCCTCTATATATGTTGCCTGCTTCAGGCTCGTTCGTGAAATCATGCTAGTCCCGTGCCACATAGTATTTATTGGTCATGTACCAGGCATCGCCCTTATCGGTCGGCACTCTGCCCTTCTTCTTGTCCAAAAATACGATTTCCTTGCACTTGGAACAATACCATTTGGTCGTGTAGTATTGGGAAAAGGTCGTGTAAGTCGTACCGCATTTGCAATCGACTTTGAAGTACACCCGATTTTCTTCGTACGCCTTCGAGAGCTGATCCGTGTTGTCGGGCTCCGAAGAAGATACTACGGGCTTGATCAGTTCAGCGTAATTGGAGAACCGATTATGCACTTTAAAATCGGCGACCAGCTCCGGATTCAGGCCAAAAAACTCCTTACCGATCGCTGTGATGAATTTCGCATCCGTGCGATAGCACTCGATCCATTCCTGAATCTGCTTATTGGATAAAGGTACAGTTCCTTTAATGCCGCTATTCAAGGTGTAGGTCATGATGCTCAAATTCTCATTGTCTTCATAGAACATTAATTCGGAAACCTCCTTATGATTTCAATTAATAATGTACTACTTCTGAGGGACAGAATCAAAGTGAGAAATAGTGCCAAGTGCCGGAAATATAAAAAAGCCCCCTTCCGGGGGCCTTCCAAAGCGGGAAACCCGCAGCTGCCGGATGTAGAGCGCTTTAATGCGGCATGCGTGCGGCTTCATTTTTTGTATGAAATTACGACAAAAGGATAACATTTACCAGCCATTTTGTCGAAATCCGCCTGGTGTAAACGGTTGTTAGCCGCAGAACCAAGTCCGATTATAGACGACGGTATGGGCCGGGATACGGACCGTGTGGGTAGTGTGGATGCGGAACATGATGGTGACGGCCGTCCGCCAGCGCAATCACCAGCAGATCAAACAGTACGAGCGGCAGAATGAAAGGAAAAAACGAGATATGCGCCTTTCCGGGACTGCTCGAGACCGAGGAAACCTTCAGATATACCTTGGAACTGCTGACCTTGACGATCTTACCGTAGAACGTGCTTCCGTACTTCGTCTTGATCTTTACCCGGCGGTTCATATACTTCTTGGCAGCCGAATAATGCTTGGATGTCGTCATGCGTCTCACCCCCTTCACCCCAGCTTATTCCAGCAGAGGCGAAGGGAGCCGGGGCGGAAGGCTATTTCCTGAGCCGGTTGGAGCGGAACATCAGAAAGAGCAGATAAGGCGTTCCGATGACCGCTGCGACAAGACCGACCGGAATTTCCTTGGGGGCGATCAGCAGCCGGCCGACGATATCGGATACGACCATCAACAGGCCCCCGAGCAGCGCCGACAGCACGACCGCGCGCCGGGTATGATGCCCGGTCAGCAGGCGGACGGCGTGCGGTGCCAGCAGGCCGACGAAACCGACCGTGCCAACGGCCTGAACGACGGCGGCCGCGATGAGCACGCCGATCAGCGCTGTGAGCAGCCGGGCCCGCGTCAGCGCCAGGCCAAGACCCTGGGATACGGCATCGCCGAATCCCAGCAGGTCCGCCCGGCGGCCGATCAGCCAGGCCGCAGGAAGCAGGACGATCAGCAGCGCAGCCAGCCTGATCAAATCGCTCCAGCCGCGGGCATAGACGGTGCCGGCCAGCCAGGCCAGCGCCGGAGCAGCCCCCATGCCGGAGCGGATGACCAGAAACTGGATCGCCGCGGCGCAGGCCGCCGACACGGCGATGCCGACCAGCGTCAGTGTGCTGGTCTCCAGCCCCTTCCGCCAGGACAGCACGCCGACCACGGCTGCTGCGCCCACAGCGCCCACGATGGCCGCAGCCGGCAGCCATCCGCCGGAGGCGGCCGGGAAAAGCACGATCAGCAGCAGCGCCCCAACGCCCGCGCCGGAGGTGACGCCCACCACCGAGGCATCCGCCAGCGGATTGCGGACGGTGCTCTGCAGCATGACGCCGGCCACGGCGAGACCGGCTCCGGCCAGCAGCGATACCAGCAGGCGGGGCAGACGCATATCAAGGATGATATTGCGGTACATCGCCTCCCCGCCGCCGCTCAGGACCGCGAGCGTATCGCCCAGCGGGATGCGCAGGCTGCCTGCCGATATGCCGATGACCGATGCCAGCAGGATCAGCACAATCATGGCGGCAAGCAGCAGCGGGTACGGCGGGCGCTTATGCAGCACGCCGGCGCTCATCCCGCCTCCGCCATCGGCAGCAGCCGTGCGGCTGGCCCGCAGCGCCAGCCAAATCAGCCACGGCGCGCCGAACAGCGCCGTGACGGCCCCCGCCGGCAGCTCCCCGAGCGTGCCGCGGAACAACCGGGCAATGGCGTCGGCACCCAGCAGGATGACCGCGCCCCATAACGCGCTGCCTGGAATGAGCAGCGCATGCCGCCGCATCCCGAGCAAGCGGATGAGATGCGGGGCGATCAACCCCACAAAACCGATCGGGCCCACCACACTGACGGTGACCCCGGCGAGCAGGACCGCCGCGGCGAGTGCGGCGGTGCGGGCCAGCCCTACCCGCTGACCCAGCGCCTGGGCGGTCTCGTCCCCCATCTCCAGCAAGTCCAGCTGGCGCCGGAACAGCCATGCCAGAACGAGGACGCCGGTCACCCACGGCCAGCTGTAGGCCGCACCGTGCCAATCGTTCTGGTTCAGCGAACCCGAACCCCAGACGAACAGCCCATTCGTCTCGTTCTCAAACAGCAGCTGAAGCGCGCCGGTGAACGAGGCGAGCACCAGCGACACGATCATGCCGGAGAGCGCCATCCGGACCGGCGTGCTCCGGCTTGCCCCCGCCAGCAGGTAAGACAGCCCTGCGCCCAGGCAGCCGCCGAGCAAAGCCGTGATAAGCGGTGACGAATGAATCAGGGACGGCATAAAGATCGTGCACAGCACCACGGCAAAATAGGCGCCGGCATTGATCCCGAAGGTTCCCCCTTCCGCCAGGGCGTTCCGCGTCACCGTCTGCAGCAGGGCGCCTGCCGCAGCCAGGGCGGCACCAGCCAAAATGCCCATGACGGCTCTGGGCAGCCGCAGGCCGCGAATGGTCTGGTGTTCCGCAATGTTCTGCGGGTGAACGATCGCCTCATACACCGTACGAAGCGGAATATGAAGCTCCCCTTGCGTCAGGCTCAGCGCCAGCAGGATCACCAGAAGAACACCTCCCCCGGCAAACACCAGCAGATTCAGGCTGATTCGGCGGGTTTCCGGCCTTACGGCTGCCTCGTGCCCCGTTATCGGCTCCATCACCGGCTTCATTGCGTCAGCAGACTGACCGCTTTATCGACCAGAATTTTCGCCGACAGCGGGCCACCGTATACCCACATATCGCCGCCGAGAGGATACGTTTGTTGTTCCTTGACGAAATGCAAGCCGTTCCAGACGGCGTTGTTCTTCATCTGTTTCTCGATGATGTTATCATCATCCTGAACCACGTACAGCAGATTGGCATCCTGTACAGGTACCAGCGACTCCACTGTCGTCTTGGCATAGCCGTCCTCCGGAAGGGGATTAGGCTGATAGGCATTCTCGAAGCCCGCACGCTTCAGCGCGCCCGCAGCAATCGAGTTGTCCGAGTACAGCAGCATGACCGCCGCATCCTGATTCGAAAAGCCTTGGATCAAAGCGTATTTCACATGCTCTTTGCCCGACGCCTTCAGCTTCGCTTTGGCATCGTCAAAGGTGGCCTGCACGTCAGCGAGCACCTTCTCGCCTTCCTCTTTCTTGCCGACGATATCGGCAATCGTCCGGAAGGAATTCTCCATCGTGGCGTATTGATCCTGGGAAGCTTCTTTGGAGTAGTTATCAAAAACTACGGTCGGCGCAATCGCCTTTAGCTGCTCGTATGTATCCTTCACGCGGAAATTTTCCGCGATAATCAGGTCCGGTTTGAGGCTTGTAATCAGCTCCAGACTGGGCTCCTGCCGCGTACCTACATCGATGACGTCCGCCGACAGCCCCGGCTGGGCGTTCACGTATTTCTTATACCCTTCCACGTCGGCGACACCTTTGGGCTGAATGCCAAGTGCAATCAAATCCTCCGCGTACGTCCATTCCAGAACGACGATGTTCTTCGGCGTCCCTTTCATCTCGGCGGTTCCCATCGAGTGCTGGATCGTGCGAACTTCTTCCTGTTGGGCCGGTGTACTTGAATCTCCGCTGCCAGCCTGCGCAGCAGCTCCTTCCTTGGCTTCTCCCCCCGTACTGCAGCCTGCAGTGAATAAAGCGATGAGGCAGCACACGATGAACGGGGCGAGCAGCCCCCGTTTTAACCGGAATGTCTTCATGAACACAATCTCCCTCTCTGCTATGTACTTATTATTGATATTGAGAATCAGTATCAATTAAATATCTAAATGATATTGGTTCTCAATAGGGATGTCAATAGCGATTTTGGGCATGAAAAAGCGGCCTTCCGCCGCATTGGCGGAGCCGCTTTATGTACAGTTTTATAGAAGACCGCTTGCAGAATATATTCCGGCCCTTAGCTTAAAGGTTACGGAAGGCCAGTTTCCATGCGGCAATATTGCCGATCAAGGCCACAGCCATCAGTACATATACTCCATAAGTCGAGAAACGGAGTGCAAAATGAAGCCCTGCCATGGCCCCCAATATTAAAAAAAGAAGGAGCATCAGGCCGGCCTTTCCGGATTGCGTTCCTGCCTGAGCAGGTTCGGTAAACGGCATCTCCAAACCCATCAGCCGGAAGCTGATCACGGTGTACAGTAAGGTCATGACGAATATGACCAGCAGATCCGGCAGGATTCTGATGCCGAAAATCACCGTAAAGATTATGCTTTCCACAACGAAAATCGGCAAAATAAGCTGAGCAATGCATGCTTTAAGCGTGCCTTTATAGACAGGCTCATGATTACGCAGCGGTACCGTACTGAAAATCCACGCCCCTTTCGGCGTGCTGGTGTACTGCAGCATCATGACGGCGCTGGGGATCATCAGGGCACAGAAATACATAAACAAATAAGAGTTGCCTGCACGGATCTCCTCCCAGCTGCTGCCCGAATTAAACGTATTAAACATGAAAATAAACGGAAAGATGAGCGAGAGTCCCAGCGAAGGGTACACCTTTAGTTTATAATCCCGCTCCTTCCGGATCATGCCGAGCGCAAAGCGGAAAAACACCTGCTCCTCCCGGCTTCTGCAGATCCAGCGCCCCAGAACATCCGGCCACCGTCCGCCCCTTCCCTTCTTGCGGGCAGTCTGGGTGGACAGTTTCCGCAAATTGGCTTCAAACGAAGGGATCATCCGGACATAAATCCATACGGCCAGGAGCGGCAGGAGGACCGACAATAGGCTGAAAACAAGGATCGCCTCTCCCCTATGTCCACCGAACAGCCATTCAAACGGAGCCGCAAACCAGACCGGGAACAGAAATACATGCCACCAATGGGCCTCATACCCGTTCGGCAAATCCACCAAATTGAACACTCTGGCGATAAGCTGATAACCAACCGCCATGACCATCGTGAGGCCAATTTGCACATAATTGATGATGTCCTTCAGCTTTTCTCCGTCGAAGAAGCGGAGGACGAGCCAGTACAACAATGCCGTTATCGCGACGATCAGCAGATCCATCAGCACGATCTCCAGCACAAAGATCAAGAAAAATACAATGCCGTGTCGGAACAGGGCGGCAGCAAGCGGTGCGGCCGTAATCGAGCCTGTAATAAAAAACAAATAAATCATGATATGAATGGCCTTGGCCATATTGATCGTCTTAGCGTTCACCGGTTTGGAACCCAAAACGGTATGGTCCCGAACATCCAGCAATACGGAGGAGAAGTCGGAAATCAGCGACGTCGTGATCATAAACATCAAGATACTGAATACGATGCTCATCTGAAAAATAAGGTTGTGACCCATGACCACGAATGGGGTCATGACCACCCCCATCACGGCATAAATCCACAGCGACTTAAGAAACTGGTTCGACAGCTCATCAGGATCAGCAGATCGGGAAGTTTTACCGATGAGTGTCGGCGCCCGGCGGCCATCCATCGTGAGTTTGACCTGTAGGATACGGCGCATCTGCACATAATCCATCCCTGCCTTTTCGAACAGACCCTTGCAGCGGTCCAGCACAATCAGCGTTTTGAAATCATTCATCGCTGTACCTCTTTTACGATGGACACGATTCGGGCTGCCGTATCTTTATGCTCATGATACCCGGTCAGCTCAGTAAAAATCTCTTCCAGCGTTCCTTCATGCAGCTGTTCCTGCAGCTGCTCGAAGCTGCCGTCGGCGACAACGTTCCCTTCATTCAGCAAAACGATCCGGCTGCTGATCTTCTCCACAACCTCCATAATATGAGACGAATAAAAGATCGTTTTGCCTTCGGCTGCAAGGCTTGCCAGCATCTCCTTCACCACCATAACGCTGTTTGCATCCAGTCCGCTGAGCGGCTCATCCAAAAAAAGAATGTCGGGATTATGCAGGAGGCTTGAGATCAACAGCACCTTCTGGCGCATACCTTTACTTAAAGAGGATATTCGGTTAAAGTACACCTCTTCCAAGCCAAACTGCTCCATCAACCGCTGCGCCTTGTGATCGGCAAGCCGCCGCTCAAGACCGTACAGCTCGCCAACGAACGTCAGATATTCCTGGGCGGTCAAGCTATCGTACATCTCGGCGATCTCAGGAACATAGCCGATCTTGGCCTTATACTCTACCTCTCCGTCCGAAATATCCTTGCCGAAGATGCGAACACGGCCGCTGTAGCCTTTGACAAGCCCCAGCATAATTTTGACTGTCGTACTTTTTCCCGCGCCGTTCGGGCCGATATATCCGATGATTTGCCCTTCATACACATCCAGGTTGATGCCCTTCAGAACCTGCTTTCCCCCATAGTTCATTTCGAGTCCTTGGATGGAGATGATCGGCTCACGTTTTGATTCTGGCATTGCAGCTCCCCCTATCATCTTGTATTTCCAAATACTAGCATAGCAGATATAGAGATGGAAGCGGACCATGAATCATACAATCGCCGTATTTTTTGCCGATAATCGACAACTTTCCTTCGTTTTACGCGTTCTACACAATATTCGGTTGAATGCACACCAAACCGGCATCATGAAAGGAGAATAACGTTATGGTGACTCCCGGGCCACCGCCCTTTGGCGGAGGAGGCTTTGACTTCTTCGATTTTATGTTTAGAATTTTCCCCTTTATTTTCGGCATTGTGTTCATCATCATCGTTGCCAGCATCATTATGAATGGTGCCCGTTATTTCAAAAATGCCCGTACTCCCCGGGCGTCCATGTACGCCCGTGTCATTTCCAAACGGATGGACATCCGCCATCACAGCGGCAGCCATCATGATAACGGCAGCGGCTTTGTCAATTCTAGCGGCTCCTCCAGAACGTACTATTACATCACCCTGGAATTTGATAACGGGGAGCGGAAGGAATATTTGGACGTGAAGCATCTGTACGGCTTGGTTGCCGAAGGAGATGAGGGGTATGCCGCGGTCCAGGGCGATTGGATCGTCGGTTTTGAACGGGAGGTTGGGCAAACGTCCTAGAACAGTAAAAGCAGCCTTGACCGCGGGTTCAACCGCAGGACAAAGGCTGCATTTTTAACATTCGGGGAACCCGTCGATGATGAGCGCCTTTATCATACAAAAAAAGAAGGCCGGCGCTTCAGCCGAGCCCTTTCCCCGCATATACTGCTTACTTCCAAGCCTGTCTGAACTTCATTACTTTACGATACGTGGATTTGTCCTTCAGCTGGTTAAAAATGTACGGATCAGGATTCGTGTTCACCTCAATGATCCACGGCGTCCACGTCCGGTCAAAGCCGATGTCCAGGCCGATCTGCCGGAAACCGGGGTACTTTTTGTGCAGATGCTTTGCGGTAGTCACCCCGAGCTTGTTCAGGGATTGGATGACTTTAGCCGTCTCTTTCTCATTCAAATGGGCCCCGAGCAGCGTTTTGACATCCATCGGCGTGCCCCCGCTGTGATAATTGGTCACGATTTTGCCTTCGCGGGCGACTCTTCCGATCAAACCGGTCGCCTCCCAATCTCCTCCAGGACGCCGCTGCACCATCACCCGGATATCAAAACGACGCTTACGGTACTTTACGAGATGAATCCCTTTTTGAATCAGGTAGCTTCGCTTCCCGGTCTGCTTCTGCAGCGATTGATAGAACGGATCATAGCTGCCGAAGGTCTTTTTTACCGTCTCCACCTGATACGTATAATCTCCGTTCTCCAGCTGTTCCGCCCGAATCACCCCTTTGCCGTGGGTGCCGTTTTCCGGTTTGACATAGACCATACGGTACGACTTCAGCATCTCCTTCATGTCGGATTTGCTAATTTTGCGGGTATCGAGCATAAACGGCCGGACTTCCTTGCTGCCAAGCAGCACTTTCGTTTTAATCCACTTGCTGACGACTGCCGTGCGGATCTTCTCCCCCATCCACCGATCTCTCCTGTCCTGTCTTCAAAATAGATTGTAACGCGCTTGCAAAACCTGTTTATTGTATGCAAGGCACGGCGGACTGGACAGGACATTCATCCCGCAAGCAGAACAATAGATTCCGTTTCTGGGCTGGCATCCCGTACTCTGTTATGGGGGCACGCATAAATAATAGAAGGATCAATTAAGCAGCAGGTGCGGGGATCAGCATCTTTGCTGTAAGGGAGGAAAGCGGCTTGAACATACTGATCGTAGCCCCCGAACGGCTCCCTGTTCCCGGCAGCGGCTCGGTGGAAATCTGCATTTTATCCATCGCCAGGCAGCTTGCCAAGAAGCATGCGGTAACCGTCTTAAGCAGAGCCTCCGCGGGATTGCCTCTGGAGAGCACGGATGAGGGGGTTCGTATTGTCAGGGTCCGTTCCGGCAGCTCCAAAGTCTACCTCGCTTCGGTGCTTCGATTCATTCATGGGAAAACTTACGACGTCATCCAGGTGGATAACCGTCCCCACTATATGGCCGCTATTCAGCGGGCTGTTCCCCAGTCCAAAGTAACCTTGTTTCTGCATTCGCTCACTTTCGTGCCTTCGACACGGCTCGTTGCCGCGAGCCTGAAGCATGCGTGGTGGATTGTCGCCAACAGCGCCTCGCTAAAGCAAAAGCTGTCCGTACGTTTCCCCTCACAAGCGCACAAAATACGTACGGTCGAGCTTGGCGTGGACACCGACCGGTTTCGTCCGCCAACCGATTTTGAGCGGGCGCAGGCCCGCAGCCGGTATGGGATCGGGGATGTCTTCACCGTGCTGTTCACTGGACGGATCATCCCGAGAAAAGGCGTGCCCGTTCTGCTGAAAGCCGCGCAAATCGCAAGCAAACAAGTCCCACTGCATCTTGTGATTGCAGGCCGGAGCAAGGAGGGATATATCCGGAGGCTGAAAGCCGAGGCCGCCAAGCTGAGGGTAGCGGTCACCTGGACCGGCAACAAAAACCACAGCGAAATTCACAGCATCTACCGGATGGCCGACTGCTTTGTCTGTCCCTCCCAGCGGCACGAAGCCTTCGGCCTCGTTAACGTCGAGGCGATGGCATCCGGACTTCCGGTCATCGCCTCGCAGATCGGTGGCATTCCCGAAATTATTAAGCACGGGGTAAATGGTTACCTGGTGGATGACTACTGGCGTCCGGAAGGTTTTGCGGAATATCTGGTCACACTGGCCCAAAGCAAAGAGCTGCGGCGCAGCCTGGGCGGCAGCGGACGCAGCATGGTACTTCAGTCTTTCACATGGGGCCGGACCGCCGAAAAGCTCGCGGCGCTGTACTCCTAATCGGTTCTCCTCTGGCTGCTGTAGATAAATGACTCAATGCATTTTTCTCAATAATCCGTCCGCGTTGCGCAGCATCAAAGCACCGGCAGCCAAGGAGAGCAGGAAGCAGAAGCCGGCAGCGACAGTGAGCGTTGACCATTCAAGAACCGTATGGCCCAACAAAGTCTGCCATCCGATGAAGACCAATCCAAGCACGTAGCAAATGCCCGTCAGGTGGATCATTCGGAGACGTACCCAGACGGAGAGCGAAGTCCGAGTACTCAGCCAGGCGACGAGCGGGATGGCCTGAAGTGCGTGGAAGCCCAGGCCGTGCAGCCAAATAATGTTGCCATGCAGCCCCACGGTCCGGCCTTGGTTAACCGAAATCCAGATCCCCGCTGCAAAAGACAGCATCACGGCTACCATGGCATAACGGATGCCCGTCACCAGCTCAGGATGAGCCGCGTATACTTTGCGACGGAAATACTGCGCGGCCAGGAACAGATAAAAAACGACGAGCAGCAGGGCGATGAACGCAAAAACGTTGCCCACTGCCTTGTCAAAGGCGGACCCGTCTTTGACAAACCGGGGATTAACTCCACGGAAATTTTGTACCGTTTCGGCAAAATAGGAATAGAGTGCGAGCACGATGTAGGGGTAGCGGTAAAAGGCTCTGCCTCTTCGTCCGAGACCCGAATACGGGATAATGAGCGCCGTCGACAGCAAAAATATCCCGATCGCAGCGTTAAAAGAAAACGCATTTTGAACATTGCCCCCGGGGGCTACTTCCGCCCCGTTCACAAGGGTCCAGATCCCGCAGAAGGCGGACAGCAGAAATCCCAAGACAGCAGTCAGGACCAGCCACTTCTCCCCTTCAAACCAGCGGAACGCCGGCCGGGCGCCCACGCTCCTTACGTTGACCATTTCCATGAATAATCTCCTCCATCCGAACGTTTTGGCATTGATTACGTCTTATTGTACAGAGAAGGAGGTTCCGGCAATTCTATCCGGGGTCCAGACTTTTCCCTGGACTTTGGTCGATGCCGCCCCCGACCAAAGTGCGGGATACAAGCCTCTTCATTGTTTAGTCCGCTTACAGAATAAGCAGGGGGGGTCAGCCAGAACAAACAGCCCTGGGCCGGTTGACCGGCTCAGGGCTGTTTTTGTTAAGGCTTTGTTCTTCGGGCTGCCAAGCCGCTTCTGGTTGAGCTCGCAGAAGGAGTGCTCATGTCCGAGGGCTATCCGGCCTGCACAGGATCAAGGCAGCACCGTCTACCCGGATACCTGCCGCAGGGGTTCTTCATGGGCGCGTTTCTTGGCGTCCGTTGGCCAGAGCATTCGCTGAAGCAGAAGGCAGATGATACCAAAAACAAGTACGAGCAGGCCAAGGACGCAGAACACCTCTCCCACGCCAAAACCTTTGATCAGCAAACCGCCGGCCAATGGAGCTGCGATCATAATCGTACTGGACATCATGTTCTGAATGCCGAATATCCGTCCGGTCATGCCTTCCGGCGTTTCTTTTTGCAGCGCGTAATTGTTCGTCACCATAAACAGCCCGTTGCCGATCCCGATGACAAGGCCCAGCACGATGCTCCAGATCTCCGGAGAACCTGGTTTCAGCAGCCCCATCGCCCCGATCGCTGCGCCTACCAGGACGATGCCGCCCCCGATCCCTGTGCCGTAACCGATCCGGTTCCGGCGGTTCAAGATCATGATCGTGGCTACGGCACCCACGCCGGTTGAGGAGACCATCCAGCCCAGAAGAGATTCGTTATCCGGCGCAATCTCTCTATAGAGCGTAGGAAACTGGAAATCGATCATAAGAATAACGAGGATGACCGTCATATTCACGATCAGCGTGGTGAGCAGAATCCGGCGCTGCAGCAGCACCGCCCAGCCCTGCTTCCATTGCTCGATGAAGCCCGGTCTGTGCTCCGGGCCGGCATTTTCTCCCGGATTCATGTCCGCCTGAGGAGCCGTATGATTGGCCTCGATTCGGCGCAGCGTAAACAGCAGCAGGCAGGAGATTAACCGGGTTACGGCATTCACCAGAATGCACAGCTGCGGGGATAGTACCGTCAGGACGACCGCGCCCAGCAGCGGACCGGCGATTTTGGAGAACTGGTTAACCAGACCGTTGTAGGAAGTCGCCTTCAGCAGCTGATCCTCGTGGACCACCTGGCGTGTCAGCGCCTGATGCGACGGAACGCGGAATACGCCCATGGCGGCACGGAGCGCCAATAGCGGCAGCAGCCAGTGCATGCCTGGAGCAAACAGCAGCAGGACCGTTAGAACGGTCTCGGCCGCATCGGCGATCAGCATCAGGTTGACCTTTTTCCAGCGGTCGGCCACCACCCCCGCGAGCGACCCGAGAAGGATGCCCGGCAGGGCCATCATGACCGGGATCAGCGCAATCATTAAGGGATCGGCCTGCCATCGGTAAGCGACCAGAACCTGAATCGCAAAAGCGTCGAACCATTCACCGAACGACGAGATGGCGTAAGCCGTAAACATTTTGGCATAGATGCGGTTGGCCCACACCGATTTTGCGGACGGCCGCGGCTCAGTAACTAGGGTAGACATGAAAAATTCCTCCGTTCAGTCAGAATATGGCGTACTCTCACTGTAACGAAGGAATATCAGAGGAACATCAGACAGCATTTAGAATGCTTTCGATTTTTTCTTCGATCGGCACTTTATTGGCTTCCAGTTGATACATCCGGTTATATTCGGCGTATTTCGCGGCGAACTGGCGATGAAGCTGTGGATCCTGCACGTTGTTCTCCAGATAAACCAGCGTTTCCCGGATCGATCCGACGATCAGCGGCACGTTGTGCGTCATCTCTCCAACCTCAATGCCGTAGTTCAGAGCAGCCGCGGCCTCGGCGCGTTTCCCCTGCCGGAGCAGCAACCGGCCTTTAAGTCCGTGATAAAAGCAAATTTCCCGCAAATACGGGGTTTCCTCCAGCATCCGTTCGACTTCGCCTGCACAGCGTTCGGCTTCGGGCAGGTTGTCTGCACCCAGGTGGACGTACATCTCCGCCATTTTGATATGGACGTTGAACATATCCAGATCTCCCCCCGCTTCACGAACGGCCTCGTATGCCGCCTTAACCCTGGACAGATCCTCTTCGGCCCGGCCGTTGTCGGTATACAGCCCGATAATATTTAAAATCCTCAGCTCCCGCTGATGATCCTCCGGACCAATGTTGGCGGCCATGGTTCGCTCGAAATAATCCAGGCATTTTCCCGGTTCATGGTAAAAGTACAAGTAAAAATGCAGCAAATAATACAGCTTGCTCGAGAGCGGGAATTCGTTATCCGTCAAAAACCAGTGGATATCCGCCTGCGCATACCGGATAAAAATCAGGTGGGACGGGGGCAGCTCAAACCCGAGCAGATCCTGCTGGCTCGCCAGCGTAATCATCGATTTGCATTGACCGTACATGAGGTACTTGTTCATCAGCTGCCGCATTTGGGCCTGCAGCTCGGTATCCTGCATCGACGGATTGCGGAGATCCGGCTCTTTGACCGTCAGGCTGTAGCCATAGCCGCGCACCGTATTCAGAAAGACCCGGTTACTCCAAGGACGCAGCTTCTTACGCAGACGGTAAATGTGGTCGTCCACCGTCCGCTCCACCGGATATTCCATCGGCCATACCCGGTCCAGCAGCTGTTCCCGGCTGAAAGCCTGGCCGCGATGGCTGTATAAAAATTGCAGCAGCGCATACTCTTTGGCAAGCAGCGAAATGCGCTCCTCCTGGTAACTGACCGTATATCCGCTTGGATCAAAATCCAGCTGGGCCACCTTCCTCCCCCCTTTCTTTTACGTGTCCCTTGGCGATCGTTTACAACCCTTTCTGTTATTTAAGCATATTCCCGATTTGCCGCACAATAGGATGGAGGCGTATGATGAAATGATATTGTTAAGCCAACTTTTACCGCAGCGTAACGTTCAAGAGTAAAAGACGTTGGATTTTGAGGTATGAGTAGGAGGTACAGCCGTGATCAAAATTCAAACCAGACTGGTCATGGTACCGGTTGTGTTATATGTCATCTGCCTGTTGATAGGCTGCAGCCGTGCAACGTCGGCGTCGCCCGGCTCTCCATGGTTTCACAGTGCTGAACAGGCCGTAGAATATGGCCTTCATGAAGAGCAGGTTGAACTGTCCGACGTACTCACGACCATCACGGTCGACGGGGAAGAGCTCATCTTTTACGAAAAATACGGCGCCTTCGGAGTGAGTGGGGTGAACGAGGGGTCCCGCGGGTATCAGTGGTACCGGTCGTCCCCCTATCGAAACTTTCAAGGAGAGGATACTCCTTATATGACCGGGGGCTTTACCGTTCAAACCGCTAAGGGGCGTACTGTGAATATTCTTGCCGGAAAAGTGTTTGACCCGAAGATTACCAGCATGACCGTAAAAGGGAATAACGAAGCTCAAGTGCTGTCCGTTACGGGGCATTCCCGTTTCTTCTTCATGGCTCATCAGTCGCCTTTTTCTGAACTGGAGGTCACTCCGGTAATGGGCGGCGGGGGCAGCCAGGATGGGGGAGAAAAGGAACTCATAGATAAGTAGATGTCGGGGTCAACCCGATTCATTAAGGTGACGAAAGAGGTGTTAGATTGATGATACGCCAACTCAGACGCCCGGCGGCTCTGCTCGCAACGACTGCCGGTACAGCCACCATCCTGCTTTGGATGACGCTGGGCTTTTTCAATCCGTATTCATCCAGCCTCGAAACCCGCCCTCTTCAAATCACCTTCTTTACGCTGTGCGTGCCGGCTGCCCTTGCGATCGTGTCTGCTTGGTTTCGCCGTAAAGCGCTTGTACTGATCGCTTTTCTTTGGTCCCTGCCCATTAGTTTGTACTTCGCGATGACCCCGGGCATATTTGCATGGTTTGGCGCTACCTCTTGCGCTTATCTGGTCACCTACTTCCTGATGCTGGCGGAACGGCCGCGATAAGGTGGCAGAGAAGAAACGCAAAAAAACCGCCGCGGCGTCCTTACGGACCTCCGCGACAGCTCCTGGTGGCACGCGCCTGAACGGCCGCGTACTCTTTGCCTAACTACTGAATGCTTGCCCCAACTTCCTTGACCATCTCCTGAACGGACAGCAGTCCGCCGCCGGAGAGGTACCAGTAATTCGGATCGAGATATACGATGTGGCCTTCTTTGAAGGCTTTCGTATTTTTGATCAGATCGTTCTCCACCGTCTGCTTGGCAGATACGGATTCCCCGCCCTCTCCGGCCACAGCCGCGCCGCGATCCACGACGAACAGGTAGTCTGGATTTTTCTCGGCTACGTATTCAGATGTGACGCTTTGACCGTGCGTAGAAGCTTCAATGTTTGCATCCACCGGCTTAAAGCCCAGCACGTCGTGGATCAGACCGAAGCGGGAGCCAACGCCATAAGCGCTCAGCTTGCCTTCGTTCGCCAGCACGATCAGGGCGTTTTTGCCCGAAGCAGCGGCTTTATCGTGAATTTCCGCGATCGTCTTGTCGACATGGTCCAGCTCCGTTTGGATCTCGTCTTCTTTGCCGAAGATCTGGCCAACAGTGTTCATATTCTCCTTAAACGATTCCATGTACCGCGCCGTATCCAGGCCCAGGTAGACCGTCGGCGCGATCTTGCTGAGCTCTTCGTAAGCATCGGATTGGCGGCCGGAGATAATAATCAGGTCCGGGCTCAGCGCGTTGATTTTTTCAAAATCCGGCTCTTTCAGGCTCCCCACGTTGTTGTATGCATCTTTGTCGGCGTACTTGGACAGGTAAGGTGGAATGTTCGCCTGCGGAACCCCGGTGACCTGAACGCCCAATTTATCCAATGTATCCAGAATGCCAAAGTCGAAGACGACGACCTTCTGCGGATTTTTTTTGACCTTGGTCTCGCCCAGCTTATGTTTGATCGTCAGCTCCTCGGAACCGGAAGCCGCCGAAGTGTTGGTTGGCTCAGCAGACGCCTCTTTGGTAGGTACTGCCGTATTTTTATTGCCGCATGCCGCCAGCACGACGACCAACACGGCCGTGATGATGAACAGCATCATCTTTCTTGTTTTCAACTTCATCCACCCCATGTTCTGAATTTGGTTTCGGCTTGAACCAAGCCGTAAATGTATAAAATTATGTGATGAACTGCCCGCCGGCGCCTGGCTGGGATGAGTCCACGCATATAATTTCCCTTGGTTAGCACTGCACCTGATTCTTCACCTGGCCCGTTCAACTCAGGGAGAACTTTATTTTTCGAACAAGATGCCTCTTACCTCTCCCGGGCCTCAGGCTTCAGGCAAAATAAACGCAAATTTTGTTGTTGTTAATGTTCTCAATGGGGATATCCATCCCGTAGACCTGCTTCAGCACCGGCGTATCGATGATCTCGTCCGCCGTTCCTTCCTTCACGACTCTGCCGTTCTTCAGGGCAACGATGTCGTCTGAATAGACGGAGGCAAAATTGATGTCATGAATGACGATAATGACCGTCTTACCCAGCTCATCCACCATCCGCCGCAGCACCTTCATGATCTGCACCGAGTGCTTCATGTCCAGGTTGTTCAGCGGTTCATCCAGCAGCACATAGTCGGTGTTCTGGGCAATGACCATGGCGATAAAAGCCCGCTGCTGCTGCCCTCCGCTCAGCCGGTCCAGGTACTGGTCCTGCAGATCGCCGAGCTCCATATAATCGATGGCTTCCTGGACGTATTTCCAGTCCTCCGGCTTCAGCCGGCCCTGCGAGTAAGGAAATCGTCCGAAGCTTACCAGTTCCTTGACCGTCAAGCGGACGTTAATATGATTGGACTGCTTCAGAATCGAGATTTTCTTGGCGAGTTCGCTGCTCTTGCAGCGGTCCACCCGCTCCCCTTCGATCAGGATTTCACCGCCGTCACAGGAAATGAGGCGGCTGATCATGGAGAGAAGCGTGCTTTTGCCCGCCCCATTGGAACCGATAAAGGAGGTGATTTTCCCTTTGGCGATGTTCACCGAGACGTTGTCGACCACTGTTTTGCCCCCATATTGTTTGGAAACCCCTTTAACCTCGATCACGATGATTTACTCCCCTTTAGCAAAAGATAGATAAAGTACACGCCGCCGACCAGATTGATGATGACGCTCAGCGTCGTGGAGAAGGTAAACACCCGCTCCACCAGCAGCTGCCCGCCTACAAGGGCGATGATGCTGATCAGCACCGCAGCTGGAATCAGCAGCGTGTGCCGGTAGGTCCGCATCAGCTGATAGGCCACATTGGCCACGAGCAGCCCCAGGAAGGTGATTGGCCCGACGAGCGCCGTCGCGATGGAAATGAGCACCGCCACAACAATGAGCAGCCTTTTTACCACTCGGTCGTAATCGACACCCAGATTGACAGCGTGATCCCTTCCCATAGCAATGACATCGAGATACTTGGTATAGAGCATAAAATAGGCGGTCACCAGCACGATCCCGGCCGCCGACACCAGCAGCAGATCCGTATTGACGTTGTTGAAGCTGGCAAACATTTTGTCCTGGACGATTTGGAACTCGTTCGGATCGATGAGCACCTCCATAAAGGAGGACAGGCTCTGAAACAATGTGCCGAAGATCAGACCGAGCAGAAGCAGAAAGTAAATGTTTTGCCCTTCCCTTTTGAACAGGAGCTTGTAGAACACCACCGAGAACACGGCCATCATGCCGACGGAAATGAGAAAGTTCACGTTTTTGCCCATCGCCGTCAGGCTGATCGAGCCGAACACATAGACCATGAAGGTCTGAAACAGCATATACAGGGAATCCAGCCCCATAATGCTCGGCGTCAAAATGCGGTTGTTGGTAATCGTCTGGAACACGACCGTCGAGAAGGCGATCGCTCCGCCGGTCTGGACCATGGCCAGCACTTTTTTGCCCCTGCGCGGAAGGATATAATCCCAGTTGCCCCCGGACTGGATCACCATAAAGACAGCAATCAGGACAAGTGCGATGACGGTTAAAACGATCAGCTTGGTCAGGTTGGATTTGCTCATGTATAAGCCCTTCTTCTCAGCAGTAAATAGATAAAGATCGCGCTGCCAATCACCCCGACGGTGACGCCGATGGAGATTTCATACGGAAAGATGATGACCCGGCCCAGAATGTCGCAGAACAGCACGAACACGGCTCCCAGCAGTGCGGTATGTAGCAGGCTTTTCTTCAGATGGTCCCCCAGATACATCGTGACGATGTTCGGAACGACCAGGCCCAGAAAAGGAATCATGCCCACGGTTAAAATCACGACCGATGAAATAGCGGCGACGATGACCAGTCCGATATTGACGACGGCCTTATAGTTAAGCCCCAGGTTCACCGCGAACTCTTCTCCCATGCCCGCAATCGTAAAGCGGTTCGCGAACAGATAGGCGATGATCAGGAGCGGAATGCTGATGTACAGCATCTCGTAGCGGCCCTTGAGGATCATGGAAAAGTCGCCCTGCAGCCAGGAGGACATGTTCTGGATCAGATCGTTTTTATAGGCAAAAAACGTCGTCACCGAGCTGACAATGTTGCCGAACATGAGTCCGACAAGCGGAATGAAAATGGCGTCCTTGTATTTGACCTTATCCAGGATCCGCATGAAGATCATCGTTCCCAGCAGGGCAAAAACGAAGGCCACCAGCATCTTCACCAGCGGTGCCGCGTTACCAAACACCATGAGGGCCACCAAAATGCCGAACCTTGCCGAATCCATCGTTCCGGCCGTCGTCGGCGACACGAACTTGTTTCTCGTCAGCTGCTGCATGATCAGGCCGATAATGCTCATGCTCGTGCCGGCGATGATAATGCTGATCAGGCGCGGCAGGCGGCTGATCCAGAGCACCTGCCTCTGTTCGGCTGTGAGATGAAACAGATCCAGCGGGGAGATATCCTTCACCCCGATAAACAAAGAAGCGGCTGAGAATACGATAAGCAGGATCCACAGCGTCCACAGGTAAGTGTTTTTCATGGCTATCCAACGCTTTCTATAGTCTGGCCAGTCATTGAAAATACTGAAAATAATGCGAAAAAGCATATGTCACTTTCGATTTAATTAATAATGATATTCATTCTCAATTAACTGACTTGGTTATTATTCTAACAGCTGGCCGGTTTTTGTCAAACGTTTCTGGGTATTTTTATACTTCTGCCTTCCTCCCGCAAGATGAATGCAGGCCGCCCGGAGTGGTCATAGTAACAGGGAATGCCGACTGCAAACACAAGGAGGTTGAACAGCCATGGACAACACGCATGAGTATGTGGAGAAGCTCCACGACACCCAGGAAAAGGCCCGCAAACACAAGGATGGCATCAGCAAAGGAGCCAGCGCGAAGCTTCCGACCAAGCAGCATGGCACGAAGAAATAACGAGCAAACCTTAAAAAGGGCATTTCCCTTTCGACCGAAGGGGAAGTGTCCTTTTTATTTGAAGATATAAGATAGTATAAGCTCCAGAGAGAGCTCCTCCTTATATCAAGATAGGCGTTTTTCTTATTATTCAGGAGTTTTCGCAAAGTTTCTGCAATCTCCAAGACCAAAGTCCAGTTTGATCCTAGTCCAGAGACAGTTTCTGGATGGCCTGCCGCTCCGTTAGAATGGACGAAAGCATGAGACGGCATCGGCCTCAGGTTGGATTTGACTGCAGGCGGCGAGGGCCGGTAAGGAGAGAAACTATGGAGTGGATCATCCATCTGTTTGAACAATACGGGTATATGGTGCTGTTTGGCGGCCTCTTCGCTGAATCTTTGGCGATTCCCTTCCCGGGAGAGCTGGCCATGGCCATCTCCGGCCATATGTCGACGCTGGGGAGCTTTCACCTGCTGCAAATTATTTTGTATTCGTATATCGGCGCCATCATCGGCACGACGGTGACGTATATTATCGGGTATCGTATGGGAACGCCCTTCTTTGAAAAATACGGCAAGTACGTCCTCCTGAACCCGGCCCGGATCGCCAAAATTACCGGCTGGTTCGACCGGTACGGCACCAAGCTCATTCTGATCTGTTACTTCGTGCCTGGACTCCGGCATTTTACCGGATACGTGTCCGGCGTGCTCCGGATCAATGTACGGACCTTTTTTATCTATAACTACATCGGCGGACTCGCTTGGGTGATCGTCTATGTCATGATCGGCAGGCTGGTCGGCTCGAAGATCGAGCAGTTCCTGCATTTGATTTCCCAGTATTCGCTAGCCGCGATCCTGGTGGCTGCTGCGGTCCTGGCTCTTGTCGTGTACCTGAAACGGAGAAAAAAATCCGCAGCCCCTCGGGTCAAAGCCGAAGTTCGGCAGGAGGACTAAGTCCAAGTGCACACGAACGAGCAGCTAACAGCCGTGAAACAGCCGGCGGCCGCGATGACAGCACGCTTACAGCACTGCTTTCGTCAAGAACGTCAAAAGCCGCTCCCGGTGCTTGCCCGGGGAGCGGCTTGTAACCAACGCTTTACACTTTATTTGACGGCGCCCTGTGTCACGCCGTTGATGATCCATTTTTGTGCGAACAGGTAGATGATGATCATCGGCAGCATCGCCATCAGATACGAAGCGAACGCCAGGTTGTAGTCCGTGTTGAACTGTCCCTGGAAAATGTACTGCACGAGCGGCAGCGTATAGCTCGACTGGTCGCTGATGATGATCAGCGGGAGCAGGAAGTCGTTGTAGGTCGACAGGCAGATCAGGATGCCGACGGTGGCGTTGATCGGCGCCATCAGCGGGAAGATGATCCGCCAGAACGTGCCCCACGTCGTCGCCCCGTCCACCGTGGCGGCCTCCTCGAGCGCCGTCGGGATCGAGCGGATGTAGCCGACGTAGACGAAGACGTTAAAGGCCAGCGCATAGACCGTATGCAGAATCGTCAGGCCGACCAGATTGGTCATATGCAGCGCCGACGCCAGCTTGACGATCGGCAGCATGATAATCGGGAACGGAATGAACATAGCGCTGATGAAGTAGAAGTACAGCCCTTTGAAGAACTTCCGGTGCATATTCCGGGCGATGGCGTACGCCACGAGCGAGTTGGTGAGCAGCGTCAGCACCACCGTCGAGATCGTCACGAGCGCGCTGTTGCGGAATGCGCGAAAGAAGTTGGTCATTTTCACCGCGTTCGAGAAGTTTTCCCAGTGAAACGTCGACGGAATCGCGAAGACCGACCGCGTCATTTCCTCGGGATTTTTCAGTGCAATGGTCAAGGTCATGTACAGCGGGAACAGAATCAGCAGCGTCCCCAAGGCAATCAGGATCATGACGGCCCAGTTCGTTTTCGTTCTCATTACATATCGCTCTCCCTTCCTTGAAGAAATTTAAGCTGCAGGATGGAGATGATCGCAATGACGATAAAATAAATGACCGAGTTGGCGGACTGGTAAGCGAACTCGCCTCCCTGGAACCCACCGATGTAGATCAGGTGCGAAATGGACTGTGTCGCCCGGCCGGGCCCGCCATTGGTCAAGGCGACGATCTGGTCGAAGACCATCAGCGAGTTTTTCATCGCCAGCACCATATTGATCGTGAAAAACGGGGAAATGAGCGGAAAGGTAATTCTCCAGAATTCCTGCCAGCGGCTGGCCCCGTCCAAATTTGAAGCTTCGTACAGCGAAGCCGGGATGGTCTGGAGTCCCGCCAGATACAGAATCGTATTAAATGCAATCCCCTGCCATACCGCCACGATGACGACCCCGATCCAGGCCAGATTTTCGTTGCCCAGAATGTTCGTTGAGAACGCATGGATGCCCAGGTTCTGCCCCCAGATCGTAAAGACGTTGGAGAACAGATAGTTGAAAATGTAGCCGACGATCAGCACGCTCAAAATGTTCGGCAGAAAGTAAATGCCGCGGAAGAAGTTGCGCGCCTTGATCCGCGCGTTCAGGCCAAGCGCGATCAGCAGACTGAGCACATTGATCAGAATGGTGACGACAATGGCGAACTTGAAGGTGAACAGATAGGCGTTCCCCACGTTGCTGTCCGTAAAGAGGTTTGCGTAGTTGCGGAACCCGATAAAGTCGTAATGTTTGCCGAACCCGTTCCAGTTCGTGAACGAATAGTAAATGCCCTGCAGGGCGGGCAGTGTCATAAATACGAAGAACAGTACGACCGCCGGCACGGTCATCCAATAAAACGCCGTAAGTCGCTTGGACATCCCTTCATCCTCCTCTTTTGGTCATGGTGTTATTTCCGGCTCTGGACTTTGTCCCACTCGGTATCGAGCGTTTTCAGGTAGGCGTCGATATTCCGGTTTTGCAGAAATCCCTGAACGATCGAGTTCAGCTGCACGGCGGCCGGGATGTAGTGGTCGGCAAAGTCGACAACTCGGCCCGCCTTGAAATAAGGCTGCAGCTCGGCAACCGCCGGGTCGTCCTGCGTCACGCCCTTGACGGCCGAGAACGCGGTTTGCTCTTTGATGTACTGGCCGATGTTATCCGGCTCGAGGAGAAAAGCGATGAATTCCTCCGCTTCTTTTTTATGCTTGGTGCTCTCGGAGATGGTCAGCAGCGTGTCCACCCCGGAGATCAGCTTGTTCTTGTCCGCGTCGTTTCCGGTCGGGAACGGGAAGAAGCCGATATTCGCGTTCGGGTTCGATTTCCGGATTTCCGGAATAGCCCAGCTGCCCTGGATATACATGGCCGATTCCCCGCGCGCAAAAGCACGGTTACCGTCCGCGTACGTTTTCCCGAAGTTGTCCCCATGTCCGTAATCGAGCAGCTTCAGCTGCTTCTCCGCCACCTCGCGGAATTTCTCTTGGAAGGTCACCTGATTCTCACGGCGCTGCTTGAAGAAATCGATGCCGACCAGGTTAGGTGCTAGCGCATTAAACGGCAGATTCGTCTGCCAGTCGTCCTTGTATGTAAAATAAAACGGAATGATGTCGCTGTCCTTCACCTTTTGGGCAGTCGCAATCAGCTCATCCCACGTTTTCGGAACGCTCAGCCCCAGCTTCTTGAAAATGTCCTTGTTGTACATAATGCCGTTGGCGTTGGTTGCGTAAGGGATACCGGTAATTTTACTCAGCCCCGTTACGTCCTTGAGCATTTTTATGTAGTTCGGATCAATGGACTCGACCAGCTTGCTCTGGGTCAGATCGGCGAAAATATCGCTCTGCGCCAGGATCGAATACGTGTCGGTCGCGCCCATGCCGATGACGTCGGGAATGTCGTTCTTGACGACCCTTGTCTTGAGGACCGTTTCGGCATCCGGCGGATTCACCTGGGTGACCTGGATCCCGGGGTGCGAAGCGTTGAACTTGGCCACCAGCTTATCAAAGGAGCCTTTGGCCTCCGGCTTGTTTTGAAAAAACTCCAGCTTGACCTTCCCGGCATTCTCCCCGTTATTCCCGCAGGCCGTCAGCATTGACGCGAGCAGCAGGCAGGCCAGAAGGATTCTTCCCATTTTCATGCGAAACCCCCCATATCGAAATTCTTGATGTTGAATTTTCTCTAAAATTACCCGATTTTGTCGAAAAATAAACAAGCCGCCAAGCATCAAGCCTGCAGCGAACATGCGAATGCCGCGCCGTTTTCCCGGCGAAGTAAAAAAGCAGCCCCCTGACGGAAAGGCTGCTTTTTGCATGGCTGGGCCGAAGCGCGCTTATTTTTTGGCGGCCAACCACTGGGCTACGCCTTGAATGTCAGCATCGGACAGTTGGCCTTTGAAAGCCGGCATGCCGCCGCGGCCGTTCGATACGATCCCGGCGATTTCGTCCGCGGAGTATTTGGCCCCGACTTTTTGCAGGTTCGGTCCTACGGCGCCTTCGAGATTGTTGCCGTGGCAGCTGACACAGTTGGCTTTAAAGGTCGCTTCCCCGTTGCCGGCTGCTGCGTTGCCGCCGGTTTGACCGGTCGTTGTACCCGTGTTCCCGGTCGTGCCGGCGTTGTTATTGGCTGCGCCCTGGTTGTTGTTATTGTCGCTGCTTTTACCGCAGGCCGACAGGGAAAGAACGAGCAGCAGGCTCAGGAAAATGATCGATTTTTTCATTTGGAGGTGTCTCCCTTCAACTTTTTCAAATTTGCCTCAATACAGCTACGATGCCCCAGCAATAAGCTTTTCATGTACGCGGATTATCGTGATTTTTCGTATTTGCGGTTATTTCGGCTTGGCATGGCAAGTGCATAATATACCCAGCAAAGGGGAACATATCCCACAAGGAGGAATGAAACCATGGCAGAACAACAAAAGGAACAACCACCAAGCGGGTCCAGGCGCCAGTTCCTGAAATATTCAGGGACGGCGATCGGCGGTCTGGTCGTCGGTGGCGTTATCGGCGGGGCCATTACCGGCGGCTTCAACAAGAAAAAGCCGGCTGCAAATGCGCCGACATCGCCGCAAACCGGAACGCAGCCTGCTGCAGATTATAACCATGCGACCATGTACTTCAACCAGCGCCAGCTGCAAATTACACAGGCAGCGACAGAGCGCATTTTTCCTAAGGACGATAACGGTCCTGGAGCCAACGACTTGGGCGTTGCTTACTACATCGACCACCAGTTAGCCGGCCACTGGGGCTTCAACGCCCGCGAATACCGCATGGGGCCTTTTGTTAAAGGAGAAGCCACACAGGGCGACTATCAGAGCATTAACCGTAACGAGGTCTTCCTGCTCGGGCTTACCGCGATTGACAATGCAAGCCAGAAAAAGTACCAAAAGGGGTTTACCGACCTTGCCGACGAAGAAAAAGACGCCATTCTGACTTCGCTCGAAAAAGGTGACATTGAAGTGATTAACGGCATCACCGGCAAAAGCTTCTTCGATCTGCTTCGCAATATGACGCTCGAAGGCGTATATGCGGACCCGCTCTATGGCGGCAACGTCAACATGGAGGGCTGGAAGATGCGGAACTATCCGGGCAACCAGATGTCCTATGCCAAAATTGTCGGTGAGGACGCTTTTGCAAAAACGGATCCGCTCAGCCTGCATGACCATTTGGCCACACATTAATTTTTACATGCTGACAGAGAAGGAGAGTTATCCATGGCTACGAAATTGCCAAGAGTCCCGGTCCTGATCGTCGGGATGGGATGGATCGGCGGCATTATCGCCGCTGAATTAAGCAAACAGGGAATCAAGGTCGTCGGCCTGGAACGCGGTAAACCCCGTTCCACCGAGGATTATTACATGGTCCATGACGAGCTCCGTTACGCCCAGCGCTATGAACTGATGCAGGATTTGTCCAAGGAAACGATCACCTTTCGGAACACGTCGAAAATGACCGCCCTGCCGATGCGCCAATACGGCGCCTTCCTGCTCGGGGAAGGCCTCGGAGGCGCAGGCATCCACTGGAACGGACAAACGTACCGGTTCTTGCCCTACGATTTCGAAATCCGGAGCAAAACGATCGAGCGCTATGGAAAGAAAAAAATCCCGGATGGCATGACCATTCAGGACTGGGGCATTACATACGACGAGTTGGAGCCCTATTTTTACAAGTTCGAAGAGGTCGCGGGCATTTCCGGGGAACAAGAACAGACGCCGATGGTCGGCAAGCGTTCCAAGCCGTTCCCGACCAAGCCGATGATCAAGACGCCGATGATCAAAATGTTCGAGGAAGCAACCAAAAAGCTTGGCTACCATCCGTATATGATGCCGTCGGCCAACCTGTCCGAGCAGTATACGAACCCGGACGGCATTACCCGCGCCCCTTGCCAGTACTGCGGCTATTGCGAGCGCTTTGGCTGCGAATACGGCGCCAAGGCCGATCCGGTCGTGACCGTGCTTCCGGTCGCACAGAAATCCGGGCATTTCGAGCTCCGTGAGTATGCCAACGTGACGGATATTCTGCATGACGGGAAAAAGGCTACCGGCGTGAAATACGTCAATCCATTGACCGGTCAGGAATATGAACAACCGGCAGACGTCGTCATTCTGGCGAGCTACGTGTTCAACAACGTCCGGCTGCTGCTGACGTCCAAGCTCGGCAAGCCGTACGATCCGAATACGGGAACAGGCGTCGTGGGCAAAAACTACGCTTACCAAACAAATGGTGGTTCAGCGACCGGTTTTTATGACGACCAGCAGTTCAACCTGTTTGCCGGAGCCGGCGCGCTTGGCATGGAAATCCCGGACTTCAATGGCGACAACTTTGACCACAGCGATCTGAATTTCATCCACGGTGCCGGCATCCGGATTTCACAAACCGGGCTCCGCCCGATCGCGAACAATTCGGTTCCGAAAGGGACACCAACGTGGGGCAAAGACTTTAAAGCGACCTCGCTGAAATACGCGAACAACTACTTGACCGTGGCGGCGCAGGGATCGAGCATGCCTTGGAGGCATCACTATCTCGATCTGGATCCGACCTACAAGGATGCTTACGGCAAACCGCTGATCCGGATCACGTTCGACTTCGAGGAGCAGGACCGGCAAATGATCGCCTTCATGGCAGATAAAACCGAAGCCATCATGAAGGAAATGAAGCCATCGTCCATCGGCTCCTCCAAAGAGCTGGGACCGTTCAATATCGTGCCGTATCAATCCACGCACAACACCGGCGGGGCGATTATGGGATCGGACCCTTCAACTTCGGTCGTCAACAACTATCTCCAGATGTGGGATGCCGAAAATGTGTTTGTCGTCGGCGCATCCGCCTTCCCGCATAACAGCGGTTATAACCCGACAGGCACCGTTGGCGCCCTCGCTTACCGGGCTGCGGAAGGCATTGCGAAATATTTGAAATCAGGCGGATCTCTCGTTTAAGCGAAAACACCGCCTTGGGGCAAGGAAAAAGCGGAGGGAATCAAATGGATCAAGACAACTGGATTGTTCATGTCGCCGAGGCGCGAAAGCGGCTGATCATCGTCGGCATCTGCTTCATCGTGACGTTTGCCGCCGGATTGTACGCCGCCCCCGGCATCCTGCTCTACCTTAAGTCTCAGCCTTTAGCGGAGCCGATCGCCTGGAACGTGTTTTCCTTTACGGACGGCATTCTGATCTACATGAAATGCGCGCTGATCTTCGCGCTCATGTTCACGGTTCCCGTCCTGCTGTACCAGCTGTGGGCTTTTGTGAAGCCGGGGCTCACGGAGCATGAGGCGAAGAGCGCGTTCCCCTTCATTCCGGTCGCATTCATGCTTTTTCTGGCCGGGCTGTCGTTCAGCTATTACGTCGTGTTTCCGATGATGCTGAAGTTCATGAAGCGCATGAACCAAACGATCGGGGCGATCGAAACGTACGGGATTGACCGGTACTTCGGGTTCCTGTTCGATCTGGTCATCCCGATGGCCATCGCCTTCGAGCTTCCAGTGGTCATTCTGTTCCTGACCCGAATCGGAATCTTGACGCCCGATACGCTGAAAAAGACGCGCAAATACGCGTACCTGGGGCTGGCGATCCTCGGCTCCTGTATTTCACCGCCGGACTTCGTCTCGCACCTGTCCGTCACCATTCCGCTCATCCTGCTGTTCGAGATCAGCGTTTACGTATCCGGCCGCCAGTGGCGGAAGATGCAGTCCAGCCCGTCCGGCAGCTAGGTCGTTGCAGACCTGACCATATGACAGCCGCCATCCGTCCAGTGTTCAGTCATCTGGGGCTAGGACGTTAATCCAGAAAAGAGGTGTACATGCTATGCTGAACAACATTGGTGTATCCGGCCTGGTCATTATTTTGGCCATCGCCCTCGTCCTCTTCGGGCCATCGAAGCTCCCGCAGCTCGGAAGAGCGTTCGGGGACACGCTCCGCGAGTTCCGGAGCTCCACGCGCGGAATCGTCGAGGAAGAAGAGACTTCCTCCGAGTCTTCGGTGAAGCAGCTTGTCGAGAAGCGCTAATATGTCCAAAGCAAGCCTATTAAACAGATAAAGCAGCCTCCCCTATGGGGAATGGCTGCTTTTTCATTGAGGGTCCCTTCGATGGGGACCCTTTTTGGCTCATCAATGGGGCCCTCAAAAGGGACGGGTTGCTTGTTCGTTATTTTCATCCTGGGCCTTCCAACCTGAGTGGCTGGTGTATTCTTGCACGCCCCAATTCTATTGGGACCTTCACTTTACCCTACCCTATAAGAATAACAGAGAGGATATACCAAAAACGTCCTTATCCAATGGACACTTTTCCATTTTGTCCTACAAAAGAAAGACACGGCACTAATATTCTTCAGCTCGCCATTTCAAGAATTCGCCACTATATTTAGCGTTAAAACCCAGCTTTTAACTATATATAGAAGTTTTATGCTGGACCAAAGATAGGTACTAGTGTCCACCTTTTAAAAGACAAAATCGCAATATGTTCTTTGTCAGTAGACAAAACTGGTCTAATCCGGAACCAGCATGAGGGGCAAGGGTGCAAGCCGTTCGACTTTCCCCTGTTGTTCTTCTGGACTTAAACAAACCAATTAACTGCTCCCTGGCACTCCACAATTCATAAGCCAATCAACTGCTCCCCGACACTCCACAAATCTAAGTCAATCAGCCTTTTCTCCGGCAGTGTTCAACACCACCAACACTTTACCTGATCTCAAACCCACTAACTGCTCCCGACAATCACAAATCCCAAATCAACCAGCCTTTTCTCCGGCACTGTTCAGATCTCAAAACCACCAACACTTTTCCTAATCTCAAACCAATCTACTACTCTTCTCGACACTCTGCTGATCTCAAATCCACTACCCGCTCCCCGACACTCCATTTTGAAATAGCTCTCGCTCATCCTCTGTCCTCATACAGTGGACATATCCTTGTTTTGTTTTACAAAAGGAGGACACGACACTATATTCTTCAACGGGCAGCTGGATAGAAAATTTTCCTATATTTTGTGTTAATATTTATATTTAAATCAATATATGGATGATGACTGAGAGCAAAGATATAGTGTTAGTGTCCACCATTTGAAAGACAAAATCGAGATTTGTTCATTATGAGTGAACAAACACTATGGAAATAAAAATTTAGATTTGGTTCATTGTCAGTAAACAAACGCCTTGAAAGATACAATCTGAATGTGTTTTATCACCGAACAAACACCTTGAAAGATACAAATTTGAATTTGCTCGTCATCACTGAATAAATACCTTGAAAGGTACAATTTGAATTTGCTCGTTGTCAGTGAACAAACACCTAGATACAAATCGAAATATGTTTGTTTGTCAGTGAACAAACTCCTTTAGACGGTACAATCTGAATGTGTTCGATCTGATTAAGACAAATTCAATAGAATCGCGAACAAGCTCCGGAGCGCAAGCCGACCAATTATTCTCCTGCGATTTCCAGGTTTTTGAACTGGCTCTCGAACATCCGGGCGTAGAAGCCCTGGCGCCCGATCAATTCGTCGTGGCTGCCCTGCTCCACGATCTCGCCATGATCGATGACCATGATGTTGTCGGCGTCCCGGATCGTGTTGAGCCGATGCGCGATAATGAAGGTCGTACGATCCTTCATGATTTGGAGCAGCGCATCCTGGATATGCAGCTCGGTTCGCGTGTCGATGCTGCTCGTTGCCTCGTCGAGGATGAGGATCGATGGCTTCGCCAGAATGACACGGGTGATGGCCAGCAGCTGGCGCTGACCCTGGCTGAGATTGCCGCCGTTCTCCGACAGCTCCGTCTCATAGCCGTCCGGCAGGCGGCGGATGAACACGTCGGCGTTCGCCATCACGGCGGCTTCGCGGATTTCCTCATCCGTCGCGTCAGGCTTGCCGTATTTGATGTTTTCCTTGATCGTGCCGGAGAACAGGTATGTATCCTGCAGCACGATTCCGAACGTGCGGCGGAGACTGTCGCGGGTGTAATGGCGGATATCGACGCCGTCGATCCGGATGGAACCCCTGGTCACGTCATAGAACCGCGTCAGCAGATTGACGATCGTCGTCTTGCCCGCCCCTGTCGGCCCTACCAAGGCCGTACTGGTCCCCGGCTTCGATTCGAAGCTGACCCTTTTCAGAATCGGCACCTCTGGCCGGTACCCGAAGCTTACGTCCTCGAATACGACGTGGCCTTTGGTGCGATCGAGCCGTACCGCATCCGGCAAATCGTCCGGCTCCTCCCGCTCGTCCAGCACCTCGAACACCCGCTCTGCACCCGCCACGCCGGACTGGAGCAGATTATAGATGTTGGCCAGGTCGTTCAGCGGGCGAACAAACTGGCGGGAGTAGCTCAGGAAGCTCGCGATTACGCCGACGGTAATGAGGCTCTTGACGGCGAGAATCCCCCCGACGAGCGCGACCGCGGCAAAGCCGATGTTGTTGATGACGTTCATGAGCGGCATCATGAAGCCGGAGCGGATCTGCGCTTTGAGCCCGACTTCAAACAAGCGGCTGTTGACCGCCTCAAACTCGTTGATCGCTTGATGCTCGTGATTGAACGCCTTGACGACTTCCATACCGGAAATCGTCTCTTCGATATGGCCGTTCAGCATGCCGAGCTGAACCTGCTGCTCCTTGAACAGCACCGACGTTTTGCGTGTGACCGTGCGCGTCAGCAAATACAGAATCGGCACGGTTATGAGGCTCGCCAGGGTCAGGATCGGGCTGAGCACGATCATCATCACCAGCGAGCCGATAATCGCGATGCCGCCGGCCATCAGCTGTGTGGTCGATTGGGAAACGGTCTGGCTCACATTGTCGATATCATTGGTCAGCCGGCTCATCACTTCCCCGTGCGACCGGGCGTCAAAATAAGATACCGGAAGCTTCTGCAGCTTCTGAAACAACGAGCGGCGCAGCCCCGCAACGATTCGCTGCGACACGCCGGCCATCAGCCAACCTTGCAGAAAGACGAGCACCACGTCCGTGATATAGGCAGTTGCCAGCACGATAATAAACGACTGCAGCAGCCCAAAAGCGACGCGTCCATGGTTCGCGGACATGGCGTCGATCGATTTGCCAATCAGAAACGGCCCGATCAGGGTTACGCCCGCATCGATGATGATAAACACCATGATCAGGCTGAGCAGCTTGCGCTCGCGTCCGAAATAACGCCACAGGCGCCCCATCGTTCTCCGGAAGTTTTTGGGCTTGACCGGCTTGCCCCGGCCCATTCCCCCGCTTCCGGGTCCCCTCATCATCCCGCCAGGGCGTCCGGCAGGACCCGGTGCCCCAGGAGGCGGCGCCTGCTGTGCCTGTGCGGCTTCATTCTGCGGCATGCGGATGCATCTCCTTTCCCATCTGGGATTGGTAAATCTCCTGGTAGACCCGGCACGTCACCATCAGCTCTTCATGCGTGCCCGTGCCGACCATCTCCCCGCGGTCCATCACTACGATCCGGTCGGCATCCATGACCGACGTGATCCGCTGGGCGATCAGGATGCAGGTCAGCTCGCTGGCATACGTCCGCAGCGCTTCCTTGATTCTCGCTTCGGTCGCGACGTCCACCGCGCTCGTGCAGTCGTCGAGAATCAAAATTTCCGGCTTCTTCACCAGCGCCCTGGCAATGGACAGGCGCTGCTTTTGTCCGCCTGAGAAGTTAACGCCGCCTTGGCCGATCCGGCTGGCATATCCTTCAGGCGAAGCCATGATGAAGTCATGCGCTTCGGCGATCCGGCAGGCCTCTTCCATTTCTTCCTGGCTCGCGTCTTCCTTGCCCCATTTCAAATTGTCCTCCACCGTGCCGGTGAAGAGCATGATCTTCTGCGGAACGACGGCAATCATCTCGCGCAGCGCATGCGGGTCCATGTCCCGCACGTCGGTGCCGGCCACTTTGACCCGCCCTTCGCCGGCATCGTAAAAGCGCGGAATCAGGCTGACCAGCGTGCTTTTTCCCGAACCGGTCGAGCCAATAATCCCCACGGTCTCCCCGGGAAGGCAGGTCAGCGTAAAGTCGCGAATGACCGGGTCGCCCTGGGTTCCCGCATAGGAGAAGCTCACATGCTCGAAGTCGATGCGTCCGCGCTGAGAATCGCGTTTCGCCGCCGACTTGCCTCCATGGTCCAGCCCGCTTCCTTCGGCAAACACTTCGCCAATCCGGCCGGCGGACGCCTTGGCCCGCACGAACATGTTGAAGACGTTGCTGATCATCATCAGCGAGAACAGCATTTGCGTCATGTAGTTGATGAACGCGATGATGCTGCCGACCTGCATCTGCCCATTGTCGACCCGAATCCCGCCGATCCAGAGGACGGCGATGATGCCGAAATTGAGGAAGAGCGAAATCCCCGGTCCGAAAACGGACATGACCCTCATCGACAGGACCGAGCGGCTGGACAGCTCCGTGTTGGCGCTTTCAAATTTTTCCACTTCGTAATCAAAGCGGTTGAACGCCTTGACCACCCTTACGCCCGACAAGTACTCGCGCATGACGCCGTTCACTTTATCCAGCGCCCGCTGTACCCGGATAAAGAATGGAAAACCGATCTTCATGTTCAGCACGATGAGAACGGCCACAATCGGCACCACCACCGCCAGCACGAGCGACAAATGCACATCCAAACGGATGGCCATAATAAGGCTGCCCACGCACAGCAGCGGCGCCTTTACGAAAAACCGCATCATCCCGTTCACGAAGTTCTGCACCTGGGTGACGTCATTCGTCAGCCGTGTGATGAGCGAGGCCCGGTCGAACTTATCCATATCCTCGAACGACAGGGACTGAATTTTCCGGAACAAATCGGACCGCATTTCCGCCCCGAACCGCTGTGACACATGGCTTGAAATGATGTTCCGGGTGGAGGCCGACACCGCGCCAACGGCGGTGATCAGGAGCATGAGCCCTCCGTAATGGAGGACTTGATCCATCCGGCTCTGGGCCACCCCGACATCGATGACCTTGGACATCATAGTCGGCTGCAGCAGATCGCACAGCGACTCTACCGCCAGAAACAATACCGCTACGCAAAACAGTTTCCAGTATTTCTTGACATACTTGTTGAAAAAGGACATGGCTGCATCACCTTTTTACGCTTATTTGAGGTAAAGCTACATGTTCACCGATATGTAATTTAAGACATATACACTAGTGAAGATTACTCCTTTTTCGGTCATCTGTCACGACCAATATCCGGCAAAAATCTTTTATTCCCTAAGCCACTTGTCAAAAAACTCGCGGTACCCTTCCTTCATGATGCGGCTGGAAAAGCTCTCAAACGCATAGCTCCGGTTGTCCCAGGAATAAGAAGACGGCGATGCCGCAGCCATGTTGACCAGCTCAAACCAATTTTTTTCGTTCCCTGAAAAGGAATGCCGGGCGCTGATATGCCCGTAACAAGGGTGCTCGGGCTTTACGACGATTTTGCCCATGGCGAGCGCCTCGGTCAGCGGCATAGCGAACGTATCGAATTTCGAACAGTTCCAGTACACCTTCGCCGTGTTCATCAGCTTAAAAATATCATCCTGGCTCAGCGCAAACTGCAGCCGGACATTGAGCGGAATGTCGTATTTCTTCATGCTCTCCCGGTATCGTTCGCCCCCGAAGACCATGTACACCTCTTTGTCCGGATTCTGCCGGGCATACTCCAGCACGAGATCCGGCCGGCGGTTCTCCTCATCCCGTCCGATCCACAGTATACGGTTGTTCACGATCTGCGTCGGGTCAAAATGCCGCTCCGCCAGATCCTCGCTGAATCCGATCGGGATCACATCCACGTCGGTTACCCCGAAATTGCGGGCAAGCTCGCCTTTCAAAAACTCGGTCTGCACGACCGCCTTGTCCACCATTTGATAAAAAGGCTTCATCATCTCGTACCCCGTCAGGGCGGGGTCGGGAAAGCTGTGCGGAAAGAGCACGCTGTTTTTAAGAAACATTTTCAGATAGGTAAATCCGGATACGGTATAGATCACGTGCTCGATGCCGTTCGCGTAGATCTGGTCCAGCACGATGTCATAGTTCACCAGGTCACCCTTCTCATGCTCATATCCTGGCACCCAATCATACCCGCTCACATGGCGCTCCGGAGATATAAAGACGATATCCACCCCAAGCTCGCGGCCGATGGCCTGCAGGCGGTCCGCAAAGACGCGCGGCCCCTGCCTCTCGGTAAATTGGATCTTTCTCATGACCAGTCCGACTTTGTTCATAACTTCATCATCCTTTATCTGCACTGCCTTTCTGAGTTGAAAAATCAACAGGTATACGGGTCAGGACAAGAGCGGGCAGGCCAGCAGCGCCATTTCCAGGCATATACGGCGTTCCGGCTCCAAAAAGTCCTCCCCGAGAATTTCATTTAGTTTGTCCAGACGGTTGTACAGGGTCTGCCGGTGGATAAACAGCGCTTTGGCCGTATCGTTCTTCGAGCCCATGTACTGCAAATAGACGTCGAGCGTCTGCACCAAATGCAGGTGATGCTCCTTGTCGTATGCCATCAGCGCCCCAAGCTGCTCCTCGACGAACGATTGGAGGAACGCCTTGTCCGGGATGGCCTTCAGCAGCTGGTAGACGCCGATCCGCTCGTAGAACAAGCTGCTGCGCATCAGCTCCACCGAACGAGATACCTCCATCACTTGCTCCGCTTCCTTGAAGCTCTTGTGCATGTCGGTCATCCGCGGGCGGATGCTGCCAAAGCCTGCGTGCAGGCTGAACGGCTGGGTAAGACCAACGCCCGTCAGGCGCAGGCTCTCCACGATCCGGCGCACCGCCTGCTTCAAGGCCGCCGCGTTGTCCCCCGAAGCGGAGCGCTCCCGCGCGCACAAAATGTAGATGCGGTGCCCTTTCTGCATCAGCAAATTGCGCAGACCGTGCTTCTTGAGCAGGGCGCGCAGCCGGACGAGAAGATCCTGCTCCTCCGCTTCGATCCGGTCCCGGTCGGGCCGCAGGGCGCTGTCCGGATACTCCAGCTCGACGATGCCGCCGATGAAGAGGACCTCTCCCTGCTTGGCCGGACGTACGCCCATCCGGGATCGCGCCGCCTCTTCATCCTCCAGCTGGTGGGACAGGATGTCCTGGATCAGCTGGTTCTGATCCCGCAGATGCTTCTCCTCCAGGAACAGCATCCGCAGCAGCAGCGTGGCCAGTGATTTGGCCGTGTAGTCCAGCAGCAGGACGATCCGGTCCAGCGGCTGCTCGCCTGGGAGAATCATCCCCACGTACGCCAAGGTCTCGCCGAGGCAGATGACGGGCTGCGAGAGCAGCAGCCGGTCGCCCGGCATCGGAAAGCGGCTGGGCTCCTGGGCGGCCGCTTCATTTCCCTCCACCTGCTTGCGGTAGAAGAAAGTCAGCTCATCGGCCTCCTCCGAGGTTGCCGGCTTCGGACAAAATTTATTCGCCTCCACGGACGAATGATACACAATTTGATAACCCGTGTATTCATATAATACATGGAGAACGGCATGAACATCCGTACTCTGCAGGGTAATCTGCTGCAGCCGGCGGGAAAAGGCCTCCAGATCCTTCAGCAGCTGATGCTGCTGGTTGATCAGCAGCCCGTGAATATCCTGGGTGATTTCAACGAAGCGGACAGGCTGCTCGAACACGAGCAGCGGAAAATCACACTGGTCCGCCAGCTCGATAATTTCCTCCGGAATGTTCTCGATGCTCGTGCCCAGCTCCACGCACAGCCCCGCCGCCTGCTGGCGGATGAGCTGCTGCATGTAGGACAGGCGCTCCTGCTCGTAATGATGGAGCCAAAGGCCCGTGGTGAGGATCAGGTCGTTCTTCGTCACGAACGGGGCCACGTTCGTGATTTCGAGAATATGCACCCAGCCCACCTCACGGTCCAGGCCGTTCGCTCCGGCAATCAGCCGGGCCCGCTTGAACACCGGGCGCTCCAGCACTTCCCGGATATGCAGGTTGAAGCCGCTGCTCATCGGCATTCACATCCCTTATGTTAATTATGGTAACACCAGCCGAACATTATGTCCTGCCGCTGCGGCAAACGGATTGACAAGACGTATGATGAATACGCGCCGATTCGATTGTACACTTTTAATATATTATGAGGTGAGGTGATCTGTCATGAAAATCGGAGTACCCAAGGAAATTAAAAACAACGAAAATCGCGTCGCCGTCACGCCGGCAGGTGCCCTCGAACTGATTCAGCACGGACATGAGGTATATATCGAGCATCAGGCCGGTGCGGAAAGCGGATTTCCCGATGAAGAATACAAGCAGGCCGGAGCCACCATTCTGACGGAAGCATCGGAGGTGTGGTCCCAGGCCGATATGATTATGAAGGTGAAAGAGCCGCTTCCGAGCGAATACGGATATTTCCGTAAAGGGCTCATCCTGTTCACGTACCTTCACCTGGCCGCCGAGCCGAAGCTGGCCGAGGCGCTGGTGCAGTCCGGCGTTACCGCCATCGCCTACGAAACCGTAAACGTGAACGGCACCCTGCCGCTGCTCACGCCGATGAGCGAGGTGGCCGGACGCATGGCGGCGCAGATCGGCGCCCAGCTGCTGGAGCGCCCGCATGGCGGCAAGGGCATCCTGCTCTCCGGCGTTCCGGGCGTATCGCGCGGCAAGGTGACGATCATCGGCGGCGGCACGGTCGGCATGAACGCGGCTAAAATCGCCGTTGGTCTTGGCGCCGACGTCACCCTGCTCGATCTCAGCATTCCGCGGCTGCGCCAGCTGGACGATATTTTCGGCAGCCAGATCAAGACGCTGGTGTCCAGCCCATCGAACATCGCGAAGTCGGTTCAGGAGGCGGACCTCCTGATCTGCGCCGTCCTGATTCCGGGCGCTAAAGCGCCGCGCCTCGTCACCGAGGAGATGGTCAAATCGATGAAGCCGGGCTCGGTCATCGTGGACGTGGCGATCGACCAGGGCGGCATCGTCGAAACGATCGACCATATCACGACACACGATAACCCGACGTACGTGAAGCACGGCGTCGTGCACTACGCGGTGGCGAACATGCCGGGCGCGGTGCCGCAGACGTCTACCTTGGCGCTTACGAACGCCACCATGCCGTTCGCCTTGAAGCTGGCCGGCGAAGACCTGCAGCATCTGCTGGCAACGAACAGCGCCATCCGCAGCGGGGCGAACGTGGTCAACGGCAGCATCACCTACGAGGCGGTGGCCCACGACCTCGGCTACGACTACGTGCCGGCGGAGAAGGCGCTCGGACGCATTAAAGTATAGTTATCACGCATTCCTACGGGATCGAAACCCATGTCAAAAACCGGCTTCCTGATGTATAGGAGCCGGTTTTTTGGGGTCCGCTTCGGTCAATTTACTTGACAGTAATTTGAATCTCGGCCGATTCCTCGAATCGCTCGCCCGTGGACTTCAGGCTGAAATCAGGACGCGCGGCGATCGTGTACTTCCCTGGAGGAAGAGTGCTCCACCTGGTGTCCTTCAGCATCTGGGCGGGCAATTCCTCATTCGGGTGGGCCTTCTGATAGATCGTAAAGTTATAGCTTGGAATATCGATGGATGAGTCCAGCTGATCCAGAAACACATCGCCGGGTGAATATGTAGTAGGGGTCAGGATCATAGGGATGTCGGCGCCCCCTCCTTCCCCCGCCTCGTTGCGGATCTCAAAGTAGAACGGCTTAAAGCCCTGATGAACAACCGCCTCCTTGTCCCCCAGGTACTCCAGCTGCGCCCAGACCGGAATCGGCTTGCCGTAGGGAACCTCCGTTTCGGCTGCATAAATGGACAGCTTGAAATCCCCCAACGTCTTCGTGGCATGAGCCTTCGACTTTCCGTTCACCGGAACAGGCGTATCCACATGCACCGTATTGAACTCCTTGTCGTAAGAAATTTTGGCTCCCATCGCCGTGGAAACGTCGCGCAGCGGGACGTACGTCGAGTCCCGGTAGGAGAACATCGGACCGGTTCCGCCTTTCGCCTCTTCCCCGTTAAAAACAAGCCGCGGCTGAACCGGCTTGACCTGAAGCGTATCGGAAGAATAAGCGGCGATGGATAAGCTCCATGCGGCGGCGGCCAGACCGGTTACCGCAGCCGCCCGCATCCATAATTTCCTCATGCTGCTGCACCCTCTTTTCCATGAATCTGTATGCCTCAGAACCCATTGGACATTTTAATCACTTAGCCCAATCATACATGGCTATGGAAATTATTTGAAGTACCAGGAGTGCAGCAACACAGCATGCAACCCTGTTCAGTGGGGTTGGGCGCGTGCTCCTTGGTCAAACATCACTGTTAGTTTCACGTCCTCCGGCGGAAAACCGGTCATGCCTGAAAGACGTCCGCGGATCCTCTTCGATACTTCCGCAAGGTTGGCTGACGGTTCTTTGAAGATGTCCACAACGACACCCCCAACTCCTCCGGTCCTGGAAGTCGTCTGCCTATCAACCAGCGATGGGGAAAGGGTCGCAACCGAGGAGAGGGGCACGCTCTGGCCGCGGTCTCCGCAGACAGCAGCGTCCATCCAATCCGTCTCGTACGGTCTCCGGCCTGCAGCTTCGAAAGGGATAAACGTAACGCTGTCCGCCAGCCGACCTTGAACAGAAAGATCGTTTACCCCGTCCAAGGACTGCTTGACGTTATCGACCGTTAATCCGGCCTTGGCCAGTTTATCCATCCGAACTGATAGAACATAGGTATTGTCTCCCGAGCCGGTACCCCGGACTTCGCTTACCCCCGTTGTACGCAGCAATTCATCGGCGATGCGGGCTTGAACAGTCGTTCGCAGCGTCTCGTCATCCACCTTCCCTGAAGGGCTTATCACCTTCAGCTTCATGATCGGAAAGGAGTCAGCCCTGATGCGGGTGACCGTCGGCTCGCCTGTGCCCGCAGGCAAATCCACGCCCTTTAAAGCTTCGTTTACGTCCTGCTCGGCACGGTCCATAGCATAATGCAAGGGAAAATACAGGCCGATCAGGAGTCCGCCATTAAAACTGTTCGTCTCCAGCAGCTGCAGATCTTCCACAGTGCGGACCGCTTGCTCAATCGGCGTTGTTACGTTATGTTTAATTTCCTCGGCCAGGTAACTCGGGGCTTGGACCGTAATCAAAAGCGCAGAATGATGGATCGGTGGGAGATCCCCCCGCTGCATTCGGTACGCAGAAATTTCTCCCCAAACTACAATGATGGCCGGCAAAATCAGAATCAGTACGGTTCGTTTCATCGCTGCCCCAATGAGTCTGTTCAACATCCCTCAGCTCCTTGTAGAATTGACGAAATGCAGACCATCTCCGCGAAATCCGGTCCGGTACGGACTCATAAGGCTTGAGATTCGGCTTGCAGGTCAAGAGCTCGCTCAAAGGGATAGCTCTTCCGCATCGCTCCGTCTCATTTCGCTCTGTCTCATCGTTCCCGCTTCTTTTTGAATCGGTTTGGTACCGGCCTGCAGCCTAGATATTAAGAAGTGAATGTAACGGTGATATAAAAAGAAACGTCGGATCAGATTAAACCTGCATCCAAAGCAAAGAAGAGGCCCTCGCAGGACCTCTTCATACATCGCTTTGAGCTGATCGGACGTCGCGCCCTTAAATGAGCGTCCCCTTCTTCAGCATTTTCGTCGGATGGTCGTTGACGACCAGCGGCAGCATCTTCATGCTGCTCACCATTGGAGAGTTGCACTGAACGCAAACCGGCTCCGTTTCAAAAGCAAAGTTGTCTCTCATCCAGCCGTTGCATCCATCATTTACGCATGACCAGATTAAAGTATCGGCCTCGGGAATTTCCTCGACCACTTTTTTTCCGAAATACATCGCGAACCCTCCCGTTATTTACCTCAGTTCATCGGTGTCCGCTTAGTATGCCCCAGAAATATATATTTATGATAAAAATCGCCTGATGATCCGTAAAACAGCTACCGCCGGATTTCGTAGTACGTTTCGTCCGCGTGCTTGCGGTCGGTTCCTTTCAGATACGCCCATATAATTCTCGGGTTCTTGACGACGCCCCAATCGCCGTACTGATCGAACTTCCGGCAGGAGGTCGTCATGCTGGCCTTCGTGACGGTGCCGTACTTCTTCCCCTGCTGCTTGCCCCATTGCTTGAGCCGCTTGGCAAACTCGGCGTCTTCCGCCATCAGCATGTTTTCGTTAAAGGCGCCGATCGCTTCAAAATCCTTCTTGTACCCCCAGAACAGTCCGACGGTGACCAGTCCGTATTTGAACAGAAGGGGCACGATCAGCAGCATCCCGGAGACGATGATCCCGAGCGACACCCGCTCAAACTGGCTCCTCACCCCGCCGCCGATCCATTGTCCGGTTGCCAGCAGCCGGTCGATCTCCGTCAGCATGTTGTCCGTCACCCAGCTGTCGGCGTCAATCGTCACGATGATTTCACCCCTTGCCGCCTGAATCCCGGCGTTGCGGATCTGCGACAGATTTTTGCTGTCGTTCTTCACAATGACGGCCCCGTACGACGAAGCAACCTCCTCAGTCCGGTCGGTGCACCGGTTTAAGACGGTGATGACCTCCACCTGTCCCGGATAAGGCTCCGCCGCCGCAGCCAGAGAATCAAGGCAGCGCCCGATATAGTTCTCTTCGTTTCTGGCCGGAATAATTACCGAAAATTTAATGTTCCCCGTGTGGTCTGTATCTGCGAACCGCTTTGCTTCCATCAGCCATCTCTCCCTAGGATTGATTACTTGCGAATCCCATCAAGCAGTAACGTGGTGGCTTTGCGGAACAGCTCTTTCATCGCTGCCTTGTCCATCAGGTGGTAGCTGTCGCTGAGACCGGAATAAAAGCTGAGAATAATAAAGGACAGCTCCTGCACGCTCTCCCCTTTCCATTCCCCGCTGTCCAGTCCGGCCTGGACCAGATCCTCAAATCCCTTCATGTAGTTCTGGATGATCTCCATGAACCGCCGCCCGGCTTCCGAATTGGCACCCACCCGGATCATAAATTCCTCGCCGGCCTTGTTGAGCGGCTTCTGAAGCGTGTCGACAAAATAGTCGGCGTAAGCGTAGAGCTGCTCCGTCGCGGAACGATCTTCCCCGGACTGCTCATGCCAGGTCTGCCAGGAGTTCGTAAACGCCTGCTCCGCCAAGTAGAGAAACAAATCCTCTTTGCTCTGAAAATGGTGGTAGATGCTTCCCTTGCTGCAGCCTGTGGCCTCGCAAATATCCTTCATTGACGTTGCGGCATACCCTTTGGCGGCAAACAGCGCCTTAGCCCCCTCGACAATGGTCTGTTTGGTCTGTTCGGCTTCGTATTTACGCTTTTTCATGATCGAAAGGCTCCTTGTTGTTTTAAAACCGACCGTCCGGTTTGTATCCATTATATGGTATTCACAGGCTCGGTGTATGCTTTTCCTTTGTCTGTTTCTTGACATTTTCGGGCGGCCTGCTCCGTCGGAAAAGCCCATGCTCATGCAGTAGCCACGCCGGATCGGTTATGTCATAATCAGGATCAGGAAGATTGTAAAAGGTACGGAATAAACGGTTGGTAACCGGTGGTCCCGGTATCACCTGAGGAAAAGGAAGCGGTGCGCATGTTTGAAGATATTACGGAAATAGCGGGGCAGATGCTCATTTTGGACCGGACGGCACAACTGGAGGATGTGGATGCCCTGTATCCATTCGCGATGGACGAGCTGCTGTGCCGGCGCACAGGAGAAGGCGGTCCGCCGTTATGCCATATTTGGCGTCATCCCCGCTCTTTTATTATCGGTCTGAGGGACAGCCGGCTTCCCGGAGCGCAGCAGGCCCGGGCCTGGTTGGAATCGCTCGGGTACCGCACGGCCATCCGCAATTCGGGCGGCGCCGCCGTTCCGCTCGATCCGGACGTGGTCAACGTGTCGCTCATCCTGCCAAAGCGGGGCGCGGGCGACCTCCACTTCCACCGGGACTTCGAGCGGATGTACGCGCTCATCCGGCAGGCGCTGGCCGCCACCGGCCAAACGGTGGACAAAGGGGAAGTCGCCGGGGCTTACTGCCCGGGTGACTATGATCTGAGCATCGGCGGACGCAAGTTCTGCGGCATTGCGCAGCGCCGCCAGGCTCATGCCTACGTGATCCAGGCTTTTGTCATTGCGGGCGGATCCGGGCGGGAGCGTGGTCAGCTGGTCAAGTCGTTCTACGACCTGGCTGCAGCCGGGGCCGAAGACGGGGATTACCCGTCCGTTGAGCCCGGTATCATGGCTTCGCTGGACGAGCTGACCGGCATGGGTCCGGGGGCGGCCGATACGTTTGCCGCTTCCGTCAAGGAAGTGGTCCGGAGCCTCCAGACGGCTGCCGGAGTAGCCGAGGCGGCGAGCCGCCTACACCTGCCGTCCGAGGAGGAAATCCGGGAGATGACGGTCAAGCTGACGCATCGCTACACGCCCCGGACGCCATAAGCCCGCCTCTACAAATACAAAATCCGCCCGCGAAATTTATCGGGGCGGATTCATGATCAGCAGAAGAATGCTCTTATCCAGCTTATCATTCCAGTCTATAAAGCAATCGGATACCGGCTGGTGCAGCAGGCTGTTCAGACGCTTGCTGCGCATAATATACTCTTTTTCCAGTCCGCTCTTCACCGACTTCAGCAAGCGGCCATGGCCCAGCCGGATCAGTGCCTTCTCCAGCTCCAGGTATACGCCGCTTCGCACTACCAGCAGCGTTCTGGAATTGAGTTCAAAGGAATCAATCTGCTCGGGCGATTTTTGAATCTGCTGGCAAATGTGGAGTATTTCCGCTTCCACTTCGGATTTCACAGGGTACTCCCTGTTCACCGCGGTGCCCTGTTTGCCCGCCTCTGCCGATACGACCGCAATCATCCCCGATCTTTTATGGAGATTCCAGTCATAATACACCTCTTCCGGTTTCGATCCGTTCATGATTTCAAGATAACTGATAATTTCGGGAATCACCGCCTGCATCAGATTGGCTCTGGTCTGCACAATCATGTCCTCCTGCTCCTGTTCCAGCAGGATGCGTTCAGACGGCGTCAGGAAGTTGCGCAAATATATCGTAATAAAGGTGTGACCGACAGAAACCACCACGGATTCAGGTCCTTTGCCAAAGTGGTCTCTTAATAGCTTGCTGGTATAGCTGGCAAAGAGCTGATGAAATGGTTGTTGGTTATGTAATTGATCCATTGAGTTAGACGCGTCGTTGCGGTACGCTGCTAAACATCATCGCGGCAAGCCGCGATATCACGTGTCCGCAAAAGCGTGTCTTTATATCCCTCCTGATTACGAAATAAGCGGGTGTTTCCCTGTCCCCGGCACAACCTCCGGGTCCTCAGCAAAACAAAAAGGCCTAACTTTCCCTTTAACAGCAAGAAAAAGTTAGGCCATAAATGACTTTTATCCAAGGATATATTCATTCATTTACCCGACAATATGAAATTGACGTTTACCAGTCTTGATTATAGCATAGGTATCGTTCTAAGAACAACCGCGTTTCATAAAGTGCGAATATGTTTATTTACATTCCAAATGAAAGCAGATGAGCGGAGGTTAACGGCATGAACGGTGCAGAGATCAAAACGATATTTTTTAAGGATGACGGTGTTATCCCGGGCAACCCCAACCTGCCGGTCATCCTATACTTGGGTTCGCTTAAGGATGAACCGGAGGAAACGGAAGCTATCTTTAACCGCAACGGCTGGCTGAACAGCTGGACGAACGGTGTCTTTGATTACCATCATTATCACAGTAATGCACATGAGGTGCTGGGGGTTATTCGCGGCTCCGCCGTGCTTCAGCTCGGCGGCGAACATGGCCAGAAGTTCGAGCTGACCGCCGGTGACGTGGCCGTCCTTCCGGCCGGAACGGGGCACAAGCGATGCTCTGCCAGCAAGGATTTCAGGGTCGTCGGAGCCTATCCGGACGGCATGGATTACAATCTGTGCACCGGCAAGCCCGGGGAGCGCCCAAAGGTGCTGGAAGACATCGCCCGGGTGCCCCTTCCGAATACCGATCCGCTGTACGGTGCGGCGGGCCCACTCATGAGTGCCTGGAAACCTCAGCAGCAGACGGGAAATCACGCTTAATCCTTCCTTGGGCCGACCGCTGGTTGAACGAGCCTCGTGCAGCGGAATGCATTCCAGCTCTGAACAAGTTAAGCCGCAAGCAGTTCCCCATTTGACATTCCTGACAAAATAGGTTTCGATTAGGATCAAACGTCAATTGAGGTGAACATGCCATGCGGCTTCTTGTCATTGAGGACGACAAGCATTTATCCGATACGGTATGCGAGACGACCCGGGACCTGTTTGAGGCCGATCAAGCCTTTGACGGCGAAGAGGGACTGTATCTCGCCCAGCAAAATATATACGATGTCATCATTCTGGATATTATGATGCCGGGTATGAACGGGTACGAAGTGTTGACCCATCTTCGGGAATACGGCATCTCCACGCCGGTGCTGATACTGACCGCCAAGGACAGCATCGACGACAAGATTCAGGGCTTCAAGAAGGGGGCCGACGACTATTTGGTCAAGCCGTTCCATCGCGAGGAGCTCCTGCTTCGCCTGGAGGCCATCGTCCGGCGCTCTGTCGGAGGGTTCAGGGAGCACACCCTCTCCTTCAAGGAACTGAAGCTCAATCTAAAGAGCCGTACGGTCAGCATTGGCGAGGAAGCGATCCTGCTGAACGGCAAGCAGATCGACCTGCTGGAATACCTGATGAACAACAAAAACATCATCGTGACCAAAGAACAAATTTTCGACCGGGTCTGGGGTATGGATTCCAGCACCACCAACACGGTAATCGAGGTCTATATCAGCAACCTGCGCAAAAAGTTCAAAGCGGCCGGTTATGACAAATACATCAAGACAATTCGCGGCATGGGGTACATGCTGTCGGAGAACGGTGAAGACCATGAATAAAAACAAAGTGATCCGTCACCAGCAGCTCCGGCTGATTCTGTACAATCTGATCGCATTCACCCTGCTCTTCGGCCTGTTCGGAGCGATCGTATTCGGCCAAATGCGAACGACGCTGTTCGCCAAACCCGACCGGGATCTGACCATGTACAAAAGCATCATCGAAGCCAGGTTCGGCGGCAGTCCGCTCAAGGATGGGTCGTCGGAGCGGTTCAGGTTTGGCAGGGTCATGCCCCCTCCAAGCCCCCGGATCATTCCCGTTCAATGGGACGCCAATGGAGAAATTACCAACATCCAGCAGATCGGCATGCTGAACTACGAAAATTACGGCTTGGAGAATCTCAAATTCGACCTGTCTACGATTGGCGTCATTTCCAACCTGACCTTGAACGGCACGTACCATTTCCGCACACTGACCGTTCCCGACCCCCTTTCCAAGGGCAGCTACATCCAGCTGCTGGTTGATGTCGATACCGAGCATAATCTGCTGGGCAACTTCAAGCGCATCATCATCATTTGCGCGGCCGTGTTTATCCTGCTGTCGATCACCGCCAGCATCATTTTATCCCGGAAAACGATGAAACCCGTCATCCGCTCCTGGGAGAAGCAGGTGGAGTTTGTGGAGAATGCGTCTCATGAGCTGCGCACCCCGCTCACCATCATCCAGAACAAGCTGGAACTGCTGCAGACCATGCCGGATAAAAAAATCGTGGACACGTTTGAGAACATCGCCTTGTCCCTCTCAGAAACGCGCCGGCTGTCCCGGCTGACGACCGATCTGCTTACGCTCGCCAGGGCCGATTCCACTGAAACCCAGCTCGAGAAGCAACCGGTCGACATTGACGAATTGATCCACGACATGTGCAGCCCGTATATCGAGATCGCTGAGCTCTCAGACAAGCATATCTGGCTCCGGCTGACGAGCAAGGCCCGGATCCAGGCGGATCGCGCCCGGCTGCATCAGCTGATGGTCATTCTGCTGGACAATGCCCTCAAATACACGAAAGAGAACGACAGCATCGGCATCAGCACTTACATCAAGGAAAATCGGGTGTTTATCGAAGTCAGCGACACCGGCATCGGCATCAGCGAGGAGGGCCTTCGGCGCGTCTTCGACCGGTTCTATCGGGAAGACCGGGCACGCACCAGAGAGAGCGGCGGCTCCGGACTCGGGCTCTCGATCGCCCAGTGGATCGTGCACAGCCATCACGGCACTATCCAGGCGCTTCACAACCATCCGAAGGGCGCCATTATCCGCATCCGTCTGCCCAAATAGCTGCCTCCCTCCGCTCGGGCTTTTCAGGAAATATGTTACCCTCGCGTCTTGAACACCAAGATGCGGGGGTTTTTGTGTTTGTGATGTTTTGGGGCGGTTCGGGCGGTTGGGACTTTTGGGCTTTCGGGATTTTTGGGGTTTTTGGAGTTTTTGGGGTTTTTCTGAATTTTACATGAAGTTTCAGCTTAAGGTTTCGTTAAGTTTGCACTGCGATAATACAAATCGCAAACCAATTTAACAAAAGGAGGAATGTGGACTTGAACCCAGCAGGAACGACCCCTGAACGGCCGCCAGTCAAAGGACGCCGGGAGCTGAAGCATGCGATCACCCGGCTTGACTGCCACCTGCTCCGCAGCAACCTGCAGCACTTTATGACGCTTGACCCCCATGCCAAAAAGGACGGGCAATATTTGATCCGAAGCGTGTATTTCGATAATTTCGACAACAAGATTTTGAACCAGAAAAAGGAAGGGCTCTATCACCGGGATAAATTCCGGGTCCGCCTATACGATCATGACGCGAGCTTTATCAATCTGGAGAAGAAGAGTAAACGTGATAATTTGTGCTACAAGGAAAAATGCCGGATCACCGCCGAGGAATACGAGCGGATCCGCATCGGCGACACCGCCTGGATGGAGGAGGACGACCGTCCCCTCATGCGCGAGCTGTACGTACATATGAACCTGTTTCAGCTGAAGCCTGTCTGCGTCGTGGATTATATCCGCGAGGTGTACATTTACGAACAAGGGAATGTGCGGGTGACCTTCGACAGCTCCGTTAAAACCAGCTACAAGGATATCAACATCCTAAACCCGGATTTATTGATGGTCGAGACCCTCGACCCGAACATGGTCATCCTGGAGATTAAATACGACGAATATCTCCCGGATGTGATCAAATACCTTCTGCAAGTAAAGGACTGCCGGAAGACATCCTTTTCCAAATACCAGTACAGCCGGATGTACGGCTGAGCACCAGAGCCTCCGGCAGCGGAGGCAACCTATTTAAAATTCGGAGGAACGATTCATGGATCAAACAACAACCACCAATTTTTCGGATATATTCAAATCCAGCTTTTTGGAAAAAACGAGCAGCTTCTCCATCGTCGATTCGCTGATCGGCATCGTGGTCGCATTCGCGGTTGGACTGTTCATTTATGTCATTTACAAAAAAACCTTCAGCGGGGTGATGTACTCCCACAGCTTCAACATTTCTCTGATCGTGATGACCATGGCGACCGCCCTGATCATCATGGGAATATCCACCAACATCGTGCTGTCCCTCGGCATGGTCGGCGCCCTCTCCATCGTCCGGTTCCGGACGCCGATCAAGGATCCGATGGATCTGATTTTTATTTTCTGGTCGGTCGCTTCCGGCATTCTGTGCGGCGCGGGCCTCATCCCGCTCGTCATCATCGGTGCGATTCTGATCGGCCTGGTACTCCTCTTCTTCGTGAACCGCCTGACCATCGACAACCCGTACCTGCTGGTCGTGAAATACACGAATGCCGAAGTAGAGAAGCCGCTGGAGCACATGATCTCCATGCAGTCCAAAAAGCACAGCATCAAGTCCAAATCCGTCGTTCCCGGCAGCGGGCTGGAAATGACCTATGAAATCCGCCTGAAGGACAACAACACCGACTTTGTGCAGCAAATCATGAGCATGGAAGGTGTCACCTCCGCCATCATGCTGAGCTACGACGGCAATTTCACCGCGTAAGTCCCGCAGCAAGCACTTTTGGGACGGAAGGGAGTTTGACGCTTGGTGAAAAACAGAACCATTGTGGCAGCCGCGGCGCTGCTCGTCGTGCTGTTCGTCACGGTAACGGCCGTTCTTCCGAAAGCGGGACTGGAAACCGTCAGCCTGGCCGATACCTACATGGATAAGGTGTTTGACAAGAGCAAGGTCCATACGGTGGACATTACGATGAACCCGAAGGATCTGCAGTCGATCCTGGACAATCCGCTGGACGAGGAAATGATGCAGGCCAACGTAAACGTGGACGGCAAGCAGGTCGACGGGGTCGGCATCCGGGTCAAAGGAAACATGACCCTCTCCTCCGTCGCGCAGATGGAAGACTCCGACCGGTACAGCTTCAAGATCGATTTTGACCACTACAACGACGACGAGAATCTTTACGGCCTGCGCAAGCTGAACCTCAACAACAATTACAGCGATCCTACGCAAATGCGCGAGTACCTGTCCTATGAGCTGATGAACAAAATGGACGTTCCCGCTCCCGGCTACGCCTACATGTACGTTACGATCAACGGCAAGGAATGGGGACTGTACCTCGGCGTGGAAGCGATCGAGGAGCCTTACCTGCAGCGCAATTTCGGGAACAGCACCGGAGACCTGTACAAGCCGGACGGCACGGGCAGCGACCTGAAATGGATCAGCGATGACATCAAGGATTACACCGGTCTGAACCTAAAAACGAATCCGAACTCCACGCAGACCGCCATGTTAAAGTTTCTCGACACGATCAATCACGGCGGAAATGTGGCGGATGTCGCGGACGTGGACGAAATGCTGCGGTATTTTGCCGCCACCACAGCGCTGGTCAGCTTGGACAGCTACCAGGGGCAAATGAAGCATAATTACTATTTGTATGAGCAAAACGGCAAGTTCTCCATGCTGCCTTGGGACTACAACATGGCCTTCGCCGGCTTCGGCGTTGGCATGGGCGGCGGCATGGGCGGCCGCGGCGGCATGAACGGCGGCCAAGGCCGGGCCGGAAATGGCAACGCCGGCGCGGCGAACGCTGGTAACGGCACAGACGGCGAGGTGCCGGGCGGGAATCCGGCTGCAGCGCCGGGTAACGGCGCGAATGGCGCTGGAGCAGCCGGCCAGTCGCAGGGTGATGCTGGCGCGGGTCAAGGGGGCGGCGCTCCTGCCATGGGTGGGCAGAACGGCGCGAACGGTGCACCTGCTGGCGCTAATGCGGCCGGCAATGCGCAGGGCGATGCTGGCGCTGCCCAAGGAGACGGTGTTCCCGCCATGGACGGGCAGAACGGCGCGATTGGCGCAGTGCCGGGTAACGGCGCGCCGGCTGGCGCTGAGGCGGCCGGCAACGCGAACCCCGGCCAGCGCGGCCAGGGCCGCCAAGGCATGGGCATGGGCGGTATGGGCATGGATATGGCCGCCAATTTCCTGAGCGAGGACAATATCAATTTCAGCATAACGACTCCGGTATCGGGGACGACGCTGGACGAACGGCCTTTGATCAAGGCCCTCCTCTCGGTCGATGAATACCGGGAGAAATATAATACGTACCTGCAGCAGATCGCCGACGGCTTCTTTGCGGAAGAGAACATGCAGTCGCTGACAACACAGGTATCTTCCCTGATTGCACCTTATGTGGAAAAAGACCCAACCAAGTTTTATACCAAGGAACAGCTGCTAGAAGGAGCTTCTGGCGACAAGAGCCTGGTGAAATTCGCAACGGAACGGGCCGAGTCCATCAAGAAGCAACTGTCCGGCGAGCTGGTCGTCGAAGCCAAGACCGATGGCGGCTTCGGCGGATTTGGCGGCCAGCCGCCGGGAATGAACGGCCAGGCCGCTGCCGGCGGCAATGGCGGCGCGCAAGCCGGCGGCAGAGCGGCACAGGCAGGCGAACAAGCCGGTGGGGCTGCACAGGCAGGCAACGGCGGAGCGGTGCAGGGCGCTAACGACGGTGCGCAGGCGGCGCAGAACGGCGGGCCGAACGCGGCCGGTGATCCGCAGAGCCAAGCCGGTGCGGCGGGCGGAGACGCCGCTTCCCAGGGGCAAGGTGCAGGTGACGCGCCGCAAGGCCAGGCCGGGGGAGCGGTACCGGCCTGGCCTGACGGGCAGATGCCGGGGAACATGCAGCCTCCGGATGGGCAGATGCAGCCGCCCCAGGGAATGCAAGGCGGTCCGGGCCAAGGCAATATGCCATGGGCCGGCCGCCAGAGAGGCGGCAACGACCGCGGCGGCTTCCCCGGCATGCCGGGGATGGGCGGCAACAACCAGAATGCCGAGACGGGCCGTTTTACGACCGCGGACCTTATGATCGCGGCGGTCTTCTTCGTCCTTCTGATTGGTGCGACCCTGTTTGCGATGTTCTTCAGCCGCCGAAGAACGCCCAGATCAAAGCGGTCGGAGCCGCACACCAACGAACAAGATATCGCGAGCTGACCGCATCATGCCTTCGATAGCAAAGCAAGCTTCGCATGAACAACACAAGAGGCAGTCTGTACCGGCGACCCTATTAGGGGTCTGGTACGGTCTGCCTCTTTTTAAATGAACAATAATATTAAAATGTCGCAGCCTCCCTTGGGGGCATGGCTGTTTTTTCATATATGATCTCTTTGGTGAAGAGTGGTTGAAGTTTTATCCCGTTCCCTTTGATGAGGATGATTATTTGCCTTTTGGCCACCCATCAGCATAAAAAACGGGATCTGTCCTTATCCAATGGACACATCCCTATTTTGTCCTACAAAAGAAGGACAAGACATATATATCCTCCTGCATGCGGTCGGACTCAAAAATAACTATATTTAGTGCCAATATCCGACCCAAGTCCTATATATGGAAGCGAATGTTTGAGCAAAGATATGTTACCTCTGTCCACCATTTAAAAGACAAAAACTGAATTTGTCCATTATAAGTAGACAAGATCAATTTAACCGTGAACCAACTCTACATCGTCTAAATCGCAAACCATTCAGCTATTCTCTTCTTCGGCATTCTTCAGGTTTTCGGACTGAATTTCCAAATTTACGGCCAGCCTGGCGGTAAGGATGTTTTACGCTGGCTGGCCGATCTCCAAACTTCACAATATAAAATACTGGACCTTTGCCGCCATACTGAGCAACGCCACGTCTGGCATCCTTACACCCTGCGAGATACGAGCCGCACCAGGTCGACGGTCAGCACTGGCAGGGACACGGAAGCGGGATATGCCAGGAACCGCGGCTCCCATTCGGGCGAAAACTTGCTCTTGTACTTCCGGAGGCCCTTAAATCCGTACCAATGCCCTCCGTATTGAAACACCAGCGCGGCCAGCTTCTCCTCGCGCAGCGCGCTCCGGGTCTCGCCCACGCTTGCCAGTGGCGCGTTCCCGAGGTTAAAGATCTCGTATCCCTGCTCCTTGGACCACTCCAAGAGCTGGACGAACAAATAATCCATCGTCCCGTTCGGAACCTGGCTGCGATGACGCATCAGATCGATGGATATCGTCCGTCCGCCGTCATAAGCCGGTGCAAGGGACGCAAAGGCAAAGATGCTTCCTCCGGTCTCCCGCAGCACGGCAATCGGCGCCTCCTGCAAATAGCGCTCGTCAAACCAGCCCAGGGAGAACCCTTTTTCCCGCCTGCCGTGCATCCAGTCGTCCGACACCGCCCGCAGCTCACGCAGCAGCTCCGGTGCAAAAGGCGGATGAACCACTTCAAACACCGCTCCCTCCCGCTCAAAGCGGTTGCGTACCGTGCGCAGGTCCGTGTTTTTCTTGCCCGACAGCGTAAACTGATCCAGATGCACCAAGGCTTCTTCCCCGAGCTTGAAAAACCGGTAACCAAACTCATGATACATCGGCAGATAGCCGGGGGTCGCCTGATAAAAGACCACGGACATCGCGTAGGTATCGGCCATTTGCAAAAACTCGCCCAACGCATCCGGTACCAGCTTCTCCGGACCGAGCGGATCGCCGAGCACGACCAGCTTGTCCCGCGAGCGGGCGTAAGGGATCAGCACTTCGCCGTCCGCGGACCAGAAAAAGCTTTTATCTCCCGTAAACAGCATATGGGTCAGCAAATTTCCGTGATGACTCTGCAGATACTGCCGCAGCCTGTCCAGATCGGCCGGTGTCGCCGGGGACGCCACCTTGCGGCTGGGACGGAGTACGATCAGCATGGTCAGCAGGATCCATGCCCCAGCGAGACCGATCACAGCAGATGCGGCATACGGATTGGAGCCGACCATCCAATGCATCCGCTCCGTGGTCGGCAGGTGGCGCAGCCATCCGTGATGGACATGGGCGCCGACCCAGTAGTAAGCCAAGGCGATGACCGCCGAGAGCACGTACCAAACGGCTGCGCTTCTCCACTCAATCAGGGCGCCCGAGCGATAAAAACGGGCCCGCGAGATCCACAGCATCAGTGCAACGATCAGCAGAAAGATCGCTTCTTCGAAATCGAATGCCTTCGTAAAGGTGAAGACTGCCCCGGCGAACAGCAGCCCGCTCGTCCACAAATATGCCCCGCGGATACGGAGCGAAATGCCCCGGGAGAGGATAATCAGCATAAAGCCGATCATGACCGACAGCAGGTGGGAGATGCGCATAATCGGCATGGACAGCAGCTCCTCACTCAACCGCAGCCGATATAGCAGTCCCGGCGTGGCCGCCGACAGCAGCAGAAGCAGACCGCTGACCAGCACGAGCTTGCCAAGCGCCCACACACCCAGATCGCTGAGAAAGCGCATCTGCCCCGGCCAGCGCCACAGCCGCTGCCAGGCGTTCAGCGGTATCTCGACGGCCGCCTCGACCTTATCCATAGTGCGTTTCGCCGGACTGCCGAATTCGAAGGCCGCCATGATCAACCCGATCAGCCAGGGTATAACGTAGTAGAACAACCGGAACAGCACCAGGACGGCCATCGCCCTTTCGGCAGGAAATCCCATATGCTCAATGCCAAGCAGGACGGTCAGGTCGAACGCGCCGATGCCTCCCGGCGCCATGCTGAGGATACCGGCAATGGCGGATACGGTATACATGCCCATGACGCCCTGGAAGGTCACGTCATGCAGGACGCTGGCGGCAATCAGCCAAAACGTCACGCCGGCGCAGACCCACTCCAGCAGCGATGCGCACAGAGAGACGGCCACCGTGCTCCACGGCGTTCGGCCCTCCCCTTTGTTGAACCACCGCGCGAATAGCGATGAGCGCTGCATCAGAATAAATAAAGGCAAGTAAAGGGCCATCCCCCATACAGCGAAAATCAGCCAGCGGTGCTCTCGAATCATCATGGTTGCCGGGAACAGCCCGGCTAGAACAGCCCAGGACATGATGGATAACCCCGTGATGATGACCGGTGACAAAAATACGACCGCAGACGCCATCAGTGAGGGCGCAATGCCGCTCCTTTTATACAGCAAGGTACGGAGACCGGCGCCAGTCAGTCCGGCAAAACCGATAATATTGTTAAACGTGTTGGCGATCCAGGCATAGCGGAACATGTTCCACCAGCCAACTTTCAGCTTGAAATGCATGCGGATCATGTAATCGTACAAGCTCATCACCCCGACGGAGAACAGGGAAAAGAGACAGATCCCCACAACGGTGCCCACCGGCAGCAGACGCAGCTCATGGAACGTACGCCCCAGGTGAATTTGCCGCAGCTCCCGCTGCCCCTCCCAATAGACGAGCGCGATCACCGCAAGCGGAATGAGCAGACGAATCGCTTTGATTTCATATATCGAAGCCAGGATACGGAAAAATTTGTACCGCTCCAGCTTTTCCTTCATGTTATGCACCCTTTCAGCAGCGAAAACCCATTGATGTTGGTCCTGACATTCTTCCTTATCCTACCATAAAGCACTCATCCCATCCAAACACGTCCAATGAACCGGGTTTCTATGGGGAGAACGCCATAGAGAGCGGCAAACGGGGCGGAGAGAAACGAAGGCACAAAGGCCAGATTCGGCTGCCAAGGATCGGAATAATGCTGTCGGAATAACGCTGTCGGAATAACGCTGAATGTTAAAAAATCCAGCCCCGCAACAAGCGGAGCCGGACCATTCCATTTTTATTCTCAATCGATCACTTCATTGGAGAAATCATCTGCATTTCCCGGCCCCAATGGCGGTGCATGGCGATGGCATCGACCAGCTGCCGGGCAAAGACGCTGCCGTCTTCCGTCTCCTTGCGGATCACCAGTCCGGTATCCTCGCCCGGAGACGTCAGATGGCCGGAAGATGCCGAGGCGTCGGCCAAATGAATGCCTGAGCCGGACAGCAGTCCGGCCGCCAGCTCGGAGGCGCCTACGGTTTTGAAGTGGTTATAGGCTTCCGTCACGAAATTGACCGCCTCTTTGATGCCCTGCAGCTTGGCGATGCTCTGCTCCCCGCCGGCCACATAGACGGCGTCAAACAGCACAGAGTCAGCCGTCAGGAAGGTATGCATGGCCTCCAGCTGGCTGCCATCAGTTCCGGCGATCATCCCCAGATTCTCGCTGACGACTTCCGGCACGACACCTGCTTCAGCGAAGGCAGCGAGGACGGCCTTCATTTCGCCCGCGTCGAATCCGTCAGCAGCCAGCACCGCCACCTTACGGGTAGCGGGAGACATGGCGGTGTGGAGCTGGCTCAGCGCCGGGGAAGCCTGGGTTTCGGCACCTCCTGCCACAGTCGCTCCGGAGGCTTCTTCTCCGGCCTTCGGCGGGTTGACACCAACGCCAAGGGCGATTTGCTCAGCGAGCATCAGATCAACGTTGCCGAACATGTCGACAACCTGCTGCTGCACGCTTTTGCTTTTCACCTTGCCCACTTCAAAACGGAAAGCCTTAATGATATGCTGCTTCTCCACGTCGGACATGCTGTTCCAGAACAGCTTGGCCTGGGTGTAGTGGTCCTTGAAGCTGTCGCTGCGCGCCCGGACCTTGCGCCCCTCCACCTTTTCCTGATAGTGGGTGTATCCGCCCTCCTGCTCCGAAACCGGACGGGGACCGTTGTTTCCAAGGGAGTTTTTATGATAGCTCGTTTGGCCCCGGTTGATCGTCATGCGGTGGTATCCGTCGCGCTGGTTGTTATGGATCTCCGCCACCGGCCGATTGATCGGAATCTCATGGAAATTTGGTCCGCCCAGACGAATCAGCTGCGTATCGGTATAAGAGAACAAGCGTCCCTGCAGCAGCGGGTCGTTGGAAAAATCAATCCCCGGCACGACGTTGCCCACGTGGAAGGCCGCCTGCTCCGTTTCGGCGAACACATTGTCCACATTGCGGTTCAGCGTCATTTTCCCGATGCGCTGAACGGGAATGAGCTCCTCCGGCCATATTTTGGTCGGGTCGAGAATATCGAAATCGAAGTTGAACTCCTCATCCTCCCGGATCATTTGCACGCCAAACTCATATTCGGGATAGTCACCCATTTCAATCGCTTCCCACAGGTCGCGGCGGTGAAAGTCGGGATCCTTGCCGGCGATTTTCTGCGCTTCGTCCCAGACCAGGGAATGCACGCCCAGCAGCGGCTTCCAGTGGAATTTGACGAAATGTGCTTCGCCCTTGTCATTGACGAACCGGAAGGTATGTACGCCGAACCCCTCCATCATCCGGTAGCTGCGCGGAATCGCCCGATCCGACATCGTCCACATGACCATGTGGGCCGATTCCGTGTTATTGGCGACAAAATCCCAATGCGTATCATGGGCCGTCGACGCCTGCGGAATTTCGTTATGGGGTTCGGGCTTGAACGCATGCACCAAATCAGGAAATTTCAGCGCATCCTGAATGAAAAAAACCGGAATGTTGTTGCCTACGAGGTCGAAGTTGCCGTCTTCCGTGTAGAACTTGGTGGCAAAGCCCCGGGCGTCCCGCACCGTATCAGCCGAACCCCGCGAACCGGCCACGGTTGAGAAACGCACGAACACCGGCGTTTTCATCGACGGGTCCTGCAGAAACTTCGCCTTCGTATACTGCGTCATCGGCTTGTACACCTGAAAATACCCGTGTACGCCAAAGCCCCGGGCATGAACCACACGCTCAGGAATACGCTCATGGTCAAAGTGGGTCATTTTCTCCCGAAAATGAAAATCCTCCATTAACGTCGGCCCGCGTTCACCCGCTTTGAGCGAATGTTCGTCCTCAGAGACCCGAACGCCCTGGTTCGTAGTCATGGGTTTCCCCGCATCGCTGACGCGGAATTCCTCCAGCTGGCTGTCCTTTACATCCTTCTGCGGCTGCTGTTCATTCTTACGGTCCATCAATGCATCCCCTCCTGGTCGGTTACGGACGGTGTCCGAGTATTTACACCCGTTATTACCCGAATGAAAATCCACCCAAACGGGAATGTTAACCTGGACGTTTGCGGTACATTCGTTAAAAGCCATACTGCAAAGGCGTTTTTGCGGATCTTAAACTTTTTTGCCAAACCATATTTACATTTCTATAAAAATAGATATAATAAAGTCATGGATACCTTATTAACCATTAAAGCACTATCAAACGAGACCCGGTTTAAAATTCTCGAATGGCTGAAGCATCCGGAGGAGCACTTTGACCCTCAGGAGCATATGCCGGCATCCTGTAATTTCAAAGGCGGCATTTGCGTCGGCAGCATTTCGCAGAAAACAGGGCTTGCACAGTCGGTTGTTTCGGGCTACCTGGTGAAATTGCAAAAGGCTGGCTTGCTGGAATCCCACCGGGCCGGCCAGTGGACCTACTACAGACGGAATGAGGAGGGTATCAACCGCTTTATCGAACAACTCAAGAAAGAGCTTTAGGCTAAAATGACATATGGTACACATCTGAACCTTTTGGCTTAAATGCTCTTTCTTTTCATTATATATATCTATTTTTATGTAAATGTATAAAGATATAAATCTCACATATTGGAGGAAACCGATACATGAACAGCAATACACAGCATACCCGTTCCACCGCAGCTTTATTCGAACCTTTTACCATTGGCAACTTGACGCTGCCCACCCGCATCGTCATGGCGCCCATGACCCGCGGATTCTCCCCGAACGGAGTGCCGGGCGCGGACGTAGCAGCCTATTACCGCCGCCGTGCCGAGAACAATGTCGGCCTCATCATTACCGAAGGTACGGTAATCAATCACCCGGCGTCTACCGACAGCCCGAACATTCCGAGATTTTTCGGTGAAGACGCCCTGAACGGATGGGCCGAAGTGGTCAAGCAGGTTCATGAAGCCGGAGGCAAGATTATGCCGCAAATCTGGCATATCGGCATGACCCGTCCGGTCGGCGCCGAGCCGAACCCGGAAGCGATGCCGATCGGTCCTTCGGGCCTTGATCTGAACGGCAATCAGGTTTCCGAACCGATGACGGAAGAAGAAATCGCCTACGTGATCCAGGCTTATGCCGATGCGGCTGCCAATGCCAAACGGATCGGGTTTGACGGAGTGGAAATCCATGGCGCCCACGGTTATTTGATCGACCAGTTCCTGTGGGAACAAACGAACCGCCGCACGGACCGCTACGGCGGCGATATGATGAAGCGCGCACGCTTTGCGATTGAAGTCGTGGAAGCCGTCCGCCGTGCTGTAGGACCGGATTTCCCTGTCGTGCTGCGCCTCTCCCAATGGAAGACGAACCAATACGACGCAAGGCTCGCCCCAACACCGGAAGACCTCGGGAAGCTGCTTGGCGCCTTGTCTGACGCGGGCGTCGACGTGTTCCACTGCTCGACCCGCCGTTTCTGGGAGCCGGAGTATGAAGGATCCGACCTGAACTTCGCCGGCTGGGCCAAGAAGCTGACGGGCAAACCGGCCATTACCGTCGGTTCCGTCGGACTCGACGAAGCGTTCACAAGCCTGTTTGCCGAAGGCAAAGGTGCAGGCAGCAAGGATATCGACGATCTCCTGGAACGCCTGGAGAACGGCGAATTCGACCTAGTTGCCGTAGGCCGTGCATTGCTTGGAGACCCGGCTTGGGCCACCAAGGTGCGTGAAGGCCGCTTCGACGAGCTTGCTCCGTTCACGCCTGAAGCGCTGAAAACACTGGCTTAATGCGGTTCCGCCCCACCCCCGGGACAACGCGCCGCGTGAAGCCTTGATATAAATAAAGACCGGAAGAGGGCTGCAGCCTCTTCCGGTCTTTTTGCTGTGTACAGAATATTGTTCTGGTTTGACCTGTGCACAATGCGTTCATACGTTTACAAGTGATTAGGAATCCAGCGTGGAGTCCTTCCCGCTGACATGGGCCATCTGCTGCTTGCGGGACCGCCCGCGCGACAGGGTTTCCGGCAGCACGATCAAGGCCGGTACCAGCATCGGCAGCAGGATGAAGCAGAGCACGACAAGACCGACGATCACGGCCGCAGCCAGCTCGATCAAGAGCACGAGCCCCGAAGGCATCAGCGTTGCGAACGTTCCGCCGAGAATGACCATGGCGGAAATAATGACGCCGCCCACGCTTCGGGCTGCCTTGACGATCGCTTCTCCCGGTGACAACTCCCCGTATTCCTTGTAGCGCTCCATCAGGAAGATGCTGTAATCCACGCCGACCGCGACGATGACGATGAAGGAGAAGAACGGTACAAAGGACGATACCCCTTCCGCCCCGATGATATAGGTCGTCACGAACTTCGAGGCACTCATCGCCACGTAGTAGGAAGCGACAAGCGACAATACGATAAAGACCGACGGCCAGAAGGAACGGATCACGAACAGCAGAACGACGAACACGCTGACGATGACGATAATCGCCGTGCTGTTGAAGGATTTGATCTGGGCCTCATTCGTATCGTACGTCGTTGAGCTTGGTCCCGCAGCTCCGAACTTGGCGTCGCCCAGCACGGTTCCCTTCAGCGTACCGGAAACCTCGCTGTTGATTTTCTCAATCGTGTTCATGGCCGCCGGGGAATACGGATCGTCGTTCAGGATGACGATCAGCTTCGTAATCTTGCGGTCCTTGGACATAAAGGCATCCACTGCCTGCTGGAAGTCCTTGTTCTCCAGCGCTTCCCGTGGAATAAAGAAGGTCTTCGAGCTGTTCAGCTGGGTCAGGAAGTCATTGGTCTTGCCGAGACCTTCAGAGATGTCGCCCAGTCCGTTGCCGCTCTGGTCGATGCCTTCCTTCAGCTGGGACATGCCGCCCGAGAGGCTGGATAGTCCGCTCAGCAGCTGCTGCTGTCCGCTTTGGACGCTGCCCAGCGCAGCATTCAGCTTCTTCATGTTTGCGGCGATTTCCTGGCTGCCGCTGCTGCCTTGGCGCAATCCCTTGGCCAACTGGTCAGCCCCTTGCTCCAGCGCTGCCAGGCCGGCAGTCATTTGCTTCTGCGCCGCGGCAATTTGGCCCAAGCCGCCGGAAGCCTGGGCGAAGGATGCGTTCAGCTTGGCATAATTCGCATTCAGTTCCTTGAGACCACCGTCCAGCTGTGCCAAACCGGTAACAAGTCCCTCGCCGGTCTGCTTCAGCTGGATATAGTTCGGATCCTCGGCCAGCTCGCTGTGGCTATCACCCAGATTGCCGATCAGCGTATTCATGCCGGCAAGCCCCTGCTGAATTTGCGGAATCTGTCCGGATACCTGCTCATAACCGCCTGCGAGCGAAGCGTATCCTTTGGACAGCTCGGTGAGTCCTTGGTTGATTTTGGACGTATTGGTGCTAACGGTGTTCATGCCGGCTTCAAGCTTCGCGATGCCCTTGCTGAGCTCCGATGCGCCGCTTGCTCCCTGCTGTATGCCGCCGGACACCTGCGAGATCGCATCCGTAATTTGATCGTAGCCCTGCTTGACCTGTCCCGTACCCGACACCAGCTGATTGGCGCTGGAGAAGTCAGGCGTCGTCAGCTTATCGCCGATCTGGTCCAGGCCGTCCTTGATCTGATCCACGCCTTTTTTGGAGGCCGAAATGCCGTCTGTCACCGTTTCCGTCTGGCTGCTGATATAGAAGTCCTCCACAGGCTCCGACTGCGGCTGGGTCACGCTTGATACCGACTTGACCCCGTCGATGCCTTTTAACTTCTCGGTGAGCTTATCGATAACCCCAAGTGTGTCGTTATTGTCCATCGTCTTGTCGTCTTCGATGACGACAGTCGTCGGCAACGCCTGGCCGCGGCTGAAATGATCAGCGACGATGCTGAAGCCTTTGGTCGACGGATAGCCGTCCCCCAGCTCCTTCAGTTGGTCGAACGACAGCTTCTGGCCGCTGGTCAGCAGCACCGGAATCATCAGAATGACGATGATGACCGTCACGATGACCGGATGCTTAACGGAAACCGCCGTAAGCTTCGCCCAGAAGGTGCTTTCCTTGTGGCCCGCCACTTTTTTCGACGGCCAGAACAGCTTCGGTCCGAGCGTCTTCATCAGGAACGGTGTCAGCGTCAGAATTTCAAGCACCAAGATCACTGTGCCGATCGCAACCACATTGGCCGATTTATAGATGCCGAAGTCCGAAAAGCTGAGTCCTGCAAAAGCAATAAAGACGGTAAGAATGCTGTATACGATCGTTTTGCCTGCCGTTCTGTATGAAGCGACGATGGCTTCATCGACGGTTTTGCCGTGCGACAACTCCTCTTTAAAACGGTTGAACAGCAGAATGTTATAATCCGTCCCGATCCCGAACAGGATGAGCACCAGCAGCATCTGGGTCACGCTGGTGACCGGGAAGTTCATTTTATCGATAATCTGTGCCGCAATCCCCATCGAACAGAGGTAGGATATACCTACGGCAAGGAGAGACACGAACGGGATCACGATCGAACGGAACATGACGATAAGCACGACGAGAATAAAAATAACGGTCAGCGCCGCGCTTTTCTCCACCCCTGCCGTGGACGCCTTGATATAGTCGTTCTGGATAAAATCCTCGCCGCTCAGGTAGTACGTTGCTTTGACATCCTTCAGCGCCTGATTGAACTGATCCGTGATTTCTTCCATATCCCGCCCGTTCTTGTCCAGGCTGAAGCTGACCATCACGGTCGTGCCGTCCTCCGAAATCAGCTGAGATTTGGCTTCAGGCATCGAGAACGGATCCAGGACTTCGGTGATGCCAAGCTCAGACTGCTTCGCCTTCATGTTCATCACGCCGCTCTCGATGCTCTTCATATCCTCATCGGTCAGCTTGTTTTCTTCGTGGAACACCACGATGTCGCTGGTCCCGCTCTGGCCGGTCATTTTATTGAGCAGCGCCCCCGCAACCTTGGAAGGGCTGTCTTCGGCGAGGGGATCCTGGCCTCTCTGCTGGAGAATGGCATTCACGTCGGGCTGGAACACGGTCAGCAGGACCGTCGCCACCAGCCATAACACCAGAATCGCCCAGCGCCACTTGATGATTTGCCGCATGTTGTTGATATTCCTCCTTCAACTTCCTTAGTAAACAAGCGTTCATTTTTGAGCGAAAAAAAGGGAATCCCTTGGATTCATCCCTTTTTCTTATTCCAATGATCGGTGCCAAAGTAGTACAGATACACCAGCTGGTTCACCAGCCGTTTGACCGTTTCCCCGTCTTCATGGTCGCGTAGAATCAGACATACACCCTCCACCACGGTTCCGCCAAGCATCTGAGCCGTCTGCTTCTCTTCCAGCGTCAGCTCGCCGGTCTCATCCTTACCGAAGCGGATCATGCTCTCCAGAATCGATACGACCAAGGCGCAAATGCTTGCCTTCACGCCGGCGTATTTGGAACCGGTACTGCGGTTGAGCAAAATCATCAGCTCAGCGCTGGATTCCTCGAACAGATCGAGAATAATGCTCTCGACCATCTGCAGGCAATCGCTCGCCTCCGTCCCTTTGGCGAAGTTCTGGTCCACTTCCTCCTTAATGACCAGGATGTTGGCAATGCATCGCTCATAGACCGGCCCGACCAGCGCTTCGAACAGCTCCTCTTTATTTTTAAAATAACGGTAGATGTTCCCGGTGGTCATGCCGGCGGAGGCGGAAATGCGGCGCATGGAGGCATCGGCGTAGTCGTGCTGCTTGAATTCGGCCAGTGCGGCGTTCAAAATACTTTGGCGGACGTCATCTTTGAGAATTTGCATAAATAAACACCCGTTTACTGATAGTTTAATGAGTTTATTATAGCGGCTCCATCACCTGCTGGCAAATGTCGTTTTTCCGGCTTTTCATCCTATGCGGGAAATTGTCGAAACATACGTTGATTTTAAGCGGTTGTGGTCGGTCTACGCAGCACCTGCCCGTAGCCTTCCCCTACGGCTCCGCATCCTCAGCTAGACCGCCCGCTCCTCGATCTCAAAGCCGAGATCCTCGATCATCGCATGGTCCGCAAGCACATCCTGCCCTTCGGTCGTCAAGTAGTCGCCCACGAACACCGAGTTGGCTGCGTAGAGTGCGAGCGGCTGCAGAGAACGGAGGTTCAGCTCCCGGCCGCCGGCCACGCGAATTTCCTTGGAAGGGCACACGAGGCGGAACAAAGCCAGCACCTTGAGCGCCTTCAGCGCGGGCGTACGTCCGGCCTGTTCCAATGGCGTCCCCGGAATCGCGTTCAAAAAGTTAACCGGGATCGAATCGGCGTCCAGTTCCCGCAAGGCGTAGGCCATGCCGACGATATCCTCGTCGCTTTCGCCCATGCCGATAATGACCCCGGAGCAGGGGGACAAGCCAGAGGCTTTGGCCTTCCGCACTGTGTCCACCCGGTCGTCATAGGTGTGCGTTGTGGTAATGCGACTATAGTTTGCTTGGCTCGTGTTGAGGTTGTGGTTATACCGGTGCACCCCTGCCTCAGCCAGTTTCTCGGCCTGCCCGTCCTTCAGCAGCCCAAGGCAGGCACAAATTTTAAGCGGCATCGTCTCCCGGATTTCCTGAACCGCCTCCACTACTTGATCCAGCTCCCTCGGCGTCGGGCCACGGCCGGAAGCCACGATGCAGTATGTACCCGCTTTACGCGCAAGAGCCTCCCTAGCTCCGGCAAGCACCGTCTCTTTATCCAGCAGGCTGTACTTCTCGATCGGCGCCGTGGATACGATGGATTGGGAGCAGTAGCCGCAGTCCTCGGGACACAGCCCGCTCTTGGCGTTTAAGATCATGTTGAGCTTCACCTTCAGGCCGTAGTAATGCTTTCTTACCGTAAAAGCAGCCTGCATCAGTCCCAGAATCTCATCGTTCGGTGCGTTTAATACGGCTAGTCCCTCTTCCATGGTAAGCCGCTGCCCATTCAGCGCCTTGTCGGCCAATGCCTGCCAGTCCTGCCGCACCGGGCTTCCCAGAACCATGTCCTTCTGCATAGGTTATCATCCCTTCGAGCTGTTATATTTTCGGTATTCGTTAAGTCGTTACATCGGTCTATTTGCTACTCGTTAATTGTCAACCAAATCAGTGTTGTGTTGGTTGACAATTAATTTACCGCTATTCTAGCAGATCCGTCATCCGCTGTAAATGCGCGAAAAAGGCAATCCGCTGCCTCTGGTTTTGCAGCTCCCCTGCAGGCGACTCTCCCGCACCTACCAAAGGCAGCGGCTAGACACTGTTGTTCTCCAAGCGGCACCGGTTCCCAAAGGGATGCCTTTCACGAACGACGCAAAAAGGCAGAGAGCCCCAAGCTCCCTGCCTTTTCTGACACACTGATAATGCCAGATTACCGCAGATGGTAACAGTAAAATGGTACTAGAACGCCCGGAACGAGGGACAGCGCATAAATCTCTTAACGCGTTCCTTATCCGTCTACTTTAATACGGTATTCCTTTTTCAAGTACTGATGAATCCGTTTGAAGTCTTCCTGGTTCAGGTCGTGCAGGCGCTTGCCCTGCTTCAGCTCCCTGCCCAAAATAATGCCGATGGTCTGCGCCGCCAGAGCGGTGTTCGGCATGATGCGCGCGCTGCCGTAGGCTTCGATGGACGCCCCGATATTTTTGCCGGTCACCAGGACGTTGTCATAGCCCTTCAGCTCAAAGGAGCGCAGCGGAATGCCATAGCGGTCCGGCTGCCCGAGATGGATGCCCTTCGGCACCGTCCGGGTTCCCTGAAGATCCAGCGCATAGCCGCCGATACTGACGTTGTCCCAGAACATCCGGCTGTTCATGACGTCCGAGAAGGTCAAAATATAATCCGTTTCGAACCGGTTATAGTCGCGGATATACAAATAATCCGGAAAGCCGTTCAGCTCGGCCCGGTCGAATCCCGGGATGTTCTTCCTCAAAAATTGCAGGATGAACGGAGCCTCTGCCTTTGCTTTATCCAGGGCGGTCTGCACCGACTTCGGATCGGAAGGATTGACGTCGAAAATCAGAAGGGAGTTCATAATGGCTTCGCCGCCCTTCTGGTAAGAGGTGTTCATTCCTCTCAGCAGCAGCTGCGGATCGCGCGGCTTGTATTTGAGCGTGATGTTGCTGAACCCCGTGGCAAAATCCCAATCGACATACGTATTTCCGCCGTACTTATCCCGGACGTTGGTCAACGGGTAGTCGTCCAGCACAGCCTGGTGGAGCTTGCTCCAGTTCACATGCTTGAACTTCAGCATCATCGTGGCCGCCATGTAGTCGGGATGGCCGACCTTTGAAATGCGCTCCATCCCGGGAATCCGCTTCGCATTCAGCTTGCCGGTCAGGGCATTAAAGTCCGTATTTTCCACCCAATAGCCCGCCTCTACCGTAACGACGCTGCCTTGAGGATCCCGGTACGTCAAGGATTTCAGCAGCTTTTTGCTGCCGCTGGAAGCCGCAGCCGTGACGGACTTGACCGTGATTCCGCTTTGGACCGGAATTCCCTTGATCAGCCGGTTATAGTACCGGTTAAAATCGGCCGCCTTCCGGATCTTCCCGCTGTTGTAGCCATCAAACAAGGTTTTGATCTCGCCTTGGACCAGGCTCCGCTTCTTGGCGTCATGCGGCTCGTCCAGAAAGATCATCTGCCCCTGTATCAGCTCGCCGCCCGGCTTGTTCCGCGGATCGAGAATCAGAACGCTGAGCCCCTGCTTTTGCGCTTCCCGGGCCAGCAGCACCCCCTGTATTTCACTGCCGATGACGACGACGTCGTAATACTTGCTCTGTGTGTGCATGCCCTGCGCTTGCTTGCCCTGCGTTCCCGCTGTGCCCCCCGTCCTTACGGGAGCATCCACCTGAGCCGTCGCGGCCTCATGGAACAGGGAAGCCGGCGTCAATGAAATAACCAGCCCTATAAGCAGGAGTGGAACAAGGACGAAATATACGAATTTTCTCTTATTGATCATGAAAAAGCATGCGCCCCTTATCCCTTTGTAATCGTGTCTGGAAAACGTCTAATCATACGGGTGCCACAGCGTCTTGGTTATCATTAACCCTTGACGGATATAGAAGGCAACGTCAGCGCAGGCGAACCTTTCCATAAAAGATGCCCCAAAAACGCTCCCCGTATGTTTGCGGTCATTCCCTCAGTCACCCTCCGCCGGCTTTAGGAGACGCGGCTTAAGTTTACCGGAGCAGCGCCTCCCAGTCCGAAACCGACAAGTCAACCGGAATGTCCTGAAAGCTTCCTTTCAGCACATCGGTATCCTTCAGAAGGTTTCCCGTCAAAATGCAGACCGCCGTCTCATCCTTGGTAATCGTCTTCTCGGCGATCAGCTTCTGCAATCCGGCCAGTGTCGCCGCCGATGCCGGCTCGCATCCGATTCCACTCCGGTCGATCTGCGCCTTGGCGGCGAGAATTTCCGCATCGGTGACGGAGCAGGTTACGCCGCCGCTCATCTCCAGCACGCCGCGCGCTTTTTTCCAGCTCGGCGGGTTGCCGATGTTCAGTGCCGAGGCCAGCGTATCCGGCCGGGGTTCCGGCGTCAGCACCGGGCTTCCCGAAGCCATCATGCGGTGGAAGGGACTGGCCCCTTCCGCCTGGATCAGTGCGATCCGCGGCACCGACGGGATGAACCCGAGGCTTTTCAAATCGGCCAGCCCTTTGCCAAGTGCAGATACGTTGCTGAGCGCGCCACCGGGAATGAAGATCCAGTCCGGCAGACTCCAGTCGAGCGTCTGGGCGATTTCATAAATGATGCTCTTCTGACCCTCGATCCGCAGCGGGTTCACCGAGTTGCAGACGTACAACCCCAACTCCTCGCCCCGCTTCTCCAAGAAGCGGATTCCGTCATCATACGTCCCGTCAAAGCTGAGGACCCGGGCGCCATAAGCCTGAGTCTGCAGCACCTTGTTCGCGGATACCTTCCGATTGGGGACGAATACATACGCCCGGCTCCTCCCCATAGCTGCATACATGGCGAGCGATGAGGAGGTATTGCCCGTCGAGGTGCACGCAAATGCGGAGTACCCGAGAGAACGACCATGCGACACGGCCACGGTCATCCCGTTATCTTTGAATGAGCCGCTCGGATTCTCGCTCTGCGCTTTGAAGTACAGCCCGCGGATTCCCAGCGTTTCGCGAATTGGCTCCGGAGCGTACATTCCGGTATTGCCTTCATATTTAGTAACAATATATTCGTCCGGAAGTTCCGGAAAAATTAATTCTTTATACCGCCATACGCCGCTGGCATAGACCCCCATCCGTTCGGACAGGCGCTCCTGAAACCGCCGTTTCAGAAGCTCGGCATCGACCAGCGCCAAATCCTGCTCCACTTCCAGCAGCCCGCCGCACCCGCATCGAACCTGAAACGGCTCCAGGGAACAACTGCTGCCGCAATCCACGCATTTCAGCCTCATTGACAAATTCCTCCTATTTTGACGTTGTACTTCCTCAAATGGTTGCACCCGCCTGTAATTTAAGCTTAGAATATGCTCTGTTACGGTATAAATCTAATATATTGTTTTTCATAAAACATAAATTTCAATTATGAGTTGACCTCAATCTCTAATCCCTATGTAAAGGAGAACTCCCATGAACCTGCACGCACTTCGCCTCTTTTACCAAGCCGCTTCCCTCGGAAGCGTAACCCTCGCAGCCGAGGCTCTGCATCTCAGCCAGCCCGCCGTGACGGCCCAAATTAAAAAGCTGGAACGCGAAATCGGCCTCCGCCTGCTGATTCCCCAGGGGCGGGGCGTCATGCTGACGGAGGCCGGCAGGCATCTGGCCGCCGAAGCCCGGCGGCTGTTCGAGCTGGAAGGCCATATCGAGGAGACCCTGGAGCAGCTGAAGGCGGGCAGCGCCGGCAAGCTTCACCTGGCGGCCACCTATCTTCCAGCCAACTTCCTGCTCCCCAAGTGGATTGCCCGCTACAAACGCACTTATCCCGGCGTCGGCGTCGAGCTCAGCACCGCCAATTCCAGCCAGGCCGCCGACCTGCTGCTGCATTACCGTGCGGAGATCGCCTTTATCGGCGGCATCCGGCTGGACCATCCGCTTCTGCTGCGCACCCCTTGGTATGAGGACGAAATGTGCTTTATCGTTCATAAGGGGCATCCTCTGGCCGGCACCCGGGTCACCTTGGAAGAGATGCTGCAGGAGCCGTTCATCTACCGCGAGGAGGGCAGTTTCGGCAGAGAACAGCTGATCGCTCTATGCTCCGCCCGCCATCTGCCCGCCCCGCCGGTCGGGCTGCAGATGAACGGTCTGAACGAAACGCTGCGGGTCGTGATGGAGGGTTACGGCGCGGCCTTTCTGTCGCTGCTGGAGACCCGCGAACATATCGCGGCAGGCGTCATTTCCCGGGTGGAAGTCGACGGCGTGCATATGACGAATCCGGTCTCCATCTACACCCGGAAGGAGGAGGCCTCTCCCCCTGCACAGCGGTTTATCGATATGATTTTGGCCAAGTCATAACTTGTCGAAAAGCGTAGTCTTTTTCAGTACAACTATAGGAAGTTTTGTCGAAGAACGGCTGGTGGTGGCGGTAAAGGCTGGGAGGTTAAAGTTAAAGGTAGAAGAGAACAGATGAGATGAGATGAGATGAGATGAGATGAGAAGCGATGCGATAGATAAGATGGGTAAGATAGAAAAGATAAGAAAAGGCAAACCGCGGGACATAAAGTCCTATTACGGCTTGCCGAAGAGGGACATTATGATGATTTGATGGCAGGGGACTGCGCCGTGCGGTCCCGGATCTGCAGCGCTTCATGAAGCCCGGCCAGTTCATGCTGCAGCACGGGGATGGAGACGAGCGCCGGGATGTTCACCGGCTTAGGCGTGAGCTGCCGCTCGGCAGCCTGAGCCATCTGTTCAAAGAACAGGCTGCAGTCCGATGACGCTTCATCCGGTGCGGCATGGCTCTGAGCGTTCCCGGCTGCCGTAATCAGCGCGTAACCGATGTGCTGCACCGCATCCAGCGCAGGCCACCAGGAGCTGCCCTGATTCCGCCGGCCCACCGACTCGGCCAGCGCTCCGTCATACAGCAGGCGCAGCCGGATAAGCGAAGTTTCCAGCTCGTTCGTCCATGTGGTAACCCTACTAGAGGGGGAGGAGGACAGGATGCTCTCCAGCAATTTGCCTTCCATCCGGATGACGCCTGCGAGCGCCCGCGGCAGCTTGCTGGAAGAAGCGCGTCTCCAGAGGAGAAGCATGCCGATGATGCCGATGGCGCTCCCGATCAGAATATCGGTCAACCGGGCCGAGATGAAGAAGCTTACCGCCATATCCGGATGGCTGCTCTCTGCGATCAGCAGCGAGCTCGGCGTGATGAAGATGACGGCCAGGGCGTAATTGCGCAAGTAAATCAGTTCGATAATAAATTGAAGAACAGCCATAATCAGCGCGATATAAATGCCCTCGGGCCGCAGCGACAGGATGAAGGCGCCGAGGAATAGTCCGACGACGGTGCCCGCCGTCCGCTGGATGGCCCTGTGAGCCGTGCCGAGCACCGTCGTACCGAGCATCACCGCCGTGCAAGAAAGCGGCACCCAGTAGGACCGGTTCAAATCCAGCGAGTAGGCGACCGCAGCAGCGACGGCAATCATGATGCCGTACCGAAGTGAGGTATGGAGCAGCGCCGAGTGCGGATTCAGCGCGCCGGACAAGAGACGGCGCAGGGAAAAAGAGGGAGGAAGGGTCACTTCCTCCGCCGTCCCGTGGCCCGCCTCTTGCCCCAGGCAGATGGCGGCCGCCTCGTTCAGCAGCCCGGACAAGCGCCGGACATGCCCGTTCGGGATGTCCGCAGCCGCCTTGGGCTGCAGCATCTCCTGCTGCGGATGCTGCAAGCGATCCGCAATCGAGAGAAGGGACGCCGCCGTCCCTTCCGGCACCTTCGCCGCCTGGCGGTCCAGCGAGATTTCGACGGCGGCCATAAACATCTCATTGGCCTTCCGGGTCAATGCCATCAGGCGCAGCGTCGGCCCGTAATTCCGGCGCCAGCGCAGCTCCCCGCCGGACACGGCAGCGTCGGCTGCACGAAGCTGAACTGCCGCCTGGTATCTTTTCTCCGGGTACAAATCGGTTCCAATCGCATCCACAAAGGCGGCCAGACTCCGGTAAGCCCCGGCGACCGCCTTGGTCTCCGGCCCATGAGGACGAAGCAGCCAACCGCTCATCCCCACCATCCAGGCAAAGGCTCCGCCGGTCAGCACGAGCAGGGTTTGCAGCGGCAGGGCGTGAAGATCATACGGCAGACTCGTTCCGACCGAGAAGGTCAGAATGAAGAACATGGCCGATGGTCCGGCCATTTGAAATGCGCCGAAGCCGAATACGGCAAGGGCACCGATCAAGCCAAACAGCAGCACCATCAGCCAAGGGGTTGCCGCTGAGAGCGACCCAAGACCAAAGGTAAGCGACAGTCCCAGGGCCACACAGGCCAGCTTGATCGCCCGCTGCCGGTACGTTTCGCTGCCCACATACAAGAAAGCAAAGCCCCCGATTGAGGCGCACAGCCCGTAATCAAGATGTCCGGTCAGCGCACCGACCAGCGTAGGCACACCTGCCGCAACAGCAGAGCCGATCCCCCGGAACCACTGCAGCGGCATCCGCCGGATGCGGAACGCGTCCCGGACGGTTCCGGGAACCGGGCCCTTGTGAACCGCCCGTACCCCCGGATAAGTATGCATCGTATTCAATTCGCATCATCTCTTTCTCTTAGATTCCATATTGGTTCGCACCCATTCAATGCGGTACGTTCTACCTTTTCATCTATACCTTTTCATCACTGCTCAGCCTCATATTCATCAACAAACGGACCGCTCGCTCCGATATTCCGGTTGATCCGCTTCAGCATTTCGCTGAACAGGGCAAGCTCCGCCTCCGGAATGCCGGCGAGCACCTCTTCCCGGTACAGCCGGTTGATCCGCCCGACCAACTCCCCATGCAGCTGCCGGCCCTCGTCCGTGATATAGATCAAGAACGACCGCCGGTCCTCTTCATTTCGGCTGCGGAGCACGAGATGCTTACGTTCCAGGATGTCGAGAATCTTCGTCAGGTTCGCCTGGTCTTTATCGGCAATCCATGCAAGATCCTTCTGCGTAATGCCGTCCTGCTCACTGAGCCGCTTAATGACCGTCCATTGTTCCGGGGTAATATCGTCATCCTTTAAATGTAACGCCATGTACCGGTTCAGCGCGCGGCTGGTTCTGGAAACAAATTGTCCGTACAGATCCTCGTAGTCTCCCTTGTTCACGGCCGGATCGTCCCTTCTCATGTGCATGTTCTTCTTTTCACTTTACAGCCAAAAATGATTTTTGTAAATAATATATGTAAACACATAATTAACATACAAACTATTTATTCAATCGCATCCCTTCCCCTACATCATGCGCAGTACAGGTGTAAGGGGATACATCCAGTTTTCAAAAAAATGAACGCCATACGTCAAAAAGCAGCCATTCTACCCGAATGACTGCCATGCTATGTATTTCTATTCTCTTTTCAGTTGGTTCAAAATCAGCCTGGCCGCCCCGATCGCTCCTGCCTGGTTGCCGAGCTGCGCCGGGCGGACATCGATCCCCGGACTTAAGCTGGAGAGACATTCATCAAGCAGCGGCCACCAGATTTCCCGTGAATCGGTCAAGCCTCCGCCAATGACGATCACACCGGGGTTGAGGCCGATATGGATATTGTGCAGCAGCACACCTAAATTTCGGACATATTCGTTGACAACCTTCACAACAGCCGGAAGTCCTCGCTTAAAATCCTCCAGCACCTCAACCCCTGACGGATAGGATACGCCTGCAGCCTCAGCCGCAAGGGAAACCAGCGCCGTCCCAGACAGATATTGCTCCACGCAGCCCCGCTGGCCGCAGTTGCATGGCCGGCCCCCGGGTATGAGAATGGTATGTCCCCATTCTCCGCCGTTCCAGCCAGCCCCCCTGAACAGTTCAGAGCCCACCATGTTCGCCCCGCCTACGCCGGTGCCCAGGGTAAGCATGGTGACGTCGGGAATCCCCTTGCCCGCTCCCAGCCAAGCCTCTCCGACGAGGGCCGTGTTGGCGTCGTTATCGACAAAGACCGGCCGCCCGTATGCCTGCTCCAGGATCGCCTTCAGCTCCGTTCCCTGCCAGCCCGGCAAATTATCGGTCGCATACACTATCCTTCCGGTGTGGACGTCGACCCGGCCGGCGGTGCCGATACCAATGCCGGTTACCTCCCCGTTTCTTTGCAGCAGCTCATGCAGAAGCGAATGCATGTTGGCCATGATCCGGTCTTTTCCCTGCTTCGCATCGGTCGCGATTTTACCGAGGTCGAGCACCTGTCCGTTCCTATCGAGCACCATGCCCTTGATGGAGGTTCCGCCTATATCCAGGCCAATTGCTTTCATGTACCGCACATCCCTTCGATCCTGCTCAGATGCCTCCATTATAGCAATGACCAGATATTTTCTCCATAAATAAATTCATAAAAGGAGAAATACTTCATCACTACAATCATACCTGCACCCCATCAACAGTACCGCTTGAAATGGATGTTCTCATATTTCATTCTCAGCCGGTCCCGGAGCGCAATCAGTTCGTCTTCAGTCATGGGTTCCAGCTTCTCCCTCGTAAAATCCAGCCCATGCTCCTCCGCTATATCCAATATCCCCCGAATATATAGTTCCCGGTAATCTTTCATCCCCGGCCCGCCTCCTTTGAAGTTTATTCCCTACTTCATACACTACCCCTCTGTTCTGTGATCAAACAGCAACCTCTGCAGCCTATACCTGGTCGCGTATAACTGTACCGCGATTGGATAGAATACCCACGAGGTGTGATTATGGACATATTTGCAAAAATTAAGCATTTTTTTGTAGCCGGAGAACAAGAGCAAACCACTGTCAAAGAGCCGGAAAAAAATGAGCATCCTTCGCTTGAGCACACGATCCGGCAGTTCGAAAACTCGATGGATTTTATCCACCGGACCTACCCGCATTGCAAAGTGGATGTTATTTATTTGGCTTTTCTCGTCGGTAATGACCAGCTGCTGCAGGAAATCATCCAGCCCTTTACCGATGCGGACGAAGAACAAGTCAAAACCGTCCTTAGCCGTTCCCAATATGTCGTCGTCGTAGACAGCAAAGAGTGCATCAACGGCATTCTAAACGGCAAGGCAGCTGTTTTCTTCCGAGGCAGCACTTATTTGGTCGATATCGCCAAACCGGCCGGCCGCAGCATTGAACAATCCGAGACCGAAACGGTTATCTCCGGGCCCCATGACGGCTTCGTGGAGAATATTGGACAGAACCTCGGTGTCCTGCGCCAAAGGCTGAAGAGCTCCCATTTAAAGTTCATTAAGCTGGAGGTCGGGGAGGTCGCCAAAAACGTCGTCGTCATCGCTTATATAGAAGGGCTCGCCAATCAGGAAATTGTCGACGAGCTGATCAAGCGGATCCAAAGGATTGAATATAACGCCGTTACCGATTCCAATATGCTGATACAGTTTATCGATGAGAATCCCAACTCTATCTTTCCGCAATTTATGACGACCGAGCGTCCGGATGCCATCGTGTCCAAGCTGGTCGCCGGGCGGGTCGCCGGATTTGTGGATGGCAGTCCATCGGGCTTTACCTGCCCGACCGCCTTCTTTGATTTCTTCTCATCGCCGGACGACTACTACCAGCGATGGCTGATCGGCACCGCACTGCGCTTTTTGCGGTTGATCGGCTTCCTGATTACAATTTCCTTTACCGCCTTCTACGTATCTGTCACAACCTACCATTATGAAATGATACCGCACACGATGCTGCTCAACTTGACGGAGTCCCGGGCCAAGGTCCCGTTTCCCCCACTGCTCGAAGCGCTGCTCATGGAAACGACAATCGAGCTGCTGCGGGAAGCCGGCGCCCGGCTGCCGACGAAGGTCGGACAGACCATCGGCATCGTCGGCGGTATCGTCATTGGTCAGGCAGCCGTTCAGGCCGGGTTTACGAGCAACATCCTGATCATTGCCGTCGCGACATCCGCGATCGCCTCCTTCGTCATCCCGAGTTACATCATGAGTGCATCGATCCGTCTCATCCGGTTCGGGCTGATCATCATGGCCGGTATTCTGGGGAATCTTGGACTGCTAATGGCCATCGGCATGATCGTGATCCATTTGGCGGGAGTCACGAACATGGGGACCTCTTATCTCACGCCCCTGGCCCCAATCAACTTTAAGGACATGCTGGACACTTATATTCGGGGGCCGTTTTGGGCTTTGCGCAGCCGGCCGACGATAGTGAGAACACCCAACAAGAAAATCAACAAAATGCGGAAATAGCGGCGGTGATGGACTGTGAACGAGAAATTAAGCGCTTTTCATATTGCAACCTTGATCTATATGATCGAGAACAACATCACCTTGTTCGCCCTCCCGCGGCTGGTGGCGGAGAACATGGGAACCAACGGCTGGGTGGGATATATCTTTCTTGCCTTGGTATCCACCGGCAATATTCTGCTGTATTTGGTCGTCTATCGCATGGGGAAGGGACGGTCCATGTTCGACATTCTGGAGAAATCCCTGTCCAAATGGATTCTCTACCCGGTATATGCAGGATTGGCCGTCTTTTATATCATGATCGCTTCCTTTGTCGGAAAAAACTTCTTTCTGATCTTCCAGATGATTTCGTTCCAGACATCCAATGTCACGTTTATCTTTTTGCTGTTCTGTATGATGGTGTATTTCCTGCTCATCAAGCCTGTTTACAGCATCGGCAAAGCAGCCACGGTGTTTGCATTTATGACTTGGTGGACCTTATTGCTGACGTCTTACCAGGCACGCGAGTGGAAGCTGATCCGCCTCACGTCTTATTTTTTTGAGGATCCTGCCGGGGGGCAGGTTCTGCACAACTGGGCCGAGGTGTATACCTCCTTTATTGGCTATGAGCTGTGCATCTTTCTATTCCCTTATGTCAACAAAAAGAGCAAATTGTTCAAGGGGGTTCTGTACGGTCATCTGCTGACTGCACTGGCTCAGGTGATCGTCCTGCTGACGGCGTTTGGCTTCTTCAGCTTCCAGCAGCTTCAGTCCCTGCTGTACCCGATCATCGATATGCTGGATTTTATTGAGATGCCGTTTATTAACCGGGTGGAAAACCTGGTGTTTGTCATTTTCGTATTCGGCAATCTGATATCGACCACGATGTTTTCGTTCGCGTCTCTGTCTATGGTCAAGCGGATCTTTCCCAAGACCCGCCCCAAGCGCCTCGAGTTTTTGATCGTGCTCGGGGTATTTATCGTCGGGTTTTATTCCAAATACTTGTCCCAGTCGGAATATCAGCTCCGTCGCGTACTTTTCACGGAGATCGGGATTGCCTTTATCCTGCCTATGCTGCTGATCCTGGTGCTCCTGTTTCAAAAGCTTCGGGAAAGGATGAACAGCCATGAGCATTAACAAGCGCCTGCTGATGACGCTGACTGCCGTTATGCTGATGCTTACGGGATGCACCGACCAGCATATTATCGAACGGGCAGGTTTCGTCCGGACGCTCGCCTATGACTTATCCGGGGAAGGAGAAAATACAAAATTAAGGGTAACCGCCAGCATCCCGAAGTCCAACCACGAGGACGCGATTGTCTACTCCAGCTTGGCGGAGTCAGGAAAAAAAGCCAAGATGATCTTTGACCGGCAGAACAACCGCCGTTTGGTCAACGGGCAGCTGCGGCAGGTCGTTTTCGGCGAGAGGCTCGCGAGAAGAGGCGTTTGGAGCAACATGGACACGCTGACCCGGGACCCGTCCATCGGCTCGCGCCTGCATATTATCGTGGCGGAATCCGACCCGCATCACATCCTGATCCGCAACGATTATCCCCAGGGCCCCACTGCAGGGGAATATATCGACACGCTGATCCGGACCGAGGCCAAAGCCGGTGAAATTCCCGACACCTCCTTGTATACATTCACCAGAGACTACTATGACGACGGCATTGACCCGGTCGCCACGATCTTAAAGGAAGAAAAAGATTCTCTGTCCATTGACGGCATCGCCCTGTTCAAAAACGATCAGTATGTCGGGAAAATCGATGCGGATGACCGGATGTTCTTCGCCCTGCTCCATCATGGGGTCCGTGCCGGCGATTTAAACGTCGGCATTCAAACGGATCGGAACGCGGAAGAGCAGGCGACGCTGGAGTACCTGTCCAGCAAGCGGAGGATCAAGGTGCTCTCGACCCGGGACATCCTCGAGGGCAGGCCGATTCAGGTCGCCCTCCGTATCAGGCTGTCAGGCTCGCTGCTGGAGTATATCGGAGCGCTCGACATGAAGAAGCGGACTGATCAGCGAAAGCTGGAGGCGGAGCTGGAAAAAACCATTAACCGGAAGTGCCAGAAGCTGATCGACCACATGCAGGAGAAAAAATCCGACCCGATGGGTATCGGACAGTATGTCCGCAACTCGATTCCCCACAGCGTATGGAAGCAGCTCAAGTGGGAAGAGGTATTTTCCAAAGCGGATATCAGCGTGCACGTCGACGTCAAAATCCGGGATTACGGTAAAATGCTGCACTAATGCGGCTGGTTCCGTAGTGCCTTTATCGAATTTATGAGAACGAATCAAAAAAACCGCCCGAACGAAACTGCACCTCCAGTGTAGAAACAATCTACCACTGAGGATGCAGTTTAAACGCTCGGTGCGGTTTTTCCGTCTGTCTGCATGGTCCGGCTGCCTAGTCTTCGTAACTGGCCAATCCCTGGTCCATCAAGAAATCCATTTCCGCCTCCAGAATAGCTTCAATAGTCATCTCGTCCAGCTTGATATCGCGGCGGCTCAGCACATAATCGACCAAATCGTCCATGTCGATCTCCACCTCGCCTTTCACATCGGCCTTGGCGTTGTTAATATAGGCTTCCTCATGCTTCAGGACGAGCGTAATGCTGTCCCGGTCGGCTTGGGTCTCCTCGGCAATATATGAAATCAGCTCTTGTTGTTTGAGCGGCTTGTTCATGGGCGAAATCATCTCCAATCTTTGTTTGACTAGAGCCATTGTACCACAACTTCCTCCGATCTCCATGGGCAACGCCCGGCGTGAAAAACCCTCTTCTCATTTCGGCCCGTTGTTGTAGAATAGAATGGCATCCCTATGGAACCAAGGAAACCATTGGGGAAGTCAAACGATGAATTCAACAGTTCCCTAAATCGGGACTGTTCGGAAAGGAAATGTTGGACGAGAATGAAGCAGGTGTACGACAAAGTGTTTAACCGCTACTGGAGCCCTTATTTGGCCATGGCGCTGGCCGGTATTTTAAGCGCCGTGTATTTTGGTATCACCGGCACGGTCTGGGCCGTCACCGGGGAATTTACCCGCCTGGGCGGACATCTTCTGGAATGGTGCGGTGTGGATATTTCGGACTGGGCTTACTTTCAGCTGATCCATATGAACGGAACCACGCTCACCCGGACCGACGGATGGATCGTGTGGGGCATGTTCATCGGCGCGCTGATCATGATTCTGCTCAGCAACAGCTTCAAAATCAGGGTGCCGCGGCAGAAACGCCGGCTGCTTCAGGGGCTGGCCGGAGGTTTTGTCGCCGGCTTCGGGGCACGGCTTGCCCTCGGCTGCAATCTGGCCGCATTTTTCACGGGTGTGCCGCAGTTTTCCCTTCACTCCTGGATTTTTATTGCGGCTACCGCAATCGGTACATACCTCGGGACCAAGCTGGTGAATACCTCCTGGTGGAAGGGGAAGCCCACCCTTCTGAAGGGTAATGCCGCCGCACCTTCCGCGGCCCGCAAGAAGATCCAGCCCTACGTCGGCGCCGTTCTGGCGATCGCGTATGCGGCTCTGGTCGTCTATTTCTATGCGGCAGGCAAAACGATGCTGGGCACGGCCGCTTTGTTCGGGGCCGCCTTCGGCATTCTGATTGAACGGGGACAGATTTGCTTTACGTCCGCATTCCGCGATCTCTGGATCAGCGGACGGGCAGCCATGACGAAGGCGATCTTCGTCGGAATGGCCGTCAGCTCCGTCGCCACGCTGATCATTATTCTGGTAAACGGAATGGATCCGATTACGAAGATCGCCGCGCCGAGCACGCTGATCGGCGGCATCCTGTTCGGCATCGGCATCGTCATGGCCGGCGGCTGCGAAACCGGCATGATGTACCGTCTGATGGAAGGCCAGGTGGTATTCCTGCCTGTATTCATCGGCAACATTGCGGGAGCCACCGCTTTGGCATACGCCTGGGACCACCTCGGCATTTTCAATGCCATCGTGAAGCCAGGCAAACCGATCAACCTTATTACGGCAATGGGACCGGCCGGTGCGATCATTCTGACGCTGGCTTTGCTGGCGGTCGGCTTTGGTATCGCTGTGTACTGGCAAAAAAACTACCGGTTTGGCATCGGCTTTAAGAAAGGGGAAACGAAACATGTCCATTGATTTTACGCTCGATCTCCGCGGAGAATCCTGCCCGTATCCGGTCATTTACACGCTGGAAACGCTGCGTGACTTGAAGAAAGGCCAGCTGCTGCAGGTCATTACCGACTGCCCTTCTTCCTTCCGCAACGTACCGGAGGAAGTCGTGAAGCATGGGTATACGCTGGAACAGGATCCCGTCCGGAACGGACAGGAGTTTTTGTTCTATATCCGTGCGTAAGCCGCGGCATACGTTGAAGACCAAAAAAAGGATTAGAGCGATAACCGCTCTAATCCTTTTTCACATAACAGACAAGGAACAGCGCCAAGAGAGTCCCCGTCACGCCCGCGATGACCGCAGTAACGCCGGCGGCCTCCGGCCGTTCCCTGACTTGATCATAACGTATGAAATGCATACCAGATCAAGATGTTTTTTTCGTCGCGCCCCTTTTTAGGCTTGCGGATCGCTGACTTTTACTAACATTTTACCGAGATTCGTACCCTGGAACAGCTGCAGGAACGCGTCAATCACATGGTCAAAGCCCTCGACGATCGTTTCTTCGTATTTCAGCTTGCCTTCGGCCAGCCACTGTCCCAGCTGCTGCATGCCCTCAGCTTGGCGGGAGGCATAATCGCTCAGCACAAAACCTTTGATCATTGAGCGGGTCTTGATCAGCTTGGACAGAATTCTCGGGCCGACATCCTCCGTGCTGTTGTAGGACGAAATCGCGCCGCACAGCGGAATCCGCGCATAGTCGTTCAGCAGGTTCATGACCGCATCGGATACGCTGCCGCCGACATTGTCAAAATACACGTCTACCCCGTTCGGACATGCCGCTGCCAGCTCTTCTTGGAAATTGTCGGCTTTATAGTTCACCGCCGCATCAAAGCCGAGTTCACGGGTCAGGTACTCGCATTTCTCATCCGTTCCGGCGATGCCGACGACGCGGGTGCCCTGGATCTTGGCGATCTGGCCCACGAACATGCCGACGGAGCCGGCGGCTCCCGAGACGACGACCGTTTCCCCTGCCTTCGGCTTGCCGATATCCAGCAGACCGAAATAGGCCGTCAATCCGGTCAGGCCCAGCACGCTCAAGTAAGCGGACAACGGCGCGATCGACGGATCGAGCTTGCGGACGCTGCCGGCATCGACCGTGTTATACAGCCGCCAGCCCAGCATGCCGATCACCTTGTCCCCTGGCTGCAGGGCATCGGACTTCGATTCCACCACTTCGCCGACGATCCCGCCGGAAATGACCTCATTCAGCTTGAACGGCTCCACATACGACTTCGCGTCGCTCATTCTTCCCCGCATATACGGGTCCACCGACAGATACAGTGTGCGGATGACGGCTTGTCCTTCCTGCGGCTCCTGGACGTTCCCTTCGCGGAACTCAAAGTTTTCGGGTCCCGGCATGCCTACCGGGCGCGATTGTAACAGAATCGAACGGTTCATTAATGGTTGTACCATACAATATTCACATCTCCATCATTTAGAATTGGGATCAAAAGGCGATGACTACACGGCCTCAAAACCACCTCGTATTAATCAGATAGTTTTAAAACTTTCAAATTACAGAGAATAAAGAGAGGGTTCCCGCCCAATCATAGACTGTCCAGGAAACCCGGTAAAAATGCGTTAAACGTATCCTCTCTAAGCTGCCCGTATTTATTCTGGCCCCTCCGGTAAATGTGGATCAAATCGGCCTCATACAAAATCTTGAGATGATAAGACACGTTGGATTTGTCCATCCCAAGCGATTCACCGACCTCACCGCATGTTTTGTGTTCCGGATGCTGAACCAGATACCGGATCATTTCGATCCGCTTCACTTCCGACAGCGCCTTGAAAATTTTGGCCCGCTTCTCATCGTCTTTTGACGTTAGTTTGATAGTCATGCAACTATCCTACTCCTTTGCCTTCGGCAGAGTCAAGCAGCCAAATTGTGACATCCCCTATTCCGCTGCCTGCTCTTTCTCGGTCGTAACAATGACCCCATCGATATTATCCCCGGAAATTTCATAGTTTGCAGAAGCCGGCTTATCAATTTTTCCCATATCGGCCGAAGGGTAATAAGCGATCTCGTAGGTCTTGCCCTCCACCGTCTCCGTGGTCTTCCCCTGCTGCTTTAGGTAGTCCAGATATTCTTCCAGCGCCATATTCTTCTCATACATCACGGCGCTGTGCGGCAGGCCGACATACCGGAAGTGCCACGGTTCATATTGGATGCCGGTAATGCTGATTTTGTCTTCGGGATAACGCAAAATAAAGCCATACTTCCAGGCGTTCTCCTTCAGCCATTTGCCTTCCGGCGCCTTATCCATCTCCTTCAGACTGGAACCGATATCCATGGAGAGCCCCAAATTATGCTCGCTGGCACCGGCCGGAAGGGCGTACTCGGAGCCTTTTTCCTTATACAGCTCCTCCTGCTTGTCAAAATCGCGGTAGCCGCTGCTGATGAGAAAATGATCCACGCCGTCCTTCCTGGCCGCGTCCACCATCGTCATAAAATGGCGTGCCAAATCCTCGGACAGCATAATATGCGCGTCCAGCAGGCTGTATCCTTCCATCAGGTCTTTATGATCAAACAGATTAACAACATCTTTCTTTACCGCATCCCCGGAAACGGGATGATCCTTGTTGACCAGCAGCAGGTTGCCCAGATGCACCTGATTCGAGTTGACGTCCAAATACGGACTCTCTTCCTTGGAAGGGGATTCTTCTTCCGGCTTCGCCGAAGCTCCGCCCTGCTTGGCGGCTTCCTGTTCCGTTTCTGTCTTCACATGCTTTGTGCCCGAGCCGCCGATCTGATGCTGTACGCTTCTAAAGCCCACCAGCACCAGGATGACGATGACTGCGAGCATGAAAAACCACTTTCTCATTTCATCGTGTCCTCCTTCAATGCCTGTGTAATATAATAGAGGATCGCTTTGGAAATGAATAGGGGAAATTATGACTATTTCGCGGATTCGCCAACAATGTAAGGTGCCAGAGGCGTTCGGGAGAACGCCTTAACGATCGCCCAGGACAGCAGGATAGACAGCGCTCCGCCGGCCCATACAAGCAAATGATAAGAGAACGGTCCGGTCTGCTGCACATATTCCCGCCACAGAAGCAGGAAGAATGGATGCAGCAGGTAAATGCCGTAGGAATACGTCCCGAGCGAAAACAGCGTCTTGTACAGCGGGCTTCCTTGACGGAATTTCCGCGCCAGCTGCAGCAGGAATAAGCAGGTCAGTGAGAAATACAAACCTTCAGACAGCTTGTTCATGTACGATAGATACGGCTGCGGAACCCAGTGCGGAGCGGCGGTCTGCAGCCATTTCTGCCCAATGTACACGGCTGCAGCCGCTATAAACGCTGCCGCCATCCAGCCCACGCCTGAGCCAAACCCTTGTCGGACGCCCTTCTCCCTCATCTTTTTGGCAGCATAAGCCCCCAGGTATAAATACAGCATATACGATCCGATAAACGTACCGATTTCGTCCATATGCCATACATAATAGTTCAGCAAATAGATGGCCAGCTGGACGGTGATCCCGAAAACGAGCGGATGGCGTTTAAGCACCGGAATTTTCTGCAGCAGCATAAACAGCGGAAACAGCAGGTAGAACTGCGCGATAATGATCATAAAGTACAAATGCTCGTAATTGTTTCCCAGCGGCAGGTTGCTCCAGAACCGATGCCAGCCCTGCTCCAGCGGGAGCCCGTGAGCGTACGTGTAATAGGCCGCATAAAAAAAGGACCAGAACAGATACGGAACCACGACTTTCTTGATCCGCTTTTTATAAAAAGAAACCCAGCTCAGCTGCCTCCCGTCGTAATGATAGAACAGCAGGAGCGCGCTCAGGAACAGAAACCCCGGAACGGCGAAATTACAGCCGACGTTTACGATATAGTACAGCGGGTATAACGATGAACCGGTCGGCAGCTTCGTGACCGAAAATGAAGTTGTATGAATGGCGACCACCGCGATAATCAGTATGCCTCTCAGCAGCTCCAGATAGGTTATCCTCTCTCTTTTTCCCATAATGTCCACCCCTGATGTCAGGATTCAGCCTTATAGAGGTCATTACCCATATGGTGGGGGAGGTTACCAAGGTATTTTCTAGGGGGCGAAAAGCAAATGGCCCGCGGGATGACTCCCGGGGCCTTAAATTGCTGAGTTAACCCGCTGTTCTACAGATGCTGAAGCTTATCGGGGTTTCTGACGATAAACAGATCACGAATCCGGTCACCTTCCACATGGAGAAGCATGGCGCCTTCGACCCCCTCCTGAGACCGGAACACAATCCCAGGCTGGCCGTTCAGTGAGACATGCTCAATTTGGATGCCTCCGTCAGCGGTCGAAAATTTGCGATACACGCCCAGTGCAAAGCGGGCGACGAAGATTGGCGACACGATCGGATGAACCGCCGCGGACGCCTTGCCGCCCCCGTCGGACGTGATGACGACGTCCTTCGAGAGCAGAGATATCACAGAATCCATGCTGCCCTGCTCCAGAGCCGACAGAAACCGGTGGACCCACTCTTCGTCCGCAGCTTCCGGCTGAATCGGCATCTCGGGGTCGAACCCCATTTTGGCACGAGCCCGGCTGAACAGCTTGCGACAGTATACCTCCGTTTTCTCGACGAGTTCCGCAATGTCCGGATATTCAAAGCCCAGCGCCTCCCGAAGGATAAAGACAGCGCGCTCAAGCGGGGACAGCCGCTCCAGCAGCACCAGCATCGCGTAGGACAGCAGCTCCCCGCGAACCACGGTTTCGGCGGTATCCTCCGCCGACGTCTCGATCGGCTCGGGCAGCCATGGCCCGAAGTACTGCTCCCGCTGCCTCTGGGTGGATTTCAGCATATCCAGGCAGCGGTTCGAAACCATTTTGCACAAGTAGGATTTCGGTTCTTTCAGCTGTGCCAGGTCCCGGTCCGCCAGCTTCACGAAAACGTCCTGCACCGCATCCTCCGCATCGGACACGGAGCCCATCATTTGATAAGCGATCGAAAACAGCAGCGGACGGTAATTCTCATACAGTTCCCTCATGGATTGCTCACCTTTCCTGCTGGCATGGCGTTGCTCACTTGAGCAGACTCGCATGATCCCAGGTGAATTTCCGAATATTCCAGCCGAGTCTCCCTTGTATGATCATATCGAGTCCCCACTGCCGGGTCCAGACCATTCCTTTGGCCGGACCAAGACCGAAGCAGAAAACATCCATATACCCTTTATGGACAGGTGCAGGACGGCCCTCGACATCCGCCGCCACGACCTGGCCGAGCCTGGCCGCCTGAGCGCCGGCTTCCTTGCAGGTCATAGCATCTGCCCGGCCCGTCTCCGGATCGACGATCTGTGCGCAATCTCCAATGCTGTAGACGCCGGGTTTGCCCTCCACCCGATAACTCGCATCGACAACTACTTTTCCTTCCGCAGTAACCGGGAAGCCCATGCCGGAAAGCCTTGGATTCGGCACGATGCCAAGCGTCCATACGCACAGCCCTGCGGAAATTTCGCTTCCGTCCGAAAGGGCGATCACCCCGCCGCGTTCCCGGATGACCTTGCGTCCGTGCAGTGTAGTGACCCCCTCATCGGCTAGCAGCCGCTCCAGCTTGCGGGACACCTTCGCCGGACCCTGTGCAAACAGCCGCTCCTCGGCATTGACCAGATACACCCGGATGTCTGCGGGATGAAAACCCATACCTTCGGCATCGGCACGAATGGCATGAGCCAGTTCGGCTGAGGTTTCAATGCCGCTGATGCCTCCTCCGGCCACAGCAAACGTCAGCAGCTTGGCTCGTTCCACCGCACTGGCCCCGGCCGCTTCACGGAGATTCTGCTTCCACATCCGGCGGATTTGTTCAGCCGCTTCCGGCGAGGTCAGCGCGATACCGCCCTGATCCGGCTTTGGGCGCCGGACCATGCTCCCCGCCGCCATCACCAGGATGTCATATCCAAGGCGTGCGTCCCCGCCCTCACTGCGGCTGTAGATCAGCTGCCTGGCGTCAAAATCCACGCGTGTGACCTCCCCCTGAACGAGGTCTACGCCTTCCCCTTCCGGAAACAATCGTCTCAAGGGGATGGCAATATCCTCCTGCAGAGCCGCCGGCTTGAACAGCAGCACCTTGCGAAGGTGATAAGGATCCTTGTTGATCAGGATGAGCCTGAGATCCCGGCCAGCCCCTTTAAGCGATTTTTGCAAAGCCTTGACCGCATTGATTCCGGCGTAGCCGCCGCCGACCACGACGCATGTTAACTTTTCCATAACGTCCACTCCCCGCTTTGGTTTTGCATATATCACGAGGAAGGGGAAGCATTTGTGACACTGAAAGCAGAAAAAAATGAAAAAAGCGGCACAGACCAAAAAGAAACCTCCCGCCTTCGGGAGGTCTCATCGCTTCTAGGATCCGGCTTCCTGTCATCTATGACTGGGCGCCGGGATTCATTCCGCAAGACGCCTCGCCTGCAGTATTCACGCATTCTGCCTGTCCCGCTGCCCCAGCGCTTCCTGGCTTCGAGCGCTCCAGCATCACACTGCCCGCGGCTAAGGCGATGCCAATGGTCACGATCACGGCCGAAGCCAGCGGCAGTCCGGACAGCCCCAGCCTGCTCTCTGCTACGTACCCGCCAACAAAGGCGCCAAGCGCATTGCCGAGATTAAAGGCAGAGATGTTCAGGGTGGAAGCCAAATCCTGCGCCGAGCCGGACCGCCGCAGCACCTGGACGTTCAGCGGAGTGACCATCGCGTACGCGGCAGCTCCCCACACAAACACCGTAATGAGTGCGGGAACGACCGAAGTGCTCGTGAAATAAAAGGCGATCATCACTGCCAGCAGCAGCCCCATACTGCCCAAGAGAGCCGCATGAAGATGCCGGTCGGCCAGCTTGCCCCCAGCGGCATTCCCGATCACCGACGCCAGCCCAAACAGCAGCAGCACGATTGAAATGCGCTCTTCCGGAAGCCCCGTGATCTCCTGAAGGATCGGAGAGATATACGTAAAGGCCAAAAAGACGCCGCCAAATCCGAATACTGTCGTAAACAGGGCCAGCACCGGGCCCGTACGCGCGACCTGCCCGAGCTGCCGGCGGATCTGAGGCCGTGTCACCTGCGGCATGTCTGGAATCTTCCACAGGATGCCCGCTCCGACGAGCAGCGTAATGATGACCAGCATCCAAAACGGAAAGCGCCAGCCGAACTGCTGTCCGAGCAGCGTGCCCAGCGGCCCGCCGATGACCGTCGCAATCGTCAGCCCCGACCCGGCTAGAGATATGGCCGCGCCTTCCCGTCCCGGAGCCGCCAGCTGGCCTGCCATGACGACGGCGGCACCGAAGAAGGCCCCCTGAGCCACGGCGCTGACGACGCGGGAGGCGATCAGCAGTCCGAAGGAAGGCGCGACTGCGCTGAGCAGGCTCCCTGCCCCGAACAGGGCCAGCATGTATAGGAGCAGGCGTTTGCGGGGGACCCGGACTGTAGCGACCGTCAGCAGCGGTCCTCCCGCGACAACCCCGAGCGCATAGGCGGTGACGAGCCAGCCTGCCGTCTGAACGGTGACCTGGTACTGCCGCCCGATGTCCGGCAGCAGACCCATCGGGAGCAGCTCTGACGTACTGATCACAAAAATGCCCACCGCCAGCAGGAGGACCTGCAGGATACCGGACGGAACCCGTCTTCTTTCCCTCATGCCTGTCCCCCCTCTGCCCCGGGAGCTCCGCCCGGTCTGTCCACGATCGGCATCTGCAGCTCGGACAACACCGGGCTGGCCGGCTGGTCCGGCAGTTCCCAGTAAATCTCCCGGCTCGGTTCCTGCTCCGAAATGCCGTATCCCTGTTCCTCAAGCCAACCGGCCAGCTTGGCCGTGACCTCATAGGAACCCGCCAGGCCTGCGGAATGGGCTATACAAGCAAGCCGGGCGCCTTTCAGCTCCCTAACCCGGATCCGGCCTTGGTCCGGGAGAGGGCCCGCAACCGGAACACCTACCTCCAGGTCCACGGCGTCTTCGCATTCGGCGCAGCTGTGCCACAGAACGATCACCCTCTGGTCCAGAGCGCCCTTGTACAGCGTCTTGACGGCCTGCCGCAGCTCCCGGATCAGCCCCGGAACCTTCGATTTGGAGGTGACCTCCCGAATGGAGGCGATCCATTCAGGGCCGGTCTGCCTTACGACGACATCCAGGGGCGGCTCTCCATCCCCACTCCGGTCCAGCTCATCCAGCCTGGCCTCGATCCGGTTCAGTCGGGCCTGCTCCTCCCTCAGCATCTCGGCAATTTCGGCCGATTTATGAAGAAGCATCGTCCGCATCGGTTCCGTGCCCAGGGCTCCGTCCAGCAGCGGAATCATCTGCTCCAAGGTGAACCCCAGGTCCTTAAACACCAGAATCCGGTGAACCCGCTTCAGCTGGTCTGCCGTATAGAATCGGTATCCCGTATCCGGATCGGTATAAGACGGCTTCAACAGCCCGATCTGATCGTAATAGCGAAGCGCTTTGGCCGATACCTGGCTAATTTTCGAAAATTCCGTAATTTTGAACATTTCCCAGCCTCCTCTCCGCTCCAGTATAAAGCTTTCCCTTAAGTGGAAAGTCAACCCCTGTGCCAGCGTCCATCGTTCCAGGAATCCATAAGCTTTTCGAAATCCAAGGCGAATGTCCATACCTTTCATGACAAACAGAATACGATAAAAAATCAACGGTCACCACACCATGCGCTGCTGTCTAAGTTACTTTCTAACGGAGGGAGACCCCCACCCATGTCACATCTACTGAGTCAAAGGGAAATCCGCAGCATTTCCCGGCGTTTCCGTCTCCAAACCCTTCGCTCCACGCCTGTCTCATCGTTTTACCGGAAAAACGCCGTGATCCAGATCCAGACGAACCTGGGCACGTTTGCATTAAAGCCGTATAACCGGAATCCCCACCTTCGCTCAGGTCTGGCTGCCCAAATCAAATCAGCCGCAAAGTATGTTCGTCTGTTAATGAACAGCGACTATGGCTTTATGCCGGACTGGCTTCCTTCCGACTCGGGAAAGCTGTGGGTCATGCGCCAGGGGCAGCCTTATTATATGACGGAGTGGATTCATGGACGGCCGATGGGGACGGAGCAGGATTGTGAGCAGCTGGGCCATGCGTTGGCAAAGCTTCACACCCTCCGCTGCGGGCTGCCGCCCACACCGAAATCGGCTACCTTGGAGCAAGTTCGGCTGTGGAAAGTCAAGGATCGTTATCTGCGGAAAAACATGGTTCAAGCAGCTTCCGCGAATCCGGCACTCCGAAGGGCCGTCGGGAAATACGGCGCGGCTTGGAAACGCTTCTCTGATGAGGCATGGTCCGAAATCCGCCATCCGGATATTTCGCGGCTTTGCGCCCAGGAAAAGGCCAATCCGGCCTTAATTCACGGCGATATCACGCCGCCGAATGTCATTATCGCAAATGACGAGCGTCTTCATATTATAGACTGGGATTTTATCAGAGTCGGCTCCACCTATGCGGATACGGCCAAGACGATCATGAATACGACCGGGTTTAATACCGCATTCATGGAGGCTTTTCTTAGGGGATACGAAGGAATCCGGCCCTTAAGCCCACCGGAGCGAAAATTGGTCAAGGCATTATACGGCTTGCCGAGGGAAGCCTGGTATGCCGTCCGGTTCCCACGGAGCAACAGAAGCGCCGAGATGCTGAAGACCATGGACCAGACCTGGATGCTCAGGCGTCAGGCGATGGAATACATGAGCAGGTGGGCAAATCTATAACCAAGGGGTGATGTTTGTGACGGACTTCAGGACCGGCATTGAAGAAACCTACGGCATGAAAATCCGTGAAATCAGACGGGTGAAGGACGTGTTCCGAATTCGGACTCGTCTGGGTACTTACTGCTTGAAGTGCTACGATGTTCAAGTGGAAGAAGTCTTCTATATAGCCCGGGTCTTTGCCTGCCTCGACGAACGGGGATTTACCCGCAGTCCAAAAGTATACCCTACAACCGCGCTTTCGCCGGTCATGATCCATCAGGGCTCGGTGTACATGCTGACGAATTGGGTGCACGGAAGGCAGCCGGATTTTGGGTCAGCAGCGGATTTGAGGAAAGGTCTGCGCGCGCTGGCCAGGTTTCACGCTGCCGCCGAAGGCTTTCCCGCAGGGGAGGCCCCCGCCTCTAGGATACGTTATTTCGACTTGGAGAAAGATGTCTCGGATTATAAGGAGCTGCTTGGGTACTACGAAAATACACGCCACTTAGTCCCTCCTTGCGAAGAAGTGATCAACCGGCTGCGAGAGCCCGCCGTTCTTGCGGCGATGACAGCGGAGCAGCAGGCATCTGCTTTTATCCATGGAGATTATAATTATCCGAACTTGATTAAAGACAAGCGGGGAAAGCTGCATCTGATTGACTTTGAAAACAGCTCACTGCATGTGCGAATGAAGGACTTAGCCCACATTCTCCACCGCAATTTTACCTGGAACGCGGGCGGAATGCTGCGCGCCGTCGAATACTACCAGCGGCACCGACAGCTTAGCGCTCCGGATCTCTCCCTACTGCATGCACTGCTGTCTGCACCGTATCCCGTCGTCCGAAGCATCAAAATCGGCGGGATCCAGTCTGCCGCACGGGTCATCCCTTCTACAGACCGATTCTTGCAATATCAAAAAGAGCTGGGCGCATTGCTCGCTTCCTCCTGAATGTCCCGGCCGTATTTACCCTGCATCCATCGGGAAAGCGCCCCCGCTACACTTATTGGAAGGGAGGGAGTCTGTGGCAAGGCCTCAGTCCGCCCCAGGCTCCGGATGATAGCGGTATGCCTCCAAGTCAATCCGTCCCTCGGCGTCGACCTCTACCCCCTCGCCCTTCAAATACAGAATTTGCAGCATGCGCGACTCCTCCTCCACAAAAGCGATCTCGCCTTTCGCGTTGACGACCCTGTGCCAGGGAAGACGGTGCTTCTTGCCCAAGGAATGAAGAATGCGCACGACCTGCCTTGCCGCTCTCCGGCTCCCCGCCAACTCGGCGATTTGCCCGTAGGTCATCACGCGGCCTTCCGGTATATTTTGAATAATGTGGATGACGTTCATCGTAAAAGGCGTCATTGGCTTCTCCAACCTCCAAAACGGGATTCATGCTTAAAACGGTCGATTATATACTGATACGCCGGCCGCTTCCGGCTTTCCTGCAAAAAATCCAGCCGTAACAGCAGGCCGGAAATCAACGATTGCTTTTCACTGGCACAACATCAACAAGACCACCTCTAAAGAGGCGGCCTTGTTTGGGCTGGAGCAATTATACAAATCGTTACTTCACCGGTATCCAAATTTCCGAATACAGGTCCGGGCTGGAAGGATCCTCGTCTGTATAAACCTCCAGCTCCGCGGTGCCGGTATACTCGTACCCGCTGGACGGAAACCATTCGGAGAAAATCCGCTTCCAGGCGCTCTGCATCGCGTCCGGCATCGGGCCGCGCACTTCGAACACGGCCCATTTGGATGCCGGGATGTCCAGCTTCTCCAAGCCTTCCGGCACCTCCTGGTCGCATTCGGTCGCAATCCAGTAGTCCATCTCCTCCGGTCTCACCGCGCTTTGATCGACGCATACGCCGAGCACACCCTTGATCTGCCCGCTGTTCACGCGGAACAGCAGGTCGTTGACCCCGTTCTGGTGAACCTCCTGCCACATCTTCGGAATCCCCTCGAGGTTCTGTCCATTTTCACAGGAAAAGGCCCGCTTGACTCCAACGACCTGGAACGCTTCTCTCTCCACAATATGATATTTCACCGGCTCGGCTCCTTTCAGACTCACCTGGATGACCAGGCGGTTATAAAATTGCAGCTTCCCGATCCCTTTCCGCGCTTCCGTCGGGGTAACGCCGTGCTGCTTGCGAAAAGCTTTCGAGAACGCCTCGGGAGTGTCGTACCCGTATTTGCAGGCAAGGTCGATAATTTTGGTATCCGTCCCCGTCAGCTCCTTTGCTGCGAGAGACAGCCGCCTGCGCCGAAGATAATCGCCGATCGTAATGTCAGTCAGCAGCGTAAAGGTCCGCTGAAAGTGAAACGGCGACGAATGCGCCTGCTTCGCGATCTCCTCAATGGTAATGTCCTCGGAGAGGTGGTCCTCCATATAATCGATTGCCCGCTGCAGCGATTCTACCCATGCCATATATCCGATCACTCCTCGTATGTCATCATAACCCCGTCATTCGCCAAAATCCTGTCATTCCGTGCTATTGCCGAACAGGTTGTCCGTTAACATTCTTCCGTTAAACTTAAGTATACAACAGGAACACGGGGGTACAGCACTCCGTTTGGCGAAGCAGCACAAATCAGGAGGCCCGGCTGTTTGGGAACTCCGCATAGAACGTCAAATAAGCCCGAAACGCGAAGGTTCCGGGCTGCCAGTAGAACTGGAATGATCCTTACATATGCCGTTCATTGTGTTTATTTTCCCCATTTCAGGAACATGGCCAGTTTGCAGCAAGGGTCGGTCTCAACTAACGGGTCGACGGTAATCCCGATTCCGCTCGGAGAAAACTCGGACGAAATCTTCGACTGGCTGCTGATCGACTTCATCAGCCGGTCCACCTCCTGCTTGTTTCCGGCCTGGGCGGCTGTCATCACTTGAACGGCAAAGGCATGGTCCGACAGCCTGTTAAGAATTTTGTAGCCCTCCTCCATCAGCGAATAATATCCCTGAATGGACTGGTTGAGGGTATCGGTCTTGATCTGGGGGTATTCACGAATCCATGAATAGTAATAGGGCCGCGGGTAATAATGGGGACACCATCCACCGTACGAGGGATAACTCATGGCGTGATCTCCTTTCTGTAGGCACCGGTCGGTCCATTATATGCCGCGGCTGGGCAATGGTGAGAGGCGCCTAACCGAAGCGCTTGGTTTTATACCATTTGCTCTGCCTGCCCGTCACTTTATCAACGATCATCGACCAGAAGGCCAGCAGCGAAATGACCAGAAACAGCTGAGCATACGTAAAGTAAGACACACAGGACAGGATGAAGTTCCTGACGTTGCTCTGTCCGATATCGGTGGCCAGTGCCAGGTTGATCTGAAGAACATAAATGTAGTACATCAGAGCCCAGGCGATGACCAGATACACATACAGGTCACTGCTGAATTGGAACGGAGATACCGTGTCCGGGTGAAAGAGCGCAATGATCTGGTACACGAGGTTGACGATAAAAATGAGGTCGGAAACGATAATCGCCACCATGAACCAAAAATAACTTGCGGCATAATAAAGCACGTGCAGCTTGATCCGCCAGCTGCTCCGATTAAACAGCTGGTGGATATTGTCCACGACCACCCTGTAATTGCCTTTGGCCCAGCGCTGGCGCTGCTTCATGTAGACGTCGAGCCTTTCCGGCTCCTGCTGATAGGCTTCGGCCTGCGGTGCGAGCGCGATCAGCTGGCCGCGGCCCAAAATTTCGAAGGACACCGCCGTGTCTTCCGTGATGGCGTGCTCATCCCATCCCCCGATTTCCTCCATAAGCGAGCGTTTGACGATAAAATTGGTCCCGGGGATCGTTCCCAGACCGAACAGCTCCCACAGACCGGTATGATGCACCCGTTGAATCGTGATCAGCTCCAGGTTGATGAATTGCGAGAGCAGGTTCTGCCCGCGGTTGCGCGCTTTGTTGCGTCCGAACACCGCACCGTAGCGCTCTGGCTGCTCCATGGCTTTCTGGATCAGAAAGTAGAGGGCGTTGTGCTCGGGTGCGGCATCGGCGTCATACAAATCCAATCGCCGGTAGCTTCCTTCAGCGCATCATTCAGAGCTCCGGATTTCCCGCCGGTACCGGTTCTTTCCAAAATGAGCAGGTCTCTGTCTTTATAGCTGGTTCTGGCCTTCAGTGCCTTCAGCTTGTCCGCGGTGCGGTCGGTGCAGTTATCGGCGATCACGATGATCTGGACCTTGTCCGGGGGATAATACAGCTGCAGAATATGCTCCACCGTCGCGGTAATGACCAACTCTTCATTATGGGCGGGGACCATGACCGTCACGGTCGGAAAATCGTCCAATTGCCCGCTGCGCACCAGAACCCCCCGGTTCTGCCTGTACACAAACCGGATCGCCCCGGACATGATGACAATCGACTCCAGCACGGCGATCCAGATCGATACGATCGACAGGAGCAGGATGACGTCAGCCACTGAAATTCCCCCGATCGTATTTTTTCTTAACTTTGGCCCGGAACATCAGCGTGGCGATCGTCAGCACCAGCACCGCTGCGGCAAAAAGGATGCTGACACCGATACATACAGGTATAAACCACTGGACATACGACATGCGGGCGCCCCTCCTTTCTCCTTATACATACTCACCGATCAGATCGGTCTCCGTATTGCGCTCCAATGCGGCAATGACCGCATCGATATGTTCATATTTGCTGAACTGCTCCGGCTGGAACACGAGCGCCCCCGTACGGATGACGAGCTTCAGCGGGCTCCCGCTCCGGTCGACGGCTTCAACATTCATCATAGCCTGCTTAATCCGGGCGGTGAGCTGCTGCAAATGCTCCTGATTCGTCATCGGATACAAAACCACAAAGCGCCCTTGGTCGATGAAAAATTTATAATCCTCGTAGCGGATCTGCTTCTGAATCGTGTGCGATAACTCGAGCAGCAGCCGGGCGTACCGCCTGGAACCGAGCGACTCTTTGACGAGCGGCAAAAATTCGATTTTAAACATCGCCATACAGAAGTCGTAACGCTGCGGATAACGCTTGGCGAGATTGGAGTGTTTGATGACGGCATCCTCCAGGGACAGCTTGTTCCCGAGGGACGTATCGAGGTCCAGCTGCGGGCTCATGTCCTTCAAATCCTCCAGCCGCTCGATCAGTCTCCGGTTGCGGATCAACCCGGAATGAATCACGGAGGCGAGAATCATGTTGGCAGGAACGAGCAACAGCCATGAGAAAGATAAGATATCCACATGTGCATAAGTGTTCAGCCACACAAAATAACTCACAAGATAAAAGAAGACGGCCACCGCCGTGACGCCGACCGGCATAAAGAAGCCGATCAGCAGCGCAGCCAATGTCCCCAGACTGAACAGCAGCTCCTGAGTGGTATAGGCTTGGTCTGCATATACCTTGATAAAAATAAGCAGCTCCTGGATCATGATGACAAACACAAGGATGAGATAGCCTGCTTCAATACGTCGTGTCGGCGTTTGGTCTTTCATCAGCATCCTTCCTTTACAGCAGCCAAAATTGGAATCAATTTCTAATTATTACCCCATTTACAGACGATGTCACAAAAAAATACCCCCGCAAAGCGGCGGCTTTTTACTCAGCTGCCTTCGGACTCTGTGGGGGATTGAACTTCATATTTTTTTTTAGTACGTGAAAAAATTATTCCGATGAAGAGAATGCCGACCTGTTAATGATCGTCCTTCCAAATAACCCGGTCCCCATAATGACTGCCCCAGTCGTACATCATCTGCAGCACCGGCATCAGCGAGCGGCCGTATTCGGTCAGCGAATACTCCACCCGGGGAGGGACCTCCGGATATACCTTCCGCGAAATCAGCTGATCGTCTTCCAGCTCCCGAAGCTGGTTGGTCAGCATTTTTTGGGTCACATTGGGGATCAGCTTCTTCAGCTCGCCAAACCGCTTCGTCCCCTCAAGCCCCAGATGCCACAATATAATCAACTTCCATTTGCCGCTGATCACGGCAAGGGTCAGTTCCTTCGCGCAATTGATTTCTTTTAAATTGATACGGTCTTTAATTTCCGTTGCCACGCTGCCACCTCCTTCTTATAGGATACTACACGATTCGCTTTTTCGCTTGATGCAAAAAAGAACCATCCCTCGGTCTGCGACCTCCGGGATGGCTCCTGTGTGGATGGGTATCTTTTTCAGATGAAGCTTTACTCCAGGTTGGCGTGTCTGCCGAACATCTGGGAGGAATCTTGCCCTCGCTGCTCCATCAAGCGGAGAACGACGGCATCGTACAAAATGATCAAGGTTTGCTCAAACAGCGATCCCATCGGCTGAATAGTCGCCTTTTCTCCACTGCCTGCTGTCTGCTGATCCTTGGGCGTACCCGGGAGACGAACCGGGAGATCGGACAACCGGCCCAGCGTGGAATCCGGGTGAATGGTTGTGGTGACGACCGCTGCTCCGATTTCCTTGGCCTTTCTGGCCATCGTGACCAAGCTTTGCGTCTCGCCTGACCCGGACCCGATGACAAGCAGGTCCCCCGTGCCGATTCCCGGCGTTACCGTCTCGCCGACCACATATGCGGGAATTCCGAGATGCATTAACCGCATGGCCAGCGCCCGGCCCATCAGGCCCGACCTGCCGGCTCCCGCCACAAATACATTTCCGGCTTCAAGAATCATGTCAGCCAACTGGTCCGCTTCTCCATCCGAGATGCGGGCAATTGATCGCTGCAGCTCCTTCGTAATTTCGAGAGCATAATCGGCCGTGTTCATCTTAGACCTGACTGACCAGCTGCTTCATCTGCGATGCCGCAGCCCGCTTGTCATCCTGACCGGTGATTCCCCCGCCCACAATAACCAGATCCGGACCGGCCGCAATCACCTGAGGCAGCGTACTCAGCTTGATCCCGCCGGCAATGGCCGTTTTGGCGCGGTTCACCACGCGTTTGATCGTCAACAGGTCTTCAAAGGAGCTGATGCCTGCAGCCTGATGATCGTACCCTGAATGCACGCAGATATAATCCACGCCCATTTGGTCAATTTCCTTGGCGCGCTGTTCAATATCCTTCACATTGATCATATCGACCATGACTTTTGTGTTTTGCTTTCTAGCTTCTTCCACGGCTCCGCGGATGGTGGTATCGTCTGAGACGCCGAGCACGGTAATAATGCTCGCCCCGGCCTCGGATGCCTTCATGACCTCGTATCCGCCGGCGTCCATGATTTTCAGGTCTGCCAGCACGCGCAGGGAAGGGAAGGCTTCTTTCAGTTCTTTCACCGCCCGAAGCCCCTCATTGATGACGATCGGCGTTCCGATTTCCACGATGTCTATATATTCAGCAACCTCGTTTACGATTTCCTTGGCTCCGGGAATATCGACAAGATCAAGTGCCAGTTGAAGTTCCATAGTGCGTTTGTCTCCTTTATGATCGATTTGGTTCGTGAACCACAACCCCATTGTAGTGGCTCTATTTCGCTTGCGTAAGTAGGCACTTTATCGTAATGAAGTTACCTCGGCGTAACTATTGGAAGTCCAAGAACACAAAAAAGGCCCCCTTTAGGGGACCTTCACGACCAAAAGTGTACGGCATCATGCTGGCCGGAGCAGGGCTTCTACTGCTCCTTTTTCCCGCCGTACCGCACGGCATTATACCGCTCGATGAGCGTATGAACCGCTTCCGGCGCCATGCCGGTGAAGCTCTCTCCCGCCGCAAGCTCGGCGCCGTTCTCCGCAGGCGTCCGGCTCGCCCGGAACACGAATCCTTTCTTGACCGCACGGCGGATCAGGCTCTCGTAAGCCTGACGCGGGTCGCTGCCGCTGATATCCGGTTCCTTTCGGAAGCGGCGGAAACGGCGGGGTTTGGCGGCAACGCGGTCGATTCGCTCGACCTCATCCACAAAGTCCGCCGCCTCCTCGGAAATGTGCCGGATCTGGCGCAGCAGCCCGAGCCGGTAAGCGAAGCGCCGGACCCAGCTTCGGATGCGCTCCGGAAGCCAGCGCCGGAACAGCTTATACAGCAGCATCCCCAGCAAAACAAGAACAGCCAGGCAAAGAATGCCCAGGACGACATAGCCTATGACTTTCAGCCACATCGGGTGCTGCACCGGACCCTGATCCATTCCGGACAGATCGGGCATCATCGGATCGGCCGGTGCTTGCGGAGGCTGTTCCACAGACTGTCCGTCTCCTCCCAAGCCTTGGAGGAGAGACCGGAGGCCGTCCCGCAGGAAGAGGAAGATCGCACCAAGGCCCTTCCATCCGCTGAGCAGGGCGATAACGGCAATGACGATCCACGTCATCGAGCGGTTTGCTGTCAGGATCCGGCCAAACAGCTGACGGTCGGCCTGCTCAGCGTGCGAGGCGTCCCGGACCCGCTCGCCGTTCATGCGCAGCAGGAGGGCGAACAGCGTAATCATCGCCATCACGTACAGCGACGTGCGGTGCGGATGAAGGGCGCTGACCTGGCCGGCAGTGATGTAGAGCACGAGCGAGGCGCCAAGGCCGATCAGCGGCAGCCGCTGCACCGCTGTTTTCCACCACTGCTTGCGCCCGGCGATCAGCCCGCGGATCGCAGCCGCCAGCAGGGCCACAGCGGCCAGCGCCGCGGCGAGCCGCAGCCCGAACACGGCCAGGGGCAGCAGGACCGCCGCCGCCAGCGGGATCGGCGTCCACAGGCGGCCGCCCCCGCTGCGGGACTGCTCCCGGCCGGCCAGCACGCCTGCAGCGTGAACAACCCCCGCAAGCAGCCAGACGAGCAGCGGATGGAGCGGCAGCGCACATGCCGCAAGCAGCACGGCCACAGGGTACAGCGAGGCGGACTCGAGCAGCGAGAAGTATAATGCTTCCCCGGCTCCCCGGTAACGGGCTTGCGCTTGCTGACGTATCATACCGCCGCCTCCCTCGCATCCGGCCATTCCGCAACCGATACGCGGTGGCCTTTGTTCTCCAGTCCGTGGATGCTCTCCCGGACCGCTTCAGACAGATGCGCCGTTATTAGCAGATAGTCGACCGTCTCTTCCTGCTCGCGCTCCGCTTCCAGACGCAGCATTTCGTGGAACGACATCCGCGTCTTCATATCCACACCGGCCATGGCCTCCAGCAGGTTCTCCAAATGGGCCGTGCCGTAATCCGGGTCGAGCCGGAGCATAGCCTGGCTCTCCGGATTAACCGAGGCATTATGGGTGAAGCCGGCGGCCATACCCTGGTGGATCAGCGAAGCCGCACAGGTGGCCGCATAGGACAGCGCATCCTCGACCATCTCCGGCCGGGTCACCACGTTCCACATCTGCTCGGACACCTCGATGTTCAGGCAGATCATGACCCGCGGATCGGCGGTATAGCCGTGCTTGTGCACCTGAAGCTCGCCCGTTCTGGCGGTAGCTTTCCAGTGGATCCGGTTCATCGGATCTCCCGCGGCGTATTCCCGGATTCCGGTAATGAGAAACGGATCCTCAACGACCCAGCGCCGCACCGCGAGCTCCCCCTGCCATGTCTTCCAGGAGGAAGGAAGCTGGTCATCGCCCAGCAGCTCCGGGTAAACGACAAGCCGTTTGCTGAGCGTAATTTGCCGTGACGGGGTGTAGACCGCAAACAGGTCCCCGCCGGTCATCGTGGCCGAGTCCATCCGATAGATCCCCCGGCGGGTACACTGGATTTGATGCGTCCGGGTAATTCGGGTCCGGGGACGGAGCATAAATAAACTCGTATGATTCTGATAAATATTCCCTTCGCTGATCGAGGTTTCCCGGCTTCGCTTAAACATCAGGGACGAAGGAAGCATCGCTTCCAGGCGCAGCCAGGGCACCGGAAACATTTTGCCGTTTTCAATCACCTCGACCATTTCGATCCGGTCTCCCACATAACAGGTTTCCGTGCTGAAATGGCGCTCGTACGTCAGTTTCCTCAGCGATCCCCTGCCCAGGATCAGGCCCTGCAGCACCAACACGCCGCCGCAGGCCAGAAGCAGCCACAGCATCGCCATTATCTCACGCCGCTTTCCAGTCCCGCTTCGCTGGGAACTGCGATATGATCCAGCACCTCAAGCAGAATGCGCCGGGCGGCCTCATGCTGCCCGCCGTAGCGCTTCTTGAGCACCAGTCTGTGAGCGCAGACCGGCACCAGCAGATGCTTAATGTCATCGGGGAGTACGTACTCCCGTCCATTTAGCGCAGCATAAGCCTGCGCCGCGCGCAGCAGCGCCTGGGTTCCGCGGGGGCTGATGCCAAGCGCCACTTCCGCATGGACGCGGGTCGCTTCAGCCAGGGATACGATGTATCCCATCAAGTCCTCGCTTACGCTCACCTGCGTGCACAGCTGCTGGGCTTCCAGCACCTCGTCGGCTGTTGCCGTGCGCTCGGCCCGCTCTGCGGTTAGGCCGGCCGGTCCCTGCGTCCGCTTCAAGATCTCCTTCCCTTCCGCTGCGGATGGATAACCCAGCTTCATGCGGATCATAAAGCGGTCCATCTGGGCTTCGGGCAGCGGAAATGTGCCCTGGTTGTCGACCGGGTTCTGGGTGGCCAGCACCATAAACGGCCGCTCCAGCGCCATCGTCTGCCCATCAATGCTGACCTGCCGCTCCTCCATACACTCCAGCAGGCTGGACTGGGTTCTGGGCGTGGCCCGGTTAATTTCATCCGCAAGCACGATCCGCGAGAACAGCGGACCCGGGCGAAACTGAAATTCGCCGTCCTTCTGGTTGTAGAAATGGATGCCCGTCAAATCCGACGGAAGCAGATCGGGGGTAAACTGAATCCGTTGAAAGCTGAGCGACAGGGATGCCGCCAAACTTTTGGCAAGCAGCGTTTTACCGGTCCCCGGCACATCCTCCAGCAGCACATGTCCTGACGCCAGCAAGGCCGTCAGCAGCAGCTCCACTTCTCCCTCTTTGCCGACAATGACCCTCCCGATATTCTCTTTCAGTTTCACAGCCAACTCGCGAACTTGATTCACCTGCATTGCATTCCCATCCTCTCCTGTATGACTGCCCGCGCTTTAGGCTAAGGCAATCTACGGTTTATGATTAAAGCGTTTACAAGTGTCTTTGATGCCCCGGCTGACTGGACCTTTACACCGGGAACGGTTCAGCTACAGATCTTCCGGCGTGCCGTTCTCTATGACCGGACGGTTTTGCTATATTTTATCACCGACAGAAGCATTAATCACCTATCAGGGGTAAAATCCGGCTAAATCGATTGAATTAACGTTTTGCATTGATCCTCCTGTTATAACAGCCCATTAGAGGCCTATAACATTCATTTCTTTAGTTCATCCTATATCAAACGCCCTATTTTTTGCCCCTCCAAGACAGTTGTCCCTCACAAAATCCGGCAAACATCACTAGGATGAACCATACCACAGACAAAGGATGGTTGATATGAGGAGGTATCTTAAAAGCCACGGTTGCGGTTATGCCCGCCGGCATATGGCAAGACGACTGAAGAGGCACTCTCGTTCACGGTCACAGGGCAAGCTCATCGTCAGCATCGTCCGAGGCGAAAAACGGCTAACGACCAAAGTTCCGCTCCGCAGGTTCGATAAGTTCGTGTTTGTCATTAACGATCAATTCACCAACGCCCCGAATACGACGCAGATCGCCAGCGGTGCAGGCCACAGCAGCGCGTCAGGAAGCAACGCGGCCATCGGTTCCCCGAATACGGACCAGCAGGTCAGCGTCGGAGCCGGAGGCACCGCCGATAACATCAGCATCCTCCGCGAGCCCGCCCACGCCTGCCGCGGTAAGCGGAAACGCTCGCACCGCCGGAAGAAGGAAGCCATCTTCGTTCTGAATCACCAGCGGGTTCAAATGCCGGAGGGAAGCGAGGAGGCTGCCGCCACCCAAATTGCCAGCGGCTCCGGCACACACAGCACGAGCGGCACCAACTCCACCATCGACAGCCCTTGCACCAGACAGCAGGACTCGGTCGGCGGCGGATCCGGCGCTAGCGGCATGAACAAGTTTGTGAAGAAGAAAAAACGGAATCACCATATCCGCCGTCATTATTAAGAAAACAGGTCAAATCCAAGCCGTTGACGGCCGCTGCTCCAGAACGTATGATGACGCTTAGAGGTGATTGATGTGAACACGCTGCTCATTCTGGGCGGAATCATGATGTTTTTGGCCGTGGCCATCGGCGCATTCGGGGCGCACGCCCTGAAGGAAAGACTCGATGATAACCGGCAGAAAACCTATCAGACGGGAGTCCAATACCATTTGGCTCACGGACTTGGCCTGCTGTTGATGGGCCTCTATGCCCCATCCGCCGCACATGCGGGCACCATCCAACTCGCAGGATGGCTGCTGTTTGCGGGAATTCTGTTATTCTCGGGAAGCCTGTACGCGCTGAGCGTGACCGGCATCCGCAAGCTGGGGGCGATTACGCCGATCGGCGGGGTTGCCTTTTTGGCGGGATGGGTCGTATTCATCGTGGCTGTGGCTGGCTAACCGATTGAGAATAGGGCTGTTTCGTATAAATGCTCCTAGGCATAAGAAAAACGTCAATCGACGTACCTTCAAAGAAGACAGACCGCGTTTAAAGGTAATTTTTCTTGCAATACCAGGAAGCCATGGCTCTGGAGTTTATACTTTCTGGTATTATGACAAAAGCCTGCAAATTTGCAGGCTTTTTCGTGTTATTCATGTTTTTAAAAAGGGAGCTACCCTGTAAAACAGGATGCCGGCCTCAACCGTTTACCGCGCTGGCCTGGCCCGCGCCCCTGCCGTTTTCCTTACGGATTTGCTTGCTGCGCAGCTGTCCGCAGGCCGCGTCGATATCGGTGCCATGCTCCAGCCGGACGCTGACGCTGACCCGGTTCTTTTTGAGCGTGTCATAGAAAGCCAGGATCGACTCCTGCGCACTTCTCTGATATTGGCTGTGCTCATCGACCGGATTGTACGGGATCAGGTTGACGTTGACCAGCTGTCTGCGGTCACCGATCAGCTCCGCCAATTCAGCCGCGTGTTCCCTGCCGTCATTGACATCCTTGAGCAAAATATACTCGAGTGTCACTCTGCGCTTCGTTTTGGCCAGATAGTAATCCATGGCTCCCAAAACTTCCTCAATTGGATAAGCCTTGTTAATTTTCATAATCCGGGTTCTCAGCTCATTGTTCGGCGCATGCAGCGAAATCGCCAGGTTCACCTTCAAATCGCGGTCGGCAAATTCCATGATCTTCGGAGCCAGTCCGCTGGTCGATACGGTAATATGGCGCCCGGCAATCGCCAGCCCTTTGCGGTCTTTGACCACATTGATGAAGTCAACCATGTTCTCGAAATTATCAAACGGCTCCCCGATGCCCATTACGACAATATGGCTGACGAGGTCGCCCGGCTTGTTCTGGTCCAGGAACAGCTGAACCTTCATGAGCTGCTCCACGACTTCCCCGGCGGACAGGTCCCGGCTTTTCTTCAACAGTCCGCTCGCGCAGAAGCTGCAGCCGATATTGCAGCCGACCTGGGTCGTCACGCAGACGGAAAGACCGAACTTATGGCGCATCAGCACCGTTTCGATCAGGTTGCCGTCCTGCAATCGGAACAGAAACTTGACCGTCCCGTCGGCCGACTCCTGCTTCACATGCTCTTCGAGCGTCTGGATAACGTAATGCTCCGCAAGCAGCTTCACGCAGTCCGGATTGGCATCCGTCATATCGGCAAAATCGGTGACCCGTTGTACATATAGATAGTCCCACACCTGAGAGGCGCGGAATGGTTTATGTCCATATTCAAGCAGCCATGCAGACAGCTGATCGAACGTTAATCCATAGATGGATGGTTTGTTCATCGTTTTTCCTCTTTTCAAAAGCTTTAAATGCATACTCTCTCTACTTTACCAGATCCGGCAGGCAATCTGTCTATTATTGTCCCAAATTTTTTTTGTTAAAACAAGGGATGCAGCGGGAATTTAGCCACGGATGGGGGCTGCTGGCTCCGCCATTACGGCGTCCTGTTGAAAAAGAACGATCATTTAAAAATCAGTACCCGATTTTCGGCGGCGGGGATCTGCAGGGCTGGTCTATAATAAGAGTAAAGGATGATGAAAAAAGGAGGCCGGTCATGATTACGGCTGAACATAAAATGGAGTATTATCAGGCGCTGCTCGATAAAAAGTCGGAGTACGAGGGGATTTTCTATGTCGGGGTCAAAACGACGGGAGTGTTCTGCCGCCCGACGTGCCCGGCCAGAAAGCCCAAATATGAAAACTGTGAGTTTTACGAGACCGCGCAGGAGGCGCTGCTCGCTTCTTTCCGGCCCTGTCAGCGCTGCCGCCCGCTGTCCCATCCGAATCACGTTTCGCCGGTCGTCCAGAAGCTGGTCGAAGCCGTCGAGGCCTATCCGGAAAAACGGTGGAAGGAACAGGACTTTGATGAGCTCGACATCGATGCCTCGACGGCGCGGAGGCAGTTCAAAAAACGGTTTGGCATGACCTTTGTGGAGTATGCCCGCGCCCGCCGCATGGGGCTGGCGTTCAAGCAGATCCGGTCCGGCCAGGCGGTGATCGACGCCCAGCTGTCGAGCGGGTATGAATCCGGAAGCGGATTCCGGGACGCCTTCTCCCGCATCATGGGGGCGGCTCCGGCGAAATCCGCAGACAGCCGTATCCTGCGCGCGGCATGGATCGATACACGCCTCGGCCCGATGGTCGCGATCGCTGACGAGGAGGCGCTGTATCTGCTGGAGTTTGTGGACCGGCGGGGCCTCGAGCGCGAAGTGGAGCGGCTGCGCCAGCGGACGAAGTCGGCGATCATCCCGGGCGTCACCGCTCCCATACGCTCCATCGAGCAGGAGCTGACGGCTTATTTTGACGGGAGGCTGTCCGTATTCACCACACCGCTGCATCTGATCGGCTCTCCGTTCCAGAAGTCGGTCTGGGCGCAGCTGGTGCAAATCCCGCCGGGCGAGACCCGTTCCTACTCCGGGCTAGCCGGGGCTCTCGGCAAACCGAAGGCCTTCCGGGCCGTGGCCCAGGCCAACGGCGCCAACCAGCTCGCCCTCGTCATTCCCTGTCACCGCGTCATCAATGCGAGCGGCGACTTAGGCGGTTACGGCGGTGGACTGACGCGTAAAAGCTGGCTGCTTCAGCACGAGAAGCAGTTTCTTTCAAACCAGCGGCAGCACTGATTCTGAGCGTTCCCTGCTTATATAAAGGCACGCCGATCACGAAAAACAGGAGTCCCCTTGAGGTCCAACGACCGCTCGGGTACTCCTGTTTGGTTTGTCTGCGCATGCTTCGCCTATGCCTGCTGCTCCCCGCCGCTTTCCTTAAGCACGAGGCTGGCGGAAGCCGCCTCCCGGCCGTTGACCAGCAGCACGATCCGGTGCTCGCCCGGATAATGTCGGCGCGTCGTCAGATCGGCCCAGGAATGGGTTCGCGTCCCCGACAGGCGGGAGCCTCCGGGTACGGTCTTATCCGACAGCAAAAACGCTTTGCGTGATATTTTGCCGCGGGCTTTGACAAAGTCAATCCCGTATTCCACCCGGATATGGGCCGGCTGCCCGTCCCTCACGCGGATCTCGTAGTGAAGCTCTGTGCTGCCCCCGACGGCGACCTCGGACGGCTCTACCGTCAGCGAAGCGGCGGACGCCAGCGGTTCCTCCGCGGATGACTCTGCATATCCGAACAGAGCCATCGCTTCCGGATGGGACTTCTTGATCAAGGTCCGGCAGCCGTGGCGGATAATCCAATCGGTATGCGGATGAGTACCTTTCCAGCGCCGCGCCGTCTCCAGCACCACGTCAGAATGGTCTTTTGCGATGTCGTTCAGGTTGTTGGCGACGCTCTTGCGGACATAGAGCGACGGGTCCTGTTTCAGCAGCTCCAGCACGGGCAGCACCGGCGCCGGATCCTTCTTGAATATCGGCAGGGCTTGTCCCCACGGCAGCCGAGGCCGGCTGCCTTCGCTGGCCAGACGCCGGACATGCTCGTCCGGATGCTCCGCCCAAGCTGTCATCTGGCGCATCATCCGTTCCGGGTCCCGCAGCAGAAAGGGCCTGACGGCAAACTCCGCCGACGATTTGGACGTGAAGCGCTCGAGCGCTTTCATTGAAAGCTCCCAGTGCTCCGGCGCCTGCCCGAACACTTCCACGAAATCGGGAAAGAACAGGTACGGAAACCCCGCGCAGTGCTCGTCGATCGCGAAAAGCACCTCCAGCGCCTCTTCATATCGGGCGGGCAAGTGATCGCCCAGCTTTGCGCTGATCCGCCGCATACGGGCTTTCAGCTCAAGTTCCTCCCATGTGTCGTCCATGACGTCTTTGACAAACTTATCTGTATCAAACGCGGCGTGGGCCGTATAAACCTTCGCCCCGAATCCGCGCAAAAATTCCTCATTGTATACTGCCTTCAGCTCAGCCATTGGCAGACCTCCTCCTGAAGTTATTATAGTAAGCCGCAGCGGAGGAGGAAATCAACTCTCCAAGTCGTCTTACCGGCCTTACGGCTCCTTCGATTCATTCAAGCGATTCAAGTGGCGGCGTTTTACTCAATGATCCATTCGTTGAGGCCATGCCTTCGATCAGTCTGCAGCCAGCTGCTGCCGGATGTGGTCCGCTGCCTCCTCCCAATATGCCTTCATCTGCTCACGCTGCTGGATATCCGTCAGCTTTTCCTGATGGAAGCTGATCGTCGTTCCGGTCTTGGCCTCCAGCAAGCGGATCTGGACCGTGGTAGGATGGGGCCAGCCGGGCCGCTGCCAGGTCAAGCGGATTTGCTCCCCGGGTTTGACGACCCGAATCTCGCCGTGGTTTCCTTCCTTGGACGTATACGTCGTTCCCGGCTTGAATTCAAGGGCCGGAAGTTTCCCAAGCCATACCATCATACCCTCCGGGGAAGTCAGCAGCGACCACGCCGCCTCCCGTGATACCGGAAACGTTCTCCGGACGCCGACCTGAAACCCGGCAGCGGCGGTCAATCCCACGGGCTTCGCTGCATCATCCGCAATGGGTACCGCCAGCTTGCTTGTTGATTTGCTCATTGTCACCGCTCCTCGCAATGTAAAAATAGTTACTTAGCCTGTCCCGGCCGATCGAGCATTCCGTGCCACCGTCTGGCCCGTTCTCTACCGCTCTTTAATCCGTTCGTTCATCGGAGTGAGGGCATCGACGAACAATGCGATGCTCGTCTGCAAAAACTGCTCCTGGGACACGGCTGTAATCAAATCCGCGTTATGCAGACGGGAAATGAAGGCACCGTAATTCATCCACATAAAAGCCATAGCCTGCGCCTCGGAATCTATGGCCTTCACCTTCCCCTGCCGTTGCATTTCCTGGAAGTACGCCGTCAGCAGCTGCTGCAGCTGCCGCGGATGATCCTGGGCCCGGTCGCGCAGATCGGACAGCTCCGCGCTGCGCAGCATGACCAGCACCAGCTTCCGGTTCCGATCCATGATGTCATGGTAGGCACGGGTTATCCGCAGCAGATCTTCACGCAAGCTCCATGTCAGCCGGGTGGAAAACAGCTCCTCCATCTCGCCCGCGTAATGAAAACGGTCGATCGCCTGTTCCAGCAGCTGCAGCTTGGTGCCGAATTGGCGGAACAGCGTCATCTCGCTCACTCCCGCCGCTGCGGCAATTTCCTTCGTGGTTACTCCCTGATATCCCTTCTCGGCCATCAGGTCAATCGCGGTCAGCATCAGCCTGTCCCGGTTGGTCGTTGATTCCGTCATTGTGTCAGCATCCTTTGGAGTCGTCATCCGGATAATGTTAGTAATTACTAACATTCCGTTGATTCATTGTAAAACCTCCACGAGTCCGTTGTCAATAACTGGGATATAACGGAAAGCTGATTTCTCCCCTTAAAAACAATCCTATCGCCAATTCGTCACTGCCTTGAGCCGAAGCTTCGCATTTATAAAATCGTGAAAAATACGCATTGACTTTGACACTGTGTCAACCTTTTAAGATGGGTAGGAAAGGAGATGAGAACATCCTATGAAGGAAAATAAACAAGGGAATCCGCTGGGGCAGGATTGGAAGCAAACTGAGGGGCATCTTTTGCCGGTGAGCGTCATCGGACTAGGCATGATGGGGTCGGCGCTGGCCCAAGCCTTTCTGAAGGAGGGCCGCCGGACCACCGTCTGGAACCGCACGCCCGGCAAAGCCGAGACACTCGCGGCGCAAGGCGCGGTGGCCGCTCGCACGGTCGCTGAAGCCATTGCGGCCAGTCCACTGATTGTAATCTGCGTGCTGGATTATGCAGCCGTGCAGGAAATCCTCGAGCAGGCGGGTGATGTGCTGGCCGGACGGACGGTGGTGAACCTCACCAACGGATCGCCGGCACAAGCCCGGCAGACGGCCGCATGGGCAGCCGAACACGGCGCTGAATATTTGGACGGCGGCATCATGGCTGTGCCGCAAATGATCGGAACCTCCGGGGCGTTTGTCCTGTACAGCGGTTCGTCTAGTGCCTTTGAAGCCTGGCAGCCTGCTTTGGAAAAACTGGGGAGCACGAAGTACCTCGGCGGCGATCCCGGACTTGCCCCTCTCTACGACTTGGCGCTGCTGAGCGTTATGTACGGGATGTACGGCGGCCTTTTCCATGCTATAGCCATGGTCCGCTCGGTAGGAGTCCAAGCCGAATCGTTCACGCCGCTTGTGGTTCCCTGGCTTTCGGCCATGTCGGCCTCCATGCCCCAGATTGCGCAGGCGGTGGATGCCAACGATCATCGAACAGATGTATCCAGCCTCTATATCAACCAGACGGGGTTCGTCAATTTCATCGACGCCTCCAGAGAGCTGGGAATCAGTACGGAGCTTATCACGCCGATGCAGGCCCTGATCGACAGGGGAGTAGCGGAAGGTCACGGTACCGACGGCCTCACCAGGATCATCGAGATGATACAGCATCCCCTACCTGACTGACCGCCTGCTGCATCACCTCAATCGGAATGGAATGGATAAATGAAAAAAAGGAGGAATTCCATTGACAGCCAATAACCCGGTTCAGCACAGCCATCCCAGACAAGAAACCCGGGCACCGGTGACGATTCTCGGTCTTGGTCCCATGGGTCATGCACTGGCCGGGGCCTTCCTGAAGGCCGGGCATCCAACCACAGTCTGGAACCGGTCTGCCGGCAAAGCCGATGCGCTCGTCGCACAGGGAGCGAGTCTTGCCGGGACGGCCGCTGAAGCCGCTCTGGCCAGTCCGCTGGTTATCGTGTGCGTCCTTGATTATGACGCCGTCCATGCGATCATCCGCCCGCTGGGCGACGCACTGAAGGGGCGTACCTTGGTGAATCTGACCGCCGACGCACCGTTTCGCGCACGCCAAACCGCCGAATGGGCGGCAGAACACGAGATTCACTACCTTGACGGGGCAATCATGACACCGACGACAACGATTGGCCAAAGCTCGGCTGTGGTTTTGTACAGCGGGCCGGAGTCCGTCTACCAAGCCCATCGTCATACCTTGGCAAGCATCGGAGGCACTTCCTCATACCTCGGGGAGGATCCCAGCCGGGCCGCAGCCTACGATGTGTCGCTCCTGGATATTTACTGGACGTCCATCAGCGGTTATATTCATGCCCTGACCTTGGCGAAAGCGGAAAACATCAGCGCGAAGGAACTTCTTCCTTTTGCTCAAGGAATCAGCATCATTCTCCCGAATATTATGGCTGGACTCGCTGAGCAAGTCGACAACAGGCAATATCCCGGACACGGCTCGAACCTGCTCTCGGCAGCCGCTGGCATGAAGCACATTATTGAAACTGCACTTCCCCATGGGATCGATACCAGCGTACTAACGGCCGCAAACGACATCGCCCTGCGCGCGATCGACGACGGGCATGGTGCGGACGGATTTTCTTTTCTTACCGAAATACTGCAAAAAAAGTAAACGTGAAGATGTCAGCCCTCGGCAAACGTCCGAGCCTGGCCGAATAGCCCGATCCACCTAGTGGATCGGGCTATTCTCGATGATTTTTCCGTTTATCTTATCGATGCTTCTCCAAGTGAGCGGGTCTCTTCCACAGCGCTGCCCTCTTTGTTGACCAAGACCCGCTGCTCTCTCATTTGTTCGATGCGTTGATCCAGCCGCCGCTGAACGGCCATGAGCGATTGAATTTGCCCGGAAATTTCTTCGCGTTTGTCCTCGTAGGCTTCGAGCATTTCATCACAAAATCCGTCGCTGCCAGTATAAGCGTTGATATCGTCATGGCACTTCAAAATTTCAAGAATTTCCTTCGTCGACATCCCGAGCTCCAAATAAATCTGGATCGTTTGAACCCGCTTGATGTCAACCTCGTCGAACTCCCGGTATTCATTGTCCAACCGCTTTGCCGTAAGCAGCTTTTGCTTCTCGTAATACCTGATCGATCGTGGGCTGACGCCGGTTGCTTTGGATAGCTGACCTATTTTCACTGTGGCAGGCTCCTTTCTGTATCGTGTCTTTCCCATTATTTTCCCATTATACCGCATCGTTCTTTGCGTAAACAGCGGCTCAGCCCTGCGCAACGATATATGCATATCCTTTTGTTTAGCTCGTTATCTCAGCCTTATCGGTATTAAACCGGCTATGCATAGGCAAAAAAGTTGGACTCCACTGCTTTTGCATCGCTCCCCAATAACATGTTAATGTTGAGGCATCTGCCCCAAAGATCCCAATAACTGGATCTCAATAAACTGTAGAATCGCAATTCAAACACTTCACTCTGACAACTTTCCATGAAAAAAGAGGTGATGATGATCGCTGCATTCGTGGATAAGGAAACAACGGCCTTGCCGCATGTTCTTTGGATCGGCGGCCCTCCGGATTGTGGTAAAACGATGGTAGCAGACCTGCTTGGCTCAACATACCAGTTACAGGTATACCACTTCGACCGGTATGAAATGGATCATATCCGTCGCGCGGATCCTGAGCGGCATCCCGCATTGTTCGCGTTAGGAACCAAACTCGCGGATTTGGATGAGAAGGCGTTTCTGGAATGGTTATGGCTGTCATGCACACCAGCGGAAATGGCTGCCAGTGGAAAATCGGTTTGGTTGGAGCGGCTTCACATGGTTATTGAAGATTTGCATGCCATGTCCGCGGATCGTCCCATCATCGCAGAGGGGCCAGGCTTTTTTCCGGAAGCGCTCCTCCCTTTATTGCCAGATCCCCAACGAGCCATATGGATGGTGCCGAGCGAACCCTTCAAAAGAGCTTCCCATCATCGGCGTCTCAAGGGGCAGCGGCGTGCCGAAGTTCTGGATGACCCCGAGCTTGCCCAGCGGAACCACATCAAACGTGACCTGCTGTGGGCCGAGCAGTACAGACAGTCTGCAAAGGAACGGGGATTACCCCTCATTGAAGTGGACGGCTCCAAAGGACCGGAAGAGGTCGCTGCCGAAGTCGAGGCTTATTTTAAAATACTTCTCCCACCTCCAAATCAGCAGCTGTGAATGGTTCCGCATGATACACGGGGGTGGCCCGGTAACGGACCCGGTCCCTGTGTATAATTACCTTTTCGGGGAGGGTTCCGCATGATTCGGTTTTGTTATGTATTGTGGACAGGCCTGTCTCTGGCCTTGTGCGCTTTCGGCCTGCTTGCCTTCTGGCCATGGTACGGTCCGGAGCAAGAGTTTCCCTTGTTTCAGGATATCGTCACGGTCATGCTGTTTCTGAACTCTGTTTCGATTTTGTGCTACTCGCTGCTTCTGCAAGCCGTTTCCAGGTTAGTTGCAGCTTATTGGAAGCTGCGGCCTGGAGTACTGCCGGTTGTATGGTATGTTCTGGTGTCCTGCCTATTGCTGTTCTATCTGAATCATAGAAGCATATCGGCCCGGCCGCTGCTGATTCTGCTTCTCTCGGTACCCGGCCTGCTGCACTATTGGATTTCCACCATGCTCCGTATTTTGGCTTCCGTCCCGAAAATCCACAGCGATCCCCGGGACGAGGATCACAAATTCCTTTGACCGTACTCTCCAAACCCTGACATATTGTTGTCAGCGTTGATGGCTATACTGAAGTTATAAGATCGTATAGACCATGAACCTTAAGGAGGCGCTGCCGTCGTGACCGAGCCGATGCCCAAGCCAACCGATACATCCCTTTTTACGAAAAATGTTCCCAAGGTGCTCAGCCGCCGGGCGTTGAACCGGGCACTGCTCGAACGCCAACTCTTGCTGCGCCGGACAGAGATGCCGGTGCTTGACGCGCTGCGGCATCTGGCCGGCATGCAGGCCCAGGCTCCGACCCCGCCGTATTACGGCCTGTTGGCCCGGCTGGCTGGCTTCCGGCACGAGGAGCTGTCCCGGCTGATCGAGACGCGCCAGGCCGTGCGCATCGCGATCATGCGGTCGACGATCCACCTTGTGACGGCCGAGGACGCTCTTGCGCTGCGCCCGGTCATTCAGCCCGCGTTGGACCGCGGCCTGAAGGGAGGCTACGGCAAGGAGCTCGCCGGCCTGGATACCGGCGCGGTCGCCGCAGCCGGGCGGGCCCTCGTGGAGGAGGCCCCGCTGGCCTATGGCGAGCTCGGCGCCCGCCTGCAGGAGCGCTGGCCGGACCGCAGCCCGGCCGCGCTCGCCAACACGGTGCGCACGCTCGTGCCGCTCGTGCAGGTGCCCCCAAGGGGCCTGTGGGACGCCAGCGGCCAGGCCCTGCACACCACCGCGGAAGCGTGGCTGGGCAGCCCGCCCGCGGCAGCTTCCAGCTCCGGACTCGAGGAGCTGGTCCTGCGTTACCTGGCCGCCTTCGGTCCGGCCTCAGTCAAGGACATCCAGGTCTGGTCCGGACTGACCCGGCTGAGCGACGTCATCCGCCGGCTCGAGCCGCGTCTGCGGACCTTCCTGGATGAAAAGGGCGTCCTGCTGTACGACCTGGCGGACGCCCCCCTGCCGGCGGAGGATACACCCGCACCTCCGCGCCTACTCGGCGAATTCGACAACATGCTTCTCTCCTTCGCCGACCGCTCCCGGATTATGGATGAGCGCTACCGCCGCCGTATCTTTACGGTGAACGGCATCATCCGGGCAGCGGTGATCGTCGACGGCTTCGTTTGCGGCATGTGGAGCCTGGAGCGGAACAAGCAGTCTGCCGAGCTCGTGATCAAGCTGTTTGAGCCTATCTCGGACGCCGATCAGGAGGCATTGGCCGATGAGGGCCGCCGCCTGCTGGATTTTGCCGCAGCGGATTGCCCGAACCGGGAAGTCCACTTCAGCCTTTCCGAGCTCTAACACCGAAGCCTAGCTAGTGGCTGCCATGGCGTGTCTTCTTGAACAAAGGGGAGCGCGACAGCCCTTAATGTCCGAATTGATTCACCACGTGGACACCGCCCCGCAGCTTTCCCGTTCGCACCCGAGGACGATTCCGCCCATGCCTCCCATATTCCAGCCCGAATGGCCTGCCCATCCCGGGCTTTTTCGAATGTTAGCAAGAACGGTCAAAACGCACCCTCTCCCATCTGCTATGCTGATATCAAAGGAGGGGCACGCTGGTGTATTCAAATCGGATTCAACACAGCATCCGGTTCATGGAGGAACAGCTTCACGAGCCGTTGACACTTGGGCAGATCGCGACGGAGGCCGGATTCTCGCCGTTCCATTTTCACCGTCTGTTTCGCAGGGAGACCGGGCTGAGCATCGCGGAATATTTGCGAAGCCGCCGGCTGTGTCTCGCCTCGCGGATGCTCCTGTACTCGGAGGAGCCGATCATCGGCATTTCGCTGCAGTGCCATTTTGAGAGCCAGGAGGCGTTTACCCGCGCCTTTAAAAAAATGTACGGCATGCCGCCAGGGCGATACCGGAAGATGTTCAGTCTTCATACTCAGGCCCATGCCGCTCAAGGAGGAGAAAAGAACATGATTGAGATTGAGGAATCGATGGTGAAGGGCTGGGTGCTCAGCGGCAGCCACCCGCATCAGTATGAAATCGGACTGGACCGCCACAACGTCCATCAAGGGAACGCCTCGGGTTATTTGAAAGCCGTCACCCCGGAAGGCCCGAACGTGTTCGCCACGATGATGCAGCAATTTAAAGCCGATCGGTACCTGAAACGCAGAATGCGCTTCTCCGGCTTCGTTCGGACGGAAGGGGTTACCGAGTTCTGCGGACTGTGGATGCGGGTCGATAATCAAGCCGAGGACGTGCTTCGGTTTGACAATATGAACAACCGCCGAATTGTGGGCGACACGCATTGGAACCATTATGCCATCGTGCTTGATGTCCCAGACAATGCTGCGACGATTTCGCTCGGCGTGCTGCTGATGGGACCGGGGCAGGTATGGGTGGACAGCTTCCGGTTTGAAGAGGTTGACGAGAGCGTACCCACCACGAATTTGGAGATCGTCTACGAGCTCCGGGACGAGCCGTCTAACCTGACATTTGAAGAGTGACATCCAATATACAGTAAGGGAGGGCCCTCAGGCCCTCCCTTACATATTTCCGTCCGCTTCGGAGGCGGTATCCTCCTTGGCAGCATTCGCCTTGAAGTCCATATGCTCAAAACCCCAGCTGCACATATCGTGGAGCACGGATCTCAGCGACTCCCCATGTTCCGTCAAGGAGTATTCTACCTTGGGAGGAACCTCCTGATATACCTTCCGGTGGATCAATCCATCCTGCTCAAGCTCACGCAATTGGTTGGTCAGCATGCCCTGTGTAATATGAGGAAGTTGTCTGCGCAGCTCCCCGAACCGTTTCGTCCCCTGGTGCAGCAGTATAAACAAAATGAGCGGCTTCCACTTGCCTCCGATCGCTTGCAGCGTCGTGATGATTCCTCCCGTGTTTCCCGTCCCGTGGTCCTTACTCATCTCGCTGGCTCTCCCCTTTCCCACCGAAGCGGCAGTGCTGTCTTTGCTGCCATTGTACCAGAGTACACGGAATCGTAACAGTACTCTTCTGAATCGTACATAGTATGGTTTTTCGTACTACCCAGCAGTTCGCGGGTCTGGTCCACAGTACGGTTTACAAGACTTAGTCTGTTTAAAATGCGTACTTTTCAAAGCGGCGGTCTTGAACAATACTGGGGGTGCATCATTCATACCGCATACCACCCGAAAGGATGATTTTGGAATGAAAACCATGGTCATTGTATCCCACCCGGATCTGTCCAAGTCCAGAGCGAACCATGCGCTTCTCGAAGCGCTGCCGAAGCATACCGATATCCACGTCCGCGATCTGTATAAGGAATATCCGGATTGGCAAATCGATGCGGACCGGGAGAAGCAGCTGCTGCTTGCTTACGACCGGATTGTTCTCCAGTTCCCTTTTTATTGGTACAGTTCCCCGCCTTTGCTCAAAAAATGGTTTGACGATGTGCTGACGTTTGGCTGGGCGTATGGCCCCGGAGGCGAGCATTTAAAGGGTAAAGAGTTTATCGTCGCCACCACGGCCGGGGGCACGGATAAAGCGTACCAGGCCGGAGGGGACAACTGGTTCACGATCAGCGAGCTGTTAAAACCGGTCCAGCGCACGATCACCCGCTGCAACGGCATCTTCCTCCCCCCGTTTGTGCTGTACGATGCCAACCGGGCTGAACCGGATCAATTGAAACAAGAGGGTATCCGGTACGCAGAGCATATCCAGACGCCTTCGCCTGTGCTGATTCACTAAACCGTCTCCGGATAGCTCAAACGGAAAATAAAACGGGCAAGGCCCCTCGGCCTGCCCGCTGTATTTCTCCCGGAATCAACCCGGGTTCCTCTGCATTTTACGCATGGTCAGCATGTTAGTTCAAGACATCCTTCATAAACCGTTCCAGTTGAGACACATCGGTAATATTCTGGTTGCACTTGGCGCTGTCGATGCACATATAATTTCCGACCCGCCCGAAATGGTCCAGTGCCGAACCTTTGGCTTTCGTCTGCGCGGTCACGAAGGCCACCTCTTCATGCTTGTTACAGAGGCAGCAGACCCCCTTCTTGTTCGTCGGGGTGAACCGGCCCTCAATGCCTGTCATTTTCCCGTCCAGGTTGTAGACGATGAACAGTTTATTCGTTGAAATGTCGGTCCAGCCGATATAGGTCAGGAAGCGGAAATCGAGCTCGGCCAGCGGTGGAAGCTTCAGCTTTTTAATTTTGGGATAGAGCTTCTTCAGCTGCTGTTCCGTTACCTGCGGAAAGGCCGTGACGTATTGCTCCAGCTCGCTCAAATAAGCCTGGAATTCCTCGGCACGGTTTAGCGTCGGAATCCGGTCGAAGAACCTCTTCTGCTCCTCCGTCGCAGCAGGGAACATCTCTATGACCCGGGTCCAAGTCGTGTGCCGGATCGCGGATATGACTTTCTGGTCGGCTGTAGTCTTGATGTTATATTCAAGGCGCCCCAGCAGGCGCTTGATCAAATTATACTCGTGGTTTTCCATAAATGGCGTTAGCATGTGTTTTCCTCCTCATTTCACCAAAAAACGGAGTACCTCAAATAAGGCACTCCGCCGGTATCGAAAAAAATACGATGCGAGAAGTTCCTTGTATTAGGTCAAAAGGGCATACGTATCCCGTGAACGAAATCACGAAATTTTGCACTTTTGCCGGCTACAAGCAAACAACTGCCACTTATGGATTCCCCTTTCGAACTTCTGCACATACATCGACATTATAAATTCTCATGTCCGCCTTGTAAAGATATCTCCGGGCAAAGGATTCTTAACCGCCTGCGGCGGGTTGAAGAGCTAAGCTACCCCGGGCAGGTGTCCGATTGACAACTGCAGGAAGCCTCGCTTATACTGTGTGGCGTAACGTATAAACTTGAATGAGGTGGAAAGGTAATGGAAATTTTGTCTACTGTTCTTAGAAGAGATTTGGCTTGATACGGGAGAAGTCTGCCCTTTTTTAGCCATCTCGAGAACAGTCGATATGATTTCCACATCTTTTCCAGCTTTGGTATGTAAGCGGGTAGGGTGTGTTCACCTTACCCGCTTTCTGTATATTACGGAACTGTAAGATACCTAATCTCCAGGTACAGACCCCTGAGGCCGGAGTATCTTGCAGTATTTACAACCGAATCGTCACGTCATTTCGCTGTCCTCCTGATGGCTTCATTTGTTCGCAATCAATGAAACCTAAGGAGAGAGAACCATGAGCATATTAAATGTCACGAATCTTACGCATATGTACGGAGATCAAGTTACTTTTCGCCATATTGAGTTCCGCCTGCTGCCGGGCGAGCATGCCGGACTGGTGGGCATGAACGGCGCCGGCAAGTCGACACTGTTCCGCCTGCTGACCGGAAGCCTGCTGCCGGAGGAAGGGCGAATCGAGTGGTCGCCGCGCGCCCGGGTCGGCTTCCTGGAGCAGCACATTACGCTGCAGGAAGGGATGACGGTCCTGCGGTATTTGGAGCGGGCCTTTCAGCACTTGTTTGACATGGAACGCGAAATGAATGAAATCGCGGCCCGATTCGGTGAGGCGGGAGACGGGCTTGACGCGATGCTCAGGCTCTACGGCGAGCTGCAGGATGGGCTGGAGCAGGCAGGGTTCTATGCCATTTCCGCCAAAATTGAGGACGTAGCCCGTGGGCTGGGTCTTGCCGAGATCGGCCTGGACACCGACGTTAGCCGCTTAAGCGGCGGCCAGAAGACGAAGCTGCTGCTTGCCAAGCTGCTGCTGGAGGAGCCCGATGTGCTGCTGCTCGACGAACCGACCAACTACCTGGACGCCGTGCATATCGAGTGGCTGACCGGCTACTTGAAAAAGTACCCGCACGCCTTTATCGTTGTGTCGCATGACGAGCATTTCCTGAACGAAATCACGAACGTGATTTTTCATCTGGCCCATCAGACCTTGAATCGCTATACAGGCAGCTATACTGCTTTTCAGAAGCAGTATGCGCTCGCCCAGAAGCAGCAGCAGGCCGCCTATGAGCGGCAGACCCGGGAGATCGAACGGCTGGAATCCTTTATTAATATCAACCGGGTCCGCAAGGCGAAGCAGGCCAAGAGCCGCGAGAAAATGCTGAGCCGGATCGAGCGGGTCGAGAAGCCGGGTGACGGCCCGGCGCCCCGCTTTGAGTTCCGGGCGGAAGGAAACCTCAGCGGCTCGGTGCTGATCGAGGCCAGACGGCTTCAGGCGGGATACGCGGTGCCGCTGTTTCGGCCACTTGACCTCACCGTCAAGGGCGGCGACAAAATCGCCATCATCGGGGAGAACGGCGCCGGCAAGTCCACGCTGCTAAAGACCCTGCTCGGCGGCATCAACGCACTGGGCGGCGCCGTAACCGTTCAGAACACGGTCCGGACCGCCTATTACCAGCAGGAAGACACGCCGTCTTCGGACACGCCGCTGCAGTATGTCTGGTCCTTGCGTCCGGATTTGACGGAGAAGGAGATCCGCCGCACGCTGGCCATGGCCGGCCTGAGCGCCGATCATATCCGCAAGCCCATGCGGACGCTGAGCGGAGGAGAGCAGGCCAAGGCCCGGCTCGCCGAGCTGATGCTCACCCGGAGCAATCTGCTCGTTCTGGATGAACCGACGAACCATTTAGACGTCCGCGCGAAGGAGTCTCTGCAGAAGGCACTGGCCGCCTACCCCGGCACCGTGCTGCTGGTGTCCCACGAACCCGCCTTCTACGAAGACTGGGTCACGGACATCTGGCGGGTGCAGGATTGGAAGTAAGACCAAGAGGCAAGGCGCTCAAAGCTCAATCACAGATGCAGTATGGTTTCGCAACGATTGATCTTCAAGGAAGAAGCTGCCGCACCGGAACAACCCGGTCGGCAGCTTCTTTTGTGTAACAGGTAAAGCGGCTATTTTTTCAAATGGTACGGCACCGTAGTGACGATGATATTTTTCCGGTAAAGCAAAAAGGCACGGATCAGCAGACTCGACTGGTTGTGCAAAATGTTGTGCCAGCTCTTCTTGGGAATAAACTGCGGGATAAGCACCGTCACCCGGTAGTGCGACTCTGAAGCTTTGTACTCCACGGTATCCACGAATTTCGTCAGCGGCTGGATAATGCTGCGGTAAGGAGACAACAGCGTCACCAGCCGAATGTCGGGCTGCCACTGCTTCCACTTCTCCTCCATCTTCCGCTCCGATTCCCGGTCATAGGCTACATAAACAGCGATAATCTGGTCGGGCGACAGCAACTTGGCGTAATTGAGCGAGTTCTCCACGACATGGGTGATCCCGGCGACGGGTACGATCATCACATTGCCTTCGACGGGAACGGCCGGCTCGCAGGTCGTAATCCGCAGCTGGTCGCCGACGGCCTCGTAGTGCCTTTTGACCGCATGAAATATATAAACGATCAGCGGCAGGAAAATCAGCACAGGCCACACCTGGCCAAACTTGGTAATAAAGAAAATCATCATGACCGTGAAGCTGATCAGCGCCCCCACAAAGTTGATGATCAGCTTGCCCAGCCAGCCTTTCGGCTTTTCACGCATCCATTTGACCAGCATCCCCGTCTGGGCCAGCGTAAACGGAATGAATACTCCCACCGCATATAGCGGGATTAAATGCTCCGTGCGTCCTTTGAAGGCGATGATCAGAATGATCGATGCCGTGGCCAGAAACATAATGCCGTTGGAATACCCGAGACGGTCTCCGCGAACGGTAAACATCCGGGCGATGTATTTATCCTTGGCCAGGTTGACGGCGAGCAGCGGAAAGGCGGAATAGCCGGTATTAGCCGCAAGAACGAGAATAAGGGCGGTTGTCGCCTGGATAAAATAATACAGGAAGCTCCTCCCAAAGGTGGTGGAGGCGATTTGGGATACGACCGTTTCTTTAGCATTCGGTACGATCCCGTAATAGTAAGCGAGAAAGACGATGCCGGCGAACAGGATCGCCAGCAGCGTGCCCATCGCCATCAAGGTTTTGGAGGCATTGTTCGGCGCCGGGTCGCGAAAGTTCGGAATGGCATTGGAGATGGCCTCCACCCCGGTGAGCGCCGAGCTCCCTGAAGCAAAAGCCCGCAGCAGCAGAAACAGGGAGATTCCTGCTACCGGCGTGCCTATTGGCGCGTGCAGGGTTGGGGGCACCTGTCCGGTTGCGATTTTGTACAACCCTACCCCGATCAGAATGAACAGCGCGAGCACGAACAGGTAAACCGGATACGCCAAAATTGAAGCAGATTCGGTAATCCCGCGCAGGTTCAGAATGGTAATCAGAACGACCAGCGCACAGGCGATGACCACATTATACGGGTGAAGGCCGGGAAACGCCGACGTAATGGCATCCGTCCCGGACGACACGCTGACCGCCACCGTCAAAATATAATCGACCAGCAGCGAGCCGCCGGCAATCAGTCCCGGATTGATTCCCAGGTTCTTCTTGGAAACGACATACGCTCCACCGCCGTGGGGATACGCAAAGATGATCTGTCTGTACGATAAAATGAGGGCCAGCAGCAAAATCAGAATGCCGATACCGATCGGGATCGTGTACCAGAAGGCTACTGCACTGACCGTTACCAGCACGAGCAAAATTTGCTCGGGACCGTAGGCAACGGAGGACAGCGCATCGGAGGAAAGGATGGCCAGCGCCTTGGTTTTATTCAGTTTTTGTTCACCCAATTGGCCGGACTTCAGCGGGCGGCCGATCAGAAATCTTTTGACGGCTGACAACATGAATAACACCTCGATCTCTGTCGATAGTATGGTTTCCTTAGGGTATCCCTAACCCAGCCAAACGACTCCGGGTATATCTAGGAATCCCCTCCCCAAACATTTAAACCGCCGCAGGGCATGAAACAACAAAAAAGCCTTCCTTTCGGAAGGCCTTGTGTGAATGGATAGAGACGGCAGGAATTATCGAAGCCCGGCTATACCAAAAAGATCGCCACGGCCGTGGTCACCGCCAGCCCGATCAGCACGGGCTTCAGGTTCCGTCTCGCCAGCTCGAACGGGCTGACGCCGCAAATGGCTGCGGCGGGAATCAGCGCCCAGGGGATCAGCGTGCCGCCGCCGACCCAGATCGCCGCCACCTGGCCGAGGGCCGTCAGCGTGGCTGCATTGGCATGCGTGGCGGTCGCGAACAGCTGGGCGATCGAGCCGGCGAGCGAAATGCCGGAGAAACCGGAGCCGTCGAGTCCGGTGATGGCCCCGGTGATCGTCAGCGTGACGGCGCCTACCGCTCCGTTCAGCGGCACTACATGCGCCAGCGCGGCGCCCAGATCGTTGACGATGCCGTTCGAGGATTCCGGCAGCACCTTGCCGAAGAGGTCGGTAAACGCCGCATCGCCGAGGTAGAAAAAGGCGGCGATCGGAATGACCGGACCGAATACTTTAAAACCGAAGGTGAAGCCGTCGATCAGGTAAGAGGTCACCTTTTCGAGCCCTTGGTTCCGGTGGGCAAGCAGCGTCACCGCGATCAGGATCAGAACGGCCGTGCCGCCTACGAGCGCCGTGGCGTCTCCGCCCTGCAGCTTCAGCACAAACATGGCGGCTACGTCGATCAGGAACAACACCGGGATGATGACGGCCAGCCATACCCTAACGCGTGGGGGAAGCGGCGCTGCCGATTCTTCCGCTCCTCCGCCTTTGCCTGTAAGGGCACCCGCTCCGCCGGACCCGGTGACGAGACCGTCCCGCCACGTGCCGTTCTTCATGTCCCTGCGCATCATCCAGTAGGCCGTCACGGTTGTCACGAGGCCCATCACGATGACGAGCGGAACGCTCGCCTCCATGACCTGCGATACGTGAAGTCCCGCCGCATCGGCGGTCAGCTTGGGCGCGCCCTGAATGATATAGTCCCCGGAGAGCGCGATGCCATGCCCGAACAGGTTCATCGCGATGGCTGCGCCCAGGGCGGGCAGCCCAACGCGGGCCGCGACCGGAAGCAGCACCGCCCCGATCAGCGCGACCGCCGGCGAAGGCCAGAAAAACAAGGACGTGACCAGCATGATCAGTCCGATTCCCCAGAAGGCGACTGCCGGCGTCCGGATGAACCGCGTCAACGGTGCAACCATCGTCTCGTTAATGCCGGTGCGGATCAACACCCGGCTCATCGCCACGATAATTGAAATGATCATGATGGTGCCCATCAGCTCTTTGGTCGCATAAATAAAAGAATTAAAGACGCCCGACACCGAGCCGCTCAGCGTTTCGGTCGCCAGCCATCCGAGCACGAAGATGCCTGCCACACAGATCATCGTCGTGTCCCGCCGCTTGATCAGCAGCGCCATAATGAACACAATAAACGCCAAGTACACATAGTGTAAGGCCGTTAAATGAATGACCATACCGGTCACACCCTTCCCCTGCTGCAATTGTGCTATATGCTATGCGGGGGCCTGGGCATGTGTTCATGTCTATGGCTCAGGACAAACGGTAAGTGGCGAACGGCTCACCATTTCGGAACGGCTCGCTGATGCGGTCCAGTTGTTGGATCGTCTCCTCGCTCAGGGTCATTTCTACGCTGCGCAGGTTGTCTTCCAGCTGGCTCGTGCGCGTCGCCCCGACGATGACGGTCGAAACCGCCGGACGTCCCATCAGCCAGGCCAGTGACAAGCCGCTTGGCGCTAATTCCAGATCGGCAGCCAGCCGTCCAACCTCTTGGCCAAGCCGGATGTTGCGGTCAATGACAAACCGGCTGAAGTTCGGATCGGTATCGGCCCGGGATTGCTCCGGCGCCCGGTTCTCCAGCGAATATTTTCCGGTGAGGATGCCTCCGGCCAGCGGAAAATAAGGGATGATGCCAACGCCTTGATCCAGGCACATCGGGACCAGCTCCCGCTCCGGCGTCCGGTCTGCAAGCGAGTAGCTGACCTGGGTGGACACGAACCGGTTCAGACCTTTGGCTTCGCTGATGCCGATCGCCTTCATCAGCTCCCAGGCGGCATAATTGGACGCGCCGATGTAGCGGACTTTGCCGGAGCGGACCATATCGTCCAGCGTCCGGAGCGTTTCTTCCAGCGGGGTATGCGGGTCAAACGTATGAATCTGGTACAGGTCGACGTAATCCGTACGCAGCCGTTTCAAACTGTTCTCCAGCTCCTGCATCAGATGGTACCGGGAAGAACCGCGGCCGTTAGGGCCCTGCCCCATGACCAGGCCGGCTTTGGTCGCAAGCACCGCCTCCTGCCGTCTGCCTTCCAGCGCCAGACCGATGATGCGCTCCGACTCGGTTCCGGCATAAATATTGGCGGTGTCGATAAAGTTCACCCCGCGATCCAGCGCGTGGTGGATGATCCGGATGGAGGTATCCTGATCCGCCCGCTTTCCGAAGGCGTTCGTGCCTAGTCCCAGGACGGATACTTCCAGTCCGGTATGGCCGAGGTAACGGTATTTCATCAGTTCATTTCCCCTTTACGATAAAGTGAGTATTCAGCGGCACGTCTTGAGTCTTGAGACATTGTGCAGCCCAGGTTCATATTCTTTGCTCCCGGGACCTAGCTTTCCGCCGATGTTTCCGCCTTCGGCTTCCCGCCCCCGTTCACGAGCCAGATCCCCAACAGCACTAGCACAATGCCGACCGCCACAACGGGGTTCAGGCTTTCCTTCAGGAACAGGCATCCGCAGACGACCCCGACGACAGGCACCAACAGCAGCGAAATCGAGGCTTTGCTGGCCTCCACCTTGGACAAAATGTACGACCACATCACAAACGCCAGCGCCGAGCCAACGACGCCCGAGAACACGACGTACACGGCCGGCATGACGCCCCAGTGGCTCGTCCCGTGCTCGAAGATCACTGAGTATAGCAGCAGTCCCGCTGCGCCAGCCACCATCTGCCAGGTCGTAAACTGGAGCATGTCGCTGCCCGCAAGCTTGCGTTTGATGAGAAGGTTGGACAACGCCCAGGACAGACCTGAGGACACTGCGAGCAGCAGCGCTCCGGTGCTGCCTCCCCAGTGGGCATCCATGGCGATGAAGAGTCCGATGATGCCAATGATAATGCCGGCGAGTTTGCGCAAACGCAGCTTTTCTCCCGGAAGCCAAAAATGGGCCATCAGCGTCAGCCAGAGCGGCATGCTGTACGTGAGGACCGACGTCAGACCGGCGCTTAGATCCTCCAGCGAAATCTGGATCGCCAGGTTAAAATACATCGTCTGCAAAATGCCGCAAACGATATACCACTTCAAATCCTTCCAGCGGGGCAGCGTCACCTTGCGGAAATAACAAACCGCCAGAAGTACGAGTGCCCCGAGCGCAAAGCGGTAGCCGGCAAAAAGCACCGGCGGAAACACGCCGTTGGCCAGCTTCATAAAAACCCAATTGAAGCCCCATATTAAACAGAGAAGACCGATCAAACCATTCATGTTCACACCCCGGATGTCTGAGATTGACCCCCCCGCCCGCAGGGTGCAGCCCGGTGAACCCTGCCTGCGGCGGTTCCAGCTATCTTTCATGTTAGTCCAATTCCGGACCCATGGGAAGAAAGAAAAATCGCACCTCCATGCGGTTGGCACGGCGGTACGATTGGATTCCTTGCAGATTTTGGCCTGGCACTGACACGGCTATCCGCTTCTGCAAGGCTAGTATTTGATGATGTTGGCGATCACGATCAGAATCGCCCCAATAGCGATCCACATGCACATCAGCGGCCAGAAAAATTTCACCCACTTCTGATACGCGATGCCGGATACGGCCAGGCTTCCCATCAGCGCCGAGGACGTCGGCAGAATCATGTTCGTGATTCCGTCCCCAAGCTGGAAGGCGAGCACCGTCGTTTGGCGGGTAACGCCCAGAATATCCGACAGCGGCACCATGATCGGCATCGTCGTCACCGCCATCCCGGTTCCGGACGTAATAAAGACGTTCATTACGTTCTGGAACACGTACATGCCGAGCACTTGAACGGATCCCGGCAGCTCGCCGACCACAACGGCCAACCCGTTCACGATCGAATCGATGACGTTGCCTTGGTCCAGCACGACCATAATTCCCCGGGCAAAACCGATGATCAGTGCGCCGTACGTAATCGACTTGGCGCCTTTAACGAATTCCGAGGCGATCCGGCTCGGTCCGTACCCGGCGCAAAAGCCGGACACGATGCCCATGGTGAGAAACAGCGCGGCGAGCTCCTCCATCCACCAGTCCTTTTTCGATACGCCCCAGATCAAGGAAGCGAACCCGATCACGACGGTGGCGATGGTCAAGTAATGCTTGAGCTGCATGGGAGGCAGCTTGGAGAAGTCGAGCTCCTGCTTGTCCGCATCCTTCTCCAAATCTTGGACAAGGCTGCGCTCCGGATTTTTTCTCACTTTACCGGCGTACCGGACAATATACAGACTGGTAACCGTAATCAGACACACGAGCAGGATGATCCGCAGCCAAGCGCCCGAAAACATCGGCACCTGGGCGATGGCCTGCGCCAAGCCCACATTGAACGGGTTCAGAATCCCTGCGGTGAACCCGCATGAAGCGCCGAGGGAGATCATGGCGGTGCCCGTCAGGGCGTCAAACCCGAGCGCCCGGGCGATGGCGATGCCGATCGGCACGAAAACCATGACCTCGGTCGACATCCCCATCGTGAAGCCGGCGACCGAGAAGAGGGTAATAAAGATCGGGATGACCCAGCGGCCCTTATTCGAAAACCTTTTGGCGACCCGGCCGGTAATGGCTTCGATCGTCCCCGTGGAGGAAATAATTTCGAAGGTGCCGCCGATAATCAGGATAAAGAAAACGACGTCCGCCGAATCAATCAGCCCGTGTACAATCGCCTTCGGTATGCTGACGATGCTGACCGGACTGGCCTCCACCTGGTGGTAGGAACCGGGAACGACCAGGGATTTGCCTGTCGCCTTGTCCTCGGCCCGGTCGAACTCCCCGGCCGGAATGACGTAGGTGAGCGCCGTGGCCACCAGCACCAGGAAAATCAAAATGACATACGTATGAGGCATTTTAAACCATTTGCGGGATGCAGTATTAGCGGTGTTCATCGGTTACCCCTCGTTTCTCTGCGCTTTCCATTGTTCAAATTCGCTGCGGACCTCGCGCAGCGCTTCCTTGTCGATACACAAATCGTAAGCCGTCAGCGCGAGCGCCTTGGCCGCACGGTTCAGTTCGATCATGCCTTCCTCCGAACCGGCCAGCGCGGCGAATTCCGGCGTATGCGTCGTAGCGTCACCAAGCCGGATATACGGGTGGATTGCGGCGGTCATCTGGCTGACGTTGCCGATATCCGACGAACCGACCCCTCCTTTCTCCGGCGGATCGTTCACTTCAATGCCGAGGTCCTCCAGATTGCGGGCAAACAACCCGGCTAGTGCCTTGTTATTGTTGCGCTCCGCATAAATCAATCCCTCGGCGATATCCACGGTTGCGCCAACGCCTTCGGCTGCGCATCGGACGGCGCGGTATACTTTTTCCCTAACTATCTCCAGCTCCTGAACGGTCGATGCCCTGAGGATGAACACCGCCTCGGTCAGTTCCGGCACGACGTTGGGCGCGTCCCCGCCTTTTGTAATGATGCCGTGTATCCGCACGTCCTCTTTCATAAACTGTCGCAGCGAGTTAATCGCTACATAAGCGTTGACCAGCGCATCCAGTGCGCTGATGCCCTTTTCCGGCGAGGAGGAGGCATGAGCCTGCTTCCCGTGGAAGGTAAAGGTCGCATCCACGCAGGCGAGCGCTCCGCGCAGCACCATCGTTTTGTTCTGCGGATGAACCATCATGGCCGCGTCAACGTCATCAAAGACGCCGTCCTGGCACATGATGATCTTGCCGCCGCCCTCCTCTTCGGCCGGGGTGCCCAGCACCACGATTCTGCCCGGGAGATCCGGGCATGTATCCTTCAGCGCCAGAGCCGCTCCGACGGCAGCCGTTCCGATCAGATTGTGCCCGCAGGCGTGGCCGATGCCCGGCAGCGCGTCATATTCGGCGAGCAGAGCGATCGTCGGTCCGCCCGGTGCTCCTTCCCAGGTTGCGCGAAAGGAGGTCTCCAGCCCGGAGATGCCCTTTTCCACGGTAAATCCCGCTTCGATCAGCGGCTCGGTCAGCCACTGCTGCGCCTGATGCTCATGGAAGCTCAGCTCCGGGTTGGCATGGATTTTCAGCGAAATCTCCCGCAGCATGGCGTCACGCGCGTCAACCGCGTGAATCAGCTGCTGTTTTGGTTCTGTTCCTTGCTGTGCACTCATTGCTATCCCACCCTGTCGATATAAATGTTTTATGAAGCCGTCATTCATTCCGGCATTGGTTCGTTTCGTATATTTATGCATTAATATGTATTAAATAATAAGGGCAGCCGCAGGAGGATGTACAATCAAGATTTTTTCGCGCTGGACCTAAAGAATTTTTATGTAGGCGCTTCGTTTCATTCAGATTGGATAAAAAGAAGCCCCGCCCGATACCCAGGCAGGACTTCGTTAAGACGGATGTTCGGTTTTCATAAAATCGACGAACCGGTCCACGATGGCCAGCTCGAGCGATGGCTCCCGGTACAGCATCCAGGTGTTGCGCCGGATCGGCTCCCCGTTCTTCAGCTTAAGCTCCAGCGTGTACAAGCCGTCCTCCGGCGAGACAAACACGCCCGGCACGATGGAATAGCCCAGCCCGTGCTTGACCATTTCCTTGCATGTCTCATACGCATCCACCTGCATGGCGATGGTGGGCGGCGTGTCGTAATGCTCGTGCCACCAGGCCCGGATTGTCTGCCCAAAATGGGAGGACACCTGGCGGGCGGCCTTGGCCTTCGGCTCGCTGTAGTGAATATGCGACAGCTCCGGCAGGATGGCCAGATCGATCGGCTCCTTGGAGATCAGGCAAATCGGCTCATCATGCAGCAGGAAACGGGATTCCACCCAGGGATAATCGCCGCGGACGATGCCCACATGAATCTCCTGCTCCATCAGCGAGTCGAGAATCTCCGGGCTGAGCGCACAGGTGACGCTGAACTGCACCTCGGGATACAGGTCCCTGAACTTCTTGAGCAGCGGCGGGAGCTTGTAGAGGCCGTAATAACTGGCGACCCCGAGCCGGAGCGTTCCCTTCACCCGGCTGCGCATATTCAGGAGATAATCTTTCATATGGTTGAGCTCGTCCTGCGTCTTCTTCGCGTACACAGCCAACGCTTCGCCTTCCGGCGTTAAGTATGTGCCCTTGGGGTGTTTAACGATCAGAGGCACGCCGAACTCCCGCTCGAGCAGCTGAATCCGGTAGGTCAGCGCCGGCTGCGTCATGTACAGGCGTTCCGCCGCTTTGGTCAAGCTCTGCTCTTCGACGAGATGCTGCAGGATGGCAGCGTCCTTTTCGTTCATGTGAGTGGCCTCCTTTCCACGGATCCGTTGTTATTTTGTTTATCATACCACACCGACTGCGGCGGACCGGCCCCATGTCACCTTGGAATAAATGGATGTCGGACCGATCTATGTGTAATCTAAAGAGTATAGGGTGATGGTTGGGTCTACTGGTGTTCGACCGGGTGAAGAGTGAAGTTGTTTATTACATTAACAAGGGAGATGGTATGACTTGCGAAAGAGACTGGCGCTTATCATTCTGCTCATCGTAGTTGTTTTAATCATTGGATACTTTGTTGACCGTTAAACTGTCTTGTCCCAGTTCTTGCGAAGGTAATAACAAAAGGATAACAGGAAAGCCCTAATCTCCTTGTTGAAGGGATTAGGGCTTCTTTCTGCTCAGTGTACTGATTACCTGCTTTACCTTCCTTGGAACATTGCCTTCTCCGTGTTAAACCTTCCCCGATGAACTGAAATGACAACGCTGTTCCATCCACGGCGAATGTTAGGCTGACGCCTCGATTACCGGCTTCTGTTCGGACTTTCGGCCCGTTCTCCACGCCTTGTTCGCCACCAGCGTCACCAGCATGGCCAGAATCAGTGCCACGAGCATAGCCGCGGCAAAGCCGACCACGTTGTTCGACAGAAACGGCCCCATAAAGGACGGAACATACGCCGTTCCGCGCACATTAAACAGTCCCACCAGTCCCCCGCCGACGCCGGCCGCCCCTATGGCGCCCGCAAAGACGACCTTGTTCGAGAACATAAACGGGTACGCCGCCTCAACAAAGGTGCCGAAGCCCATGTTGATCAGAAAGCCCGGCGCGGCCACTGCCGCCTCTCCCCGGTCCCGCGGAGCGATGATGTTGGCCAGGGTGATTCCTGCGGAGACCATCACGAGTCCGACCATGTCAATGGCCCCCAGGAAGCTGTTGCCGGTCTTCTCCATTTCCAGCAGAACGATCGGAAGAATCGCCGCATGATACACGCCGCCGATAATCGCCGGCCAGATCAGAAGGCCTGCAACCACGCCAGCGATGATCGGATTAAACGAAATCGCCTGATTGATGATGTATTTAATGAACTCGCCGAGCTGCAGGGCGAACGGGGCGATCAAATAATACATGATCAATCCGGATATGAGGCCCGCCAATCCCCCGGCCACGATATTGACCGTCGTCATCGGAAACTTCCACTGCACGCATTTGACAAATAAATACTGCACCAGCAGGCCGGCGCCAATCCCGCCGATAATGCCCCCGATAATGCCACCGTTCACCGACAGCACCCCGGCGATGACGCCCGCGACAATCGACACCTCGTCCATGTCGGAAATCTGCTTGGCCGCCACGACCGCCAGCACGACCGGCAGCGCCTTGAGCATCAGGTCGAATACCTCGCTGAGTCCCTTCAGCGCCGGGATCTGACTGATCGCCAGCACGATCGCCATGGCGATGAAGCCCGGCAGCGAGGACTGCATGATGCCCTTCAAATTGATCCTCCGCAGCGGGTTCCCCGCAGGTGCGGCGGACTTGTCCCCGGCGCTTCCAAGCACCGGGATGTATTTGATCCCCCAGTATTTGCAGAGGGACGTCATAAACGAAACAGCCCGCGTCCGGTTCGTTGTTCCGGTCGTGCCCGACGTGGCGATAACGTTCGCCCCCTTGGAGCTGATCATCGCCATCGATGTTCCACCGGTCCCCACGACGGGAATGCCCGCCTCAGCCGCGGCCTGCACCGCCTGCCGGTTGGACCCTTGCGGATCGGCGCTCATCACGATCAGCCCGTCGATGCCGCCGGACCGGATCCGGTCTGCCAGCTCCGCATCCGCTTCTGCTGCCGCCTCATTCGTATCCTTCAGCGTCCCTTCGTACCGCTTCGCCAGACGCTGCTCATCCTCATCCCATCCGTACAGCACGGCGGCGGTGTGGTCCTTGGCGACGTCCATCGATTCGGATGCGGCAATGAACTGCACGAGGCCGATGTCCACGCCTGCGCTCTGACACTGCGCCTTGATCTCCCCGATCAGTTTCTCGGGATCCTTGCCGCCGAGGTTAAACAGGTTGCCTCCGCTGCTGCCTGCAATCGCTATTCGCTTCATCTCGTTCTCCTTGTTGTGTGGCTTTCGCTCTTTATCTGATTACCGTATTACCATATTATAAGAGTAAAAGGTTGGGCCGACAACCGTTTTACCTTCAGAAAATAGGCCTCTCTCTGCGTTACTGCTGGCACCCGGTAGTTAAGCCGTATCTGGGGTTCCTCATTTCGGTTCGACGTTCGGCGGCATTTCCAACCGCCATCCACCTTCTCCTTCACCCAAGCAGCTTCGCCTTTTCCCCTATGGCTGGCAGAAGGCAGCAAAAAAAGGACACCCCTGACGGGTGCCCTTTCACCGAATCTTATTTTTTATAACGAACCGTAAATAGCGTTTTCCGCCAACTTTATTGTCTCTCAAACAATCCGTTCTTCTGATCCTCTACCGCCATCTGCTTCACGACAAAATGCTTCTTCTTGCCGGTTGCGGTATACGGCAGCTCGTCAATGAACCGGTAGAAGCGCGGTTTCTTGTAATTGGCCAGCATCGGATGATCGCTGCAGTACTTGTTCAGTTCTTTGGCTGTCAGCTCCGGATCCTCCTTGATCACGTAAGCGACGATTGATTCGCCGCGCAGCTCGTCCGGTGCACCGACGACGACCGACTCCTTCACTTTCGGGTGCTGATTCAGAATTTCCTCGATCTGCACCGGGTGGATATTTTCGCCCGAGGAGACGATCATGTCATTTTTACGGCCGACTACAGTCACGAACTCATTCTCGTCCCAGGTTCCCATGTCCCCGATGTACACCCAGCCTTTATAAAAGACCCTCTCGCTCTCATTCGGGTTGTTCACATAGGCATACGTGGATTTGCCCGGCGACTTGACGATGATCTCGCCGACTTCGCTGCCATCGCGCGCCACCACATCATCCGGTTCCGCCCGTCTGTCCGGGTAGACCTTAACAACCGCGACATCGTCGTCGGTGCAGGAACGTCCGGCCGATCCCGCCATTTCCGGCAGATCGTAAGGACGGAGGAACGTGTTCCAGAACGCTTCCGACGTGCCGTAGCCATTGAAAATATTGGGCGTCAGCGTTTCCTGGAATTTGATGCAGTCCTCGCGCTCCAGCGGCGCACCCATCGTCACGATGCCTTTTAATTTGGACAGGTCCACAGGGTTTTTCTTTTGGGCGTCATAGAGCATTTTGAGCATAGGCGGCGCCCCGATCAGGAAGGTCAAGTTGTATTTCTCGGCGAGTTCCAGGCATGTTTTCGGATGGAAGTATCGTAGAATGACGATTTCAGCCCCCACATACAGGGATGGAGTCGGTCCTCCGGAATGGATGCCTCCGCGGTGGAACCAAGGGCTCATATTCATCGTTTTGTCGGTAGGGTTGAGAGGGAAATGCATCGCCACGTCGTGGGCGGACAGGATGTCGTTGATGTTGTTGATTGGAACCCCTTTCGGCTGGCCGGTGGTTCCCGAGGTATACAAGCGTGTAATTTCATCGTAAATGTGGGATGGCCGCTCGATGGCCGGATTATGCTCCGGCTTGTCCTGCACATAATCGCTGTAGGTGATGTGATCCGCAGGTGCCTCTTGATTGCCGTTTATATCGACCATCACGATCCGGCGGGGGCGGTGTTTGGCCATGGCCAGCGCCTGCTCGGCCGTTTCCTTGATTTCCGCATCGTAGATGTAGACGGCAGGCTTGCTGTCATCGAGGATGAACGCGGTTTCTCCGGGGGAGAGCTTGAAGTTGATCGGGCAGTTGATCGCGCCGATTTTCTGCGGAGCCAGGTAGCTGAACACAAATTCGGCCGAGTTGAGCAGCTGATACACAATGACCTCATTTTTGCCGACTCCGTCTCCGAGCAGGGCATGCGCAAGGCGGTTTACTTCCCCGTTCAGCTCAGCGTAAGTCCAGGTGCGGTCCCGCACCGGATCGGTCAAGGCCGGACGACCGGCAAACCGGTGCACGTTCCGCATAAATCCGTTGATATACGTAAACTCATTTTCAAATGTATCTTTAAACATCCGAACATCATAGGTGAATTGTTGTTCCATGGTACCCATCTAACTTCCTTCCTTCATATTTAAAATTAAACCTTTGCGAGACTTCGAAAAGCGGAACAGGGCTTCTTGCCCGTCCGCTTCGTTAATTGGTTCCTTCGTATTTCCCGACGATCAGGGACGTATTTTGTCCGCCAAAGCCAAAAGAATTGGACATCGCGATACGGACCTTCGCCGCTCTCGCCTCATTCGGCACATAATCCAGATCGCATTCCGGATCCGGCTGCTCGTGATTAAGCGTCGGCGGTACGATCCCTTCGCGGATCGCCTGAATGCAGGCAATCAGCTCCGTGACGCCGCCCGCACCCATCAAGTGGCCGGTTGCCCCTTTGGTCGAACTGACCGGGATTCGGCCCGCCCCTTCGCCAAACACGGCTTTCAGGGATTTGGTTTCGATCCGGTCGCCAAGCGGTGTGGACGTTCCGTGCGCGTTAATATAATCCACGTCGGACGGAGTCAGCCCGGCTTGTTCCAGGGCCTGTTCCATACACCGCACTTCCCCGGCTCCTTCAGGCTCCGGCGAAGTCACGTGGTAGGCGTCCGAGCAGTTGGCGTGGGCGAGCAGCTCAGCCTTAATGTCGGCTCCCCGGCTCTCGGCCGATTCGAGCCTTTCCAGAATGACCGCGCCGGCTCCCTCGCCCATCACGAACCCGTCGCGATCGAGGTCAAACGGCCGGCTCGCTTTGGCCGGATCGTCATTCCGGGTCGACAGCGCCCGGGCCGACGCCAGTCCGGCGTCCATCAGTCCGCACAGGATGGATTCCGCGCCGACGGCCACGACCGCATCCGCTTGTCCGGACTGCAGGAGCATGGATGCCATGCCGATGGCGTCCGCACCGGAAGAGCAGGCGGTGTTGACCGTATAGCTCGGGCCTTTGAAGCCATACGCGATCGAAATTTGGGCGGCAGCAATGTTGCCGAGGATTTTGGGAACCAAATACGGGCTCACGCGGGCGCTTCCCGTTCCGGTCATCTGCTCCTGCGCCGCCGCTGCCGTCGTGATGCCTCCCAGCGCCGTTCCCAGCACGATGGCCACCCGCTCGGGCTTCGCGTCGAGTTTACTGTCAGCCAGCGCCTCTTGGGCTGCCACCAGGGCAAACTGCATGAAAATATCGGTCTGTCCGGCTAACTTTTTCGGTATGTAGTCCGTTGGGTTAAACGCTTTGACTTCGGCTGCAATCTTGACCGGCAGCTCCGAGGCATCAAACCGCGTAATGCTTCCGATCCCGCTGTTTCCTTTCAAGAGATTGTCCCAGTAGGCCGGCACGCCGATGCCGATCGGGGTTACGGCCCCCATACCTGTAATCACTACGCGCTCCTTCACTTCGAAAGCACCTCCTCTCTATTTTTGCCGCAAAATATATCGTCTTTACTTGTAGATTAAGCTTGGGCCGATGGCTTGCCTGCCAACGCGCCGCTCCATGTGCTGCTGATCTGTTTCCACAACTCCGGGAAACGCTTCTCCACGTTAAAAGGAAGACCCTGGTCATCCACGTACGTATGGGACGTCGTCCCCTCGCACGCCAGCTTTCCGTCCTGCTTCAGCACCTGATAGGTGAACGTCATCCGGCTCCGTGACAGGGCTGTCAGCGACGTGCGGACCGTGACGGGCTCCTCCGGGCGGAGCATTTTTTTATAATCGCAATCCGCTTTCAGGCAAACCAGCGAAATGCCATTACCATGAAAGGTTTCCATGTAAGGAAATCCGTATACGTGCATGAATCTCATGCGCCCGTTCGTGAACCAATCAAAAGCCTTGGCGTAATAGGAGATTCCCGCCGCATCGCAGTCCCCCCAGGTCACAATCATCTCCATGTCATGGCTGGGAAAAGAATCTGCCAATCTCGCTCCCTCCTTTCGCTCGTGCTATTTTTCACACTGAACATTATACTCCGATTATCAAAAATAAAAAGTAATTTGCTAACTTTTATAAGGTGGCCCACTCTTTACCTGTGATTCCAATCCACCATTGAATCTATTGTCCATTCAAGGATTGCCCTGCCGGCATGTTTTCAAACCGCGAAAATTTTGATTGAAATACGCCTGATAATCACTACAATTCAGATTAGGCTTATTGGTTATTATTTCATGTCCAATTGGGGGAAATATGTTGAGAAATACGTTGATGAAAGTCCTCTCGTCCGCGGCGCTGCTCAGCGCCATCGCCGTACCCGCCGTTAGTGCGGAAACCGCCACCACCCCGTTCTCGGATATCGCCGGATCCTACGCAAAAGATGCCATTAACGAGTTAGTCGAAAAGGGCATCGTTAATGGAAAAGGCGACGGCAAGTTCGATCCAACCGGAAAAATTGAAAGGCAGGACTTTGCCATCATCCTTGCCAAGGCATTAGGTCTGGACGTTTCCAGTACACCAACGTCGCCGACTTTCTCGGACGTACCTTCTGACAGCTATGCCTATGCTTCTGTCGAGGCCGCCGTCAAGGCGGGGCTGATCAAGGGGCAGGGAAACGGAACTTTTGGCACCGGCTCCAATTTGTCGCGCCAGGATATGGCGGTCCTGTTCGTTCGCGCTCTGGGCGTCGATTCACAGGGGAAAGGCTCCATTTTAAAATTTTCCGACGCGAGCTCCATTTCCGACTATGCCAAGGATGCCGTCGCCGTAGCGGTTGGGTTCGGATTGTTCAATGGAGGCACCGACGGCAAATTTGATCCAAAAGGCGGTGCGGCAAGAGAAGAAGTGGCGCTGGTGGCCAGCCGTTTTTTTGACGCCAAGGAGATTATAGACAGCCAAACGCCGCCTTCGCAGCCGGATCCAGCTCCAACCACGCCGCCGGAACCGGCAAAGCCAGCCACTCCGACACCTCCGGCAACCTCTGTGCCATCCTCATCGGGCGGCGGCAGCTCTAATGGGAATCATGGCGGCAGCACGCCTAGCCAGCCGGAAACGTCAGCACCGGCGGTTACCTTGGTTTCTTCGTCTCCACTAATTATTGGAGATCCGATCAAATTAATCAGCAGCAAAGTAGGCAAAGTGTATGTGGTGACATATGCAGCAACTCCAATGAGCAAAGCGGATCTAGATTCACTGGATGATCGGTTTAAGAGTTCAGTTCTAAGCGCGAATCAGGTGACGGAAATGCAAACATCCTCGTTGACAGCCGGAGAATACAAAGTATATTTCGTCGATCAAGAAGGGCGTATGTCGGCGCCGTCTGCTAAAATCGTGCTTCAGGATAATCCTAGGATCACATTAACGAATGAAGAAGAATCCTCCTTCCTTTTAGGTAAGGAAGGTGCTGTTCTTAAAGATCTCACCGATAATCCTTCTAGTGCAGACAGAAATATTAACGATTGGATTCAGGTAAAGTGGCACGGTAAGTCTTTGGATATGATCTATAATTCAACGCAACACAATTTCAAAGTTTTTGAAGATGACAATCGGGTAGGCACATTGGAAGTAAGCTCTGAATCTTCCGTAATTTCTATTGAGCCTACTGAAGATGGGTTGCATATCCGGCCAACCGAAGAGGCCAATGAAACAACAAAAGCTGATTTGCAGTTTACCCTAAAGAGTTACAGTAGAGAGGAAGAAACTCAACAAGAGTTAGGTCATGTTGATTTGCCGGTTCATTTTGACCTTGCACCTTCCGTTACCGAGGCGACTTACCAAGACGGCGTTATCACTTTAACGGTAGATCAAGTTCTTCACCAAATGGATGTTCTCCCTCTCGTTAAAAGCATCTCCTATTCTTCAAGCGGCGAGTTTGGTAATGACAACGGATATTTACTTCAAGATGAAGAGTTCAAAGTTGCGTTAAGTGAAGACCCAAAGCAATTTACTATAACTCTCACCGACTCTGTGCTGAACGAGCTACTCTTGAACGAAAACGGAAAATTCCGCCTGGTTATCTCGGGACTTAGAGACGAGACTGGCAACCTGTCCGAAGAAGAAACCTACGACGTGAACATATCAAATGTAGAGCCAAACCCCACTTCCAAAGGTGAATAACGCACACAAAAAAACGGCCAACATCCTTGGCCGTTTTTCCATTTACCCCTCCTGCCCCACAACTTTCATCCTCAGCAGACGGGTCCGGGTCACCATCCCTGCGCTTTCCAGCGTCCTCTTGGACGCCTCGTTGTAATACCAGCAGCCGCTGAGCGGCCGGATCCCCTGTGCATGACACCAAGCTTTCAGCCACAAAATAATCTTTTGCCCTATTCCCTGATGGCGGTACGACTCGTTTGTAAACATGCCGATACTGGCGGTGCCGTCGATTAAGACCGAGCGCTCCACAATGCCGACTCCCAGCAGCTCACGGCCCCGATACCAGGTAAAGAGCTCTCCCTTTTGGATCCGTAATGCGACAGAACCCAAAAAGTCTCCGCATACCCGCTCAATGTCTTCCAGATCGGCAAGCTCTGCGGGACGTAACATGCCCGGGTCCGAACCTGGATCACTCGTCAGGTCTAACCCGCTGTCCTGAAAGAAATAGGCCTGCTTCGCGATAGCCATGTCATGGTCCAGTGCCAAGCTGAGCAGCAGCTCATCTCCCGTCGACACGAGCACCTCACTGACCTGATGCTCTTCCAGCACCCGCCGCAGTAGAACCTGCGCATGCCTCTGGTGAGACCGACGCAAGTAAAACTGCGTCAGAAGACTGTGATCATGAATGGCGTAATATCCTATCGACACGTTTTCAGACAGGATGATATGAAATTGCGAGGCCAGAATATACTGCTCGTAAAAGGTATCAAACGGCGAAGACAACCCTTTTATGTACTCCTGCTGCAACTCTCGTATTTCTTCGATCCCACACGCTCTGGTGTCCATGCTCGAAGCACCCCTTCCAACCATCCTTTTCCTTCATTTTACATCGGCTTCCCGCTGGCCGAAACTACAAAAAAAGACCATTCCCGCACGGAATGGCCTTATGTTCCACAGTGCTCCCAGGAGGATCGCTTGCGGCTCGCCCCCCGTTAGATTTTAAAAGCCCCCATCAGCGGCATAATCATCTGCAGCATATTCATGCCCACCCGAATATTCGGGATAATCTGGCCGAACATGCCCATGAGCCCTCCGGATTGGCCGGCAGTCTGACCCTGCGCATTGGGTTGACGGCCGCCGCCAAACAAGGCGCTCAAGATGCCGGATACCTGCACTTCTTTTTCCCGTGTCGGCGGGCCTGTCATTTTCGACCGTCCTCTGGCCGCGGACAGTACAACCTGCCCGTTCTCAATACCCGTTACGTAGCCTACATACTGCGTACCATCCTTGAGTACCACCCAAACCGGCTGCCCCAACAACTGGGCGGCTTGTTTAGGATCGACAACATACTCCTGCTTCATGAATCTCACCTCACTTCTCAGCTATCTGATCCGCCCGCCAATCCCTTGACTCCGATCCATACCGCATAAGACAATACATCGCCAAACTCTTCGTAGAACTGATGATTCCTCTGCAGCAGCTGCAGCGCTGCCGGATCGTCCAGCCACTCCATATCGAACATTTGGTATGGATCAAAGGATATGTTCACTCCCTGCTCCTGCAGCGAAGCCAGACGGTCCGAAGGAAGCCGCGCGTCCAGACTGCGGAAACCCGCCTGCTTCAATAGCTGCTCCCATTCTTCCAAGGAAGGAATGTCCCGGGCACCGTACAGCTCCTGCGCCGCTTCCTTCAGCCCCGGATAGTCCTGCTTCCGGACCATTTCCCGGTCGTATAACAATCCGCCGTCCTTGAGCACGCGGTGATATTCCTTCAAGGCAGCCGGAATGTCCACAAATAAGGTAACCGACTCGACAAAAACGACATCGAACCCGCCGGCTTCAAACGGAAGTGAGGCGGCATCCGCAATCCGGAAGTCGACCTCCACCTCCATGGCCTCGGAACGCCGGCGGGCTTTTCCGATCATGCCGTGATGTACATCTACAGCGGTTACCCGGTAGCCCATTTTCGCCAAGTGACAGGCCGTTCTCCCGGTTCCGCAGCCTACCTCCAGAATATTCGCCCCGGCCGGTATGGCATCGCGCTCAAGGAGTGCCAAGGTGCTGTCAAAGCCGCCTGGATGAGCAGCCCCTTCACCCAACGCAGCCAACATATCAAAGTACTTCAACGTTTTTCGCCTCCATCAGGCACTCCGTCCGGTCTTCGGCCCGCCATGGCGGACGGACAGGTCTCCCGTTTTCCTTTTAAAAAAAGATCCCTGCATTCCCTATCGTCTGCAGAGATCAGTTCACATCCGGCAAAGCGCCAGTATATATATCTTCTATTCTATTTAGATGAAGAGGAACGGTATCAGGAATAATAAAGCAATGGAAGTCCAGGCCAAAGCCCCGTATCCCGGCGGGTAACCGTAACCGTAGCGGCCGCCATAGCCGCCGTAAGGACCGTATCCGGGGTAGCTGGATGTTTTGGCTTTTTGCTGCAGCTCGCTTAGCTGCTTGCTGGCTTTTCCGGGGTTCGTGGACAGAATGGTCGCACGGGGAGCAGCGTCACCGAGCTCCAGTCCATGATCCGAAACTCCCTTAATCGTGCCATACACTTGCGTACCATCCTTAAGAACCGCACAAACGTGCTTGCCGACATACGATCTGCACGTCTCAGCCGATGGTGATTGGATCAGCATCATGCCTATTCCTCCTTCCCACTTCATTCCTTTATCCTATTCACCTGCATCCGGAGTCGAAAGGGGAATATGACCATTTATAGGGAGCCCTGCGCTTCAAACTTCAAATGTCCGCATAGACGGCTCCCCCGCCAGATTGGCTAAACTCGCTCTTCGAAGAGGCCCGATACCATTTTCAGACCGAATAATGCGCTTTTTCCTCCCGCACAGAAACATATGGATAAATCACAAACTATATAAAGGTCTTATATACTATCATCCATACGATCAGTAGGGGATGTAGATTCAACACAGGTTTTGTCGAATTTGACGACATCGGGCATGTTCCTCTACGATGAACACAAATAAAAAAAGATAGACTTGAAAACTTTGGGAGATTATACCCATGATCTTTATTATAATAAAATTAGCCCTTAACCGAGGGGCAAGGAGGAACATGCTTGTATATCGTTTACTCAACTGTCGTTGTACCCGCCGATAAGGCCGACGAAGTTATCCATATTTCGCCCGATGAAACAAGCCGGCACTTACGAACGATTGATCGATCGGGTAACGCAGCTGATTTACGAAGCCGACCCTTCACTCATGGACCGGTACGGCGAGAAAGGAGTGCAGAAATGCAAAGATGATAATGCGCACCACATGCGTCATCTGGAAACGGCACTCGAACTTGGCGATTCACGGGTATTTAGCGATTATGCCGTTTGGCTGAATGGTATTCTGAACACTTACGGCATGAGAACGCGTACGCTGACGGATAACTTCCGATACCTTCAGCAATCTCTTTCCACAGTGGATGAATTGGACGAGCCCACCAAACGGGCCCTCGGCCAGTACCTGACCGATGCGATAAATCGGCTTGAGGCAGATCAAGATTGATTGCTTTTCAAGAATGATAACGGAAGGGGTAGACGCGGATGAACGGGAATGGACGTAATGAACTGCAAGCTGCAGCACCGGTATCGACACAAGAACTGACGCTCGTCAATAAGGATACACAGGAATTGGACCCCAGCTTTGTGGTGGGTCTGGGTGCATCAGCCGGCGGACTGGAAGCATTGGAGACTTTCTTTGACCAAATGCCGACAGACACAGGGATGGCCTTCATTGTCGTTCAGCACCTTTCTCCGGATTACAAAAGCCTGATGGACGAGATTTTGCGCAAATACACTTCCATGCCCATTCGCGAAGCCAAGCACGGCATGAAAATCAACGCGAATCATATTTATTTGACCCCTCCACGTAAAATCCTCACCGTTATGGAAGGACGTCTGCAGCTGACCGATTCCATTCCGCCTGCAGCCCTGCACCTGCCGATCGATATGTTTTTCCGCTCACTTGCCATGGCTTACGGCACCAAAGCCGTAGCCGTGATTATGTCCGGAACCGGCACCGACGGTTCACGGGGAATACATGACATTAAGGAAGCCGGGGGACTCGTCATTGTTCAAGACAGTCAATCGGCTAAATTTGACGGAATGCCCAGCAGCGCAAGGCTGTCCGGTAACGCCGACGTCGTGCTGGCCCCGAAAGAAATGACCGAAAGGCTGATGCAGCACGTGCATGGCGCAGAGTACGAGAGCATGACATCGGTCCGGGAAACCATTACGACCGAGCAATACATTCAGCTCATTTTTGAGAAAATCCGCCAGGACTGCGGCGTGGATTTTACCTATTATAAACGAAACAGCGTGCTGCGGCGGATCGAGCGGCGGATGGCCATTCATAACGCCCCCTCCATGGCGGCTTACATGACCTATCTGGAAGAGCACCGTGAGGAGCTGCAGGCGCTGCGAAAGGATCTCCTGATCGGTGTCACCAATTTTTTCAGGGATCCCGAAGCGTTTCAGACCATTTATGACAAGGTACTCCCGGAGATTTTCGAGCGCAAAAGCCTCTCCAAGGAAATCCGCGTATGGGTGGCGGGGTGCTCGACGGGGGAGGAAGCCTACTCGATCGCGATGCTGCTGCGCAAATATGCGGATACGCTGGATGAGCCTTATCTGATTAAAATTTTCGCCACCGATCTGGACAAGGAATCGATTGAATACGCCAGCCAGGGCATCTATACGCAGAGCAACATCAGCCATCTTTCGGAAGAAGACCAGGAGCGCTTCTTTATTAAGGACGACGATATGTTCCAGGTGAGCAAAGACATCCGCAAGATGGTTGTATTCGCGCCGCAGAACATCATCAAGGACCCCCCGTTCCGGAATCTCGACCTGATCACCTGCCGGAACATGCTGATTTACCTGCAGCCGGAAATGCAGCAGAAGGTGCTATCCCTGTTTCATTTTGCGCTGAATCCGGAAGGCTTCCTGTTCCTTGGGCCCAGCGAAACGATCGGGCGCTTTGCGGGGCAGTTCGATTTTGTGGACCGGCGCTGGAACATTTTCTCGCACAAGAACGGAAAAGCCGAAACGGAATCGCGGCTGTTCTCACTCGAAGGGCGGATTTCGCAGACCCAGTCCTACCGCAAAACCACGCCCCCTCCGGCTGCTGTCCGCGACCAGGCAACGCCTAAACGTCTGGACGATCTGCAGGGGGCGCTGGTCGAGGAGCACATTCCGCCCGGCATGATCGTGGACCAGAACAACGATGTAATTCACCTGAATGGAGCGATCAACGATTATCTCATGCTTGCCCAAGGCAAGCCCAGCTGGAATTTGTACAAAATGATCGACCCGAACGTATCCGTCGCGGTATCGGCCGCCGTCCAGAAGGTCCGGCAGGAGCGGCGGGGCGTCGTCTATCACTCGCTCGGCATCGCCACCAACACCGGCGAAACGGTCGTGGACCTGCACATTCGGCCGTTTTCGCTAAAGAATAAAGCGTTCGATAAATACGTGCTCATCCTGTTCATGGACCCCGAAGAGCCGGATGCCGCGGCGCAAATGGTCTTGGAGCCGTTCGAAATCGACCGCAACGTCAGCTCCCGGATCATTGAGCTGGAGCAGGCGCTCCTAATGGCGGAGGAATCCCTTCAAGCCACCGTTGAGGAGCTCGAGACGTCCAACGAGGAGCTGCAGGCGACGAACGAAGAGCTGGTGGCCGCGAACGAGGAGCTGCAGAGCGCCAACGAAGAGCTGCAGTCGGTGAATGAGGAGCTGGTGACCGTCAACACGGAATACCAGTTTAAAATCCAGGAGCTCACCGACGTGAACAACGACATGAACAATTTTCTGGTCAGCACGCGCATCGGCACCATTTTTCTGGACAAACGGATGTGCATCCGCCGCTTTACCCCGGCGATCACGAAGGAGATCAACCTGCTGGAGGTCGATTACGGCAGGCCGATCGAGCACATCTCCCACCATTTTAAATACGATACGCTGGTGGCCGATGCGAAGCAGGTGCTGCAAACGCTCGTTCCTTTCGAGAAGGAGATCCAGAGCCAGGACGGCACCTGGTACAGCATGCGCATCCTGCCATACCGTACGGAGCAGAATTTCATCAGCGGAGTTGTGCTGACGTTCGTGAACATCACGGATCTCAAGGCGGTAAATGAGGAGCTGACCAAGCTCAGCTACGCCGTCGAGCAAAGCCCGAGCATAACCGTCATTACCGACGTCGGCGGGTCGATTGAGTACGTGAATCCGAAATTCACCGAGATTACCGGATTTAGCCTTTCTGAGTCGCGGGGAAACAGCCTGAAGGCTTTTTGCAAGACGTCTGAGGGAAGTCCCACGGTCGATCTGATCATGGAAACGGCCAAAAACTGCGGAATCTGGAAAGGCGAGCTGAACAGCACCAAGAAGAACGGGGAATTGTACTGGGAATCGGTGAAGCTCATTCCAATTAAAAACAAGAAGGGCGAGATCATTCACTTCGTCAAACTGTCCGAGGATATCAGCGAGCGCAAGCAGGCGGAGGAGATGCTCCGCAAGACCGAAATGCTGTCGGCCGTCGGCCAGCTGGCTGCAGGCATCGCCCACGAAATCCGCAACCCGCTGACCGCGCTGAAGGGCTTCACCAAGCTGATGTCCAACAAGGGGACGGGCAACGACTCTTATATAGGGATCATGCTGAACGAGCTGAACCGCATCGAGCAGATCGTCAGCGAGCTGTTGGTGCTGGCGAAGCCGCAGGCGGTCGATTTTGTCCAAATGGACCTGGAGCCCATCCTCCATGACGTCATCATGCTGCTGGAATCACAGGCCAACATGAACAACGTAGAGATGAACATCGACCTGAAGCCGGGCATGAGGGTGGTCTGCGTCGAGAACCAGCTCAAGCAGGTATTCATCAACGTGCTGAAAAATGCGATTGAAGCGATGCCGCGCGGCGGCGAGGTGAACATCCAGGCCAGCCTGAGCGACAACCATAACATCATCGTGCGGTTTGCCGACAACGGCTCCGGCATTCCGGAGAGCAAGCTGGCGAAGCTGGGCGAGCCGTTCTATTCGACGAAGGATAAGGGAACGGGCCTCGGCCTGATGGTCAGCTACAAAATCATCGAGAATCACCAGGGGGCGATCCGTTTTGAAAGCGTTGAAGGCGAAGGAACGACGGTCACCATCACGATTCCGGGCGTAGCGTAAGGATTACCGCAGAGTTCATCATGATATCAGTAACGGCAAGGCGGATCATCAAACCGAAGGAAAATTATTAAAGGAGGCGTTGTCTATGGTAACTCCCTTAGTTAACCGGGCAGAACAACGAAAGGGGATAACGCATCACTAGCCCGACAACCTGCGTGTTTCCCCGATGATCAGGAGGATGGGAAACCTTGAGTTTATTTATTCCTGGATTACAGCTGTCTCAGTTGTTTTATGAAGAAGTCGTCAGCAAACTGATTCAATGTCCGCATGCAGCGGCTTTGATCGGCGAAGGCTCCGAGGTGCTGGGGTATGACCAGCCGCGCTCGACCGATCACAGCTGGGGACCGAGGCTGCAGATTTTCGTTTCAACTACCGAGGTCGGAAAGGTGAGTATGCGCGTCGACAGTGGGCTGCCGGACGATTTTATGGGATATCCCGTGCGGTTCTTTTCATGGCAGAACGGGACGGTTCAGCACCATGTCCAAGTGACGACCCTTGAGGAGTGGCTGGCTTCGCAACTCCGCATTCACGGACCGGACCCGCTCACTCCACAGCGGTGGCTGTCTCTCCCGCAGCAGCATCTGCTGCAGTTTACGGCAGGCGCCGTATTCCATGACGATGCCGGTGAGCTGACCCGAATGCGCGGGCAGCTCGCATGGTATCCGCAGGATATTTGGCTCTGGATGCTGGCGTCCCAGTGGCATTTAATCGGCAATTTGCAGCCGCTTATAGGCAGGACAGCCGAAGCCGGCGACCTTCGCGGCTCCGTTCTGATCGCCTGTACCCTGGTCCGCCGGATCATGGAGATGTGCTTCCTGCAGGAGCGGACATACTGGCCTTACCCTAAATGGTTCGGAACAGCCTTCTCCCACCTGGCTGCCGCCCCCGCAGTGGGACCGGTTCTTGACCGTATCCTGGCCGCTGCAGACACGGGAAGCCGGGAGCAAGCCGTCAATCAGGCGCTGATTCAGCTGGCAGAGCGGCATAATGCGCTTGGGATCACCCCGGAGATCCCGCCGCAGATCACGGATTTTCAGGTCGGGATTAACGGCGCCGTCCGGCCGTATCCGGTCTTGAATGCTGGAATCTATGCCGAGGCCTGCCGGAAGGCGATCGCCGATTCCGCCATCGCCCGCCTGGTCCCGACCGGGGCGATCGATCAGCTGACGCACGCGGATGACGCACTGATCAACTTCACCTCCTGGCCAGAGCGCTTGAATGATGGATATGCGCAGGAATTGAAGGGTTCTGCGGGCTCGGAGTGAAATGCTGCCTTAAATAACTAACCAAATTCAGTGCGAAACCAGTCGTCTGCTTCACACTAAGTGAAAAGTATATCTATTTCACCTGCACGCTGGCAGGCGGCGGCTTAAGCGCACAAAAAAGAGGGGCTCTCCCCCCTCTTTTTTGTGCTTATTGTAAAGTGTGGGCATACAGCAGTAAGCGGAACTGAAGTGCTGCGTTAAGCCGTTTGCTCAGGGCACCCGTGTGCCCGCGGCTTGCTAGCACGCCTGAGCACACTTGCCCGCTGCCCGGTTCGCCAGCCGCATTATTCCTTCCGCTCTCGCATACCCGCGAGCCCCCGGCCGCAGCAAGCCTTACTCCTTCGGCTCTCCCGCGGCTTCCCATTTCGCAATCTCCTCGCGAACGAGCGGCGCCACTTCGGTTCCGAGCAGCTCAATGGCGCGCATCACGAGATGATGCGGCATGGAGCCGACCGGCACGTGCAGCATAAAGCGCGTGACGCCCACATTCTTGCGGAGATGGATGATCTTCCGCGCGACCGTCTCCGGATCGCCGACGTACAGGGCGCCTTCGAAGCTGCGGGCGTTGTCGAAGCTGTTGCGGTCATAATGGCCCCAGCCCCGCTCCCGTCCCAGCACATTCATGCTGTACTGCGTGGAAGGGAAGAACAGGTCGGCAGCCTTCTCCGTATTCTCGGCGATAAAGCCGTGCGAATGGGAGCCCACCGCCAGCTTCGATACGTCGTGGCCCGCGTGGGCAGCCGCCCGCTTGTACAGCTCCACCAGCGGCGCAAACTGCGTCGGTCTGCCTCCGATAATGGCCAGCACCAGCGGCAGGCCCAGCAGGCCGGCACGGATGACCGACTCCTGGTTGCCTCCGCTGCCGATCCAGACGGGCAGCGGATCCTGAACCGGGCGCGGATACACGCCCAGGTTGTGAATCGCCGGGCGGTGGCGGCCCTCCCAGGTCACCTTTTCGGAAGACCGGATTTTGAGCAGCAGCTCCAGCTTCTCGTCAAACAGCTCGTCGTAATCGTTCAGATCGTATCCGAACAGCGGGAACGATTCGATAAAGGACCCCCGGCCCGCCATAATTTCGGCGCGTCCGTTTGAAATCCCGTCGACCGTGGCAAAATCCTGAAAGACGCGCACCGGGTCGGCCGATGACAGCACCGTGACCGCGCTGCTGAGCCGGATTCGCCGGGTCTGCGGCGCAGCCGCCGCCAGTACGAGCGCCGGCGAAGACGCGGCATAGTCCTTCCGGTGATGCTCGCCTACTCCGAATACGTCCAGCCCCACCTGATCGGCAAGTACAATTTCCTCCACTACTTCGCGCAAACGCTGCGCGTGGCTGATGACCTCACCCGTCTCTACGTCCGGTGTCGTTTCCACAAAGGTACTGATGCCTATTTCCATGGGATCCCCCTAGTTCAATAGATTGGTATACTCTAACCGACCGCCGCAGCGGCCCACTTTTTCTTAATTGCGTATATCTTTATATTGAACTATTTTAGGATCCATTTCAAGCCTTCCCGCAAAAATCCCCATTCGCCTTCCTGCTTCATCCCCGGTCAACGCGCGACGGTTCTAAAATACCGATACACCCGGTCCAGCTTCGCCTCATGCTTGCCCTTGGGACTTTCCATATTTCCGAACTCAAAAAATTTCACCCGCTTGATGCCCACGAACCGGAACAGCGCCTTCCGCATCAGCACTTTGTGTGCGTTATTCAGCCACAACAGAGGATATAGCGCCGGCCCCTTCATGGAGGAGATGCATACGACCGATCTACCTTTCAGCAGCCCTTCCGGCAGCAGTCCGCCCTTGTCCCTGTAAGCGAAGCCCGAAGCGAACATCTGGTCGATGAATCCCAGCAGCATGGCCGGCGGCCGGCCCCACCAAATCGGGTAGACCAGGACGATTTTATCCGCCCAGAGCAGCATCTCCCGATACTTCTCCAGCGCCGGGTCCTTGTGCATATCCCGTCTCCGTTTGGTCTCATTGAAGATCAGAACCGGATTAAAACCCTCTTCATAGAGGTCGAGCGTCCGGATTTGCGAAACCGCCGGATTCTCACGGCTGCCTTCCAATACTTTCTGCAAAAACGAGTAACTTAAGCTTTGATGATTCGGATGCGTGTAAATGACCAGTACCTTCATCGTGCCACCCCATTTACTTATCATTTGATAACCAAATCCTACCACGCAGTCCGTTTAGTTGTCAAATGATAATTGTTTATTGATAATAATTTTGATATGTTCGTGAGGAAGAGGTGGTGACATCATGGATGAAAATAAGCTTTTTGACAAGTTGATTGCCTTTACGGCAGCCGTGCATCAGGTCAAGCACGAAATGACTCAAGGCATCAAACCCGAAGGTATTACGCCGGTCCAGTACAGCATGCTCGAATACATCGCTGTAAGCCAGCCGGTAACCTTGAGCCAAATCAGTGACTGCCAGCAGATGTCCATGCCGAATACGAGCCGTGAAATCAAGAAGCTGTGCGACAAGCAGTTATGCGAAAAATACGATGACCCCAGTGACCGGCGCAAACAGTATGTCCGCCTGTCCGGCGAAGGAGAGCGTGTGATGAAAGAGGCCTTCGGCCATATCGGCGCGCGGTTCCTCACCCGGCTGCAGGACGCTTCCGAGAAGGATCTGCAGGAGATCGTTCATGCGATGGACGTGCTGCACTCCCGGGTATTTTATACGGATAAATAATGATGTGAAACGGCCTGTATGATCTCAGGATCATGAAGACATGGTCCTTTCAATGCAAGCAAAAAAGGCGCCTGTCTCCAGGCACCTTTTCATAAACAATTATATATTCTTGGCAGCTCCGCTGCCTCCTGCCTTACCCTTTAATCCGCTCAGCCGCTTCCTGCAGGGCTTGAACCACCTTATCGCACCAGCTGTCGAACTCAGGATCCTCGGTCTGGTGCTCCGGATGGGACAGAATATACTGCACCGTCTCCTTAATGCCCTGATCCACCCGTGTGGTCGCCACAAAATCGGGAACGAGCCGCTTCAATTTGGCATTGTTAAAGACAACCGTATTGGCCTTGTCTCCCAGCAGGCTACCCCTGAAATCCTCCTTGCTGCAGGCATCGAGGAACTCGGATGCGACATGAACCGCATTCAGCTTCACGCCCAGAGCGTCGGCGATGATCTCGTAAATCTGGTTCCAGGTGACCGATTCATCCGATGTAATGTGCACGGACTCGCCGATCGCATGGATGTTGCCCATCAGGCCGATAAAGCCTTTGGCAAAATCCCGGTTATGTGTCATCGTCCACAGCGACGTACCGTCTCCGTGAATAATGACGGGCTTGTTCTCCAGCATCCGTTTTGCCACCTGCCAGCTGCCCTTGCTTCCGTGTACGCCAAGCGGTATCGAGCGCTCGTCGTACGTATGGCTTGGCCTTACGATGGTCACCGGAAAGCCCTGCTCGCGGTACTGCTTCATCAGGTAATCCTCGCAGGCGATCTTGTTCCGGGAATACTCCCAGTATGGATTGGATAGCGGAGTTCCTTCGGTGATGAGGTAATCGGATAAAGGCGACTGGTATGCCGAAGCCGAACTGATGAACATAAACTGCTTCGTACGGTCCTTGAACAGACGGTAATCCCGCTCCAAATGCTCCGGCACGAAGGCGATAAAGTCGGCCACCACGTCAAACTGGAGATCGGCGATCAGACCGGCTACCTGCTCCTCGTCGTGAATATCGGCCTGGATGATATGAGCCCCTTCCGGCAGGGCATCATTCCGGTGTCCGCGGTTCAGCAGGTACAGCTCGCAGCCCTGCGCCAGCAGCTGCTTCGTAATGGCGGTACTGATCGTTCCCGTTCCTCCAATAAATAGCGCTTTCATAAAAAGACACCTCCATCAAGATGGTCTAGAAACTTTTGGATTCCTTAAGCCCATCCTAACGATAACACGGGAAGGCCCGCCAGACAATCAAGAGAAGTAACGGCGCAGGCTCTTTTTCATCTCCGCTTTCCGTGCGGCAAACTGTTTGTGCCGATGGCCGTTGGCCCCCGAAGGGTGGGGAAAGCCCCATAGGCACTGCCCGGCGTCCAGCGCTCCTTGCTCGGCCAGAAGCCGGAGGATGCCTTCCACGGCTGTTCCAAGCGGAATGATGAAGGGGCGATGCGGAAAAACGCTCAGCTCTTCGGTGATGCCGGTTAGCGCCGTGTCCCTTAGACTTGGAGTCCCCAGTAGACTCGGGCGGCTGCCGTTGTAATTGGCCCGGTTGACAAAGACGGGATAGCGGAGCACCGAACTGGTATGCAGCAGCTCCCGCTCTGTGCCAAAGAAAGCCTCACTCGTGCGGATCCCCAAATACTCCGGCATCCCCAGCTCGTCCAGCATGGAGATCAGGTTCGCGCGCAGACTGCCGGCAAAGCTGGCCGCCTCCTTCGCCCTCCGGCACACCGCCTCATCGCCCAATCCTTGATCCATGGCATGCCGCGCCGCTTCATAAGCGATTCTCATCTGTGTAAAGCCCGGGGTCAAGCCCACGATAAATAGGCTCGCGAATGAATGAACATAATCATTATGCGGAGCGTAAAATGTCTCTACAAAGCCGTCTGCCGATAGACGCAGTTCCGGGATCAGAAGATCCTCCCGGGTGAGCCGCCCGTCTGCCGGCAGCGACCGAATGGCGCATCGGAACGTGCTCAAGGCGCTTGATAACAGCAATATCATCCCTCCAGTATGCCGGAACGCGGGGATATGTTCGCCTGCTGTGCATACCTGATCCCGAACATTCTCGGAAGCGGCTCCCCCGCTTTATCCTTATCCTTGCCCCGCCGGTTAGGACCCATCCCCTGCAATCACCTCCAGCGAGTTCCCCAGGGACTGCAGCAGGTTGCCTGCGACCATCATGTCGTTCACTTCCTTGCTCGATGCAGAGCTTCTCAATCTGGCGGTTAATTCTGCCTGTGCGGCATTGGCAATCGCCTGCATCGCATTGCCGATAAGCTGCAGCTTCTCTCCTTCCTGCTGCTTCTTTTTGTTGGATGAGAGCACTTTCGTCTGGCCGATGGCCGCGACATTGGTCCCCCATGCCTGAAGCCAAGCAAACGCCGCAATCTGCTCCTGAATCCTCCTTTGCTTTGACCGCATCTTTGACCGCATCGAATCCCTTCTTTCAATCTACAATCTATGAGAAGTATCTACTGCTATAACATACGCTTCTCTAGCACGGCCCGCCGATGGCGTATGACCTCCCCGATGCGGCGCCTGTCCGATTGCTAAGGAAAAAGAGGCTTGTCACATGGACAAGCCTCCTGCAAGTTCTAAAATTGACTTACCGATTCTTACCCATCTCCGCCTGCTCATAGCGCCGGGCGAACCATGTGGCCAGGAGCGAGCCGGAAATGTTGTGCCACACGCTGAATATCGCGCTCGGCACGGCGGCGACGGGGTTGAAATGAGCCGCGGCGAGCGTCGCCCCCAGGCCCGAATTCTGCATACCGGTCTCAAACAAGACCGCTTTGCGTTTGCTCAGGTTCATGCGGAAGAGCTTAGCAAACAAATAGCCAAGGGCATACCCGAGCAGGTTGTGAAGAATGACGACCGCAAAAATAAGCAAACCGCTTTCGATGATTTTGGTGCGGCTGCCGGCCACGACGATCGCCACAATCAGCACAATGGCCAGGGTGGAGACGAGCGGGAGTGCCTGAGCGCTGGCTTCGGCCTGCTTTTTAAACAAGGACTTCACGATAACCCCGAGCACGATCGGCAAAATGACCACCATCAGAATGTCCTTGATGAGCGCACCGGCATCGACCGGCATCCAGCGGCCGGCCAGCAGGCTGATCAGCGCGGGTGTAGCCAGCGGTGCGATAATGGTAGACACGGAAGCGATGGATACCCCCAGCGCAACATCCCCTTTCGCCAGCAGCGTCATCACATTGGACGAGGTGCCGCTCGGGCAGCATCCGACGAGGATGACGCCTACGGCGATATCCGGCGGCAGGTTTAGCACCAGCGCCAAAACATAAGCCAGCAGCGGCATAATGATGAAATGGCCGACCACGCCGATCAGCACTTCGAGCGGCCGGCGGAAAACTTCGCGAAAGTCGGCGGAGGATAAGGTCAGCCCCATGCCGAACATGACGATTCCCAAAAAGATCGAAATGTAGCCCTTTAACGGGATAAAGACATCAGGTAAAAAAAAGCCCAGACAAGCAAACAGAATGACCCAAACTGAAAACGTGCCACCGACAACCTTGCTCACTTTTGCAACAGCATTCATCTCTCCGAACCTCACTTCTTGTGTAATAAAAATCATTCTACGACAAAAGCTGTGAATCGTCTACGAATTCCGGAGAATTGGAGAGGGTTGCTGTTGCAGGAATGTACTGGTGAAAGGCGCCTTTGTTTTTTTCTATAGCGTGTAACGAATCCTGTTGATCTGGGTCTTATAACTGACAAGGAGGTGAACCGTTGGAGGATCTTCAGCAAATCTACGATCAATATTTTCAAGAGGTATACCGTTTTGTACTCTCGCTCTGTCGGGATGAACACATTGCCGAAGAGATTACCCAAGAGACGTTCTATAAAGCGCTCAAGCGGATCGACACCTTTCAAGGGACATGCAAGATCAGCGTATGGCTATGCCAAATCGCGAAGAATACATATTTCTCGTACTGGGAAGGGCAAAAGCGGTATCCGCGTGCTGAACCGGAGACAGATCCCGTGAGCCAGCTGAATGTGGAATACAAGGTTATCCTTGATTCGGAAGCGCTGCGGATTCACCGCATTTTGCACGAGCTCGGGGAGCCCTATAAAGAAGTATTTACGCTAAGAGTATTTGGCGAATTACCCTTTGCGGACATATGCAGCATATTCGGAAAGACGGAGAGCTGGGCACGAGTGACTTTTCACCGGGCTAAACAGAAAATTCAGGATCGCTATCAGGAGGAGGAACAATGAACAAACCTTTTATATCATGCCAAGTCATTCAGGACTTGCTGCCGTTGTATCACGACGATGTGTGCAGTCCGGATACCCGCGAGCTGGTCGAAGGCCATATTGAGCTTTGCCCGGATTGCCGATCCGTATTAGATAAAATGAAGGATAATCTGATGCTGGGTCCGGAGGCCACCCGTGAACAACAAACCCAGGCCAGCAGCCTACGCCGGATCGCCGCATACTGGAACCGCTCCAAGGCTGTCGCTTTTATCAAAGGACTAGCCATTGCTACCGTCGTCTGCGGGCTGCTGTTCGGAGGCTACCTGTTATTAACCGGTTGGAATATCCGGAGTGTACCCACCAAAGTAATCGAGGTTACAGACGTTGGCCTGATGAAAAACGGAACCATCGCGTATCACGTCAAAATGACCGATGGCTATAACGTGAAGCAAGTCAGCTATCATCTCGATGAGAATGGAAATTTTTATATGACTCCCCTTCGCCCTGTCATCAAATCGAAGGCCTTTGCCGATATTGGCCTGGCGAATACGTATTACTGGATCAATCTCGACGAGCAAAAAGCGAATCATGACCCTGACGGCACCGGAGCTGAGATCCAAGCAGTTTTTTTGGGGACCCCGGAGGATCATATCCTCATTTGGAAAAGGGGCATGACGCTACCACCCGCCAGCAAGGCGGCAGAGGACCAGCTCGCTACGAACGAATGATCAAGTCCCTAACGATACGAACGAAGAAAGGCCCCTGGGGCATCTATTATGTTTCATTAATTTACCAATGCTGAAGAACAAAACCAATCGCCCTCCCTCTCGTCCAACTATACAGGGACTTCTTGGTAAAGATACCCGCCGGGAGTCCCTGTTCCTATGCGGTTCATCATCCACGAACCGTCAATCCAGTTGAAACAAGGTGATGAGAACATGATGAGAAAAAAAGGGGCGGTTCTTGCCGGCCTGGCCGCTGCCATGATCGCAGGCACGTCGATCTATGCGGATGCCGCTCCGGAATCCTCCAAGCCGATCGCCGTCTATCTGGACGGCCGGCAGCTGCAGACCGAAGTGCAGCCGCTGAATGTTGGCGGTACGGTACTTGTACCGATGCGCGGCCTGTTTGAGCGCCAAGGGGCCAAGCTGGCCTGGGATAACGCCACGAAGACGCTGAAGGCCACCAAGGGAGGCACCACGCTGACCTACCGGATCGGCGAGCATACCGCGAACCTAAACGGACAAGCCCTCGAGGTGACAGTGCCCGGTCAAATCTGCGGCGGATATTCCCTCGTGCCGCTGCGCTTTGTGAGCGAAGCGCTGGGCAGCGAGGTCGCTTGGCAGCCGGATGCGCACACGGTGCGGATTACTTCCAAAGTTTCGCTTGAGACTTCTATCCGCTGGGGTGTGAACCTGCGGAGCAAGCCGGATTCAGCGAGCGATGCAACGTCACTCGGCATGCTAGCCGCCGGACAGAAGGTGCATGTCATCCGCGAGGTGAACGCCCTCTGGCTGGAGGTGGAGACGGAAAACCATCAAACAGGATACATATCGGCCAAGCCGAAATATACCGACTATGCCAGCGTTTCGCTTGCCGACATGCAGGCGGACGAGCTGATCGCTTACGGTAAGAAGTTCCTCGGGACCCCTTACGAATTCGGGGCTTCTCCAGACCAAACGAAGACATTCGACTGCTCTTCCTTCGTCAAGCGGGTTTACGAGGATGTGCTGTTAATCGAGCTGCCCCGCGTGTCCTACGACCAGGCGAAGGCCGGCAAGGAAGTGTCCTTAAGCAATCTGCGCAAAGGGGACCTGCTGTTCTTCAGCGCCCGCGGGCTGGATATCGGCCACGTTGGCATCTATATGGGCAATAATCAAATTTTGCACACGTACTCCAAAGAGCTCGGCGTTCACATCGAGGCCTTTGACGGCCAGTGGAAAAAACGGTTCGTCACCGCGCGCCGGATTCTGTAACCCGGATCGTCGGCTGAAACCGGTGTATGTCGGTAGTCCATACCGGTTGTTCCAACACACAAAAAAGGGGAGTTCCCAGGTTCATCGACCCAGGGAACTCCCCTTTTTATATGCGTATTATTTACCTTGCGCCCACATAGCTTCCATATCCTCCAAGGACTTTCCTTTGGTTTCCGGTACCGCGCGCCAAGTAAATACGAGGCAAATCAGCGACATGACGCCGAAAATCCAGAAGGTAGCCGCCGGACCTGCCGAAGACAGCATCGGCGGGAAGGCTTGGGATACGACGTAGTCGGCGATCCACAAAGCCATCGAGGCAATGGCCGTCGCGATACCGCGGACCCGGTTCGGGAAGATCTCCGAAATGAGGACCCATACCACCGGTCCGAGCGAGATCGCAAAAGCCGCGACGTAAATCAGAATAAAGATCAGGACCAGCGGGCCGGAGGTATGTCCGGTCTGGAATGCCGTTCCGATGACGGCCAGACAGATCAGCATGGCAGCTGATCCGACCATCATCAGCGCTTTCCGCCCCACTTTATCGATCAGCCAAACGGCCAGGATCGTAAACAGGAGATTGATCACGCCGACAAAGATCGTTTGAATCAGCGCCGCGTTCGTGCCGGCACCGGTCTCTTTAAAGATCTCCGGCGCATAATACATGACCGCATTGATGCCGGTCACCTGCTGCAGAATCGCCAGTCCGACACCGACGATCAGCGCCATGCGCAGCCCCGGAGTGAACAGCTGGCGGAACGATCCTTTTTCCTGGTTAAACGACTCCTTGATATCCCGCACTTCCTGCTTCGCCAGCTCTTCGCCGTGAATTTTGAGCAGGACCGGCAGCGCTGCGGCTGCCCGGCCTTGCTTGATCAGCCATCTTGGGCTTTCCGGCACGAAGAACAGCAGCACGAGAAACAGTGCGCCTGGAATGACGCCGAAGCCAAACATCCAGCGCCAGGCACTCGACACGTCCCAAGCATCGTCACCCATGCCGGCGATCCACAGATTGATGAAGTATACGAGCGAAATGCCTGTAACCGTTGCCAGCTGATTTAATGCGACGAGGCGGCCGCGGTATTTGGCCGGAGCGATCTCCGCATTATACAGCGGACACAAGGTGGATGTAATGCCGATGCCAACGCCTCCGATCATCCGGGCGATGATAAACCCGCTGAACGTATTCGGTATGGCTGAGCCAATGGATCCGATAATGAAAAGAAGCGCTGCCGCAATGATGACTTTTTTCCGGCCGAACTTGTCGCTCAGCATGCCGGAGAACAGGGCTCCGGGGATACAGCCGATGATCAAGCTGGAAACCGCCCAGCCCGTTTGGAAATCGTTCAGGTTAAAGCGCTTTTCCATGAAACCGATGGCGCCCGATACAACGGCTGTATCAAAACCAAACAGCAAACCGCCTAAAGCAGCTACGATGGACACCAGTGTCACGAACTTCATGCTGATCTTCTGGTTATCCTGCTCGCTGCTATGTTCCAATGTAATAGAGCTCATATATTATCCCTTCCATGTCATTAATTTGGATAGAATGAACTAAAGTTCAATCTATTTAGATCGATGAATTCTTAGAAATCATCACGAAAAGCCTACATCCATTGTAACATGGGGGACCTTTGCATCCGCTTTCGATTCCCTTCACTTATTTGCGGTAGATCAGCATAAAATCGCTCCGTCATTCGCCTGTTAAGCCTGGACTAGCACAAATTCGGCTCGCATCACAAATAAGTCCATGCCCGCATTCGGCATGGACTTATGTCTCTCATTGATACTGCACTCTGTAGTCGGACGGCGTGAGGCCCGTCACTTTTTTGAATACCCGGCTGAAATAATTCGGATCCTTATACCCCACCTGGTAACAGACCTCCTTCATGCTGTACCGGCCGTCTTTCATCAGCTCCTTGGCTTTGTCGATCCGCAGCCGGGTCACATAGTCGATAAAGGTTTCCCCGGTCTGCTGTTTGAATACCTTGCTGAAATAGTAAGGATTCAAGTGGACATGCTCCGCCACATCTTCGAGCGACAGCTCCTCCTGAAATCGGCCCCGAATATACAGCACCGCCCGGTCCAGCATATTGGTGGTCCGCTGCTCCCGTTCTTCACGGATTTGGCGGATCGCCAATTCAACATAGGCGCTCTCTCCGGCATCGCCGGATCCGTTGATCAGCTTCTCTGCATGCGTTCCGCCGGCGCCCGAAGCCTGCACCAGGTCTTCAAAGCGGCAGATGCCGCCCCCTTCCTGATCATACCTGGAGGCGAAAACCGCCTCATAATAAGACCGCTTGATTCCTTCCGCCCGATTCTGGACGGTTCCGATGCCCACCGGGACGGCCATCCCGCACTGCTCTCTCAGCACATCAGCCAACCGAGTGCCGAGCTCGCGGGCACCTTCGGCCAACGCCGAGTCGCCAGTCTGCCTCGTTCCCAGCAGGAACAGGGCCATATGGCTGTGAATGAGCGAGCTGACGACCGTGCCGTAGCCGTCTTTCGGGGCAGCGTGCGCCGCCGTTTTTACGGCGTCGTACACTTTTTTCTTGGCGTCCCCCACTTCGGACAGTCCCAGCACCAAAGAACAGCCTTTGTCGACCGGGAGCTGCAAAATATCCGCCAGATGGCCCGTCTCCGTCTCATTGACATGGCCCGACATCAGATGCAGCGCGATTTCCGTCTCGGCCAGCGGCAGCAGCTGAAAGAACTGCTCGCGCACCGCGAGCTCCTCACCGCGCTTGTGCTGCTCCTCCTCCAGCTCCTGCACCAGCCGGCTTAGCACGGCAACGATCTGCTCCCTTTTGGCCGGCTTGACCAAATACTCGTGCACGCCGAGGGTGATCGCCTGCTTGGCGTATTCAAAATTTTCATAAGCGGTGATGAGTACCATTTTGGCCTGCGGATTTTGGGCTTTAATCTCTTTTAATGCCTCCAGCCCCTGAATGCCCGGCATTCTCACGTCCATCATGACGATGTGCGGGCGGTGCTCTTCCGCCTTCTGTATGGCCATCCGGCCGTTCTCCGCATGGATCGTTTCAAACGTACCCGGCATCATCCGGTTCACAATCCATTCGATACCTTCCCGCTCCAGCGCTTCATCATCGGCGATCAGCAGACGATACATGGCCGTCCTCCTTTCGTGCGGCAGGGATGTTCAAAAGGACCGTCGTCCCCTTCCCGGGCTCGCTGACAATGTCAATCAAATCCTTCCTGTCATAAAACAGCTCCAGGCGCTTAAACACGTTGCGGGTTCCGAGGCCCGTCGAGTGCCCTGCGGGGTGCCGGGCTTCTCCGCCTCCCTGATCTCGCAGCCGCGGAGCATCAGTATCCAGCAGCGACCGCCGGACTTCCTCGCTCATCCCGATGCCGTTATCGGAAATGGCAATCCGTGTCCCGCCCTGCACGGCAGAGACTGTAAGCCGTACCTCGGCCCCCTCCTCCATACCTTCGATGCCGTGCACGAATACGTTCTCCAGCAGCGGCTGCAGCGTCAGCACCGGCACGAGTACATCCAGAGCCTTCTCGTCGATATCCGTGACGAACTGGATGCGGTCGCGAAAGCGGGCCTGCTGAATCGTAAAATACTCCTTCGCGTGCTCCACCTCATCGCGGAGCGGCACCGGCCGGTCCAGCTGACGCAAATTGTAACGCAGCAGATTGGACATCGTGACCGTGAGATCGCTCGTCTTCTCGGCCCCTTCGATCAGCGCCAGCTTGGACAGCACGTTCAGGGAATTGAACAGGAAGTGAGGATTGATCTGGTTTTGCAGCACCTCAAGCTCCAGCTCCTTGACGAGCCGGTCCTTTTCCAGCCCTTCTTTTTCCTTGCGGATCAGTGATTTCAAATTGTCCTGCATCTGCACGAAAGCCTCGGACAGAATCCGAAACTCGTCGCGGCTCTTCATCACCGGCGGTTTCACCTGCAGGTTGCCGTCCGAAATTTGCCGGGCTGTCCGGGCCAGCTGACGGATCGGCCTGGTGATGCGGAGAGAAATCCAGTAAGCCAGCAGGACGCTGATCAGCGTGCTGAATATAAACAAGGCGACGCCCCATTGGTTCATCCGGTCGGTCTGCGCCAGAATGCTCCGGTAGAGGGGCTGATAATAGCTCAGCTCCTGGTCGATCAGCCGGTACGCCTCTTCCTGGATGAAGCCGGCCGTCTTCTCCGCCGCCGCATAGGAGTTGGCGTACGCCAACGGTGTCTTGCCGCTTAACGCCTGCAGGATGCCGGATTCCTGCGCAAGAAACGTCTCCAGCAGGTTGCGGTAGCTCCGTACGCTCAGCTCCGTGGTCGGAATAGCGTCCTGTGCGTTCAGTTCCGCCTGCAGTTTTCGGAGCTGACTCTGATGCTCCTGGTAGATTTGCCGGCTCCGCTCGCTCCGGTCCGTCAGATACACATTGACGGCGCTTAAATTGCTGCGGGTCTCCGCATCGATTTGTTTGTATAGTAATACCCGGTCCAGCATCATATTATAGCTCTGCTGAACGGTTCGCCCGCTTTGAAAAATAAAAAACGATACCGCGTTCGTCAGGACAAACAAGGCGGGGATCACAATGAGCAGCATCCGGCGCATGTTCACGGGCCTGCCACCTCCAGATTCAGCGCCGCCTTGTCCAAGACGCTCGTCGGGATAAAATGCTCGGCCGCAAAGGACTTGCCGTGAAAGTGCTCGTTCAGGAGGCCGATCGACCGGGCCCCCATTTCTTTCGGCGACTGCACAATGGACGCCGCGATTTCGCCCTGCTCGATCCCCTGCCGGGTCATTGCCAGGTCGTCAAAGCCGTATACGCGGATTCCCGTCCGGCCCGCAGCTTGGATGCCCTCGACGATTCCGGCGGCGTCCAGGGAACTGAAGCCGACGATCGTCTGGATGTCCGGATGCTGCTTTAGCATCGCCTCGGCCTGCTTAGCCGCTCCGATCCGCGAAATGTTGGACGCGCGGACGTCCACAATGGCGAAGCCGGGGGCCGCTGAAATCACCGAGCGAAATCCCGCCAGGCGCAGCTGCATATTTTCGGCCTGTTCGCTTCCGATCATGACGCCGATCTTCCCTTTGCCGGCCGCTTCCTTCAGCACCAATTCGCCCATTCGTTTTCCCGCTCCCAGGTTGTCGGTTCCCACATAGGCCAGGCGGGAGCTGCCCGGTTCGTCTGCATCCACCGTGATCACGGGAATTCCTTGCCCTGTGGCTCTTTGAATCAGCGCATCGTAATCCGGATCCACGATTCCCTGCACAAGGATGCCGTCGGGGCCGGATGCGATCGCCCTTTCCAGCAGCCTCATCTGCTCGGCGGGATTGATGCGGATCGGGCCGGTATAATCAATCCGCATCCCCAGCTTGTCCGCCGCTTCCTCCGCCCCCTGCTCCATTTCCCGCCAGAACGGGTTGTCGAGCTCCTGGGCGATCAGCACGACATGCTTAACGGACGGATCGTCGGCCCGCTGAAGCCGGATCTGTCCGACCAAATCACCGATGGTCATGGACGCGAGGAAAAACCGGACCAGAATATACGCAAAAATGAGAACAAGAACAATCAGCCCGAAGGGCCAGATTCGTTTGAGCATGAGCATCCCTCCTTAGCCCAAAAGAAATATATCTGTAGGGATTGGCATTTTACCGTAAATGCTGCCTATGATAAAGTTTTGCATTGAACTTCCTGTGATTTCGGCCCAATATGGCCCTCTAACATTTCGATTTAGTATGCGGAAAACCAGCCGCCCCTATCATGGTTAAGGCATAAGTTCCGAGGGTTCCCATTACAACAGTATAGCATTTGAATGAAAAGCCGCAGAACCGATACTGAATATTTTCTGAACATAGGGGGGCTTTTATGGAAGGAACGAAAAGATTCGGCGTCGAATACTCCCGGCATACAACGAACTTGGGGGAGCTTTCAAGGTATGATCACACAAAAAAACCGTTTTATGCTGCAGCTGTCGGCAGCCGTCATTCTGATTTCCGTGTTCCCGCATCTCTTAAACCGTCAATGGGATGTGTTTAGCGGTATGAACGCCAGCTCCATGGGCGGCATGGACATGGGCATGGGCGTCGCGGATTACGCCTCACGCTTTCGGGTAATCCTGAACATACTGCTTGTCATTCCGTTCGCACTTTGGGGATCCGGACTGATGCTATTTCTTCGAAAAGCAAGCCATCGCGGGATCCCGATCCTGCTGACCCTGGCGCTGACCTTCGCCAGCATTTCCATCATCGCCGGCGGCGGAGGGCATGTCGAACTGCATTTTTCAATCTTTATGGTGGTTGCCATTCTGGCTTATTATGAGAACATTTCGCTTATTATTGTGATGACGGTCCTGTTTGCACTGCAGCATGCGGCCGGATACTTGATCCTTCCGGAAATCGTTTTTGGCGCTTCTTCCTACAGCTTTGGCATGGTCTGCGTCCACGCTTTATTCCTGATTCTAACGGCAGGCGCAACCATACTGCAAATCAACTCGTCCGCTCACATTCGGAGGGCCTTGGAGTCAGATAAACGGCACGAGAGGAAACGGGCCGTTCAGGACGTCGTCCAGCGGCTCTCTTCCGCCTCAAGCCAAATCGTCAGCTCCGCGGGACAATTGTCCGCCGCCGCTGCCGGGAATACAGAGTCCAACCACCGGATGGTCCAATCCATGCAGGACATTGTGGAAGGAACCCGATCCCAGGTTATCGGCTCCACCGAAAGTACGCTGGCCATGCAGGAGATTGCCACCGGGATTACACGCATTGCCTCCTTTTCAACCGAGGTGTCCAGCTCAGCCCAGCAATCCGCTGCGCTTGCGGAGGAGGGAAACGAATCGGCCCGCCGCGTGAGCGAGCAAATGGACCGGATTCAGCTTGCGGTCAACCGTTCCGATCAGATGGTACGTACGCTGAACGAACGTGCTTTGGAGATCAGCAAGCTGCTCGGTTCGGTCCAGGCAATATCCAGCCAGACTGAGCTGCTCGCACTCAATGCCGCCATCGAAGCGTCCCGGGCCGGCGAACACGGGCGGGGCTTTGCCGTGGTCGCTTCCGAGGTCCGGAAGCTGTCTGACCAATCCAGCAAGATGGCCGGGGAGATATCGGAGCTTGTGGACACCGTCCGGCAGGATTCCATGGGCGCATTACGGGCCATGGATGAAGTGCAGGATAATGTCCGAAGCGGTATGGATATCACCTTGAATGCCGGCAGGTCGTTTGCACAGCTGCAGGTTTTGTCCAAGCAGGTAGCGGACCACATTCAGGACATTTCCGCCACCGTACAGGAAATATCCTCGGGCTCCGGCCAGGTGTCGGCAGCTATCGGGGACTTATCTTCGATTGCCAGCCGCAATGAAAATATATCGCAGCAAGTGTCCTCCGAATTCAAATCCCATGCCTCGTTCATCGATGAGATGCAGGACACCGCCCGGCTGCTGCATACATCATCCCGCGAGCTTGAAGCGATTATGGTTCAAATACAGGAGGAATGAATCGGTTGAATATGTAATAGTTGCTGAAAATAACAAAGAAGATGGCCCTTATAAGTAGGAGCCATCTTCTTTTGTATTTCAGATTGTGCCTGGCAGACGAATTCCGATCTTAGACCATCATAAGTCGGCCACTGCACATTTTTGGCCGAACTATGGCTTATCGTTTCTTCGGTGCCAGCTCAACCGCCTGGCGGATCGCTTCCATCATGCTCTTCTCTTCCACGATCCCTTTGCCCGCAATGTCAAAGGCGGTGCCGTGGTCTACGCTTGTGCGGATAATCGGCAGGCCGACGGTGATGTTTACGCCTGCGTCGAGGCCGAGCACCTTGACCGGTCCGTGGCCTTGGTCATGATACATGGCAACAACAATGTCGAAGTCGCCGCGGACGGTGCGGAAGAACAGCGTGTCCGCAGGCAGAGGTCCGACGACGTCGATGCCCTCGTCCTGGGCGCGCTGCACGGCTGGCACGACCTTCTCCTCTTCCTCGCCGTATCCGAACAGACCGTTCTCGCCCGCATGCGGATTGATGCCGCAGACAGCAATGCGCGGCTGCGCGATGCCGGACTTCGTCAGTGTCTCATGCGCCAATTGGATGACGCGGTATACGCGCTCCGGATTGATCATTCTCACCGCATCGATCAGGCCGACGTGAGTGGTGACGTGGATCACCTTGAGGTTCGGCGCGGAGAGCATCATGGAAAATTCACTCGTTCCCGTCAGATCGGCCAAAATTTCCGTATGTCCCGGGTATTTGTGGCCGCCTTTGTGCAGGGCTTCCTTGTTCAGCGGAGCGTTGCAGATCGCGTCGATCTGCTGCTTCTTCGCCAAATCGATCGCTTTGGCTAAATACTCGAACGCCGCGTGGCCGGCTTCAGCCGATACCTGTCCAAGCGGAAGGTCTTCGCTAAGCAAGTTCAGGTCAAGGCAGTAGACGGTGCCGTGCTCATAGTTCAGACTGCCGAGCTGGTCCTCAGTCACCGCTTCAACGTTCAGGCTGCTGTTGACATAAGCCTTGGCCCGGTTCAGAATTTTCGCATCCCCGATCACCAGCGGATGGCATAGGTCGTAAATCTCCTGATTCTGCAGGCTTTTCAGAATAATTTCGGGGCCAACACCGGCTCCGTCCCCCATCGTAATGCCAATGACAGCTTTGGTTTCGCTCATTTTCATTCATCCTCTCCACTCATATAGATCAACGCATTCATCAAAGAACGCTCGTTACCGAATCCTCCGGCCTTCGTTACGGCCCAATACTCTCTTGTATCCGCTCCGCCGCGCAGCTTCCCGAGCGGAAGCCCGGCCTCCACTTCGGTGCAGAGCTGCATCTGGTTCATGTTCAGCTGATTGCATACCGCCTTAGCGGTATCGCCGCCGGTCAGAACCAGGCCGTTAATGTCCTCGTATGTGCCTAAAACCTCCCGGGCGATCGCCCCGAGCTCTCTGGAAATCGTCTCGCCGATTTCGGTTTTTCCGATGGAGAGCTCGGTTTCCAGCCGCTTCGTCGCTTCTCTATTGTTGACCGACGAATCGACAAACAATACAAAATGCTTCTTGTCCGATTCCTTGGCCAAGGAAGCCATGACGTCCGGCAGAGCGTACGTACGCTTGATCAGCTCCACCGGGTCCAGCTCTACAAAGCAGGTGTCCGGCATCGACCGCACTCTCCAGCTGCTGCTTGGTCACCTGCGACAAGCTGGCGGACACGGTCAGCGTCTTGGCGACCCGGAGCCGGTCCTCCGGACGGTCTGCGGTTCGCTCCAGCTGAAGCGCCTCCGGCAGGTGCTCGATCAGGCCGGCCGAACCGGCCCATACCGTCTTTTTACCCGCCCGGGCGAAAACGTCGGCGATTCCTTTCAGATCTTCATCCGTCGCCGCGTCGCATATAAACCAGGTCCGCCCCAGTGCGGTATGTTCCTCGATCGTCTGCATCAGCCGTTCCGCCGGCCCGTGCAGCTGCGCAAGGTCGATCAGGACGATGCTCTGCTGACCCGCATACGGCCGGAACAGATTCGCAATGAAGCTGTCCTTGACCGGCGTTTTGGGATCGCGACCGAATTCGGTCTCCGAGACGCGCTGCCCGTGGACATGCTGATAACCGTCAAGGGTTTGACGGTTCATCTTCGGATACGCCGGAGCAATCACGACCACTTCCGGCTGATGAACGGAAACGACGGCTGCCAGCTCGGCAGCCACGTTCCCCCGTAAGGTCGAGTCCATTTTTTTATATACTTGATGATACCCTTGCTGATAAAACAAAGTGCTTGCTTTAGAAACGTTGTCGTATGCTTCCTGCTCACCGGCAGCCCGGGTGTCTGTATCGATAATGGCAACATCCCCGTTCGGCTTGGCCGGAGCAGCTTGGGAATCGAGATACACGGTTGACGTGATCCCGATCTTGGACAGCTGCACACCGGCATCGTTAGCTCCCGTCAAATCATCTGCGATAATGTACATATGCTGCATGTTGAACGACTCCCTTACTTGATTCCTTGTCCATGCCACTTACGCCTGTGAACTCCGCCGCTGCGCCCTTCTTGCGAACCAGGTCGTCAGAAGCGGGGTCAGAATCGCCGTCACAATGACGCATGCCGTTACCTGGAGCGTTGCATCCGCAGCAATGCTGCTGTAGCCGGAGTACACTGCGGCAACCGCCATCGGAACTGCCGAAGCGTTGCCCGCTGTAGACGATGCCGCGATCCCGGCCACGCCGTCGCCGCCAGTCAGACGGTCGATCAGGAACAGGACGATGCCTGTGATCACGACAACACCAATCCCCAGAATGACACCGGAGAATCCGGCTTTGACCACGTTGGTCAGGTTAATGCCAGCGCCGATCGCCAGCGAAAAGAGCGGGATGATGACATCCTGTCCCTTGCTCAGGAACTCGCGCATCTTCTCATCGAGGTTTCCGAGGATCATGCCGAGCAGAAGCGGCAGAATCGCAAAGACAAACGCCATAATCGGGAAGCTGGCCAGGCCGGCAACGCCGAGAATGAGCATCGTAAAGAACGGACCGGATTCCAGCGACATGATCGAATATGCGGCGACGTCTTCCTTTTTCTTGCCGAGCTGACCCATCAGCGCCATGTACAAGCCGCCGTTGGTGTCGGAGAATGCCGCGACGATGGCCAGAGCCGACAGCCCCAGGAACAGATTGTTCTGATCCGGGAAAATCGCTTTGATCAGCAGGGCGATCAGGAAGGTCGTACCGATTTTACCTACCCAAAGGCTGACGCCCTTCTTCAAAATGTAACCGGTTGCCTGAAACCGAATCGTCGATCCTAAGCAAATATAAAAGGCGGCAAGCAGCGCGGATGTACCGGTCAATAGACCGCCTGTAAACGAGCTCTTGAATTCCGGCATATCGAATACTTGCGGAAAGAACGTCCGAATCAGGGCGCCGATCAGCAATGGGATCAACATCATCCCGCCGGGGACTTTGTCAATGGCTGCCTTTATTTTCATGGCTGTGTCATCTCCTGTGTTGTAAATTTAAACAGTTCGTTTTGTAAAAGCGATTACATAAAACGATTACATCGATTATGATAAACGTTTACAAAAAATAATGCAACACTTTTTAGCTAAATAAATTTCATTTAACCAAAAGTGTTGCATATTTAAACAACAATGAAGAATCCAATATCAGTCCTTAAGCTTTCTCCACAATGTCGACCGGTTGATGTTCAGGCGCTTCGCCGCTTTGGTCTGGTTAAAGCCCTCCTGCTCGAGCACCTTCTCAATGATCGCCTTCTCAATCTGTTCCAGCGTGCCGTTCAGCAGTTCTCCGCCAATCGCTCCGGCAGCCTCGCCTTTTCGCTGCAGCAGCTGTTCGATCAAGGCGTGCTCGATGACGTACCCTTTCTCCAAAAGCACCGCCTCCTGAAGCAGCGCCCGCAGTTCCGATACGTTGCCCGGCCAGCTGTAGTCCATCAACAGGGCCAGCCCTTTGTCCGTCATTTTAATGGCCGAGGTGCCCTGCGTTTGGTTAAAATACAGCAAAAACGAGGTGACCAGCTCCCGGATATCCTCTTTTCGCTCCGCCAGCGCAGGAACATGAATCCGGACGATTCCGTCCTCATAGGCTCCCCATAAATGCTGCTCTTCAACCATCGAGAAGATGAGGGTGATTCCCTTTCCCTGAAAAGCGTCCATTCTCCGCCACAGCTCGGCCCTCAGGCTGCTATCCATCATATCGAGCGCGTGGATATGCAGCGTCTTGATCTCTGCGTCGACTTCGTCGGGCTCCAGGGCCAGCATATCCGCAGCCTGGACGGAGGCGAGCAGGCCCTCCCCGCTGAACTTGCGGTCATGAATATAACGCGCGATCAACTCCTTGCCGGCCCCCCTCGGCCCGATCAGGACGAACCGGGGTGCAGAAAGGCACCGGTCGATCATCGACAAACAAGCGTCCATCGCTTCACTCTGATGAATGATCAGCGGCGGCGTGCCCGTCTTCACCTGCAAAACCGCCTCGGCCGGCGAATTCATATGGACGCGCGAAAATTCGCACACCAAATAAGCCCCATTTTCCACCGTGACCCGGGTTTTGACGATCTTCAGCGGCCTGCCCTCCGCATCGCTCGCATGGCTGGTCTCCCGGACCGCCGCCGTCTCCCGGAAAGCGTGGTGATCCCAGCCGACATGCGGAACGGGACGGGAATCGAAATGCTTCCACTGCTCGTACACGACCTGCCCGTTCTCCGCCAGAACCATCACATCCCCTGCCGTGACCTGCAGCACAGCTTTGAGCCTTTCGATTTCCAGCCGGTTCTTCATCATCCACCGGGAGACGGTCTTCGCCTCCTGAAAGGCATCGAAAATCGCTTCGCGCCCGGACTGGATCAGAATACCCACAAGCCCCAGCCGGGACGCCGTTTCGAAGGTCACCACATCCCCCATAATCAGCTGGTAGCCTTCCTCCTTGAGCTTTCTGAGCAGGCTCTCCGTCTCGTCCTCGTCATGAATCGTGAAGATATCAATCGGAATTTCCAGCAAATCGATGATGGCCTTGGCGCCGAGGGTGATGGCGGGAAAGCCGACAATCGCCTTTTTCCGTGGAAAATCGTTCGCCAGCGTCAATACCCGCAGCATGTCATAGCCGGATACATGCACGTCGACGACGGGAATATCGACGGCCTCCCCGATCAGCTTGGCCGTTCCGCCGCGGCTGATGATGACGTCGACCCCTTCGGCCTCCGCCTGCTTGGCGATGGCAACCCCTTCTTGAAGATTTCCGACCCGGATCTGAAGGTCCAGATCCTTCTCTTCCGCACGGCACGTCTCGATCAAGTTTTCCATGGCTGCATATGGAGCTATAAACAGGGCTTTTATTCTCATCTGATCCCACACCTATATTCCTTTAAGATTGTAGTTCAGTCATAGCATATAATCGGGTGGTATGCAATTTTAGTCTTGTCTGCGGGTAGTTTGGGGAAGGCGATGCCAGGAAAAGGTCGTTTTATGGAGGAGGGAATTCAGAGCCGGCAGCTGCAGCCGCGCTTGAAAAATACGGCGCAGGCCAATGGTTCAGCCTGCGCCGCAAAGTACTTTATGAGATCCCGAGTACCAGAATGTGCTGCGGACCCGCCGGCCCGATCCGGGTGCGTCCCTCATCACGGAAACCTGCTTTGAGATAGACATGACGCGCGGCAGCGTTTCTCATATTAACGGCAAGGACCACCTCATCGGCCGCCGGGAAATGCTGTTTGACAAACGCCTTCAGGCCGAGCAGAGACTGCGTCGCGTACCCTTGTCCCTGATGCCTGTGATCGATGGAGAAAGCCCGCAGCAGCAGGGCATTGGGGTTGTCCGAGTATTGCCCCCGGTCTTCCCCTGCATCCAGAATGAAAAAGCCGACCGGCTCTTCATCCCCCAAAATGACGATCGGATGCCGCTCCTCCCGCTCCAGCGCATTCTGTATGACTTCAAACGGCAGTGCGGTGAATTCATGCTGCTCCTCCGGCAGCGTAAAAGCTTCAAGTCCAGCCTCGTAATCCCGCTGATATAAGGCGAGCCGGACGTTATTCATGGTGTTTTTCATCGGAGTCTCCTTGGGCCATATCTTCATAAAGGCCGATTTTGCGATTCAGCATAGCCTCATATTTTCTAAACCGGGCCATTTGCTCCTGGACGTTCTGCCGTTGTTCCCGTAGCCGCTCCAGCCGCTCCTGAATGGTGGTCGCGTGGTTGACGAATTGTTTAATGTCAGCGATGCCCATCCCTGTTTCCCGCAGGCAGCAGATGAACTCCAGCGCTTCGATATCCTTCGCTTCGTACAGGCGGATGCCGCTTTCGTTGCGCTGAACGCCCGGCATAATGCCTTCTTTTTCATAATACCGCAGCGTATGGATCGACAAACCCGTTTGGGCCGACACTTCCCCGATCGAGTAACTCATGCCTCCAAATCCCTCCTAAGCGAAAAAGCCCACCTGACGACAGGTGAGCCATGGTTATTCGTATTATAATTCCTGCCTGGTGGGCCTTACAATGATTTCATTGACGGCCGTTTGCGGCGGCTGGGATATGGCGTAGGCAATAGCGTTAGCGATGGCCTCCGGGGTTAAGGCGATGTCCATGGAAGCTTCGATGTCCCGCTTCACTTCTTCGTTCGTAATCGTGTGCACCAGCTCGGTGTCGACGCCTCCCGGACAAATAATCGTCGTGCGGATGTTATTGTGCGCTTCTTCTTGGCGCAGTGCTTCGGTTATTGCCCGAACGGCGAATTTGGTGCCTGAGTAAACCGCCCACGTTTTGCGGACGATGTGCCCGGTCACCGACGAGACGTTGATGACGTGCCCCTGCCGGCGCTCCCGCATATGCGGCAGCACGGCCCCGATCCCATAGAGCACTCCCTTCACGTTTACATCGATCATCCGGTCCCACTCTTCGATCTTCTTCTCGTGCAGATAAGACAGCGGCATGATCCCTGCATTATTCACCAGCACGTCGATTTGTCCGTATGTGTCAAGGGCGAGCCGGGCCAGCTCCTCCATCTGCGCCTGCACGCTCACATCCGTCACTTGGTAGACCGCCGTACCTCCTTCCTGCTCAATCGCCGACTGCAGCTGCTTGAGCCGTTCTTCGCGCCTTGCTGCGAGCACCATTTGGGCTCCGCTTCGGGCGAGAACCCTGGCTGTTGCTTCACCGATACCGCTGGAGGCTCCTGTTAAAATAACTACTTTTCCTTGCACCGCGTTCATGATCATGGGTACCATCCTTTCTTTACGGGTAAGATGGTTCCCAGTATAGGACCTTGAGCGCGCTCTAGGTCAAGGCTTGAATTTGGCTCCACATCGTCACCATATCGATCCAGCCGCGATGTTCCGCGATTTTGCCGTCCCTAAGGCGGTACTGGCGGTACAGCGTCACATTCATCGTGCGTCCGGTCGGTGCGGTGCCGAAGAATACGCCCTGATGGGTGCCCCGGACCGTCATTCGAACGAGAACCTTCTCGTCTTCGGCGATGATTTCCTCTACCGTATACTGCTTATCCGGAAAGGCCTCCAGGATTTTGGCGGCAAACTGCTTCAGCCCTTCTTTCGATTGATAGCTGAGCTCCCGGTAATCTTCAGTCGTAAACGTATCCGCTGCACTCAGATCGTTGTTGTTCCAGAACGCCTGAATAAAAGCTTCAACCACCCCGGTATTTTTTTGCTCCGTCGTTGTCATAGGATCCATCTCCTCTAATTTATATTTGCCGTATCATACAGGTCATGTCAGGCACCAGCTTGCAGCTGGGGAAGCAGCGTACCGGTGTCATACCATCCGAAGCGATGAACGATCCGCCCATCGCTCACCGTGAATTCGTGGAACTGCGTGATCCGTGCCGTTTTTCCCGTAGCGGTAATTCCTGCGAATATCCCGGTGTGCTTGCCGGTGATGACGACCCTTGCGATGACCTTCTCTCCCTGGACCATCACGTCATCCACTTTGTATTGCCAGTCCGTAAATGCCTCCTCCAGTTGACCGATAAATGCTTGCCCTGTTTGGCTCAGTGTCCCTGCCTTCCATGCCTCTTCGATCCATTTTACTGCTGCTTCCACCTGCTGCTGCCGCGTTGTGTTCATAACGATTCGTCTCCTTTTTTGTTGGTCATATTCAAAATAGTCCGGCGCACTCGTCTAATGGTTGCAAATCATAACGTTACCATTTAGTCACATATTGTGCAAAAAAATATGCTTTCTATCCGGTCACCCCTGCCGTCTCAGCGGAAAGCAGCCGGGTCATCTTTATAAATGGTCCAAGAACTGTGGTGACCCGTTCTCTCACTCCTGCATCCAAAGGCGCGCCATCCGGGCCAAATTCGTTCGAACCGTACCCTACGGAAATCCATTCCGGGCAATTGACGCCATGCAGGTTGCGGACGATCGTCTGCAGATGCGTCAGCGAGCTGATGCCGAGCGGCCCACCTGCCGAGCTTACGGAAAGAACCGGCTTGCCTTCCACATGTCCCGGCGTCAAATAATCCAGGGCATTCTTCAGCGCACCCGAGATAGATCCGTGGTATTCCGGTGTGGCCAAAATCAGCGCATCTGCATGAATGATCTCATTTTGCAGACGCACAGCCTCCGGATTTTGCCCTGCTTCCGGCGAATACAGCGGCAGTTGAAGCTCCCTCATGTCCACGAACGAAACCGTAATTCCGCTGCTGACCAGTTGGCTTTCCAAATAACGAAGGAGCCTGGTGCTTACGGATCCCGCATCGTTGCTTCCGGCAATCAAGGTCATTTTCATTTCCTACATCCTCCTCTGGATTCCCCGGCGCTGCATCAGCACTTAAACACCTGCCGGCTGACAAACGATTTGGGGTATGATAATATGTGACTATATTGTCACTCTTGATGGGATTATAATACGTTACTATATGGTAACATGTCAAGGGCATTGCTCCACTTTTTCAATGCATGAGGTAAAGGAGGTGTTACGATTGGAGGACAATCTAATATTTAAAGCCCTCGCCGACCCCACGCGCCGCACCCTTCTGGACCTGCTGCAGGCGCATGACGGGCGGACGCTGAACGACTTGTGCGCCCCGCTCGACATGTCCCGGTTCGGCGTGATGAAGCATTTGAACCTGCTGGAGGAAGCCGGACTCATTACGACAAGGAAGGTCGGCCGGGAAAAGCTGCACTACCTTAACGCCGTGCCCATCCGCCAGATATACGAACGATGGGTCAGCAAATACGCCGAACCTTGGGCGGCAGGATTAACATCACTTCAATTCGAATTGGAGCGTGAAACGCAAATGGAAACCAAACCGAAGCATGTCAACCGGATCGCCATTAAATCGAGTCCCGAGCAGGTGTGGCAGGCGATTACTGACCCGGCCAAAACGTCAAAGTTTTGGTTCAATTGTGCCATTCAATCCTCCTGGGAAATCGGCTCTTCCTTTGAACTGCTGGGCCCGGAGGGGGAAACGAAGGTCAAGGGGGTCATCCTTGAACTGGATCGCCCGCATAAGCTGGCCGTAAGCTGGCAGTTTGTGAATCTGCCCGGCACGGAGAACGATGCGCCTTCCCGCGTCACGTGGGAGATCGCACAGCATGAAGAATTACCCGGCGTTACGCTCGTTACGGCCGTCCATGACGATTTCGAACAGGCGCTCCCTACCGCGGGCGTGCTGGAGAACGGCCTGCCGCTGGTCCTTTCGGGAATGAAAACGTTCCTCGAAACGGGGTCTACGCTGGCGGATATGTAAGGAGTTTCATCGAACATGTTAATCCAAGCCCATAGCCAGCAAACTTCTCCATACTTCTCTAACTTTTGTGCTTCCAAGGCGTTGTTATAAATAGATGTCAACGAGCGTCCTTTATAAGCTGTGTGAACTCCACCCTGCTTATTTAGCAGATAACCGATAGCGAAGGAGAAGGGAGATGAAATGCTATGATGAGTGGTGCTAGTATGATAGGTATGGGCGGCGTGGTAGCGGTCCTGATAATGTGGGGAGTTTTTGCGGCTATTTTCTTTTTGCTGGTCCGTCTGGCCGTGGATAAATCCAATATGCGTACCGAGCTGCGGCATTTGCGCCGGGAGGTTCGAGAGCTGAAATCCTTGGTTCAGAACCAACGGAACGATTCTATCAACCCTGTTGAGAATTTCACCTATAACCATCCCGAAGATGATTAAGTTAACGGAACATTAAATCTTCCGGGTCACCAAAAATATAATAGCCCGTAAAAAAAGGATGCCAGCTACAACCGGCATCCTTTTTGTTTTATTCAAACCAACGTTTCTCCGATTGGCCTGCCCGCATTCTGCTGCAGCCACTCGTCCATCTGTTCGATATTCATCGGTTTGCCGTAGAAATATCCCTGCATCACGTTGCATCCGGATGCGCGGAGAAAATCGATCTGCTCCCTCGTTTCCACACCCTCAGCCACCAGCTCCAGATGAAGCTTGAGCGCCATATCGATAATGGCGCCCACGATCGCCCGTTTGGAGGGTGAATCGCTTTCCCGGACAAACAGCTGATCGATCTTGATCGTGTCGATCGGAATTCGATCCAGGGATCCGAGCGAAGAATAACCCGATCCGAAATCGTCCATCGATATCCGTACCCCGATCTCGCGCAGCTCATTCAGCTGCCGGATCATATCGGGCACATCGTACAGCATGGTCGATTCGGTGATCTCCAGCTCGAGGTACCGGGCCGGAAGCCCGGTCGTCCGAAGCGCATGCTCCACCATGTACAGAAGATGCTGGCTTTCGAACAAGCGCACAGACACATTGACCGACACGATCATCGAAGGCATGCCTTTGTCGAGCCACACCTTGTTTTGGCGGCAGGCCTCTTCCAGGACCCACCGGGTCATCGGGATGATCAGTCCGGTTTCTTCGGCGATCGGGATGAATTCATCTGGTGAAACGACGCCGAATTTGGGGTGCGGCCAACGCATCAGCGCCTCGAGTCCGACGGGAGTATCCGTCTGGGCATCCCACTTCGGCTGATACACGACATAGAACTCCTGGCGTTCCGACGCTCCGCGCATATCCTTTTCCAGCTCCAGCCGGCGCAGCAGCCTTTTATCCATGTCGTCATCAAATACGCAGTATCGGTTCTTGCCCGCATTCTTGGCATTGTACATGGCCGTATCTGATGTTTTCAACAGCGACGCCCGGTCCGTTCCATGCTTGGGCGCCAGACTAATGCCAATGCTGGCCGTAATGTACAGCTCATTGCCCTGCAGGACAAACGGTCGGGTGACGACCTCCAAAATGCCGGATGCAAGCTCCTCTGCCAAGGCCTGGCCGCAGTTTTCCGCAACTACGAGAAATTCATCCCCGCCTAGGCGAAACACCTTCTGGCCTTGCTGCAGATACCCGCTCAGACGTCTTCCCACCTCCTGAACCAGCATGTCGCCGATGTCATGGCCCAGCGTATCGTTGATCGTTTTAAAGCGATCCAGATCGATAAACAATACAGCCGTTTCCTTCGAGGTATCGACTCCCTCGCCAAGCAGCCGGTTCAGGTCATGTCGGTTAGGCAGCCCGGTTAACGGGTCGCTGTAGGCCATTTTCTCCAACACGTGACGGTCGAAAAACATCGCTCCCCACGAAACCATCAGGATAAAAAACGTCGTGATCGTCACACCGGCCAGCAGCAAAAGGTTCATCTCCCCGGTATCGGTAGAAACAATCGCATTCGGGTTCCCGCACCAAAAATCGGCCGCCTTCATGCCGGTAAAATGCATGCCGCAAATCGCCAGTCCCATAACCAGAGCCGAAACCCACTTCCACCAGCTGACCTCGGTATGATCGCGAAAGCGGAGGAACAGCAGCAGCGCCACGTAAGAAGCCGCCAGAGCAATGGCTGCCGAGAGCAGCCAATAAGACCGGTCATAGATAATCTCGGCCGGAAGAAGCATCGCGGCCATCCCGGTATAGTGCATCGCAACGATTCCGCTGCCCATGCAGAACCCGCTCAAGGCAAACTTGTGCCAGTTCACGCCTTTGGACAGCAGCATTTGGAATGCAATAAATGACGCCACAATGCTGCACAGCATGGATAACAGCGTAATCGGAATATCGTAATTTACTGGCACGTTCAAATGGAAGGCAAGCATGCCGACGAAATGCATGGACCATACTCCGCTGCCCATGACGCACGAGCCGGCTACCAGCCACCATTTCTGCGTTCTACCCCGTGCCCTTGATATCTTGGCCGCTAAGTTGAGAGCCGAATAGGACGCAAATACGGCGATGATGAACGAGAGCATAACGATCCATAAATTATATGATTCATGTAGCAGGACGATGGGGGCTCACTCCTTGTTGTCGGCACAGTAAAGCTCATACAGCAAGTATAAAGGAGCGTCCCGCCAAAACGAAAGAAGTATTTTAGCAAAATTCGCTAATTTTCGCCACCTTCTGCACGAGTTTTACCGCCTATCGATACGGCTCTGTGACCCCGGCAGCCTGCCGTCACTCCCCAGCCGGATAGGTTTCTTGCAAGTGCTTTACCGACTGCTGGATCAGAGCCTTCAGCACGTCTGCATCGATATCCGCAACCTTGTTGATATAGACGCAGCCTTTGCCGGAGGTATGCTTGCCCAAATCCTTCAGAAGGGCTTCACGCTGTTCTTCACCAGGAGCGAAGTAGAGGCTGATTTTGGCTTTGCGGGGTGAAAAGCCGACGAGCGGCGCATCCCCTTCGTGACCTGACGCATACTTGTAGTGGTACGAACCGAAGCCGATGATGCTAGCCCCCCACATTTTCGCAGGATACCCCGTCGTCTCTGTAAAAAAGTCCAGCAGCCAATACGCATCCTGCTTCTTGCCGGGATGCTCCACCTGTTCAATAAAGTCGAGCACACTGTCATCGGTTTCTTTCGTTTTCAGCTCGTACATCGTTACCACTCCTTTTGGCAGGAAAATAAAATGGCCTGCCCGTTTACCCGGGCAGACCAACGGAATCGGTTTATTTTACCGAATAAACCCCTTCCTTGTAGGTCAAGGTGTACACCAAACCTTCATCCGTAAGCTTTGCCGTTTGAATCCGGTCGGATACCAGGCGGGTATTCCCTTTCGCATCAATCTTGTAGATACCAGGATCATAGCCTTCCGACAGATAGTAAATCGCATTCTTTCCAATGTAGTAAGAGCTTACCGGCTTGTCGCTGCGCTTGATTTCCTTGCCAGTCGCGAAGTTATATTGGTACAGGACGCCCGGATCGTAGGAACTGCCGGCATCGTTCGAGGTGTAGTACAAGCTGCCGTTCAAAAGCTGGGCACTCATGACTTTTCTGGACACCACAGTCTTCGGCTGCGCCCCGTTCACATCGGTCTTGGCTAAGTATCCTGTCGCACCGTCGACGTAATAAATCTGGTCATCAACCATCCAGAACGGGCCGGCGGCAGGAGTGAGCTTCACCTGCGTCTGATCTGCCGGATTGATCTTATACACAGATCCCTCATCCTTCGGATCGCTGTCTTTGTACCCGAGTACGAACAAATTGCCGCCCTTGACGTACATAGAGTTATTGACACCGAAGCTGATGCCTCCCTGGGTATCCTGCTTCCGGGTTATGCCATAGGCAAAATCGGCCTGGCCGATCGCCTTCCGTTCTCCAGTCTTGAGGTTTATCCGGCTCAGATTATTAACCGCGCTGCCCATGACGCTGAAATCGGCATGATACAGGAAGTCGCCCGACTTGACAGGACCGATTATGCTATGGGCATTCGTAACCTTTTTCAGAACGCCCTTATCGACCCGATACAGGGTCTCCGATCCCATCGTGAGATCGCCGCTATGAAGGTTCAAATACAGCTCATTGTCCATCATAGAAATACTCTCAAGCCATCCGTCCGACGGCTTCCAATCCGCAAGCGTGCTCACCTTCCGAACTTTATTGTTGGTAAGGTCCAAAGCATACAGCACACCCTGATTGTTCACCGTCGATACGAAATACAGATCGTGCCCGATAACCCCGTCACTGCCCAACATCGGCTCTCCAGGAATGTCAACGAGGATTTCCTTTTTGCCATCAGTCTTACGGTATAGACGCTGCAATATGCCGCTGCTTTGATAGATCGGTTTCGTGTAGTAGATCGTGTCTCCAAATTTGGTGATCGGCGTCAGCCTTTTCTCGTCCACTACCGGCTTCCGGGTATCCTTCAGTTGGGTCAGGATGCGGTCTTTGACAGCCCGCGTTTCAGCGCTCTTCTCGTCAACGACTTCGTCTCCCATCACGATCAGACCGTCCAGCCACTGGATATTTTTGCCCAGCGCCTCCGCTGCGCTTCTTAGGGGCAGAACGACCCGGCCGCCGATTTTCTGCGGAGCCACGTCCATCTTTTTGGGCTCGTTATTCACCAGCATCGTGGTGCTGTTCACTTTGAATTTGATTGTCTTCTTCAATCCGGTGTTCATAAAAATAACGTCATCCGGGTTTTGCGCCTGCCAGACCGTATCCCAGGTACCCTGGGAGCGGAACTGCGAAGCCAGCGTTCCCATCAGGCGGATCGGCACCAGGACCCTTCCGCTGCGCTGGACGATGTCATAATCACCGTAAAGGTCGGTCTTCTCCCCATTAATAAAAGCTTTTCCGTGATAATCATAAGGAATGATGACCATCTGGTCGAAGGTCTGGCTCAAAGGCTTGGGAGCCGCCTTCTCCGCGGCAAAAGCCGGTACCGCCCCGCATACCAAAGCCGCAGACAGCAGTAAACTCGTTAACTTGAATTTTGTCGACATCGAAACTTCTCCTTACCCTCAGAAATTTAATCTCATCTCAGACGAACCTAGCTCAATCGATCTGCCAGGGACCGCCTAGATTATAGACGTCCGGAGAAAGGAATATGTTTCTAGTTCTGTGCTAAACTCCAAAATTATGCGCCTTCGATGACCTGCTTCACCAACCGTTTGGGCGCCGCCAGCAGATACGCCTCCTTGATCAGCACGGCCAGCTCGTCCCAGTCCGGGACGGATGATTTATCCACGGAAACCCAGCCGTGTTGTCCGATATAAGGTGTTTTAACGTAGCTTTCCTGCTGCAGCAGCAGGAACTGCTCTTCCTTGGTCGATTTGAACGAAAGGCTCGGAACGCCCTCGTTTTCCCCCATCATGACAAATGTTTTGCCTCTGACTTTCATGACGTTGTGGCCAAAGCCGTCAACAATCTCCTCCACCTCCGGCAGCGGACGGCAGATGCCCCTTACCCGCTCCAGCATGTCCAAGCCCTGCTTCGACTTCATCCCAAGCCGCCTCCCTATCTTCTCCGATACAAGTCCATCGTTTTATAGCCCGCCGCCAGAGCCGTTTTCATATCCTCGCGCCGCTTCTCCCGGGTCTCCTCTTGTACCGCGCTGTAAATGTACCGGGCCCAATCCCGACGGTATCCCGGTGTAAGGGACTGGTAGAAGGCGAGCACCTCCGGGGCATCCTGAAGATCCTTCTCCACCTCCGGAATCAAGGCTTCATAATCGCCAACGGATTGGCTCGGTTTGGAGGACGGCTGCTTTTTGCTTGGCTTCTCCGCTTTGAGGCCGACGACCGTAAACACGTCATTCAATCCGACCATACGCGCAAATTTGATGCTGCTTGTCCCTATAAATCCATTTTCATCCGCGCCTAACCCTTCCAGAAGCTCGTCCCTGTGAATATAGGTGGAGTACACCTTGTTTCCCTTTTTCGGATACGCTGCGTACAAATATCCCCCTTCGTTCAGATGATCGCCGTCAATCACCTTCCGCACAAGCCCTTGCAGAGACTCCATATCGAGCACAAAGGCGAAAATCAGATCGTAACCGCCGTCCTTCAGCTCGGTATCATACGACTCCAGACCGGCCAGCAGATCCTCCCCTTCCGGTTGATGCAGTACCGCCGTCTTATTATATTTTTGCAGGTTCAACTTCTCCACGATCGTTTTCGCCATTCCCAAGGACCTCCGTAAATCAATCTATTATATATAATATTCTGTACTTTTTTCGTATATAGTAAAGCGAACATTCGGGGAAAAAGCAACCTCCCTTCGGCAGCACCCAGCCACACCCATGCAAAAAGAACCCCCATTAAAAATGGGGGGCTCTTCGTTACCCGTGCATATCACTGCATGTTCTCGTTACTTCGTGCCGGTCATTAGATCGAGGATGTGCCTGTGTCCGCATTATCCGAGCTGCCGGAGCCCGACGTTCCGGACTGTCCGGTACTGCTTGTTCCGCTGCCGGACGTGCTGCCGCTGGAGTTACCGGATGTGCTGCCGCTGGTACCGGATGCGCCGCTTTGAACGCTCGCGCCCGATCCGCTACCGTTCGCTCCTCCTCTGCCTCCCGGACCCCGGCCTCCGCCGAAGCTGCCGCCAAATCCACCGCCGCCAGTGGTTACGCCGGACTCGTTCACATACGTGACCGTGTCACCGAGCTTGAAGCTGACGACCTTCGTACCGCCGGTCAGCTTGCCGCCCGTGTACAAGCCGTCCTTCAACGTGCCTGTCGAGGTGCCACCCGTGTAGAAGGCGTAGGACTCTCCGGACTTCAGATCCGGCGTGGAGATGACGATGGTCTGGATGTCTTTAGCCGGTGCAAAGCTCAGGACCGGTGTGCCTGCGCTGTCGGCCAGCGTCACCAGCGTGCCCGCCTTCACCGTGCTCGGGAACGTCATGAGCACCGAGCGCTGCGACGAGCTTTCCGATGGCGCTTGGGCCATACCGGCGCTGCCCGCGGCAACCAGCAGACCGCCGGACTGCTCGAACGTACCGTCATAATCAAGGGCGCCGTTGCCGCCCGATGTCGGACCATTGACGATCGCGGTGCCTCCGGTCATCGTGATGGAGCCGTTGGCGTCCAGACCGTCGCCTTGCGCATTCACCGTCAGGTAGCCGCCGCTGATCGTCAGCTGCGCGGTGCCGGCGTTTCCACCCGGGCCGCCAGGCATCCCTTGGCCATCCGGACGCTGCTGGGCGCCGTTTTGGTCAGCCGAGCCGCTTTGCGCCGCCTGGCTGCCCGCATTCGCCTGTGCATCGGACTGCGCCGAGCCCGTGCCGGACGACGAGCTGCTGCCCGTTTGCGCAGACGTTCCGGACTGCGCCTGATCGCCCGTCTGTCCTTGGCCATCGGCTGCTTGATCCGGCGCCTGTCCCGGCATGCCAGCCGGCGGTTGTCCGCCGAACATGCCGCCCGGCCCTTCCGAGCTACCGCTGCCGTCGGAAGCATTCACGCCGTCATCGCTCGCGACGACGTTCACTTCGCCGCCGGCGATGCTGATATCCGCGGCCTCAATACCTTCGTAGCTGTTCTTGATGTTCACTTTGCCGCCGGAAATGACGATCGATACGTCGCCGTGAATGCCGTCATCACCGGTCGTGAGATCCAGCTGGCCACCGGAAACGAGGATGCTGCCATTGCTGTGCAACGTATCGTCCGCCGAGTCGATTGTGAACGTGCCGCCCGAAATGGCGATGCCTGCCTCTGCCTTGAGCCCTTTCGAACTCGTGGACTCGCTTTCCTCATCCTCCGTCTGAGCCGCATCCGCGTCTGTTCCACTGCTGCTGTTCGCACTAGCAGCGGTGTCATCCTTCACCTGGGATGCGGAATCCTTAGCCGATGCCGATGCCGAGGTGCCGTTCACCGAATCCGCAGCCGCACCGCTGTCTGTGCCTTGGGCACCGGACTTACCTCCCTCTCCGTCCGCTCCTGACTGGCCGCCGAAATCAGGGCGCTGCATCGGCATTTCTTCCTGATGCGGTTCGGCGTTCGCGCTGCCGCCGCCGGTTACCACATCATAGGTACCGCCGGCGATCAGCAGAGAAGCCGCCGCCTGAAAGCCGTCGCTTCCGGATTCAACATGGAACGTGCCATCCTCGATAAGCAGGTACCCTTTATCGGTCTTGTCCCCATCATAAGTCGTCTTGAAGCCGTCCCCGCCGGCGTTGACGTTGATCGTGCCCGCTTTGACGGCGGCCAGATCGCGGCCGATGATGCCGTCGTCGGCTGCGTTGACGCTCAGCGTGGCGCTGACGATTTTCAGATCGTCCTTGCTGGTGATGCCGTCCTTGTAATTCCCCTGCACGGTCAGCTGGCCGGTGCCGTTAATCGTCAGATCGTCCTGGCTGAACAGGGCCGCTGTCGGCGCCTCATCGGACGTATCCGCATACTTCGTGCCGTCCGACAGTGTGTTCTGCGTCCCTTTCGGCAGCGTCAGCACCGTTTTGCCGGCTTGCTTAACCTGGATCGCCGGGCCGTCCGAGCTCGCGATTTGTGCTCCGTTCAGCACCAGACGCACGACGTCGTCTTTACCTGCATCGACCACAATACTGCCGCCTTGCAGCTTGCCGCTGATCACATACGTTCCGGCCGAGGATATGGTTACATCGCCTCCGCTGGATTTTGCGCCTGCGCCCGTCACGGTCGCGTCCGTCCCGTTCAGCTTGATGACCGTGGAGTCGCCGGCTGACCAATCTACCGTGGTATCGTCGGCGTCATACTCCACTAGGTCCTTGATTTTCAGGCTGGCCAGCTTCGCGTTCGCTTCGCTCGCATTCACCGTCGTCGTTGCCGTCGCGTCGGTCGCCGTTCCGTCCGCCGCTGTCGTCGTATTACTCGCCGCATTGGTCGTGCATCCGGAGGCCAGCATGGCCGAAAGGATCAGAATCGCGGCAAATTTTGTTTTATAGGAATGTTTCATCGGATCAACCTCGTTTCGTTTAATATTCCTGCACCGCAGGGTTCATCGTCAGCGTAATGTCCAGATTGCCGTTGCGGGTCCGGATCGCGTCCAGAAATTCCTTCTGGTTCGTCTGCGGCCCCATTTTCACCGAGTAGACCACCTCATAGAGGCTGCCGAGCTCCGTGGTCTTGACCTTTTTCAGTTCATACTCAACGTTGTGCTTACGGAAAATCTCCTCAAATGCCTCCTCATAACCAAGGTTTTCAGGGATGGTCACCTTAAGCGTTTTGATCGCGTCTTTGCGGGTACCGAATTTGATCAACTTCAAGACGTACATCAGCGTGCAGAGGATCACTGTAAACAGCACCGCATAGCCAAAAGCGCCAACGCCTGCGGACAACCCGGCTGCCATCGAGAACAGAACATAGGAGATGTCCTTCGAGTCTCCCGGCGCGCTCCGGAACCGGATGATCGAGAAGGCGCCGGCCAGACTGAACGCCCGGGCGATGTTGCTGCCGATCAGCATAATAATGATGGCCACGATTGCCGGCAGCACCATCATCGTTAGTGTGAAGCTCGGCGAATAGGCAGGCTGTGTTTTCATGTAAGTAAAGCTGATAATGGCACCCAGCACGATGGCGATGGCCAGCGTCAGAAGCGCATGAGATAACGATAAGGTCGTGTCCGCAGCGGACGAATTCAAAATAGAATCGATCATAAAACAACTCTCTCCCTTTCCACAACTGGTGCATTAGCATGGCGTATCGATTTCTTATACTCGTTCCCGTATTTGGAGAAGCTTGTACGGTACATCTGATGCTCGGAGAGCATTTTGGACAGCCAGACCGGAACGGTCTTCTCGGCCTTGACCTCCATCAGCCACTGTCCCCGCTCCATCAGCTGATCCCCGTAATCCCCGGCCTCTAGCGCAAGATCGTAACGCCGCGAGCGGATGTTGGTGTCGAAGGTAATCCGCAGATCGCGGTTCCCCTTGCAGAACAAGGCGATGCGGTCGTATGCCAGATACACCATCGGTTTCAGCTCGTACCGGCTCAGAAAATACTCGATTTCGCTGACCACCTGGCGGTTCATGCCCTTCCGGAACTCCGGCGGCACCCCTGTACGGACGAATTCGTATGCCTCATGAAGCTTGAGCGAAGTTCTTCTTTTGTTCACCAGGCCGAACACCTTCTTCTTCAGCTCCAGATATACTTTGGCATCGCTCTCCGGCACGCCGTACGACCGGATCCGCAGCTTTTCCCGGTATTTGGGCTTGGCCAAACTCGTTCGGATGAGCGTATGATGCTCCGTATCGTAGTACAAGTTGCTGATGGTATAGAACTTGTTATCTTTGTTGTTTTCATCCGGTTCCATATATGCCATCAGATCGTTGTAAATGTTGTAAAAAGCCTTGGTGTCCATCAGATACTTGTTCTCATACCGGTTAAACACTTCAATAGCCATCGTCATGTCGCTCCTTTCGTTTATACAGGTTCACCCGGGCTCATCGCCCTTCATGTTTGTAGCTTAATGGCTTAACCTTTAACGAATCTTAAACATTGCGGTAACATTCCGTTTACATGCCGATTACAAAACAAGCTCACCATTGTACAATAAGGGACAAGCAAAGGAGCTGAGGTTCAGGTCCGTCCGGCCGCAGCCCGAAAGGCCGCCGTTCAAGGCGTTAAAGGTTGATTAAAGGTTCGCTTCTTATAATTAAGGGACAATAACGCTGCACTAGAGGTATGAAGGGGATTACGATCATGCGGATATTAATTGTGGAAGACGAGGTTAACCTGGCCGAGGCACTGACCCAGATTTTGAAGAAAAACCATTACTCCGTCGATGCCGTCCACGACGGCCAGACGGGACTGGATAACGCCCTCAGCGGGATCTATGATCTGCTGCTGCTCGACATCATGCTGCCGGGGATGGACGGAATTACACTGCTGAAGACGATCCGGGCCGAAGGCATCGCAACGCCGGTCATCATGCTCACTGCCAAGGGCGAAATTTCGGACACGATTACGGGGCTGGACTGCGGGGCCGACGATTATGTCGCCAAGCCGTTCTCGACGGGTGAGCTGCTTGCCCGGATCCGGGCGGCGCTGCGCCGCAAGGGCGAGGTTGTCCCCGAGGATGGCCTGAAATTTGGCGATATCGAGCTGAACACGTCCACGCTCAAGCTGAGCTGCAACGGGAAGGAATTGAAGCTGATTTTGAAGGAGTGCGAGCTGCTCGAACTGCTGATGCTGCGAAAGTCGGCGGTGACGTCCAAGGAGCAGATGATCGAGAAGCTGTGGGGTTTTGACTCCGATGCGGAGCACAATAATGTGGAAGTGTATATTTCGTTTCTGCGGAAAAAGCTGGCGTTCCTGAACGCCTCGGTGCGGATCAGCACGATCCGGGGCGTCGGCTATGTATTGGAGGCGACTTCTTAATGTTCAAGAAGCTGCGCAACCGGTTCCTGCTGATGAACATGGTCATCATCACCATCATCATGCTGGTCGCCTTTGCCACGATTTACGTCATTACTTATCAAAACGTGCGCCGCGACATCGGCATGGAACTGGATCGCGTCTCGGAGTTTTACCACAAGGACGGCGGGCCCGGAAAGCAAAGCCCGGGGAAAGGCTCCGGGCAGGGCGGGGCTTCGCTGGCGCAGACCGGAAGCGGCGGTAAAACGGGCAGCCTGTCCGGCACGGGCGGCAGCGCCGCACAGGCCCAAGGTTCCGGAGGCATCGGCGGAGAGCTGCCTGCCACGGGAGATACCGATCTACGCCGCCCCCGGGAAGGGCAGATCCCCCCTCCGGAGCTGTCGGTATCCTTCGAGCTGAAGACCGACCGGGATTGGAACCTCCTGTCCAAGAACACGAGGTTTGATATGGAGGATACGTTCTATGAGACGGCCAAGGAAGAGGCGGCTTCCAAGCCCGTCCGCAACGCCCAGTTTACGCTGGAGGGAACGCGCTGGGCTTACAGCGTTCAGCAGACTCCCAGCGGCTATTCCATCGTATTCCTGGACGTGACGGCACAACTGAAAATCATCACCAACCTGATCTACACCTTTTCCATCGTGGCGCTGGTCATGCTGGCGGTCATCTATCTGACGAGCCGATATTTCGCCAACCGGTCTATCGAACCGGTCCGCGAAGCCTTCGACAAGCAGAAGCAGTTTATCGCGGACGCCTCGCATGAGCTGAAGACGCCGCTTGCGGTCATCAACACGAACGCAGATGTGCTGCTGGCCAACAGCGAGGAGACGATCCGGTCGCAGTCGAAATGGCTTCAGCATATTAAATCAGAGACCGAGCGCATGAAGACCCTAACCAACGACCTCCTGTACCTGACTCAGATGGACGATGCCCGGGGCCTTATGATCTTCGTGCCGTTTGATCTCAGCGAAGCCGTCGAAAGCGTCATTCTTACGATGGAAGCGGTCATTTTCGAAAAGGAGCTGTCCCTCACTTACGATATCGAGCCGCGTCTGACTTTGACCGGCAGCAGTGAGCAGATCAAGCAGGTCGTCATGATCCTGCTGGACAACGCCATCAAATATACCAATCCACGGGGCTCGATCCATCTGAGCCTGAAGAAGCAGCATAACCATCTGCTGCTGCGGGTAACGAACACGGGTGAGGGCATAGCCCCAGAGCATTTAGACAACATCTTCGACCGGTTCTACCGCGTCGACGCCTCCCGCTCCCGCAAGCATGGCGGATATGGCCTTGGCCTGGCGATTGCTAAATCGATCGTCGAGCAGCATAAAGGGAAAATATCCGTGAAGAGCGTGCCGAACGAGAAAACGACGTTTGATGTGCAGCTGGGGTGAGACCCTTAAACCATTGACATGGGACTGGTACGCAGCTGGCTATAAACGGTAGTGAATAGCATAAAGGCACCCTTTGGGGTGCCTTTATTACATCATAAAAAGTATAAGCTTCGGAGACTCAACGCAATTCTTGCTCACGTAAGAGAAGCCGCCATGCCATGCCACAGCCTAATGCAGCTACTTCTGCCCGTCCTTCTCCGCCAGCTGCTGCTGGGCCAGCCGGATCATCTCGCGGACCATCGAGCCGCCGATTTTGCCCCCGACATGGCCGACCGATTCCGTCGTGAGCTCGCCGTTGCCGTCCGGACTGAGCGGCACGCCGAGGTCTTTGGCCACTTCGTACTTCACGTCATCTGGCCGGTTCGGATCCACGTCATACCCTTCACGCCGCATGACTTCTGCTTTAAACGTCTGCATGTCCCTGGCAACCCCTGGCACCGCGTATTTTCGGTTTCTTCTGGACATCCTAGCTTCATCTCCCCACTTGTTTTCCCTTAACATGCCCGGAGACAGCCAGGTCCATCCTCCCTATGCGCTGCCTGATCCTGCCTTTCTGTATAGTATGGGATCAAACCAGAAGGCATCTTGTACGCTTAAACGTTTGCATAGCCTGCCAAGTTAAACCGCTGTCCTGCCCTTTGTACACATGCGGCGAAAGCAAGGAACGCTTGGCTCTGGAACTGCTCCTTCCGGGTCACCAATCGCGTGGTCACAAATTTGTATTGTTCGGGGACCGGATACATGCGTACACCATCTTCATCCGCAGTCGCAGTCACAGCCATCCGGGTGAGAAACGCACTGCCGATTCCCGCACGAACGCAATTTAGCATGGTCTCCAATGTGCTGACCTCAATCATATTCACACATTGTTCCTCTAGGCTATGGAGCCAATCTTCGTTCGCAGCACGCAGTGGGCAGCCCTTCGGAAACACGACCCATGCAGGATTTCCCGTCTTAGCAAATGCTTCTGTTCCTTGACCTGCAGGCGTTAGGAGCACCACTTCTTCCTGTATTTCAAAGGCTACCTGCAGTGAAGACAGTTCAAACTCTCCGGTCAAGAAGGCGCCGTCCAAGCGCCGATCCAGAACTTTCTCGTAATTCTCCTTCGAAGTTGCAGTCACCAAAGACAGGCTCACCTCAGGGTATTGGGTCTGAAATTCGGACAGCGCCTGAATAAATGGGGCGGTTGAAGCTATCGTCTCCACCACGCCGATCGACAGTGGACCGCAAGGATAGTCAGGTTCCTTGACAGCCTTGGCTGCCTCCTCAGCCAGCATGAGAATGTCCGAGGCATATTGATACAAAACAAGTCCTTTCTCGGCGAGGACTACCCCCTTCGGTGTCCTAAGAAACAATTGCGCCCCCAACTCCGATTCCAGCTTTCGCACCCTTGTAGTGAGGTTGGACTGTACATAGCCCAGCTTCTCAGCCGCGCGGGTAATGCTGCCTTCCCTAACGATGGCCATAAACACTTTCAAGTCGGTTAGCTCCATCCCTCAAAACCTCCGGTTCAATCCCATCAATTTTTTTAATGAGCTCATCTATAGCAATCATTTTACGGTATTGAACCGGCAGGATACAATCATCTCAGGTCAACAACCAGGTGTAAAAGAAGGTCCGCAATCAAAAAAATAAAGGGAGGTTTTTAAATATGAAGCAGTATCCGAAACTTTTTAACGGTTATATGCTGGGTACCCTACCGCTTCCAAATCGGGCGGTTCTGGCGCCGATGACACGCACCAGTGCGGAGCCGAACGGAGTGGCTAACGATCGTATGGCACGTTATTATTCCCGTTTTGCAAAAGGGGGATTCGGCTTGATCATCACGGAGGGCTTGTACCCGGATGAGGAATTCAGCCGGAGTTATCATCATCAGCCCGGTATCGCCAGCATAGCACAAGCTGATTCGTGGATACCGATCATTCAGGCCGTGCACCGGGAAGGAGGAAAAATCATTGCCCAGTTGATGCATGCAGGCGCGTTAGTCCAGCATCATGCTTTCACTCCGATCGCACCGTCTGCGGTGCAACCTGTTGGAACGATGCTGGAGGATCACGGGGGCAGCGGCGAGTTCGCTGTTCCAAAGGCTATGACGCTGGCAGAGATTCGAAGAACGATCGAAGGCTTCAAGCAGGCCGCTCTCCGCGCGAAGTACGCCGGATTTGACGGTGTGGAGATTCATGCGGCCAACGGCTATCTGCTCGATCAGTTTATTACGGATTATACAAACCGGCGCACGGATGATTATGGCGGCCCGACAAGCCGGCGTATCCGCTTCGCAGTAGAAGTCCTTAGAGCCATCCGCTCCGCCGTTGGCCCGGATTATTTGGTCGGCGTTCGCATTTCGCAAGGGAAGGTGAACGATTTTGACCACAAATGGGCTCATGGAGAAGAAGATGCAAAAATCATCTTCGGGGAATTGGCCGCAGCTTCCGCCAGTTACCTTCATACGACCGAGTATAAAGCATGGATGCCCGCCTTCTCGGATGGGGGGCCGACCCTTGCAGAGCTCGCCAAACGATACAGCGGCCTTCCCGTGATCGCCAATGGAAAACTGGGTGATCCTGAAAGGGCCGAACAAATGCTTATTGCAGGATCAGCCGATCTGATCGCCGTCGGAACCAGCGCACTGGCCAATCCGGATTGGGTGAACAAGATACGGGAGGGGGGCACGCTGCGGGCTTTTGATCACCGTTTTCTCCAGCCGATGGCCACATTAAAGGAAGAGGAAGTATTGGGCTAAGAATTGTTCCTACAAAAAAAGGGCCAGCTCCGCTGGTCCTTTTCTCATGATCTTGTATCAGGTACCGCAATAGGTCCGATATCCATACGTCGTCTCCGGTACGATGGCATACTCGGCCTGTTCCGGCGTATGCGCGTAAGGATCGGCCAGAACCTGCAGCAGCTGGTGCATCACTTCGTAATCGCCGTCCTGCTCCGCCGCCTCCAGCGCTTCCTCCACCCGGTGGTTCCGCGGAATGACCGCCGGATTGCTGTCCCGCATCAATTGATGCGCAGCCTCTTTGGTTTCGGGCTGCCGGTCAAGCCTTGCCTGCCAGCGCGTATGCCAGGCCTCGAATTCTTCGATGCCATGCAGCGGAGTTCCCTCCAGCCGGTCAAACGTTAAGGCAAGAAACGTATTGGTATAGTCGGCGCGATGCGTCTTCATGAGCTCCAAAAGTTCTTCGATGAGCGACTCGTCCTCCGGTTCTTCCTGGAAGATCCCGAGCTTCGCCCGCATCCCTGCAAGCCAATATTCATTGAACAGTCCGGCAAAAGCCCCGACCGCGTTTTCCGCCAGTTTAACGGCCTGCTCCTCGTCCTCATGGAGCAGCGGCAGCAAGGCTTCCGCCAATCGGGCGAGATTCCAGGAGCCGATGTACGGCTGGTTGCGGTAGGCATACCGGCCCTGAGAGTCGATGGAGCTGAACACGGTGGCCGGATCGTAGGTATCCATAAAGGCGCACGGACCGTAGTCGATCGTTTCTCCGCTGAGGGTCATGTTGTCCGTATTCATGACGCCGTGAACGAATCCAACCAACTGCCACTTCGCGATCAGAGCGGCCTGGCGCTTGATCACTTCCTGCAGCAATATAAGGTAGCGATTTTCGCCGGAAGCAAGATCCGTATCGGGATAATGCCTCTGCAGGGTGTAATCGGCCAAAGCCCGCAGGTCATCCGTCGTGCCTGCTCCCCGCGCGAACTGAAACGTGCCGACACGGATATGGCTTGCCGCCACGCGGGTCAAAATCGCGCCCGGCAGCTCTTCCTCCCGGGTAATCGCCTGGCCGGTGGACGTCACGGCCAAGCTGCGGGTCGTCGGAATGCCAAGGCCATGCATGGCCTCGCTGATGATGTATTCACGCAGCATCGGCCCCAGGGCCGCCCGTCCGTCGCCACCGCGGGAGTATGGCGTGCGGCCCGCTCCTTTGAGCTGAATATCCACTCGCTTGCCATCTGGCGTGACCTGCTCGCCCAGCAGGACCGCCCGCCCGTCGCCCAGCATCGTAAGATGGCCGAATTGATGCCCGGCGTATGCCTGAGCGAGTGGCTGCGCCCCTTCCGGAATGCGGTTTCCCGCCAGTTCCGCAGCTCCTTCATCGCTCATGAGCGCCTGAGCGTTTAAACCGAGCGACACCGCCAGCGGCTCATTAAATGCCACGATCCGCGGCGAACGAACCGGCACCGGATCCTGCCGGGTATAAAACAGATCCGGCAGCCCGGCGTAGCTGTTGTCTAAATGCCATCCCGTCTCCAGCTTTCCTTGTGTATCCGTCATAAAGGTCTCCTTTTTCAATCCTAGTCAAATCATTCTTCGCATGATGACAGCCTGATGGTCTTATGGCCAAGTACGGTTCCACTGCTTCATATCCTGTGCCGTATCCAATTTATTATGCGGCCCAGAACTTCAGCGGCCAAACGATACCTGGTTCTTCCATTATAAAAGAACACAGCGGTGGAAACCATGATGCGCTTCGGCGGCTGGGCGCAAACAGCCCCGCCATTCGCATTGAATGACGGGGCCGGCTATACAGGGTGGCCGTTGATCGGCGCATACGTTGCTCCTACCCTTTATCCTTTGATTTTAATAATACCGGACTCTCGCTCACGCTCTTTGTCTTCTTCTTTATCCTCACCGACGAGGTCCCTTGCGGACGACTTGAATTCGGAGAGCGTGCGTCCCACCGCACGGCCCAGCTCCGGCAGCTTGGAGGGCCCGAACAAAATCAGAACGACGACCAGAATCATCATCAACCCGGCAAACCCTACGTTTTGAAACATCGCCAATCAGCTCCTTCTCATTTGTCATGGAGAACATTCCGCCTTAGCGAAATCCGTGCTCCCGCCTCACTTCTTCTTCGAATCCGGCTTCACGGCCACCGCTTCGATCTCGATCAGCCAGTCGGAATTCACCAGGCTCGCCACGCCTACCGTTGAGCGGGCCGGCTTAACCGGGTTAGCTTCGGTATTAAAGAACTGCGCATAGGCATCGAACCAACCCGTATAGTCAAACGTGCCGCCCTTCTGGGCATCAGGAGCGATGTATACCCGCAGGTAAACGACATCTTTCAGGCCAAGGCCCTGCTCCTTCAGCTGCTTTTCGATTTCCTTCAAAATGCCGATGCCCTGCGTTTTCGTATCCCCATAGCGTTCATAGACCGTCTTGCCGTCTTTGTTCAGTACCGGCGGGACGGTGCCGCTCGTGAACAAGTACGATGCGCCTTCGGGAACGACCACACCGCTGGATATGGACGACGACGGGCTTCCGTAAAATACCGGCGCCGGCGCCGTCTTGATCGGCTTGGCCGGTTTCGCCGGGGTATGGGCGGCGCTGTCGGCATATGCCGTGACGCTGACGGTGCCAAGCAGAACCGTCATCAGCAGCGCCGTTTTCATTTTTTTCATCATAAAAGACCAGCCCCTTCTAGATATGAATCTATGATTTCATGACACGCTGATGGATATCGGTGACCACCTCGCGGGCAGACTCGATCGCTCCGGCCTGCCAAGCGGTAATGTAGCTGATATGCTCACCGGCCAGGTAAATCCGGTTGTCAGGCTTGCACAGTGTCGGATAGTACGTTTTGCGGTCGTTTGCTGAGTAAGAAACCCACCCGCCCTCTTGATACTTGATCGTTTTCCAGTTGATCGAATAGGAGGATTCGAACTCTTTTGGATACTGCGGATGGATCTTGGCCCCCTGCGCAAGCGCCAGCTTCTCCCGCTCCGCATACGACATCGCTCCGAGCTTGTCGGCAACCCCGCCGTAGGCATAATAGCCGAGGAGGACTCCCTTTTTCCCGAAATAATCGGTCGGCGGGTAATAAATCTGCGTAATGTCCATATTCGTCAAGCTGCTGCCCCCGTACAAGTGCTCATCCTCCTCCCAGAAGCGCCGCTTGAACTGCAGGCCGATCTTTCCCGCAGAGGCGTAGTTGATGCTCTGAATCGCCTTGGACATTTCGGGGGAAAAATCGGCGGGGATCTTCTTCAGCACGGATAATGGAATGGTGCAGATGCAGTAATCCCCTTTGACCTCCTGCTCCCGGCCGGATGCCATGTCGGTGTACACGATTCTCACGCCCGACGAGGACTGGCGGATCTCCTTGACCTCGGCCCGGAATTTGATCCGATTGCCAACCCGCTTCTCGAACGCCTTCGCAATAGCGTCCATCCCGCCGATCGGGTGGAACATCATCATCTGCTGGTCGTATTCGTACTCATTGCTGAAATACTTGCCGAAGCCGGAGTTGATGATCGACTTTAGATCGAACGGATCGCGGAGAACCCCGGCATCAAGCCGGCTCCCCGGCTCATCCTTGTATCCGCCGCGCTGCGAGCCTTTGTAGAATAAATCGGGGTTCAGGTCCCCCTCCACCTTTAAGTAATCGACAAGCTTCATCTTCTCTTCAGCCGTGAGCGGAAGATCGAGCGCGTTCTGGTCAACCGCCTTGGCGAGCATTTCCGCGACGTAGCCGCGTACGTCCGCTTTGGCCGCCCGTTTCGGCACCTTTTGACCGGATAAAGCGCCGACGTTTTCGTTGTAGTAATAGCCGCTTTCATTCACGTTGTTGAACGGTTCGATCGCAACGCCGAATTTCCGGCAGTACTCCAAGGTGACATGGAACTGCGGAATACGCATTGGGCCGGCATTGAAATACAACCCCTTATCGAAGCGGGACGTCTGGGTACCCGAACCGATTTCTGCCTCTGACGTGCCGCCGCGAACAGTCCAGCATCGGCCGCCAGCCCGGCTTTTCGCCTCGAGAATCGTGCAATCGTACCCGGCCAATCCCAGTTCGTACGCTGCCGTCATGCCGGCGATCCCGGCGCCGAGAATGATAATTTTTTTGCCGCCCCGTCCGCTTAAGTGCAGATCATTCGGGCCCGGCGGCTCATATTCGGCGGCCTTCATCGTCTCCGGCGACAGCAGTCCCATCGTTCCCATCAGGCTGAAGACGGCAACGGATCCCCCTACTTTGCCGACGGTCGACAGAAATTGTCTGCGGGTCATCTCTTTCGGTTGCTCCTTGATTGTCACCTCGATCACTCCTTCGCTAGTGGAATGGAACCTCTTGAGGCGATCTTAGCAAAGAAATTTAGTTTTCGGTGAATTTGTGTAAGGATTTCTTACAAGAATTTTTTATTTTCAAAAACGGATTGCATTTTTAATGGGTTTTCCTTAAAATCATGTCATAATTCCTTCCACAAACATCTGTTGGTGTGTCTCTTCTCTTTGTTTTATCTTCTTCTAGGTTTCAATCCTGGCTGTTTCTGCAATGGTCCGGGGTTAACTATACTTGCACAGGAGGTAAAAAGCATGGAGAGCAAGGTGATGAGCATTGGCGTCGTCTGCGAGCTGACCGGCTTGTCGGAACGCCAAATCCGGTATTATGAGGAACGGAAGCTGATCTTCCCGGAGCGGACGAAAGGAGGTAACCGCCGATATTCTTTTGAAGACGTAAAGGCCATTCAGGACATCTATCAAAAAATGCAGGAGGGATTTAATACGCTGGAGCTGAAGGAAATGAAAAAATCGAAAACGCCGCGCTGCACGCCGGCCTTCCGGTAACGGACATGACTTGGGAGGAGTGATCTTCGCCTATGGAAGCGAAAAATACGATGACCCTGCTCGGGCATATCGCCGAGCTTAGAAAACGGCTCCTTTGGATCGCCGCCGTATTCATCGTCAGTATGGCAGCCGGCTTGTTTGCAGCCCCTCATATTCTGACGCTGCTGCGGACGCATTCCCCACTCCACGTCGCATGGAACGTCTTCTCGCCATGGGACGGACTGCGGATTTATATGAGCATTGCCGTGGTACTGTCGCTGCTGCCGACCATCCCCTTTGGCATGTACCAGATTTGGCGGTTTGTCAGCCAGGGACTCAAGCCTGGCGAGCAAAAGGCGGCGGTCCGCTACATTCCGTTCTCCGCATCATGCTTTCTGGTGGGCGTGGCCTTTGCATATTTCGTCGTCTTTCCGATGAGCCTGCGCTTTACAGCCGGCATCAATCGTCAGATCGGCCTTGTGGAGACCTATGGGGTATCCCAGTACTTCGGGTTTATGTTCAATATCATGATCCCGCTCGCCATTGCCTTCGAACTGCCCGTGATCGTTATGTTTCTGGCCCGGATCGGGATCTTAAACCCGTCGATTCTAAAAGGAATGAGGCGTTACGCGTACGTCGTTCTCGTTGCCGTGGCTGCACTGATCTCGCCGCCTGATCTCGTCTCCCATCTCATGGTGGCTGTTCCGCTCATCGCCTTGTACGAAATCAGCGCTTGGCTGACCGGTTGGGTGCATCGCAAGAAGCAGCGTGCGAAAGAAGCATTGGAGCATGCCGTCACGGATGGATCCTATTCGGCAACTTAAAAGTACGAAAATGGAACTACCCCCTATGACATAAAAAAGGAAGCTGGCTCCCCTACGTGGGAACCGCTTCCTCTTGATTTTTTGGCGCGATATTGCTGGGATTCCATCCCCGCTCACGCGTTCATGGCGGTTTTGTTGTCACGGGTCCTAGGCGTTAACTAGTCCGCGGACAAAGGTTTCAAAATCGGGCGCGAGCCGGGTGATCTTACGCCCGTTTGCCTGATCCACATGCACAACCTCAGGCTCTCCATCGTTGCCGGAGCCGCGGTAATCCAGCATGACCACGCCGGACTCCTGCGGGCAGTCGCAAATGACGACGCCGAACTCCGGATAACCACCGTTCTCGATGATAGACCGGCTGCCGGAGGCCCCGCAGAGCGACTTGGCTTTGTCCCGGCCAATGCCGAACATGCCGTGAATCCGGACCCCGCTTGGCGCTCCATCGGCGGCTTCACCCAGCGGGAAGTACCTGCTGCGGGGAATGCCCCCGTTATGTATTCTCATCATCTGCACATAAAACACCGGCAGCTTGAACACCAATTCCTCCTGCACGGAATCGATCAGATCATCCATCGGCGGAGCCGAAACATACGATTCCGCATCGGGATCGGCGTCGTTCCAGAAGTTGTTGATATCGAAACCCTCATTTGGCGAGCCATACTGCACATCTAAATTGGCTTCGTCCGATGGGATGGCATTCACCGCAGCCACGGCCGCCGCGGCACCGTCCGTTTCATCGGTTTCCCCGGCTTCATCCGAGCCGCTGTTGTCTTCCGCCGAATCGTCCGAATCTAAATCCTCATCTGTCTCTTCCTCGAATTCCCCGGCCTTCTTGGCACGGATCCATTCCAGAAACTCCAGGGTATCCTCATCCCCCGGCTCCAGCTCATCGGCACGGGTAAACTCCCGCTCGGCATCATCGTACTGCTCCAGATAATAATAGGCCAGTCCAATCCGGTAATGCCAGAGCGGATCCTCCGCCCCTTCCTCGGCAACGGTCAGAAACTGCTGCACCGCCTCCTCGTAATGTTCCAGATTGTTCAGCGCCCGGCCTAAATGGCCGACCAGCTCATAATTCCGCTCCTCCGCAGGAATTTCCGTTACGGCCTCTACGATGCGTTCGTATTCATCCTCTTCATGCCATGTCTCCAGTTGTTCCAACAGATCCTCGCTCATCCTCATTCCCCCTGCGATATACTCTTGCTGTGATTATAGCATTTTCCGAAGGCGGTTCTCCAGGCCGCGGCAGCCTCAAGGAGTTGCATCGCATTTATGAAAAAAGCGTCTATGATGTTAGACGCTCGTTTCGGCCAGGTTTTGCTGCTGAGGGCTTCTCATCCCACACAAAAAACCTACCGAAGGCATGTTGGATTTCACTCTACATACCTGCCGTAGGTCCGTCAATACCATTTTGTCATTCACAAGGGCAAAATGGCACCCAATGATTTTACAGCGGTGGCTGCTGTATCCCCAGCTTCACCCATCCTTCCTTCGATGGCCCGTAGACGGCCGGTATGCCCAGTCCCGCTTGACGCATCAGAACCGTCGCTTGACCCCGATGATGCGCAATGTGCTTGATCAGCCCCATCAGGATGGAGGCATTGGATTCCATTCGGCCAAATGCGTTTTGTACCTTGCTAAGTGATTCATCGGTCCACTGCTCTTCCAGTGCCTTAGCGGCTGCTGAGCTGACCGTCCGGAAGGTATCTGCAATTTCCTTGGCGGAAGGGACTTCATCCGGATTTGCGACCTTATCCATCTTGATGCCGAATTCGTTCAAATAGTCAGGGATATTCGAGACAAAATGCCAGGCGATCCTGCCCAAAGTACGTCCTTCCGAATAGACCTGCTGCCCCAGCGATTCATCCGTCAGCGCATTCAGAACCCCCTGCGTCAATTCGGCTTCCTTGTTCCATTCCTTAATAAAATCCTGTACCGTCACATACATCACATCTTCCTCCTTTTGATGGTTAAAGTTTCTTACGACCAGCCTCTGCTTCCTTTTGGCCTTTCATACGTCCATCTTAGCCCATATTGGTGACAGGGATTGTCATAGTTGCGAATTTTATTAAAAAAAAAATCAGGAACACAAAAAACCGACGCATGATCACCATGAGCCGGTTATCGGTTAATCTCTTTACGTTTTTCTGTATATCCGAATCTACACCATATATTCCGCCATAATTTCCTCGATATCGTAAGGTGTTACCCCTTGCTCAACAGAGAACAACGCATCGGCCTCCCCCGGAGTTTCGGTCAGCACCCCGCGAGCCTTGGCATGGAGCATGAACAGATCATACAGGTCCGGTTTCCGCAAAGTCGTCATCGCTTTGCCCATCAGAACCATCCCTTTTTGGTTCCCCTCGATGTTGTTGTAATAGTACGGATGCCGGGCTAAAGACAGGTCTGTCCAGATTACCGTGCGTTCCACCAGATCCAAGATTACGGGGATAGCAATCTGCGTATCGGCGGTGACATCGATTTTGTTCGCAACCGTACCAGGCTCGAAAATTTCGCCGGACCCGGGCTTCTTCCGCATCATCCAGCCCGTAAAGCACTCCGGCAAATCGCAATACGGCTGGCTTGTGAACGAATGCAGCGTCGCCACAATATACCGTCCGCCATAATCGACGATGGAAGGAATGTGCAGGTCGATAAACTCGCACGCGCCTTGAGGGGCCGAAACGATATCTCCGCTGTGCACAGCCCGGTACTTGGACGACCGCAAGTTCGTATACGAAATATGCTCTACATACTGCCAGTCACGGTCATACATTACGGCGGACAGGTCGATGTCCACGCGGCCCGTCGGCTTGCCGTCCACCAGGCCCTCTTTCCACCAGCTGAAGAAACGGATCGTATCTCCTTCCGCCATCGGCACCCGGCTGCCGCGCACGATCGTATGCAGCGCTTTGCTGGCAGAGCGCCCGGAGAACGGCACGAGGTAGCTTTGGAGCCGCTTGTCGACATACACCTTCCCGAGCGGCGGCAGGGCAGAGAAGCGCCCGATCAGCGCCTGCTCGCATAGCTGTACGATGTCCCGGCATGCCTCCTCGTCAATCTCCGGCAGGTTGTTCCGAAGGGCAAACGCTTTGGCGACATTCCCTTTTGGAAAAAAGACGCGCAGTTGCTGCCGCTCCCGGCGGCGGGCAAAATGGTTCTTCACCTGCAGCAGCACCGGCGTCGATACTTCCTTAACCACCTCGCCAAAAGCCAGCACGACATACTCTGTATGCTCGGTGGACCGGAGCAGATGATCGAGCCTTCTCGCCAGTTCGCCCGGGCGCTGCATCAGGAGATCGATCAGCGTCCAAACGTTCCGGAATTGGAAGGCCAGCTCCACGCTTCTATTAAAGGTCGTGAACGGCTTGTCGTTGCGCAGGACGTCAAAGGCTTCCTCGCACCGCCGAAACCGGTGCTTATATTCGGAAGGATGCAGAATTTCGCCCAGCCGAATCCAGCGCTCCTTGTACCGCAGCATATCTTCCGTGATGGATGGGCACTTCTCGAGCAGTCCCAGCAGCAGCCGCCGCTCGCGCCGTTTGAATTTGCGGAAGCGCGTCGCCTCAGCCAGACTAACGTCGCCGTCCGACCATGCGGCTGCCAGCCGAAGGACATCGGTCGCCGTCCGGAAGTACCGTCCGATCTGCTCCAGATTGGCTTTGTCATGCTTCATTAAGGACGCTGCGACGAATGCCGCATTTTCCTTGAACGGGATGTCGTCCGGTAGAAGCATTTCCATATCATCCGCGCCGGCAAACGCAATGACGTCATCAATATCCTGTTTGTCACGATCGGAGATGGAGCCTGTGGCTTGAATCAACCGGGAGATCAGGCTCATGAATTCCGCACGGCTCCCCAAACCAATCACTTTCAGGTTACCTTCATCCTCCAAGGGCAGCCGGTCCGCATGCCCATACGCCGGTACATCCAACGTCAGGTAATGATAAATCGCATTCAGATACAGCTCGGCATCGCTATGCTCCATGACCTGCATCGGAAAATCCGGGTACATCGGTTTAAACTTCACATGAGCCCCGACCATAACCTGTAAATCCGCAACCAGCTGTTGGTATAATGCTTCAAACTGCACTTTAGATAAGTCCTTTACCGCGCGCAGCAGCGCATGCGAAAACGTATATCCCAGCGCTTCGATATTTTTCAGGGCGGATGCCAAATAGGCCTTCGGGAGCGGCTCGCCCCCCTGCCCTTGTTCCACGATCAGATGACTAGCTCTTCGTAAATAGATGGTATTGATATTCATATTAAAGAGTCCAGGAAACCCATGCCCCTAATTTTTTAATAAGGGTTAAAGAAGGAAGGAGCATGATAGCCTGGACGCCTCCTCTCTGAATCGAAATCCTTCAGGGAAGCGGCGGCCCTATGTTCGCCAAATGAAGTTAGAAGGAAGGACCGCCATAGCCTGATGGTCAAGGGCTTCGGGTTTTGCTGAACCCGAGCCTTTGATGTCCCCATCTTCCCATACTCCGCAGCGCGTCAACAGGGCGAAAGTATTACGATGTATGAAAAATCATCCAGATTCGTCCGGATCATCCTCAGGCACCAGTCCGGTTTCTACAGCTCTCCATCCAGAAAACGAACGAGATACGTACCAGGCTGCTCGAGGAACTCTCCCAAACGGCACAGGTCCGAATAGTTGTCATGCTCGACGTCATAGCAGCCGATCCATCCTTTTTTCTTCGGATTCCACATGAGCTGAAGATCCGAGTAGTTGTCTATGTCTGCAGACAGGCGCAGCAGCTTCTGCCGCCCGACCTTGACCGGGATCGTGTCGGTCAATGTGAAGAAATCGATATGCCGGATATCGTACTCATTGGGGGCTAACTCAAGGCGCAGACGGTCACCGGTTAACAGATCGACCAGCTCCTCCGGTAATTTATACGCTCTCAGCTCATGCTTCTTATTCGCCACGTCATGAAATTCCAGCGGTTCCAGCGATTTTAAATAATCGGCCAGGACTGCGTTCTTTTGGCTGACCGCGATCGTATACGGCCGTTCACCGTCCTTTTCCGCTAACGTCACATCCGCGCCCCGCTCGACCCAAAACTTGACCATGTCGAAATTTCCGATTCGCGCGGCCACGGTTAACGGTGTTGCTTCGTATGGATAGACTTGATCCGGCTGGTTGTAGTTAATGTCCACCCCCTGATCGAGCAAGTAATTGAGGGTCTTATAGTCATGATCGGACACCGCCTGGCGAAGTACAGCTCCGCCGTGCTGCTTGATATCGAGGCCCAGCTCCTGAATGAGCGGGATGTTGCTTTTGTTGCCATAGTAGGCCTGCGAATACGCGCCGGAGCCCACTCGATTAAGCATGTCCATTCTGGCACCCTGCTCGGCGATGTAGCGTACCATCTCCTCTTTTCCGTAACGGACAGCCCGCAAAAAAGCCGGACTCTGTGCGTCATTGAGATTGACGCCGTGCCCTACCAGCAGCTTAACTACATCCAGCCGTTCCGCGATCACGGCAAGGTCAAGCGGACTTAACGCGGTATACCGGCTAAGTACGATACCCTCCTCCATATCCCAACCCTCCGCGATAGCATTCCGCAAAGCCGGAATATTGCCTTGATAGATATGCATTGCGATTGCTGGAAGCTCCTTGAATTTCCCGATATCTTTCAACTGAATCATGGTTTCCTCTCCCCTGCCCGAATGATCAAACTTAGTTCCATTTATGTAGATGATTTATTTGTAAATCGTAGACGGATCCCCTTGGCTGCATTAAGCTTAAAATATATTACTTGGAGCCATTTACCTGAATTATATTAAAAATGGAAGCGAGGTGCATGCCATTGACGACGATTGTTATGATCATCATTATCTTTTCTTTACTTACCGCCTCACTGACGATCACTTTTGCCATCAGAACGGTAAGCCGTCAACGTAAAGGGCTATCGCAGCGCAAAACCATCCTAACAAACGGCACATCCGCGCAAGCTGTCATCCATTCCATTCAGCAGACGAATGCGCAGCTGGGTAATCAACCGGAGGTGCTGCTTGATTTAACCGTCACCATGCCGGATGGCGAATTTCATCATACCATCGTAAAAACGTTTATCCCGATCGTGAATATACCCTCCTTTCAGAAAGGCTGCGTCGTCGAAGTGAAGTATATGACGATCGCTGGCGAGCCAAAGTTTGAAGTCGTCGGTGCTTACGTACCTTGACCGGTGTCCTCTGCGAATGCAAAACGGCCCTCATCCCTTGAAACTCAGGATGAAGGCCGTTTTATTTAAGATTATAGAATTTATAAATTTCAGCGAAGCTGAACCATTCTATAATCGCAAGAAAAACTTCAGTTAAACGCGGTCTGTCTTCTTTGAAGGTACGTCGATAGACGTTTTTCTTATCATATATCGCTATATTTACATCACGTTGGCCGAATGCAGTCCACGGTTGAGACCGAGCGTGCGTGCCGTCGACGTATGAATTTCGCGGATCAGCCCCGGATTTTTCATCAGAGGCGCGCCATAAGACGGAATCATTTCCCGAATCTTCGGCTCCCACGCCTTCGCATGCTGAGGGAAGCATTTTTCGATGACCTCAAGCATGACGGAAACGGCGGTGGAGGCCCCGGGAGAAGCCCCCAGCAAGGCAGCGATGGATCCGTCCGCGGCGGTCACGACTTCCGTACCGAACTGGAGCGTGCCTTTGCCGCCAGCTTCCGTATCTTTGATGACCTGCACGCGCTGGCCGGCCACCAGCATATCCCAATCCTCGCTCTTGGCGTTCGGGATGAACTCACGCAGCTCTTCCATACGTTTTTCCTTCGACAGCATCACCTGCTGGATCAGGTACTTGGTCAGTGACAGGTTTTTGGCGCCTGCAGCCAGCATCGTGAGCACATTGTTCGGCTTGACCGAACCCAGCAAATCAAACATGGAACCGGTCTTCAGGAACTTTGGCGAAAAGCCCGCAAACGGTCCAAAGAGCAGCGACTTCTGATTGTCGATAAAACGGGTGTCCAAATGCGGAACCGACATCGGCGGCGCACCTACCTTGGCCTTGCCGTACACTTTGGCATGGTGCTGCGCTACCACTTCCGGATTGTTGCACACCATAAAGAGTCCGCTGATCGGGAATCCGCCGATATGCTTCCCTTCCGGGATGCCGGATTTCTGAAGGAGCGGAAGGCTTCCGCCGCCACCGCCGATAAAGACGAACTTCGCCGTATGGCGTTCGACGCTGCCGCTGCTCAAATTGCGTATTTTCAATTCCCACGCGCCATCGCTGGTGCGTTTAATATCGTCCACACTGTGCTTGTAATGAATATCAACGTTTTTGCTCTTCAAGTGCTCAAACAGCATACGCGTTAAAGCGCCAAAGTTGACGTCCGTTCCCGAGTCCATTTTGGTGGCCGCGATCGGTTCATCCGAGGTCCGGTCCTTCATAATGAGCGGAATCCATTCCATCAATTTTTTCGGATCGTCGGAGAATTCCATCCCTTGAAACAGCGGATTTTTGGACATCGTCTCAAAACGTCTCTTCAAAAATGCCACGTCTTCTTTCCCCTGAACCATACTCATATGGGGGAGCGGCATAATAAAGTCCTGCGGATTGCGAATCAAATTACTTTTGACAAGATAAGACCAGAACTGCATGGAAACCTGAAATTGCTCGTTGACGCTAATCGCTTTGCTGATATCTATGGATCCATCCGGTTTTACGGATGTGTAGTTCAGCTCGCACAGGGCGGCATGCCCCGTTCCTGCGTTGTTCCATTCGTTCGAGCTTTCCTCTCCCGGGCTTGCCAGCTTCTCAAACACTGTAATTTTCCAGTTCGGTACTAATTCTTTCAACAGTGTCCCCAAAGTCGCACTCATGATTCCGGCACCAATTAAGATAACGTCTGTATCGGTTTGTCTGTTGCTCATAATTACCGTCCTTACACGCTAGTATTTGAAGAAAAGATGTAGGCGCTCTCAAGAGGCAAGCCAGAGTGCGACCCGGTTATCCACCTTTTCTGATGAATGATTACTTAATTTATAGTATAGCACTATTCTCTGGAGTGTTAAATGATTGTCGTGCGAACAGCTCGGAAATAAACAAAAACCAAAGGCCATCGCCCGGCAGCATACCGGAATAGCGGCTTTGGTCATGGGATAGTCTCCTAATCTAATGAAGTTGCCCACCCCTCTGCGGTAAGCACCCCGGCCTGCTTCGGAAATACCTTCTCCGTTAAGACGCGATGAACCTCGGGGGTCTAGGTATAGGCTTGTGCATAAGGGGATTCAAATTAGGAGTGGAATCAGCCCAATTCTCCTGGTTTGGCTGAGTATGAATAAGTGTAATACTAATATAAACACACACTAGGAAAAGGTGAACAAAATGACAAATCCAACTCCGGACAACCAAGAAGCGATCGAGAAAGTACGCGATTTGATTAAGGGCATCGACACGGCCATGCTGACGACCGTCTCGGAAGAAGGGCTGGTTTCACGTCCCATGAAGACCCAGGACATCGAATTCGACGGCGACCTGTGGTTCCTGACCAAGAAAGACACGGAGAAGTTCCATGAACTGCTGCAAAACCGGCAGGTCAACGTGGCCTATGCCGGCAAGTCCTTCGTCTCCATCCGCGGTGAAGCCGAGCTGGTCAACAGCACCGAAAAGCTGAAGGAATTGTGGAACCCCGTTTACGAGCAGCTGCTGGAAACGAACTATGACGATCCGAACCTTGTGCTCATCAAGGTGCAGGCCGAAGCGGCCGAGTACTGGGATGCCGGCAACAAGTTCAAAATGGCCAGGTTCCTGTTCCGCAGACTGATGGGTAAAAGCAACGAAGGCACCAATATGAATCGGACTGTGGAATTGGATTAGGATAAAAAAAACGGACGCCGGTTGAGAACCAGCGTCCGTTTTTATTTTCAGATCACAGAGCAGTCTCCGCCCGTCCCTGTCCGCATGAGCGTTCAGCCCTAAGTCTACTGCCCCTGCTTCGCCCGGTGAACCGTCAGCGTGACCCGGTTGGTCTCACACATAAAGGTAGAGAGATGCACCGGCTCATCCTTAGCGTCAAAGGCCACTTTCAAAATCCGGAACAGATTCGCCCCGATGTCGCATTCCAGCAGCTTGGCATACTCCTTCGTCGCGCCGATCACATCGATCTCTTTATCGTTGCTAACGATTTCCGTTCCGTAATCCTCGGACAGAATTTTATACGTCGATTCGTTCGTCGTAATCTTCTTCTCGAGGTCGGGAAAGCGGGTCAACGAATAATGCGCGATGTCGTAAAACAGCGGACGGTCATTGACGTACATGAGCCGCTCCAGCTCGAGCACCGGGCTGCCTGCATCGATGCGAAGATGTCTGGCCACGTCTTCGGTCGCTTCGATCACGTCGCTTCGGAGAATCCGGGAATTCGGAATCATCCCAAGCTGATGGCTGAATTCGGAGAATCCGCTTACAGACAGCAGCTCATTATGAAATTTGTTGGAGGCCACGAACGTCCCCCGCCGTGGAATCCGGGTCAGCGCCCCTTCCCGGACCAGCTCCTCGATCGCCTTGCGGATCGTAATCCGGCTCACGCTATAAATATCGCAAAGCTCGGCCTCTGTCGGGATCTGCTCATCCGGTTTGTAGCGCCCCTGCTGTATATCATTCTTCAACATTTGCCTGATCTGCATGTACAGCGGCTGAGGGGTTGAAGGATTCAAATTCATTGAACATTCATCCTTATCCATCAATGATCAAATTTGTATCTCTCTATTATACATTGATGGCTACGTCCAGTCACCATGCAGCAAAGTAGCTGATCGTCTTTGCGGCTTTATCGGCGCCCTGCTCCAGGCAGGCTGCGACCGGAAGCCCTTTCAGAATACCGTATATAAATCCGGCGATAAATGAATCACCCGCTCCCAGCGTATCGACTACCTCCACCTCCGTAATTCCGTGCTTGTAGAACCGTTCTCCATCGTAGGCCAAGGATCCATTCTCTCCAAGCGTGGCCACGACGATTTTGGAGCCCCGGTCCTTGATCTCCCTCATGAGGCGGCGGATATGTTCGTCATCCTGTGTATAGGACAAGAATGGATAGTCCACGTAAGGCGTCAGTGTCGTCACCAGCTCATGATCCAGCTTATCGGCAAAGTCGAAGGAAGTCAGCAGTCCTTTTTCTTTAAAATAAGCAAAATACGAGTCGGCATGGCCCCAAATCGCGGAATGCACCAGCTGGAATGACTCCATAAAGCGCAGATCCTCGGAGTTCAAGGCAAAATCAGCCATCACGCCTTCTTCATAATCGCCCAGCTTTCTTTCGCTGCCTACCATATCGACGTAGGTCACCGCCGTGCTGCCCTCTTGGACCGAGACCCTGGATGTATCTACGCCCTTGCCCTGAATCGCCTGAACCATAATCTTCCCATACTGGTCGTTGCCCACCCAGCCGATATAGGCTGTCTCCGCACCCAGTTCGGTCAAATAGACGGCCACGTTTACCGGATTTCCTCCGGGACAGGCTTTCCCCGAGGATCGGTAGACATCCATACAATTGTCTCCGACTGTAACGATTCGCATTTTGTCTCACCTTCCCGTTTAAGGAAGGAGCTCTGCCGGAATAGGCAGCGCTCCCCGTACGTATTAGTATTCCATCTTGCGATAGTATCGTCTCAAAGTCAGCGGATGGTTTCTTTCGCGCTCCAGGTAGACGCTGATCCGGCTGAGCAACGCCCAGTTGATGCTCACGGCAAAATGCTTCCGGAACTCATCGCTGATCCCTTCCATCGCAAAATCCTTCGTGTCGATCACCGTCAGCCGTTTGGTGAACTTCTCGGCAAATCGCTCTACACGGTCCGCCAGGGGTCTCGTTTCATCCTCACCCTTCAGCAGAATGACGCTTGTATCTTCTACGACAAGCTCCAGGGTGCCGTGGAAAAACTCAGCCGCATGGATGGACTTGGCGGGAATCCACTGCATCTCTTCCAGCACGCACATGGCATAGGAATAGGTGTTGCCCCACAGGTTCCCTGAGCCGACCATCATATGGTAGTTCGTATCTTTATGCTCAACGGCAAAGGCCTCGGCCCGCTTGTCAAACGCTTTGACGGCATCCAGGATCGCTTGCGGCAGCAGGGCGACTTCCTTGGTGAATTGCTCATACTGAGGGAACTCGTTATTGTTATACATGAACCGGAATACGACCATGTACAGCAGCATGAAGAACGTATCGAAGGAGTGCTTCTCCGACCCGGTCGTAATGCAGTGATCGACCAGCTTCGTGGTCGGCGTGTCCGGCTCTGCCACCAGGGCAAAGGTCGTTGCACCCCGCTCTTTGCAGTACTCGATCGCTTCGATGGTCTCCTTCGTCGTTCCGGATACCGAGGTGAAGATGCACACGGAATCCTTGCTGAAATGCCTGTTGTTCATCACCAGAAATTCCGCGGCGATTTCGGCGTGCACGTCGATCTTGGAGCTCGATTTCAGGATATATTCATACGGATACATCATCGCGATGGTACCGCCCGCGCCAATCATGAAGATGTTGCTGTAACCTTTGCTGCAGATCCCGTCGACGATGTCCTCAATCTGGCTTCGGTAAGCGAGGCCTTCCTTTTCCACCAATCTTAGAAACAGCTCTTCGTCAAAATTAAACATGTAGCGTTCCCTCCTGTGCTGGAGCGGTTGCCGCCCCTCTATTTGTTATGTCTTGTATTATAACTAGATATTACTAAACTTACAATTCTTTTTTTGCGGGCCGGGCCATCATTGGGGGGCTGCTTTCCTGGTTTCGAAGGCGTCCGTATTTCTTTTCCCAATAGTAATAGACAGGCAGGCCGGTGACGATCACAATCAGCGCCGCAATCATCCCCTCGAGCGGAGCCCAGGTGAAGGTCCCCCACGCCAGCCAGGCTGCGCCCAGGATTGCCAGCACCGTTGTGATTCTCCAGAAAGGCATGCGGTAGATCGGCTTGTAATCCTCTCTTTTCCGGCACTTATAAATCGCAGCAAAGTCCAGGATGTTAATCACCAGCTGAATCAGTGTAAAGTAACCCAGCAGTGCGGTTAAATCGCTGAAAAAGACGAGAATGCAGGCATACGTAACTTGGGCCAGAATCGAGAAGCTCGGCGTTTCATACTTGGGATGGACCTTCGCAAAGCGCTGAAAGAACAGCCCGTCCTTGGCCATGGCATACTCGAGACGCGGCTGGAACATGATGCACGAGCTTAACGCGCCGAGGATGACGATTATGGCCGTGACCGCCACGAAAGACGAGGCGATGCCGGAGAACCCCGGAATGTAGCTGACCGCATCGGACACGGCCGCGCTGGAGCCCATCAGCTTATCAAACGGCATTAAGCCAGTAATGCAAACGGACAGCAGCGTGTAAAGACCAAGAACGATCAGCACCGAGCTGATGAGCGCCTTCGGCAGCACCTTCCCCGGATTCCGGATTTCCCCTGCCATAAAGCAGATCGACGCCATTCCCGTATACGCCCAGGTTGTGGCCGATACTCCTCCGATCAAGCTGCCGCTGTGCGTTCCCGCCGCAGGAGTATACGAAAAGTGATCATAGTTCATATACATCAATCCCAGCACGATGACGATAAGGAACGGAATGATCTTGAGCAAGGTGATGATGACTTGAAAGCGGCCGCCCTCCTTTACGCTGCGGTAATGAATGGAGGTAATGAACAAAATAATGGCAATGCCCAGGAGCTTGCCCGCAATCCCGCTAAAGAACGGGAAGAAGCTTGCCAGATAAGTGACGATCGCGAGTGCCATGATCGAGATCGACGGAGGATCGAGCGCCCAGAACGTCGCCCATCCGTACAGGAAGGCAAGCGGACGCCAACCCGCTTTGTTCAGATACACGTAACCGCTTCCATTTTCCGGGTAAGCAGTAGACAGCTCGGCCAGCACCATGACCTGCGGGATGGCAATAACGCCGCCGATAATCCAGGCCAGGATGGACATGGAAGGCAGACCCGCAGCCCTCGCCACGTCCCCGGTCGAGACGAAGATCCCGGAGCCGATCGTTGTTCCCACCGCTAAGGCCAAGGCTGACCAGAAGCCCAGCTTTCTTGTAAGTGTGCCATTACTCATCGTGAGTTCCTCCCAATCCGAATGATCAGATGCCCAGTTCCCTAAGTTTTTGAATGGATTGCTTAACCGTCTCGTGCGGGTGTTGATAATAACGGTGTCCCATAATCTCCAGCGTGCAGGTCCCTTGGTAGCCCCGGCTTTGAAGGTCGGTGACATACCCTCTCCAATCCTGAGTCCCGTCATCCAGAGCCAGATGCGCATCCGAAGTTCCGTCGCCGTCGATCAGATGAAAATGACACAAGTCCGGCAGTACGGAGAAATAATCCTCCGGCGTTTCGCCGGCGAGCTGCATAGCTACCGAGTCGATCATTCCCTGAAGCGCCGGGGACCTGATCTCATCCAGCAGTCTCCGGATTCCCTTGACGTCCATCATCAAGTTCGATTCGAAGCGGGTCAAGGGCTCCAAAGCAAGCGTCACGCCTTCCTGCTCCGCCACCCGGGCCAGCTTGCCGATCGAATCGGCTGCGTACGTCCATGACTGATCCTCAGACAGATGGAAGTCTCCGATCCCTGAGGTGACCAGCATCATGCTGCAGTCCAATTCTAAAGCGGCGTACATATTTTCGATAAAGTAATCTACGCTCTTCTGCCGCAGATCCGGGTCGGACGCCGCCAGATTGTAAGGGTACACGCACTGTTCCGGCGTATAGCAGACCACCTTCATCTGCCTGGAGCGAAGTTCCTGACGGATACGCCTTACTTGGCTGAGGCCGCCCCGATACACATAGAAATGCGGCTCACCTGCCCACAGCTCGATGCGATCCACCCCGAGCTCCGTCATGGAATCGAGAAAGTGTTCAAAAGGAAAATGCCTGTACGTAATATTCATGCCTGCAAGATCCATCGCTTCACCTCCAAAATGATAGCGCTTTTAATTGTTATGTCTTGTATTATAATTAAGTAATACATAATGTCAACCCATTCGTTTAAAATAAAAAATCCCGCTGTGGCACACGCCCTAGAAAAAGGGGGTGCTGCGCGGGATATTTAGAGAAAAGAATATTGCTTAGTGGTATTCATAGCTTACATCGACATGACTCAACTCAGCCTGGCGGATCAGCAGCCGTCTCCTGTTTTTGCTGTGAAATATAGTGCTCTCCCACTTTCATGATCTGCTCCAAAATGGGCTCCAAACGTTGGCCGAACTCCGTCAGCGAATATTCAACTTTTGGCGGCACGGTCAAAAATGCATTTCGCTGTACAATACCGCCTTCTTCCAACTCACGCAGCTGTGTCGTCAGCACATGCCTGGAAACGCCGGGAATTCGCCGGTGGAGCTCGCCGAAACGGCACGTTTGCTGAAGCAGCTCGTAGATAATCTTCGGCTTCCATTTCCCGTTGATCAGCTGCAGTCCCACATCTACCGGACAACCAAATGTTCCATCCTGATAGGGCATCTTTTTCCTCCTGCTGGTCAGGTTTTTATGACTAAGTCATCTATTTCTGCGTACTTCAATACCGGTGAAGGTTCGTATAAGCTACCTGTATATCTCCATTATACGAAAAGAGGCGATCTTATGAAGCCACCAGCGAAGTTCAATCCGGTCTTGCGGCCGGAGGACATGAATGCTGCTTTTGCCGAGGCCTTCAACTCCGGTGATATCAACGCGCTGCTTTCGTTATACGAACCAAACAGCATTTTGGTGAACCCGGCCGGCGGGTTTGACCAAGGAATTGAAACAATCCGCGGAACGCTCGAGGATTTGCTGCGTCTGCAGGGCCGCATGACGTCCAGGAACATTTACTGCATCCCATTCGAAAATATCGCTTTGCTGCGTGCCCATTTCATCCTTCATACACGGGATGGGAACGGCCATCCGACTCAGGTGGAAGGACATACGTCCGAAGTGATAAGACGCCAAACTGACGGAAGCTGGCGGTACATCGTAGACCACCCTTCGGGCTCCGACCTTTTGGAACGAATACGTTCATGCTGAGGATGTTTGGCAGAAGGTTATACCCGCTTCACGTCGAACCTCTAAAGCAGCGTGTTAGCGGTCAACACGCGAATGCAAGCAGAATGATTAAGGAACCGAGGAACAATCAAATGACACTTCAATCACTATATAACGAATATTTGAACATCAAATTCAATAGAGAATTCGAGCTTGAGCAAACGGGGGGCTTTGAATACGGCCTTTTCGAGGATGGCAGCGCCGAATTATTTTTTGCCGGTCATGATGACGAGCCGTTTGTGGAATGGGCAGACGCATTACAGCCGAAAGATCCCCGGTACACGGCTAACCCTGACTGGAAGCCGCTGCTCTCGGGTTACTTTCCGGACCTCGATGTCTACGATGAGCAGATCCTTTATTTTCTCCTGTATACGATCAATTCGACGACGTCCGTTGCAAGGCCCCATCCTTACCGTGCAATGAATGATTTCATGAAACATTACTGCTTTTTTCAAATGGGACAGTTGACAGATGCGGCCCGGTTGAATGATGTGCAGAAAGAGCAGCTGAGGGACTTTTTCTTCTTTTTCTACCTTTATGCCCACCCGGTTAACGAGGAAACCCTGTACGGCTTTTCTTTCCGCGGCCGGGATTTGGTTCATACGAAAACGGGTTTCCGCGTAGAGCGCTATTTTTCCTTATACCACGATTACTACTGCGACAAGCACGATGAGTATAAGGATCGATTGCTAATCACTCCTCACGAAATTCAGGCCGGTAAACACCTCACACTGGAGCTGCTAAGATCGATTGAGGGTAAATCATCCAGGCTGCTTATGCCTTCGGAGGAAGGGTTTGAGACCGTACTCCGGCTGATCAATGACGTGGATGAGCTGCTCCAGATTCACTCGGAACATCAAACCAGATTTTTCGATTTGTTGAGAGACGCTCTCTTGGATGCCGGAACCAACCCGTATCGAGAGTACGGCTTCCGCATGCTGCTTCAGAACTATGTCTGTTATATCCTTTATTTTCAGTTTGATGACATTCATGATTTGGTCGGCCATCTCAAGGACACCCCGTTAGTATGCGAAAAAATCGTCAACATGCTCTTTGCAGACACCATTTTCATTCAGAGGATCATGCGGCAGCACCGGATCGATATCGCCGATTATCAGGACGTAACCGGATTTTTTGGAGAAGAAACCCGGGAGATGTATTTGTAGGCAAGGGCCTTTTTCATGAGCAATGGATGAGAGGCTGCCAGACATTCAGGCAGTGCGCTTGTTCATGCTGTTTTTATGTTGCCGTACACCTCTCACTAGCGCTGGCTTCAGTCATACGTTACCCTATAAATCACTAAAATTACCCATATTTTGGCAGGTTGTCTTCTTTCTTCCTCTGGAATACACTCTTTTTTGAAAACGCATTCATAGAATCATGCCCCGTGATTTCATACCGTCATTGATTTTACGTAAACCAAAAAAAGGAGATGTATCATGTGAAGAAAATGAGATGGACCATCAAGTTACTACTGGCCCTATTGCTCGTAGTCCCGACGCTCATGAACAGCCACCGCGCGGATGCATGGAACGGAATGCCCATGTCCAAGCTCCATGTGAGCGGCAACCAGCTGGTGAACAGCAGCGGGCAGCCCGTCCTGCTAAGCGGTTGGCATCAGCCCTCGGGCTCCTATTGGACATACCAGTCCAGCAGCTACTATCTGGACCGGAACGGAGGGAACCGGCATGCGGCAATTCTGGACTATTTGAAGGATATCACCGATACCTTTACCGGTACCTCTGCCAAGTACGGCAGCAGCCACGGCTGGTATATGAATCAGGTCCGGCTGTTTATCGACCGGGAGGATATGGGCGACGTAGCCGCCGGGACGTATAATTTTGCCGGTTTGCAGAGCGTTACGCAGGACGTCATCATTCCGTATATCGCCTATGCCAAGACCAAGGGCCTGTATGTCACGCTGGGTCTCGATTTTACCCTTTCAAACAACCAGGCAACCACCCCATCCAATCTGAACAAGTTCAACGAAATCTGGGGTTACCTTGCCTCCCAACCGGCGATCAAGAGCGCGGACAACGTGATGTTCGAACTGATCAATGAACCGGTCCTGTCCGATGTCAACGGGCAATGGGGCGGAAACCCCTCTCAACCCAATTTCGCTGACTACTGGAACTCCCTTAAAAAATTTCAGAACTCCCTCATATCCACGATACGCAGTAAAGGTGCCGACAACGTGATATGGGCCGCGGGGCTTGGCTGGGATCAATACTACCAGCTCTGTGCATCCAGTCCGCTGACGGATCCCTTGAACAATATCGGGTATTCCGTTCACTGGTACCCAGGGTACGGTGCCCATGACGATTATGCGACTCTGCAGCAGCAGTGGGATACGAATATTAAGCCCTGCGCCGATCATTATCCCATCAACATTACGGAGACCACCTGGTTCAAGACACAGCCCGGGGATTCTTCCTACTGGGAGCTGTTCAACGGGTCCAATGAAGGTTTCGGGAAAAACACGAAGGCTATTTTCACAGCGGCCGGCAATGTCAGCATGACCGCGCATATGAACGGATTTTTGCTGGAGCCCGGCACAAGAAGTTCTTTCGCCGATCCGACCGCAGGCCTCAAATATGACGGCAATACCGCACGGGACGGCATGGCCCGTTTCCTCTTCGAATGGTATTACGAACGCGCGCAGTTGAACCCTTGGAACGGTATATGGAACGGAGTCCTGTCCGGCTCGACGTATAAGATCGTGAACCGCGCATCGGGTAAAGCGATTGACGTGCCGGGCGGTCAGAATACCAACGGGCTGCAGCTTCAGCAGTGGTCAGACAACAATGCAACAGCCCAGCAATGGGTTGCTGATGATCTGGGGACTTACAACAACGTGTACAGGCTGCGAAGCGTCAGCTCGGCCGACCAAAAAGTCATGGATATCCGAAACGGATCGAAGAACAACGGCGAAGCGGTCCAACTCATGCAGGATCTGGGGAATACCGCACAGCAGTTCAGACTGATCAAACTGAGCAATGGGTACTGGAGCATCCTCAATGTAAACAGCAACAAGGCCGTCGAGGTTGCCGGAGCCTCCTCAGCGGATGGAGCGAAGCTTCAGCAAAATCTCTACCGGGGCGATCTGAACCAGCAATGGCAGCTGGTGAAAATCAATTAGTGCCTGATACCGAATATGCTGATGATGTTTCACTAAAAAACGAGCGCGAGCCTTCATAGGCCAACGCTCGTTTTTTAGATCCGCCCGGGACGCTGAGTCATCTGGGGCAATCTTCTCCTCATTCCGAACAGGAACATCTCCAATCACGCAGATTCATATACTTCTCGCCCCACTCATCCAATTGATCCAATATCAATTTCAGCGACTTCCCCAGCTCGCTCAGTTCGTAGACGACTTTCGGCGGAACCTGATTGTAAGACGTCCTCGTTACGATGCCGTCTTCCTCCAGCTCCTTGAGCTGCTGGATCAGCATCTTTTGCGTAATCTCGGGAATTGCCTTTTTTAATTCGCTCGTTCTTTGCGGTCCTTCCCCACAGTTCAAATGGCATAAAATCAGCAGCTTCCATTTTCCGCCGATCACCTGAAGCGTCGCCTCTGCGGGGATGTTAAACGTCCGTGTGGTCTGCATTTCCATGGGATTACCACCCTCCTGTCGATTCCGATGAACGATTACTTTCCGGTGAGTATATCACTTTAAAGTGTCTATATCACAAAAAAGTAAGTACTTCCCATTTATCACAGCATACCTGATAATTTTACCGTACTCTTATGAAATTTTAGAGAGGGAAGGTGACATCGATGAAAATTTTGACGGTTGTATCGCATCCGCGGGTGAACTCCTTAACCTTTTCCGTGACAGAGAGATTTATCCAGGGGCTTGCCGATTCCGGGCACGAAACCGAGGTACTGGATCTGCATCGCAGCGGCTTTAATCCCGTGTTGTGGGAAGCCGACGAGCCGGATTGGTCTTCGGATCACAAAGTCTATTCGCCTGAGGTGGAAGCGGAGATCGCACGCATGAAACGGCATGACGCGCTCGCCTTTATTTTCCCGATATGGTGGTACAGCCTGCCCGCAATGCTGAAAGGATATATCGACCGGGTATGGAACAACGGATTTGCTTATGGCGCAAGTCACCTGCATCATCAACAAGTGCTATGGCTTGGTCTGGCGGGAGCCCCGAAAGAGCACTTCGAGAAGAGGCAGTACGATACATTGCTCTCTCAGCTTCTAAACATCGGCATAGCCGACTACTGCGGAATCTCGAACAGCCGGGTTGAGATCCTATACGATACGCTGGATTCCAGGCCGGAAGTTTTCGATAACCTCCTGACGCGAGCTTATCATTTGGGACGGCATTACGACAACGTTTCAGAAGCTGTGAATTAATCGGGAAGCGCTGCGGAAATCCGGGTCCGGCTCGAATTGAAAATGTACTGCCTTTGCCTTGGTGGTATGACCTGCAGTGCCGTGTCCAAGCTCACCCTCTATGAATATGTTGTAGGAATTTCGTTAGAGAGGTGAGAGCATGATTCAACTTAGCGGGATTGTAGGCGGAAAAACGCCGGTCAAAGTAGGGCCGCGGAAGACGCTGCTGCTGCAGCAAATCGTCATCCGGGTGAAAAAGGGAAGAAAATTGGTGTTAAACAACCTCAATTTTTTGTTCAATAATGAAGCCTTTGCGATTAAAATCGAGGCCCAGCCGTCTCCGGGAAAGTTTGTTGCCCGAGGCGGTGCCGGGGATTTAACGCCAAACAAAGTGTTATTTAACAACAACACCGGCGAAGATCAAACTATTTTCCTCTTGGTCAGCGCCGTGAATACCTCGAGAACCTCCACGGAGCTCAGCCGCTCGGACAGCTGGCGTATGAGCCTCAAGCGGTGACTTTTCAGGTTGCGGTGGAGAGACGAAGTACCGTATCAAAAGACAGAATTTAGCCCTTTTCGGCAATTAGCCGGAAGGGGCTTTTACTTGTTTCAAGAGGTTTCCCTCTTAGATACGCGTTTCAAGTTATTTTAACTTTAATTAAGTAAGCTGATCCATAATAGTTGACTATATCCAAGTGAGTTGACTTCTTACATTCGGTAAGTGACCTTGATACAATATCGTTGAGGCATCAATGGAAATCCAGGGGTGTTCTAATTAGACGATATTCGGAGGGACGGAGATGATCACAAGCATTTTGCGGTTTCAATTCAAGGATGGCGTCAATGAAGCGGAAATACAGAGGGTCCTTTCGATTATCGAGCGTACAGCCACGGCGGAATCCGTCGCGTTTTATTCCCTTGGGCGCTATTTCGGTGATCCTCAGGAGGGATTCACGCATGCATATTGTGTCAGCATCCCTGACTTGGCGTCGCTCGACCGGTATTTTCGTGAGCCTGCCCATCGCGAAGGGGATTTTCAGTTCATCCCTTTATTGTCCAAACTGTCCCAAATGACGGTGTTGAATGATCCGGACCCAGATATTTTGGCAAAAATCGCCGCTTGCCGGAACGCTGCGGTTGACCCGGAATGGATGGCGTTGTTTGACCGGATCGGCCTAACATGACCATTCCTTACAGCCTCCCGGCTTTCTTTAGTATCCGTTCTATACACGCAGACTCGAGGCAACCGCCTCATTTCGTGAAGTACTTAGAGAGCATCGTTAGCCGTACGGATCATCATCCATACGGCTATATTGGTGCTCATTCTATTTCGATATATGGATTACTTCCAGATCTCTTCCGCGATTTCTTTAATAAAAGCAAGCTTGCGCCATTGCTGCTCCTCGGTCAGGTGGTTGCCCTCTTCCGTGGAGGCGAAGCCGCACTGCGGACTCAGGCAAATCCGGTTCAGGTCGACGTATTGCGTCGCTTCCTCAATCCGCTTCAGGATATCTGCCTTATTTTCCAGCTCACCAAATTTCGAAGAGAACAGGCCCAGCACGACCTGCTGATTGTCCTTCAGGAAGCGAAGCGGCTTAAAATCGCCTGCCCGCTCGGTATCGAACTCCAAATAATAGCCAGAGTAGTTATCGATACCCAGGAGCGTTTGCGCGATCGGCTCGTAGCCTCCTCCAACTCCGGCATAAGTCGATACATAATTACCGCGGCATACATGCGTGGTGACGACGAGGTCTTCCGGAAGACCCGATACCACTTCCTCATTCAATCTTGCAAATTCATTCGCATATTCTGCCACGTTGACGCCGGCCTGCTTCATAAACGCCATAAACTGTTCGTCGCAAAGCGCTCCCCACGTGCAATCGTCGATTTGGAGGCTGCGGCAGCCGGCTTCATAGAGTGCAAGGATCGCTGCTTTGTAGGCTTTGGCAATATCCGTAACAAGCTCTTCCCGATTCGGATAGATGGCTTGCGTGCTCTCCTGATTTTCTGCCCGGTCCAGCTCGAACAGAAACTGGGCAGCCGCAGGAATGGATTGACGCGCAACCACGTCTTCACCTGCAACCTCTTTTAAAAACGCATAATGCGATACAAACGGATGGCTGCTGTAACCCACTTTACCGGTCAGGCGGGCGGTTTCGGGTCTGGACTGCGCACCGTTAAATTGGTAGCCTTGATCAACAATGGTCCGCTCTACGCCATCCAAGCCCCAGAAGAAGTCCAGATGCCACCAGGAACGGCGGAATTCGCCGTCGGTGACTGCTTGAAGCCCTACTTCTTTTTGCTTCTGCACGAGCTTGATGATCTCGGCGCTCTCTACTTCTCTCAGCTGCTCAGCGGTGATTTCACCGTTCTTAAATTGGGCTCTGGCTTCTTTCAACGCTTGGGGTCGCAAAAAGCTGCCGACGATATCATATCGAAACGGAGTAACGGTTCGTTTTGTAGGTTTGGTTTGTGTGCTCATCGGCTAATCTCCTCGGAAAATAATATTAAAATCACTATAGCATATCCCCTTGGGTATAACGTTCTACTAAAAGGTTATAGCCTGTTATAGCTATTAGCTATAGCTAATTTTCTTTTTCCAGGAGGCCTCTGTGCTTGCCCTCTTAGGTGTCTTTCCTTCATTGTAAAAAACTTCAAGTTCCCGTATCCTTAATCTTGTTACAAGCTTTTTGCATCATGCACGTAGGAATGGAGACTATGACCGCCATGAAATCATCCTTCTTAACCCGGCCTTTCTATTTCCTGTGGACCACCCAGACGGCGGCAAACGCCGCGGATGTGCTCTACATTATGGCACTTACGGTGCTGGTGTTAAACCAGACCGAATCACTCATATCGGCGGCGTTTATGCCGCTGATGCGCAGCGGAGCCCAAATGCTGAGCGGCCTGATCGCGCCGCTGCTGTTGAACCGCTTCAAACTTCCAGCCCTGCTGCTCCTCTCGCAGACGGGTCAGTTTCTGCTGTTCGTAGGCTTGGCCGTTTACCTGCAGCTTACCGGAAAGGACGCTGTGTTTGTTCTGGTGTTTGCGCTGGTCTTCGCGATGTCCTTCCTGGACGGCTGGACGGTTCCCGCCCGCAACGCGCTTGTTCCGCGGCTCGTCGCACATGAGCAGGGCTTGCTCAAGGCCAACAGCTTGATCAGCGTCAGCGATCAGGTGGTACAGTTTGCCGGCTGGGGGCTCAGCGGCGTTATTGTCGCCTTGCTTGGACCCAGTCCAACACTGTTGGTGACGGCCGTCGTCTACGGGCTGGCAGCGGCTTTTACGCTGGGCGTCAAGGAGCCGGCGGAAGCCCATCTTGAACAGCAGCCGACCGACGCAGCGCCTGACGACAGCTTAGCAGCGGCTCCAGCTTCCAGATGGCACACCTTGACCGAGGGCTGGAAAATCATCTGGCAAATGCCGCGCCTGCGGCTGCTGACCTTCATGGACATCATCGACATGCTGGGCGGTTCGGTATGGGTCGGCGCTTTTACGCTGGCCTTCGTTCAGACGGCACTTGGCCAAGGCGAAGAGTGGTGGGGCTTCATTAATGCGGCTTATTTTGCGGGGACAGTCGGCGGCGGACTGCTGGTTCTGGCCATTTCACGTGCCATCGGCAGCAGCCTTCTGGCCGCCATGCTGATCGGCATGGCGGGGTATGGCATCCTCACCGCCATATACGCCCTCAACACCCAGCCCTTTATCGCGCTCATTCTCGTCCTGCTGATGGGACCATTCGCCGAGCTCTCGGTAATCAACCGCCGCACCTTGATTCAGCGCAGCGTTGACAAAGGGGTGCTGCCCAAAGTGCTGTCCGCCCAAGCCTCCTTGCTGAATCTGGTGTTCTGTATTTCGCTGCTCGTTATGGCTGCCCTTGCCGAATGGCTCGGCATTGTGAACCTATACTTGTTAGCAGCAGTCCTAACCTTGCTGGCGCTGGGAGTCGGCCTGATCGGCCGCCAGGCTTTCCGTAACGAATCTGCTCCCGGCGCACGAATGTAAATTCCGCTAAAAAACCACTCCATGATCAGGAGTGGTTTCGCCTTTAATATGCTGATGGAACGGTATCGTCCAAACCGCTGAGATACCGTTCATATCCTTGGGTGTTTTTTTCATGCTTGAATGATGATATTATGCCTTGGGCATTTCGTTGTAGAAAGCGACATCCTCAATCGGCAGTCTTAACGTCGGGTGTCCGGGATTTGCCGCCTTGCCGATGGCGATAAGCATAATAGGAGCGTATCTCTCTGGAATATCGAACGCTTCTGCAAATTTAGCATGATCAAAGCCGCCCATCGGAACCGTATCATATCCTTTGGCACGGGCGACTAGCATAAGCTGCATGGATACCAATCCACCATCAATAGATATTTTCTGGAGAACAGTCTCTGAAGGCATGCTCGCGAACATCGTTTGATAGCGTTCCACAAACGATTTAGCCGTCTCTGCCGGCATGTAACCCGCATCGACCGCCATTCCGTAAATCTTCTCGGCCAGTTTATAGCCCTCCAAATCTCCGAGTACCGCAATGACAGCCGAAGCCTCGATCACCTGCTGCTGATTGAAGGCAATCGGAAACAGTTTTTGCTTCAGCTCCTGCGAGTCGATGACGAGGAATCGCCACGGCTGCAGATTGGCGGCTGAAGGAGCCAGCGCAGCTTGCTGCAGGATTTCGTTCATTTCCTCCCGCGAAATTTTCACTTCGGGATCATAGCTGCGGACGGACCGCCGTTCCTGAATAACGTTGAAAAATGGCTGCTGCTCCACGGTTTGTGACAATTGTGAAACGGACATGCTTCTCTCCTCCTCGAATTACTGTGCTCAGTAAAGGCACAGTATATCTTAAAATAAAATGCAGTCGGGCCACCAACTGCAACTAACATGAACACAGTATATAACGTTTCGGCTCACATTGCAATCCGGTAATTATTATTGCATCAAATCGGCTAACGTATGCTGCTTGAGCAATTCAACCGTCTGATTCTGCACTTCTCCCATAATTGCTTCAAGCTTTTGTCGGCCCGAAGTGCAGTCCTCTTTAACCTCTGGTTCGCAGCAATCCGATTTTACAGCCAAATATATATCCGCCAGCGTAATTTCATCCGGACGGCGCTTCAGATAGTAACCCCCATTCCGTCCCTCTCTCGCTTCAACCATTCCGTTATGCGTGAGCTGCGCTAATACTCTGCGGAGGAATGTGGCATGTGTTTGGACATCGCAGGCAATGGCCGCACTGTTAAGCGTTCCTTCGCATTTGGCAAGCAAGATCAGGGCATGTACGGCAGTGGCGAAACGCGGCGGACCAATCTGGGCGCTCCGGTTAGATATCATTTAAATCCCTCCTGTTTACAGTGTATCGCAATCTCACAACCTATGTCTGCATCAGCAATACTTTCTTTTATCATATCAGTTCTTCCCTTAACATAAAACTCGCGATTAACGGAGTGGATGTTTGCGGGATAAGGCAGGCGTCATGTTGATGTGTTTTAGTATCCCACCGAAAATGACGCCATTTTGCACTAATCCGGCAGGTTCCCGGATCTTGTCCCTACTTCGTACGATGACCGGACATTGTCGTACATGAGATGCAGAATCATGCCGGTCGCCGCATGGTCCAGATTATGGCAGTGGTCCATCCACATGCCCGGATTGTCCGCGACAAAGGCCACTTCATACGATTCGCCGGGCATGACGTTTAGCGTATCGGTCAGCCAAGGCGTTTTCACCTTCTCGCCGTTTTTCTTCAGGACCGTCATATGATGCCCGTGCAGGTGCATCGGGTGCTCCCCCAAACTTTTGTTTACGAACGTCGTTTTCACTTTATCTCCTTCTTTGACGACGAGGGTCGGAATCCGGGGGTACACTTCCCCGTTGATCGTCCACAGAAAATGGAATGTACCGTTGTAAAAGCCTATTGTGTTGCCAAGGATCATCTGGAATTCCCGGTCAAATTTCACGGTACTCGTAACCTCGTTCACGACGGGCTGGCCGTAATTGGACGGATCAAATAGTGTGGTTTCCTTACGAAAGACCGGTTTCTCCGGCTTCACCCCTGAATAAAAAACGATGCCCGGATTGCTGTCGTCCTTGGCATTGCCGAGTTTCAGGAAGACCGGATGGTTCGGCATCGTAAAGGCCACGTCGTATCTGCCACCCGATCCCAGCCGAAGCGCGGTTTGATCGGACAAGGGCTGCGGATCCTGGATCTTCATCCCGTCAATGCTGGTGACGCGAAAATCAGCCCCCTGCAGAAGGTACTTCTGAGAAAGGTTATGCGTGTTGATCATTCTCAGCTTGACCGTCTCCCCAGGCTGCACCTGCTTCCATTGCAGACCATCTTCATTGCCAAAGGCATTGATGTGCCCTCGGTCGGTCATCCAGCGATGATTGATCACAGTAAACTGCTCATCGAAGGTTTCTGTTTCCTCTTTAGGCTCCACGATCAGCGTGCCGAACAGCCCCTTGGCGACTTGCTCCGATGCCTGTTGATGGGAATGGAACCAGTATGTCCCCTCTTGCTCGGCCCGGAACTTGTATGTGAATGATTGCCCTGGTTTGACGACATTTTGGGTCATCCCGGGCACGCCGTCCATCGCATTTGGAACGTTATAACCATGCCAATGGATGGTTACCCCGCTATCCACATCCTGGTTGATCAGCTTCACTTCGACCATGTCTCCTTGCAGTAATCTGAGCTCGGGGGCAATTTCACCGTTATAGGTCCAGGCATCGATCACGGCTCCAGAGGCCAGCGTCATCTTCTTGCGCTGTGCGACCAGCTCGAATGTTTTGTCGGCGGGGGCCGAAATATCGCCCGTCAGAGCGGCTGCTTCGATTTGATCCGACCCGGCCGAACCTGATGCATGATGAGCGTGCTGCTGCTGATGATCGGGGCCACCGGACATCGACATCAGGGTAGCCGCGCCGCCCCCTTCGTCTATCCGGTCATGATTCATCATGTCGGACGCTTCCGGCAGCTTCGAGGCATTCACCCCGACCAGTACATTGGATACAAGGATAGCAATGGCGACGACGAAGGTGAGTACACCGGCAGATGCGAATTTTAGCAGTCTGACAAAGATCCCGCGCTCTAGCTTTTCCCCTCTGTTCACCTTTAAGTAACTTCGATATGCGAATAACGCAGGCACAAGCAGTAAGAGCACAACCAGCAAAAAGCGGGAAGCGATCTGGAACAGACTGGGCAGAACCGGCTGGGCGAAAAAGGTACTGAAAGCGGAAATCCCCGATGCGAGCACCGCCGCCAAAAAGGACAGCATGACCGAAGGGTGGGCCACCGTGCGCAGTGCCTTCTGCCCCGGGGGATTCCCGCCGGAATCCCGCAAGCTTTTTAGATTAGGCAGAACCCTTACCGCCAAATACGACTGGGGGATCAGCGTCAAGGGTACAAGCATTTTGACCGTACCTTCTATAAATGGCCAGCCGCCGTTGACGAATTGGAGGGCGATCGCTGCATACCAAACGGCGCTCAGCAGCATCGCGCTCCCTGCTGCCCACAGCACAAAGGTCCTCTTATGTTTCAGGCTGCGGTTGGTCCGTGCGTACGGAAGGCATGCGGCCGTCATGCCGGCGACTCCCCAGAACAGAGTCATCCCGCCGGTAAGCAGAATGCTGGTTATCGTTACGAACATAGTTTTCCTCTCCTTAAGACCGAATGTTTCGTGAAGCTGCCGCCCGCGGTTTTGATGGATGGGCTTTTGTGTTGATTTTGCCGAAAGGTTTGAAATACGAAATGGCCGTCATGAAGACGAGCGATATAATATTAGCCAGGGCTCCTCCAATCAGCGAGTAACTTGTATTCAGAAAGGCAGCGTCGCTGAGCGCAAGAAGTCGGGCCTGATCCGCAGTGCGAACGATTTGGGACAACCAGTCCTCCATGTACACAATGCCGAACACAATCAACAATAGGGTCAAGGCCAGCTTGATCACGATCCAATAATATTTGAACAGCCCCCAATTGGTCCAAACGGACAAGGCAATCCCAGTGATCACCGTGACAAGAGCGGTGTACCGGATGAACACGATATCGATCAAATGCATATTTTCCAATGTGTAATACAGCTGGTCCCCGTTCTCCGCCTTCAGCATATACATGCCGAACAGCAGCATGACCAACGCTCCGCCGAGCCAGCAAACGACCGACAGCACGTGGATGATGATGATCGCCTGCTTTTTCTTGACCGGCAATTTGTAACTCATGGGCAAATCCTCCCTTAGCGGCTTCTATGTTAGCTATATTACCTGCGAAATGTTGCGAACTTGTGGTGAATCTATTTACACATTGTGGGGGCTGCCCATATTCTATAAAGAGGTAAAAATGAATGATCATGTCAGGGAGTGTGGGAATGAGAATCAAGGTGCTGATCGTAGATGATGAAGTCAAAATCGCATCCCTCATGGAATCGTTTCTTCAAGCCGAAGGATACGAATGCCTAACCGCAATGGACGGTTCGACCGCCTTGCAGCTCTATACCAAACATCAACCGGATATCGTGATTCTGGACTGGATGCTTCCCCAAATGAACGGGCTGGACATATGCCGGCAGCTTAGACAAATCGGGTCCCCCGGCATCATCATGGTCACAGCCAAATCCGAGGAAACCGACAAAATCGTGGGCCTCGAAATGGGTGCAGACGATTACCTGACAAAACCTTTCAGCCTAAGAGAACTCTCCGCACGCATCCGCTCCTTGTTGAGACGCATGAATAGAACCGGCCAAAACGGTCCCGCCCAGATCCTGCGAAGAGGCGAGCTTGCGATCCACGAGGACAGCCTTCAGGTATTTAAGGGGGATGAGGAGCTGCATCTTACCCCAACCGAATTCAAGCTTCTGCACCTCCTGGCATCCAAGCCCGGACGGGTGTACAGCCGAATGCAGCTGCTGCAGCACGCGTTCGAGGAGGAGTTTATCATCGATGAGCGGACGGTTGATTCGCATATCAGCAAGCTCCGCAAGAAGATCGAGGGCGGCAGCCGGGGCTCCGACTATATTCAAACCGTTTACGGTTTCGGATACCGTTTCGGAGCGGAACATGAAAATTAGAACCAAGCTGATGCTGTCGATGGGCGTTCTGATCGTGTTTATCCTGCTTTTTCTGCTAGGGGTCACGCATGTGCAGTTTTATATATCCCGCGACATTGTGTATCTTCAGGATAAGAAACCCTTTGATTCCCTAAAAAGTGAATTCGAGCAATTTTATATCCATCACGGTGATTCCTGGGACAATGTCGGCAGTGCGAGGTTTGAATCGGCCGCAGCCTTTGCGGAAATCGCATTATCCGCTGGGGGAAAGATCCTGTATCAGCAAGGAGAGCTGAGTGCGGACGAGCTTCGAAGCGACGGCTACTTGGTGCCGCTTAACGTAGGGGACCAGCGAATCGGAAGACTGTATGTGATGAATGACCGCCAGTTCAAAATCTACGGGTTCAAAACGATGTGGTACGGCATGCTGCCCAATATCGGGCTGGCATCGCTGCTGTTCACCGGCGTCGCGGCGCTGCTGACCCTTTTCCTGTTGTCGTGGAGGCTCACAAGCCCCATACGCAAAATCATCGGCGGGATTGAGAGCATCAAAAAGGGGAATGCAGCACCCATTTTTCCCGAACATAGAAAAGATGAGTTTGGTGCGATTTCCAGGGCCCTTCGCGAAATGAACGAATCGCTGGCCGACGCGGAGCGCACCCGCAAGCAGCTGATGTCCGACGTCGCCCATGAGCTCAAAACCCCGCTGATGATCATCCAGGGAGAGTTGGAGCTGGCCCACGAGACGGGAGCTTCCCTCTCTGCCGCCAAGCAGGCCTCGATTCACGATGAGGTGCTGCGGCTGTCGCGTCTGGTTCATGAGGTGCTGGATTTGTCCAGGCTGGAAGCCGGCATGACGGAGCTGCATCCGCGGACGGAGAACTTGGTTGCGCTCGTGGGGGATTTAGCTTCGAAGACCAAGTTTATGGTGGAGGATAAGCAAATCGATCTGTCCTTGCACGCTGAGGAAGAGATGATATCCGTTTCAGTGGAAAAAGGCCGTATTCTTCAGGCGCTGTACAACATCCTGACGAATGCCGTTTACTATACGCCCCCTGGCGGACAGATCCGCCTACGGGTGGAAACGGTACGCCTGCCGGACCGAGAGGGGTCCTATGCCCGAATTCGGATCGAAGACAGCGGAGCCGGCATTTCCGAAGAGGATTTGCCTCATATCTTCGACCGGTTCTATCGGGCGGACCATTCCCGTGCTCGTCCAAGCGGCGGAACCGGCCTCGGGCTTGCGATTGCAAGGCAAAACATCCTCGCTCATCGAGGCTGGATTGATGTGCAAAGCACGGTTGGCACAGGCACGGTATTTAGCGTCTATTTGCCGTTGTGAGGCGCAGGAACATGCGAGTACCCACAAAATAATCACAACCCCGCCTATAGCGGCAAGTTTAAAGGCCACCCTTTTTAGGATGGCCTTTGTGATATCGCTTGTTCTAACTATCTTCTTGGAAAGTTGTCCCGGCACCGAACTTCAAATGAAATCTGCAGTCGGGCGCGCGGCACCTCCATGGCGTCAGGCCGCTACGCCCGTCCGGCCCTTACTTCGACTCGATACGGCCCAGCGGGTTGGCCCCTTCTTCCAAAGCCGCGCGGGCTGCCGCCCAGCTGGAATCGTCGATGCCGAGCGCGCTGCGCAGATAAGCCCATGTGACCCGCTGGAGCAGGGCGACCCGTTCGGGGTTCTCGTCCGTCGTCTCCGTGACGTTGTACCCGGGAATTCCGCCCAGCGAATGTTCTCCCCCGAAAAGGGTGAGCAGACTCTTGCTGCCCGGGCTCAGGAAGTACGGGTCGGCAAACCAGTCGGGCCCCCGTGTGGACAGCCGGGACTGATCCTGATCCCCCGCGACCACGAGGGTCGGTGTATTCATGTCCGCGAAGCTCGGATTCATGAAGGGGAAGTGCTCGGCCGCGAATGGGCTCAAGTCGGCTCCGCCCTTGCCCGTCGTGGCAAGGAGCAATCCCGCCTTGATCCGCGGGTCGGACATATCCTCACCCGGCTTGCCGTCGGCATCAAGGACACGGGCGCCGAGCAGCGTGCTCACCGTCTGGCCTCCCCAGGAGTGTCCGGCAGCGGCAATGCGGCTCCGATCAAGACGTCCGCTGAGGCCGGGAACCGCAGCTTCAATAAGATCAAGCTGGTCGAGAATGCGCTTCAGGTCATCGACCCGAATGCGCCAGATCAGCGGTGTTCGGGAATCTTCAGGTGGAAGATTCAGCGTTCTCGAGTCGAGGTGGGTGGGTTGAATAACCACGAAGCCGTGTGCGGCCCAGAAGTCCACCAAGGGAGCATAGCCGTCCATCGACGAGCCAAAGCCGTGCGAGAAAACGATAATGGGCAGATCATGTCCCGTTATGGGCGCAGACACCCGTACTTGCAGATCCTCACCCCGTTCCGGGACGGGCAGCACTACCGGTTTTACCGAGATGATTGGAGCAGGTGTATTAACGTTGATTTCCATAATTAAAGTTCCTTTCATTGAGAGAGATTGGGTTGGATCATACTACTCGAGTTTGCATTACCATGGGAGTGGGCCGTCCTCGTTCGAAAACGTGCCTGTCGGACCGTTCTCATCGAGGAGCGCCAGGCGCACGGGTTCGCGTGCCCCCTGTTCGACGGTGCGCGTGCCCGCGAAGTTGTTGAGGTCCGTCCCGGTAAAGCCCGGGCAGGCTGCGTTGACCTTGATGCCCGCCGACTCGAGTTCGATGGCGAAAGCAAGCGTCACGGCGTTGAGGGCGGTCTTCGACGGGCTGTACACGGCACCGAACATCGGGCGATGCGGATTGGCCGGGTCGGCGTTGAGCGTCAACGACCCCGCTTCGCTGGATACGTTGACGATGCGAGCCGCCGGCGCCTTACGCAGGAGCGGCAGCATCGCTTGGGTGACCGCGATAACGCCAAACACGTTCGTCTCGAAAACCGCACGTACCTCGTCAAGAGAAGCGACGCTGGGCCGGCACGATTCCGCGATCTCCTCCAGCGGCCGGTCCGGATTGCCCGCATGCGAGATGCCGGCATTGTTCACGAGCACGTCGAGACGGCCGAGCTCTCGGCGGATACGCTCTGCCGCGGCGTCGATGGAGGCCTGATTCGTGACGTCGAGCTGGAGGGCGCGTGCGTCCGGTCCTACACTTTTGGCTGCCTCCTCCCCATTCTTAAGGCTGCGCGACCCGACGAGTACGGTAAAGCCGTGTGCCGCGAGATCTTTGGCAATTTGAAGGCCGATTCCTTTGTTGGCCCCGGTAACCAGGGCGACGGGTTTATCCTGCATCTAAAAATCTCCTTTCGTACATTGAAGTATGGGTATTTGTAAATGCTCCAGGCTGATGCGCCAACTTCATATCCAGAATGGATCTCCGGGTTGATACGTCAACCTAAAGGGTAAAAAACTTGGTTGCACGTCAACCCTTTCATGTGTGATCCCATGCGGTTGATACGTCAACCTGGTATCTACTGTAACATGTTGTGGTTGATGCGTCAACCGTGTTATGATGTTTCTATGGATAAGAACGAGCTGAATGAAGAAGAAATGCGAATATGGCATATGTGGAAGGGCTCCTTCCAGACCATCTTCGGCCGCGTCATCAAAGAAATATCCGAACAGACCGGGCTATCGGAAGGTGATTATGGTGTTTTGGACCGGTTAGACCTGTTTGGGGACGGCAGCCTTCGCCAGCAGGAATTAGCCGACTCGATGGACTGGGATAAGAGCCGATTGTCACATCATTTGACGCGGATGGAGAAACGTGGACTCGTGAGGAGGAAGCCGCTGAGCACGGATCGTGGCGTTCAAGTCATCATCACTCCCGCCGGCAAATCCGTGCTGGAAGATGCCCGTCCCATCGCCTCCAGGGCCATACGCAGGCATTTCTTTGATCAATTAACCGAACAAGACATCGAGTCGATTACTAGGTTGGCGGAGAAGACAAGGTCTTCGTCTGGTAAAACCCCGCCGCCCTGACCACGTTTGTTCATGCTATTCGTGAAACAGATGAGTACATCGATCAGTAAAGAACAGACCCATCACCCAAACGGGGTGAAGGGGCCTTCTACTTTCTGTAAGCCCTAACCCCACTCTAAGGTGTCTATGGGCGAATAAACAGAAAAGGAGCTGCCCGCGGCAGCTCCTTTTCATATGTGTGAGAGTACTCTCATCCTCTTTAGGTGGGGACGAAAATGTTCGAATTTCGTTCTTAGCCGGAACCAATCAGTTGGTATTGCGGCTAAACTGATTCACGGCACTAAAGAGCGCTTTTACCGACGAAGTCATAATATCAACGTCAATGCCGCATCCCCAATATACACTGCCGTTGGAAGCCGTGATTCCGATGTAAGACACCGCTTGGGATTTCGAGCCTATTTCCAGGGCATGCTCCGTATAGACCAGATCGGAATAATCCAGCCCAAGTTCAGTTTGCAGTGCATTGCTGATCGCATCGAGTCTGCCGTTTCCGTTGCCGGCGATTTCCTTGACTTCGTTGCCGGTACGAATCGTGACGATCGTTTGGAAATCCTCGTTGTCCGTCATGCGGTATTTCACAAACTCGACAGGCGTTTGGATATTCACGTATTCCTTCAAGAAAATAGCGTAGATCTCCTCAGGCATCAGTTCCTTCTGCTGCTGATCCGATACGTTTTTAACGAAGTATCCGAAGTTTTCGCGCATTTTCGCCGGGAGATCAAGTCCGTACTTCAGCTGCAGCACGTATCCGATTCCGCCTTTGCCGGACTGGCTGTTGATGCGGATAATGTCGCCTTCGTATTCCCTGCCGATGTCCATCGGATCAATCAGCAGATAAGGGACCGACCAATGCTGCGGATCCTTTTCCTCGCGCCACTTCATTCCTTTGGCAATGGCATCCTGGTGCGAACCGGAGAATGCGGTGAATACGAGCTCGCCTCCGTAAGGATGTCTTTCGCCCACTCTCATTTTAGTCAACCGTTCATACACGGAGGCAATCGCCGGAATGTTCTCAAAATTCAGCTTCGGATCGACCCCGTGGGAGTACATGTTGAGCGCCAGCGTCACAATGTCCACATTCCCCGTCCGTTCCCCGTTTCCGAACAATGTCCCTTCGACGCGCTGAGCTCCGGCCAGCATGCCAAGCTCGGCGTCCGCCACGCCCGTGCCTCTGTCATTATGCGGATGAACCGACAGAATGACATGCTCCCGGAAGTTCAGATGCTCGCTCATATACTCGATCTGGCTGGCGTAGACGTGAGGCATCGACATGGATACCGTTGCCGGAAGATTGATGATCACCGGATTCTCTGCCGTCGGCTGCCATACATCAAGCACACTGTTGCAGATGTCCAGCGCAAACTCGATCTCCGTGCCGGTGAAGCTCTCCGGCGAATACTGGAACTGGAAGTTCCCTTCCGTCTCGGCCGCGCATTCCTTCAGCAGCTTGGCGCCGCTCACAGCGATATCGATAATCTCTTCCTTGGATTTGCGGAATACCTGCTCCCGCTGCGCCACGGAGGTGGAGTTGTACAGATGAACGACGGCTTTTTTCGCGCCCTTCAGCGATTCGAACGTTTTCCGGATGATGTGCTCTCTCGACTGGGTCAGCACCTGGATCGTCACGTCGTCCGGGATCAAATCCTGCTCGATCAACGTGCGCAAAAAGGCAAATTCCGTTTCCGAAGCTGCAGGAAATCCGACCTCGATCTCCTTAAATCCGATATCCACAAGCAGCTTGAAGTATTCCAGCTTTTCCTCCAGATTCATCGGAACGATCAACGCCTGATTGCCGTCGCGAAGGTCAACGCTGCACCAAATCGGCGCCTCCGTAATATATTCCTTCCGGGTCCAGTTCAGGCTGGTCTCCGGCGGCATAAAATATCCTCTGTCGTATTTGTTTACATTTTTCATGGATACCCTTCCTTTCGTCGATTCCTATGCTAATCTGCCAAAGATCGGAGGCGCAAAAAAAGCCTTTCATCTCACTACAGAGACGAAAGACTTTAACATCTTACGCGGTACCACTCCGAATTCATGCCAACGCCGGCATGCACTCTACGGATACGGTTTGCATAAACAGACAAACCTGGATCCTCCTGATGATAACGGTCAGGCTCCGGCTCCACCTACTTTACTGTTTCAGCGAGCAACTCCAAGGTGAGTTCCAATTTTCTCCACGGCTGTTTCACACCGGCCAACAGCTCTCTGTTCGCTTAGAAAACCGTACTATTCCTTTTCAACGTAGTTTAATTATTAGGATTAATGCTATATCACCGACACGATGGTGTCAAGTGCAAATCTACATCGTATTGTTCTTCCGTGAGGGCTTTTTTATTTGGCTAAATGCTGCGAGGGGTCACTTTTCCGGAAATAAGCGCAGCACAAAAAGACACCGCCGCAATGATCCGGCGATGCCTCTCTATTAACTTCCCTCAAGCCTCAAAACCGGCTGTTCGAGTTTTTTCGCTTTTCTTCTGGCAGGATAGCCTCAACCACGTCCCAATGCTCAGCAATCTTTCCGTTCTCCACACGGAACAAATCGTAAAAAGCCGTAGGCTGGCCATCAAACAAACCTTCACTTACCGTAAGCACAAAATCGCCTTGGCCAATGACCTGATGGAGCTGAGTATATTGAAATTCAATATTTCTCGCCGATAGCGCCTTGAGTGCCTCATGAAGTCCCGAAAGGCCATCCCCAATATGCGGACTATGCTGAATGTAGCGATCCCCGTCAAAATAGGAGTTCAGCAGCTCCGGATTTTTCCCAAACAAAATGTTCTCCACATAGCTTTGGACAAGCCCTTTGTTCGCATCCGTCTTGTCGATATCCTGAACCGTGACCGGTCCGTCAATCATCGTATGGCCGCTTGTCGTCTTCCCCACCATCTCCTGCAAATTGTCCCAATGCTCGACGATAAGCCCATTTTCAAAACGGAAAATATCAATCCCGATCTTAGGACCGAAGAATTCATATACGGAATGGAGGACTACAAAATCCCCGTCGACCAAAGCACGTTTAATGCTGACCTTCGTACCGTTTTCCTTTAAATGAGCCAGCGCACCTAGCATGGCATCACGGCCATCAGGTAAGGCTTGGTTGTGCTGAATATATTTATCCGGATGAACGTAAGCCGTAATCGCTTCGGGGCTGCCGCTCTCCAAGCTTTCCAGCACAGCGGTTGCCTTAAGAACAAGCTCATTATGATCGTTGAATGTCATCGAAATATCCTCCCTTTGATACCGAAAGTTAAAATGAACGTTTGCGCTTGATGGACCGGTCCTGATCTCGCACCATTTATCGTCATCAGATAAATAATGAACACGATGTTGTTTATTTATCTTGTGTTCATTATAATAAGGAACCATAGCACCCTCAATATTCAATATTTTGAGTTTTGCAGGATAAGAGGCATTTCGCACAGATTTGTCGCTTAACGTCTTAAATTTTTTGCAGGAGAGCGAATCCATGAACAAAAAGAAGACCGATCTAAGAATTGTGCGCACGAAACAATCGATCCGAAAGGCATTTTATGAGCTGATTCAGGAAAAAGGATACGAAGCGATCACGATCCAGGATATTGCCGACCGGGCAATGATCAATCGAAACACTTTTTATCTTCACTACCAGAACAAGCCGGATTTATTAGATACATGTATGGACGAGCTGTTGAGCGAATTGCAGCAGACCGTCGTGCTTTGCCCATTCCATATGAACCCTTTCCGTCTGGCCAGACTGGAGACCGTCATGCAAGCCGTTCTGGAACACATTTCGGGGAGTATTACTTTGTACTATGCCATGTTGGTGGAGGAGAACAGAATCTATCCGTTTCGAGCAAAAATGGAGGCGATCATCAAAGGCAAACTGGATGAGGGGTGGAATCCTGCGCAGGGGGATTCGCCGTTAGCGGTATCTAAAGAATTGCTGCTTGAATACCTCGTATCGGCTTTCATGGGGATCGTGATTTGGTGGATCAAAAACGACCGGCCCCTGTCCGCGGCTGAGGTATCTTCCCAGTTCAGTAACATCGTGACCTATGGACATTTGAGAGCTGCCGGCATTGCCGTCGAGGAGTAGGATCGCGAGAGCAGAGGAACATAGGCTGGCGTTCTTTAAAAGATAAAGGACAGGAGAGCATGGTCTGCCCCGCCTGTCACATAGCTTAATATTCCCCTTTAATGACAAAAAACGAGCCCCGAATCGTTCCGGCCAGCTTGGACTTCTGCCTCGCAAACTTAAACTTCCCTTCCAGCTCTTGCGGTACCTCCATCCCTTCCGAAAGCTTGAAACCGACGGCCCGTTTCTTCGGGTCATCCACGGTATACATGACATTGAGTGCGAGTCCATCCTCATAAAAAACGTAGGCAATTTGGATATTTTCCACTTGAAAACGCGATGTTTCCAAAGGTTTGGCCGCAAACTCAATATCCCGTTCTTCCTTCAAAATCCGGTTCACATAATCCAGGGTCTCCTGGCTTTCGCTGGCGGGCACAACCGTAAATTCATGCTTGTACTTGTTCATAAAGTAACGGGCTTCATTTGCGCGCAACCCTGCAAGCGCTTCGGCGACAGGTGAAGATTCCAAACCAACCGTAGATACATTTTGAAAATCAACGATATACGACATTTCCATCCCTCGTTTTCTCTAAATTTCCAGAAATCTATATTTCACAAGGTGACTGACGATCCTGTTAGTCTTCTAAATATTGTTTACATAGACTGGTAGAAACAAACATCCCGTTTAAATATTCAGCACTTTGCGTCAAAATCCTTCACATATCTTCATAAAATCTATGTATTCTAGGAGAATCACTCCTAGGATAATCCACTCTCTCGTTAATCACCACGGCCTAATATATACTGATTCCGTCATCATTACATTACAAGATTAGCGGAGGATTTCCTATGAACCAACTTCATGACAATCATACGCATAGTTGGCAAAGAGAACCGTTCATCGATTGGAACAGAACAGCTCTGGTCGTCATCGATCTCCAAAAATGGATAGGTCCGCAGTATGCCCCCTATTCCGCCGAAATGGTCATTGCCAATGCAGCCAAGCTGACCCAGCTTTTCCGTAGCCATGGAGCTTTCGTGGCACTTGTGCATGTGTCCAGTAAGGACTTCAAAGATATGCTTAGCCCTAAGCTGGATGCCGCACCTCCCACACTAAATCTGGTCGAGGGCTGGGACGAATTTGTTCCCGAACTCGGCGTAACTGAAACGGATCATATCATCTCTAAAAAGCAATGGGGGGCCTTCCATGGAACAGACCTTGATCTCCAGTTACGCCGCCGGAACATTGATACGATCGTCATCTGCGGCATAGCCTCAGGGATCGGTGTGGATACAACCGCCAGAGAGGCATTTCAGCACGGATATGATATCGTTTTCGCGATTGACGCCATGACCGGGTTCACGAAGGCTGAGCATGAGCATGTACGGGATGTCATTTTCCCGAGGATGGGGCGGATTCGCACAACGGAAGAGATTTTAAAAGAGGTTATCTATCAGTGAGTACTCCATTAGCGGTCATTTTCGCCGTACCTGGGATACGGATCACCGGACTGTTTGTAACCGCAAGCTTAAAGGCCATCCTGTAAAGGATGGCCCTTCCTATACCTATAGCTCACTCGATTCAACTATTGTACCCAAAACAGCTTCTAGATCAAGCTTTTAATGTCCCGCTTGTAACTCATCTCGGTCTATAGCTTCTGGAGGTTGCTCCAGCCAGCCATGGTCAATCATAATATTGGCACCATCCTCTACATATAACGATACTTCCAACTGGCATTTTGCAAATAAGGCGGCTACATCTTTTCTTGCACTTAGTGAGGCACCATTGGCGTATTCCCTGATCTTCATGGCAAACATATCGATTTTATGATAAACCATCAGTTTGTCTGAGAAAGGGGACTCCGTTGATGGTCTGACCAAATGATCAATGAGTGAAGGAGACGGCAAACCGTCTTTGGACAATTTATCCGACATCAGATCAATATGTTTTTCGTTAAGATTCTTTCCACGGTCTAAATATTGTCTGACTTTTTCACTCTTTGCCACCTGGACAAAGCCAGTAATAATCGCTTTACTTGTGATGTCGTTGTTCATGTTCCCGTATAAATGGGCAATTTCCAAGCCTTGCAGCGGTCTCCCGTTTCCAAAAAATACATTTAGAAAACTCTGTTTGGTAATAAAATCAACTCCTTCGGGAGGAGGAATGACAGGTGGATTTATTGATGCATTTTTGGAAAGCAAAACATCATTGACCTGAACCATTAATTGGCTCGTATCATGAAGGGTCTTGACAAAAAAATCCCGGATATCCTTCCTCGTTACTAAAGGAATAGCCACGCTATAAATACTCATTCCGGCTTTGCCCAGATACTGTAAGTAATGAAGATAAAATTCATCTTCATACAGCCGGGGTGCTTCCAGATTTACGTCGTCCTTCGTAAACCCGACGGGTATGGGAAAGTCCGCTTTTTTAAAAATGGCTTCGATATCCTGTATATAATCTTCACATAACCCCAGGGCAAATTGTAAAATTCCTTTAATTTCTTTATCGTTCACATGCTGGAGATAGTAACTAAGCACGCATTTTCCCATCGTATTTCCAACGTACGTTGCCCAAAGTTTTCCCATCTCCGCTGCGGTTAATTGTGATTGATCTGTTTTCACAAAACTCATTCCTTTTATGGTCTATTGGGAACCCATGCCTAGGATATCCAGCGACCAGCTTCGAAATACACTAAAAGTGCACTTAATTAAGCACATCTCCCTCCTGCAAAGTCCTCCCACGGATACGGAAGAGGGACAAGTTGTCCAAAGGCTAACAAATTCTATGTAAATCAAGCATGCTATAAAACATTTACCGTTACTTATGGTACGGTTCAGCTTAACGGGTCTATCGGCGATAAATGAGAAAGGGGCTGGCACGCCAGCCCCTTTCTTCCTCGGGTAGTTTATTTTATCCCGGTGTGTAATTTATATCTCAGCATCTTGGCGATTTAGAAATTGCCGAATCGATATATCTGTGCTTAGCCCAATGGCACGGCTATAAGCCAAGTGGGCATCTTCCTTCCGCTGCATCCGTTTGTATAAATGACCGGCAAGTGCCCAATAGGGCTGATAGCTTACCACTTCTGCAGATGGAATGGCTTCTAGAAGCGCAATGCCGCGTTCCGATCCATAAGCCTCCGCCACCGCGGCGGCTCGGCCGACTAATGCGCCTAGGGTAGGAGATATACGAATGAGGCCCTCATATAACTGAGCAATCGCCTCCCACTCTGTTTGCCCAGTCCATAAACGCTGTGCATGCACGGATTGGATCGCGGCCATGAGTTGAAAGCGTCCGATTTCACCGGCATGTGAGGCGATATGCAGATAACGCTCCGCCTCCAAGGTCATGCCTTGCTCCCATCGGGCACAGTCCTGCTGCGAGAGGGGAATATAGTTCCCCTCTTCATCATGCCGAGCCCCGACTCGCGCTTCACAGTGCAGCATGAGCGCCAACAGGCCATTCACCTCCGGTTCGCGGGGGTTGAACTGGAGAAGCAGCTTTCCTAGATAGATCGATTCCTCTGCCAATCTCCTGTGAGGCGAATCGGCACTGGCTGCTTCGTCCCACCCGCTCCCGTAAGCAGCGTAAATAGCCTCCAGGACAGAATCGAGACGATTCGGGATTTCTTCAGCATCGGGCAATTCAAATGTGATGCGTTCGGTACGAATTTTGGCCTTTACCCGCGTCAGACGCTGGCTCATGGTGGAGGGCTTGACGATGAATGCAGATGCAATCCGGGCTGCATCGATTCCAAGCACCGTCTGCAGCATAAGCGGTGTACGCATCGCAGGGTCAATGGCCGGATGAGTACAAAGAAACATCATCCGCAGCCGTTCGTCCGGAAAACCAGTGTTTGACGATGCGAGCCGTTGTGTATCATCTGACATGGCAATGAGTGTCGGCAGCGCACTTTCGGAAACGCGGGTACGGCGTGCACGGTCGATAAGCCGCCTACGGGCGGCGGTAACCAGCCATGCCTCAGGCTTATCCGGAATGCCGACCTTCGGCCAAGTTTCTAACGCAGCGAGAAAAGCGTCCCCGATCGCATCCTCAACCGCCTGCAGATCATGCCAATTTACAGCTAAATAGGAGAGTAATCGGCCGTAAGCGTTACGAGCTGTTTGTTCAATCACTTGATGAGCTTCCATAGAGATGATTACTTCAGCGCGGGAAGGTTTTGTCTGACCTCCACCGTATCGACAGGCCCTCGAGCAGCCCACTCTAATGCAGTATCCAGATCCGGAACATCAATCACGAATATTCCGCCGAGCTGCTCTTTCGTCTCGGGAAACGGTCCGTCCTGAACCGCCATTTCACCGCCGCGCCGTTTCATCGTTGCAGCTGTCTCCGGAGCATGAAGCCCCGAACCAAACACCACGATTCCAGACTGTCGTAAAGCATGCACGTAATGCGTCCAGCCTGCCAGGTATTCTTGTTGCCGGGCTGGATCCATTCTAGCCGCAAAATCCTCCTGGCTCTCGTAAAACATTAAGGTGTAACTCATACAAAAACTCCTCCCTGTAAAACCGTATTGGAATTGGGTTGCACTATAATGTCGTGTGGGCTGCTTCAATTTCTACATTACAAGAAAAATATTTATTTAAAAAGCTGGGGTCATTTGTGATGCGATTTTTGCTTAACGTGTCTATCGGTTTACAGCCAGGAATTGCAGGCCCGTCAATCAGCATGATACACCTGTTTCGCTCATCCACAGCAGCCATAAAAACTAAAAATGAGATTAATCCGCTCCACAACTAGCATCACAAATATACGTTGACACGTATATACACTTTAGTGTATATATAAGACATGAACACATCAACTCTCCAAATGACATTATTTACACTAGCGGAGCCTAACCGGTTCAATATTGTTGAACTGCTCAAAAAGGGGCCGCTGTCGGTGAGCCAAATCGTTGAAGCCCTTAACATTGGGCAGCCGCAAGTGTCTCGCCATCTGCGTATTTTAAGCGAAGCCGGGTTGGTGCGATCCCGTAACAAAGCACAACAGCGAATATATAGCCTTGAGGCTGCACCGTTCCAGGATCTGGATGAATGGTTTGACTCCTTTAGCATCCTGTGGGAGGAGCGTCTGGACAATTTCGAGGAATATATGCTCGACTACAAAAAAAAGGAGGACTTATAACTGAAGTTCGGTACCTTCGTTTGGCTTCTTTGAAACTTACGAATGAGGTGGGTGGGAATATGAGAAGGAAAACAAAAATTCACCGGGATCATGAACGCCGCGAATTAACTGTTGAGCGCATAGTAGCCATTCCACCGGGTCTTGCTTGGGAAGGATGGACAAAACCGGAGCACATCACCCGTTGGTGGGGACCTAAACGATGGACTGCCAGCGTGTATGAGATGGATGTAAAACCCGGCGGTGTTTGGCGATATAGTCTGAGAGCAGATGATAATAGCGGGGAAGAAGCATTTTGTCATGCTGTTTATCAGGAAGTTAGTGAGCCTTCCAGACTCGTTTACATGGATACTTTCACCGATAAAGACTGGAATATCGTAGAGAACAGCGAGATGAGTACGACCGTCTTATTCGAAGAGGTGGCAAAAGGAACAAAGCTTAGCATTGTGACACGTTTTGCTACGGTCGAAGAACTGGAAAATGCCGAAGCCATGGGCATGATTGAGGGCTTCGCGGATGCCTTTGACCGACTTGAGCTCTATTCAGAATCGTTAAGAGGAGGAAACTTAACCATGGAAACTGTCATTTCAAAAGATGGCACAAAAATCGCTTATGAAAGGCAAGGTAACGGCCCTGCCATTATCCTCGTTGCCTCTGCAGCTGCTGACCATCACGATGCTGCTCAGATTGCCGACCAGCTGGCCAACCATTTCACCGTTTACAACTATGACCGACGAGGCCGCGGTCAAAGCTCCGATACCCATCCGTATTCCGTTAAGCGTGAGGTAGAAGATATCGAGGCATTAATTCAAACGGCCGGGGGCAACGCATGTCTTTTTGGAAGCTCTTCCGGCGCCGTTTTGGCTCTTGAGGCAGCCAGCCGCTTAGGAGAGCAAGTCGCGAGGCTGTACCTGTATGAACCGCCTTTTATTATTAACGATAGCCGCAAGCCGCTTCCCGCAGAATACGTCGAGCACTTGAACAGTTTGATTGAAGCCGATAGAAGAAGCGATGCAGTTGCCTATTACATGTTAGAAGCACTTGGTATTCCTGAGGAATATATAAGTTACATGAAAGCCGATCCTTCTTGGAATTCGATGGAGGCCTTGGCTCACACTCTCGCTTACGATGGAATGATTATGGGTGATACCCAATCCGGCAAGCCGCTACCAGTCAATCGCTGGAACGTCAGCATTCCGGCTATAATCATTACAGGTGAGAATAGCGAACCCTTGTTTCACGACGCGGCCAAAGAGCTTGCTGGAATTCTGCCAGCTGCTGAAACCTTCACGCTGATAGGCCAGGATCATTCCGCTGTTGTGATGGCTCCGAATGTACTGGCTGAAGTGATCATCGCTAAGGCATTGGAACAAGCGTAAAGGGGGAAATCTACAAAGTGATTAAACCGGTTTTGAATACAAAACCAATTTCTGCGTCGGCTGCACGATTGTCCATCAGTACCGGAGTGATTTTCGTAATCATTCTAGGAAGCCTCCATTTGCTAGAGCCGGAATTCGACCCGACTTGGCGATTTATCAGCGAATACGCATTAGGCAATTTCGGTTGGTTAATGCATCTTGCTTTTGGGCTATTAGCAGTGAGCTTAATCAGCTCCGGAATCGTGATCCAATCACAGGCCCGCAATATTGCAGGATACATAGGACTCGTTATTCTAGGGATAAGCGCCATCGGTACCATGATCGCTGCCATTTTCGTGACAGACCCTTTATCGGTAAGTCAGGATGATGCAACGTTCAGCGGTAAAATGCATTCTATTGGAGCCACGCTAGACTACACGCCAGTGGCCGCTCTCCTGATCAGCTTTGCCTTAGCACGCAATGAAGCTTGGAGGACCATTCGAGTACGTCTGTTTGTTACTGCCAGCATTACGTTCATCATCATGGTGCTTTTCATCCTTCAGATCCCTCACGACGGCCAGTTTGGTCCTGGCGTGCTTGCAGGTTTGTACGGGCGTATCCTCATTGTGTCCTATCTTGGCTGGGTCTGCATTGTTGGGACTCATGCGCTTAAGCTGCGCAGGCAAAATTCCATGGGATAACCATCAATGATCCCTGCCGGGTCCAAAAAATTGATACGCTTCACCGTACACTAATTGAGCATCCTTAAGGATGCTCTTTTGTTGCGTGGATACGGGCTTGGTACTGCGAACCCCACGTTAAAACTCTGCTTTTTCGCGGCGAACCGATGACTTGTTAACGAATAACAAGCCGAATAGAGCAGCGAGTACGGCCACCAATCCCTAACCTCCTTAGGATAATTTTTAGGTGACCTCAAGTTTAATATACGTTTAATACTGGTTCGTAGGGTTGTTCCAATGTTCCCGAAGCGGCAAGCTTGCCGCATAAGACCCCCTGCAAATTTTGACAAATAATGTGAGAGGGTGGTAGATTCTAAATGGATTGAAATATAGTTTTACCCTGAACCTCCTGTTATACCGGCCCAATACGGCCTATTTCGTTCATTCCTTTATTTCACTCTTCACTCTTTATTTTTACGAATTCTACAATTTAGGTGGGCTTATGAGAAAAAAACTACAAATTTACATATCGTCTACTTACTATGATCTAATTGAGGAAAGACATACCGCTGTGGAAGCCATACTTCAAGCCGGTCATATCCCTGCTGGAGTCGAGCAATTTTTCAAGGAAAGTCCAATGAACATTAGGAAGAGATGGATCGACGAGTCCGACGTATATATCCTGATTCTCGGTGGATTCTATGGCTTAACGCTCCCTCATGATGAATCCAAGAGCTATACGCATTGGGAGTATGAGTATGCCGGAGAAGCGGGCAAACCTAGATTTGCTTTTGTTGTTACAGATGAAGCATTAAGACAAAAGCCATACGACTTTACAGCGATTGAATACTATCAGGAGTTTCAAGCGTTTAAGCAAACGGTCATGGAACAAGTCCCCATCTATTATGTTGAGGATGTACGGCACATTAAAATGGTACTTCGTGATCAATTGCCGGGGTATGCAGCAAGAGACGATTTACATGGCTGGGTTTCCGGTAAGGATATCCCGGACGTTCAAAGGCTTTTGGAAGAGAATGCAAGATTAAAGGCGGAATTGGAGAAAAAGAAATGAAAGAGGGGCTGGAACAACCAGCCCCGAATGCTAAAAAATCGCGTCCTCCAAAGGGAGAACGCGATATCAAACAGCTTGACTCCGTATTTCTACATCGTCATTTAATCTTTCGGGCAACCACCGCTAGCCGGCCGTTTTCGGTTGAGTACTCGCAAGTGGACAGTACAACAAGCTTGTCGCCATACCGGGCTGTGACGCCCGTGTCATAAAGAGCGAGTTTCTTGATGTTCTGTACATACGAATCGATCTCGGCGGGCGTACTTACATTTTCAATCTGGTAGTATTTAAAAACGTCGTCCGATTTGCGATAAACTTGCGACAGAATGACGGCTACAATTTCGTATTTTTCCTTTTCATAAAGCGTGCTGAACTGGAACGTAGCGTGCTCTTTATAAAAGTTTTCGTTCTTGTACTTCATTAAATCTTTAAACATCCAGCCGCTTTTCATGTGATGTCCATGAATCAGCAAAATGCCCGAACCATTGGCCCGACTATGCGCATCCAAAAAGGGGAGGCCGCCTTTGTTTTCCTTCTTATCGAAATCATGATTGAGATAATACTCCGCATCCTGGGGATTCTGCATGACCGGGTACTCAATTCGGGTGCCGTCAATCTGCAGCCAGCCGACGATATCCGGATTCCTCTCGTAAAGCTCTCGAAATTCGGGAAGCATGACCGGCTTACCCGCCTTATTGGACAAAAGGGAGGGGATTGCATCCCCTCCGCCTTTGCCAGACCCATCCTCCCTAACTTTTGTCAGCTCTTTGATTTTCTGCTGTTCAGCATAATCCTGAAGGAGAGTCCTCGCAATACTGAAGAGAGAAAATACCAACACAAGGAGGGAAACGGCGATAAGAATCTTTTTAGTTTTGCTCATTTTCTTACCGCCTTTCCGGTCACTGAATGTGCTTTTTCTTCTTGTTACCGATGAGGCAGAAACCGATGGTCATCAAGGACATCAGCGCTAAAGCCATATAAAGGATAGGCGATACGCTGTTGTCTCCGGTTTTCGGAGCATCGTCCAGTTCGTTGCCGACGTTGCCGGTTCCGTTGTTGCCATTGTCGGTTCCACTGTTACCGTTGCCGGTTCCGCTGTTACCGTTGTTGGTTCCGTTGTTGCCGTTGTCGGTTCCGCTGTTACCGTTGTTGGTTCCATCGTTACCGTTGTCGGTTTCGCTGTTACCGTTGTCGGTTCCGTTGTTACCGTTGTCGGTTCCATTGTTACCGTTATCGGTTCCGCCGTTGCCGTTGCCGGTTCCGTTGTTGCCGTTGTCGGTTCCATTGTTACCGTTGTTGGTTCCGCCGTTGCCGTTGTCGGTTCCACTGTTGCCGTTACCGGTTCCGTTATTGCCGTTACCGGTTCCGTTGTTGCCGTTGTCGGTTCCATTGTTACCGTTGTTAGTTCCGCCGTTACCGTTATCGGTTCCACCGTTGCCGTTGTCGCCCCCACTGTTACCGTTGTCGGAGCCGCCACCGGAACGGATCGGCTTCATTGGCACGTCGTATTTGATAATGTCATAATCGACAGAAATCGTATCGCTCCGATGCGTCTCATATCCGTCCTTCGTTACGATCAGATAGTAATCTGCGTCAGGAAACACCATGTATGCATAGAAGCCATTTGCGTCGCTATCCTGCTCGGGGCTCTCGTTGTTGTGCGGCGGGAAATTCGGGACCGGAGGAAGCGTTACTTTCGTATCCGGAGTGTGCCCGTTATCTCTATTCCGCTGCGTATCCGCATAATACAGAGTAACTTTGGCTCCATCAATTTTCTTGCCGGTGATAGCGTCTCCTGTCGTTTCATCATAAACCGTACCGTAAGGATCGACCAATTCCTCGGAAATATTCAGCTCTCCGTTTGCTTTCACGTCCAGCTGCGTCACCTTGAAGAGCAATTCCTTACCGTCCTCAGCTTCATAGCGAACTTCCATAGTGTACTTCTGCTCGGTTAACCCTTCCACGGAGAAAGTGTCGTTTGAAGCCATCGGAAACGCCTTGGGACGACCGTTCTCTTGAATATAATTGCCGTCCTTGTCCTTTAAATAAATATGCATCTGGCTGGTAAACGAATCGTTGAATAGCTCTTTTGTTCCATCCAGCTGCTTGAACAGCACGATCCCTACCGCCGTAATGTCGGCCGGAACGGTCTCGTCTCTCACACTGCCGTCCACATTTGCTTTTTGCGTGAAATCGACAGGGACATCTTTTCCGCCTACGTGATACAGCTTCGTATAAGTGATCGTATAGTCGGTATCCGCTGCGGCCGGAATCGAATATTCGCCCTTCTCATTCGTCCGAATCGTTTGCTGTTCATCGGTCTTCTTGTTCGTCACGATGATTTCCGCGTTCGGAATGACTTCGCCTGTGTTGTTGTCACGCAGCACGCCTTCCAGATACGGGCGGGTATTGACGAAGCGTGCTTCGGCTGCTGTTTTCTCCGGAATGGTTCCTGTGCGAATGAAATCTTCAGGCTCCGTCACATAGCCGTCTTCCGAATAATCATTCTGGATTACCTTATACTCGAGACCCGTCGGAAGTTCATGCACAACGAGCGTCTGACCATCCGTAAGATCGAAGGTGTCTCCACTCTTAATCATGTCCTTGGTGCCATCCGACTTCTCAAAGGCGTAGGATATCTCCGATCCCTCTCCTGTGAAGGTGATCGTGTACTGGAACAGTTTTTTCTTGTCGTCGTCTTTGCCTTTAACCGTGTTGCTGATGAGCAGGTCGCCCTTTATGACCCGCACGTTCGTGAACGGGGCATTTTCATCTTTGCCCTTCATGACTCCGGTATAGTTTCGCTCCTCGGGAGTAGTCACGTAATCATCGGTTGTGTAGTCCTTCTGGGTAACTGTATATTTCAAATCCTTAGGCAGACCTAAAATATCCAGTTTCTCTCCATCCTTGAGTTTGAAGGTATCGCCGGTATTGATCGTACCTGTACTGCCATCCGGCTTCTCGTAAGAATAACTTCCGTCCTTGCCTGCACCCTCAAAGCTGACGGTGTACTCGAACTCCTTCGTTTTATCGCCGCCGTTGCCAATGACCGTATTGCTGATAGTCAGCTTGTTGACGGTTCGCTCATTAAGAAAGTCCGCCTTGTGGTCGCCTTTATCTGCAATTTTGCCGGACCATACTCTCGTCTGCGGCTCCGTCGTGTAACCGTCAGCGGTCGTATAATCACCCTCAGTTACGGTATAGACCAGATTTGCAGGCAGAGCTGGAAATACAACAGATTCTCCGTCCTTGAGGAAGATCTTGTCTCCGCTCTTGAACTTGATAGTGCTAATTGTACCATCGGGCTTCTTATAGGCGTACTCCGCATCTTTGCCCTCGCCCTCGAAGGTTACGGTGTACTCGAATGCTTTGTTCGGATCACTTCCGTTGCCTTCTACCTTATTGGTGATGGTCAGCTTGCCTTGGGCTGGTGTTGGGACGATCAGCGGATTATCAGAGGTTACTTTCACCCCGTCTACCCAGATGGGCTTCCCGGGCGTATTCCCCACGTACACCTGATACACATGGGTGATCGGCAGCCAGGTATTCAGATCAATGTAGGTTTCCTTCAGCTCGTAATAACCTGGATCCGGGAACAGTAGGTTGAGTTTTCCTCCGCTATCTGTTGTTCCTTTAGCGATTTGAGATCCGCCGTCTTTCTTATAGAGCGTAAACTCTACGCCTTTTAGCGGATTGTTGTTAGGATCTACCTTTTTCAGGGGCAGAAGGGCATTGGAGCTTGAACTGCCGGCTACGTCCGAACTGTCCAGCGTGCTTTCACTTTTGGCACTGACAGATTTCAGCTTATCATCGCCCATCAGCTTTACCTCGTTGCCCATTTTGTCTCCAGTTTTCGCTTTAGAAGGGTCAACCTCGGTTTGGTACACAAACTGGTAAAGCTTATTAGGGTTGTTCATTTTGAATATGAGAACGGTGGTGCCTCCCTCACCTGGTGCAGCTTCTACCTGAACTTCGCAGTTCGGGTCACTAAGGTCCAGCGCTGCGCCCTCTCTTTCCAGAGCACCGCTGGCAGTCAGTTTAGCAGGATAAACTGCCATACTAGGCGCTGTCAGCACAAGCTTTCCGTTTTCTTCATAGCGAAGATTCATCCCTGCACCTAGGGTATCCTGCAAATAAACACCCTGCTCCATGTTGAATGGCGGGGTATAGTTCACCGTCCATTCCAGCACCCCTGGAACTGGCTTAGTTACCGATTTGCCCAAGGTCTGAATTGGTACAATAACTTTGCGCTGTTCGGTGAGGACCTTCTCCACCCCGCCCCATGTCATGTGAAGATCGGCTTTGTTATAGAGCACCTGCTTGGACGTTCCGTTGGCGGTGTACTCCTCCAAATATTTCTCCAGTGCTGCATTGGAAGGTCTCGCCTTGACCAAAATAACATACGGGCTTTCCAATTTAGAGAAAGTAAAGGTTCCTACGTTTCCACTCTGTGAGAAGCTTACCACATGAGCAGGGTCGTTCGGCTCGATGATTGAAACAGCGTTGTTTCGAACCCCATAGCCAGTGCCACTGCCATTATCCGAATAACCTTTCCAAAGCTCAAAATCCTTCTCCTCGGAGAACGGAACGAACTCCCACCCCGCGGGCAAGGTGTCTACTAGCTTCACATTGGTGATGACCCGACTTCCGCCGTCTTTCGCCATCTCGACCGTGTTGTAGCCCGGCATATTGACGCTTAGGCGGAAGGTGACCGTCTTGGTTGTCCGGTCATAACCAGCCATGGTGTATTCGTCGCCGCTTGATGAGCTATCATAACCGATATAACGGTTAACGTTGTTCGGAGTATACCATGTGTCAGCCGTCCCGTCCTTCTTAATAGGATAGGATGCGGCAAGCATATCCTTATTCAGCATACGCAGGTGAAGGTTGGTGTTGTTTTGCGCTTGTTTTACGGTTTCGCCATCAAAAAGCAAAGCCCGATTCCAGCTTGTTTTCCCTATGTTAATATCCTGCCTGAAGAGGATGTCTGGGTTGGTCTCCAGTGAACGGAAGCTGAAGGATGCAGCTTTGTCGGTGTATCCAGTTACCTTAACCAAATCCGCCACGACTTCACCGTTCACCGTCAAAGGAATAGCCTTCAGTGTCAAGCCACTCGCATTGGTTACGCCTTTCAAGGATCCCGCATGATACTGCTTCCAAAGCTGAGCAGTATTAACATTTGCCTTGATTTTCGCAATCGTTTCCGCGCTCACCTCTCCGGTTTCATCCACAGCGTTGTCCAAGACGTTCAAATCTCCGCCATGCACCAGAACATCGTATACCGCCGCATTTGGCAGGGCATACTGTGGCGTTAGATTGACAGTCCACGTGATGCCGCCGAGGTTGAAATCCTCGATCGATACAGACCCACTCTTTGTAAAGACGTGCTCCCCGATGGTGACCATTGCCTCATCAGTCACTGCGTTAGGTCTTGTACCAGTGATTACATCGTTATTCTGTATGCCATCTGGTGTATCCAAATCCCAGTTGGCACGAGGTTCGATTCTGAAGCTGGAACCGCTTGTTACCTTGCTCTTAATCACTAATTCTACTTTACCATTAATATCCCCGAAGGAATAAACGCCGTTCGCATCCGGTGTAATTTGTGTTTCTCCAGATGCAACGCCATCCACCCATGTCTGCCATTCAGCTGATAAAAAGTCTAGCCCGGCAGGCAATACATTTGTGATAGTAAAATCCTTTAACTTTTTTTTGTTATATTGGTTAACAGTAACTTTCCATGTAATGGTTTCATTCGGGTGGTCATAAGAGCCTGATGTTTGGATCCAGTCCGGTGCGACCCACGATTCCCGTGCTGCACTGGCTTTTACACCAGCACTTGCATCCCTCAGTTCTACTTTTGGGTCAAAACGCTGTCCGCTACCTCGTCCGGGGTCGATTCCCACGCCCCGATACTCTTTATAATACAGATCCTTATGAAACCATGCTTGATACTCAACCTTTGGATCCACTCCCGTTCCTGCCGGGAAAACGTAGCTCAGACTGCCATCTACATCAATGGTTGGCTCTACCTTAGTGCCGTTTACCTTGAAGGACCCCGGTACATAGACCATGCGGTAATCGGAAGGCTTCGTATAGAACGTCATCCCATCTAGCGGCAGCTTGATTGTTGCATCAAGCACATCAAAAGATGATGGAGTAGACTGGAAAGTTAAATAGCCATCCTGATAGCCTGGCACGGTCACATACCACCAAGACCAGCTCCCATTCTTTGGCCAGTTGTTTCCTGTCAAGCTGATGTTGTATGCCGGCGTAACAGCCGGGTTCTTTAACCCATATGCTCCCCCGAAAATCGAGATAGGCTTTGTATCGCCGTATTCAATTCCATTCAAATCCGAATTGGCGGTTGTTTCAAAGCCGAAGGTGACCGCTTTTCCAATACCATTAAAAAAACTGTCGTCGCCATTAAATACAATCTTGATGCTATCCGGGGTGAAAGTGGCAGTACCAAGCTGTTTCACACCTAATTCAGTGGTTGCCATCAAGGTTTTGGTAGCTGTCGGCAGCACCACTTCCTTGAAGTGGTCTTCTCTTTTTAGCTCAATCCAGTCACCCTTTTGTATGTATTTTTCAAGATCTGCATTAGTTGGATTTGGGTCATCACCATTCACTGGCAGTTTTAGACCTTCAGATTTCAGCGTAAACTGCTGTCGGCCCTGGATCGTACCGCCTGGGGCAATGTCAACAGGGGGAGTTCCCTGCGTCACCTTCAGCGGAAAGGTTGAATTAGCCTCCATGAACACCGCCGTTTTGTCCGTCGGTACTGCCGCCATCATTACCTTATTGATCGGCGCCTCAGTTACTGACGGCGGTTGGTCTGTGTTCGGCGGCTCGTCCGCGCTCGGTGGTTCTTCTACGCTCGGCGGTTCGTCCGTATTCGACGGTTCGTCCGCGCTCGGCGGTTGGTCCGTGTTCGACGGTTCGTCAACGCTCGGCGGTTGGTCCGCGCTAGGCGAATCGGCTTCGCTAACGGCCGCTGCCCCCGAATTGTCTGGCGCACTCTCCGCAAATGCGGCAGCAGAGAACGCCACCGTCTGCAAGACAAGCATAATTGCCAAGCAGAAAGAGAGTATTGCTTTACTTATGCTGCGTTTTCGTTTCAAGACACTTTTGTCCTCCATTCCCGACACTACTGAAATTTTTGCGACTGTAGGATCATCGGTTCAATATCGCTCAACCGAATATACAGCTTCTATTGGCTCGATCCCAACAGCCCTTTGCATCATCTAAATCTTGCAGAGTTCCCTCCTTTCCTCTCCTCCACAGATGCTGATAGGCTTGTTGGTATATGTAGCAGGTGTAGGACATCAACATATGACCAGCCCATTTTTAGTTCTGTCTAAATTTGGAGAATAAAGTCGACTTGCGATGATTATACTAATTCCTACTGAATAATTACTGAATATTACCAGACTACGAATAAGGCCACGCCTTCAATGAAAGGGCAAAAAAAAGACCCGTTGGAATTCATTGTTCCGAACGGGTCTTCTGATTTTGGATGACAAGCAAAACTTATTGTATACTATCCGTTTTTTATCACTCTGCGCTAGCTAGATGTATATAAGAGATTCTACACCTTCCTAGCATTTTTCGCCGTCACTATGATACGGCTCAGCTTTAACGAGTCTATCGGCGAAAAATCCACTACTACAGGCATGGGCATGCGTGCCAACCTCTATACTGCGGGGCCTCGCTCCTTGGCATAATTCAACCCTAAGTGATAAGCTTGATTAAGCAGCATCTCATAATGCTTGGAATCGGAGTCCAAGGTCTCGTATAAAAATTCAACTTTGGAACTGGTTACACCGCAATAATCTGCAATTCCCACATTGAGGTGATGGGTAATCATTTCATCGTAATTTCGCTTTTCCATCTGTTCTTTGGAAACGCCAGCCAGACCAATCCACAAGACATGCTGATGATGAAGATGGTTCGAACCGTATGCAAAGCCATTGTTCCATACACGGTCAATATAACCTTTCAGCATGGCTGGCAAATTCCACCACCAAACTGGAAAAATAAACGCCAGGGCGTCGTGCTCCTTCATTCGTCTTATTTCCCTTTCCACCTCAGGAGAAAAGGACTGTTCGGCAGCAGACCAATCCGGTTCGTCTGCTCCTTTTAAAACCGGATCAAAGCCAATCCCATGTAAATCCAATATCTCATAGTCGTGGCCGGCCTCGGCAAGACCTTGTACGAAACGATCGGCGACTTTAAAGGTCAGGGAATCTTTTCGCGGGTGCGAAACAACGCATAATACACTCATGCTTGTATCCTCATTCCTTTCTCAACAGCTAACTTCTAGCCATGATCAACGGCTGATGCTATTATAAACAATGCTAAAATAACCTGGAAGTACGCACTTTCACGTTCTATAGGATCATACGGGTACCCTAGGAACATGGAAGTGCCCTGGATAGATGCCCTAGAAGTTATGTTCTTAGCGAAAACACATCCTTTTTGCGGAGGAATCCAAGATGACTGAACAACGGGAACGCGTTCGAAAGAAGTATACAGTTGGGGTGGAGGCTGCATTAGAAGTAATGGGAGGAAAATGGAAGCCTTTAATCATCTATCATTTGATGACAGGACCGAAACGGACATCTGAACTTCGCCGGCTAATCCCTGGCATTACGCAGAAGATGCTGACCACTCAACTAAGGGGCCTCGAAAAGGATGAGATTGTCGCACGCAAGATTTATCAAGAGATCCCACCTAAAGTAGAGTATAAGATAACTCCCTACGGCTGGGGATTAAAACCCGCGCTTGACCTTTTATGCTATTGGGGAGAGGATCACCTGGAGAAGGTTTATGGCGACAAATCCAAGGTCTTGGAAGAGTTTGAAAGCCGTACAGAGTAAATTTCCACACTTAAAAGAATGGGTATTGGGGATTACCGATGAAAAAAAACACATCCTAAATGGGAATGTAGCATTCTTCTAGATAAACCTCTCCATGAATTGATGGACTTATTGAGGTTTATCAATAAAAGAAAACTATTCACCATTAGGGATGTGTTTTCCTGTCTTAATATAAGGTTTGAATCACTTCTAAATTATGAAGCTTTTGCCGCGACAGCCTTTTGAATTAACGCTTTTGCATCGTTATTGGAAAGACCTTGTTTAGGTTGAAGCAATTTTTTATCCGCTGCACTTAGAATACCTTTATCAATCAGAGTGGCCATAGATTTAACCGCGTAGGCAGAAACGGTTTTGCCATCTTCAAAACCTGCAATGATCGTAGCAGCGTTTTTATCAGAAACTGGGTTGTTCAACAATTTAGCAAGAATGGTAGCCGCTTCTTCACGAGTGATATCACGATCCGGATTGAAGTTACCACCGTAGCCTTGGATGAAACCGGCATGAGCAGCTTCAGCGATGGCATCTGCATAGGCAGCGTCAGCAGCAACATCCTTGAATGCAGGTGCTGCAGCTACTTGGTTTAGTTTCAACATATCTACTAGAGCACTGACAAACTCAGCACGAGAAATAACTTCTGTGGTTACAGGTGTTTCCGGTTGTTCTGTAGATGCACCCAGGTTGGTAATACGTCCTTCTGTTTTAGCCTGGATAGCGCCACCTTTAAATTTATCTACAATATACTGATAGAATACATCCAGATCGATCGGACCGGCTAAGGATGATTTAGCATCCACCAGCACTTTATAGTTATCTCCACCTGCTGCCATAAAGTTGTTAACTACAGCCGTATATGTTTTTCCAGGATCAATCGGTGTACCATCTTCAAGAGTGAGACTAGTCACACGTTCTGCAACTGGCTTGCTGAAATCTGCCGTATACTTTAAGCCAGAGATTTGTAGTGTTTTGGTGTTTGGTGTACCGTCCGCGTTTGTACCCCATTGCTGCTGCAGCAAGGTTTGAATTTGTGCACCCGTCAGCTCCAGTTTCACTAAAGTATTGCCAAAAGGTTGTACTTTAGCAAGATCAGCAAAGGTTACATCGCCTTGCGGCAGATCCGCACGAATCCCGCCTGGATTCATAAATGCAAAGTCAGCAGCGCCTGCTTTATCACCAAAGTCTGCTTGACGCATTGCATCTGCAATGAGGTTTCCAAGAGGTGCTTCGTTATTATAAGCATCTGTACGAGTGACAGAACCATCTGTCGTACCTACTGGCTTCGTTAGCTCAGGATGCTTGTCTAATGATTTTTTAATAATAGCTAAAGATTCAGGGTCTTCTTTGACACCGTCTTGAAAAGTTGTTGTAACTGTGGCTGATTTTTCGGCTACGTCTCCAGTCGTAGGGTCAATCATCAGCTTAATATCTTCAAATGCCGTACCATAAGAATAAGCCTGAACGATCAATTTTCCATTCACTTCACCGTTAGCTAAAGCATGATTGTCACCTGCAACGATAACATCAACAGGGGAATCGGCAGGCAAAGCTTTGGCCAAATCAGCCGCTTCTCCAGTGGTGACGCCTTCTTTAGTTGTTGCCGGATCATGTGCCAGGACGATGATCGTTTCTACCCCTTGATCTTGCAATTCTTTTGCATATTTATTAACGGCTGCAACTTCTTCTTCTGCGCTTAAGAAACGCACGCCTGCTGTACCCGCTGGGGATACTTTAGAAGGAGTTGCTTTCGTTACTAATCCGATAAATCCGATTTTGACACCGCCCACTTCTTTAACCACATAGGGCTTAATCAATGGTTTGCCTGTGGAAGTTTCAATGACGTTTGCATTTACATAATCAAATTTGGCGCCAGCATGGGTTACCTTGCCTTCTTTTGGATCCAGGCCCCCAAAGATTTGTGCTTTTAATGCAGCGATACCTTGGTCGAATTCATGATTGCCCAAAGAACCTACATCAAAGCCCATCATATTCATCCATTCCATCGTAGGCTCATCACGATCCAGAGATGAGACGGGGGCGGATGCACCAACAGAGTCTCCATTATGGAAGAGCAGGGAGTTTTCATATTTGGCTTGAGCTTCTTTTAAATATGTTGCTAGAATTGGAGCTGTTCCGACCTTTTTGTCACTAACTATCGATGTGGTGTCCAACTGACCGTGCAGGTCATTGATACCAATCAAGTGTACTTCGACATCGTTGCCTGCAGCAGAGACAGAACCTACTGCGCCAAACAGTTGGGAAAGTAATAGAGCAGTCGTAGCCACACGAATGGTGCTTTTACCCAGAACGTTTTTCCATGACATGAGTTATAAAACCCCTCTCCAATTTCTGATCCGGAGATATTTTAACATAAATCAAATCATGGAAGTCGAAGAATATATCAAATCTAAGTAAAAAATTTGGGAGATTGGTAGGGAAGGAACAGCAGGAACCTCATGTAAGAAAGTACGCAATTTCCTCAAACCGCTAAAAAAAAGCTGACAGAAGGGAATCTTCTCTCAGCTTATTTTGATAATAAATGATCTGCTAACTTGCGGTAATACTTAGGAAGGACTTGCAACATTCAAATTTTCCGTCGTTACTTATGGCACAGTTCTGCGCTCACGAGTTACTCGTCCCCTTGCATCGCTCGATTTTCATTAAGCCTCTCTTTATAAGACTCCCCCCATGCTTTCATAGACGTTATAACCGGTTCTAAAGTCCTTCCGAAATCAGTAAGGGAGTATTCCACTCTAGGCGGAACCTCTTTAAATATTTCACGATGAATGATGCCATCCCGTTCAAGCTCTCTTAATTGCAATGTGAGCATGAACTGCGTGATTCCCGGATTAAGGCGCCTGAATTCATTGAATCTTTTCTTTCCTTCCAAAAGCTGATAGAGAATGATCCCCTTCCACTTTCCACCAATAACATCCAGCGTTGTTTCAACCGGACATGCTTGCATATCCGGATTCAATCCATATTTATTTCTTCGGTCTCCCATCAGCTTATCCCCCAATGGTTTGATTTTTCATACTATACCATAAAAATCTGCGTACTTACTAAAAGTAATTGAATTGCTTTACAATGCAACTGTACAACATTTCCTATTTGAGAGGATGGATCCCCATGAATACTCACCAAAAGATGAAAGCAGTCGGTGCTTACCGATACCTTCCCATATCCAATCCAGAAAGCCTGATTGATCTTCAGTTGGATAAGCCGAAACCTACTAGCCGCGATTTGCTTGTACGTGTAAAAGCACTCTCTGTCAATCCAGCAGACGTAGGCGTTCGTCAAAAACATAACTACGAAACCGAATCGCCGAAAATTCTTGGTTGGGATGCCGCCGGAATCGTAGAACAAGTTGGCCCTGACTGCCAACTGTTTCAGCCTGGGGACAAGGTCTTTTATGCGGGTAGTGTGTCTCGACCAGGAAGTAACAGTGAATTTCACTTGGTTGATGAACGAATTGTAGGAACTATGCCAAAAAGTTTGGATTTCGCTGCGGCCGCTGCATTACCGCTTACCTCGATAACTGCATGGGAGGGCCTATTTGATCGATTGGGAATTAGCTTAGACGCAAATGAAAACAAAAGCATACTCATTATCGGTGCAGCGGGAGGAGTAGGATCGATCGCCATTCAACTTGCCAAATTAGCAGGTTTGACTGTCATCGGTACGGCTTCTCGTCCAGAGTCAGTTCAATGGGTCAGAAGTCTAGGTGCGGATTTTATCATAAACCACAACAACCCTTTTCAACCCCAGCTTAAAGAAGTTGGTATTGACACCGTAGATTATATTTTTTGCTTGAATGATACAGCCCAACATCTTGAAAATATGACAGAAGTCATTGTCCCTCAAGGTAAAATTTGCTCTATCGTTCCTATTAACAAGGATACTTGGGCAGGGAGCTTCAAAATGGACTTGCTGTTTCCTAAAAGTGTAACCTTTGTATGGGAGTTCATGTTTACACGGTCCATGTATCATACCAAAGACATGATCAAACAACACGAATTGCTGAATAAACTGGCGGACTTAATCGATGATGGAAAAATAAAAACTACACTAACTGAACGACTAGAGCCCATCAATGCAGCAAACCTGCGTTTAGCACACGAGAAGCTGGAAACCGGGCGGACCATTGGAAAAATTGTAATAGAGAACTTTTAATACTAAAGTAGGCGCGTTGGGTTCCAAAAATGCAGGAATGTGAATAGACAGGTCAAAGGCCCCCTTGCCCAATATGGGGCCTTTTTTATGGGTGGTATGGTGGTCACGCTGAAAGGTGCGCTGCTGCCGCGCATCCGCTACAAGGCTCTTATGGATTTTTAGCTTGGTTAAGCTCGGTTACTTTAAGATCCTTTTTTTACTGAATTCATAGGCTACCGTAACATTCTTGATCATTTCCGTATCCTGATAGGCTAGAGAACCCTCAAACTCCAACGTATCATTGTCCTTCCACTCTATGTTATTTGCAAAACCATAATTCTCATGATCAGAACGGATCCATGTATCTAAACGGTTTTGCGCGCCAAATTTGACTCTTGCGGATTCAACTAATTCCGGGCTGATAAAACCGGAATGTGCTTTCAAACTATGATCAGGCTTAAAAATTTGGTAGACTTTTCATATGTGATTATCTACCTGAAGTCAAAGACTATGTGCCAAGCGCATTCGCTTCGTATTCCAGCCTGATCATGAAGAAGAATTTACGGATCGTATCATTGGGGCGATAGGCTATTTACCGGCAATACCAGACGCCATCATTTTTGATGAAAATCAACAAACGATCATTGGCTAAAATTCCTTAATCCATTCGAACAGAACAGGAGCGATCGCTTTGCAGCTCTCAAATTCCACTTATTCCGCAATTAGGGCTCTATGTAAACAAGGCGATGACTTCGTGAAGACAGGCGATCTTGATGCCGCCAAGCAAAATTATATTGCCGCCCTCCGTTTATTGCCTGAAAATCATCTAGAATGGGAGGCCGCCACCTGGATCTATGTAGCTATTGGGGATGTCCACTATCGTGTAAAGAATTACGATAAGGCCTTCAAGTGCTTTTTTAACGCCGTGCAGTGTCCGAAGGGGTTGGGTAATCCGTATATTCATCTTCGGCTGGGACAGTTATATTATGAACAGGAAAACTTTGAAAAGGCCGCTGACGAGTTAACCCGGGCTTACATGGGCGCCGGCATTGAGATTTTTATGGAAGACGACCCAAAGTATCTTGAGTTTTTGGAGACAAAGATAGAGATTTGAAATTCAGGCTACGCAAGAGCTGATTACGATATTTTTGAATTTTTATTTTTTTCCTTTAAACCATTGATTCATATTCCTCAGTAACTAACCTCTGTAGATCCTACATTACTTATTTTCTTCTTCTTGTAAGATGGCTGCCCCGCCTATTAAACAGGAAATCTCAATATCATCAATGTCCACCATCTTATCTTTCTCTGCATCATAGTACTCCCCAAATAAGAATAACGACTCATTTTTCCTATCCAATAAATAGGGGATCAATTTTTCACAAAATTCTGTGACACTTTTAAACATGCTCTCCGGTGTTATCCCCGATTCATCGATAACGAGCAATTCTTTGTGTTCATTACGAGCAGGGTTGCGATTTAAATGATACAGTTGAAAAGAGGTACCCTTGGGATACACTTTATAAATTGGAATTTCTATGTTGTCGATGAAATCTCCATCTGTATAACTCAAGCTAAACTTTACGGTCATCTATATTCTCCTTTCAAGTTCGAAAGGCACCCATCGGGTGCCCTCTACTCCTTACTATATCATAACGAAAGGCTTCAAGCGCTTTTTGTTATACCTGTAACATTATAATAGGATATATACAGGAACTACAGGCTTGGAGACAAATGAAAATTGCTGTTTAGCTATACCTTTTTAGATTAAACAAATAAGAAAAATGGAGTTGAAGCGATATGACAGATTATCCAACTGGGAAGGATATTTTTCGGGAATGTTGCTCCAGGATTGCCGTGGCCTGCGCGCCATGCGGTTTCAAATACAATAAATCCAGAAGAAAGATGATTAAACCACTCGGTCCCTTTACAGCTGAGATACGTTTTTTAAGTCACTCTTCTAATATAGCCGGCACTTATTTGGAGTTTAATACCAATTGCCGAATCCTAAATACGTACAGCGGAAAAGTATACTGGGAGATCAGCTTAAGCACCTTCCGGCACAAAGGCAAGGTATGGAATTTAGCCAATGAAGCCACCCGAGAGCGGGAACTGGCAGAAATCATCACGTTGATTCAAAATAAGGTCGTTCCATTGATGGACAAGTATGAGACTAATCTTGACGAGATCCTTGAGGAGGTCATCCAGACTGGATGGTTTTTGCCGCAGGCGAATCCAAGGGAATTCTATATTCTTGACGTTCTAGACCTGGTGGTTGATTTCGGCTCACCTGAACAAATACGTGAATGCGCGCATCTATACATCCGCCACTTATCGGAGGAAATGCAGGAAACCTTCGAGAACGATTATAATGCATATCAACGGGATGGACAGGCTGCAAGCACCATAGCATTTCGTAAATTAATCCCTTTTATGATCGAGCGCAACATTTCACTACCACTATAAAATGAAAGGATACCGGCTAGCGCAATCCACGGCTCATACCGATCCTGAATGCAATCACTTCTCACTTGCTGAAGAATCTGAAGCGACTGGATCCGTCGCCAAATTCAGCAGGCTTTGAAACAATTGATTTTTTTGACATTAGTCATTCGTAGCGCATAATGCCTCAAACAGACGTTTTTAAAGATCTCCAGGCAGGAAACAGCAGTTTTCGCCCTACTTGTGATACGGTTCTCCGCGATTAATCTTCACCGCGCGATAAATCTGCTCCACCAGCACCAGCCGCATCAGCTGGTGCGGCAGGGTCATGCGCCCGAAGCTCAAGCGCTGCTGAGCGCGGCGCAGCACCTGATCGGAGAGCCCGTGGCTTCCTCCGATCACGAACACGACATGGCTCGTCCCGTAGGTGCCGAGCCTGTCGATCTCGGCGGCCAGCTCCTCCGAGCTCCAGAGCTGGCCGCCAATGGCGAGCGCGATCACATGCGCGCTCTCTTTAATGTGCGCGAGGATGCGTTCGCCCTCGCGCTCCTTCACGATCGACACCTCGGCTTCGCTCAAGGTGTCAGGGGCCTTCTCGTCCGCGACCTCTACCATCTGAAATTTGATGTAAGGCGTCAGCCGCTTGGCGTATTCCTGGATGCCCTGCACCAGATACTTCTCTTTTAGCTTGCCGACGCCGATAATTTGAATCAGCATGAATACCCCTCCACCTATCTTTTTACGTGCCTTGAATATATGAAGCACACCATAAGGGCTTATATTCTCCAAATCTGCTCGCCAAACCGTCGATATCACCGATGATCTTCGCCTTAAAAAGCTCGCTTAAAGAACAGCCCTTCATCGAACTATCAAATTGCATTTCAAGAACCCGATCCACTCTTCCAAAAAGTAAAAAAGAGCGTGTCTCCACGCTCTCCCATCGCTATTCATCTCTTCATAGCATTTCCTGCGAAACCCTGCGGCTACACGACCAAGAACTTGGCCGGCTGTTCGCAGTGCGCGCACTGCACGGGCGGGTCCCAATCGGAGAACTCCGTCTCCTTCAGGTCCACGATATCCGGCGCGTCCTCGTACTCGTCGACGAACATATCGATCGCGAGCTCCACATGGTCTTTACAAACGACAAACATAAAATGGCATCCCCTTACAATTGCACACAATGTACGTATTTCTGGCTGGTCAATTCCGAAAACCTATGACTCTCATTATATCCGGTTTTGGGCCGGATCACACGTCCTATTTTAGGAATCCGGCTTGTCGGCGAGCTTGACATCCACAGTCTCCTGCTGGCCTGCACGGTAAAAGGTGACCTTAAGCATGTCGCCGATCTTCACTTTGTCATACAGGTACTTCTTCAGCTCCAGCGTAGTCTTGATCGGGTCCCCGTTGAACTCCGTAATGACGTCGTTCAGCTTCAGTCCGGCGTCCTTGGCAGGTCCGATGGCATCCAGCACCACCACGCCGTCTTTCACGTCCGCCGGAAGCTTCAGCTCCTTGCGCTGGTCTTCATCCAGCGGAGCGTACGGATTGTTCAGGTCCACGGTGTACACGCCCAGGTAAGGACGTGAGATTTTGCCGTATTTCATCAGCTCATCCACCGTCTTCATCACCTGATCGACCGGGATGGCAAAACCCAAGCCTTCCACACCGGCATCGGAAATCTTCATCGTGTTGATGCCGATCACTTTGCCGTTCAGGTCCACCAGCGCGCCGCCGCTGTTCCCTTCATTGATGGCCGCGTCGGTCTGGATTACTTCCTGCTCCCAGTCGTACACGCCGTCCTGGTTCAGCGACACCGGCACGACCCGGTTGGTGTAGCTGATGATGCCGGACGTCAGCGTATCCCCGAGCCCGAGCGGATTGCCGATGGCGAACACCGTCTCCCCTAGGCGCAGCTTTTTAGAATCGCCCATTTCGGCCACATCGGCAATGTTCTTGTCGTCCACCGACAAGACGGCGATATCCGTCACTTTATCGGTACCGACGAGCGTTGCCTTTTTCATGTCCCCGCCGACCGTCATCACTTCCAGATCCTGTGAGCCTTCAATGACGTGGTTATTGGTGATGACATATGCTTTGCCGTTCTCCTTCTTGAAAATGACCCCTGATCCGAGCGCCGAATCCTCCAGGTCGGCCGTCCCCTTGTCCGCATCCTTCGCATCTTTATAGTTCACGATGCTGACGACAGTTGGGCGGACTTTGGCCGCTGCCTGAACGAGCCGGTCAAACGGATCTCCGCTGCCGTCCAGCGGGGTTGAAGTCACGGCACTGACCGCCGCCGTCTCCCTTGTATGGGAAGGAAGGCCGGTGATGAGGCTGAACAGGAGCACCGCCACTACCGCACTGATGACGGAGCTGACCGTCGCCACGAACAGCGTGGACGTCCCCCGGCTGCGCCTGCTACTGCCCCACACCCGCTGTGCGGGATATACTTTGCGAAGGCTCCGCCGTTTGGAAATCTTGGTCGAATAAAAATCGTCACGAAACAGCCCCATGTGATCCTCTCCCCTTTGTTGTAACGCATCCCGAAAATCTTGTGAGATTCATCCATACAGATGCCTTTGACGAGAAATGAAAAATATCCGTCGCCAATGGCCGATCTGTATAACTAATGACGTGGCGGCATGTTCTAATAAGCTTCTAATCGTTCAGACTGCCTATACTATTAATAACTGCTTCCAGCTCACCAAGGTTGCACGAGGCAGACCCTTTATTTTTTACATCACCACATTGGGCCGAATCTAAGCAGTAAATTTGAAGCGTTGAAGTCTCAGTCACTCACATTCGTATGTATGGAATTCGCCCACGTTGACTTCGGTTTCTCTCTCTATATAGATTGAACTATAGCTTTGAACTTCCTGCTATAACAGCCCACTAGGCGGCCTATAACATTCATTCCTTAGCCTATTCTATACAGCATATGAGATTTATTTTCATAGAAACAGGAATGTTTCCGGCATATACAGACTAGAATAAAAGTAAAGCCTGATGAAACTATGAAAAAGGCGAAGCATGACCTGTCTATGCTGCAGGCTGGACACCAGTCAAACCCGCTGTATGCAAGCCCTCGCGGACATTCATGCGGTATAGTTATTGTAACATAAGTGGGGCGGTTGCCCTAATCTTTTATCGCTTGCGTCATTGGTGGGTTATGGAATTGAAACGATGTTGAAAAACAAGGAGGAACGGACTCATGGAACGATTTCCGTCTTCGATGGACTATGTGAATATGATGGCCAAGCTGGGGGATTTAAAGGACGAGCACTACCGCAATACCCTTGCCTTAAGCACGATCATTGAACTGCTCATTGACAAGGGCATTCTCACCCGTGACGAGGTAGAGAGAAAAGCGGCTGAGCTCGACGCCTTTATGGCTCACTCACCTTATCCCACGGTGTAGGCCGGTCGTAGTAGGTGTCGCACAGTTTAAACTCGCTGTCTTTATAGAAGCATCCCCGATCTTCCATCCCGGTACGCACGGTCATTTTGGCCAAATCCATCTGATTATGGTCCCGGCTTAAATGTGCCAGATACGTCCGCTTCAGGTCTCCCGTCAGCAGCTCGCTCATCGCCTCGCCTGCGGCATCGTTGGACAAGTGCCCAAGGTCGCCCAGAATGCGGCGCTTGGTGTTCCACGGGTAACGGCCCATCCGCAGCATCTCAATATCGTGATTCGCCTCCAGCACGAGCACGTTCGAGCCGCTGATGGCCTGCTTCACCTTATCACTCATATAGCCCAGGTCCGTGGCCACGCTCAGCTTCTCATCCCCGTCGTAGAAGCAGTAGCCCACAGGCTCTGCCGCGTCATGCGATATTTGAAAAGACTCCACCCGCAGCGATCCGAAATCCCGCACTTCGCCGCTGTCCATCACGATACGGTTTTCCTCGGCGATTTTGCCGACGGATTTGTTGATCGCCTCCCATGTCTTCTCGTTAGCATAGATTGGCAGATCGTATTTGCGGGCCACGGCACCGAGCCCTTTAATATGGTCGGAATGCTCATGGGTGACAAGAATCCCGTCAAGTTCCTCTCCCGACAGCTCCCGCTGCTCCATCAGCTCGTCGATCCGCTTGGCGCTAAGCCCGGCATCGATCATCAGCGTCGTCTCTTCGTTTCTTACCACGGTTGCGTTCCCCGTCGATCCGCTCGACAGAACGGTAAAAGATATGCCCATCATCCCTGCTCCTTTCCCTCTTCATCCCTGGGGCTGTTCACGGTCACGTCACCGCTGATCCCCTGTACGTAATAAATTTCTCCGCTCTCCAGCGTGAACCGCCATGATGGCGCGGCCACCTGGCTCTCCGAGTTAAATACCTGGCCGTAATAGCCCAGCTGAATATCCTTTATGGACGAACCTTCCGGGATAAAAGCGTCCACTAACCGTTTTAGTGCCCCGGATGCCGGCAAAATCTTCTGCTCCTGCTCGTCCTCCATCGGGGCGATTTCCACCAGCGACTGGCGGTAGGACACGATTTTCTGCTCGCTGTAGTACAGCTCGAGCTGATCGTTGAACAGCGGCCATTTGCCATCCACCAGCGTATGCATGACGAACCGGCCCGCGGCGCCGGCAACTTTCACCCGTTCCAGCTCCGCTTCCGTCATCTCCTGACTCGCCTGAGGGTCATACCGGTAATTGCCGAACTCAGGAATCTGGTCGCCCAGGGCGTCCACAAGGTCGGTACCCATAAAGATCAGCTTGCTCTCGACCGGCTTCTTCAGCGTGACCGGCTTGCCGATGCTTTCCCCGCTCACGTAGTGGTAGGAGATTTTGGGCAGCGCGGGCGTCATGCTCGGAATCGGGCACAGCAGCTGAATCGATTTTTCCTCCATCGCCTTCTGCGTGCTGTCCGCCAGGGAGGCAAAGTCCAGATTGGTGTCCGCCTGTTCGCGCACGTCGGCCCACAGCTGGTAGCCCAGCACCAGGTTCAGCAGCAAAAAAGCGTAGATCAGCACATTTTTGGCCCGTCCCCAATCCATTCCTTGCCCTCCTTTTACCCGAAATTTGATCCCGCATGGTTCCCCATAGCTTCGGCTAACCCAATATTTCCAAGCCTCGACACGCGATCCAGCCGATCGTTATGAAAATGGAGCTTTGCTCCTTCTAATCAACCTTTCATGCTAGATGCTGCATCCGTTATTGCCCCTAAATACAGCAGCAAGATATAGATTGGGAGGCAGAATTCCCTGCTACTCCCACCTTACGCCACTCTTTTCCATCGGTCAACCCGCATCATGCCAAGCCTGGCGTCCTTTTAGCGGATCACCGTCACGGCGCCGCTCTCCTGCTTCACCGCCCAGACCGGCGTCAGCTTCAGTCCTGTTCCGGTCTTGGTCAGCTCCGGCAAATACGCCGGATATAGATCCTCGATCGCCGAGTCCTTGTTGATCCGGCTCAGCTTCTCCTTGAGCTCGGCACCGCCCGGCAGCTTCACCATCGTCTTATGCTGCTCCCCGGATTTCATATAGATCAGGGAGCGCTCATAGGCCGACACGGTGCCCTGCTGCAGGTTCAGCCGGATCGTGCCGTAATGGAAATTAAGCGTGTCCAGGATCGGATAGGCGCCGTAATACTGCTGGAACACGATTTGGCTGCGGTCCTCTCCGGTGCCCGACTGGCCGAGCCGGTAGGTTCCATTCCAGCCGCCATGCTCGTTGACGAAGTCAACGGCAGCCAGCGCATCCTTCCCGTCGCTGCTCTCGCCCGCCGGCGGCGCGGCCGGATCGGTGTAGCTGATCCACTTCTGCTCCTGCCGTACCTGGAGGCTCCGCTTGCTGTCCGTATAAATCTCCGATCCGTCCTTTTCCTGGATGTAACGGGTAATGCCGGGGTCGAAAAAGAGGCTCTGCTGCATCTGCTCCACCGTATAGACGCCGATATTGACCTCAGCCTCCACCATCTGGATGGACGACTGCGGCACATAATACTTGCCGCCTGCCTCCGAAGAGTAAGCCGTCCATTCCTTGCCGAAATCGACATGCTGCTGCACGTCCTGCACGGTCAGGTCAACTTTGCCGGCTTCATAGACGACGTCGCCTTCCGTACTGAAGAACATCGCATGCGTCTTGGAATCGTTCGGCGACGTGTAAATCCAGATCCGGTCGATGCGCTCGGCTTCAAACAGCGAATCCGGCGCGATCTGCATGACGCGCTGGAGCAGCGAAACCGGGATCCCCGATCCGAAGGTCAGCTCGATCCCGGGATCCTCATTGCGGATCTTGCTCCAGTCCGTGTTCTCCACCGGACGGCGCTGGAAGCTCTCGAAGCTGCGTCCCTTCAGACGCGAGTAAATCAAGTTGTAGAACGTGGAGTTCGGGTAGAAGACGGTATGCTTGCCTTCTCCCATATGAATCTGCATTTTATCCGGATAAATGAGGTTCTCGGCGCTCTCCTCCGGCCCCATGTTGTCCGTCTTGATATAATTGTTCTCCGTTTTGGTGATCGAATCCCCGCCCGGCAGCCGGTAAATCAGGTAATAGCTCTGCACCAGGCTGCCGGCCACGAGCAGCGCCAGCAGGATCGATTTCATCTTCTCCTTCATGAGGCGCTCCCCCCTTCGTCACCCAGAGGCAGCGTAAACGTCACCTTCGTGCCCTGCCCAAGCTCCGACTGAAGGGAAATGGTGCCGCCGTGGGCGAGCACGATCTCGCGGGCGATGGACAATCCGAGTCCGGTGCCGCCCATGTTGCGGGAACGGGCCTTGTCCACCCGGTAGAAGCGCTCGAAGATCCGGTCCAGGTCCTTCTTCGGAATGCCGATGCCGGTATCCTGCACCGAAATGGCGAGCAGACGGCCTTCGGTCAGCGCCGCTTCCATCGTGATGCTTCCGCCGGAAGGCGTATATTTGAGCGCATTGGATACGAGGTTGTCCAGTACCTGATCGATCTGGTCCCGGTCGAACGGCGCCTTCTGAACCCCTTCCTCCACGCGGACTTCCGCCTGAATGCCCTTCTGCTGCATCTGAAAAGAAAAGCGGTCCGACACGTCCTCCAGCATTTCCAGCACATCGGTCGGCTGCTTGCGCAGCAGCGCCTCCTTGTTGTCCAGCCTGGACAGATGGAGCAGGTCCGTCACGAGCCGGATCATCCGCTCCGTTTCGTTCTGGATGACCCCGACAAACCGTGCGGCCAGCGGCGGATCGTCCAGCGCCCCGTCATCCAGCGCTTCGGTGTAGCTCTTGATCGTCGTGAGCGGTGTGCGCAGCTCATGCGACACGTTCGCCACGAACTCACGGCGTGACGCCTCGAGCTTCTCCTGCTCCGTCACATCCTGCAGCACGGCGATCGTGCCCGTGATGCCGAATTCGCGGCGGTGAATCGGAGTAAAGGTCACGCGCACCATGTAATGGCGCGATTTCTCCTTCTCCTCTTCCGGGCTGATCTGCAGCAGCATCGTCACGTACGTTCCTTCCGTGAACGTGTCCGCCTGCTCCGGCGTCAGCCCCAGCACTTGCGCGATATCGCTTCCGGCCAGCTCATCCTCGTCCACGCCAAGGATCGCCCCGGCGCGGCGGTTCATCAGGATGACCTTGCCGGCCTCGTCCGTGGCGATCACGCCATCGCTCATGTTGGTCAGGATCGAAGCGAGCTTCTCTTTCTCCTCTTCGTTCTGGATCAGCGCTTCACGCAGCCGCGAAGTCATATAGTTAAACGCCTCGCTGAGCTGGCCGATCTCATCGTTGCCGAATACGGGCATTTTCTGGTCGAAGCTGCCCTCGGCCACCGCGGTGGCGTGGTTGGTCATTTCCTTGATCGGGTGAGTGATCGTATGAGCCAGAATGACGCCGAGCACGCAGGTCATCCCCAGCGCCAGCAGGATGCCGGAAATAAAAATGTTGTTCACCCGGCCCATCGTATCGTACAGCTCCTTCATCGAAGCGACGATGTAGATGGCGCCGACGATTTTCCCGTTGTTCATAACCGGCTTCGCCACGACCTTCTTGCGCACATTGTCTTCATCGATGACGTATTCCTCATTGTCCTTGATGCCCTGCAGCGCCCGGCTCACGACCGTTTGCGTGTTCTTCTTCCCGACATAGTCGGCATGCGAAGGGTAAGAAGTGATCAGCACCTTGCCGCTCGCGTCAAGTACCTGGATTTCCGCCCCGTTCAGGTTGAACAGATTGTTGACGATCGCCCCCAGGCTCTCCACCGGATTATTCTCTCCCGTATCTCCGGTGCCTCCCAGCTTATCCGCCGCAAGCACCGACAGCAGCTCCGCCCGCTCCTGCAGGTCCTTCGTAAAGTTGCTGGTCAGGGAATTTTTCATCGCGCTGACAAAATACACCCCGATCAGCTGCATCGCGATCAGGATCAGCAGCACATAGATGATGATCAGCTTCGCCTGGATTGTGCGGAAAAAGGAGGGCCATTTCATTTACAGGCCCCCGTTTTTGGGACTTCGCATGACGTAGCCAAGCCCCCTCCGGGTAAGGATGTATTCCGGCTTGCTCGGATTCTCCTCGATTTTCTCGCGCAGACGCCGGATCGTCACATCGACGGTGCGGACATCGCCGAAGTATTCAAATCCCCATACCGCCTGCAGCAGATGCTCCCGTGTCATGACTTTGCCCGCATTTTTGGCCAAGTAATACAGCAGCTCGTACTCCCGGTGCGTCAGATCCAGCGCTTCGCCGTCCTTGTACACCAGATACATATCCGTATCGATAAACAAGCCGAACAGCTGCACGCCCTGCTTCGGCGCTGCCGCGGCAGGCGCGGCGGCCGCCTCCGTACCGCTCGGTTTGTTCTGGCGCCGCATCTGCGCCTTGACCCGGGCCAGCAGCTCGCGCGTGCTGAACGGCTTGGTGACATAGTCATCCGCCCCAAGCTCCAGCCCCAGCACCTTGTCGATCTCCTCGTCCTTGGCCGTCAGCATAATGATCGGCAGCTCCATCCCGGCGGCGCGCACCTCGCGGCACACGTCCATGCCGTCCTTGCCGGGCAGCATCAGATCCAGCAGCATCAGGTCCGGCTGCGCAGACAAGGCCATTTCCACGGCGCTCACGCCGTCAAAGGTACAGATGACCTCGTATCCCTCTTTTTCCAAATTGAATTTCAAAATATCGGCAATCGGCTGTTCATCGTCCACGACCAAAATGGTTCCCTGCATCGGCTGACCCCACCTCTTTTTCTCTCCGTACTTGTTGACACTGTCCTTTCCATTTTACCATACCTGGAAGCCCGTCACATCCCGCAGAGCCGCAGTTTTGACAGTAATCCTTTCCTTTTCATGAAAATTTCTTGCAAACCTCCGCCATCCCACTAAAAAAGCACGGCCTCCCTCAGGAGACCATGCTTTGAATATAAATATATGATAGCTGTATCCGGTTATTAACTCAGTTCAAATATTTCATCGGGTTCTGAATCGAACCGTTCTTGTGGATCTCAAAATGCAGGTGGGTGCCGGTCGAATGTCCGGTGCTGCCCATGATGCCGATTTTTTCGCCTTGGCTTACTTTTTGACCGCTGTGAACCGAGATGCTGTTCAAATGTCCGTACAGCGTTTCATACCCGTTGCCGTGACTGATGATGATGGCGTTGCCATAGCCGCTGATTTGACCCGTAAAGGAGACCGTGCCGTCGTCAGCCGCCATGATCGTCCGGTTGCCGGATACCATGTCGATGCCCTTATGCATCTTACCCCAGCGGGTGCCGTAAGAGCTGGATATGATATGGCCGCTCACCGGCCAGGCGAACTGTCCGGAGCCTCTGCCCGGAACTTTCGTTCCTTGCAGGACGACCTCTTTGAGCGAAGACTTCACGACCGTTTGTCCGAGCCACTGCTCGCTGACGACCTTTCCGTTCTCCTTCGTCACCTGATAGGTCATCACCTTCAGGCCTTCCTGTCCGGGCCGAACGACCTTGGTCTTGCCGGCCGGCAGTTCCTTGCTCTTGCGGATTTCGATTTCCGGCGCAGTCGATACCTGTTCGGTCACCTTCTCGACCGTCTTCACCGTAATCGGCGGCTTCGGTACGGTCAGCTTCAGCTGATCGCCGATCTGCAGGTACTTCTCCTTCACACCCGGATTGTTGCTGTAAATCTCCTTCTGGCTGATCTTGAACTGGCTCGCGATCGTGCTGATCGTATCGCCTTCCTCCACCGTGTATACGAGCGGCGCTTCCTGCCCCGTCGTCAGCAGCTTGGCTGCCTCCGCAGCGGTCAGCACTTTGTTCGGGTCGGCTTTGACCGGCGCTACCGTCACTTTCTCCTTAATCGACACCTTTTGGACCGAAGCTCCCGGTGTATTCGCGGCTTTCGCCGAGGAGGTTGTAGCCGCCATCTTCTTCAGCTTCGTTTCCGCCTTGTTCTTCCCGCTGGCCGCAGTAACTGCAGCCTTCGGCGCGAACTTCATCTGCGCCTGTTCCAGCGCGGCATCCACCGTGGCCTGGTCCTTCACGATCCCGACGACCTTGCCGTTTACTTTCAGCTCCACACCTTCGGCATATGCCTTAAGCATACCGTCCAGCTTCTTGAGCGTGTTATCCGTATCAGGCTTGGCCTGAAACGCCTTCTCGACCTTCGTCGTGATGCCGTCCGTCTGGAGCACCATCTCCACACCCGGATATTTATCTTGATATTCCTGCTGCTTCTGGCTGAACAGCTTATCGATTTGAGAGGGATCCTTGACCGTCCCGATTTCCTGATTATGTACAAGGACATGATAATACGGGACCATATTGGCATTGACGTATTGATTGCCTGCATACACAAGTCCAGCGATCACGATGACCGCACCGGCCGTACCCGCGATCCATTTCCGTGTAGCGCTCCATTTCCGCCCTTGGGATTCGGTTCCAGGCGTCGCAGCGCCCATATGCTGATGTTCATCCTGCTTTCCGGAGAGTTGCGCGGAATTTGTCGAAGCTTGATTATTCTCCTTCCAGCGGTTACCTTTAAAACCCTTCATAACTCTCTCCTTGTTTGCTTTGTATGCTTTTTCAAAAATGACGAAAAAGTTAAAATTTTGATACCTTTTTACACAATCTATACTTTAACACAACGTTTACAAACAATTCAACTCTCGGCGCACAGCAAAAAACCCGCGTCCGGCGCGGGTTTGTGTTATTTACCTATAAGTGGATTGCGTCGCTTTAATTCATTAAAAAGGTTACAACTTCCTCCTTTGGGTTTGATCGCCCAGTGTTTCCAGCCGCCTATTGCTCCAGCAGTTTACTAAGCGCGGCATATTCTTCCTTCGTCAAATACTTGGAGATTGTGTCTTCTATTGTCGATAATTCTTGCTCGGTCAGGCCGTCCTCCATGGCGGCCGAAATTTTTTGCATTTCCGATTGCGGCAGCTTTTTCATCAAAATGTTAAAAATCTGCTCCTTCTCCGTCGCGGTCAGCTCATCTTTCTTCTGGATCATTTCGTCCGGACTGATGACGACCTGCTGATCGGCTGCGGACTGGCCGCCCATGGCTGATTCGCTCAGACCTTGCCCCATAACGGGCAGTGCGTCGTCCGATGCATCCGTGCCCTCGGCGTCCGCAGTTCCTCCCGTCTCCGTACCGGTCGTGCTGCCGCTCCCCGATCCCGCCTCGCTGGCGTTGGTTCCAGTCTGGGACCCGGCTCCGGCCGTTTCTCCCGCTCCCTCCGTGCTGCCTGTTCCGTTGTCGGCCGTATTCGTGCTTCCCCCCGACGTCTTGCTGTCGTCCGCCGCATGAGCCGTGCTGGACGCCTCTTTATCGGGCTCCTTCTCCTTGGTGGTGTTCAAACCCAGCATTCCCTTCATTATGCCACCGATGCCCGTCGGCTGGCCCTCCAGTTGAATGTTAAAGCTGGCCAGCAGCGATTGGACATACATATTCACGACAGCTCCCGTCGTAAGTACCGTCAGGCCGCTGATCAGCACCACAGTCAGCACCGTTTTAAGCAGCCATTGCGCTATCTTCATGGCGCACCTCCTCCTTTGCCCTTCCCGTCTCATATCCAGGCTGTTTCTCGGCATTCCAGCCTTTACTCTTTGTGGCGACCTGTGACGACCTATTCATGCCAATACGTATGATTGTCTGTTATTAGAGCGTAATCGCTACGGGCCAGGCCGCCCCCATTCTGCACCGTTCCGACTCTATCAAAGTCACGGTCGCCGAACTCTATGAAACGGCGCTGTTCAATAGAATGAGCTGAAGGCATCCTGTAAACCTCAGTGCATTCTATCTATCTAGCAGTATTGACGGGAAGCGGAGGATTCAATCCTGCGGTACGCAAAATAGCCCCAACAAAGTGGGGCTTATGCTTCGATGCTTATTCCAGATACTTTTACGCAGACTCCACAACAAGGAAGCCGACTCCGCGTGGTTTATACTTTTATTACATCATCAAAAAAGGCCACCCTGACGCACTTGGCGTCGAGGTGACCTCTTCGATCAAAACGGATATCTATTCGCCTGCTACCAGGCTATTGTACGCTGATTACTGATTAATAGATCGGCAATACCTGATTGGTCTGGTTCCGGTTGCGTCCTACCGAGAAGATGGCAATCGGAATACCTGTGAGCTCGGATACGCGGTTAACATAGTTGCGTGTCGTTTCCGGCAGATCGTCCAGCGTCTTCGCACCGGAAATATCTTCGTGCCAGCCCGGCATTTCTTCGTACACCGCTTCACATTCGCCCAGCATTTTCAGGCTCGACGGGTAGTGAGTGATGATTTCCCCGCGGTATTTGTATCCGGTGCAGATTTTAACCGTATCGAGACCTGTAAGCACGTCCAGGGAGTTCAGCGACAGTCCTGTCAGGCCGCTGACACGGCGGGCATGGCGGACCACGACGCTGTCAAACCAGCCGACGCGGCGTGCACGTCCGGTTACGGTACCATACTCATGGCCCTTCTCCCGGATATAATCGCCGATCTCGTTGTTCAGCTCGGTCGGGAACGGTCCGTCACCTACACGGGTCGTGTAGGATTTGGCCACGCCAATAACCTGCTGGATTTTGGACGGCCCTACGCCCGATCCGATACATACGCCGCCCGCGGACGGGTTGGACGAAGTTACATATGGATACGTGCCTTGGTCGATGTCCAGCATGACCCCTTGCGCACCCTCAAACAGCACCTTGCGGTCTTCGTCGATCGCATCGTTCAGGACGACCGAGGTATCGGTAACGTACTTCCGGATCTGCTCTGCATAGTCCAGGTACTGCTTCAGCACTTCCTCGACGTCCAGCGGCTCCCCGCCGTACATTTCGATGACCTGGTTCTTCTCTTTCATCAAATGGCGGAGCTTGAGTTCAAACTCCTCGGGATCCATCAGATCGGAGATCCGGATGCCGTTGCGTGCCGCCTTGTCCATGTAGCATGGGCCGATCCCTTTCCGGGTCGTGCCGATCTTGTTCGGCCCTTTGCGGTCTTCCTCCAGACCGTCCAGCACCATGTGATACGGCATAATGACATGCGCGCGATCGCTGATTCTCAGATTGTCCGTCGTAAATCCGTTGTCGTGAATGTATTGGATCTCGTCGAGCAGTGCCGCCGGGTTGATGACCATCCCGTTGCCGATGACGCAAATTTTATCGGAATAAAATACGCCGGATGGAATCAGGCTGAGCTTATATTTTTTACCGTCAATCAGAATGGTATGACCGGCATTGTTGCCGCCTTGATACCGGGCCACCACATCGGCGCTTTCTGCAAGATAATCCGTAATCTTGCCTTTGCCCTCGTCTCCCCATTGTGTTCCCACAACGACTACTGTTGACATGTTCATTCCCCCGCTTGGTGTGTACCACCGCATTTTAATTACAAGCTTATTTCATTATGTTTACCTGCAAGTATGATTATGCACCATTTCAAAGCTGCCATCGTCAAAGGGCATGTAAAACCCTCACACGTTCCAGTGTCCCCTACCATGAGACGAGCGCTGGACTGTGCTAAAGCAGCATTACCAGTGTAACAGTCCCCATTTTCAAAGTCAAATAAAAAACGAACAATTGCACTAACTAAAGTACAATTGTTCGGAAATAAGACAGGCATTCTTAGAAATACGGATAACCATTTATAAGATCGGTTGGATCTATCTATCTGTTCTCGCGAACATCATCGCCGGCTTCGCTACATCGCGAATGCGTCGGTGTGCGTCCGCTCGTAATTGACGAACTTATTGAAATTCTTCATGAAGACCAGTTCGACGGTGCCCACCGGACCGTTACGCTGCTTGGCGATAATGATCTCGATGATGTTTTTCTTCTCCGTCTCCTGGTTATAGTAGTCGTCGCGGTACAGGAACGCAACGATATCGGCATCCTGCTCGATGGAACCCGACTCACGAAGGTCACTCATCATCGGACGCTTGTCCTGCCGCTGCTCTACGCCCCGGCTGAGCTGGGACAGAGCGATAACCGGCACGCTGAGCTCACGCGCGATCTGTTTCAGTGTACGGGAAATTTCGGATACTTCCTGCTGGCGGTTCTCGCCGGCTTTGCCGCGTCCCTGGATCAGCTGCAGGTAGTCGATTACGATCATCCCGAGCCCCTTCTCCTTCTTCAGACGGCGGCACTTGGAGCGGATATCCGCAACGGTAATGCCTGGCGTATCATCGATGTAAATTTCGGCCTCCGCCAGGGAAGCGATCCCCATGGTCAGCTTGGCCCAATCTTCATCGGTCTTGAAATCACCAGTACGCATCAGGTTGGCATCCAGGTTGGCTTCGGCACAGATCATCCGGTTAACGAGCTGGGGCGCTGACATCTCCAGACTGAAGATCGCGACCGTTTCTTTCGCACGCACCGCCACGTTCTGGGCGATGTTCAAGGCAAACGCCGTCTTGCCGACGGAAGGACGGGCAGCCACGATAATCAGGTCGGAACGTTGGAAGCCGTTCGTCATCCGGTCCAAATCGACAAAGCCTGTCGGTATGCCGGTGGTGCTTCCACTCTGTTGGTGCAGCACCTCAACGCGCTCGAACACTTCCATCAGCACGTCGCGGATGGCGACAAAGCCGCTGCCGCTGCGCCGGTTGGAAATCTCCAGAATGCGCCGCTCGGCGTCGCTCAGCATGCCGGATACGTCTTCGCCACCGGTGTAGCCTTCGCTGACGATCTGCGTCGCTGTGCGGATGAGCCGCCGCAGCATGGATTTCTCTTCGATGATCTGGGCGTAATACTCCACATTGGCCGCTGTCGGCACCGCATGTGCCAGCTTCGCCAGGTAGCTGACGCCCCCGATTTCCTCCAGCTGTCCCTTGTCCTGCAAACGCGAGGTTAAGGTAATGAGATCAATCGGCTGGTTCTCTTCTCCAAGCTGGATCATCGCCTCATAAATCAGCTGATGCGGCACATCGTAGAAATCCTCGGGCGTAACCCGCTCCATCGCGGTGATCATAGCCTCGCTCTGCAGCAGAATCGCACCTAGAACCGCCTGCTCCGCCTCCAGATTTTGCGGGGGAATCCGGTCGAAAAAGAGCTCTCCGCCCATCTTATTCCTCCGTGACCTGGACCTTCAGCGTAGCTTTGACATCCGGATGCAGCTTCACGGTCATCTGCGTTACGCCCAATGTCCGGATCGGCTCATCCAATTCGATCTTGCGTTTGTCGATCTTGATGCCTTGCTGCGAAAGTGCATCCGCGATTTGCTTGCTCGTGATGGCTCCGAACAGCCGTCCGCCTTCCCCGGCTTTCGCTTTAAGCTGTACGGTCATCTCTTCCAATTGTTTGCCGAGAACCTGTGCTTCCTCTTTCTCCTGCTGCTTGCGCTTCTGTTCGGCCGCGTTCTGGTTCTCCAGCGTCTTCATGTTACCCTCGGTTGCCACACGGGCGAGACCGCGCGGAATAAGGAAATTCGTTGCGTAGCCTTCCGATATATCTTTAATGTCCCCTTTTTTGCCTTGACCCTTAACATCCTTGATAAAAATGACTTTCATTCGAACAACCCCTCTTTCTCCTCAATTTGTGCAAGAACTTCGAGTAGCCGGGCCTCCGCTTCCTTAACGGTACCCTTCAGCTGCACGGCAGCATTGGTCAGATGGCCTCCGCCGCCGAGGCGCTCCATCACGACCTGCACGTTCATCTTCCCGAAGGAACGGGCGCTGATCCCGATCAACCCGTCCGGACGTTCACTGATCACGAAGGAGGCCACCACATCCGTCATGTTCAGCAGCGTATCCGCCACCTGCGCAATGAGCAGCTGCGGGATGACCGTTCCCGGACTCGTGACGGCCAGAGCGATATGATCATATACCATTTTAGCATGCTTAATGATATCTGACTTTGCCAGATATTCCTGCAGGTCTTCCTTCAGCATCCGCTGGATCTGGATCGTATCCGCTCCGCTCCGGCGGAGGAAGCCAGCCGCCTCAAACGTCCGGGAACCGGTATGCAGCGCAAAATGCTTCGTGTCCACCGTAATCCCGGCCAGCAGCATGGTCGCTTCCAGCGGCGTGAGCTGGATTTTCTCATGGATATACTGCAGCAGCTCCGTCACCAGCTCGCAAGCGGATGAAGCGTACGGCTCCATGTACACGAGCACGGCGTCGTTGATGAATTCTTCGCCGCGGCGGTGATGGTCGACCACGACCACCCGGCTGGCGTGATGAACCAGCTTCGGTTCGATCGTCATGGACGCCTTGTGCGTGTCCACTACGACCAGCAGGCTGTGCGGGCTGATCAGCTGCAGCGCCTGCTCCGGCGAGATGAAGCGCTCGACGAGCTTCTCGTCCTTCTGGACCTGGGTCATCATCCGCTCAATGGACGGGTTCGTGCCCGGGAGCACGATGTACGCTTCCACATTGTACATCTGCGCCGCCTTCAGCACGCCGATGGAGGCACCGATGACATCCATATCCGGCATCTTGTGCCCCATGATGAACACCTTGTCGCTCTCCTGCATCAGGTCGCGCAGCGCATGCGCGATGACGCGCGCCCGGACCCGCGTGCGCTTCTCGACGGCGTTGGACTTGCCGCCGTAGAAGGACAGCCGCTGGCCGGCCTTGACGGCCGCCTGGTCGCCGCCGCGCCCGAGCGCCATGTCGAGCGACGACTGCGCCAGCTCGCCCAGCTCGCTGATGCTGTCGGGGCCAAAGCCCAGCCCGATGCTCAGCGTCATCGGTACCTTCAGCTCCGCGGTCATTTCGCGGACCTCGTCAAGAATGACAAATCGGCTTTTCTCCAGCTCCTGAAGCGATCTGTAGTTCAGCATCATCAAATACCGGTCGGACGACAAACGCCGCAGATACACTTCGTAATGCTTCGCCCATTCCGTGATTTCGCTGGTCACCTTAGCAATGAGCGACGTGCGCTGCTGATCATCCATACCCTGGGCCGCTTCGTCCAGGTTATCCATCATAATAATGCCGATCGCCAGCTTCTCGGCCTCGTATTTCTCCCGGAGCACGACCATCTCCGTTACATCGTACAGATAGATCAGCCGCTCATCGGTATTCAGGATCAAATGGTAGTGCAGCTCGCCCACCTGGATTTCCGTCTCGATCTCCTTGGGCCCGTCCTTATGCGCTTCCCGGCCGCCGTCCCTTTTCTCGGCAAGCAGCGGCATCAGATCAGGAAACAGCTCGGATAGGCTAGCACCCACAAGTGATTTTTGACCGAACATGGTACAGACGAACCGGTTATTCCATTCAACCACGCGGTCCTCGCTGTACAGCACGATCCCAAAGGGCAGCGTATTGATGGCTTCCCCTTCGACCCGTTTCACCCGGAAGGAGAGGCCGTTGATGTATTCAAGCAGTTTTTTGCGGAAGTCCATTTCCTTCTTCAGCACCGCATAGCAGAGCGCTACGACAAGGCAGAGGCTGACGATTCCCAGCGCCCAGTTATATCGGGTCACAATAATGACCAGAACCAGCATCAGCGCAAACGCCCAGACGGTATAATAGCCGTGCCAGCGTTTCTGTAGAAATTTAGGCATGACACCCACCCTAACGTTTTGATTTGGTCATAAATTGACGAAGCGGAAATGCAAGATCCAGAATGCCGATAATCCGCATCGGCGGGAACAGCAGAATGGGAATCGCGAACAGCAGCGGGATGACGGGATGCCATTTCCGCTTGTGCCCCAAAAAGAAAAAGAAGCCAAACGCTTGAATCATAAAGCAAATATGCAGAAGCGGCAGCAAGTTCGCGGCAATCATGTCGAGAAAGCTGTTCTTTGACCCGCTTGCGAAAATTTCAATAATGACACCAATCAGATAATACCAGATCAGGGATCTCGGCAGCATCCACTCGCGGGCCGGCTTCAGCTTTGGAACAGAGAAGCCCATGCTGTCCATGATCGGACGAGCAAGCGCGTGCGTGATCACCGCCATCATAAAGGAACTGACTATCATGGCAAAAGGAATCATTTGCACCGTGGCGTCGCTTACCATCTGCATCTCCTCGGGAGACCAGGCCATATCCGAAATCAGCGGATTGCTTCCGCCCACATCACGCAGCGGAGACATCGTCATTTTGACAATGTCATGGACGTAGCTGGACAGATCAAAGTGGAAGAACGCCGTTCCGACCAACAGCAGGAGCAGCAGTTCCGCCAGAATGGTACCTGCACCCAGCATCAATGTGCGTATAGCCGGCACCCTTCTCTTGTAGGCTCGCCCCATAATCAGGGCAGGAATCATAAAATAAACGGCGAGCAGCAAATACACCGGATGTACAAGGTAGGCAATCAGCCAAACCGGGAGCACATGCAGTATGAACGATTTGACGTTAAGTGTTGTGAATAGGATTGCGGCCGGCAGGATGAGAAAAAAGACGGTCACAATCGAGAAGGGAGATAGTAAAGATAGCAGCAGGAGCAAATAGACGACACTCCAGACTACCGACGTCCAGCGCATTTTCAATGTGTTCACCTCTTACGCATATGTTCTTCCAGCGCGGAAATATCCTGGTACCAATCTTCAAGCTGGTGACCTTCCTGTTTATGCTTCTTCAATTTGTCGAGCAGCAGATCATCCATGTCCCGGTAGGACATGCCGAGCCTGCGGGCCAGTATGTAAGAGCTCATAATCAAGCTGGCGAGACTGTCGCCCACTCGGGTGGTGCTGCCTTCCCACAAGGCTTTGAAAAGACGGGATACGTGGTCTACGACTTCGGTTTTCAGCCATTCAATAACTTTAGCGCGTTTGGCTACATCCAAATCCTTTGGCATGCCTCTAGGTCACACTCCCTTAAATAACCCCACGATGTGGGGCTTTATCCTCCGATGCCTATTCGGTTTCTCTTCGGCGGCCCAATATCAGCAAATACGCCTTTTTTTGATGAAAAAGCTTTATTCTCCATTATAGCATAAATCATAGCCTCTCACGAAAAGCCCCCCTGGCCTAAAACGGCGGCAAACATCCAGCAAAGAGGCGTTATTCACCTCTGCCTATGTTCCTGCCTTCAACCGGGTAAATGAATAAATGATAAGGCAAAAAAGACCTGCCATCCCGTACATCCCAATCCAAGCAGGTCTTTTGCCATTGCTTATTCAAAATCTTTACCCAGCTTTCCTCAAACCAGCGGATTAGCGGGTCTCTATGGATGCCTTGGTCTCCTCCGAAGCTTTGGATTCTCTGGAGACGAACTTCTCGCAGTATTCGATAATCTGGCTTCTGCGCACGATGCCGATAAACCGGTTCATATCATCCACCACCGGCACGAAGTTCTGCACTTTCGCCAAATTAATCAGATCTTCCATATTGGCGTCGATGGACACCGGCTTATTATGCACTTTGAGCGGAACTTCCTTCAGCAGAAATTTGGACGTATTCTCGAACGTCACCTTTCCGCCGGAATTCTTCATATACCAGAGCAGATCGCCTTCCGTGACCGTTCCTGCATATTCCCCGTTCTTCCCGACGATCGGTACGGCCGTATACCTGTGATACTCCATCCGTTCCAGCGTTTGCCGCAGCGTGGAGTCCATGGTAACACTGACCACTTCCTGTTTAGGGAGCAGAAAAAACGCTATATTCATGAAAATTGATCCTCCTCTTACCCTTTTTCAAGGTTCCCCTAACTCCATACGTTTCAAACCGCCCAATGTCTCAGTAGGGACACAAAATCAGCAGCCGAACCTGTGGCTGCCGATCATGCCCCGCATTTCTGATCCCGCAAATGCACACTGCTGCTTGTTGCGGTTTGGTTTTCTCTATATGCGAGCCAATAGGCACGCTTTTTTTGACATAAGGAAGCATAAACTTTGACTTCTTAGAATGTTCGTCGAAGAAATCCTAAATTTAGATATAAGAAAGCTTAATCTTCGAAGACTCAACGTCCTTATATCGCAAGAAAAACTTCCGCTAAACGCGGTCTGGCTTCTTAGAACATTCGTCGATAAACGTTTTTGTTTTAGATATAAGAAAGCTTAATCTTCGGGGACTCAGCATCCTTATATCGCAAGAAAAACTTCCGCTAAACGCGGTCTGGCTTCTTAGAACATTCGTCGATAAACGCTTTTGTTTTAGATATAAGAAAGCTTAATCTTCGGTGACTTAGCATCCTTATATCGCAAGAAAAACTTCCGCTAAACGCGGTCTGTTTTCTTAGAACATTCGTCGATAAACGTTTTTGTTACTTTGCAGCAGTCGTTTCTTCCTTCTTATCCAACATATCCGGCGTCAACAGCTGATCCGAAGGGGTGTCCGGATTCTCCCAGCTGTCGATCAGCTTCTTGGCGTTCTGCACATCCTTCTTGATCGGATCATCATAATAAACGCCGTCAATCTTCATGCCCTCACCCATGATGGTATAGGCAGTCATCTCAGCCCTATCACCGGCCAACACTTGTTTCGCTAAATTGATAATGAAATTGGGCTGCATATCGGTTTTGAAATTGTCACCCATAATTTCGAGCAGCTCCGGAATTTTGGAAATTTGATTCAGGTTCAGCATCCGATTGGCCACCGCATCCAAAAAGACCTGCTGGCGCTTCGTCCGGTTAAAATCGCTGTCCTCCCGGTAGCGCACATAGTTGAGCGCTTCTTCACCGCTGTAAATAGGCTTGTTGGCTTTGACCGTAAATTTCTCATGATCCTTGCCTTTGTTAACAATATCTTTGCCGATCGGCAGCTCCACGCCGCCCAGCGCATCAACCGCGTCCTTCAGACCTTTGAAATTGATGGTGGCATAATAATTGATATCGTGGTCCAGGAACGCCTCGACGGTATCCTTGGACATCTGCTGACCTCCAAAGGCATACGCATGGGTAATTTTATCTTTTTTACCTTTGCCGACAATCTCTGTATACGTGTCCCGCGGAATCGAAATGAGCAGCACCTTGGAATCCTTTGGACGTACGACCGAATAAATGATCGTATCCGAACGCGACGGTTCGTTGTCACGCTGGTCGGATCCGAGCAGCAGCACCGAGAACGGCTTGCTTTGGTACGCAATCTTCTCCACCGGCTTGCTCGGCACGTTGTCCTGGGACGTCAACGGCTGATACGATTTCTGCAGCGAGCTTTCCACTTGCTTGGACAGGAACAGGTCAAAGGCCATGACTGCGAGCTGCTTGCGGAAGAGATAAGCCCCTCCGGCCAGAAGCAGCAAAATCACAGTTAACGTTATATATGTTTTTGTTCTCTTTTTCATTAAGGGATTCCTTCTTTAAATTTAGAATAAAAAATGAATTATAGCCAGGTCGCGCCTGTACTTCCATCCCTCCCTTCTATATTTACACGAGGGGCGAAGGCTTGACGCACAAGCTTGCCCGCTGCCATTTGGGTATAAAGTCACAGCCAAACGACATTTACATTGTAAACGCAAACGAAACAAAAGAAAACCTTAAAAAGGTAACAGTGTTACCGGAAAGAGGATATTTCCAAGCCGTTTTCTTCCCTCAAAAAAAGCCCCGCCTCGGCTGAACACCGCAGGCAGGGCTGTATATGGAACGCTCAGAAGGACCCCAATCCTTCCTGTATACGCAGCATATGAGCTCTAATCATCGAATACAATATTACTTCAGGCTGTTCAGGTCCGAACCGCCTTCCACGCCGATCGGGAAGTGGCAGGCCACCTGGCGCCCAGGAAGCACTTCCGTCAGGGCCGGTTCCACTTGGCTGCATTTCTCCTGAGCGAACGGGCAGCGTGGATGGAAACGGCAGCCGGACGGTGGATTGGCCGGAGACGGCACATCGCCCTGAAGGACGATCCGGTTGCGTTTCTTCGTTGGCGACGGCTTCGGAATCGCGGACAGAAGCGCAGCGGTGTAAGGATGCAGCGGGTTGGCGTACAGCGTTTCCGTTTCGCCGACCTCAACCATTTTACCGAGGTACATGACGCCGACGCGGTCGGAAATATGCCGGACGACGTTCAGACCATGGGCGATGAACAGAAACGTCAGGCCCATTTCGCGCTGCAGCTTCATGAGCAGGTTGATGACCTGCGACTGGACCGACACGTCAAGCGCCGATACTGCTTCGTCGGCCACGATGAATTTCGGATTCAGGGCGATGGCGCGGGCAATCCCGATCCGCTGGCGCTGACCGCCGGAAAATTCATGCGGATAACGGTTCCGACGCGAAGCGTCCAAACCGACCAGCTCCATCAGCTCAATGACGCGTTTTTCGATCTGAGACGCAGACATCTTCGTATGCACCTTCAGCGGTTCGCCGATAATATCCCTGACCAGGAAGCGCGGGTTCAGGGAACCAAACGGATCCTGGAAAATAATTTGCATTTCCTCGCGCATTTTGTTCAATTCCTTTGAGCCCATGGAATGAATATCGCGCCCGTTAAATTTAACAGCACCAGCAGTAGCGTTCTGCAGCCGTAAAATGACCCGGCCCAGCGTTGACTTGCCACATCCGGACTCGCCGACGAGTCCGAAGGTTTCGCCCTCGCGGATCGTAATGGACACGTCGTCGACCGCTTTAACATTGCCCACAACGCGGTTCAGCAGTCCTTTATGGATAGGGAAATACTTCTTCACGTGCTCTACTTCGATCAAGTTCTTAGCCATTGGCATTTCCCCCTATTCCACCGCTTACCGAAACTCCGTTACGATCCTTGTCTTCGTACAACCAGCACTTCGTGCTGTGTTCTGCACCAATCTGGATATCGCCCGGCTCTACCTGACGGCATTTATCCATCACATGCGGGCAGCGCGGGTTGAACCGGCAACCTTTCGGCAGGTTGCCCAGACCAGGGATGGTGCCCTTGATCGTATACAATTCGTTGCCGCGTTTACCTTCAAATCCTGGAATGGACTGCAGCAGACCAACCGTGTATGGGTGGGAAGGGTTCGAGAAAATTTCTTCAACCGTCCCCTGCTCGACGATCGAGCCCGCATACATAACGGCAATATGGTCAGCCACCTCGGCAGCCACACCCATATCGTGTGTGATCAGCAGAATCGCCATACCGAGTTCTTCTTTCAGTTTCATAAGCAGTTCCAGAATCTGTGCCTGTACCGTCACGTCCAATGCAGTCGTCGGTTCATCCGCGATCAAGAGCTCGGGCTTGCAGGCCAGTGCCACCGCGATGACGACGCGCTGACACATACCGCCGGACAACTCGTGCGGGTACTGCTTGGCTCGCATTTCCGGAGCCGGTATACCTACCAGACGAAGCAGTTCGATCGCTTCTTTCCAGGCTTCGCTGTGGCTCTTGTTCTGATGCAGACGTAGGCTCTCCGCGATCTGCTCACCCACGGTAAAGACGGGGTTAAGCGCAGACATCGGGTCCTGAAAAATCATCGCGATCTTGTTGCCGCGGATCGATCTCATCTGGTCCTGCTCTTTAGTTGCAAGGTCGTCGCCATTAAACCGGATGTTACCTTCCAGTATACTGCCCCCTGCATAATCTATCAGACGCATGATGGATAAAGAGGTAACACTTTTGCCGCTGCCGGACTCGCCGACGAGGCAGAGCGTCTGTCCTTTTTCGATATTGAGTGAGATCCGGTCCGTCGCCTTGACGAAACCATTCTCGGACATAAATGCCGTGGTCAGATTCCGGATTTCGAGTAGTTTTTCCGCCATTTGTCCAGCCTCCTCCGGGAAATCTTCTTCTTCTGTCTAGGGTCCATTGCATCGCGGATACCGTCGCCGATGAAGTTGACGGCAAGCACGACCGCCAGGATACAAACCCCTGGATAAATGGCCTGCAACGGGTCAATCAGCATAAACTCCTGCGAGTTGCTCAGCATAAGTCCCCAGCTTGTGGCCGGTGCCTGGATACCCAGACCCAGGTAGGACAATCCGGACTCGGAAAGAATCGCGCCCCCTACCATCAGGGTGGCGTTTACGATAATCGGAAAGCTTGCGTTACGAAGCAAATGCCTGAAAATAATACCTGTTCTGGAAACCCCGATAGCACGGGCAGCTTCCACGTACTGCATTTCACGAAGCTGCAGGTACGTGCCGCGAACGAGACGGGCCACGCCCATCCAGCTTGTAAAGGCCAAAATCATGATCATATAATGGATTTTCGTTCCGAAAATCGCCATGACCAGGATGTTCAGGAACAGCGTCGGAATCGAGTTCATGACGTCAATCAGACGCATGAAGATCGTATCGATCCAGCCGCCGAAGAAGCCAGAAATCGCGCCGACCAATGTTCCGATGATGACCGAAATGGCTGCGACCGAGAATCCAACCGTCAGGGAAATCTGACCGCTGTGCAGCAGTCTCGAGAAAATATCGCGCCCCAGTTCGTCTGTACCGAGAAGGTGATCGCCGGAGCCTGGCTTCAAGTTGGCGTTCATCAGATCGATTTTGGCAGGGTCATAAGGCGAAATAACGTTTGCCAGTACGGATATCACAATGAAAAAAAGCAGTACGATTAGTCCCGTTACAGCATAGGGATTACGGAAAAATTTCTTCAAGACCGTCACCCACGGGCCCGGAGGCTTCTTGGCAGGGGGAAGTGGCGCGTTTACCGGTTCCGGATGCTCAGATGCCTGAACATTGGGAGCTGTCTCGATGTTCATGTCACTCATGCCGATTTTCCTCCTTTACTTCCAAGTTTCACTCGTGGGTCGACGATTTTGTACAGAATATCGGCAAGGAAGTTACCGGCTACGACGACAACAGCCGTTATAAGCGTAATTGCCATCAGAACGGAATACTCGCGGGAACGTGCCATTTCAACGAACAAACGTCCCATACCCGGCCAGTTAAATACGCTTTCCGTCAGCGTCGCACCGCCAACCAGAATCGGGAGATCCAGGCCGATGATCGTAATGATCGGAATCAGGGCATTACGCAGTGCATGCCGGAAAATAACTTTACGCTCAGGAACACCCTTCGCGCGGGCCGTACGGATATAGTCCTGCTCCAGCACTTCAAGCATACTGGAACGGGCGTATTTGGAATACGAAGCCAAGAAACCTAGCACCAACACGGAGCAAGGCAAAATCAAATGATACAGCAGGTTGCCGAAGTTCCCTTGCTTATCCATGTCGTACATATCGGATAGCGGAAGCCAGTCTAGTTTTAGGGAAAACAACTCCTGCAGGATGATGCCGAACCAGAACGCAGGCATTGCAAAGCCGATATAACTGACGAAGTTAGCCGTCTGATCGGAAATGCCGTACACTTTCGTACTGTTATAAATCCCCCATGGGATCGCGATTAATAGTGCGATAAACCAGGCAAACGCCATCAGTTTGATCGTATTGCCTACGGTAGGCCACAGTACTTCGCCAACCGGCAGATTGTTTTTGAACGTGTGCCCCAGGTCGCCTTTCAGCATGTTGGTAAGCCAAATAACATACTGAGTAGGGACCGGCTTATCCAGCCCCAGGTTATGGGCTTGGATCTTTGCGGTTTCGGGTGATACTCCAGGGGCCATCATCATCTGTGTTGGACCGCCTGGCGCAGCGTGAATAAGGCCGAATGCAACCAAAGAGATCAGAAAGAGTACAAGAATGGATTGCAGTAAGCGGCGGATGAAGTATTCAGTCATTGTTGATCCTCCTAGAGATGATACGGACACGGACGCCTAACCATCATCCTTTTTTAAACACAAAAAAGGGTGGAGGGGAAGTTTCCTCCCCCTCTAGCACCGTTGTTACTTCCTATGTTGTCTATTATTTTGCGTCTACCCACCAGTTGTTCAGGTGGAAGAAGTATCCGTAAGCCAGGGAGGATTCAGGAGCATCCTCATCCGCAAATTTTACCTTCTTGCTGTTATACGCGGTTGGCGTACCGTATTGGTACATGAACACGTATGGAAGGTCAGTAGAAATCTCTTTACCAACTTCCTTGTAGATCTCTTTACGCTTCTCTTGGTCTACGACAGCCGTTCCTTCTTCCCACAGCTTGTCGAGTTTTTCGTTCTTATAGAAACCTTGGTTCTGACCAGCCGGCGGGAAGTACTTCGAGCTGAACGTTGTTTCTCCGTCCGGATCCGGGTTGTTCAGGGACCAGCCCATCAGGATCGCCGGATATTTACCTGGAGTCAGGTTTTGGTCAACCCATGCAGCGAAGTCAATCGCTTTAGGAACAACTTCAATCCCTACGTCTTTCAGGTTTTGCTGAATAACGTTAGACACTTGCTCACGACGGCTGTTACCGGAGTTGTACTGAAGCTCGAAGGAGAAACGGTGTCCGTCTTTTGTCAGGATGCCGTCACTGCCTGGAGTCCATCCGTCTTCAGCCAGCAGCTGCTTCGCTTTTTCCGGATCAAAGGCATAGTTGACTGCCGCATCGCCTGGATCTGCCCAGGAACCTGGCAGGAACGGAGCGTTCATCAGCTTGCCTGTGCCTTTCAGAACGTTGTCGATCATGCCTTGACGGTTAAGCGCGTAAGCAATCGCTTGTCTTGTTTTTTGTCCAGCCCAAGGAACAAACTTGTCCTTGAAGTTGTCCGGGTTGAAGTTGAATCCAAGGTACTCGTATTGCGGACCTGGCTCCTGGATAACGGTCAAGCCGTCTCTGCTCTTCACAGCGTCAACTTGAGTTACCGGGATACCGCCCAGAAGGTCAACGTCGCCTTTGATAAGGGCTTGAACTTCGGTGTTTTGGTCAGCATAGATTTTATATACGATCTTGTCGATATGAGGTTTAGGACCCCAGTAGTTCGGGTTTCTTTCGAAGGAAAGGTACTGCTTCTGCTTCCACTCTTTCCATACCCAAGGACCGCTGGTTACCGTTTTAGCCGGATCCGTGCCGTAAGCGTTCTTTTGCAGCTCTTCAGGCTTAACGTCCTTCAGGATGTGCTCAGGAATGATTTCGGAAGCCAAAACGTACTGGAATGGAGCATAAACTTGTTTCAGCGTAATTTTAACGGTGAGATCATCCACTTTTTCGATTTTGGTCACTTTGTCGAATCCGGACATGCCAGGGGCTCCGACTTTAGGGTCCTTAATCGAGTTGAACGTGAAGACGACATCGTCGGCTGTAATTGCTTCGCCGTCACTCCATTTCGCCGAGTCTTTCAGCTTAATGGTATAAGTAAGTCCGTCTTCGGAAATCGTCATCGGCTCAGCAGCAATGGACCATGGCTCAGCTACGACTTCACCTGTACGGTTAATGTCAAACAGTTTGGCGTACATGAACTGGACAGCATCGCCGGAAGCCGTGTCCTGAACGAAGATCGGGTTTACGCTAACGATGTCGGAGAAGCTTCCGTAAGTCAGCGTTCCGCCGTCCACCGGACCGGTCGCCTCTTTAGTTCCCTCCGTGCCTGTAGTCGCAGACGAATCCGTTTTGCCCTCGTCTTTAGGTGTGTTGCTTGCTTCATCCTTGCTGCCGCATCCTACGAACAGCGTGCTGACTACCGATAATGAAACGAGTAATGAGAGCCATTTTTTCTTGCTTGTCATGTACCATTTTCCTCCCCTTTATGATTTGAAAAATAATGGCGTCCCGCATAAGATACGAGAACAACCCAAGACCTCTCCAATGGTCTTAAGCGAATCTGGCCGCGAAAACCATTAGGGACTTTACACCTACTTCGGTTACCGTAACCGACCCCCGAATGACGTTGAAACAATTCCCCCTCTTGTAGACCTTTCATATTGCAACAAGACGACGGTAGCAAGGTAAAGCAATATATTAAAAAATAATATATCCAGAAGTAAGGCAGGACCGATGCGAGATCGTACAGCAATAAAGGACGGTTGATTCCGCGACGTGGTCGCGCAGTGCATTATAGCGCAATAAAGCATTAATGCTTTAAATGACCATCGGTCAATTTGAATCAGCAAAAAGGACTATATGTGAAATGGTTAAAACTTCCTAATAAATTTAATGTAAATAATACGTGTAAATTAATATCACGTCAATATTTTTTTTAGGCGGTTTTAATATATTTTTTAAAATGGCTGAATATTAGCTGTATCAATGGGATTTTGATGAAAGAGGCGATCCGTTTTCACCAAATTTAAATGTTAAAAACAGGAAGGTTTGACGTCCGGAATATCCAAGTTTTCAAAATGTTCAAAGTATAAACCGCTTACATTGAGAATACATAAAAATGCATGTTAGGTTCTGTGACATTATAGCGAGGTTTCTTGTGAATTATGGTAGCCACAGGCTAACAGCATAGGAATCTTCGGCGCCATCTCTTGCAAACCAACAATGGATTACGTTCAAATTTACTGGAACATAAATCATCTGTCAATTATAAAAATAGCGGGTAATTCTGGTAAATAGATGGCAATTACTATATTTAAATATTGTCAAAGAGCCGGGGCTGCCGGAGGGGGAAAACGCCCCCCTCACACCCCTATTATAAATCACTTTTTGAATAAATCTATGATGACCAAATTATTCCATCCAATTAAACATACTAGCACTCAATACCTATCGTTACGATTTCGCAAGGTCCCGCTTCCAGCTCCAAAGACTCAGACAGCTGTTCTACCGAAGCGCCTTCCGTCTCTTCCAGAATGGTCGTTTTATATGCACGGCTCACCGATTGATGCCATTCTAACCGAAGGCTGGCAGGCTGCTGTTTCATGTTGTACCAGCGAAGCATATGATCTCCGGAATCCTCGTTAACGGTCCACGCCGAGAAGGCGACTCCCTCACCGCTCCAGGCAAAAGGAGCATGTACCGCAGACAGATCGCCGGTATGGATTCCGGTTTGCACGCTTGTCCACGGAATTTGGAATTGATAGGCCTCCGCGTAAGCTCCGGATTCCTCCCCGCGGCCGTCATGCGGAATGATTTCAAGCTGAACGGCATGTTCGCCAAGGCATTGAGCCTCCGGCGTCGGGAACCAGCCCCAGTCGCCCAATTCTCCGACCGAACGCAGCAGCGTGACCGCGATGGTATTCCGGCCGTCCCGCAGCACTTCATACTCGTTCAAGCCGAGGTTGGCTACAGCCAGACCGGCTGTCTCCCCGCTCACATCGACAAAAGCCTGCTGGTGCTGGGCGTTGCTCGGATTCTGCCATTCGATCGCGGGCTGATTATCCCGTGTCACGATTTCAAACATAGAGTCCACGCGGTGCCGGCTGGCTTCAATGTCAGTCGGGAACAATGCGCGGACGCGGTGATCCTTGGCCTGGTTGTTAAACGAGGCCTCCACTTTAACGCCCTTGCCGTCCCTCTCCAGGCGTACCAGGGTACGGATCTTCATCGGCACGGTTTCTTTCACCCGTTGAGCTTTGCGCTCCGGATAGTAGACCACTTCGATCTGCTCCTTCTGAAGAAGCTCATCCGCCGATGCCGGTACCTCCCAGTCATGAACGATTTCGAGCGTAGCGCGGTAAGGCGTATCTTCAACAACCCGGATCGATGCTTGCAGATCGCGCGTCGTCAGCGGGGCTTCACCTTCAGGCTGCTTGTACATGTATTCGTTGCCGATGTCCCCGGTATCCTCGTAAACGAGCAGGTCACGGTATTCGCGTCCGTTTCGCTTGTCGGTTACCGTAAGGGTTCCGTTCGGCTGAGCCGCTACCCGCAGGATGCTATTTTCCATCACGTTGTTCCCAGTGATCAGCGATGCTGAAGCATTGTCCGAGTGCTGCGCCGCTGCCTGGCCGGACACGAGTGCGTACGCCCGAAGTCCGTGCGCCGGAACGGCGTCCGCCTGCAGCGTAATTCGCACGGCACGCGCCATATATGGCTGACGGAACCGGTCATCCGGCAGATCGTAGCCGAAGCGCTGGCCCAGATCCTCGAGCGTAAAAGGCACCGGCTTTCCGCTCGGGTCCAGCACCACGCGCTCACCGAGCTCGAGCGCCTGAATCCGGCGGCTGATTTCGTCCAGCGGGATGCCGTCGCGGAAGTAAATCCGCTGTACGTCCAGCTCGACGGATACAGTGCCGGTCCGCTCCCATCCGGTAGTGTTAAACACCACAAATGGCAGCGCATCTTCGCCATACTGTGCGAAGGATGAAGTATCCACCGCATCGGCCACCGCCCGCTTGCTGTCTTCAATGATCGATTCCGCCACGTCGCGGCTCTTCGCAAAGCGGGTTACCATCTCGCGGTGAACCTCATCGACGCTGCAGCCGCAGATGCTGTCATGCGGATGGTTCTGCATCAGCGTTTTCCATGCATACGTAAACAGATGGTGCGGGTAGGCCTGACCGGTCAGGTGGGCATACGCCGCCAGCGGCTCGGCTACCTTTTCCAGCAGCGCCTGGCCTTGCTGGTTCATCTGCTTGAGATATACGCGGGCAGACGCCGTGTTCACAAGCGTCCCCCATCCGTCGGTCCGCTGGCTACGAAGCTCGCCGCGCACGACGGACAGCTCGTTTTCTTGATGGCCTTTGACCGATTCCAAATACTGCGGGAAGTTCGAGTGAACGAACTCCGTGTCCGGATACAGCTTACGCGCAGTCTCCAGCGCCTCAGCCAAATCGGTCTGGATCGGCTGGTGGTCGCAGCCGTTCATGAAGAGAAGCTCAGGCGTCGACGCATACTTCTCCGCGTCCGCCAGCTTCCGGTCCCAGAACGCCTTCGCCTCTTCGGGATCGGTCGGAATTTCGTTGCCGTTGCTGTACCAGTTGGCAAACAGAATGCCGAGCACCTTGGAGCCGTCCGGACCTTCCCAGATGAGCTCCGAGAAGGAAGATTCATACTCAGAGTCGGCAACCGTATTGTTAAAGCCGGTCGGCTTGACGCCGCGGCCGAACAAGGCGTTATCGATGCCGGATTGGCGCATCAGCTGCGGCGCCTGGCCGACGATGCCAAAGGTGTCGGGGAAATATCCCACCTTGGAAATTTGCCCATAACGGCGGGCGTCCTTATGGCCGATTTGCATGTTGCGGATGTTGGCCTCGCCGCTGGTCAGGAACGCATCCTGCAAAATATACCACGGGCCGATGAAGATGCGGCCTTCGCGGATGTATTTTTCTAGCCGTTCCTTCTGCTCGGGACGCACCTGAAGGTAGTCCTCCAGAATGATCGTTTGCCCGTCCAGGTAAAAGCTCTTGTACTCCGTATCGTTCTCCAAAGTATCCATCAGCACATCCATCAGACGGATGAGACGGACATGATGTTTTTCATAGGGCAAATACCATTCCCGGTCCCAGTGAGTATGGGAGATGATATGCGCCGTTCGTTTTGGCTTGTTTGACATAGAAATCGGGTCTCCTTTCCTTGGGCGGCTTGTTCCCGATCGGAACTCTCATCCCCTGCTTGCAGATCAACATATTGGACTAGGGTCCAGCTTATAGCCAAACCCTGCCTTGGATAAATTTGCACTGTCATGGATGGCCGGACGCTGGCATGGATGACTTACGGACATCATCATCTCCTTCTGCAAGTGTCCATCCATCGCGTACAAATTAACATTCAAAGTAAGTCTTAAATATAACCTATATATAATAGAAGAAAAAAATTTGGCGATCCGTACATCAGACGATTTCTGCAGGCCTGAACCTTCGATTAAAAGTTTATAAAAAACCCCCGCCGATTGCCCAGTTTTGGTGATCAATCCCAAAAAAACTTCCCAAATAGGAGGACACCAGGGGCCCAACATTCAAAAGCCGGCTATTGCTGCCAAAAGCCCTTTTGCCCAATAAGACCGCGGGCTTCCTGCCGGAATAACACTGGCTCCTAAAAACAAGTGTCCATTCACAGTGGACAAAGACCCCGCCCTCGATACGGCAGTGAAAAGGGGCAGGATCCCTGGATCCCGCACCAAAATTATCCTTTTCTTCCTGCCCTGCAAGGATTGGTTTGATGCCCATCCCATTTGCTCCGATGGCCCCACCTCTGCAAAAGCTCCTGACGATCTCCTACACCTTATTGTACAAATCAACTCAACGTGTTTAATCTACTTGGATGTCAACCTCGTCCGGCCGGTACACGGCCGTAATGCGGCCCTCCCGGTCGGCGGCAAACAACACGCTGCGGTCGCTCTCGAGCGTAAAGCTGTAGACGGCTCCGGTCTGCGGGTCCTTGACCTGTACCGGGGCGTCCCAGCCGTATTCGGAGACGAACACGTACAGGCTGCCGTCCTTGAAGCTGAGCTTCCGGCCGTACACGCCCGGCAGATCTCCGCCGGCCAGCCACTCGAGCTCACGCTCAACGCCGGCTGCGGCAGCCGCGTACCGGTACAGCTCAAGAATCGGCTCGTCCCGGCCGTTCAGCTCGAGCGGCAGCGGGCTCCAGATCAGCCGGCCCTTGCCCAGCGGCACGTCCACAACGGCATCCATAGCAATGCCTGCCCCAGCGGCTGTGGCCGGCATTTCCTTCGCCACCTCGGCGATCCGCCGTTGCCCAAAGGATACCGGCAGCAGACGGCCGTTCACGCCGAGCATTTCCTCCCGGCGCACATTGGCAAGCCGGCGCTCCCCGAGAACGGCGTCGAGGCGCGTCGTCGGACGCCAGTAGGCGTCCAGGCCGAGCGGGCCGGTGGCGAGCAGCGTCGCGCCGGTCTCCTTGACGAGCTCCAGCAGCTCGTCCAGCGCCCGGCTGTCCATGTTATGCGGGCTCGGCAGCAGGATCAGCTTCGGCGCCTTCTGCCGCAGCGCGTCCAGATGGTATTCCGATGCCGCACGGAATGGCAGCTTCAGGTCATAAGCCAGCAGCCGGGTCAGCCGTGTCGTCGACTGGAACGCAAATGCGCGGTTCGAGAAGTCGTTGGAGTACGGGAAGACGGCGACGATGTCCTCGAGCTCCCGGTCCGTAAACAAGTCCCGCGTGGCCGCGATGAAGCGTCCAAAGTCGTAGGATACTTCCGCTTCCGGCTTCTCCGTGCCATCGGCGCGGAGCGCTCCGATATGCGATTCATTGGCGTTGTCCATATAGAAGTTCGTATTCCAGATCCAGTGGATCGCACCAGCCCCCCCGGTAGAGAAGGCGTAGGCGTATTTCCGCTCCAGAATGCTGCGCAGCTCGGCTTCGGACCGCTTGGCGCGGCCGTCCGGCGTTTCTACGTACATAATGCCGGTTTCCTGAATCAGGTTCGGTTTATCCGGCGTTTTGGTGAAGATGCCGTCCCATACCAGATAGTCGTTCAACCACCAGGAGTGCACTGTCGTATAATCGACGGCCTGCTCATAGAAGAACGGAGATGGGCGCTGGGCGCCGAGCGCTTCGTCCTGCCCGACGGTGACCAAATGGTCAGGGCACAGCTCCTTGATCGTGCCGACGAGCTGCTCGGCCCACCGGTTGTGCATATCCATCGAGAACAGGCAGTAATCGAGCCATCTCGTTCCCTTCTTGGCTTTGTGCATATCCTGCACGTCGAAGTTGATCTCTTCCGCTTCCGGAATGGATGCCGAAGCAAAGTCGGGCAGCTGGTCCGGCGTCATGTTCCATGCTTCCTGGAGGCTGCGGATATCGCCGTGACGGCGCTTCAGCCACTCCACGAACGCCTGGTGCTCGAACGGATCCCGGGCGGAACGCGGCCCCTCCGAGAAAATCCGCGGCGGATCGAACATCGACGGTTCGTTGATCAAATCCCAGTCCACATGCGTCGTGGCCGTATGTCGGCTGACGATGCTGCGGATGAAGCGTTTCTGGGCCTCGACGCTCTGCGGGTCGAGATAAGGGTTCAGCCCTTCCCACGTTTCCGGTGTGAAGGAGAAGAACGTAAACGTCACCTGCAGGCCATAGCGCTTGGCTGTCAGGAAGAAAGCGTCGATTGCGCGCAGCACTTCCTCCGAGGCATGGCCGTCAACCTGCATAATATTCCGGTAAGCCGTCCAGACGCCGGTGCGGATCCAGTTGATGCCCGCTTTGGCCATCTGGGCCATGTCCCGCTCCCATACGTCCACGTTCGGCAGGAACAGGAACTTGCGCGCTACATCTGACGTCATGTACGTCATGCCCACAACGGGCAGCGGCCGCCCGTCTTTGATGAAATAGTCGCGGCTGCGGGTAATCGGCGAACCCTCGGCCAGAAGGAGGTCGTCACGGCCCCAGAAGCCCTGGCGCAGCACGCGAACCTCGCCGTCCGGTCCCTCTGCGCGGCATACGATGCGGTACAGCCCGCTCTTCAAGGCCAGAGGCACCGGAATGCGCACAAAGTTCTGCTCCTTCGTCACCTGCGCCTGGAACCGGTGGCTCCAGGCCTCTCCGCTTCCGCCCTCATGGCTTACTTCCAGCTCGAAGCTCCACAGCTCAGGCGCCGCACTGCGCGATTCCCCGCGCTGTAAAATCTGCGTCTGCAGCGTCAGCACCGCGTGTTCCCCGGCTTCGTACGAAGCGTAGTTCGGCTTCGTCGACAGCTCGGTCACGCCCCGGGCGCAGAAACGCGCCCAGTCGATCAGGTGCGCAGCGCCCTTCCCGCTCCAGAATGCTTCCGTTAGCGGCAGGAACACGAACATCCAGCGCGAGCCCGCGAACGTCACGCGGGAGTTCTCCCACAGCACGACCGGCGCGGCGATCTCGCGCCCATCCGCGCTAAGGCCAGTAAGCAGCGGATAGATCTGCGTGCTCATCGGGCCGGCTGAGCCCATCTGCTGCGGCAAATCGGCGCTTTTGGTCGTATGCGGCACCAGGTTCCAGGCATCTGCCAGCTCAAACAGACCTTCTTGGCCGTTCAGCAGCGGGATGCGGTCCGAAACGGCGAGTTTCGTGACTTTGCCTGTGTCCACCCGCAGCGCTTCGTGAATATAGAGTTCCTGATGATAAGCAGTTTGCTCGGTCTCCGACACCCAGGACCCGTTATCCCGTACCACAGGAATTTTAAAAGGCGCCCCGCCTGCACTGATCAGGCTGCCTCCCCGATGCAGGAAGGCGGAAATTTCCGTCCAGGCATCCTTTGGAAAATAAGGCGCGTGCAAATTGACCAAACAACCTTGATCCACTCCGCGAAGCGCATCAGCCAGTTCTTCGGCGCGAACGACCGCCACTTCTGCGGCATGCTGGAAATCCCCGGCCTGCGGGAGCTTGCCCGCAGCCGGGAAATCCGGATCGCATAGAATGATGATATGCCGGCTCATAGCAGACCGTCCTTCATGGCCTTATACACGAGCTGGGAGAACAGGCTGTTGGACCAGGCGAACCATTTTCGTGTAAAAACGGTCGGATCGTCAGCGTGAAACCCTTCATGCATAAAGCCTGTATCCGCATCGGTCGCTTCCAGCATGGCGATCATCTCCAGCTTCTCTTCGGCCGTCTGCGCGGTCAATCCCTGCATAGACAAGGCCATATGCCAGATATAGTCCTCCGGCGTGTGCGGGCTGCCGATGCCCTTGGCCGCCTTACCCTCGAAGTAGAACGGATTTTCCTTGCTGAGCGCAAACCGTCTCGTATTTTGATAAATCGGATCGTCTGCCGTTGTGTACCCCAAGTAAGGGATGGACATCAGGCCCGGCGTACCGGCGTCGTCCATCAGGCAGTAGTTACCGTAGCCGTCGGTCTCGTATGCGTAAATCGGCCCGAACTGCGGATGGCGGTAAATGCCGTACAGCTGAATACCGTAGTTGACTTCGATCTCCAGCTCTTTGAGCTCAGCGAGCATGTCCATATCGCGGAAGACCCACTCGGCGAACTCCTGCATTTGGCGCAGCGCCACGACCGCAAACATATTGCCCGGAATGTTGTAATGGAAGTCGCAAGCGTCGTCGCTGGAGCGGAAGCCCGACCAGATCATACCTGTGTAGTTAACCGGCATGCCCATTCCGTTATTGCGCAGGGAGTCGGTCAGGATGCCGTTGTTGCGCGTAAAGCGGTACGGAGACTTCTCGAAGTGGTGCTGCTCCGTTTTGAACACGTCGATGATGGCGCGCATGGCCTTTTTGAAATTGGCATCGAAAATATCGGTCAGCTCGGTTTCCTTCCAGTACAGGTACGCCAGACGGATGACAAAGCACAGCGAATCGATCTCGAATTTGCGCTCCCATACCCATGGGGACATGTCCGTTTCGTCCGTCGTGTTCCAGTGCCAGTCATTGGCCGACTCATTGAACGCATTGGCGTACGGGTCGATCAAGACGTAGTGAACGTGGCGTTTGATCAATCCGCCGATAATGCGCTGCAGATCCTGGTCTTCCTTGGCAAAAGGTACGTAATGGACGACCTGCTCCACGGAATCGCGCAGCCAGGAGGCCGGGATGTCTCCTGTAATGACGAAGGTCGTTCCGTCGTCCATCAGCTTAGTTGTCGTTTCCAGCGTATTTGGAAAGCAGTTTTTGAACAGCTGCAGCAGCTTCGGCCGGTGGGCCAGCTTCTGCTCGGCTTCTTTAATTACGTCCTGGATCGCCTGCGGCATCTCCAGCGCCGGCATCGGTATTTTAGGAAGTCTGAATTGTTCCAAAGCGATACGCCCCTTTACTTGGCTGAATTGTAGAGTGTAATGATGTCACGTCAAATCATGTATTGTTATACGATCTATACCAAACTTCTATATATGGCGTTAATCAACCTGCTTAAGCAGGACGGTTTTAATTTCATAAGGGGCAAAAGACAATTGCAGTTTCCCCTCCTGAAGCTGCAGCGGATGGGCCGGCTCCTCCAGCGCGTTGGACAGATAAGCCTCTGTGATGGCACCCGGCCATGTCAGCTCGATCTGTTCGCGTCCGCCGGTCGATTCATAGAACCGCAGGATGACGCCGCTTCCGTCCTCGGACGGTTTCACCGTGTCGAGCACGACGTGTCCACCGGATAGGGTAATCAGCGATCCCGTTGACGGACGAGAGCCTTGTGCACCGGACTCCGCCTGGCGAACCGGCATGTCCACGTTCAGCTCCGCCGCCTGACGGACGGTGTGTGACTCCCTCCAGCCGCCTTGATGCGGCAGCAAAGAGTAGGTGAAGTCATGCTCGCCAAGGTCTGCCGTCACGTCCGGCCACTTCGGCGCCCGCAGCAGGGACAGGCGGATCGTGCTGCCCTGAACGTCATAGCCGTATTTGCAATCGTTCAGCAGGCTGACACCGTATCCATGCTCCGACACGTCCACGAAGCGGTGTCCGCATACCTCGTACTGCGCCTGCTCCCAGCTCGTGTTCCGGTGGGTAGCGCGCTCGAGGGAACCAAATGGAATTTCGTAGGTCGCCTTATCGGTGACCACATCGACCGGGAAGCCCACTTTCAGAAGCTTGTGCGCCTCGTTCCAGTGGACATGCGTTTTAAAATCGATCCGCCGGTCATGGTGGTAGAAGATCATGTCCTGCGTGATTTCGGACTGGCCGATCTTCCAGCGGAAGCGGAGCACGTCTTTGGTGCGTCCGGCCAGAACCAGCCGCTTCTCGAGCAGCTCCGCCTCACCGGCCGGCTGCTGTTCGTAGCGGGTGTCAATGTCCCAGGCATCCCACAGCGTCGGACGGTCGTGGAAGAAGTGGAACCGGTTGGCGCGTTCCCCTTGCTTCACGACTTCCCGGCCGGCAGCCTTATCCAGCAGGCTGGTGATTTCGCCCCGCTCGTTGAACCGCACGATGTAAGCGGAAGTCTCCCACGTATCGCCGAACGATTGAACTCCGGCGGAGTCAGTCACAGCGGCTTCCGGCTTCACCCACACGGTTTTATAACCCAGTGCCGGTACGTCGGGAACCCGAACGGAGATTCCGCCTTCGACAGCGTCCGTCTCCAGGCGCGTGCCGTGCTCGTCATAAGCGGCCAAGGCGCCTTCGCCTTGTTCGGCTTCGATATGAACCACAGCGCTCCGGCTCCATCCGAGACTGTTGAAGACAACGTACGGAGTGCCCTCCTTGCCGGAAGTGTCGATATTCGACACCAGCGTGTTCAGCCCTTCATTCAAGGCATGTTCTCCCTTGGTGAAAATTTCGCTGTATTCCTTGTCCGACGTTTCATACGTTTCGGTAATCGCCGAGCCCGGAATGATGTCGTGGAACTGGTTCAGCAGGATCAGCTTCCAGCCGTCATGCAGCTGCTGCGTCACCTCTGTACGGTTGGCCGCATCCATGTTCGGCCCAGCCAGCGTGTTCCACAGCTCGGCTTCCCGGTACAGCAATTCCGCCTTGCGGTTGCTGCGTTTGTTGCGGGCATGCGTCGTATACGTGCCGCGGTGCAGCTCCAGGTAGAGATCGCCGCGCCACGTCGGAAGCACCGGACCCGCATGCTCGATGCTCTCGAAGAACTTAGCCGCTGTACTATAGCGGCTTGCCGGCTGCCCGACCATCAGATCAGACCGGTCGATGTACTCCAGCATCTCGCGGGTGACACCGCCGCCGCCGTCCCCGTGTCCGTACAGGAGCATCTGCTCGGGATGCAGTGCCTTTTCCCGATAGGACTGCCAGTGATCGTGAACATCCTTCGGCAGTGTGTGTTCGTTCACCCCATGGTTCAGATAAGACAAAATCGGTGTTCCGTCGATGCCGACCCAATGGAACAAATCGTATGGGAACAGGTTGGTGTCGTTCCAACCGAGCTTGGTCGTCATGAAATAATCCACTTTGCCGTGCTTCAAAATTTGTGGCAGCGATGCGCAGTAACCAAACGTGTCCGGCAGCCATTCGATATTCGACATCCGGCCGAATTCCTCTTGGTAGAACCGCTGGCCGTACAGCATCTGCCGGATCAGTGATTCGCCGCTCGGCAGATTCAGGTCGGGCTCGACCCACATGCCGCCGACCAGCTCCCAGCGTCCTTCCACGATCCGCGCCTTGACCCGTTCGAACAGCTCGGGATCGTTTTCCTTCAGAAACGCGAAGAGCTGCGGCTGGCTTTGCGTGTACCGGTACTCCGGATATTCCTCCATCAGCCGGTCGACCGTCGAGAACGTGCGGCTCGCCTTGCGCACCGTTTCGCGGACAGGCCATAGCCAGGCGATATCGATGTGCGACTGGCCGACCATATGCTCCAGCCCCTCGGCATTGCCGCCTACTTCCTGGACGTCTGCTCTGAGCGCTGCCTCGATTTCGGCAACGTCCCTGCCATCACGGATGCCCGCCGCATCCAGGTTCACGAACCGGTCCATCGCCCGGTACAGCACTTCCATCAGGCGCACGCGGCGGAAATCTTCCTGCGGCAGCAGCACCAGCGAGTCTCGCACGACGGTGACTGTATACATCAGGCTCAGCACCGCATGATTCGGCCGCACGAGCAGACTCGTGACCGACGTGATCGGCGGGTTGATGACCGCCTGCTGGTTCAATGGATCGACCGGTTCAGGAACCGGATCAAACAGCTCGATTTCGAGTTCCGGCGTCTCTCCGATCACTGCAGGATCGAGCGTCACGTACGTATGATTGCGGTCAAGGCCTTGGTAGGAAACCCCGTTGACGCGCAGAAGCCCTTCTCCGCCCGAAGCGAAGACGAGCCCGAACGGCTCGAATGGCCAGCCTTCCGGCAGCTCAAGCCGGGTCCGGAAGAAATATGTCGTTCCTTGCTTGCTTGGAAAAGAAGCCAGCCCCTTCCCTTCCGGGTAAGGAGCCGTATTCTCGTATTCGCCAGGCAATTTGTAGTAAGAGCGGGTGATGTCCCAGCTGCGGAGCTCTGTCTGCTCCAGCCAGCGGTTGTCCGATAATTCACGGATAAAGCGTCTGATCCGTTCCATTTATTTACCCTCCCGCACGGCCAACTCCGTGCTCATCGTGTCGTTTACATGTCTGCCGACATGGATCCGGAACAGCCCCGGTTCCACGACGGGCTTCAGGTCCCTGCCCACGTACTGCAGCTGTTCCCTGCCGATCTTAAATTCCACGGTCCGGGACTCACCCGGTTCAAGTTCCACTTTCGTAAACCCTTTGAGCTCCATCAACGGACGGCTTGCGGCGCTCACGCTATCTGAAACGTACAGCTGCACGACTTCCGCTCCGGTACGGCTGCCGGTGTTCGTGACGTTCACCGACACGGTTGCCGTTTCGTCTTCCGTTATCGAATTGGCGCTGATGCGGAGCTGATCGTAACCAAAGGTCGTATAACTGAGGCCATAGCCGAACGGGTAACGCGGCTTCGAGTCCTCTTCCATATACCGCTTGCCCCGCGAGCGTTTGCCGTTGTAATACACCGGCAGCTGGCCGACATGCTTCGGAATCGATATGGTGAGCCGTCCCGACGGATTGACGTCGCCGAACAAAATGTCCGCCACCGCGTGTCCGCCCTCCTGCCCCGGATACCAGGCTTCCAGAATCGCGTCGGCATGCTCATCCACCCATGGCTCAGCAATCGGACGGCCGTTGATATACACCACGACGAGACGTTTGCCGAGTTTGTGAATTTCCTGGATCAGCTCCAGCTGCACGCCCGCCAATCCCAGCGTCATGCGGTCGATGCCTTCGCCGCACTCCATGTCGTTCCAGGAGCTGTCCGACACTTTCGAGGCGCCAGTCTTCAGGTCGATCGTGCCTTCGCCGAAGTCGCGGGCACTCGATCCACCCATGACCATCACCACGGTGTCTGCCTGAGACGCGCAGGACAGCGCCGTATCGAATCCTTCCCGGGAATCGCCTTTAATCCGGCAGCCCGGCGCATACAGCACCCGGCCGGATTCGGCGCCGAGCTTCGCCCGGATCCCCTTCAGCACGGTCGCCACTTTGTCCGACGGCTGCGGCGACGTGTAATCGCCCAGCTGGTTATAGCCGTGGTCTGCGTTCGGACCGATCACGGCAATGGTGCCCGCCCGCTTGTCCAGCGGCAGCGCATCTTTCTCGTTCTTCAAGAGAATGATGCCTTCCTCCGCCAGCTTGCGTGCCAGCTGCACATGCTCGCTTTGGCCAATGACCTGCCCAGCCCGCTCCGGATCCACATATGGCCGGTCGAACAAGCCCAGCTTGAACTTGAGTACCAGCACCCGCAGCACCGCCCGGTCCAGGACACCAATGCCAAGCTTGCCCTGGCTGACCGCCTCCAGCAGATACCGGCCGTACATTTCGCCGGACATCTCCATGTCGATGCCCGCCTTGATGGCCTGAACGGCGGCGTCCATGCCGTCTTCCGCCACATCATGACCCGCGGCCAGCATGTCAATGGCCCCACAGTCGGTGATGACCATGCCGTCAAACCCCCACTGCTTGCGGAGGACGTCCTCCAGCAGTTCCGTGTTGACCGTGCATGGCACACCGTCAATTTCGTTATACGCCGGCATGATGGATGCGGCGCCGGCTTCCACTGCTTTCTTGAACGGATACAGGTCCACCTCAAGCAGCTCGCGCCAGCCCATGTGAACCGGGCCGGCGTTGCGTCCGCCTTCGGAGCTGCCGTATCCGACAAAATGCTTCAGCGTCGCAGCAACGCTCGCTTCGCTGTCCAAAGCATCGCCCTGAAGCCCCTGAACCGATGCGGCGGCAAATTCGCCGATCAGGTAAGGGTCTTCGGCGAAGCACTCCTCCGTGCGCCCCCAGCGGGGATCGCGCACGACGTCCAGCACCGGCGAGTACGTCACCGCCCCGCCCTGCGCCCGCGTCTCCGCAGCGACGGCGCGGCACATCTCGCGGTACAAATCGACGTTCCACGTGCTCCCGAGCAGCAGCGGCACCGGATACACCGTGCCGTCGATCGCCATATGCCCGTGCGAGCACTCCTCCCCGATCAGGATCGGAATGCCGAGCCGGGAATTCTCAATGGCATAACGCTGAATTTCGTTAACCGCCTCCGCACCTTCCTTGGCGGACAGGCCGTTCTCCAGCGTAACGCCGGTCCAGGGATCGGCGCGCAGCACCCCGTACAGGGAACCGACGCCGCCATTTTGGACCTGCTGCTTAAAAGATTCCGTTAATTCAATTTTCCCATCTCTATGTTCATAGGTTTGCCAGCCGAACGGCTGCACGAGCTGGCCGACCTTTTCTTCCAAAGTCATCAGACCTAGCAAATGCCGGGCCCTCTCCACAGCTGGTTTCGTCTTGTCTTTGTAAATCAACATCTCGACTTCTCTCCTGTCTCCCTAAAGTGATGTTGTTTATTATTCTTTGACGGCACCTACGGTAAGTCCTTGTACAAAATAACGTTGGAAGAACGGATATGCAAAAATAATTGGCAGCGTAGCGAGCACGACCATCGCCATACGGGACGTATCCTGCGGAATGGACTGCAGTGCAGCCATGCTGAGCGAGCTGTTGGCCGAGTTTTGCTGAATGAACTGAATGCTGGATTCGATCCGCATCAGCATCGATTGCAGCGGCACTAGGTTCGGATTGTCGATGTAGAGCAAGGCATTAAACCAGTCGTTCCAATACCCTAGTGTACTGAACAGTCCGATCGTCGCCAGACCTGGCAAAGACAACGGCAGTACGATGCGGAGGAAAATGTAGAAATCGCCCGCGCCGTCGATCCGGCCCGATTCGATAATCGCCTCCGGTACGCTGGTGCTGTAGAACGTACGCAGAATCATGATATAAAAAGCGTTCATCGCGAGCGGCAAAATCAGCGCCCATAGCGTATCTTTCAGTCCGAGCAATTGCGAAACAACCATGTACGTCGGAATCATCCCGCCGTTAAACAGCATGGTAAGAATCGCGAATACGGAGAAAAATCTGCGGTAGCGGAAGCTTTTCCGCGAAATCGCGTATGCATACAGCGAGATCAGGATCAAGCTGACGAGCGTACCTACAATGGTAACGAGGATCGTCACGCCATAGGAACGGAGCAGCGTGTCGCCGCTTTGAAATACGAATTTGTAAGCCTCGAAGCTCCATTTGGCCGGGATCAGACGGTAGCCGTCCGTTGCCAGCGTTTTTTCATCGGTTAACGAGATAATGACGACGAACAGAAAAGGAAATACGCACAAGAAGGAAAAGATTGCCGCAATCGTATGAAGAACAGCGTTCGCGCCGCGCGAAACATGATGAAAATCCCGTTTTTTTCTTTGAATGACCTCCGCCATAACCTGACACTCCCTTCAAAAAATGATTTAGAATAATGCGCTGTCCTTGTCGATTTTGCGGACGACAAAGTTGGACACGATCACGAGTACAAAGCCGACAACCGATTGATACAGGCCTGCAGCGGTACTCATACCGATTTCGCCAGTTGTTTTCAGACCGCGGTATACGTACGTATCGATTACGTTGGTTACGGAGTACAGCGTACCCGAGTCTCTTGGAACCTGGTAGAACAGACCGAAGTCAGCGTAGAAGATCCGGCCCACTGCGAGCAGCGTCATGATAATGATGATCGGCGAGAGCATCGGAATCGTAATGTTCTTGATTTGCTGCCACTTGCTGGCGCCGTCGATCATGGCTGCTTCATACAGGGATTTGTCGATGCCCATGATGGAGGCGAGATACACGACGCTGTTGTATCCGACGGATTTCCAAAGACTGACGAAGACAAGGATATACGGCCAATATTTTGGATCGGAATACCACTGAACCGGCTCGGCGCCGAACCAGCCGAGGATTTGGTTGATCATCCCGCGGTCCATGCTCAGGAAGCTGAATGCGAAGTATCCGACGATAACCCAGGACAGGAAGTAAGGAAGGAACATCCCGGTCTGATAAATTTTTGCCATCGTTTTGCCGACCAGCTCGGAGAGCAGGACTGCCATGAATACGGACAGGATTAATCCAAGGATGATAAAAGCCAGGTTGTACAATAACGTGTTACGCGTAATCGTGTAGGCATCATTGGTGCTGAACAGGAATTTGAAGTTGTCCCAGCCTACCCACTCACTCTTGCTGATACTGGCCCAGAAGCCTTCCCGGTTGAAACGGTATTGCTTGAATGCCACGATCGTACCCACCAGCGGCAGGTAGGAAAAGAAGAAAAACCAAATGGCACCGGGCAGCACCATAAACAGCATGACTTTGTTTCTAATGAGGTTTTTGAAAAATGCGGCCATTCTGTTTCCCTCCCATGATTGATTGGTTATACATTGAAAAAGGACCGGGCGCTAAGTCACCCGCCCGATCCTTTCCGAATTTTTTTCTACATTACTTGTTGTTTGCAGCTTTCCAGGCGTCAAGCTGAGTTTGAGCTTCAGCGATGACCTTGTCCAGGCCGGCTTGCTTGAAGGCCGCAATCGCTTTTGGCAGGTAGGTTTCCGGATCAACGGTACCGGTCATCAGGGATGCCCAGAACTGTTCCTTCACGTTTTGTACAGCTGCCATTTCGGTTGCTACTTTCGTGCTGTCGAAGTTGAAGCTCAGAATTGGAGAATCTTTACCTTCAGCGTTAAATTTCTTGAATTGCTCCCACTTGTCATCCGGGTCATTCGGGTTCAAGTAGAGCAGCATGTTGTTGCCGAGGGAGTACGACGGCATGTCGTAGTTTTTGCCCTCTGGAAGGTTTTCAATGTGCTTGTCGTCAACCTTCTTGTAGTGCGTTCCTTCGATACCGGAGTCCACCATGTTGCGAAGAACCGGATCCGTATTCAGCAGGTTCAGGAATTCCATTGCTTTCTCCGGATGTTCGGAGTTCGCGGAAATCGCCATGATCGAACCTTGAACCGAAGTATTTGTGATAATGGCATCACTTGCCGGTGTCGATTTAACCGGATAGCCATAGCTTGCAGACCAAGTATTGTCAGCCAGCGGCTGGGTTTGCGCACGGTCCATGAACCAGTTGCCGGAAGTCATCAGATCGCTAGTGGAGCCTGTTGTTGCTGCTTCCGGAGCCACATAGCCGGCTTGATAATATTTGTGCATCGTTGTCAGCGCCTGCTTCATTTCTGGCGTTTCGAGGATGTCGACGATTTTGTAATCGGTCGTATCCAGCTTCACGGCCATTGGCAGATTCTGAATGATGTAGTCATAAGGAACATAAGGAACGTAGTTCTTGTCCATCGCGAACGGTGTTACGTTCGGTTCTTTTTCCTTAATCGCTTTCAACAGCGGCTCAATGCTATCCAGGGAACGTACATTGGAGGTATCCAGTTTGTACTTGTCCACCAGGTTTTGGTTGAAGCGCCATACTTCTTGCTGAGGAAGCTCTTTGTTGGCTGGAATGCCGTAGTTGTGTCCGTCGACTTTGGAGCCTTCCAGGAAAGCAGGATCGATGGTATCTTTGATACCTTTTCCATATTTATCAAGCAGATCGTCGAGCTCCATGAACGCGCCTTTTCTTGCGTTCTGTACGTAATCGAATCCGCCTGCGGATGTGAACATAATGTCCATCGGTTCGCCGGAAGCTACGTTTACCTGCATTTTTTGCTGGTAGTCGCCCCAGTCGATCATTTTCATGGTGACGGTTGCATTAATCTTCTCCTGCGTATACTTGCTGACCTCGGCCATAACCTTGTCAACGTCTTTTTGCGGCGTGCCGATCGTGTACCAGATCAGGTTTACCGGTTTCTCGGAGCTTCCCGAAGATCCGGAACCACTGCTTTCCGCGTCTTTGTTGCCCCCACCGCACGCGCTGAGTACAAGCGCGAAGGCCGTCAACATGGCCAGTGCGAACGAGAAGCTTTTCTTACCCTTGCTCATGTGTGTTCCTCCCTTTTTGTGTTGCAGTCAATGTTGTCTAGCTGTCTGCCCACCAAGCGGCCAAACCGGCTTTTTCTTTTATTGTTTCCGGCTCGGTTTGTTTAACTAAGATAACCTTAACGGATGTAAGCCGTTACAAAAAGAAGATAAACTAAATAAAACCGTGTACAAATTAAAGAAAAGGTTTTCTTTTTGTCTAAATTTGTCATTTTTTAAGTGAAACGCTTACTTTTATTGTTTTTCTTTCATTTTCATTTGTTTTTTTCTGCATCAAACGTCACAAAAAAACCCTAAACCGGATGAGATGGTAGGTGTTTAGTCTCATCTGATTCAGGGTGTCTCCAGCCGGTCAACCCAGCCCCTTGTAATCCGTCGGCGAGATCCCGACATATTTCCTGAACTGTTTATAAAAATATCCGGTCTCCCAGTAGCCTACGTTCCGCGCAATCTCCTGCACCTTGAGGTTCGTGTTCTTCAGCTGCTGCTTCGCTTTTTCGATCCGGAACTTGTTGATGTATTCGGCGAACGTTTCCCCGGTTTCCTTATGAAACAGCTGTCCCAGGTACACCGGATGAATATGATACTGTGCCCCCAGCGTCTTCAGCGACAGTTCGTCCGCATAATGATTGTGAATATGGACCAGCACCTGATTCACGACGGGGTTCTTCATATCCTGAAGCAGCGACTGGACCGCAGCCCCAGCCACGTCCTGCAGAGCAGTAATGAGATCCTGCAGCGAGGAGCTGTCCCGGACCCTGCCTAAACCGTTCTTGAATATATCCGACTCATCCGTATGCTTGATCTGCTCAAGCTCCATTTTGAAGCGAATCACCAGCTCCAGGGCCGCGTTCAGCAGATCCTCCGGGCGGATATGCCCCGCCTTCTGCATCTGCTCAAAGTCGTCTTGGATTTTTCGATTCAGCCCGGCCTCGTCCCTCGCCAGAATCAGCTTGGCGTATTCGTCCCAAGCGATGGCGATATGCCGCTCCGGGCCGCCGCTATTCTCCTCCAGGCTGGTGTAGTCGATGATCCGCCGATCCGGAAATACCATAAAATACTCCAGCGACTGCTTGGCCTCCTTGTAGCTGACAGAAGCCTCTTCAGGCAGGCTCACCGCCGATCCGACACCGATATGCACCGTGCAGCCCTGCCTCGCTAAATCAGCCTCCAGCTGCTCCAGTGCTGTCATCAGACGAGCTTTCCCCTCCTGTGGGTTCTCCAGACTTCCAATAAGGACCGTATCCCCATCCACATCGCGGAACAGCGTCAGCTCCGTGCTGTCTTCCAGCAAATCGTCAACCTGCCCGAACAACGCCTCATCGGCTGCAGTCCGAAGCACCGCCACGGCCATATAAGGCCGGTCCAAGTTCACGCCAAGCAGATCGGCTCTTTCTATAAATTCCGGAGGGGCGATCTGCCCGTTCATCCAGCGATAGAGCGTATTGTCCTTCAAAATTTGCACATCAAACGAGCTGTACAATCCGCTCGTCCTCGTACTGTCCAGCTTGGACACGGTATTGCGGAGAGTCGATTCCAACTCCTCCACATTAATCGGCTTCAGCAAGTAGTTTTCGATGCCCAGTCTCATCCCCTGCTTCAAATAATCGAACTCGTTGTATCCGCTTAGGATGATCACCTTGAGGTCGCTGCGGGTTTTCCGAGCCTCGCCGATCAGACTCAGACCGTCCATCACCGGCATGGAAATATCCGTAATCAGCACATCCACGGGCGTAGACGCCATCACCTCGAGCGCCTGGCGGCCATTCTCTGCGTGCCCGACGATCTCCAGCCCCAGCGCTGCCCAATCCAAAATATCGTACAGCCCTTCGATAATGAACGGCTCATCGTCCACAATAAACACTTTATACATCTTCAGCATCCGTCCCTTCCCGGTTAGGATAACGTACGGTGACAACCGTACCGACTCCAGGCCGACTGTCAATTTCCACCCCGTATGCCGGACCGTACAAAAACTGGAGCCGGCTGTGCACGCTGCGCAGCCCAAACATTTCGCCGGACTCCTCCGGCTTCCCAAGCTCTTCATGGATCTCATCCAGGCGCTCAGGCGTGATACCTTTGCCATTATCCGTAATCACAGCCACCAGCATATCGCCTTCTTCCCTCACCCGAATGTCTAGATGATTATCGTCGCGATTGGTCTGGATGCCGTGAACGATATAGTTTTCGATCAGCGGCTGCAGCGACAGCCTCATGACCGATTTGCCCTGCAGCGCCGGGTCTGAATCGATCGTATAGCTGAACTTCTCCTTATAACGGATCCGGAACAGTTCCAGATACAAGCGGCATGCCTCCAGCTCATCCTTGAGCGTGTAAATCTTTTTCTGCTTCACCAGGCTTTTGAAAAGCACGGACAAACTATAGATCATTTCCCCGACATCCTTAGCCCCTTGGGAAATGGCCCGCATCCGGATCACTTCAAGTGTATTGTACAAAAAGTGAGGATTGATCCGCGCCTGCAGCGCCACCAGCTCCGTCTGCTTCTGTTTAATTTCGGCTTTGTACACCCGCTCGATATACAGGTTCAGCTCATCCAGCATGTCGTTAAAGCTTCGGGAAATCTGGCCAAGCTCGTCTTCTCCCGGGTTATCGATCCGTGCGGACAAATCCCCGTTTTTTACCTTGCGCGTAATCCTAATAATCCGGTTCGTCCGGTTGGCGAAATTAATCACAAAAAAGGCCGGGAAAAAGATCGCAAACAATATACAGATCCCGCTGATCGTTATAATCGTTTTCCGGATACCTGAGTAGCTGGCCTCCACGTCCTTTTTCGGAACCGCACCAATCACGACGTATCCGTTGTCAGCCGAAGTCAGCTTGTTGATATACATTCGGCTGCTGATCTCAGCCGGGCGGGTATTTCCACCGTCATACAGCGAGTCGGTCACATCCATATACGGATAGGTCTTTCCATAATATTTCCCTTCCGAATCATACAAAACCTTGCCGTCCGCGGAAAGCACCGCAATATCCCCTTTGAAGCTGTCCTTATAGCTGGTCAGGGCATCGGTGATACCGCCCGAATCCAAATAAACGAGAAACTGCCCCGCATTTTTGAGCTGCCGGTTATTGATTGGTACCCGGATGGCGTACAGCTCCGGCGCCCACTGGTCCGCTGCCTTCCGGATCCAGTAATTCGGAGCGGTGATGCCTTTATAATCCATCGCCATAACGTCCGGAATATAGGAGTGGGTCATATCGGTCGTCAACTGCCTATACTGCTTGTTTGGCTTGAACACAGACAGAAACTGCTCCTCTGAACTGTACAGCATGATGTTGCGGATATCTCCATTTTCGTCCATCACCTGCTGGAAATACTGCAGCGGGTCCGTCGAGTTGTTGTTCGTTTCGTTGTAAAACTGGTCCATCCGATGCTGGACATATTGCGAATAAGGATGCTCCATCAAAAAGGAAATGTTCGAGAACAGCATTTCGTTCCGGTACATATCCCTGGCAATATTCTCTACCGACTGGTAACGCTGATCCAGATACCGGCTGACATTTTCCATCGCAGCCTTCTGGTTGTTGAGTTCCTTCTCCACGATCGATTGGGATAGGGAAGAGAACATCAGATAGGACAGAATCACGATTGTCAAAATGGCAATGATCGTGAAAATCAGCAGAATCCTCATGAACATGTTATTTTTAAAATAATTCCTGTAGATTCTGCCCAGTCCCATCGTAATCCCCCTTTTCTCCGTTTTTCCATTATATCATACCCTCGTTGATCGTTAAGGAACACGCTGTTTACGAAGCCTGTTTGCGAATCAATCCAGCCGGAACTTCACGATCATGAAATTGCCCGGGAAATGGAAAGCTGTGCCCTGCCCTTTCCACGGGTACGCTTACAACCTTACCGCCACTGCTTGATGCAGCAATAACACTATGATAACTTTTTCGTTTCCCGTAAGACAAATGGAATAATTATGAACATGTTCATTACAGCAAAAAAGCCAGCACCTGGGATATCCAAGGTACTGGCTTTCTCGCTCGCCATGATACAGATTACTCTGTAGTGTATGGCAGCAATGCGATTTGACGGGAGCGTTTGATCGCAATCGTCAGCATGCGTTGGTATTTTGCACTAGTTCCGGTTACACGGCGAGGCAAAATTTTACCGCGTTCGCTGATAAATTTCTTCAGCAGATCGGTATCTTTATAGTCAATGTGAGTAATTTTGTTCACAGTGAAGAAGCACACTTTACGACGTTTGTTACGGCCGCCGCGGCGAGCCGGTCTTTTATCGTTGTCTCCGCCTTCTCTTTGTTTAAAAGCCATGCTGTTTCAGTCCTTTCCTTATTAAAATGGCAAATCATCATCCGAAATATCAATCGGTTTTCCGTCATCGGAAAAAGGATCCTGATTGGAATTGTTCCGCGAGTAGCTGTTACCGCCACGTCCACCGCCTCCATTGTAGGAAGGCTCCTCACGCGGGGTGCTTCCGCCTCCACCGCCTTCACGGTTGGATTCCAGGAAACGTACGTTATCGGCAATGACTTCGGTGACGTATACACGTTTACCTTCGTTATTCTCGTAATTCCGTACCTGGATGCGCCCTTCTACAGCCGTCAGACGGCCTTTGCGCAGATAATTGGCGCAGGTCTCAGCAAGCTGTCTCCATGTGACCACCGGAATAAAGTCCGCCTCACGCTCTCCGCCTTGCGCCGTAAACGGGCGATCCACAGCGAGCGTAAACTGCGTTACGGCTACCCCTGAAGGTGTATAGCGCAGTTCCGGATCCCGGGTCAACCGGCCGATCAAAATAACACGGTTCAACAATCGAGTCCCCTCCTTTGAGCGAATTTCATCACTAATTCCGTAAACGGATATTAAGCAACAACGTCAAGCGTAATGAGATAACGAATTACTTCGTCAGAAATTTTCATGAGGCGCTCAAGTTCGGCTACAACGTCAGGGTTGGCGCTGAAGTTAACCAGAACAAAAGTACCGTCACGGAATTTGTTGATCTCATACGCAAGGCGGCGTTTACCCATCACTTCATGCTTAGTGATTTCTCCACCGTTGGAGATGATGCCTTGGAATTTTTCGACTGCGGCTTGAACAGCATCTTGTTCAATGTCAGGACGAATAATGTACATCACTTCGTATTTGCGCATATATTTCACCTCCTTATGGACTTCGGCCCCTGATCATGTCAGGAGCAAGGAACGAGTCTAAACTCGCACCATATTAATATATCAAATTGGCCCAATGATTGCAAGTACAATGCCGTATTGATCCTGTTCCACACATGATTCTCCGCCAAGGGTACACACTACAGAGGCAGTCCATTTTAACGATTAAAGGAGGCCTTGTCCATGGGTGAAAGAACTGAATTCGAACCAGGCGACAAAGCGCCGAACCCCGGCGTATACATGGAGGTTGGTGAAAACAGCTTCCATACTGAAATCACGGATCCGCAGCGGGTCGAGCTGGCTAAGGGCGATACCTTTCCAGAGACCTCGAAGAAAGACCGCAAATGGAAACGGATGACGAAAGCGCGGGTCCACTAATTTTACAAATGGATGCATAAGCGCACGAAAACTGCGCATATTACAATCAGGCGGTGCTTGAGAGAGGTGTGGTTCCGTTGGACATGATCAACGCAACAAAGCACAGGAAGTCAGAAACAGCACGTTCAAGAAGCGGAGGGAAGTGCTAAAAACACTTTATTGTCTAAAGCAAAGATTTGCTAAAGGCTGACCCGAGTTTCACTTGCTGAAGTGTTGTGTGGATGAATTCCAAAAAATCATGGCATCGCCTGCCAAATCGGAGGACCTTATGGGTCCTCCTTTGGTTTGTATATAGCTGTAATGCCGCTTCCCATCTCTTATTATGAAAGCAAAGGATCATAAAGTGAAACGCTCTAATAATTAAGAAAACCTCCAGTTTCTTCAACTGAAGGTTTTCGCCGTATGTATTCTATGCGCAGTCACTTAAATAAGGGAATGTGGCGGAAAGAGAGGGATTCGAACCCTCGCACGCCTTGCGACGCCTAACTGATTTCGAGTCAGCCCCCTTAGACCTCTTGGGTACCTTTCCGCAGCAAAATTGATTATAGCACATGTCCATCATTTGTGCAAGCCCTTTACCCCAAAGCTATTTATTTCTAAGCCTGCCCATCCGTTCCCTCTTCCGATTTCGAACGAAGCACCTTTTTCATATTTTTCTCAAACTTCGCCCGCGGGATCAATACGCTGTGCTGGCAGCCGACGCATTTGATCCGGATATCCATTCCCATGCGAATAATTTCCATTTCGTTGCTGCCGCATGGGTGGTTTTTCTTCATTTGGACGATATCCCCGAGCTGAAACACTTTACGTTCCACCGTTATCCTTCCCCCATTTCGTTATTCCCTTCTTTGCCTGCCGCTAGCTCGGCCTGTGCCTGTTTCATCATGTCCTCGTATTCCAAAGCCTGCTTCACGTCGGCCTGAATCTGCCGTTCGACATCGCCTTTCGTGTTTGGCATACACTCGGCTACAATCCGGATGACGTATTCACTTGTGTTCAAGGATTGCACCCCGAGTACATTTGGCACTGAAATGACATTAGGATCCCGCTGCTGAATGCCGGTAAGCGCCTGTTTAATCAGGGCTACGGTTTCTTCCAGATTTCGCTCGTTTTTCATTGGAAGGTCAACAACCGCAAGCGCATTGGATAAGGAGTAGTTCGTTACGCTGGCGATGGAGCCGTTAGGCAAAATATAAACTTCCCCGGTAGGGCTTACGATGCGTGTGGTTCGAAGGCCGATCATCTCTACGGTGCCTTTGAAGGTCCCGGTCTGGATAACGTCCCCTACCGCAAATTGGTCTTCTAATATAATGAAGAATCCGGTAATCACATCTTTCACCAAACTTTGCGCGCCAAAACCTATGGCCAAACCAAGCACTCCTGCTCCTGCAAGGAGCGGTCCCAAATGAAAGTTGAACTCCGACAGAATCAGGAGCACCATAATAAAATTACAGGTGACCGCCGTTACGTTTTTCAGCAGTTCGGCTACCGTGGCGAACCTCCGCGGATTGACGTTCATCCGGCTCTGCTCCTGTCTTGCCAGCGACTTGTCTATGATTTTGGAGACAACCTTGATAATGACGCGGGTAATAAAGAACAGGATAATGATCCGAATGCCCGAAAACAGCACGTTGGTCCACATATCTACATTCGTTACCCATTCCAGAAACTTATCGCTTATACTCATTGCCTGGTCTATAGCCTCTTTTGGATCAGGCAAACTTTCGTCAAGCCAAAACTTACTCAATCAACTCTACCTCCTATCCTCGATGCTCTTATAGCCCTCTGTGCTGTCTTTGAAGTAGATTCCCCGAATCTCCACCTGCTCCTGCTGGATGATCGTCTGTACGTTATCCAGCTGGTCCGGCGGGAACTGGATCGATAATGCACAGCCCGCTGTAATTTCCTTTGGTGTAGGAAATAAATCAATTTCAACCTCCGCATATTCAAGCAACATCTCGGCGCGCAACGCCTGCTGTGTCGAATCAAAAGCAATCAGCATCCAGGTTTCCATCTCCGCCGCCATCCGTTTCTCCCCCACCTTGATTTGTGCTGCATTCGTCAGAATTACTTTTTCTATGGAATTCCTGCATGAAGTATAAAAACCCTCTTCCTTCCATATACTAGTTACTACCAAATGCAAGGAGAGGAAGATTCTATGACTCAGTGGCCAAAAACGTCTCCCAAACAGGAGCCTACATGCTTAAAAATACCACATACCGACCCTGAAATCCATTCCGCTATTATTCATCGTCTTCTGTTTCATCTCTCTCAAGCCGGGGAAAATCAACAGGTTATCGTTGTATGTATCGGTACCGACCGGTCCACAGGCGACTGCCTCGGTCCTTTGGTAGGCACTGCATTGGCCCGGTATAAAAGTCCATGGTTTCACTTGTTTGGCACGCTGGACGAGCCTGTGCATGCCGTTAACCTCCAGGAGACGCTCTCCTCGATCTATTCGCTGTATGACAATCCATTTGTCATCGGCATCGATGCGTGCCTTGGACAATCCTCCAGCGTAGGCTGCATTCAAGTCGCCAACGGCCCGCTCAAACCCGGCGCAGGCGTACATAAAGAATTACCGCCGGTTGGCGATATCCACTTGACGGGTATCGTTAATGTCGGCGGCTTTATGGAATATTTTGTATTGCAAAACACCAGGCTGAGCTTGGTGATGCGTTTGTCCGAAATTATTGCCTCAAGCCTTCATTCCGCCATTAAGGAATGGAAAGCCCGTACTACGCTTTTTGCAAGGCTAGAGTAATCGCCTCTACCTCTTCCGGTGAAAGGGGATAAGTCGACTGCCCGGCTTCTACCGGCTTGGCATAAACATAGGAGCTGTCACGGCTGTACAGCGCAGTGATGACGATTCCACTTCGATCGGCATCAACGATCGCAATCGAAAAGCTTAGATCGCTCCCCCGTTCGCTGAATGCATTATAACGTTTAATACCGATATTACCTTTGATCGTTTGAAGCTTGTTCAAAGCAAGTGACAAGGATTCACGCTGCTGCTGCTGCTCATCCTCCACGCTGTCCACCTGTGTCTTTAGATCGATGAGCAGTGTTTCTAAATCCTCTACCCCGCTGCCGGCCATCATCGTTTCGTACTTTCGGCGAATTTTTCTAAGCTTTGCCCCTTGTGTCAGCACCAACACGAGCAAGATCAAAATGAGGAGTACGATCCCGCCAATGATTCCTGGTAATTGTTCGCTGATTAAATCATTTAAGTCCGACATGCTGTTCATTCCTTTTCCTCAATCTTGACCTACCCGTTTCCAAGACGTATCGTGATCCCATATATTCATGGTCCTTGATACTATACGGTTAAAAATCACAAACATTCATTCTGCCGGTTGTCCCTTCAGCTTTAGGGGAGAACCGGTTTTGTCTTGCCATCGAGGTTTGATTACAAATAGACTTCGAGGCTTGCGTTAGGCCATCTAGTTAATGAACCAGCTCGCGCATCGCTTCAACCATCCGTTGAACCTCCTGCTCCGTGCTGTTCGCACCCACACTCGCCCTCACTGCTCCGGTCTTATCCGTTCGTACCGCATAATGAGCCAACGGCGTACAGTGCATCCCCGCCCTCACTGCGATTCCATATTGCCGGTCCAAGCGGAAGGCGATTTCCGTAGAATCCCGGCCCTCGATCGTAAAGGCCACGATTCCGGTCCTTTCCTTCCCTTGTACAGGACCAAGCAAGTTCATACCTGGCAAACCCTTCAACCCATCGATCATCATTTGGGTCAACGCCCATTCATGCTCATAAATCCGCTGAGGGGTTTCCCTAAGCACATACTCTACCCCTGCTCTTAGTCCGGCAATACCGACCGTGTTCAAGGTCCCCGCTTCATACCGGTCCGGCCTTACGCTGGGCATTTCCTTTTCCTCCGATTGGCTGCCCGTTCCTCCGTGGATCAGCGGCTCCAGTTCGATCTCCGGCGATAAGTAAAGCCCTCCCGTCCCTTGCGGACCGAGCAGCCCTTTATGGCCCGGAAAAGCCAACATGTCGATGCAGCAGGACTCCACATCAATGTCCAGCACACCGGCGCTTTGTGCAGCATCTACCAAGAATACTGCCCCACTGCTGCGTGCCAGCTCACCAATTCGCTGGATTGGCAGAATACTTCCCAACAGATTCGAGCTATGGCTGCAAACAACCAGCCTCGGTTTTTTGGATAAGCATGCCTCCAACTGCTGCATGTCCAGTTCTCCTTGATCATTTACCCCAATGTAATCCACTTGAATATCCAGTGTCCGCATTAAATATTCCAACGGTCTCCGTACAGAGTTGTGTTCGATCATCGTCGCAACGACATAGTCACCGGACTTCAAGATTCCTTTGATCGCCATATTCAATGCCTGGGTTGTGTTATGGGTGAAAATGATGTTATTCGGGTTCTTCACCCGAAACAACTGAGCCAGCACCCGGCGGGTCTCAAAGAGAACCCTGCTCGCTTGCACGGCCATTTGATGGCTCCCTCGTCCTGGATTCGCTGCTGCTTCCTCCATCGCCTTTTGCATGGCTGTCAGAACACCAGGCGGTTTCGGCCAGGAAGTCGCTGCATGATCCAGATATACAACTGCGTTCATATCCCGTTTCACTCCGATCCAAGGAACAAAGAATGACGCATCTTCGGTCCTTTTCAGGAATCACCTAGACGCGTCATCCCATCCACTGATCTTTATTGCAACAACTCCAGCAGCCGTTCCAGGTCCTGTTTGCTGTAATAGTTCAATTCGATTTTGCCTTTATCTTTGTTCTGCTTGATCTTCACTGTCGTTCTAAACCGCTCCCGCAGCGACTCTTCCAAGTTATCGATATATGGATCACGCTTTTTGACTTTCACCTTGTTCTTATCCGCCGGTTTCCGGTCGAGCTGTTTCACAGCCTCCTCAAGATCCCGTACGCTCCACTCATTGTTAACACATTGCTTCGCCAACTGCTTGATGAGGGACGGATCCTTGAGACCAACCAACGCTCTCGCATGGCCCATGGAAATTGTTCCACGTGAAACATAGTCTTTGACTTCATCCGGTAAAGCCAACAAACGAAGGAAGTTTGCTATATGGGATCTGGATTTCCCCACTTTCAACGACAGCTCTTCCTGCGTCAGTGAGTATTGATCCATCAAGCCCTGGTAAGCAACAGCCACTTCCATCGCATTTAAATTCTCGCGCTGCAGGTTTTCAATCAAGGCAATCTCCATCACCTGTTGATCGCTGAATGTGCGAACCACAGCCGGGATGGTGGCCTTGCCGCAGTATTGCGAAGCTCTAAAGCGCCGCTCCCCTGCAATAATTTCATATCCTTTGAGCACACTGCGTACAATAATCGGTTGAATGACCCCATGCTGACGAATCGATTCGGCCAATTCCTGAATTGATTCCTCGTTAAAGTCCTTGCGCGGCTGGTAAGGATTGGCACGAAGTTGGCTGAGTGGGATTTCTACGATTTTGTCATCTTCATTAATCGAAAGTGAAGGAATTAAAGCATCGAGCCCTTTACCCAATCGTTTACTCATACGAAATCACTTCCTTTGCCAACTCTAAATATACCTCAGCGCCTTTCGAACGCGGATCATACGTAATGATCGACTGGCCATGGGACGGAGCTTCACTAAGTCGAATATTTCTCGGAATGATCGTTTGGTACACTTTTTCCTGGAAGTATTTCTTTACTTCCTCAATCACCTGAATCCCCAAATTCGTCCGAGCATCCAGCATGGTAAGCAGAACGCCTTCAATTCGGAGCGAAGTGTTCAAATGCTTCTGGACGAGACGAATCGAATTCAGCAGCTGGCTTAATCCTTCAAGGGCATAGTATTCGCACTGGATAGGAATAATGACCGAGTCAGCGGCAGTAAGTGAGTTAATAGTAAGTATACCAAGAGACGGCGGACAATCGATTAAAATATAGTCATAATTTGCTTTCACCAACTGAAGCGACTTTTTGAGCCGAAGCTCCCTTGAAATGGTCGGTACCAGTTCAATTTCCGCTCCAGCCAATTGAATCGTTGCCGGAATAATATGAAGTCCTTCGATTTGCGTTTGCAGGATCGCATCCTTGGGATGTACATCATTGATAATCACATCATAAATGCAGTTCGCTACATCCGCTTTATTGACACCTACCCCACTGGTTGTATTGCCTTGGGGATCGATATCGACGAGCAGCACCCTTTTTCCGAGCGAAGCCAATCCTGCACCGAGATTGACGGAGGTTGTCGTCTTGCCGACTCCGCCCTTTTGATTTGCTATGGCAATAATTTTGGACACTCAATTCACCTCTATGTGTATGAAGACTCTTCTTGTAGGTCGCGGGATTGTGATCATCAGCAAAACAAACGGCTGCAAATACCTGTATGCCCTCGGCGGTACATCAGAAGTACCGGTGTTTCAAGTATACAGATACGCAGAAACGGCTTCGCCCTGCAGTAGTGCGCTTCCCCTTGCTGGAATAACAAGAAAAACCTTTACTCAATTATTCGGACACCATCAACGAACAACTTGATTTCAGAACATTGACGAGAAAAATGGGAGATGCGAACTTTCCCCCTCCCCCTCTATTCTTCCATCTTATGAAATTCAGCTGCCTGGAACCTATGATTTCATGGTTTAGAGCATAAATTCATTATGACTTCCTAAAAAAAGCGGCCGCTCAGCCGCTAAGCTCCATCGTATTAGCGCTTAGGAATTTTGATCACGATCTCATAATGATCCTCATGGTCGTTTTCCTGCGTTTTAATGGCCATCCCGGATCCAGACACCATATCGATGGATTGGCGAATCGTGTTCAGCGCCAACCGGACGTCCTTGGAGTAAGAGATGCGCTTTGCCTTTTTAATTTTTGCCGATTCCTTGTAAAAGGCAACTCTAGCCTCCGTTTGTTTCACGTTCAGCTCTTTGGATACAATCTCAGCCAGCACTTTCAGCTGCAGTTCCCCGGTATCGAGTGACAGTAACGCGCGGGCGTGCCGCTCAGTAATTTTGCGCTCCATCAGTGCATTTTTTACTTCCTCGGGAAGATGAAGCAGCCGGATTTTATTGGCAATCGTTGATTGGCTTTTCCCAAGGCGCTGCGCCAAGCTCTCCTGCGTAAGCTGATGAAGGTCAATGAGCTTTTGATAGGCAACGGCTTCCTCGATGGAAGTCAGGCCTTCACGCTGGAGGTTCTCGATCAATGCAATGGAAGCAGCCTGGGAATCATTGAATTCACGGACAATGGCGGGAATGGTCTCCAAACCGAGTTTGGAAACGGCACGCCAGCGCCGTTCACCGGCAATAATCTCGTATTTGGCATTACGGATACGAACAACAATGGGCTGGATCACCCCATGCGTCTTGATCGTTTGACAGAGTTCGTCGATTTTATCGTCATCAAAAATGGTCCGGGGCTGGTAAGGACTGCTTACGATTTCCGCCACCGGAATTTGCTTTACTTCATCCCCATTGCTTCGTTCCGTCAAACCAAACAATTTAGAAAATTGTTCTTTCATTCCGTATATTACCACCTAAATTCGTAATAGCACCGCTAGAGCACCTAACAACAATCTACAGGTCATCGAGACATCCATGTTGGATATGGGTAACAACTAACCCTTGAGCTTTGACAGCTGCTATCCAGACAGAGAGTTGTTCAATGACTTCAAAATGGAAGATGAGAATCGTCAGATCCGAACGCAATTTATGTATAAGGTTCACATGACTGAACGGTCTGACAGTCAGACCACTTACCAACGATCATCCCTCTCTATCATACCATTTGAAGCCAGTTCATAGAATACAGTTTATACTCTATTCTACCACTTTTCTTCATATAATCCTATTCTCCAAAGTTCCCGATTTTTCCTGCCATTTATCCATTTTTTCACATTGGGAAAAGCATTTATCGAAGGAACGTCAAAGAAGACAAACTGCTTCTAGCAGAAGCATTTCTTGCAGTTTTACAGTGATTCGGCGCCGTTATATTTATACCTCTATACTCTTAGTAAAGCGGATATCGATGTATCTTTATAGAAGACAGACCGCGTATTTCAGAATTTTCTTGAAATTATATAGGATCGAACAGCTCCGCTGAAAACTTATATTTTATAATCTAAAAAAAGAGGACTGTTCCACGTGAAACAATCCTCTTCATTTGATAAATATGACTTGGTTTCAGACGGTTCGTTGATAGGAAGTCAGTCGACTGCACATCCCATAGGGTCTGATGCAGCTTGCTGAAACCAGTTTTTTTTATATTAAAGGCGATTTAACCGCAGTTCCGGCCCTTCTCGGATATTTGCCTGGGGTAGGCGCAGTCTTACGGATCTGGACAATATGGCGGGCCGATTCCTCTACAGGTAGCAAGAAGCGTTCGACTTCGATCACCTTGCCCCGCAGTTCCTTCAAGCTTTTGGCTGCCTCCTGTACTTCCTCCGCTGGATCGCTTCCTTTCATCGCCGCAAACAGACCGTTCACTTTGACGAAGGGGAGACAGAACTCATTCAGGACGGCCTGCCTTGCCACTGCTCGGGCGGTAACGAGATCGAAATGATCACGGTACCCCGCCTTCCTTCCCCAGTCCTCAGCCCGGCCATGGAGAAGTTCTACATCCTTAAGTCCAGTCTCCTGCACAATGTGCTGCAGGAAGGAAATGCGCTTGTTTAACGAGTCGATAATCGTCAGCTTCAAGTGTGGAAAACAAATCTTCAGCGGGATTCCCGGGAATCCCGCCCCCGAGCCAATATCGGCTAGTGTTCCGATCTCCTCCATGTTCACATAAAAAGCCAGGGAGATGGAATCATAGAAATGCTTGGTGTATACTTGCTCCCGCTCGGTAATCCCGGTAAGGTTCATTTTCTCATTCCATTCGACCAGTTCCTTGAAATAAATTTCAAATTGTTCCAACTGGGATGGTTCGAGCGTAATGCCATGTTCTTTTAAACGCTGCACAAACTGCTCTTGTATCGGATCCATTCGTTAACCTCTTGCCGCTGTAACGCGATTATAGTGTTCCAGATATACCAGCAGAATCGAGATATCCGCCGGCGTCACGCCGGAAATACGTGAAGCTTGACCGATCGAAATCGGACGGATGCTGTTGAGCTTTTGACGAGCCTCGATGGCGATACCTTGAACATCGTTATAGTCGATCGATTCCGGAATCTTCTTCTTATCCATCTTTTGCAGACGTTCCACATGGATCAGCTGCTTTTCGATATACCCTGCATACTTGATTTGAATTTCCACCTGCTCCTTCATTTCTTCCGTTAGTTCATATGGAGAAGGTGAAATTTGTTCAATATGGCTGTGGGATACTTCTGGACGGCGCAGAATGGTCAGCAGGTTGCTGCCATCCTGAATCGGGGCGGAACCGATCGATTCCAACAGTGCATTCACATGGGAAGGACCCACCTTCGTTGAACGTAGGCGTTCGATTTCCAGCTCCACCTTTTCCTTCTTATCCAAAAACTTCGCGAACCGTTCCTCCGAGATTAGACCAATCTCATGCCCTACCGGTGTCAACCGCAGATCGGCATTGTCATGGCGAAGCAGCAGTCTGTATTCCGCACGGGAAGTCAGCAGACGGTAAGGCTCGTTGGTACCTTTCGTCACAAGGTCATCGATCAGAACTCCGATATAGCCCTGCGAACGGTCCAGAATGACCGGTTCCTTGCCCTGTACTTTGCGCGCAGCGTTAATGCCTGCCATGATGCCTTGACCTGCAGCTTCTTCATAACCGGAGGTTCCGTTAATTTGACCGGCGGTGAACAAGCCCGGCATCTTCTTCGTTTCCAGAGACGGCCACAGCTGCGTCGGAACCATAGCGTCATATTCGATCGCATAACCGTTGCGCATCATTTCAACCTTTTCCAAGCCAGGGATACTGCGCAGCATCGCCAGCTGAACGTCTTCAGGCATACTGGTGGACAGCCCTTGGACATAATATTCAGAGGTGTTCTTGCCTTCCGGCTCGAGGAAAATTTGATGCTTCGGCTTGTCGCTGAAGCGCACGATCTTATCCTCAATCGACGGGCAGTAACGTGGTCCTGTTCCTTCAATAATACCGGAGAACATCGGCGCACGGTGCAGGTTCTCGTTAATAATGCGGTGGGTTTCCACCGAAGTATACGTCAACCAGCAAGGAAGCTGCTCATTATCGGAAGACTCTGTTTCATAAGAGAAAAATTTAGGTTTCTCATCTCCCGGTTGAATTTCGGTCTTGGAAAAGTCAATGGTGGACTTGTGTACACGCGGAGGCGTGCCGGTCTTGAAGCGAACGAGATCGAAGCCCAGCTCGCGCAGATTTTCCGCCAGCTTCACCGAAGGCTGTTGGTTGTTCGGACCGCTTTCGTAGGTCAGCTCACCCATAATGACTTTACCTCGAAGATACGTGCCGGTAGTCAGCACCGTAGATTTAGCACGGTACGAGGTGCCGGTTTTCGTCACCACGCCGACGCAGACGCCGTCTTCAACAATCAGCTGTTCCACCATGCCTTGACGCATCGTCAGGTTCGGTTCTTTCTCCATCGTTTCCTTCATCGTTTGTTGATACAGGAACTTGTCGGCTTGCGCACGCAGCGCATGCACCGCCGGCCCCTTCCCTGTGTTCAGCATCCGCATTTGAATAAACGTTTTATCAATATTGCGGCCCATTTCGCCGCCCAGCGCATCGATTTCACGGACGACATGCCCTTTGGCCGGTCCCCCAATCGAAGGGTTGCACGGCATAAATGCGACCATGTCCAGATTGATGGTAATCATCAGTGTATTGCAGCCCATCCGCGCTGCGGCCAAGGCAGCTTCACAGCCGGCATGACCTGCGCCGATGACGATAACATCATAGCTGCCTCCATCATAACTCATCGGACAAACCTCCTTTATTTTTCTGAAAAAAATATACGTGAATCTATATGAACGAACGACTTATTTACCTAAACAGAACTGGGAGAAAATTTGATCCAGCAGCGTTTCGGCCGCCGTATCGCCTGTGATCTCACCAAGCTGTTCCCAAGCAAGACGGACATCGATCTGGATCATGTCGATCGGAATGAACTGATCCGCCGCTTCGTAGGCATCCTGAAGCGATTTGTACGCCTTTTTAAGGAGAGCGATATGCCGGACGTTGCTGACATAAGTCAGATCGCCCGACTCCAGCTTCCCGCTGAAAAAGAGCGATGAAATCGCCCTTTCCAAAAGATCGATCCCCTCTTCGGTCATCACCGACATTGGGACGATCAATTCATCCGGATAGTACCTGGACAGCAGATCCCTGTCCAATTGCGAAGGTAAGTCCATTTTATTCATAATGACGATGGATTGTCTACCACGGATTTGTTCCATTAATTCCAGTTCGTCCTCATGCAGCGGCTCGCTTGCATTCAGCACGAGCAGGATGAGATCGGCTTCTGTGACCGCATGCTTCGAGCGCTCCACACCGATTTTCTCCACGACGTCCATCGTTTCCCGAATTCCTGCCGTGTCCAGCAGCTTGAGCGGAATGTTATTGATCGTGACGAACTCCTCGATGACATCCCGCGTCGTGCCTGGTATATCGGTCACAATGGCACGGTTCGTATGCGCCAGCGCATTCAACAGCGAAGACTTGCCCACGTTTGGACGTCCGACAATCGCCGTGGTGATGCCCTCGCGTAAAATCTTCCCTTCTTCGGCGGTCTTCAGCAGCTTTTGGATACCTTCCATAACTTCGCTGCTTTTCTGCTTAATGAACTCTGCCGTCAGCGATTCCACATCATGCTCCGGGTAATCGATATTGACTTCGATGTGAGCCATCGTTTCCACCAAGGTATGGCGCAGCTCCCCGATTTTCTGGGACAAAGATCCCTCTACCTGCTTCAATGCGATCGAGAAGGCACGGTCCGACTTGGACCGGATCAGGTCGATTACCGCTTCGGCCTGGGAAAGGTCGATCCGGCCATTCAAAAAGGCCCGCTTGGTGAACTCGCCCGGCTCGGCCAGACGGATCTCCAGCTGCAGCAGCAGATCCATCACCCGTTTGACCGAAATCACGCCGCCGTGCGTGCTGATCTCCACCACATCTTCCGTGGTAAAAGACCGAGGCGCCCGCATCACGGTGACTAGCACCTCCTCCACCCGCTCCTGGGTGTCTGGGTCGACGATATGCCCATAATGAACCGTATGCGACTCCGCCTTCGTTAACGCCGTTTTGCTGTGAAAAATCCGTTCGACCTCGGAAATCGAGTCCGGTCCGCTCACGCGGATAACGGCGATTCCCGCTTCCCCTACAGCTGTCGATATTGCTGCGATTGTATCTGTAAGCAAGGCTATCACCTCTTTTTTCTATATTAAACGTTCATCCGTTTCTGTTAGCTCTATTGTTGCCATAACAAGACGTATCAAGACCTGCCACGCCTAGGCCCGGCGTCTCCCGGTGATCCCATTCAAGATTCAAAAAAAACAATGACTTCATAAGCTAAAGGTAAGCTCAATAAAGTCATTGTACAGGTCTCTCTTTACTTTATCGTAATGACTACGCGCCGGTTGGGCTCTTCCCCTTTACTGTAGGTCTTCACCTGCGGATGATCCTGCAGCTTAGAGTGGATCACCTTCCGCTCCTGCGGGGACATCGGTTCAAGAACGACCTCTTTATGGGTCCGAATCACCCGTCCCGCCAACCGGTCGGCCAAATCCTCCAGCGTTTTCTTCCGGCGCTCCCGGAAGTTCTCGGCATCGAGCACAAGCCGCACGTAACTGCTCGACACCCGGTTCGCCACAATGTTGGCCAAATACTGCAAGGCGTCGAGGGTTTGTCCTCTTCTGCCGATGATCAGTCCCAAATCGGGACCGAAAATATGAAGTGTCGTAGCATCCCTCGCGTGCTGGATTTCAACGCTCACATCCAGCCCCATGCTCTTTCCGACGTCAATGATAAACTCGGCAGCCATTTCGTAAGGGTCCTTCTCTTCTTCCTCTAAGGAAGCCTCGGGTTCAAGTAAATCTAGTGGCAAAGGTTTCGCCGTCTCCACTGGTTCCGGTGCGGGCTCAGGCAGCAGTGTAAGTTCCACCTTTGCTTCCTTGACACCGATCAGTCCCAGGAATCCTTTTGACGGCTGCGATACGATTTGGACCGTGACCCGGTCGCGGCTTACCCCAAGCTGGGCCAGCCCTTGGTTTACAGCATCTTCAACGGTTTTTCCTGAAGCGACGACTTTGCTCATTTAGATTTTTTTGCCCCCTTCTTCCCTTTGTTATTTCCTTTACCGCCTTTGTTGCTGCTGCCTTTGTTGCCAGACTTGGCATTTGCATTTCCTCCAGCAGAAGAAACGGCAGCTACGTTCGCAGTCGTATTGTTGTTACGATACAGGAAGTAGTTCTGGATAATAGTGTACAGGTTACTGTAAATCCAGTACAGCGGCAATGCGGATGGGAACTGGTAAGACATGAAGAAAATCAAAACCGGATACACCAGCATCATAAATTGCATGGCACCCTGCTGCGGGCTCGGGTTCATCTTCAACATCATGCGGGACTGCAGGAATGTCGTTGCAGCGGCCAGCAGCGGCAGGATGAACGTATGGTCCGGCTTACCCAATTGGAGCCACAGGAACGAGTGGTCACGAAGATGCGAGTTGTACACGATGGAATTATAGAGTGCGATAAAAACCGGCATTTGGATAATCAGCGGCAGACATCCCGCCATCGGATTAACCCTGTTCTCCTGAAACAGCTTCATCGTTTCCTGCTGCTGTTTCTCCGGCTGATCCTTATACTTCTCTTTTATCTTTGCAAGTTCAGGCTGAATCGCTTGCATCGCCTTGGAACTTCTAACCTGCTTAATGGACAACGGCAGAATAATGGTACGGACGATAATCACCATCACGAGGACGGCTAAGCCGTAAGCTCCGCCAAACCAACCGGCGAACGTATCTAATGCGAGCGAGAAATAATAAACGACGTTAGCCTGCCAAAAGCCGCCTTCCTTCATTTCTTCTGTAGTATGCGTCACAGTGTTGCCTGTTCCGCACCCAGCTAAAACAACCACTGCGAGCATCATCACAGCGATGAGGAGGATCCATTTCCTGCCTCGGCTAGTCTTAAGTAGCGACACTTCATAACCCCTCTCTTAACGCTTCCATTCACCGTAAATCATACCATAATTAATTGGACAAAGAAACCAGCATTCAGCGCCCCGGCGGCTTCAGCAGCGACGCTTTCCGCAGCACATGCAGAACGCTTTTTTCAAGGTCTTTATAGGACATTTCAACGGCGCCTTTTCTTACAATAAATACAAGATCGACATGCTCGATCAGCTTGTCTTCATGGTGGCGCATAATCTCCTTGACCAGTCTTCGCATCCGGTTGCGTACAACGGCGTTGCCGACTTTCTTGCTGACGGATATGCCGACGCGGAACTTCTCTACCTCTTTTTTGCGGAACCAATACACGACGAATTGGTAATTGGCAAATGACTTCCCATGCCTATATACGCGACTGAAGTCAGCCCGGTTTCGTAAACGTAAACTTTTATGCACGAATATCCCCTGCTTGCTGCCCGCCATCCCGATGTACAGCGGCCTTTCCTTCAAAAATATCAGCATTCGAAATTTTGCTTCATATAATATATAGCGATATTCCACTTCCTAGTATGGTCATCAATTATGCGATATAAACCACATTGAGAACCGTGAGCACTTCTCTGAGCACAGCCCGTCCTCTTTCATTTCATCGGGATCGGGACGTATCTACATCTTCTACTCGGCGAAAAGGTCCGCTTCTCCCTCTTTTTCTTGAAAAAATCTGCTGAAGTGAAACGAAAACTCATTTTTGTACGCCGATAGACGTTTTCTTATGAAAAAAAGACCACCTCGGTGGTCTTCATGTACGAAATTTACGCGCTCAGTACTTTTCTGCCCTTCTGACGACGAGCTGCCAGCACTTTGCGGCCGTTTTTCGTGCTCATTCTTTTCCGGAAACCATGCACCTTTTTGCGCTTGCTTACATTCGGTTTAAATGTAGGTCTCATGTATTGCACACCCCCTTACAGGATTTCATAACCTTTATGGTTAAATATTCATTTTCATTCAACACAGAAAATGCCTTTATACATTTAATCATGAACAGGCCCAAAAGTCAACTCAAACCTGCTCCTCCACTTTCCGGAATTTGAATCCCTGCGATCGCTCTTCTCCCTCTTTTTACTGCTTCCCTCTCCCGCTTCTCGATCCGTCTGATCTGGAACGCCAGCTTCACCGCTTCACCTTCATTTTCAGCAGCAGTCTCATTAAACGCTCCCTCTCTCTCCCAGCCTCGGTTCTGTGGACACTTTCTCCTGGTATTCACTTCATTCGATGGCATTTCTCTAAAACCACATCATCTCATATTAAAATCCAGCCATCCGAGTTTTCCACAACCTCCGGCCCAACAAACCTAAAAAATCCACAATTCGGATTTATCCACTTGTTCACATCGTTCGTAATAAAATTCTAAGATCCGGCATAACCTGTGCACAACTGATTTTTTATTTTGGGAGATGCTGTCGAAAATTAAACACGTTATAAACAATATATAGTGGTGTGAATAAAAATTATACACAACTTATTGAATTTGTGGATAATTTCAGCCATTTCATTGATAAACGGGCGTTCTTTTGCTATGATTATATTGTTTTTGGATGTGAATATGTGATTTCACCCCATATATTATCAACAAGCTGTGGATAAACTTGTGAACAATTTCAATTTGTCCACTTTTTTTATTTTCCCCCGTTTTTGAAACTGGGGATATATTCTGCACCATTCATCTTTTTTCGACATTTCCACTCATGGCTCGATCCCAGCCACATTTGGAAGATTTAAAGGAGTGACAGTCTGTGGACAGCCATACTTCCGAATTATGGCAGCAAATCCTATCAATTATTCATACCAAGCTCAGCAAGCCGAGTTTTGACACCTGGTTTAAAGCAACCAAAGCGATACAAATGAGCGAGCATTCCATCGTAATTTCCGCTCCAACCACATTTGCTGTCGAATGGCTGGAAAGCCGCTACACAAAACTCGTTAGCTCCACCATCTATGAAGTGTTGGGGAAGCAGGTTGACGTGAAATTCGTTATTGAGGAGAACAAGCCTGCCGAACTCACTCCACAGCAGCCCGCGCCCATGCCTCAGGCGACCCCTGACGAGGCTCTAACCCATATGCTTAACCCGAAATATACATTTGACACATTCGTCATCGGTTCGGGCAACCGGTTTGCTCACGCGGCCTCTTTGGCTGTCGCGGAAGCGCCGGCGAAGGCATACAACCCTTTGTTTTTGTATGGAGGGGTAGGGCTTGGCAAAACTCACTTGATGCATGCGATCGGACACTACATTCTGGAGCACAATCCCGCCAGCCGGGTCGTATATATCTCTTCCGAGAAATTTACGAATGAATTCATCAACTCAATCCGTGACAACCGGGCCGAGAGTTTCCGCAACAAGTATCGGAACGTCGATATTTTGCTGATTGACGATATTCAGTTTCTGGCGGGCAAGGAGTCGACACAGGAGGAATTTTTCCATACGTTCAACGCCCTGCATGAGGAACAGAAGCAGATCATCATCTCAAGCGACCGGCCGCCCAAGGAAATTCCGACGCTGGAGGATCGGCTGCGCTCGCGCTTTGAATGGGGGCTGATTACGGATATCCAGCCGCCGGACCTGGAGACGCGGATCGCAATCCTGCGGAAGAAGGCCAAGGCAGAGAATCTCGATATTCCGAATGAAGCGATGATGTACATCGCCAATCAGATCGACACGAACATCAGGGAGCTGGAAGGGGCGCTGATTCGCGTCGTCGCCTATTCATCGCTGACCAATCAGGACGTGACCACGCATCTGGCTGCCGAAGCGCTGAAGGATATCATCCCGTCCAGCAGACCGAAGATGATCACCATTCAGGACATTCAGCAGAAGGTCGGGGAGTACTACAACCTGAAGCTTGAGGATTTCAAAGCGCGGAAACGGACCAAAGCCGTCGCTTTTCCAAGACAGATCGCCATGTACTTGTCCAGGGAACTGACGGATTTCTCGCTGCCCAAAATCGGCGAGGCCTTCGGGGGAAGAGACCATACGACCGTCATCCATGCCCACGAGAAAATATCCCAGTCTCTGAAAGAGGACCAGGATCTGTTCAAAGTCATCAATAACATCACGGAAAAAATCAAAAATCCAACCTGAACAAGTTCAAAGCCTATGCACAATCTATACACATGTGAATAGGCTTGATTTTATTGAGGTTTTTGAACTTATCCACAAATTCAGTGCGCCTACTGCTATTACTATATTATTTAAATAAAATAATATTCATAAATAGGCTGCACGCAGCCGGCATACCGGAGTAGTCTTGCAATCCGAATTTCCTGCTAGGAGTGAAACTATGAAAATCAGCATCCTTAAAAACGTTCTTAACGAATCCATCCAGCACGTATCCAAGGCGATATCGAGCCGAACCACCATTCCGATCCTGTCCGGCATCAAGCTTGACGTGAATCATTCGGGAGTTACCCTCACAGCGAGTGACACCGATATTTCCATTCAGTCCTTTATTCCGGTGGAGGATAGCGAACGCACTATCGTCACGGTCGAACAACCGGGCAGCGTCGTGCTGCCAGCCAAATTCTTCGTGGAAATTATCAAGAAACTGCCTTCTCAGGAAATTCAAATGGAGGTCAAAGACCAGTTCCAAACCTTTATTTCTTCGGGAGCCACCGAAATTCAGATGGTCGGTCTGGATCCGGAGGAATTCCCGGTGCTGCCTGATATCGAGGGGAACCAAACGATTTCCCTGCCGGGAGCGCTGCTCAAAAACATGATCCGCCAAACCGGTTTTTCCATTTCCACGCATGAGACGACACCGATCCTGACGGGGGTTCTGTGGAACCTGGATCAAAACGAGCTGAAGTTTACCGCTACCGACCGACACCGCCTGGCCACCCGCTCCGCTCATTTGGAAGGGGCCGACGAAGTGAAGTTTCATAATGTCGTTATTGCCGGTAAGACGCTGAACGAGCTGAGCAAGATCATTCCCGACCAGAATACGCTGGTCGATATCGTCGTGGCCGACAACCAGGTGCTGTTCAAGATCGACCGGGTCCTGTTCTATTCCCGCATCCTGGACGGCATTTATCCGGATACTTCTAGGATTATTCCGACAAACTACAAAACAGAACTGGTTTTGGACACAAAAAAATTAAGCGAGTCGATCGACCGCGCTTATTTGCTCTCCAGAGAGGAGAAGACGAATATCGTACGCCTGCAGACGATGGAGCATGGGGGTATCGAAATTTCTTCCAGCTCGTCGGAACTCGGTAAAGTGCGCGAAGAGCTGGACGTGATTGATTTTAAAGGGGAACCTCTGAAAATCTCTTTTAACTCGAAATATATGCTGGACGTGCTGAAAGTGGTGGAAAGCGAGCAGCTCAAAATTGCCTTTACCGGCATCATGAGCCCGATCATTCTGAAGCCGGTGGATGACAGCCAAAGCCTGTACGTCATTCTTCCGTACCGGACCACCAACTAAGCAAAACTTGTCCACAGCGAAAGGATTCCTGATGAACAAAATAGTTATCCACAGTGAATATATTAAGCTTGACCAATTTCTGAAGCTCGCCAACTGCGTATCCACAGGGGGAATGGCCAAAGCCCTGCTGGCGGAGAACATGGTGACCGTAAACGGGGATCCGGAAGACCGCCGGGGACGGAAGCTGTATCCGGGCGATCAGGTCAAAGTGACGGACTGCGGCGAATTTGTGGTATCACAAGAGGCATAAAGTGCCCCCAGGCCGCTGCTGTCGGCGGCGGCCGGCGAAGATGGGGAGGATAAGGCGTGTTTGTTAAAAATATCAGTCTGCAGCATTATCGCAACTACGAGAAGCTGCAGCTGGATTCTTTTGGAGACGTAAATCTGCTGATCGGACAAAATGCCCAAGGCAAAACCAATTTGCTGGAGGCTATTTTTGTGTTGGCATTAACTAAAAGTCACCGGACCTCCAAAGATCGGGAGCTGATTTCGTTTGAAGGAGGAAGCGCGCATTTGTCCGCGGTTGTGGATAAGAAGTACGGTCCGCTTACCCTCGATTTGACGATGTCCCCACAGGGGAAGAAGGCGAAGATTAACGGACTCGAGCAGCGGAAGCTGAGCGATTTTATCGGTGCGCTGAACGTGGTGATGTTTGCCCCGGAAGATTTGGAAATTGTGAAAGGCACACCGGGCATCCGCCGGCGGTTCCTTGATATGGAGATCGGCCAGGTCCAACCGGGATATCTCTATCATTTGCAGCAGTACCAGAAAGTTCTTAACCAGCGGAACAACCTGTTGAAACAGATGTGGGGGAAAGACAGCGTAAAGCCAGGCATGCTGGAAATCTGGGATCAGCAGCTCGTGGAGCATGGTGTTAAAATCATCAAAAAGAGGAAACAATTCATAATAAAGCTGCAGAAGTGGGCGGAAACGATCCACCAAGGCATCACAAGCGGCGGGGAATCGCTGAAGCTTGTCTATCAGCCGTCGTTTGGCGACGCCGAGGAGGAAGATGAAGCTTATCTTTTTGAACAATTTATGTTAAAGTTATCACAAGTGAAGGATCAAGAAGTGCGCCGCGGGATGACCCTCGCCGGGCCCCACCGCGACGACATGGCCTTTTTCATTAACGGCAAGGAAGTTCATACGTACGGTTCACAGGGACAGCAGAGAACGACCGCTCTGTCTCTTAAACTGGCTGAAATCGAACTGATCCAGGAGGAGATCGGAGAGTATCCGGTGCTCTTGCTGGATGATGTGCTGTCCGAGCTTGATCCTTACCGGCAAACGCAATTGATTGAGACTTTTCAGAGCAAGGTTCAGACCTTTATCACGGCGACGGGAATCGAAAGTTTGAATGCCGATAAACTGAAGAACGCGAACATCTATCATGTTCATGCGGGACAGGTCAACTCTTAAGGAATGGGGAATGGTTATGTATATCCATCTGGGCGGTGAAAAAATCATCCGTTCTGCGGAGCTGGTTGCGATCTTTGACATTTCAATCGAGAAATCCTCCAAAATATCCAAACAGTTTGTAAGCCATGCCCGGCAGGAAAAGAACGTGGAGTACATTGGCGAAGAGGAAGCCAAATCCATCGTCGTGACGAAGAGCACCGTCTATTACTCTCCAATTTCCTCATCCACGCTTAAGAAGCGGGCGAATGTCTTCTTCGCCAACGCTTAGGACACTGTGAACGCAGGTACACTCCAATCAGCAAACGTAGAATATATAGAAGTAGGTGACAGGCATGTCTATGAATCAACCGCAATATGATGAGAGTCAGATTCAGGTTCTGGAGGGTCTGGAAGCCGTCCGCAAACGGCCGGGCATGTATATCGGATCGACCAGCGTCAAAGGACTCCATCACCTGGTCTGGGAAGTGGTGGACAACAGTATCGACGAGGCGATGGCGGGCGTATGCGACCATATCGAAGTCATTGTCCACAAGGATAACAGCATCACGGTTGTCGACAACGGGCGCGGTATTCCGGTTGGTGAGAACGAGAAACTGAAAAAATCGACGCTTGAAGTCGTTATGACCGTGCTTCATGCCGGTGGTAAGTTCGGCGGCGGGGGATATAAGGTATCCGGCGGCCTGCACGGCGTGGGCGTATCCGTCGTTAACGCATTGTCCACCAAGGTCGTTGTCCAAGTTAGGTTGAATGGACATATTTATCAGCAGGAATACCGGCGCGGCGTGCCCCAGTATGACGTCAAAGTTGTCGGGGATACCGACGAGCACGGTACGACTGTTACCTTCCTGCCGGATCCGGAAATTTTCACGGAGACTACGGAATATGACTACAATACTCTCCTGACGCGGATTCGCGAGCTGGCCTTTTTGAACAAAGGCATTGCTCTGACGCTGACGGATGAGCGCACGGGGGCCTCCAACTACTTCAAGTACGAGGGCGGTATTATCGAATACGTCAAGTTCCTGAATGAGAAAAAGGAAGTTCTTCATGAAGAGCCGATCTATGTAGAGGGCTCGCGTGACAACATTCAAGCAGAGATCGCGCTGCAGTACAATGAGAGCTACACCGAGAACATTTATTCTTTTGCCAACAATATCAATACGCATGAGGGTGGAACCCACGAATCCGGCTTCAAGAGTGCCTTGACCCGGATTATTAACGAATATTGCCGCAAGAGCGGCCTCGTCAAAGACGGCTCCAATCTGTCCGGCGACGATGTGCGCGAGGGCCTGACAGCCATTATTTCGGTCAAAATTCCGGAGCCGCAGTTCGAAGGCCAGACGAAAACGAAACTCGGCAACAGTGAAGTCCGCGGCATCGTGGAATCCCTCTTCTCCGAGAAGCTGTCCGAGTTCCTTGAAGAGAATCCTGCCGTATCCCGGCGAATCTTGGAAAAGGCGCTGCAGGCATCCCGCGCGCGCGAAGCTGCACGTAAAGCCCGTGAGTTGACGCGCCGCAAGAGTGCGCTAGAAGTCAGCGCCCTTCCCGGCAAGCTGGCGGACTGCTCATCGAAGGATGCGTCCATTTGCGAGCTGTACATCGTCGAAGGGGACTCTGCCGGCGGATCCGCCAAGCAGGGACGCGACCGGCATTTCCAGGCGATTTTGCCGATCCGCGGTAAAATCCTGAACGTTGAGAAGGCGCGTCTTGACCGCATTTTGTCTAATTTGGAGATCCGGGCGATCGTAACGGCGATGGGTACGGGTATTGGCGACGAAGACTTCGACCTCAGCAAAGCCCGGTATCACAAACTCATTATCATGACCGATGCCGATGTCGACGGCGCGCACATTCGCACGCTGCTGCTGACCTTCTTCTACCGGTACATGCGTCAGCTGCTGGAAGCGGGATACGTATACATCGCGCAGCCGCCGCTCTTCAAAATTGAGCGCAATAAGACGATCCGCTATGCAGGTTCCGAGAAGGAGCGCGATGAAATCATCGCTGAGTTCGGAGAGGGAGCCAAAATTAACATCCAGCGGTATAAAGGTCTGGGAGAGATGAATCCGGAACAGCTGTGGGAGACAACCATGGATCCGGAGAGCCGCACCATGCTGCAGGTGACGATTGAAGACGCCATGCAGGCAGACCTTATTTTCGACACCCTAATGGGTGACAGCGTTGAACCGCGGCGTGATTTTATTCACGAACACGCAAAAACCGTTAAAAATCTGGACATTTAAGCTTGAAACCCACCTAACTTGTTGGTGAGTCCGGCCCAAGATGATATAGACAGACAAAACAAGAGAAGTTTCCGAAACCGGAGCTTCTCTTGTTTTTGTTAATAGCTGCCTCTCCGTTTACTTCTGCCGGGGAGCCTCCCATAGTTGATCGCATAACGTTCTATGCGGCGGTAAATGCTTTTATCCTTGAAGAACTTTTTAAACGGAAAGATGGCGGGGAGCGTATTCACTTCAAGGATCCAGGGGTTGAGCTGCTCGTCGATGGCTACGTCGAGGCCAATCTCCTTGATACCGGGGAATTTGGTCTGCAGCTGCTGTGCGGTGGCTACACCCAGCTCATACAGCTTTCGTTCCAAGTGAGGGGCTTCTTCAGGGCTTACGTTCCCCTCGAGCAGTTCGTTCAGCAGGCGTACGGAACCTCCGCCGTGGTAATTCGTGATGATCATGTTCTTAGCGGCCACCCGGCCGATGATGCCTGTCGTCTCCCAATTACGGTAGGGTGTTTTTTGGGTCAGAATTCTCAGATCAAACTGGCGCTCCTCGTACTTCAAAGTCACGATCCCCTGTTGAATAATATAAAACTTTCCTCTTGTGTGTCTGAGAATGGCCAGATGCAGCGCATCCAGGTTCGCGTACGTCTCGGAGCGTATGCCGTAGCGCAAGGTATATTCCACTCCAGTGTGGGGAGGACCCTCAGCGGGCTGCTCGCCAGCTGGAGCGTCAGGTTCACCGTGCCGCTGTACGTTCATGACCCCGTTGCCGTATGTGCCGCGGTCCGGCTTAATGTATACAAGAGGTGTGTTTTCAAGCATATTACCCAGCGTAGCACGTGTATATTTTTGCGTTAAGGGAATGTAAGGAGATACCTGTTGATTCTGTAAAAGGACCTGGGTTTTCGCCCATTTGCTTGCAACACGTTGAATCGCCAAGAAATATCATCCTTTCTACGTGATTGGCCTTGTTATGTGCTTGTCGGCCGGAGCTTCTTCTCCGCGGTTCACAGGCGTAAAACATAGGACAAGCAAGCAAAACAATGGTATAATATAAAGATGTGGTGTTTTGTTTGCTCAAAACAGCACTAGGCGTCCCTGTTGCCCTACCAGTATATGTGGAAAAGGCACAGAAGGCCGGGCGAATCCCTAGAGAAGCGGAACTTGGGCAGCTGCGGAGCCGGCGGCGCTCAAACGTTTAATTGTGCTCTTTTTGTGAAAGTAATATAATAAAGGTTGGTGGGTTTGCGGATTCTCGTCCGTTGATTTCACCTTTTCAGCCCTGCGCTTATGCGCTTTTCGGTTCACTCGGGCAAGAAGGAATTGAACTTTAACAGGCTTGCATGAGCCTGAAAGTTATGGGAGCTTTTGCGGAAGTACGGGCGCTAGGCCCAGCCTGCAAAGAATGTACGTCGATAGACGTTTTTCCTCATATATTGATTTTTTATTTGCTGTACTAAATGAATCGTCTGACAAGACATGTTAGTGGTTTGATAGAAATTGGAGGAGGTCCACCATGGCGGAAGAAAGAGGCTCGCAAATCAAAGATCGGGACATACGCGACGAAATGCGCGAATCCTTTATGGATTATGCGATGAGCGTTATTGTTTCCCGGGCTTTGCCGGATGTGCGGGACGGGATGAAGCCTGTTCACCGGCGTATCCTGTACGCGATGTCGGAGCTCGGTATGTATCCGGATAAACCATTTAAGAAATCGGCGAGAATCGTGGGTGAGGTCATCGGTAAGTATCACCCGCATGGTGACTCGGCTGTATACGAGTCCATGGTTCGAATGGCACAGGATTTTTCGATGCGTTATATGCTTGTTGAAGGCCATGGAAACTTTGGATCCGTTGACGGTGACTTTGCAGCAGCCATGCGTTACACCGAAGCGCGTCTTTCCAAGATCGCCATCGAGATGCTGCGCGATATCAACAAAGAGACAATTGATTTTACCGAAAACTATGATGGCGAGGAACTGGAGCCGGTTGTGCTTCCTGCACGTTATCCGAACCTGCTGGTCAATGGGGTATCGGGAATCGCGGTCGGTATGGCCACCAATATTCCACCTCATAACTTGAGCGAAGTGATTGATGGTGTACAGGCACTCATCAAGAACCCCGACATTACGTCACTGGAATTGATGGAATATATCAAGGGTCCTGACTTCCCTACCCGGGGCTTCATTTTAGGCCGGCAGGGAATCCGCCAGGCATATGAGACTGGCCGTGGATCCGTCACGATGCGGGCCAAAGCCGAAATTGAAGAAGTCAACAATAAAGCGCGTATCATTGTGACCGAGCTGCCTTATCAGGTCAATAAAGCGCGTTTGGTCGAGAAAATCGCTGAGCTCGTGCGCGAGAAGAGACTCGAGGGCATTACCGATCTGCGGGACGAATCCGACCGGACCGGTATGCGAATCGTTATCGAGCTGCGCCGTGATGTCAATCCGAGCGTCATGCTGAATAATCTGTACAAACATACGGCACTGCAATCCACGTTCGGCATCAACATGCTGGCGATCGTGAACAAGGAGCCGAAGGTTCTGACGCTGCGCGATGCATTGTACTATTATTTGCAGCACCAGATTGAAGTTATCCGCCGCCGGACCGAGTATGATCTGAAAAAGGCGGAAGCCCGCGCTCATATTTTGGAAGGCTTGCGAATCGCACTTGACCATCTGGATGAAGTCATCTCGATTATTCGTTCTTCTCAAACGACGGAAATTGCCCGTGACCGTTTGATCGAGCGTTTCAGCCTAAGCCTTGAGCAAACCCAGGCCATTCTGGAAATGAGACTCCAGCGCCTGACCGGTTTGGAACGCGAGAAAATCGAGGCCGAGTACCAGGAGCTTATGGTGAAGATTGCCGAGTACCGTGAAATTCTCGCGAATGAAGAGCTTGTTCTGGACATTATTACGAATGAGCTTCAAGAAATCAAGGAGCGCTTCGGCGACGAGCGCCGCACCGAAATTACCGTTGGTGAAGAGAGCATTCTGGATGAAGACCTGATTCCGCGTGAAGAAGTGGTTATCACGATCACGCATACGGGATACATCAAACGTCTGCCTGCCAATACCTATCGCAGCCAGAAACGCGGCGGACGCGGGGTGACAGGGCTTGATATGAAAGATGAGGACTTTGTCGAGCATCTCTTCGTTACCAACTCGCATAATTACCTGATGTTCTTCACGGATCGGGGTAAGGTGTACCGCCTGAAGGCGTACGAAATTCCTGAACTCGGCCGTACCGCCCGGGGAACGGCGATTATTAACCTCATCCAGATCGAACAGGGAGAGACGATCAATGCCGTGATTCCGGTCTCTGAGTTTGAGGATGACAAATACCTGTTCTTCGTTACCCGCAGCGGGGTTGTGAAGAAGACGCCTCTCGAAGATTATGTGAATATCCGCAAAGGCGGATTGATCGCGATCAACTTGCGCGAAGACGACTGCTTGATTGAAGTCAAGCTGACGGATGGTAAGCAGGAAATGATCATGGGTACAGCCCACGGCATGTCCATCCGCTTCTCTGAGCATGATGTGCGGTCGATGGGGCGCGGAGCGACAGGGGTTAAAGGGATTACCCTGGATGAAGGCGACTCGGTGATCGGCATGGACGTCATCGATAAAGAGCTGGATGTCCTGATCGTAACGTCCAAGGGATACGGCAAGCGTACCCCTGCCAGCGATTACCGTTCGCAAACGCGTGGCGGTAAGGGGATTAAAACCATCAACGTCACGGACAAGAACGGACCGGTGGTTGGGCTGAAGGTCGTGAAGTCCGAGGAAGACCTGATGATCATTACCACCAGTGGCACGTTGATCCGGACCAGCATGGAGGGAATCTCCACGATGGGACGCTACACGCAGGGCGTGAAGCTGATTAACATCCGTGAGGATGATTCTGTAGCGACCGTATGCCGCGTGGATAAGAGCGACGATCCGGAGGATGAAGACGTAGTCTTGATTGAAGGGCAAGAGGTCGGCAACGGATCGGAAGAAGGCGCGGAGCCTGACGACACCGGAGCACCTGCACCTGAAATGACGGATGCTTCGGATGAGGCACCGGACGAAGAATAATTCCGTTAATACGGCAAACGCTAAGAGCATGAGTCTGATTCCATCAGATTCATGCTTTTTTTCTTGGCCCCATATGGCAAGCAGGCGATTGTACAGCGTTCTTATCCGTAATATAATTGGTGTATATTACCACCATATGAGTCGGAAATGAGTGAATGGATTAATGGCCAGCGTATCGATTACGGAAATCAAACCCGGTTTAAAATTATCCAAGGATGTTCACACGCCATTGGGCGGATTGCTGCTACAGAAGGGAACGGTACTGCTGCCGAGAGACCTGGAAATCCTGCGTGCATTTATGGTGCAGTCGGTTGACGTTGACAACGGAGAGCAGGAAACGAAGAGCTCCGTTGACAGCAGAGCGGCGATCCCGCAGCGGAGCGCCCTTTCAGTTCAGGCCGGAAAGGACTCAGTCACAACCGTCCAACGTTCCAGTTTTCTAGAGGAATATGACAGGATGATTCAACTGGTAAAAAGCACATACCCTTCCGTTATTGCGGCAGAGATCCCGATTTTTGAACTCAGAGGCCAGCTGGAGGCTCTTATTTCGCAGATTAAGGACTATAATTTATTAACCTTTTCCCCAAGAAGCATGAGCGAGTATGACTATATTTATCACCACGCAGTCCTTTGTGCGTTGTCATCCTATCAGCTGGCCAGATGGGTAGGGTTACAGAAGAAGGATTGGATGCAGGCTGCTTTTGCAGGCTTATTCCATGATATCGGTAACTTCAAAATCGATCCGGCCGTATTGTACAAGCCACAGCCTCTTACTGCAGAGGAAGTTGAAGAGATGAAGAGACATACCACCTACGGCTATCAGCTGCTGAAAAATGTAACGGCTATTAATGAGGGCGTACGCTTGGCTGCTCTGCAGCATCATGAAAAGGTAGACGGCTCAGGGTATCCTCTTCGGCTGGATGGAGGAAAGATTCACATCTATGCGAAAATTGTTGGCATCGTTGATATATTCCACGCCATGACGCTGAATCGCGTATACCAGAAAGCCCAATCTCCGTACCTGGTGCTGGAGCAAATTCATGCAGAAGCTTTTGGTAAGTTGGATCCAAGTATCGTCAACACTTTGATCAGCAAAGTGACAGAGTTTCATAACGGCACCGTTGTCCGACTAAGCAATGATCAAATTGGAGAAATCGTCTTCACGGACCGCAATCATCCGACACGGCCTATGGTCTCTGTCAACGGACAGATTATCAACCTGATTCAGCAAAGACAGTTATGTATCAACGAAATTATTTCTTCATAAATAGTTGACTTCATATTAAAGGCTGTGTTATATTATTTCTTGCCCTCTTAAAGCAGGAATGTTGATAACACAGCTTTTTAAAAGAAATATAAAAAGAGCTTGCAAACTTGCTGAGAGCATGATATACTATAAAAGTTGCTGAGGCGATGAGCTTCCGGTAACGAAATGAAGTTTGATCTTTGAAAACTGAACAACGAGTGAGTATAAACGCGAAGGTCTTATGACCGGAGCGATTGAGATTAAATCAATCTCGTCAGATTCAAAATGAGCTACAAACTTTCTTGGAGAGTTTGATCCTGGCTCAGGACGAACGCTGGCGGCGTGCCTAATACATGCAAGTCGAGCGGACTTGATGGAGAGCTTGCTCTCCTGATGGTTAGCGGCGGACGGGTGAGTAACACGTAGGCAACCTGCCTGCAAGACCGGGATAACCCACGGAAACGTGAGCTAATACCGGATATCTCATTTCCTCTCCTGAGGGAATGATGAAAGACGGAGCAATCTGTCACTTGCGGATGGGCCTGCGGCGCATTAGCTAGTTGGTGAGGTAACGGCTCACCAAGGCGACGATGCGTAGCCGACCTGAGAGGGTGAACGGCCACA
>NZ_QRDU01000003.1:0-650740 GCF_003386155.1 Paenibacillus sp. VMFN-D1 | reverse complement strand
GTAAGACCCCTTGTAGACGACGAGGTAGATAGGTTGGAGGTGGAAGTGCAGCAATGCATGGAGCTGACCAATACTAATCGGTCGAGGGCTTATCCAAAATATAAAACACAGATTCGTTTCGTATCTAGTTTTCAGGGAGTCAAATTCCTGAATGTGTTTTGAAATTATTCTTGGCTATACATTTTGTATACCGAGGTTATGCTTGGAGAGATACCCAAGTGGCTATAAGGGGACCCTCTGCTAAGGGGTTAGACTGCGTAAGCGGTGCGAGGGTTCGAATCCCTCTCTCTCCGCCATTTGAATCACATCTTAGCAAGTTTTAGTATGGCGGCGTAGCTCAGCTGGCTAGAGCGTACGGTTCATACCCGTGAGGTCGGGGGTTCGATCCCCTCCGCCGCTACCATACATACCTGGAGGCTTAGCTCAGCTGGGAGAGCATCTGCCTTACAAGCAGAGGGTCGGGGGTTCGATCCCCTCAGCCTCCACCATCATATGCCGGTGTAGCTCAATTGGTAGAGCAACTGACTTGTAATCAGTAGGTTGGGGGTTCAAGTCCTCTCGCCGGCACCATCTAATAATGCGGGACCGTGGTGTAGAGGCCTAACATGCCTGCCTGTCACGCAGGAGACCGCGGGTTCGAATCCCGTCGGTCCCGCCATTATTATTTACTTCATCTATATGCTTGATATAGATTGAAGATGATGTTTTGCATAGTGAATTTCCACAGCGTAAAGTGGGAAGATTAAGATCACCCGCTTTATTTTTGTATGTATGGCTCGGTAGCTCAGTCGGTAGAGCAGAGGACTGAAAATCCTCGTGTCGGCGGTTCGATTCCGTCCCGAGCCACCTTATATGGAGGCTTAGCGAAGTGGCCAAACGCAGCAGACTGTAAATCTGTTCTCGTACGAGTTCGGTGGTTCGAATCCATCAGCCTCCACCAGTTGTAAGAGCCATTAGCTCAGTTGGTAGAGCACCTGACTTTTAATCAGGGTGTCGAAGGTTCGAGTCCTTCATGGCTCATCACAAAGACCATTAACCTTTCGGTTGATGGTCTTTTTGTCTTTTATGGCCTGACGATCTGGTGTGCATAAGAAGTGTGGTTTTCGATTTTATATAGGAATATGGTAAGATGATTAATAAAAATGGCAAAGTGGTGGATGACATCAATGGTGGAGATGGAAACATTACGAAGCAAGTTGGAGCAGGTCGTAGGCGGAACGTTACATATCAAGGAGCTGAGCAAACAGCAGTCGGAGGCGGTTTATTTACCCGTTTCGATATCCAGCAAGGCTTCTTCGAAGAAAGGGAAGCAGACCGAGCATAGAAGCCTCCAGGATGTGGTGATGGTGGAGGACAAAGTTTGGTTCCCGCTGTTTATCAAGAACGGGCGGGTACACGTAATTGAAACCAGTTCTGAGCTGGTCAATGATGAAGTATCCCGCTTGATCGGTGTACTGCTGTCTGCGGTAAGAGAGCAAACAGGTGATGCCGTGGAAGCCCAGGGCGATGAGGAACGGGATCTCCTGAGACTAAGTCAATGGATTCAAGAGCAGCTCGACCTGGGACACGACGATGCCGAATTGCCTGACGATTTGGAACTAAAACGTCTGCTTTCCGCAGAGATGACTCCCTTTTTGCTGACTTGTGAGAGTATCCATGCCTCCGATGTTAAGGGGAGCCAGCTGAAAAAGCTGCTGCGCAGCTACTTCGATGGAGAGGTAGTGCTTGCGGCTCTCCGCGACAACGAGTGGCTCATCTTGGCCAGAAAAGAATTGGTGGCCGGCAGCAATGACGAGAAAGAAGAGGATAACGGCGAATCGGAAACAGACATGCTCTCCGCGTTCTGTATGGGGCTCTATGAGCTGATTGCAAGCGAATGGGTTGGCGCTTTTCATCTATCCGCCGCGCCTTCGTTCATCCCCTTGAAGTCACTGCCGGGCACGGTAGGCATGCTTCGGGAAACTATTTTCTTGGGACGGACGTTTCATGTGTCGGAGCATGTCCACTTTCCATGGGAGCTGCTCCTTGAGCGTTTAATCTACAGCATCCCGATGGAGCAGCGCCGCCGCTTTCTCGAACAGGCAGGAGACCACGGCGTATTGTTCAGCGACAACGAGACGTTGTCGACACTGGAGACTTTCTTTCAGCTCGACTGCAATGTCAGCGAGACGGCGAAGCGACTATATATTCACCGAAACACCCTTTTATACCGGCTTGATAAGATCAAACAAGAGACCAATCTGGACGTTAGAAGCTTTGGGGACGCGGTTTTGGTGAAGCTGACGATGCTATTGTATAAAGTGACGAAAAGAAAATAGGTTTTTTGTGCAGATTGTGTATAGCCAGTCTGCGAGATGTTGGGTAATATATAACTATCATAATGTATTCGATTTCATAACTATACACTAAGGGGGCAAATTCACATGGCAGGTGTACGTTTAGAGCATATTTTCAAAAAGTATCCGGGTTCTGACAAAGCAACAGTTATGGATATCAACCTTGATATCAAGGATAAGGAGTTTCTGGTGTTGGTAGGTCCTTCCGGTTGCGGTAAATCTACGACGCTTCGTATGATCGCCGGTCTGGAAGAAATCTCTGACGGTAAACTTTACATTGGCGACCGCGTCGTGAACGATGTAGCTCCTAAAGACCGCGATATCGCGATGGTGTTCCAGTCCTACGCTTTGTATCCACACATGAACGTATACCAAAACATGGCCTTTGGTCTGAAGCTGCGTAAAGTGAAAAAGGATGAAATTGATAAACGTGTACGTGAAGCTGCGAAAATCCTCGATATCGAGCATTTGCTGGATCGTAAGCCAAAAGCTCTTTCCGGTGGTCAACGTCAGCGTGTTGCCTTGGGACGTGCGATCGTGCGTGATCCTCAAGTCTTCCTGATGGACGAACCGCTTTCCAACTTGGACGCTAAACTTCGTGGTCAGATGCGTGCGGAAATCACGAAACTGGTGAAACGCCTTGAAACCACTTGTATCTACGTAACACATGACCAGACGGAAGCCATGACGATGGGTGACCGTATCGTGGTTATGCAGGACGGCATTATTCAACAAGCTGCTTCTCCGGAAGAGCTGTACAACAATCCAAACAACCTGTTTGTTGCCGGCTTTATCGGATCGCCTACCATGAACTTTATTAACGGAACACTCAGCGAGTCCAACGGTTCTGTACGCTTCAAATCCCAAGGACTTGACGTAGAAGTTCCAGGCGGTAAAGCGCAAATCCTGAAGAGCAAAGGCTACATCGGCAAAGAAGTGATCATGGGCGTTCGTCCGGAAGATATTCATGAAGAGCCTGTATTCCTGGAAGCATCTCCGAATACGATCTTCACGGCCCATGTAGACGTAACAGAAAACCTTGGTCACGAAATGCTCCTCTACCTGAGCGGATTGGGTAACGACACCGTTATCGCCCGTGTAGACGGACGTTCTACGACTCGTGAAGGCAACAGCGCTCGTTTGGCTGTCGACATGAACAAAATTCATATCTTCGACAAAGAGTCTGAGCTGAACGTATTGTTGGCTGACTAATTCCAGGCGGAATGCCTGAAGATGAAGAGCCGCCCTTTCGGGCGGCTCTTTTGTATTTGGAGCGAATAGGCGGCTGACATTGCATTCATAGGAAATATCATTTACGATGGGTACATTAGAAAATTCATGGTTTGACCGGCGGCAGTCGGCTGACAGAAGAGCCAGCTGATAGAAAGGGAGACGTGAAATGGCTAAGAAAGTAAGAGTATCTGAATTGGTCCAGCAATTTCAGCTGGAGGTCATTTCAGGGGAACACGGCCTAAGACGGGCCATCACGACAGACGATTTAAACAGACCGGGTCTGGAAATGGCAGGTTATTTTGAATATCATCCTGAGGAACGGGTGCAGCTGCTGGGACGAACGGAGCTGGCCTTTTTTGCCATGCTTACGGCAGAAGAACGGAAAGAACGGATGGAGCGCCTGTGCAGCAGCGAGGAAACGCCTTGTATTGTTGTCACGAGAGGGCTGGAAGTGCCCGAAGAATTGATCCATTTTAGCCAGGAAAAGAACCTGCCCATCCTGCGGAGCAATATGGCGACGACCATCCTATCCAGCCGGATTACCGGCTTTCTGGAGAGAAAGCTGGCGCCGACCACTACCATTCATGGCGTACTGTGCGACGTCTATGGGGTAGGCATGCTGATTACCGGCAGCAGCGGCATCGGGAAGAGTGAAACCGCACTGGAATTGGTCAAACGGGGCCACCGGCTGATCGCTGATGATGCGGTGGAAATCCGGCAGACCTCGGACTTTCAGCTGCACGGATCGGCTCCTGAGCTGATTCGCCATCTGTTGGAGATCCGTGGCGTCGGGATAATCAACGTCATGACCCTGTTCGGAGCCGGAGCAATCCGGAACAACAAACGAATTACGCTTGTCGTCAAGCTCGAGGCCTGGCAGCAGGATAAACAGTACGACCGGCTCGGACTGGATGAAGAAACGACCAAAATCATCGATACCGACATTCCTCTCGTGACCATTCCGGTACGTCCGGGACGTAACCTTGCGGTCATCATCGAAGTGGCGGCCATGAATTACCGGCTGAAGCAAATGGGTTTGAATGCGGCCCTGCAGTTTACGAATAAGCTCACAGCCACCATTGCAGAAGATATGGACGATATGGACTAGGAGAGTGGATACATGGCTACATTGCTAATTAATCCGATCGCTTTCTCGATTGGATCCCTGTCGGTTCACTGGTACGGTCTGATCCTGGGCTTGGGGGCGCTGGTTGGCCTCCTCCTGGCCATCCGGGAAGGCAGAAGATTCGGCATTATGCCTGAATTTTTCATGGACTTGCTGCTGCTGGGAGTCCCGTCGGCTATTATTGGGGCGCGGATCTATTTCGTGGCCTTCATGTGGGACGATTACAAGAACAACCTGCTGGACATTTTTAAAATATGGAACGGCGGGATTGCCATCTACGGTGCGCTGATCGGAGCGATCATTTGCGCCATCATCTATTTCCGTTACAGAGGGTACAACTTCTGGCGCATTGCCGACATTTGTGCACCCAGCCTGCTTACGGGGCAAATGATCGGTCGCTGGGGCAACTATGTGAACCAGGAAGCGTACGGCGGTCCGGTGAATGAGTTTTTCCTGCGGAACAATCTGCATTTGCCTGCTTTTATCGTAGACCAAATGAACGTCGAGGGCGTATACCACCATCCGACCTTCCTGTACGAATCGTTATGGAGCCTGGTGGGCATCATCATTTTGTTTATTCTCCGTCGTCAAAAGTTTTTGCGCGCGGCTGAATTGTTCCTTTCTTATTTTATTTGGTACTCGATCGGGCGGTTCTTTATCGAAGGACTGCGGACGGACAGCCTTGCTTTTAAGGGTCCGGAATGGCTGGCATCGATGGTTAACGGTTTGTGGAAACCGATGGAGTGGATGGGATTCGAGCACGGTGCGCTTGACCCGAACTACGGAAATGTCCGCATTTCCCAGCTCCTGGCCATCCTGATTATCGTCGTCGCCATTGTATTGATCATTGTGCGCCGTACAACCGGTCAGGCGAAGGAGCACTATCTGGATCCGATCGTCTCGACGAAAGCGCCGAAAGATACGGTGCCGGAAGCAACCGCGCTGGATCATGATGCTAAAGTAGAACCCGTTGCTACCCCTGAGCACCGCGAGGAGAACGCCGTAGTGGAGGACAAAAAGGAGTAACGACAGCATGATAGATACCGTACTGTTTGATTTGGACGGAACGATTATTGATACGAATGAATTGATTATCAGCTCGTTTATGCATGTACTGGAGAAGCATGTGCCGACTCCCCTGACCCGGGAAGTGATCATTCCAAAAATGGGGATGACGCTGGAGCAGCAGCTCCAGTTTTTCTCGGGGAGCGAGGATGTGACCCATTTTCACCAGGCTTACAGAACGTATAACGACGCTCATCACGACGAGATGGTACAGCCTTTTCCGCATGTGCTGGAGGTAATCAAGGAACTGGACCGGCGCGGCATTACGATGGGCGTTGTGACCACCAAAAACAAGCCGGGGACGTTCCGCGTGCTGGAGATGTTCGGGTTGGACAAGTATATGAAGGCGATTGTAACGGTGATGGACGTCGAGCATCCCAAACCGCATCCGGAGCCGGTTCTGATGGCCATCAGCCAGCTTGGAGCGGATCCGGCAGCAACGTTGATGGTCGGGGACAGCCCGGTGGATATTCAATCCGCCAAGGCGGCAGGCGCCCGGTCTGCAGGGGTCGCTTGGTCGCTGAAAGGCGAGAAGGTGCTCCGCGAGTATAATCCGGATTACATACTGCATGATATGACCGATTTATATTCCTTGGTGGAACAGGAGTAAGGCGATTGTGAGCAGAAACGTGACCCGTTACCCGGTCGAAGGCCCGAACGCGCTGTGGCAAATCTATAGAACGGTCAGCCCTTGGAAAGGGGTTAAAAATTTCATATGTATACAAGCGGCCCGGTACTGCCCGATTCTTCCGCTAAAGAATTGGATCTACCGTCACCTGCTGGGGATGAAGGTGGGAGAGCATGCTGCCTTTGGCCTGATGGTCATGGTGGACGTGTTCTTTCCGGAGAACATTACGATCGGGGACAATTCGGTGATCGGGTACAACACGACGATTCTCGCCCACGAATATTTGATTAAGGAATACCGGCTGGGACAAGTCCTGATCGGCAGCAATGTGCTGATCGGAGCGAATACGACCATTTTGCCGGGAGTCACGATTGGGGACGGCGCTGTCATTGCCGCCGGGTCCGTCGTGCACAAGAGCGTACCGGCGGGTGCCTTTGTCGGCGGAAACCCGCTGCGCGAGCTGAGACGTTCGGATTCGAAAACGGAGGAGGAGGCGCATTCCTCGTCCGTGCCGGCATCGGATGAATAAAGGCAGCGCCGCACATACGAAAACATTCAAAAGCTTGGATTTTGAATGTTTTTTTTGTATCAAGCCGAGGCAAGTGCACGGAAGTGAAACGTATGGCAATTGACGAATCTGCCTTTTCATGTTAATATAGCCATTATTCTTTACTTTGGTAGTATGGTAGCACTTTAACACGATGAAGAAATATAACTGTTCGAGGTGATGGGACGTGACCAAGCCGAAAGGTTTTGAAAAGCCTTCAGGCGTCCGCGATTATGTGCCTTATGCGGTCTCCAAGCTGCGCCGGATCGAGCGCGACGTGCTTGACTGCATGAGCCGCTGGGGTTACCGGCAAATCATGACGCCGACGATGGAATATTACGATACGGTAGGCGTGGCAAGCTCCACGTCGGACCGCAAGCTGTTTAAATTATTGAATAACCGGGGCACCACACTGGTGCTTCGTTCGGATATGACGGCTCCGATCGCCCGGGTGGTTTCGTCGCTGCTGAAGGAAGAGCCTCTGCCCATCCGGCTGTCTTACCACGCGAACGTGTTCCGGGCCATTGAGGAAGAAGCCGGACGGGAAGCGGAATTTTTTCAGACCGGGGTAGAGCTGGTCGGTGACGATTCACCCGAAGCGGATGCCGAGGTCGTGGCGCTGGCCATCGAGTCTTTGAAGGCGGCAGGAGTGTCCTCTTTTAAAATTGCCATGGGCCACGTCGGGTTTCTCAACGGGTTGTTTGATGAAATCCTCCCGGGATCAACCGAAGCTCAGCAATCACTGAAAGAGGGCCTGCTCAGCCGCGACTTCGTCGGTTTCCGTAAAACGATCAGCGAGCTGGGTGTAACGGATGAACAGCGGAATTGGCTCGAAGGTCTTCTCCGTCTGCGCGGAGGCCAGGAAATTTGCGATCAGGCGCTGGAGCTGAGCGGTCATCCGCTCGCAAGAGCATCCATCAGCCATTTGTGCAAAGTATGGGAGGTGCTGGAGGCGTATGGCGTGTCGGAGCACGTGCTTATCGATCTGACGATGATCGGAGACTTTTCCTATTATACAGGAATGACGTTTGAAGGCTACGCCTCCGAGCTTGGCTTCCCGGTCTGCAGCGGCGGACGGTACAACAATCTGCTGAAGCAGTTTGGACGGGATGTTCCGGCGACGGGATTCGCGCTGAAAACGAACCGTATTCTGGATGGCGTCAACGGCGTGCAGGAAGCGGCTGTGCTGCCTGTTCTCGTCCGTTATGACGCAGCTCATCGCAAGGAAGGCCTGGCGGAGGCGGCGAGGCTTCGTGCGCAGGGACAATCGGTTGTTACGCTGTTGATCGACGGAGATCATACCGGCCCGGATGCGGCGCAACCAGGGGCGACCAGCCAAGCTTATGGAGAGGTTATCACTTTTGGCGGGAGTTTGGGGTAAAGAGACCCTGGGGCAGGATTAGAAAGACATAAACAGCGAATTGAGATAGATGAACATGAGAAGCAGGAGGGAGAACGTTGGCAGAAACTTTAAAAGTGGCGATGCCGAAAGGGCGGATCTATAAAAAAGCGTCGGCATTGTTCCGTGAAGCCGGCCTTCCGATCCCGGAAGAGGTCGATGAGTCGCGCAAACTGGTCATTCCGCTGCCGGAGCTGGACATGGAATTCATTCTGGCCAAACCGGTGGATGTGCCGACCTTCGTGGAATACGGCGCCGCGGACATCGGCATCGTCGGCAAGGATGTACTGATGGAAGAAAATCGCGATGTCTACGAGCTGCTGGACTTAGGTATCGCCAGATGCCGGATGTCCGTGATCGGTCTGCCCGACTGGAAGCCGGGCATTCAGCAGCGCGTAGCAACGAAGTACCCGAATGTGGCGTCGCAGTACTTCCGCGAGCAGGGGCAGCAGGTTGAGGTGATCAAGCTGAACGGCTCCATCGAGCTTGCGCCGTTGATCGGGCTTTCCGACCGGATTGTCGATATGGTGGAAACCGGTCAGACGCTGCGGGAGAACGGTTTGGTGGAAATGAACAGCATCTTTGAAATAACGAGCCGTTTGGTGGCTAACCGGGTGAGCTATCGGATGAAGAACGGGCAAATCCAGTTGCTCTGCGACCGGCTTCAGAAAGTGATTTCCGCTTCGGAATAGTTCGGGATAAAGCCAAGCAGAGTGGATGGCGAAGAGATAGCAGAGGGGGAGAATGGGATGAAAATCGTACCGGTTGAGGATTTTGATCTGCGGCGGGAGGTCGAGTACGGCACGCCGGAGCAAAATGCAGCCGCCAAACGGATCGTGCAGGACGTAAAGCAGGAGGGCGATGCAGCGCTGCTCCGGTACACGGAAGAGCTCGACCGCACGAAGCTGACGGCATCGGGGCTGCGCGTGACCGAAGAGGAGCTGAAGGCGGCCTACACAAAGGTTGAGCCATCGTTCGTCGAAGCGATTTCGGCGGCGGCGCGCAACATTCGCGCGTTCCACGAGAGAGAGAAAAGAAACTCCTGGATGGATCTGCAGCCGGACGGCAGCATCTTGGGGCAAATCATCCGTCCGCTGAAGCGGGTCGGCGTCTATGTGCCGGGCGGGAAAGCGGCCTATCCGTCGTCCGTGCTGATGAATGTCATTCCGGCTCAGGTGGCGGGCGTTCCGGAGATCGTCATGGTGACGCCGCCGGCGACGGGCGGAAAAGAGGGCATCAACCCGTATATTCTGGTGGCGGCCGCGGAAGCCGGCGTCCATGAAATTTACCGGGTTGGCGGTGCCCAGGCCATCGCGGCACTGGCGTACGGCACGGAGACGATCGCGCCGGTGGATAAGATCTGCGGGCCGGGCAATATTTATGTCGCGCTGGCCAAGCGGGAAGTGTACGGTGCGGTCGACATCGACAGCATCGCCGGGCCGAGCGAAATCGTCGTGCTGGCCGACGAGCAGGCCGACCCCGAATTCGTGGCGGCCGACCTGTTGTCCCAGGCCGAGCATGACGAGATGGCGTCCGCGATTCTGGTGACGCCTTCGCGGCAGCTGGCGGATGCGGTCGCTGCCGAGGTAAAGCGGCAGCTGGAGAGCCTGCCCCGCCGGGATATCGCGGCGGCTTCGATGGAGGGCTACGGAGCCATCATCGTGGTGGAGTCGCTGAAGGAAGGCATTTCGGTCGTCAACCGGCTGGCGCCGGAGCACCTGGAGCTGATGGTCCAGGATCCGATGGCGATCGTCGGGCTGATCGAGAATGCCGGGGCGATTTTCCTCGGAGCATACAGCTCCGAGCCGGTAGGGGACTATTTTGCCGGGCCCAACCACATCATTCCGACAAACGGCACGGCCCGGTTTTCTTCACCGGTCGATGTCGATGATTTTATTAAAAAGTCCAGCATGATCTACTACAGCAAGGAAGCGCTCCTGAAAAACGGCGAAGCGATTATGGAGCTGGCGCGCGGCGAGGGGCTGGAAGCGCATGCCCGGGCCATTGAGGTCCGGCTGAAACGCGAAATCGAAGGGAGAGACTAGAACATGACTAATCAAAGCAGCGAGCGCCGTGCAAGCATCAGCCGCAAAACGAACGAGACCGACATTCAGCTGACGTTTGGCGTAGATGGCACCGGGGTATCCGAACTGGAAACGGATGTGCCGTTTCTGAACCATATGCTGGATCTGTTTACGAAGCACGGCCAGTTTGATTTGAAAGTGAAGGCCAAAGGCGACATCGAGATTGACGACCACCATACGGTGGAGGACATCGGCATCTGCCTCGGCCATACATTAAGGGAAGCCCTCGGCGATAAAAAGGGCATCAAGCGCTACGCGAACGTGTTTATTCCGATGGACGAGGCGCTCGCGCAGGTCGTGATCGACGTGAGCAACCGACCGCATTTCGAATACCGGGCGGAGTATCCTTCTAGCCAAGTCGGAAGCTTCTCCACCGAAATGGTGCATGAGTTTCTGTGGAAGCTGGCGCTGGAGGCACGTATCACGCTGCATGTCATCGTTCATTACGGCCAGAACACACACCACATGATCGAAGCGGTGTTCAAGGCGCTGGGGCGTGCGCTGGATGAGGCGACCAGCATCGATCCACGGGTTACGGGGGTTCCATCAACGAAGGGAGTGCTGTAACCGTGACGATCGCCATTGTGGATTACGGCATGGGCAACCTGCACAGCGTCAGCAAGGCCGTCGAACGTCTCGGCACCGAGGCGCTTGTGACGGGCGACCGCGAAGCCATTCTCGGGGCTGACGGCGTCATCCTGCCTGGCGTTGGCGCGTTCGGCGACGCGATGGAGCACCTGCGTGAAACCGGGCTTGACCGGGTAGTTCGGCAGGCCGCTGAGAGCGGTAAGCCGCTGCTCGGCATTTGCCTCGGCATGCAGCTGCTGTTTGGCAGCAGCGAGGAGCATGGCCATCACGAAGGGCTCAACCTCTTGCCGGGTCGGGTGGTCCGCTTCCCGGATGGCGAGCTGAAGGTGCCGCACATGGGCTGGAACCGGCTGCAGTTTGTGCAAAAGGATAGTCCGCTCTTCAGCGGCCTTACGGAGGGCCATGTGTACTTTGTCCACTCGTACCATGTGCTGCCGGACGAACCCGCCGATTTGCTGGCGGTAACGGATTACGGCCGTCCGGTGACCGCGATCGTGGGCCGGGGGTCGGTATATGGCATGCAGTTTCATCCGGAGAAAAGCGGCGAGCTGGGCGTGCAGCTGCTGCGCAGCTTTTTGCGGCTGACGGGAGCGAAGGTCTAACGCCTTCTTGACCGGCGTGGAATAACAGGAAAGCGGGGAGAACGATGTCTTCATTTATCATTTATCCGGCCATCGATATTCGCGGAGGCAAGTGCGTACGGCTGGTTCAAGGGGATTACAATCAGGAAACGGTATATAACGACAGCCCGCTCGAGGCCGCCAAGGCTTGGGAAGCACAGGGCGGTGCCTATATTCATTTGGTGGATCTGGACGGCGCCAAGGCAGGGCGCCCGGTAAACGACGAGGTCATTGGAGCCATTGCCAAAGGCGTTCAGGTCCCCGTTCAAGTCGGGGGCGGACTGCGCACCCTGGATGACGTGAAGCGCCTGCTGGGCCTTGGCGTGAGCCGGGTCATTATCGGCACGGCGGCGATCGAGGATCGCGCCTTTACTGAGGCGGTGCTAGGCACTTATGGAGACCGCGTGGCGATCGGAATCGATGCGAGGAACGGTTATGTGGCGACCCGCGGCTGGCTGGAGACGTCGGAGGTTAAGGCCGAGGAGCTGGCTAAAGAGCTGGCGGCCAAAGGAGCGGAAACGTTCATCTTCACCGATATCTCCCGCGACGGCATGATGCAGGGGCCGAACATCGAGGCCATCGTGTCACTGGCCAAAGCCAGCGGACGCACCGTGATCGCTTCGGGCGGCGTGACGGTCACCGAGGACCTGCTGAACCTCAGCGGACACCGCGGCGACGGCGTGGGCGGAGCTATCGTCGGAAAGGCGTTGTACACGGGCAGCATTCAGCTTGCGGATGCGCTTCGGCGAATCGCTGAACAAGCATAAACGTGAGGATCGAGAGAGCGGAAGCTCTCTTTTGCAGATATAAAGGGATAAACGGTAGTCAGACTACCATGTGAGCACGAAAAGAGAGGGAGCGAGGCCCATGCTGGCAAAACGAATCATTCCCTGCCTGGACGTTAAGGACGGCCGTGTGGTGAAGGGTGTTAATTTTGAAAATTTGCGGGACGCGGGCGATCCGGTGGAACTCGCGGCGCTGTACGACAAGGAAGGCGCGGATGAGCTGGTATTTCTGGACATTTCGGCGTCGGTGGAAGGACGCGCCACCATGGTGGAGGTCGTGCGGCAAACCGCAGGGGAAATCGCGATTCCGTTCACGGTAGGCGGCGGCATTTCCCATGTCGATGACATGAAGCGGATTCTGCGCGCAGGCGCGGACAAAATCGGCATCAACACGGCGGCCGTCCTGAATCCCCAGCTCGTATCGGAAGGCGCGCGCCGGTTCGGCTCACAGTGCATCGTCGTGGCCGTCGATGCCAAGTATAACGAGGCTTGGGGCGAGTGGGAGGTCTACACGCACGGCGGACGCAAAGCGACAGGCATCCGGGCGCTGAACTGGGTGAAGGAAGCGGAAGCCCTCGGAGCGGGAGAGATTTTGCTGACGAGCATGGACGCTGACGGCACGAAGGACGGTTTTGACCTTCCTCTCACCGCAGCGGTCGCGGACGCTGTCCGGATTCCGGTGATCGCTTCAGGCGGAGCGGGAACGAAGGAGCATTTTGCCGAAGTCTTCACGCAGGGGAAGGCGGATGCGGGTTTGGCAGCTACCATTTTTCACTACAAGGAAATATCGATACCGGAATTAAAGCAGGACTTAAAGCAAAAAGGGGTTGAAATCCGATGAGCAGCAACACACAGCAATTCTCACTGGAGCAGGTGCAGGGGCAAATCCGTTATGACGAGGCCGGCCTCGTACCCGCCATTATTCAGGACGCCACGACGCGTAAAGTGCTGATGATGGCTTATATGAACGAAGAATCGCTCAAACGGTCGATCGAAACCGGGGAGACCTGGTTCTGGAGCCGCTCGCGACAGGAGTTGTGGAACAAGGGAGCGACGTCGGGCAACACTCAGCGCATTGTGTCCGCCAGCTATGACTGCGACGGGGATACGCTGCTGTTCCTGGTCCGTCCGAAGGGTCCGGCATGCCATACCGGCGAGGAAACGTGCTTTTACCGCGGCATTGCCGTTCCGGGACAGGAGCAATCGGCCGAAGGGGTCGGTGCGGCGGGCGAAGGAAGACACCGCTTTGCGGTGCTGGAGGAGCTCGAGCAGGTGATCGCGGAACGCGAGAAGGAGCGTCCGGAAGGCGCGTATACGACCTATCTTTTTGACAAAGGCGTCGATAAAATTCTGAAAAAGGTCGGCGAGGAAACTGCAGAGACGATCATCGCAGCCAAAAACAAGGACAACGACGAGCTGCGCCTTGAGGTCAGCGACCTGATCTATCACCTTCTGGTGCTGCTGCAGGAACGCAAGCTGCCGCTGGATGATATCATGGCCGAGCTGGACCGCCGCCACGAGCGTCCCCGCCGGGATTAGGGGGGAAACCGCTATGTACATCGATTACCACACCCACCATGTCCGGTGCGGCCACGCCGTAGGCGAGCTCGAGGAATATGTGCGCCGCGCGGTTGACATCGGGCTGGGACAGATCGGTTTGTCCGACCATATGCCACTGCTTCATGTGGACCCGGCTTCGTATTACCCGGAGATGGCGATGCCGATGGAGGAGCTTCCGCGATATGTGGAGGAGTGCCTGTCTTTGAAGGAGCGCTACCGCGGCCAAATCGACATTCGGGTCGGCCTGGAGGGCGACTATATCGAGGGCTATGAGGCGGAAATTGAAAAGATCGTGAACGCATATCCTTGGGATTACATTATTGGCTCGGTGCACTTTTTGGGCGAATGGGACATTACGGATCACCGCCAGGTGCAAAGCTGGGAAGGCAAGGATGTCCTGAAGGTATACGAAACGTATTATGATGCGGTGAAAAAGGCGGCTGCCACCGGCTTTTACGACATTATGGGCCATCTGGACGTAATCAAGCGGTTCGGGTACCATCCAGGTCCCGAGGCGGCAAGGGAAGTAGAAGCGCTGGAAAACGCTGCCCTTGCCGCTGTTGCGGCCAGCGGGGTGGCGATGGAGCTGAATGCGTCGGGATTGTCCAAGCCCTGTGCGGAAATGTTCCCGTCCCGGCGCATGCTGGAGGAGGCATACCGGTTGGGCATTCCGCTCACGGTGGGCTCAGACGCTCATGATCCGCTCAAGCTGGGCGAGAATCTGGAAGCCGCCCGGAACATGCTCTGGGAGGTTGGTTTCCGCGAACTTGTTGTTTTCGAAGGGCGGAAGCGCAGCCGGATTCCGCTGGAGGTATAAGCAGGCTTGTAAGTGTACGGTCTGCTGCGGGCTTAGGGCCGTTTGAAGTGGCGCCGATGACAGGGACGGAAATATTTTTTCCGCCGGACTCATCGGCGCGATTTCATTCCGGGAGCGAACCGATGTATAATCTAAGTATAGAAGACGGGTTATCAGGAGGGTCGTATGCAACATAAGCTGCGTATTTTTTCCGGATCATCGAATCCTGTTCTAACTGAAAAAATTTGCGATATGCTGGGTGCGGAGCTGGGCAGCGTTAAGCTTTCCCGTTTCAAAAGCGGGGAAATCTATGTGAACTATGAGGAAAGCATCCGCAACTGCGACGTCTTCCTCGTGCAGTCCCTGTCTCACCCGATTAATGAACTGTTCGTCGAGCTGCTGGTCATGATTGACGCGGCCAAGCGGGCTTCGGCCCGTACGGTGAACATTATCGTTCCTTACTACGGGTATGCCCGCCAGGAACGCAAGTCCGCACCGCGTGAACCGATTACGGCCAAAATGGTGGCGGACGTGCTGACGACGGCCGGGGCGAACCGGGTCATTACAGTTGATTTGCATGCACCTGCTATTCAGGGCTTTTTTAATATTCCCGTCGACCATCTCACGGCGCTGGACCTCATCAGCGGTCATTTGAAATCGCTTCAAATCGACCAGCCGGTCATCGTGTCGCCGGACGCCGGAAGGGCGTCCACCGCGGAGAAGCTGGCGAATCACCTCGATTCTCCGTTTGCGATCATGATCAAGAAGAGACCTGCGCATAACGAGTCCGTCATTACGCATGTTATTGGCGATGTGAAGGGACGGACGCCGATCATCATCGAGGACTTGATCGATACGGGATCGACGATCGTCAATGTGGTCGAGGGCCTGAAGGAACGCGGAGCGTCCGAGGCGATCGTATGCGCCACGCACGGCCTGTTCTCGGCCGACGCGCTGCAGCGGCTCGATCATCCCCATATCCGGGAGATCGTAGTGACGGATTCGATCGCCATCCCGGAAGCGCGGCCGGAGAAGCTGCACATCTTGACGATTGCGCCGATGCTGGCGCGGGCCACACGGATTATTATCGAGGGCGGGTCGATCGCCACTTTATTCAAGGACGCCGGGGTATAGCTGCCCCGGGGTCTTTTTGCGCTTGCGCGGGGGATAAACGCGGTCTTATCTTCAATGAATATACGTCGATGTACATTTTTTATATAGTAGATTATGGCTTAGTTGCCCCTTGCATCTTATGGTATACTGTTCTGGATAGATTGAACTTAAAGTTCGGCGTATGTACTCTCTGATTCCAGAGGGGCGAAGCGGTGGCTTCAGTTCGTTCTATCCAGCAATCAAGGAGGTGCCTTGCTTAGGAATGAACGATTATCATCTGCGGGCGGAGGACCTACACCAAAAAGTAATACCCATTCAAATGGATGCCAATTTCTTTTTTGAACGAGCGGTTCGGTCTCTGGACCGGCACCGATACGATAAGGCATTAAAATATTTTCGCAAAGCTGTTGAATATGAGCCGGAAAATCCGGTGAATCATTGCAATATGGCGGGTATATTATCAGAGATGGGCGATTATGAAGGATCAAACGCCGTTCTTGCGCACATTTTGGAGCATGTGGATGCGACCATGACAGAGTGTTACTTCTATATGGCCAACAATTACGCCAACATGGAGAACTTTGAGGAAGCGGAACGCGCACTGGTCACGTATTTGGAGGAGGACCCGGCCGGGCAATTTTTGGACGAAGCGGAAGAAATGATGGAGCTGCTTCAGTATGAGCTGAAGCGGCCGACCAAGCTGAGCCGGATTAAGAGCCGCGGGGGCATCGTGGAGCACGAGCGCGCGCGGTCCCTGATGGAAGAAGGGAAGTTTGCCCAGGCGGCCGAGCTGCTGGAAGGCATCGTGAAGGAAGACCCCGACTTTCTTGCGGCGCGCAACAATTTGTCCCTTGCTTATTACTACATGGGCTTGTTCCGCAAAGCAAAGGAGACCATCGGCGAAGTACTGTCCCTGGAGCCGGGAAATTTGCACGGACTGTGCAACCTGGCGGTTTTTTACCAGCATGAAGGGGATACTGAAGCTTTAGATGGCCTGATGAAGATGCTGGAGGTTACGGTTCCTTTTCATCAGGAACATGTATTCAAGCTTGCGACGACGATGGGGATTCTGGGCCGGCATGAAGCGGCCTTCGGTCATTTCCGCCGCCTGCTGAAGGATGACGAGCTCAACGATGATCCGAGCCTCTACCATTACACAGCGGTCGCCGCTTATAATAGCGGCAGAAGCAAGGATGCGGCCCGTTACTGGAGCACAGCCATGAAGCTGGACCCGGAATCGGGAATTCCCCGGTTTTATTTGGACCAGCTGAGGGAAGGCTTCGGCGGAAGCGTCAAGCTCAGCTATCAATATCATCTGCCCTTTGAAGAGCAGCTGAAGCGGTGGGAGAAGGACGGGGAAGGCATGTCCGAGGAAATCAAGAACAACCCGCTGATTCGGTCTTCCTTCTCCTGGGCGCTCCGGTACGGAGATTCCGGTACCAAGCTGCAGGTCATCCGGGCCTTGGCCTGGATTGCCGATGACGAAGTCAAGGAGACGCTGATGACCTTCCTCGAAGACCCGGACGTGCTGAGCGAGCTCAAAGCTGAAGCGCGTCGGGTGCTTCGGGATCTCGGGGTTGAGAGCTCCGAACTTCCTGGCACGGCCGTCGGGGCAGCGGCATACCGTGAAGTGGCTGCGGGTCTGCCCAAGTGGAACGGGACGCTGCAGTCCGTCGTCGACAAGGCCCTGAAAAGCATGGAGACGGTGGCCGACCGCGCACAGAAAAACCATGTGCAGCAATTATGGCACCAGTTTATCAATAAGCTGCATCCCGAGACACCTCTCATCAGGCAGGCGGAGGGCTGGTCGGCGGCTCTGGAATACTTGACGGCCAAGAAGCACGGGCGCGCCCTGACTTACCAGGAGGTGGCCCAGCGCTATGGCGTTTCGGTCTCCACGGTGAGCCGCAACGTCAAGCGGATCGACAGTGTATGTTCACTGGATGAAGAAAGCGATGATATTTTCCGGCCTTTTACGGAGAATATCTAAATAGACCCATTCATTTCCGTTCGAAAAGGAGGCAATTCTCATGTACAAATCCATCGTTATCGGAACAGGACCTGCCGGCCTGACGGCCGCGATTTATCTGGCACGCGCCAACATGAAGCCGCTGGTTATCGAAGGCATGCAGCCCGGCGGACAGCTGACCACCACAACTGAGGTAGAGAACTTTCCGGGGTTCCCGGAGGGCATCATGGGCCCTGAGCTCATGGACAACATGCGCAAGCAGGCGGAACGCTTCGGCGCCGAGTTTAAAACCGGCTGGGTCAACAAAGTCGATTTCTCCAAACGCCCGTTCAAGCTATCCGTGGAAGGCATGGGAGAGATTGAGGCGGAATCCGTAATTATTTCCACAGGCGCCTCGGCCAAATACCTGGGCATTCCGGGCGAGCAGGAAAATGTCGGACGTGGAGTCAGCACATGTGCGACCTGCGACGGATTTTTCTTCCGCGGCAAAAAGATCGTTGTGATTGGCGGCGGGGACTCTGCCATGGAGGAAGCCAGCTTCCTGACCCGTTTCGGTTCCAGCGTTACGCTGGTTCACCGGAGAGAAGAGCTGAGAGCGTCCAAAATTATGCAGGACCGCGCCCGCGAGAACGAAAAGATCATCTGGTCGCTCAACCGTACGCCGCTTGAAATTGTGGCCGGTGAGCACGGCGTGAAGGGACTGAAGGTCCGCAACAATGAGACGAACGAAGAAGAACTGATCGAAGCAGACGGCGTCTTCGTGGCGATCGGCCATACGCCGAACACCAAGTTCCTCGACGGCCAGATTACGACCGACGAAATCGGCTACATTCAGGTGAAGCCGGGAACGACCGAAACGAACATTCCAGGCGTATTCGCCTGCGGCGACGTGCAGGATGTACGTTACCGCCAAGCGATTTCCGCTGCCGGTACCGGATGCATGGCCGCCATGGACTGCGAGAAGTTCCTGGAAGGCAGCATGGTGCATGACTGGAGCGAAACGCTGTAAAGCGGACCAATACGAACATAGAAAAGGAGCCGGGGACGGCTCCTTTTTACATAAGAATGGGGGAACGGGCCGCTACCTCTGATCCTGCCGAGGAGAGGCTTTCTCCTGTATGCGTGCAAATTTCTGTGGATGATCTTCAGGCAGACGCTGTGCCGAACTCCACATTTATTCGACCAGGATGGAAACTGCGCTGTATGCGAGAAGCAGGCCCATCGCGACGTTAAACGGGGTCTGGTATGCTGACAGCCATCGCTGAAATATGGAGCCGAACATGCTCCAACAGAAGGTGCTTATCACGCTCAAGAGTGCCAGAAACAAAGAGAAGCCGATCAAGGCCAGATGGGAAGAATGGTACGGGAGAATAAAGGTGGATACGGCCGTTATGGCGTACAAAATGCCTTTAGGATTGATAAACTGCAGCAGCACCGCCGTCAGAAAGCGGTTGTTTTTGTCCTCCTTGCTGCTCGCTGACTTCTTGCGGTGGAACATGATTTTAACGGCGAGATACAGCATGTAGGTCGCTCCGAGAATCGTCATCCACCACCGGATGCCGGGAATGAGATTTTTGAGCAGCAGATTGCAGTAACTGCACAGCAGGGCAACGACAAAAAAGCCGGCGCCAACGCCCAGACAGAATCGGATCGTTCGTCGAAAACCGTACCGGTGAGCAAACAGCATCGCCATAAAGTTGTTGGGGCCTGGGGTAAAGGTGCTTACTACAATATAGACCAGAAACGAAAATACAGGCATCTTGGGTCTCCTCCGTTTGTATGTTATAATGTCCGAAAATTACGCTATAACGCATTTATACTTCATATTGTACATTGTGATCGTTATATTGTACATAATCGATTGGAAGAGGTGTGCCCATGGAAGAAATCAATCTGATCATTGCGCGGAATTTGAAGAGCATCCGTGACAATAAAAAGCTCAGTCTGGAAAAAGTAGCCGAGCTCACCGGGGTCAGCAAGACGATGATCGGCCAAATCGAAAGGGGCGAATCAAGCCCCACAATCACAACCATTTGGAAAATCGCCAACGGTCTCAAAATTTCGTTCACGTCGCTGATTAACCAGCCCCAGCCTGACACCAAAGTGATTCAGAAAAGCGAGGTCCAGCAGCTATCCGAAGACAACGGCAAATACCGGGTCTACCCTTATTTCCCGTTTGATGAAGAGCGGCGTTTCGAGATGTATGCGGTCGAGATCGATAAAGGAGGATTTCTCGCTTCGGAATCGCATGGTGAGGGAACGGAGGAGTACATTACGGTGTACGAAGGGGAATTGACCATCCGCGTGAACAACAGCGAGCATACCATCGGGAGCGGTGACTCGATCCGGTTCAAGGCCGACCGGCCGCATACGTACCATAATTCCGGCGGCTCGCTAACGAGATTAAGCATGGTCATCTATTATCCGGCTTGAAGCTGGAGGAAGGTGACGCGGTCACAAATCACTCGGTACCGAAAAGGGGAGAACCCAAGCCTACACCGACGGCAAAAAGACCGGCTGCATGAGCCGGTCCCCGTTCGTGTTTTTTCAAATAAAGAAGCCTTTCAGTCCTTCCTAGAGCCAACCCTTCTGTTCGGCGATCCCGATCGCTTCGATCCGGTTCTTGGCCGACAATTTGTTCAGCGTTTCGGAAATGTAGTTCCGAACGGTGCCGTGCGACAAGTGCAGGGTCGCCGCAATTTCGTTCGCTGTCTTGCCTTCCGCAATCAGCCGTAAAATGTCGCGCTCCCGCGCGGTGAGCGGGTTTTCCTGGCGGAACGAGCCAAAGACGAGTTCTGGTGAGACCTCGCGGTGGCCGGCCATGACCCGCCGGATGGCTTCGGCCAGCTTCTCGCTCGGCTCATCCTTCAGCAAATATCCGCAGGCGCCCGCTTTCACGGCCCGTTCAAAATATCCCGGCCGCGCAAACGTCGTTAATATGATGATTTTACAAGCCGCCATCTGCGCCTTGAGCCTCTCGGCGACCTCAAGTCCGGTAATAACGGGCATTTCAATATCCAATAGGCAGACGTCCGGCTGTAAAGACAGGATCTGGTCCAAGGCTTCCTGGCCGTCGCCGGCTTGGCCCACCACTTCCATATCCTCCTCCATATCGAGCAGCGAAGCGAGAGCGCCTCGCAGCAGACGCTGGTCTTCAGCGATCAGAATACGGATCATGCCGTAACACTCTCCTTCCCTTTAATAATAATCGGCACGGTAATGATGAGCTCGGTCCCGCCGGAAGAGGACAGCTCCAGCGTTCCGTCGATCAGCGCCAGCCGCTCGGACATGCCCTTCAGCCCATTGCCCTGGCTCGTAGACAGCCCGCTGTCCTCCAGACCGACGCCGTTGTCCCGAATGACCATCCGGACGTCGGAAGTTCCCTTCCGAATAGTAATAGTGCATGCCGTGGCCCGGCTGTGCTTGATGATGTTGGTCGCCGCTTCCTTCAGGCACATGCTGAGGATGTTTTGCGTCAGATCGGGAATTCCGGTCAGTCGCGTATCCCCCTCGGATTCCAAGGTGATGTCAGCGCTGTGCAAAATCGAGCGGACTTCTTCGATCTCTTCCGCCACCGTCAAGGTCCTCATATCGGAAACCAGCTCACGTACCTGTCTTAAGGCCGCCCGGGAGGTCTCTTCCATTTCACGGGCTTCCAGCCGTGCCTTCTCCGGATCCTTGTCCGTCAGCCGCTGAACCAGCTGGCTTTTTAAGGTGAGCAAGGACAGCGTATGTCCCAGCGTATCATGAAGGTCACGGGCAATACGCAGCCGCTCCTCCTTTTTTACCAAAATTTCGATCTGCTCCCTGGCTTCGTTCAGCTGCAGCTCCAGCTGCTTTCGCAGATTCATGGAACGCATGCCGAAGGGGGTCATCAACATAATCATAATAAAGGGAACGAGCGTTAAGTAGTCCGATACGGTCAGATGACGAATGTTCCCCAGGATTGGGAGCAGGATGGACACAACGAAGGCAGCGAAGGCGATCCTGAATTTCCGGTCATCCTGATAATTGCCGATAAAGTTGGCGGTAAAAAAGCCCATAAACGAATAAAAAGGGAGGTAGAGCACAGACAGCGTCACAATAATAATCATCTGAACGGCAAGCCAGAAAGCCGTTAACCTTTCGGAAAAAAAGAGCTGACGATACGACACGATAAAGACCGCGATCATGGCGTAGCCGAGCACCATTTTGATGCCGCTCTCATAGGCCATATTAAACAACGGAATGACCATATACACGAGCCATACATAAGGGGAAAACCCGAGCGCTCTTGGGAAAATCTCTGTTTTTCGACGTGCCAATGGCATTACACCGCTTCCTGTTTCTTTCGTATATAGGTGGATAATACCATAAACAAGATGAGATATCCCAGCAAAATCAATACCGGCTGCCAGCTGGGGGAATGACCCGCGGCAATATCCCAGGCTCCGCTTCCGAAGTTATAGGAAGGCAGCCACTTGCCGATGCTCTGCAGGAAAGCCGGGAAGCTGTCGATCGGAAACCACATGCCGCCCACGATCGCCAGAATCATATACACCATGTTGCTGACACCGCTGGCGGTATCGACCCTTTTCATCGTCCCGACCAGGGTGCCGAGGGCCAGGAAGGGGATGGAGGCGAGCCATATCCACAGTCCGCTGCCGACCCACTGGCCAGCTGACAAATGGACGCCATTCATAAGAAAGCCTGCAGCAAAAATAACAATGATGGAGAACATGTGCATGACCATCTGGCCAAACATTTTTCCAAAGAAATAAATGCTGGAGGGCAGCGGGGTAATCCGCATAAAGACCGACCATCCGTGCGTGCGTTCCTGGACCATGCGAATGCCCAGCGTCATGATCGCCGAACCCATCACGCTGAAGGAAGTCATCGACATCAGGTAACGTGCCTGCCATTCGGAGGCGCCTTCAATGCCGGCATTCACGAGGCGGGTAAAAATGAAATAGAACACGATCGGCATCAGTAAGGACCAGAAAACGTAGTACGGATTCCGGATAATCCGCAGCATTTCGGCCCGGCACTGCATGAATAACATGTGCATTAGGAAACAGCCCCCTGTGTGTCGTCATTATGAATCATGATTTCAAAAGCGTCGTCAAGCCGGCCCTGCTGGGTCCGGATATCGTGAACCGGAAGTTGGTATCGGAAAATTGCGGCCAGCACCGTATCGGTATTGTCCGCCGTGACGGTCCAGCGTCCTTCCTGGCAGGTGCAGTCATGGATGCCAGGAACCGGGAGCAGGCGCTCGCGGATGTGCTGTTCGGTATCGGCACTCATCAGAGCGTGGCCTTCTAGCGACCTTGTATCGGTCGTAAAGGTCACGGAGCGGCTCGTCAGCTGGGCCGTGATCGCCTGCGGCGTGCCGTCGGCGGCAATTTTGCCGCGATTGAACAGGATCACGCGGTCCGCGGCGTCCTCGGCCTCCTGCAGGTAGTGCGTGGAGAAGAGGATGGTCTTGCCCCGGTCCGAAAGCGCTCGGACCTGTTCCCAAAAGGAGCGGCGCGCGGGTGTATCCAGGCCGACGGTCGGCTCGTCGAAAAACAGCAGATCGGGATTTCCCGCCAGCGCCAGAGCGAACCCGAGCCTCCGTTTCTGGCCGCCGGAGAGTTTCTCCGCCCGTTTGCCCAGGTCTTCCTCGGTGAACCCGGCCAGGGCAGCCAGCTCCTCCAGCCTCATCGGCCGGGGGTAATAGCTGCGGATCAAGGCCAGCACCTCGCGCACCTTCAGGCCGTCGATCACGCTGACATCCTGGAGCATCGCCCCGATGCGCTGCTTGACCTGCGGCTGCTTCGGGGTTTGCCCGAACAGCCGGACAGAGCCGCTCGTCGGCTCGAGAAGCCCCAGCATCATCGAGATCGTCGTCGTTTTCCCGGCTCCGTTGGGCCCCAGGACGGCCACGATGGATCCTTTATCAATCGTGAATGAAACGTCATCGACCGCCGCTTTGCTTCCAAAACGTTTCGTGACATGCTGCAGTTCGGCAATATGTTCCATTTTGTCATTTCCTCCTATTGAACAGGTGAATCCGTATTTGATTGATCTATCGTTATCATAGACGAGGGGGCATCCCTTCGTTAGTGGACTCTGTCATGGAATTGAGGTGACAATTGTCATGTTTTTTGGCAGGGTTTTCATATAGGGGGTAAGTCCGTTAAGCCTTCTGACAGAAGCGCTGGACCCACTTTCGGGTAAGGCCCGCTTCTCTTGACCGGAGAGAGGGCTTCAATTATAGTTGGTACAGTAGGAGCAAACTATTATTGAGGAAAAAAGGTGGCTTGTAACATGTCTGAGCAAATCTACGTCGGTGTCGACTTGGGCGGAACGACCATTAAAGTGGGCATCTGCAATCAAGCGGGACAGCTGATTCAAACGTATGAAGGTCCCACGGAAACAGATAAAGGCGTCGATACGGTTATCAACAATATTGAGAAATATGTGCGCCATATCGTGGAGCAGTCCCCTTACAGCTGGGATCAGCTGGCAGGCGTTGGGGCCGGGGTTGCCGGATTTACGAACGTCCGTGAAGGGATCATCATCCTCGCGCCGAACGTAGGTTTCCGGGATGTACCGATTCGTTCCATTCTGGAGCAGAAGATTGGCAAGCCGATCAAAATAGATAATGACGCGAACGTGGCGGCCCTGGGCGAGGCTTGGAGCGGCGCCGGACGCGGCATCGACAACTGCGTATGCTATACGCTCGGAACCGGCGTTGGCGGCGGTATCATCATTAACGGCCGAATCTATCAAGGCTTCTCCGGACTTGCCGGTGAGCTGGGACATATCTCGGTCGTGCCGGATCTGGAAGCCATTCAATGCGGATGCGGCAAAATGGGCTGCCTCGAGACCGTCTCTTCTGCAACAGGCATAATCCGTATGGCAAAAGACGCCGTGGAGCGCGGGGACCGCACTTCCCTGTCGATGGTTGAGAACATTGCGGCGAAGGAAGTCTTTGATGCAGCCAAAGCCGGCGACGAAGTGGCGCTGCGGATCGTGAACCGCGCCGCCTTCTACCTGGGCAAGTCCATGGCTGCGGTTGCGGCGATTCTGAATCCGGAAGTATTCATTATCGGCGGCGGTGTATCGAAGGCTGGAGACATCCTGTTTAATGAAGTCCGGGAAGTTTATGCGAAGCTGACGCCGGAACCGCTGCAGCGCGGGGTATCGATCCTTCCTGCCGAGCTCGGCAACGATGCGGGTATCGTCGGTGCGGCCGGTTTGCTGCTCCGTTCGTAAGGAATCCTGCGAGGTCGCCTATGGGTTAAAATAAGGGGTGACCTGGGTATACCAAGTATTAACGGGCCCATATTCCATAAGGGAGGGGAAAGCTGATGCTGGAGGAGAATAATACTGCGTCGGCCATGGCCACCCTGATTATTATTACAGGCATGTCGGGGGCGGGTAAATCCTTGGCCGTACGAAGCTTGGAGGATTTGGGATTTTTCTGTGTGGATAATTTACCGCCGGTGCTCATTCCCAAATTTGCGGAACTGATTGAACAATCGAAGGGGAAAATCGCCAAGGTGGCGCTGGTCATTGACCTGCGCGGCCGGGAGTTCTTTACGGCCTTATCCGAATCATTGAATTATATTAAGGACCATTTCACGATTCATTGCGAAATTCTGTTCCTGGAGGCGACCGATTCGGTCCTCGTGCAGCGTTACAAGGAGACCCGCCGGCGGCATCCGCTTGCGCCGGAGGGCATGCCGCTGGACGGCATCCGGCTGGAGCGCAAAATGCTGGAGGAGCTCAAGAGCTCGGCCACAGTGGTGCTCGACACGAGCAATATGAAGCCGGGACAATTGAAGGACAAAATTATCTCGAGATTTTCCCACTTGGAAAGCAATACCCTTTCGGTCAACGTAACCTCATTCGGATTTAAGTACGGTATTCCGATCGATGCCGATCTGATCTTTGACGTCCGCTTTCTTCCGAATCCCCACTATGTGGATAGTCTGCGTCCACACACCGGTCAGGACAGCGATGTGTATGACTATGTCATGAAGTGGCCTGAAACCCAGGCTTTTCTGACGAAGCTGCTGGATATGCTGCATTTCTTGATTCCCCAATACCGTAAGGAAGGCAAGAGCCAGGTGATCATCGGCATCGGCTGTACCGGCGGGAAGCACCGCTCGGTGGCGATCGCCGAGTACCTGGGCAAAATGCTGGGAGCCAGCGAGACCGAGACGGTCTCCGTCAGCCATCGGGATTCCGAACGTGATCGGCATTAAAGAGAGTGGAAGTGATGACAGTGGCAGAACAAAGAAGTGACCGTCCGCGGATCGTTGTGATGGGCGGGGGCACCGGGCTGTCGGTCATGCTCCGGGGACTGAAGGAAATGCCGCTAGACATCACGGCTGTCGTCACCGTAGCAGATGATGGAGGGAGCTCGGGCATCCTTCGCAGCGAGCTGCAGATGCCCCCTCCCGGGGACATCCGGAACGTCCTGACGGCACTGGCCGACGTGGAGCCGCTGCTGTCGGAAATGCTGAGATACCGGTTCTCCAGCGGCTCGGGCCTGGCCGGGCACAGCCTGGGGAACCTGATTTTGGCGGCCATGACCGACATCAGCGGCGATTTTGTAACGGCTGTGCGCGAGCTCAGCCGCGTTTTTGCCGTGCGGGGGCGGGTGCTTCCGGCGGCGGGCGAAGCCGTAATCCTGAACGCAGAGATGGAGGACGGCACCATTGTGACCGGCGAGTCGAAAATTCCGGAAGCCGGCGGTCGGATCAAGCGGGTGTTTCTGGAGCCGGCCCATGTCGAGCCGCTTCCGGAAGCGACCGAGGCCATCCGGGAGGCGGATGCCATCCTGATCGGCCCGGGAAGTCTATATACGAGCATTCTGCCGAATCTGCTCGTTCCGAAGCTGGCCGAAGCGGTCATGTCGTCGGACGCGATCAAGATTTTTGTGTGCAACGTCATGACACAGCCCGGGGAGACGGACGGCTACACCGTAAGCGACCATCTTCAGGCGGTATATGACCACGTCGGCAAGCATCTGTTCGATTATGTCATCGTGAACAGCGGTGAAATTCCGCCCCAGGTGCAGGACAAATATGCCGAGAAGGGCGCGAAGCCGGTGGAGCTCGATTACGACGAGGTCACCAGTCTTGGCTATAAGGTTATTGCCGATACGCTGGTCCTGTTCCGGACCTATCTGCGCCATGACGCCGACAAGCTGAGCCGGCATATTTACCAGCTGGTTCAAAATTGGATTAAACGAAAGAGGTGAGTCCCGTGTCGTTTGCGGCGCTGACTAAAAAAGAACTGACCATGATCGAAGCAGAGCCCTGCTGCGAAAAGGCTGAATTGTCGGCACTGATCCGGATGAACGGGGCCGTCCAGCTTTCCAATAAAAAGGTGATTCTGGATATATCGACAGAGAATGCAGCCATCGCAAGACGCATTTACACATTGATCAAAAAGCATTTCCAGGCGCATACCGAGCTTCTCGTGCGTAAAAAAATGCGTTTGAAGAAAAATAATGTGTACATCGTACGTATTCCTGCACAGGTTCAGGAAATACTGAAGGAGCTGAAGATTGTCTCCGAGGGCTTCCTGTTTACCTCGCATATCCATCCGGATTTGGTCCGCAAACCATGCTGCAAAGGGGCGTATTTACGCGGTGCCTTTATGGCAGGGGGCTCCGTGAACAATCCGGAAGGGTCGTCATACCATCTTGAAATTGCCTCGATGTACGAGGAGCACTGCCAGGCCCTTGTAGACCTCGCCAATGAATTTCATCTGAACGCCCGTTGTATAGAGCGCAAGAAGGGGTTCATACTGTATATTAAGGAAGGCGAGAAAATCATTGAATTTTTAAGCCTGATTGGGGCCCATCAGGCCTTGTTCAAATTCGAGGACGTGCGGATCATGCGGGATATGCGGAATTCGGTTAACCGGATCGTGAACTGTGAAACCGCGAATTTGAACAAGACAATCGGGGCCGCCGTCCGGCAAATCGATAACATCAAGCTGCTCCAGAAGGAAGTGGGCCTTGATAATCTGCCGGACAAACTTCGGGAAGTGGCCGAAGTGAGATTGGCCCATCCCGATATGAACCTGAAGGAAGTCGGTGAACTGCTTAAGGGCACCGTCAGCAAATCCGGTGTGAACCACCGGCTGCGCAAGATTGACGAAATGGCCGAGAAGATTCGTGGCGGCTGAGCCTTTTTTCTTCTAGTTTCCTTCATGGTATAATGGTATAATGTTATAAAATGTGTTGTGTGTGAGCTATACAGATTGATCTAATAGGGGGTAAGTTTCCATGACAAAGCACCCGGTAGTTGTCCGTTTGAAAACGGGTCTCCATGCCAGACCGGCAGCATTGTTCGTCCAAGAAGCGAATAAGTACTCGTCTGAAATTTTCGTGGAAAAAGATGATAAAAAGGTGAATGCCAAGAGTATCATGGGAATTATGAGCCTTGCCATTAGCTCGGGTACGGAAGTAAACATCAGTGCTGAAGGTGCGGACGCAGAACAGGCTGTAACCGCTTTAGTCAACTTGGTGGGCAAAGAAGAGCTTGAAAACCAATAATAAACAATTATAGAATGGGCCCTGCGGCTGCGAATGATGCAGCGCTGAGGCCATTTTCTGCACAAAGCAGTCCGTTTCTCCTTGGGGAGGGCGGACTGTTTTTTGCTGTCTGGCGGGGTCTGGGACGATTTGGCTCTTATAAAAATAAATCTGCCATCCGATATCATAGCTATAGCCGATCACGCAAGCGGCGGCATTGGGGAAGCCCGGATGCATTATTTTGATAAAGAGGGGTCAACGTATGGGGAAATGGAACGGTACCACAACCAACACAGATGATACTGAAGGATCGGGGAAAGGACGGAGGCTGACAATCGCGGAGCGGGACACGATGGGCAGAAACCGGATACTGCTGATCGCGATTCTGATCTCCACGCTGATGGCCGTGTCCACGGTCAAGCTGGGAAGCCTCGATAATCTGACGAGTCTCAACAACTTAAGCTTCTTGATTGATTTGGTGGTCCTGCTGGTGATGGTGTACAGCCAAGTCCGGCGTAAGCTGATTCATCAGGCGGCGGTTATTGCCATTACGGGGGTGGCCCTGACGATCCTCATTCAGGCGTTGGATTCCACCAGCCCGAGCAGCTTGTTTTCCATATACTATTTGCTCGTGTTGGCGCTGATCACCTTGCGTATCGTATTAACCTCGATCACGATGCTGTACGGCTTGGGGTTGATGCTCTACCTGTGCCTGCAAAAGGCTGATGAGGTTCAGCTCGGAACCGGTTCGAAGGACGGGCCTTTAACGGTCATCATTATGTATGCGCTTGTATGCGTCATGGTGTTCCTGCTGCTGCGGGTGACCCGCTCCTTGATGAACAATATGAAAGCGGCAAGCGATCAGACCGAGCGGCTGCTGGCCGAGCAGAAGGAACAAAAGGAACACGTGCTGGGCAGCGTGGCTGCGGTGACCGGCAGCATCGACGACCTGACGCAGGCGGTCGAGGATAACACCGCCTCGTTCCAGCAGATGAACGTCGCCTTTCAGGAGATATCGGGCGGGGCATCATCCCAGGTGGATTCCACCTATGCCATTAACGAGTCCATTAAGCAGATGAACGAGATGATCAAGCAGATGTCCAGCTCGACGGATACGCTGCTGAGCCAGACAGGTACGGCGAACCAGCTGTCGGAATCCGGTAAGGACAAAGTGGAGCAGCTGAACGAAGCGATTATCGAATTCAAGGAAGAAATCGGCGCCATGTCGCAGGATATCCAGAGCCTGACCGGAAAGGTGCAGGAAACGACGCAGTTCAGCCAGACCATTCAGGAGATTGCGAACCAGACCAACCTGCTGTCGCTGAACGCCAGCATCGAGGCGGCACGGGCAGGCGAGCATGGACAAGGTTTTGCCGTGGTCGCCAGGGAAATCCGCAAGCTGGCGGAGAATGCCTCGGACTCGGCGGAGAAAATTTCGCTCCAGCTTCACAGCTTCTCCGAGCTGATGAGCGACACCCTGATGCGGATGGATCAGGTTGCGGAGCGGATGCAGAAGAGCAGCGAGATGACGCATGAGACGTACGAAGCCTTTGAATTCATTAAAGAATCGGTGGCCGGGCTGCTGCAGATTTCCGACGGGTACCGCGGATTGCTTCACGAAGTGGAGACGTTCTCGGGTTCCATTGACGAGTCCACTTCGCATCTCGCGTCGGTGAACGAGCAAACGTCGGCGACACTGCAGGAATTGTCGGCTACATTGCAGTCCCTCCTCGGCAACAATGAGCAGAGCCTGGCCGGCATTAAGGAAGCTCAGAGCCACTTGAAATCGATCGTCAGCTGACCGTTTCATAGGCAGAAGATTATTTTTCTAACATGTGCAACATTTAACAGTCCCCTACGTCTAGTAGACAAATACAGTTGGAAGGTGAGGGCGGCCGCGCAGGCGGTTTGACCTACAGACTGCGTCCGTGCTTGCGCTTTCGGCTATATGGATACACTGGAAGTATATAAAGGGAGGCTGAAGGTAATGAAAACATGGCTGAAACCGGTAGGTTCTGTGCTGATCGCAGGAGCGCTCTTGGCTGGAGGCGCGGGCGTCACCGGACTGGGTGGCTCGACCACCGTCTATGCGGACCAGGATGTACAGCGCAATGTCATCAATGTTGTAGGCAAGGGTGAGATTTCGGTCAAGCCGGATATCGCATACTTGTCGATCGGTGTGGACTCGCAGGCGGCAACGGCACAAAGCGCGCAAAAGGCAACGGCAGACAAAATCCAAAAGATCACCGCGCTGCTGAAGACGACGTGGAAAATCGAAGACAAAGATATTAAGAGCACCACGTTCTATGTGCAGCCGAACTACACCTACAACGAGAAGGACGGACAAAAAGTGACGGGCTATACGGCCCACCATACGCTGCAGGTATCGTACCGCGACCTGTCCAAGGTTGGACAGCTGCTTGACGCCGCTTCCGGTGCGGGCGCCAACAACATCGAGAGCGTCCAGTTTTCCGTCGAGAACCGTGACCAATATGAGGCACAAGTGATTGAGAAAGCGATGGCTAACGCTGATCTGAAAGCAGGCGCGATTGCCAAGGCCGCCAAGCGTCAGCTGGGAGTGGTTCTGGTCGTGAGCCAGGGCGATGCACAGAACCCGATCATCTATGCCGAGTCTTCCATGGCCAAAATGGATACGGCCGGCACCGCCAGCAACGCCACATCGGTGGAGCCTGGCGAAGTGAAAGTATCGACGCAGCTGAGCGTGCAGTACGAAATGAAATAAGAACGGGCTGATTTGGTCCGAGCCAAGCCGCCGTTTCGGGGACAGACGTCCCTTGAAGCGGCGGCTTTTTGCGCAGATGTGGGTCCCGATCCCCCCTTTTCCAGCGGGAAAACGCAGAAAGGTATTGTACCAAGGGTCAAAAAACGTTATAGTGAATATGCGAAAATTTGTACATGCAGCAACAGTTATAAACTACTTCCGTTGATCGTAACGGGAAAAAATAATTTACCGAAAAAGCCATACCCATGGATATGGCTTTTTTCTTAGTAAGGGGTTGATGCATATGATTGAACTTGTCCAGATTGAGAAGCAATTTGAAGGACAAGTTGTCGTGCATCCGCTGTCACTGAACATTGAAGAAGGGGAATTCCTGACTCTGCTCGGGCCTAGCGGCTGCGGTAAGACGACCATACTACGCATGATTGCCGGATTCGAACAGCCGACTCACGGCGAGATTATCCTGGAAGGGCAGAACGTCACGAAGCTTCCGCCTAACCAGCGGGATTTGAACCTGGTGTTCCAGCATTACGCGCTGTTCCCGCATATGACCGTGGGAGACAATATCGCCTTCGGTTTGAAAATGAAAAAGCTGCCTCAGGCAGAGCAAAAAGCACGGGTTGCTGAAGCCGTCCAGATGACTCAGCTAACCGCGCTTACTTCGCGTTATCCGCATCAGCTGTCCGGCGGACAGCAGCAGCGGGTGGCCATCGCGAGGGCGATCGCGAACAAGCCCAAAGTGCTCCTCCTCGACGAGCCGCTGGGCGCGCTCGACCTGCAGCTGCGCAAGAGCCTGCAGTCTGAGCTGAAGCATCTGCAGCGCTCGCTGGGCATTACCTTTGTCTATGTCACGCACGATCAAGAGGAAGCAATGATGCTATCCGACCGAATCGTGATTATGAACAGTGGTAAAGTCGAGCAGATCGGCACACCGAAGGACATCTACGCCGCACCGAAGACGCTTTTCGCCGCGACCTTCGTCGGGGAGAACAACATTTTCAGTTCCGGTTCGGAGCTGTTTGCCGTACGGCCGGAGAAGCTGCGTCCGAAACGGGAAACCGAAGGGGTCCGTAAGACCGGAGTCATTCAGGATGTGCTGTATCTTGGCAACGTTCATAAGCTAACCGTCCAGCTCGATGGCGAACCGATGATGGTGACGATCGCTCTGGACATCGAAGATGAGATCGTTTGGAAGGTTGGCGACCGGATCGGGGTGGACTGGAATCCGCGGGATGAGGTGGTCATCGGGGCATGAGACGATCCAAGCTGCTGATTACGCCGGTTCTGCTGTGGCTGGCGCTGTTTCTGCTCGTCCCGATGGTGATCGTCGTGGTCATGTCATTGATGAGCCGCGACACACTGGGCAATGTTGTCTTTCATTTCTCGCTGAACGGGTATAAAACCTTTTTCGACTCTTTGTATCTCGGCATCTATTGGGATACGTTAGTGCTGTCGGTGGTGACGACCGTCGTATGCTTGTTGGTCAGCTACCCGCTCGCTTATTTTATCGCCAATGCCTCTCCCAGGGTGCAGACCTGGGGACTGGTGCTGATCACGATTCCGTTCTGGATCAACTTCCTGATCCGGACGTACGCCTGGGTGCTGCTGCTGCGCACGCAGGGTGTGGTGAATACGCTGCTGATCCATTTTGGATGGATTCAGGAGCCGCTGCAAATGCTGTATACCAAAGGCGCGGTGCTGCTTGGCATGGTTTACAACTTCATTCCGTTCATGGTGCTGCCGATTTACGTCGCGCTGGAACAGATGGATAAGCGGCTGCTGGATGCGGCCAGCGACCTGGGGGCTACCCGCTGGAAAGCGTTCCGGCACATCACGCTGCCGCAGAGCAAGTCCGGGATCATGACCGGCTGCGTCTTAGTCTATGTCTCCACGACGGGAATGTTCGTTGTCACGGATATTCTTGGCGGGGCCAAGTCGACGATGATCAGCAACATCATCCAGCAGCAGTATCTGGGAGCGCGCAACTGGCCGTTCGGCTCGGCGCTGTCCGTGATTTTCGTCATCACGTCCCTCATTCTGATCCTGCTGTTTAACCGGGCGATGCAGTCCCGGGCTGACCGTGCGAAGGAGGGGAGAGCATGAAGAGAAAAAGTCATCCCCTGCTGGGGGTTCACTCCGTGCTGATGATGATCTTTATTTATGTGCCGATCCTGCTGATTATTATTTATTCATTTAATAACACGAGGCTTAGCGGGGACTGGGAAGGATTTACGTTCGACTGGTACGCATCGCTGATGACCGATGACCATGTGCTTGAAGCGCTCATGAACAGCTTGACCGTCGGGATCGTATCCACGATTGCAGCGACGCTGCTAGGAACCGTGGGCGCCTTGTCTCTGCGGGGGCTTGGCCGGCGATGGAAGGGCAGCATGAACGGACTCATGTACCTGCCCGTCATTATTCCCGACATCATCATGGGGCTGTCGCTGCTGGTGCTGTTCAACCAGATGCATGTTCCGCTGGGTAAAGCGACGGTCATCATCGCCCATATCACGTTCAGCATGTCGTACGTCTATGTCGTCGTGACGGCCCGCCTTGCTGGAATGGGCAAGCAGCTGGAGGAGGCGGCCGCCGACCTTGGCGCCACCCCCTGGCAGACGTTCCGCCATGTAACGTGGCCGCAGATTTTCCCGGGCGTCATCTCGGGGGCGCTGATCGCGTTTACGATGTCGCTGGACGACTTTATGGTCAGCTTCTTCGTAGCCGGGCCTAGCTCGACTACGCTGCCGATTTACATTTACGGCCAGGTGAAGCGGGGAATCTCGCCGGAAATTAACGCACTCTGTACGCTGCTGATCGTGGTGAGCGTTGTGCTGATTTTGCTGGCGCAGTATTTCCTCAACCGCGGCAAGGGCCAGAAGAAGCATAAAATGCTGCCGATTTAACGCAGCTGCAAGATATGGAACTATTGATGGAACTATTGATTGAGCTACAGGATATGGACTACATGCTATAAGGAGAAAGAGAGGAGATATGTTACTGTGAAAAGAAAGGGTATCGCCGGTCTCGTACTGGCTGGGGCACTCGCCCTCGTGTCGGTTGCATCCCTGGGAGGATGCTCATCTTCCAAGGAGACGCTTCATATTTACAGCTGGGCTGACAATTTTGACGAGCAGGTGCTCAAGGACTTCGAGAGTAAATTCAACGTCAAGGTTACGTATGACAACTATGCGAACAACGAGGATTTGCTGGCCAAAATCAAGGCGGGCGGCGGCGGATATGATCTGATCCAGCCTTCGGACTACATGGTCCGGACGATGATCGAGAACAACCTGCTGGAACCGCTGGACAAGAACAACATTCCGAATTTTGCGAACATTCAGGAATCGCTGAAGAACCCTGATTTTGATCCGGGCAATAAATACTCGATCGTATACACTTCCGGCGTAACGGGTATTGCGTATAACAAAAAATACGTGAAGGACACCATCGACAGCTGGGAGGATCTGTGGGACCCGAAATACAAGGGCAAGGTCCTTCTGCTGGACGACAACCGCGAAGTGATTGGCATGGCCTTGAAGAAGCAGGGGCACTCGAACAGCTCCCAGGATGAAGGCGAGATCAAGTCGGCCGTGGACGACCTGAAGAAGCTGCTGCCGAGCGTTCTTGCTTTCGACACGGATACCATCAAGCAGAAGATGATTCAGGAGGAAGGCTGGATCGGAACGGTATGGTCCGGCGACGCGGCTTTTATCGCGAAGGACAATCCGGATGTGGAATATGTCGTGCCAAAAGAGGGCGGGACGATCTTCTCGGACAACTATGCGATCCCGAAAGGGGCCGAGCATAAAGAGCTTGCCGAGAAGTTTATCAACTACATGCTCGATCCGCAGGTCAGCGCAAAGAACTATGAATCGATCGGATACAGCGATCCGAACGCCAAAGCGATGGAGTTTCACAGCGAGGAATACCGGAACAACCATATGATCAATCTCTCCGAAGAAGAGCTGGGCCGGACGGAATGGCTCGGCGACGTAAAGGATACCCTGCAGCTCTATGACCGTTACTGGACGGAGCTGAAGAGCGGACGGTAGTAAGCATAGGCCTTACAACGACCGTTAATATCGTTTAGGAACAATTGCCCTGTTTCGGGACCATGCTTAGGCTGGCTTCCGGAACGGGGCATTATTTTTATTTCGTGAGCTTTTTAAAGTCCTGGCGCGGTACTTGTGTTCTATGAAGGGGGACTTCATGATTGCAAGGCCCGTGGCTGATCGGATGAAGGAACACAAAGTTAACGTAAAGGTTAAGAGAGTTATACTTTTGGCTGGCGTAAACGACAATACTGTAACCCCGGTTGTAAACAAATCGGCTGAGGTCTTTTTTATAATAGGGAAGTGGTGAATTTGGGTAATAAATCATATGACTAGCACAAGCAGCAATGTTTGGAGAGGAGATTGGATAAGGATGAACAAGGGAATGAAATGGGGAGCCGCGGTGCTGGCCGCAGGCGTATTGATCGGAAATGCCGGCGTGTTTGGGGGATCGCAGGTGTCGGCTGCAGCCTCAAAGCCGGTCGTGAAGCCGGCTGCGCAGCCGGGAGTGGCGTTAAAATATAACGGCAAGGTGTTATCGCTGCAGGGGAAATTGGTTGACGGGGTCACCATGATTCCGGTGTCCATTTTGCGCGATGCCGCCGGTCTGCCGCTGTCTTATAATCCGGGGATCAAGACGTACACTGTCGGATCCGGGGTAACGAAGCTGAACCTGGAGGTTTCCGACTACGGGGTCAGCGCTTATATCAACGGAAGCTATGTCGGAGACAATTCGAACAGCTACGATGGAAAATTGATCGACGGCAAGCTGTACGTTCCTTTCAAGCTGCTGAACGACTATATGGGATTCCAGGGCGTGTTTAACGCGTCTTCCAAGACGTTGAGCCTGTCCAAGCGTCAAATGAACCAGGTGACAATCTCCACCGAACTCATCAAGGCGAGCGACGCCAATGCAACGATTCTGATCCGTTATCCTCAGTTAAGCGGGCTGGCTAACGCGGACGCCCAGGAGGCGATCAACAAAGTATTTAAAGACAAGGCGGAAGCGTTCGCCACAGAAGCCAAGGCCAAAGCGAAAAAGCGCGACGCGAAGGTGGAGCACCCGTATGAGTTCGACGGAACGTTCCTGGTTACTTATAACCGCCAAGGCGTCCTGAGCATCGTGACGGATTCTTATGAATACACAGGCGGAGCTCACGGGATGACAGCCCGCGAAGGGTTTACGTTCTCGCTGAAGGACGGCAAACAGCTGACGCTGGACAGCCTGCTCCACAATTCGGCCGACGCCAAGACCAAGCTGGACAAACTGCTGAAGCAAAAAGCGACCAAAGACGGCTTCACAGACGGCTTCAATGGGCTGAAAAAGGACGCGGATTTCTATGTGAAGGAAAGCGGATTGACGGTCTTCTTCCAGCAGTACGAAATCGGGCCGTATGCTGCCGGCTTCCCGACGTATACGTTCAACTTCAGCGACCTGCTGCCGAAGGGAACGGATCCGTTCGAAGCGGCGAAATAATGGAGTCGATGCAACTGAGATGATGTAAGCTGAGTCAGATGATATAGAACGATTTATCCCAACGGGGAGCCGGTCAACGGTCCTCAAGGGATGATTTAATGTTGCCAAACCCCCGTTAAACCTATAACGGGGGTTTGACTGTTTTTGCTGGACGGGCCACAGCCGTCATATTTTTCGTTTGCGGGGCAAAAACAAGGCAACAAGCGCGCCGAGGAGAATGCCGAGCGCCGCAAGATAAATGGCTGTCCGATTGCCCTCAGCTAATGCTTGGCGAAAAGCTTCACCCGACATTTGATGCGTACCCGAGTTGGCGATAGCGATCAATATGGCAAGCCCGATGGCATTGCCGATGTTCAAGGTGGTCGAGGCCATCCCGGACGCGACGCCTTGGTCCTCCGGGGCTACACCGTTTGAAGCCGTGATCCACATGGCGGTCCAAGTGATGCCCTGGCCGATCCCGGAAATTACAAGGCCCGGAACGATCATCAGATAGCTGCTGTCCGTGTACGCACCTAACGGAATCAGTATGGTCCCGATAATTCCGATGATCATGCCGATAAGCAGCGTGCTTCGCGCCTCCAAACGGGACGCCAGCCGCTCGCCGAGCTGGGTGCCCGCGGCAATCGCCAAGGAAGGGATAATGAAGGCAAGCCCGGTTTGCAGAGCGCTGTATCCGTGCACATTTTGAAATAAGGTTGTCAGGAAGTAAGGTAAGGCACCAAACGTCCCCATGTAGATGAATGTAATGACCATGCTGGCAGCTAAGCTGCGGTTACGGAAAAGATGGATCGACATTAGAGGAGCGGTGCTTCGTATTTCGATCAGAGCAAAGATCGACAAGAGGATCAGGGAAAGGGCAGCACATATGATCATTTCCGTGGAAGCCCAGCCCAATTCGGGCCCCTGGACAAGAACATATACCAGGAGAGTAGCGCCTGCGGTTACCGTGGCGGCGCCGGGCACATCGAAATAGCGCTTTTGTTTCCGCCGTTCGTCGCGGGGAATAACGAACAGCGCGGCTAGTGCAACGATTCCTGCTAATGGAACATTCACCAAAAAGACCGCTTCCCAGCCGAATGCATTGGTTAATATCCCGCCCAGGATCGAGCCAATCGTCAGGCCGCTGGCTCCAGCCCCGCCCCATACGGCAAGAGCGCGGTTTCGGCGCGGGCCTTCCTCAAACAATCGGTTGATCAGCGATAACGTAGCGGGAAACAGGAACGCAGCTCCGATACCCTGGATGGCACGGGCTATAATGATGACGAGCGGGTCCCAAGCCAAGCCTCCCAATAGCGAGGAAAGGGCGTAAAGGACCAACGCAAAAATAAACATTCGCTTTTGTCCCAGCATATCGGCAGCACGCCCTCCAAGAAGCAGGAAGCCCCCGCAGAAAACCGTGTAAGCACTGACCACCCATTGCAGGGACTGTTCCGAGAAGCCAAGGCCATGTCCGATCTCAGGCAAAGCGACGAAAACGATATTGATGTCGAGCCCGTAAATCAGCTGTGCTAGAGCAAGCAGTGCCAAACTCCATCCCATGCCCCGCTGCTTGATGGAAGCGATCTCGGATGTAGAGCCGCTTAGCCGAGTTTGTTGATCAGTTGACATTCGTAGTTCACCCCTATAATTCAAATTATTTTGAAATGACTGGATCGGGAACATTATATTTCAAAATAATTTGAAATGTCAACAAGGAATTACGCCGCGAAGGTTATCGGGTATCCATGGAAGGAATTGAAGGGGAGACCAATACGTACGGCAGTACGACAATCCCAGAAAAAATCCCCTCGGAGCAAACGGCAGTGCGCTTTCCTGCACTTGTCTGCTCAAAGGGGATTTTGTTATGGAGTGGAGCTCCTTCTGTTCCTTGCCTGAACTTATACGTCAAACACGAAGTCGTCGTCGGACAGCGGCTCGATGTTGATCGCGCGGACGTAGCCGTTGCCTTTTTTCGAGAAGAAATCATGCTGCTTGGTGTGGGTGCTGATCCCGTTGAAGACGATCGGGTTGATCGGCTCTTCCGGGAAATGCGGCTCGAAACCGAGATTCATCAGTGCTTTGTTGGCGTTATAGCGGACATAGGTTTTCACTTCCTCCTGCAGTCCGATCGGGCTGTACAGGTCATCCGTATATTTCACCTCGTTCTGATACAGCGTCTCAAGCAGCTCGTACAGCTCCCGGCGCAGCTCCTCCTGCTCTTCGAAAGAGAACTCCTGGAACAGCTCCTGGGCCAGCGTGCCGACGTACAGGCCGTGAATGCTCTCGTCGCGGATGATCAGGTCGATGATTTCGCCGCTGCTGGTCATTTTGCCCTGGCCGGCCAGGTAAAGCGGATAGAAGAAGCCGCTGTAGAACAGATAGCTTTCCAGGAAGACGGAAGCGGCCATCGCCTTGTAGAGATCGCGCTTCGTTTGAATGTTCGCGTACCAGGATTCGATGCTCTTCGCTTTGAACTGCAGCTGCTCGTTGTCCTCCACCCAGCGGAAAATGGCGTCGATCTCTTCCGTCGAGGCGAGCGTGGTGAAAATGCTGCTGTACGATTTGGCGTGGATTTGCTCCATCATCGACATGAATCCGAGCACGGCTTTGCGCTGCAGGCCTTCCACATGCTCCAAAATTTTCGGCATGCCGACGCCGCCCTGCAGCGTATCAAGCAGCGTCAGTCCGCCAAGAACATGCTTGTAGGCGGTGCGCTCCTCGTCGGTCATTTTGATCCAGTCCATTTTATCGTCGGACAAAGGGATTTCGTCGTCGGTCCAAAACTGCATAATGTTCTGCTGCCAGAACATGAGCGTAAAATCGTCGTCGGGCCGGTTCCAGTTTACTGCTTTCATCAGACCATTGCTCCTTTTATAGAAGAAGGCGACAGGGGCTGTTCAAGCCCCCGCCGTCGCCTTGCGTAATATTCGAATTTAGACAGCGCAGCTGGTGCACTCTTCGATGGACAATTTTTTCGTCCGGGTGTAGTACAGCGATTTGAGCCCTTTCTGGGCGGCGTAAATATAGAAACGGGACAATTCCCGGGTCGATACGGTGCTGTTGACGTGCAGCACGGTGGAAATGCCTTGGTCCACATGCTGCTGGATTTCCGCGATCATGTCGATCAGGCGGAACTGGTCGATATTGTAGGCCGATTTATAATACCACTGCGTTTCCGCGCTGAGGAACGGCATCGGGTAATATGTCGTCGAGTTGGCGTAGGTACGCGTTTCGATATGCTCGACGATTGGCATGACGCTGGACGTCGCGTTCTGGATATACGAGATGCTCTGCGTCGGCGCGATCGCCAGACGGTAGGCATGGTACAGTCCGTGCTTCTGCACAAGCGCCTTGAGCTGCGCCCAGTCCTCAGGGGACGGGATCTCGATGCCTTCAAACAACTGCTTCACGCGTTCCGATTGCGGCCGGAAGTCCTTTTCGAGATAGCGGTCAAAATAGGTACCCTTCGCGTACTCGGACTTGTCGAAGTCCCGGAACGTTTCGCCGCGATCGCGCGCGATTTCCATGCTTTGCTCCAGCGAGTAGTAGTTCATCATCATGAAAAAGGTGCTCGCAAACTCGCGTGCTTCCGCGCTCTCGTATGCGATTTTGTTTTTGGCCAGGTAACCGTTCAGGTTCATGGCTCCAAGGCCGACGGAGTGCAGCTCCTTGTTGGCAAGGCTCACGCCCGGCGCGTTCTCCACGCGGGAGTGATCGCTGACGACCGTAAGGGCCTCGATGCCGACACGGACCGATTCCTTGATTTTTCCCTGCTCCATCACGTTCACGATGTTCAGCGAGGCCAGATTGCAGCTGATGTCCCGGCGGATCACATCGTCGACACCGTAGTCGTTAATTTCCGAAGTCTCCTGCAGCTGGAAAATTTCCGTGCACAGGTTGGACATTTTGATCTGGCCGACATCCTTCAGCGCGTGCACCTTGTTGGCGTTCGATTTGTTCACGATGTACGGATAACCGGACTCGAGCTGGATCGAAGCGATTTTCGTCAGCATGTCACGGGCGCTCATGACGGTTTTCTTCGTCACCTGGTCATTGGCGAGCAGCTCGTCGTACATTTCGTCCATATCGAGGTCGTCCAGATGCTTGCCGTAGGCTTTGTATACCGAGTAGGGGCCAAAGACCACAAGCGGCTTGTTCTGGGCGGCGAGCTCGTAAAATTTGTTCGGGACAATCAGCCCGATCGACAGCGTCTTGATGCGCAGCTTCTCGTCGGCGTTGATTTTCTTCGAATCGAGGAACTCGATGACATCCCAGCCGAAAATGTTATAGTATCCGGCACCCGAGCCTTTGCGCTGGCCCATTTGGTCGGCATAGGAGAACGCGTCCTCCATCAGCTTCAGCACCGGCATGATGCCTTTGGCCGCTCCGGCCACACCTTTGATCGGTTCGCCGCGCCCACGCAGCTTGGACAAATTGACGGCTACGCCGCCGCCGATTTTGGACAGCTGCATGCAGGTCCCGAGCACGTAGTTGATCGAATTGAGCGAATCGTCCATTTCCAGCAGGAAGCAGGAGACCAGCTCGCCGCGGCGGCTTTTGCCGGCATTGAGGAAGGTCGGGGTCGCAGGCTGCAGCCGCTGCTCGATCATCGCTTCGGCGATACGGAGCGCTTTACCGATATTTCCTTCGCCCAAGTACAGCGCCACGATGGCGACGCGGTCCGGGTATTGCTCCAGGTACTGCTTCTTGTCGTTGGTTCTCATCGCATAGTCCTTGTAGAACTTCGAGATCGCCATGTAGGACTGGAATTGGAAGTCGCTGCTCGCCGTCAGGTTGAACACGGACTCGACTTCGTCGTAGGTGTAATGCTCAAACACGTTCTCATAGTAGTCGTTGCTAATAAGGTAATCCAGCTTCTCGCGCAGGGAGCCGAATTTCATTGTATCGCGCTCCACTTCCTCCATAAAGGCGGCAACCGCCTCCCGGTCTTTTTCCAATTGAAAGTAACCGTCCGATCCGCGCTGCATAATTTCGTTGTTGAGTTCAATATGCTTCAATGCTCCGCACCCTCTCTTTGAAAATCTCCGTATCCCGCATCGTTCCCGAAAGCTCAAACTTGGTGATGACCGGCACATCGTACATCTCCGATATCGTATCCGCGCTTTTGGCGAAACGAGGCCCCCAGTTCCGGTTGCCGCTGGCCGACACGCCGCGAAGCATGCGGTTGTTCTTCGACAGGAAGTTGGACACTTTCTCGGGCACCTGCCCAAAACCCGTTGTATACGTTACGAGCACATAAGGCTCATTCACCTGCTCCTGCTCTTCGATCGGAATGGCTCTCATGTTCAGCTTGTTGATAAAGCGTCTGACATTGCCGGTCTTGGAATCATAGACGATCAGCATGATCCTTCACTCCTGAATAATGTTCTCTGCCGTGGTCACGGGCGTAAAAAAAACGTCTATTTGACGTCATTGAAGATAACCACACCACATATCGTGGTCGTTGTTCTTGTGATCACAGAATGGTTCAGCTTCGCTGAAAATGAAATCCCTTCATCCTAGAACTACAACGAATAGACTGGGATAGAGGGAAAAATATGTTATATATACTATGCCGATGGAAATCAATATGTAGATGATATTTGGCATGTATCAAGAATAATACATCAATATATTGATGTGGTCAAGCCTATGAGAATCATGTTCATGGGCGGCTTGCAGCCTGCTTGACGCCTTGAAAAACAAAAAAACAGGGAGCCCCCCGGCGATCCGTAAGCGGATCGATTCGGGGAGATTCCCTGTTTTTCTTCGGTTCCAAAGCCGCTAATATTTACACGCCTTGGATTGGAGTGCTTTCCAGAACTTTATCGATCAGTCCGTATTCCTGCGCTTCAGCTGCGCTCATGAAGTAGTCACGGTCGGTGTCTTTCTCGATGCGCTCCAGCGGCTGTCCGGTACGTTCGGACAGGATGCGGTTCAAGGTGTCGCGCATTTTCAGAATGCGGCGGGCGCGGATTTCGATATCCGTAGCTTGACCTTGCGCACCCCCGAGCGGCTGGTGGATCATGATCTCACTGTTTGGGAGGCCGAAGCGTTTGCCCTTGGCGCCGGCGTTCAGCAGGAACGCGCCCATGGAAGCGGCCAAGCCTACGCAGATTGTAGATACGTCCGGTTTGATGAACTGCATGGTATCGAAAATCGCCATACCGGCCGTAATGGATCCGCCGGGGCTGTTAATGTACAAATGGATGTCTTTCTCCGGATCTTCGGCTGCGAGGAACAGCAGCTGGGCGATGATAGAATTGGCGACCACGTCATTGACTTCGGTGCCCAGGAAAATGATGCGGTCTTTCAGCAAACGGGAATAGATGTCGTAAGCCCGTTCACCGCGGTTGCTTTGTTCGACGACCATAGGAATATAACTCACGTGGAAAACCTCCCTTAATTGGCTCAAAATAGGTCATTCTATACATACTGTTACCGTATTAACCACATGATAAACAATTTCAAACAAAAAGTCAAAGAAAGTCAAACTCGAGGTAAAAAAAATAGCCATCTGATTGGCTGTGGTACGTTTGGTTAAAAACATAACGTAGAACGGTTGTCGTTCTGCGTTCTCTTCTATTGAAGAAAAATGGCGCGCCCGCGAGGAATTGAACCTCGATCTCAGGCTTCGGAGGCCTACGTCATATCCATTGGACCACGGGCGCAAAATTCAATAGCAAGAGTTATTATATGATAGCTTGCCTCAAAATGCAAGGGTTATGTTATTAAATTTTTTGAATCAGGAAAATGCTGTATAGGAGGAAAGGCTGATGTGAATTATAGTCAGTGGACTACTTGCAACCAGCGCCATTATTGAGTAGAATAGTGGTGGGACTTAAAACGTTGACCCGGGACATTTTGGGGCCAGGGGAGAGAGGGAAGCGAAGTTGCAGGAGTGGAAAGAAATGCGGGATATATTAGAGATACAAAAGCAGCTTCTGCCTGATCTCGTGGACGTTCTCAAGACCAGATATACCATTCTTCATCAGATCATGCTGTCGGAGCTGATCGGCCGGAGAACGCTCGCTGCATCCCTGCATATGACCGAGCGGGTGCTGCGGGCCGAGACGGATCTTCTCAAGTCCCAGGGCCTGATTGAGATCGAGAGCTCTGGGATGAGGGTCAGTGAGGCGGGAAGCAAGCTGCTCGAACAGATGGAACCGATGGTGAAAGTGCTGTTCGGCCTCAATGATCTTGGCGAGAAGATCCGCCAGACGTACGGCTTGCGCAAAGTCGTGGTCGTGCCCGGGGATTGCGAATCGTCGCCGCTCACGAAGCGTGACTTGGGACGCGCGGGTGCCAAAGCGCTGCTTGGCGTCATGAACCAAGGGGACACCGTAGCGGTGACTGGAGGCTCAACGCTCGCCGAAGTGGCGGAGCAGTTGACGCCGCAGGCGGCCGTACCGATGAAGAACAGCTGGTTCGTGCCAGCTAGGGGCGGACTTGGCGAAAGCGTGGAGTTTCAGGCGAATACGATCGCATCCACAATGGCCAAGCGCGTCGGCGCGCAGTACCGGCTGCTGCATGTGCCGGACCTCCTGAGCGATGAAGCGTATCAGTCGCTGGTGCAGGACCGCAACATCCAGGAGATCGTGCAGGCGATTAGGCACTGCCGCATCATCATGCACGGCATCGGGGACGCGATGGAGATGACCCGCCGCAGAAGGCTGGATCCCGCCGCCGTGGAGGAGATCCGGTCGGAAGGAGCCGTAGCCGAATCCTTTGGCTACTATTTCAATGAACAAGGCGTTGTCGTTCATAAAATGATGACTTTGGGGCTGCGGCTGGAGGACATTATGCGGACCGAGACCGTCATAGGCATTGCGGGCGGCCGAAGCAAGGCCAAAGCGATCCATGCGGTGCTCAAATTTGGCCACGAGGACATTCTGGTGGTTGACGAAGCGGCCGCTATCGAGATCTGCCGGGAAATTGGCAGTGAGTAAACAACATTCCTTTTGATGTCATGACAGGTATTTACCTGTTTTGAATAAATAAAATACGAACTTTTGGGAGGACTATTCAATGAGTGTAAAAGTAGGCATTAACGGTTTTGGACGTATCGGACGACTCGCTTTCCGCCGTATTCAAAATGTGGAAGGCATCGAAGTTGTAGCCATCAACGACCTTACTGACGCTAAGATGTTGGCCCATCTGCTCAAATATGATACAACGCAAGGCACTTTCAACGGAGACATCGAAGTTCACGACGGCTTCTTCAAAGTGAACGGTAAAGAAGTTAAGGTTCTGGCGAACCGTAACCCTGAAGAACTTCCTTGGGGCGATCTTGGCGTAGACATCGTTCTCGAGTGCACAGGCTTCTTCACAACGAAAGAAGCTGCTGAGAAACACCTTAAAGGCGGCGCTAAGAAAGTTGTAATCTCCGCTCCGGCTACAGGCGACATGAAGACGATCGTATACAACGTTAACCATGAGACACTGGACGGAACTGAGACTGTAATCTCCGGCGCATCTTGCACAACGAACTGCCTGGCTCCAATGGCCAAAACGCTGAACGACAAGTTCGGTATCGTTCAAGGCTTGATGACAACGATCCACGCTTACACTGGCGACCAAAACACCCTGGACGCTCCGCATCCAAAAGGTGACTTCCGTCGTGCGCGTGCAGCTGCCGAAAACATCATTCCTAACTCCACTGGCGCTGCAAAAGCGATTGGTCTGGTTCTTCCAGAACTGCAAGGCAAACTGGACGGTGCCGCTCAACGCGTACCTGTACCAACAGGTTCCCTGACTGAGCTCGTTACAGTTCTGAATACCAAAGTAACGGCTGACGAAGTAAACGCAGCAATGAAAGAAGCTTCCGATCCAGAAACTTACGGCTACACTGAAGACGAAATCGTATCTTCCGACATCAAAGGCATCACGTTCGGTTCGCTCTTCGACGCTACTCAAACGAAAGTGTTGACTGTTGGCGACCAACAGCTGGTTAAAACCGTTGCTTGGTACGACAACGAAATGTCTTACACTTCCCAATTGGTTCGCACATTGGCATACTTCGCTAAGATCGCTAAGTAATATCGGCCATCCCATAGCGAAAACATCCCGAGCGGAAACAGGCATCCTATGTTTCCGCTCTTTAAAATATAGAATGCATAAATTTTCAGCGGAGCTGAGCCATTCTATGATTGCAAGATCAATGTCCTAACATGCTGAACCACGGGGCTGAGGAGACTGTCCCGTTAAAAATATGGGTGCGGAGGGAAACAATACGATGAACAAGAAGTCTGTACGTGATGTAGAAGTAAACGGCAAACGCGTATTCGTGCGCGTTGATTTTAACGTGCCATTGGAAGACGGCAAAATTACCGACGATACACGGATCCGTGAAACGCTGCCAACGATCAACTACCTGATCGAGCATGGCGCGAAAGTGATTCTGGCCAGCCACATGGGACGCCCGAAAGGCGAAGTGGTAGAATCCATGCGTCTGACACCTGCGGCAGAGCGCCTGTCCGAGCTGCTCGGCAAACCGGTTGTCAAGGCTGATGAAGCGGTTGGCGACGCGGTCAAAGCGCAAGTGGAAAAGCTGAACAACGGCGACGTGCTGCTGCTTGAAAATGTCCGCTTTTACCCTGGCGAAGAGAAAAACGATCCGGAACTTGCGAAGCAGTTCGCTGAGCTGGCTGACCTGTTCGTAAACGACGCGTTTGGCGCCGCTCACCGTGCGCATGCTTCGACCGAAGGTATTGCCCATTACCTGCCGGCTGTTTCCGGCCTGCTGATGGAGAAGGAACTTTCCGTACTCGGTAAAGCACTGTCCAATCCGGAGCGTCCTTTCACAGCGATCATCGGCGGTTCCAAGGTTAAGGATAAAATCGACGTTATCGACAACCTGCTGAACATCGCGGATAACGTGCTGATTGGCGGCGGCCTGTCCTATACGTTCATGAAGGCACAGGGCTATGAAATCGGTCTGTCTTTGTGCGATAATGAAAAACTGGATGTCGCGCTCGGATTTATCCAAAAAGCGAAGGATCTCGGCAAAAACTTCCTGCTTCCGGTCGACATCGTCATCGCGGACGATTTCAGCGCCAATGCGAACGTAGACATCGTCGAAGTCGGCAACATCCCAGAGAAATGGGAAGGCGTGGACATCGGACCGAAAACCCGTGCCAAATATGCGGAGATCATCAAGAACTCCAAGCTCGTGGTATGGAACGGACCGATGGGCGTATTCGAAATCGATCCTTTCTCCAACGGTACACGCGAAGTGGCAGAAGCCTGCGCCCAAACCGAAGGCTACACCATCATCGGCGGCGGCGACTCGGCGGCAGCGGCTGAGAAATTCCATTTGGCTGACAAAATGGATCACATCTCCACTGGCGGCGGCGCATCCCTCGAGTTCATGGAAGGCAAGGCTCTCCCTGGCGTCGTGGCACTGAACGACAAGTAAGCAAGAAGCGCCGAAAGAGCGCGGAACGTACGGACCCGTAAGGACAAAAAAGGAGTGAAAAGTGTGAGAACACCTATCATCGCCGGCAACTGGAAAATGTTCAAAACCGTTCCGGAAGCCAAAACGTTTATCGAAGAAGTCAAAGGCAAAGCTGAAGTTGAAGGCGTGGAGAGCGTCATCTGCGCTCCGTTCACGAACCTTCCCGCTTTGGTGGAAGCTGTGAAAGGCACATCGATCAAAATCGGTGCCCAAAACCTGCATTTTGAAGATAACGGTGCGTTCACCGGGGAAATCAGCGGCGTGATGCTGAAAGACCTTGGCGTAGACTACGTCATCATCGGCCACTCCGAGCGCCGGCAATATTTTGCCGAAACCGACGAGACCGTAAACAAAAAGGTCCAAGCGGCATTCCGTCATGACCTGACTCCAATCGTGTGCGTCGGCGAGAAGCTGGAAGAGCGCGAAGCCGGCCAAACGAAAGACGTCTGCAAAGTACAGACGGAAGCAGCGTTCCAAGGTTTGTCCGCAGAACAGGCGGCTCAAGTGGTTATCGCTTACGAGCCAATCTGGGCGATCGGAACCGGCAAGTCCTCGACTGCACAGGACGCTAACGAAGTGATCTCTTATATCCGCAGCCTGGTTGAAGGCCTGTATGGCAAAGAGGTAGCGGATCAAGTTCGTATCCAGTACGGCGGCAGCGTGAAGCCGGAAAACGTTAAAGAATACATGGGCCAAAGCGACATCGACGGCGCGCTCGTTGGCGGTGCCAGCCTGCAGCCGGCTTCGTTCATCCAGCTCGTTGAGGGGGCGAAGTAAGATGACCGCACCTAGACCCGTAGCACTGATCATCATGGACGGATTCGGACTGCGCAGCACGGACGAAGGCAACGCAGTAGCGCAGGCCAAGAAACCGAACTACGACCGATTGATGGCGAAGTATCCGAACACGACGCTGACTGCTTCCGGCGAAGCGGTAGGTCTGCCGGAAGGGCAAATGGGCAACTCCGAAGTCGGCCATTTGAACATCGGCGCAGGCCGCATCGTGTACCAGGATTTGACCCGGATTTCGAAATCGATCCGCGAAGGGGAGTTTTTCAACAACCCGACGCTGGTCGAAGCGGTGCAGGCTGCAAAGAATAACAACAAGAAGCTCCATCTGTACGGCCTCTTGTCCGACGGCGGGGTACATAGCCATATCGAGCATATGTTTGCTATGCTGGACCTTGCGAAAAAAGAAGGACTGGATGAGGTTTACATCCATGCCTTCCTGGACGGACGCGACGTGGCTCCGGATTCCGGCAAGAAGTTCATCCAGGATCTGCAAGCCAAGATCAAGGAAGTTGGCGTCGGCAAAATCGCCACGGTACAAGGCCGTTACTATGCGATGGACCGCGATAAGCGCTGGGAACGCGTAGAGAAGTCCTACCGTGCTATCGTATATGGGGATGGACCGAAATACACCGATCCGCTGGTTGCCGTAACGGAATCCTACAACAAGTCGGTGTTCGACGAGTTTGTGGAGCCGACCGTCATCGTTGACGAGCAGGGCAATCCGGTATCGCTGGTGGAAAGCGGAGACTCCGTTGTCTTCCTGAACTTCCGCCCGGACCGCGCGATCCAGCTGTCCCAAGTATTCACGAACAAGGACTTCCGCGGATTCGACCGCGGGCCGAAGTTCCCGGAAAACCTCCATTTCGTCTGCCTGACGCTGTTCAGCGAAACGGTGGAAGGCTACGTAGCCTACGAGCCGAAGAACCTGGACAACACGCTGGGCGAAGTGCTGGTGCAGAATAACAAGAAACAGCTGCGTATTGCCGAAACGGAAAAATATCCGCACGTTACCTTCTTCTTCAGCGGCGGACGCGACGTCGAGCTGCCTGGAGAAACGCGCATTCTGATCAATTCGCCGAAGGTCGCCACTTATGACCTGAAGCCGGAAATGAGCGCTTATGAAGTGGCGGACGCCTGCGTGAAGGAAATCGAAGCCGAGAAGCATGATGCGATCATTCTGAACTTTGCCAACCCGGATATGGTCGGACACTCCGGTATGCTGGAACCGACGATCAAAGCGGTTGAAGTCACCGACGAGTGCATGGGCAAAGTAGTGGATGCCGTCATCGCCAAGGGCGGGGTAGCGATTATTATCGCTGACCACGGAAACGCCGACATGGTATTTGACGAAGCAGGACGCCCATTCACTGCTCATACGACGAATCCGGTGCCGTTTATTTTGACCGATGAGAACGTAACGCTCCGCGAAGGCGGCATTCTGGCCGACGTGGCGCCGACGATTCTCGATCTGATGCAGCTGCCGAAGCCTGCCGAAATGACCGGCGAATCGATGATTGCCACCCGCAAATAAGCGGAAAATTCGATTCCGGTGATCCGATGCGTTATAATGGCTGTAGTAGCTGACAAGCAATATAGAATGAACTCAGGAAGTTCGTGTTGCAGGGCTTGGATAAGGCCGTTACAACAGGGTTCTCCATTTTAAACTTGAGTTCAATCTATATCATGTGGTCTGAATAACCAATTACGAATGTGGAAAAGGAGATTAGCACAAAATGACTATTATTTCTGACGTGTACGCACGCGAAGTCCTCGACTCCCGCGGTAACCCTACGGTTGAAGTTGAAGTATATCTGGAATCCGGCGGCCATGGCCGCGCCATCGTACCATCCGGCGCATCCACAGGCGCTCACGAAGCTGTAGAGCTTCGCGACGGCGACAAAGACCGTTACCTCGGTAAAGGTGTTCTGAACGCGGTGAAGAACGTGAACGAAATCATCGCTCCTGAAGTCATCGGCATGGACGCGCTCGACCAGCTCGGCATCGACAAGCTGATGATCAAACTGGACGGAACACCTAACAAAGGTAAGCTTGGCGCTAACGCCATCCTGGCTGTATCCATGGCCGTAGCCCGCGCGGCTGCTGACGCTTTGGACCTTCCGCTGTACGTATACCTTGGCGGATTCAATGCTAAACAACTGCCTGTACCAATGATGAACATCGTCAACGGCGGCGCTCATGCCGACAACAACGTCGACGTTCAAGAATTTATGGTACTGCCGGTTGGCGCTCCTACGTTCAAGGAAGCTCTCCGTACAGGTGCAGAAATCTTCCACAGCCTGAAATCCGTTCTGAAGGGCAAAGGCCTGAACACAGCGGTTGGCGACGAAGGCGGTTTTGCTCCGAACTTCACGTCCAACGAAGACGCATTGTCCTCCATTATGGAAGCTATCGAAAAAGCCGGCTACAAGCCAGGCGTTGACGTATTCCTCGGTATGGACGTCGCTTCCACTGAATTCTACAAAGATGGCAAGTACCATCTTGAAGGCGAAGGCAAATCCTACACATCCAGCGAATTCGTTGAGCTGCTCGCTTCCTGGGTCGACAAATACCCGATCATCACGATCGAAGACGGCTGCTCCGAAGACGACTGGGAAGGTTGGAAGCTCCTTACCGCGAAACTCGGCGACAAGATCCAGCTCGTTGGCGATGACCTGTTCGTAACGAACACCGAGCGCCTTGAAAAAGGTATCGAAGAAGGCATCGGCAACTCCATCCTGATCAAAGTAAACCAAATCGGTACGCTGACAGAAACGTTTGATGCGATCGAAATGGCGAAACGCGCAGGATACACAGCGGTTGTCTCCCACCGTTCCGGTGAGTCCGAAGACAGCACGATCGCTGACATCGCCGTGGCAACGAATGCCGGACAAATCAAAACCGGTGCTCCGTCCCGTACGGACCGTATCGCGAAGTACAACCAATTGCTCCGCATCGAGGACGAATTGGGCGAACTGGCGCAGTACAACGGCTTGAAGTCGTTCTACAACCTGAAAAAATAAGGCTGTACAGCATTAAGCAAGAGCGTTCCGGGTAACTCCGGGGCGCTTTTTTATTTATAATTTCAGTGGCGCTGAACGATTCAATCATCGCAAGGAAAACTTCCGCTCAACGCGGTCTGTCTTTGTTAAAGTTGCGTCTTATGGAGTTTTTATTTCAAGATGGAGCTGCCCAGCATAGTGATCAAATATCGGTGACTCGGATTTTAAACGATCGTTCGTCTGGGAGTGTGCCACCCTGAACTTGTGATTGATGCCATAAACAGCGGTGCAGTGCGGGTTTAGCTTGTGTTCGCAAATAGGCTATGATACAATAAGAATGCTGTTTGTGCACGCTGGGCTGCAGTCTAAGTCCGGCCATAACGGAAAATGAAATTTTGACATTCATATAATTGAGATGTTAAGCCATTGGGAGGTGGAACAAATGGAAATCTTGTTGAAGGTGCTGCTCGTGATTTTCTCCATCGCGTTGATCGCGATTGTTCTTTTGCAAAAAGGGAAAAGCGCGGGTCTTTCCGGGGCCATCTCCGGTGGCGCGGAACATCTATTCGGTAAAACGAAAGCACGCGGCATGGATCTCGTGCTGCAGCGCGTGACGGTTGTCGTCGCGGCATGCTTTTTTATCCTGGCCATTGTGGTGGCCGTCGTCGTCAAGTAAAGAATAGCAGCACATCAAAACCTCCGCTCTTTTTCGATTGGAAGATGAGCGGAGGTTTTTTAGGTTGATTAAGGCTTACGGGCAGGGATGCAACCGATTAAATTCGTGTATACTAGGGTATGTGTATATTACTGGACAAATACAACAAACGAACGATTACATAGTCACTTGCGGAAGGCATTCCTGCAAGTCACCTGAGGTGATGAAACGATGATTACGGAACAGATGATACTTGATTTGATGCAGGATCCCGAATATAAACCGATGACGTATCAGGAACTGGAACAGCATTTCGCGATTGACGATGCGCTGGATTTCAAGGATTTTCTGAAAACGCTGAACGCGATGGAGGAGGCAGGGACCATCGTGCGGACCCGGTCGGAACGGTACGGTGTGCCGGAACGGCTGGACCTCCTGAAGGGCCGCCTGCAGGCCCATGCGAAAGGCTTTGCATTCCTGATCCCGGAAGACCGGGAGCATCCGGATGTATATATTGGAGCCAATGATATGAAGAGCGCCATGAACGGGGATACCGTTCTGGTGCGGGTTACAGCCAAGAGTCCGGCCGGCGGCAAGCTGGAAGGGGAAGTGGTACGGATCGTGAACCGGGCCATTACCCAGATCGTCGGGGTCTTCCAAGGGCATGAAGCGTACGGCTTTGTGCTGCCTGACGATAAACGGATCAACCGGGATATTTTTATTCCGAAGGATGCCTTTAACGGGGCGGTCGACGGCGAGAAAGTCGTCGTCAAAATCGTCAATTATCCGGAGGGCCGATCCGCCGCGGAAGGCGAAGTGGTCGAGATTCTCGGGCATAAGGATGATCCGGGTGTCGATATCCTGTCCATTATCCGCAAGCATCAGCTGCCGGAAGCCTTTCCTGAAGAGGTGATGGCAGAGGCGGAGCAGGCGCCGGATTCGATCACCGAGGAGGAAATCGTCCAGCAGGGACGGCGCGACCTTCGCGGCAAAACGATCGTCACGATCGACGGAGAGGACGCGAAAGACCTCGATGATGCAGTAAACGTGGAGCGTCTGCCGAACGGCAACTTCCTTCTGGGCGTTCATATCGCCGACGTCAGCTACTATGTCCGCGAGAACTCGGAGCTCGATAAAGAGGCGTACAACCGCGGATGCAGCGTCTATTTGGTGGACCGGGTCATCCCGATGCTGCCTCACCGCCTGTCCAACGGCATCTGCTCGCTGAATCCACAGGTGGACCGCCTGACGATGTCCTGCGAAATGGAATTCGACGAGCATATGAAGCTCGTGAGACATGACATTTTTACCAGCGTGATCAAGACGAAGGAACGGATGACGTACAACAACGTCCGGAAGATCCTCAACGATGAGGATCCGGAAGTGACGGAGCGGTACAGCTATCTGGTCGACACCTTCAAGCTGATGAAGGAGCTGGCGCTGCGCCTGCGGGCGAGACGGATGAACCGCGGTGCGGTGGACTTCGACTTCGTGGAGTCCAAGGTGATCGTCGATGAGAACGGCAAGCCGGTCGACATCGTGAAACGCGAGCGCTCGATCGCCGAGCAGATCATCGAGGAGTTCATGCTGGCGGCCAACGAAACGGTGGCCGAGCATTTCTACTGGATGAAGGTGCCGTTTCTGTACCGGATTCACGAAAATCCGGATCCGGAGAAGCTCCAGACGTTCATGGCGTTTGCGGCCAACTTCGGTCACCATGTGAAGGGCCGGGGCAACTCCGTGCATCCACGGGCGCTCCAAAGCCTGCTGGAGGACATCCAGGGCACGAAGGAGCAGAAGGTCATCAGCACGGTGATGCTGCGCTCGATGAAGCAGGCGAAATACGATGCGGAAATGTCCGGACACTTTGGACTGGCCGCCGAATATTATTCGCACTTTACGTCTCCGATCCGCCGCTATCCGGACCTGGTCATTCACCGGGTGATCCGGGAAGTGCTGGAGAACAAGGGCGTCCTGCCGGAGAACCGGCTGGAATACCTGGCTTCCCGGATGGCAGACATCGCCCAGCAGTCCTCCGAGCGTGAGCGAGTGGCGGTGGATGCGGAGCGTGACACAGACCAGCTGAAGAAGGCCGAATACATGCTCGACAAGGTCGGCGAGGAATTCGAAGGCATCATCAGCAGCGTGACGAGCTTCGGCATGTTCATCGAGCTCGAGAACACGGTCGAAGGCCTGATCCGGCTGAGCGCGCTGACGGACGATTACTACCATTTCGATGAGGCCTCCATGGCCCTCATCGGGGAGCGCACGTCACGCGTGTTCCGGATCGGCGACGAAGTGAAGATCCGCGTCGAGCGCGTGAACATGGACGATCACACCATCGACTTCGAGATGGTGGACATGAAGCCGCGCAGCGAAGGCCGGCGCGGCGGAAGCTTTGGCGGCCGTGGTGGCGGCCGCGTGGGCAGAGGCGCCGCCATCCGTGAAGGCGGCGAGAATGGCCGCGGCGGGCGCGGTGCGGCCCGTGGCGGCGGCAAGGGCGCGCGGCCGGGCAAGAGCGCCCGCGAGGGTGGCGCCGGCGCAGCGCAGCAGGGCGCCGCGCGGGAAGGCGGCCGCAGCGGCGACGCCAAGCGGCCGGTGAGCTTCGGCTTTGGCTCCGGCAAAGGCGGCTACGGCGCCCCGGCGCCTGGCGGAAGCCAGAGCGGTAACCAAAGCGGTAGCAAGCCGTCCAGCGGCCGCAAGAAGAAAACGTCGCGCAGCGGTATTTTTGTCGGGGACGGGGCGGCAGCCGCCCGCGAAGACAATGCCGGCAGCGGCGAGAGCGTCGTCCGCAAGCGCAAGAAGAAGGGTGCGGCCAAGAATGGCACAGCCGCCTTCGTGCGCAAGAAGAAAAAGTAGAAGGGTTCCTGGGCAGTATCTTTTAAATCAGGCTTCGCCTGAAACGGGCGCCACACCGTGCGCCTTTTCGCCGAAATCTTGATTTTGCCCAGTCCAGTTGATACAATGGATTTCTGGTATACCGGCCGGGTTTGCGGCCTCTAGACGCTCTCGTTAGAGCGCTTGAGCTGCTTCCCCTTGTGCTGTATACCGGAAGTCCATTGTTGTTATAGCAAGTGTGGGAGGAGTGATAGCATGGGTGGTAAGAAGAGTGACGGGAAGGTCCTGGCCCAGAACAAAAAAGCTTCCCATGATTACTTCATCGAGGATACGTACGAAGCCGGCATGGTGCTGACCGGAACCGAGATCAAGTCGATCCGGAACGGACGGGCCAATATCGGGGATGCGTTTGCAACGATCCGCAATGGGGAAATTCATATTCATAACATGCATATCAGCCCGTTTGAGCAGGGCAACCGCTATAATCCGACGGATCCGACGCGGACCCGCAAGCTGCTGATGCACAAGGAACAGATCCACAAGCTGCTGGGACAGACCAAGCAGGAAGGCTATACGATCGTTCCGCTTAAGGTGTATATCCGCAACGGCTATGCGAAGCTGCTGCTTGGCCTTGGCCGCGGTAAGAAGCAGTATGACAAGCGGGAATCGGCCGCCAAACGCGACGCGCAGCGCGACATTCAGCGGGCACTCCGCGAGAAACAGAAGATCGCGCGTTAATTTGGGGTTATGTGAAGTTACAGGCAAGTTTCACCTGCGTTTCCTTCAACCTCTGTGTCATTTTGGCCGGGATGTGTGATATACTATGTATGTAAGAGGTTATGGCTTGACCGGCCTTTTACGTGATAAATGCTTCTGATCATCCTTTCTTCATGGAGGGGAAGGATGCTGGATAGATTGCTTCTTATGCCTCAACGGTTCTAATCTAATCCAATAGAAGCCCTTTTTAATAAGGGGGCGTTCTTGGATTCGACGGGGATAGTTCGAGCATGAGTAGCGGGTAGTGGGGACGCGTCCACTTCATCAACGCTAAAGCCAATAATAACTGGCAAACAACAAACTTCTTACGCTGTAGCAGCTTAATAACCTGCACACGTGCTCTCGCTCTGCATCGCCCATGTGCCGGGATGAGGGCTCAACTTTAGTGGGATACGCTGTCTAGTCTCCGCCTGGGGCTAGCTGAAGAAGACAAACAGGCTGACCCTATCGGGATCCGGTGACGGGGAGCCTGGTAGGGTGACATCAAAACTGTCACTACACCCGTAGAAGCTTATGTGGCGTTATCTTCGGACAGGGGTTCGACTCCCCTCGCCTCCATAATAAGTATCAGAAAAGCGACCCGTTACGGGTCGCTTTTTGCATCTCCGCTTTAATTGTGGTTTACGAAGTATACTACCCGGGGAAGATTGTACTGTATCGTACTGCAGATAAGGTGAGTTCCAATAAAGTGGAATCAAAATTCAAAAAAACTTGTTATTCAACTCCAGTTGTGTTATAGTTAATTTATTGGAATTTCGACCTGAGATCACATATTGTAGAGGGTTAGATTTTGATGATGTAACCTTGTACAATATGTGATTTTTTTTGGAAACTCGAAGATCATGTAAAAAATAGAATTATGGAGGTAATGAACTATGCAACAAGGAACAGTAAAATGGTTTAATGCAGACAAAGGTTTTGGTTTTATCGAGGTTGAAGGCGGAGACGACGTATTTGTACACTTCAGTGCAATCGTGAGCGACGGCTTCAAATCGTTGGATGAAGGTCAAAAAGTTGAATTTAATGTCGTACAAGGCAACCGTGGCCCACAGGCCGAGAACGTTGTTAAACTCTAAGTTTGTAATTAGAAAGGTCCCGCACATCGTGTCGGGGCCTTTTTTTCGCTCATGATTCCAGAAGAGAAAGTGGGATGCTGCTTGTACTATTCACGGAAAAGACTGATGATCGATCTTCCTGAGGAAATGACAACGATATGGTCGTGCACCAATGAAAAGTGCAACGGATGGATGAGGGATAACTTTGTTTTTCGGATCCAACCGATTTGTGGCCAATGCAATTCCTTCATGGAGAAGAGTCAGAAAATGCTGCCTATTTTAACAAATACAAGTCCGAATCAGACGAAGCATTAAAAAAAGCGAGGCCCGCAATTCATCACGATGGTCACCATCTATGCGCGGAAAAAAGATGGCGTTATGTCCGGACAGGGGTTCGGCTGGCTATCACGTAAATGAAATCCACAACCTCAAGGGGTTGTGGATTTTGCATTTCTAACGAGCCTACTTCAAATCAAACCCTTTGCTCTTCACATACTCCGTATACCCGCCCAGCGGCAAATCCCGATCCAGCTTTGAGATGAATTTCCCGGACCAGCTGGCCTTCTGCTTGTTGTTGGTTCGAGCGCCATAATATTCTTCTATTTCCCGGTCATACGCTTCGACTTGTGCCTTAAGATCACGATCATACTGGTTTTCAAAAAATACGGCGGACCGTGGCAGGCGCGGCTTTTGTTCCGGAAATTCATCGGGGACACCTACCGCAAGACCGACCAAAGGAATGACGAAGTCCGGAAGGTCCAGCCATTCGTCCAGTTCAGGCAGAGCATTGTTAATCCCGCCAATAATAACGGCCCCGAGACCCATCGATTGAGCCGCCAAGTTGGCGTTTTGCAGAGCAAGAGCGGCACTTAGCACACTGGTTTGATAAAAATAGGAGTAGTTCAGGTTGCGGCTCATTTTGTCCTGGTAGTCCGGGCCGGCAGCCAGCATCATGCGGTGAAAATCGGCGCAAAAGATAAAAAAGTACCCGCATTCATCAATCCATGGATTTTCCGAATGCACCGCGATTTTCTTGCGCAACTCCCGATCCGTGACGCCGATGATCGAGAACGGCTGCATATGCGCCGAGGTTGGCGCCATTTGCGCCGCGTCGACGATGGCTTCGATTTGCTCGCCGGTTAACGGCGTATTTGTAAACTTGCGGATAGAGCGATGCTGGCGGATCAATTGAATGACCTCATTCATAAAAATTCCCTCCAAATCAATGTAATGTGATTTCTGCAGAAGCAGCATGAAGACCACGTTCCAACCAAATGGTTTCCATGGAAACCACAATAACAAGGAAATGATGCTTTGTCAAATGGTTTCTGTGGAAATCATGATATAATGAAAAGAAAAAAGGTAGGCTTGCCTTATGCCTGATATGAATGATGATTTGCTTCAGCTCAAAAATCGCATCGAAAAATCCATATACCAGATTCTCGTCAGCGAAACCGAAGATGACAGTGATCGGCTCTGGCTCATGGAGCGCATCAGCGACGACCGGCTGAAAAAGCTGCTGCCCCGTCTATCCGTCTCAAGCCTGCACGTTCTGGACGTCATCTACGCGCATGACGGCATTAAAGGGATCGATATCGCCCGCGAGATGGGTTTAACAAAAGGCGCCGTCTCCAAAATCACCCGCAAATTGTTGGAGCAGGACCTGATACGAAAAAAACAGCTGCCGGACAATCTGAAAGAAATTTATTACTCTGTGACACCGCTTGGCGCCGAACTGGCTGAGCTGCACCGGGTTTTTCACGAGGAGAAGGATCATAAAGCGGTGGAACTGCTGGCTAGTTTTGACGAGGCATCGCTGGAAATCGTGGCAGACTTTCTGGAAAAGCTGGCCCTTCTGCGGTAGATGGCGTAGTTCAAAGCTGGCAGGGGGGCTGTCGTTGGGTGTATCGATCAGTATTTTCGGAGGGCTTGAACCCGACCGGCAACCTGACCCGAGCTGAAACTGCGGCGATTGTACAGCGGTTTTTGATCAAGGCCAACCTTATCGATAGCCGGAACGCCAAGTAGTTAAGCTGGCGAAAAGGCTTATAAGCAGTACAAAAACCAGCCTCTCTTCCTTATCCCTTGGAAGGGAAGGCTGGTTTTGTTTATGTTCGTTTTCTCAATAACGCCAGCTTGTATGGCTTTGTGTGGGGGAGAGACATATACTCCAACGATAGAAGTCGACCTCTTGTGCAATTTTCCAGTAACTGTCGGCAGGACCGGGTGGTACCGGCACATAGAAAACACCTATTCATTGGGCGTTGCAGCAGCAGTTGCAGCGGCTTTTCGCTCGCGGCTCTGCCGGCTAGCCTGGGTGGCCACGGCGATGACGAGAACGCCTGCCAGAAGAGTGACGACGCTCGCGACCCGTAGTGCGGTGTCGGCACCGGTCGTGAATGCGTCAATGATGGCGGCATGTTGGTTGCTTGCCGCTTCAACGGCCTCGGAGACGGTACGCGGAATCGGATCCTGGTGTTGCAGGGTCGCCGGCAGGTGTCGGGTGAAACTAGCGGTCAGTACGGTCCCGACGACCGCGACACCAAGGGCGCTGCCAAGTTCACGCGTTGCCGATTGGAGTCCTCCTGCGACGCCGGCCTGCTCAGAGGGCAGCGCAGCGGTGATTTCGGCTGTCAGGCATGGCAGTGCGAGCGTAAAGCCGATCCCGATGAGGACAAGCCAGGCTGCGTAAACGACGTAAGGCTGGTTCGCGGCAAAGGAAAGGCCCAGCAGCCCGATACCGATGGCCAGGAAGGCAGCCGACAACGTTAAGGGAATACCGATACGCTTCACCAGGCCGGGGACGAATCGCGCCCCGAGCATCATCGGAACCGTCATCGGAACAATAGCCAACCCAGTTTGAATGACGGAGTATCCGCGGCCGTACTGCAGGAGCGAGGCGTTGAGGTAGAACAGGCCGAAGCTGCCAAAAAACATCACTAGCATTCCAAGGCTGGCACCGCTGAGCATGGGGATGCGGAACAAGCGCGGATCGAGAAGAGGTTGACGAGTCCGAAGCTCGACCACGACCCATACGGCGCTAAGCACGACGCTGGCCGCGAAAGCGGTGATAACGACGGCGCTGCTCCATCCTTGCTCTGGCCCCTCGATGATGCCGATGAGGAGAGCAACGGTTGCGGCGACGAGCAGGACGGTGCCCGCAGGATCAAGGGTGCGGGCACTACGACTGCTGCGCCGTACGGTTAGAGTCACCCCAAGTGCGCAAAGAAGAGCGACCGGCACGATGGCAGCGAAGAGGAATCGCCATGATCCGGTGGTCAAGAGGGCCGCGCCAGCGATGTTGCCGACGAGTCCGCCCATGCCGGACATGGCTCCCCAGATGGCGAGAGCTCCGCCTCGTCGTTCAGGTGCTGTCGCGTGAACCAGCACGCCAATACAGTTCGGAAGCACCAGCGCCGCCCCGACGCCGGTAATGGCGCGGCCGATGAGCATGACCGGCACGCTCGCTGAGGCTGCTGAGAAAGCCGCACCTGCCGCGAACGCGACGAGACCGGCGATCAGCACGCCCTTGCGACCGAACCGGTCCCCAGCCGCGCCGCCCGGGATGACCAGGCATGCGAACACGACGACATAAGCATCAACGATCCACAGCAGCTCCGATGAGCTCGGGTGAAGCCCGCTGGCTGCAAGCATCGGAACCGCCAGATTGATTGCGGCGACCAGGCCCACGACAAGGATGGTGCACGCGCACACGCATGCCAGAACCAATTCTGGATGCCGCGAACTTGCGACAGTCGGGGACATATCCTGTGTCGTGCTCATCGTATGCCAACCTTTGTGTACGCGCCGGCCTTGAGGTCTTCGAGCAGAGTCGGCCCGGCGGGTTCCCACGCGAGCAGTTCGCGGGTGAGGTTGCTAGAGCCGGTCATTGTCTGCCCGAAGAAACTGCCGACAAATCCGAAGTGATCATCGGCGTCTTCCGGAGCGACCGGCATGACCGGAATGCCAAGGGCGCTTCCGATAGCCTCGGCGATGGTCCGGGTGGTGATTGCCTCCTCTGCGATAGCATGCAGGCGCGTTCCAGCAGGTGCCTTCTCGAGTCCCAGCCGGATGAGCCGGGCGGCGTCGGAACGGTGCACCGCGGACCATGCGTTGGAGCCGTCGCCGATGTAGCCGGACACACCCTGCTTGCGTGCAGCGGACACCAGAAAATTGACGAAACCCCAGTCCCCGGCACCGTGGACCGTCGGAGCGAACCGGGTGATGATGGTCCGCACACCGCGGCTGACGTAGTCCAGGGCGAGGTTCTCGGCGCCGCCACGGTCAGAATTCGGGCCTACGGCTGGGGAAGGGTCCGTCTCCAGCACCGGCCGTCCTTGAACCAGACCGGAAATGCCGTTCGCGACTACGAATGGCCGGCCGGTACCGACCAGCGCTTCGGCGAGGGTCTCGACGGCGGCCCGCTCGGCGCGATCGGACTCCGCTGGATTTCCCCAATCATGCTTGTTCGCCAGGTGAACGACGCCATCCGCCTCGGATGCTCCGCGGCGAAGGGAGTCGAGGTCATCGAGGTCTCCGCGCAAGACTGTTGCCCCTTGCCCCTCGAGCGACGCCACAGAGATGTCCGACCGCGCCAGTCCAATGACCTTGTGTCCCGCTCTTAACAGTTCTTCCACGGTGGCAGAGCCAATCCACCCCGTTGCACCAGTCATAAATACTTTCATCGTGATTCCTCCTTGCAGCCCTTCTGCAGGCTGTCCCTAATTTATAATGCGGTCGCTCGAATTGTCAGGCTATAAGAAGAGGTCCAACAGCAGTAATTTCGAGACACCGTGTCTACAATTTATATTATACGGTACACTGTGTCAAGTAATTGTTTGGTATAGGCCAAGAAGGCCAAAGTGATAATTGAAGTAGCGAAGAGAGAGGAGTAGCCTTGATGCAAGGCTGTAAGCGGGTGAATAGCAAGTTGCTCCTATTAAAAATTTCGAGTCATCATGCACTGAAACCATAGCTACATAAGATGGACAAGGAATGATGTCACCTTGTATACTTTAGGCATGGAAAAAGAACACAACCATAGCGGCCGACCGCGAAGCGAGCAAGCGAGAGCCGCCGTTCTGTATGCGGTGGACGACCTTTTGCTCGAGGTCGGCTATGCGGAAATGACAATGAAGAGTATCGCACAGAAGGCGGGAGTATCCCGTCAGACCGTATATCGTTGGTGGTCCAACAAAGCGGAGATCCTATTCGAAGCGAGTGCCACCGATGCAGAGCATGAACTTGCGGTTAGCCCCGCAGGCTCTCCGCTGGAAGACCTGACGGCCTACCTGGAAGCGCTCATTCGCTTTCTTTCACACTCGCCGGCCGGCGCAGCTTATCGGGCGCTTCTCGGGGAAGCGCAGCATGACTCCAACGTGGCCAAGCTGCTCTCCTCAAGGGACCCGCTCGGCGACAGTGCCCGAGTTGTGATAGAGCGTACATTTGGGAAGGGGCTGTTGTCTGTTCCGCTCGATCAGGCCACCGCCTTGTTGATCGGACCGGTTTTTTTCTGGGTTTTGAGCGGGCGCGATCCGGCTGACCTTATCCCCAGGGAACTGGCCGAGAACTTCATTCATGAGATTCAGTCACGGCAGTCACGCTGAACGGAGGTCTTCCCGGAGTATATTGACCCGTCGCCGGCGATTTCGAAACGTCTAAAACAAAAAATCGGCCTCCATTTGCACCGTGTGCAATGAGGCCGATTTTTTGTTTTTTTGGAATTGCTCAAGTCTTCTCCCCAACGTACGCCTGTACGCCTTGAGAACGAACACCTTTTTTCAATCCACTTCCTCCCTATGGGATCCACCTTAATTTGGACCAAAGGCTTCGCCCCGATAATGTTTCGGCGACGCCCCCTTCACCTTTTTGAACATTTTGGAGAAAAGGAGCGGGTCGGCATAGCCGACCGAGCGGGCGATATCGCCGATTGAAAGGTCTGTGCTTCCCAGCATTTTAGCCGCCATATCCATTCTGTAGCGAATCAGGTAATCCTGAATGCTTATGTTCATTTGCTGTTTGAATAACGAGCACAAATAGCTGCGATTAAGCCCAATCAAATGCGCGATGTCCTCAATAGTAATTTTTTGAGAAAAGTTCATTTCGATAAAATCGATCACTTGCTCCACGTAAACCTCAGCGCGGCTTTCCCTTTGAACGGTGGGCGTTTCCGGACCGGACTCCACCAGCAAAGATAACATCAAATACAGCAGCCCCGTTAGTCTGGTTTCCCGGGCTTTATGGCTTTGTCTCGACTGGGCCATCAACTGCAAATACTGATGAATCATATCATCTCGATCATAATGCAGAATTGGACATGAAGGGGTTAGCCCTGCTTGCATAAGGGGGGGTTCGGCCAGCGTGCCGTTAAAACCAACCCAGCCGTATGACCAAGGGTTAACTTCGTCGGCTTGATAATAGGTAACGACATGGGGACAAATCAGAAACCCCTGTCCTTTTCGAAGGCGGTGCTTCACTCCCCCTACCTCAAAAATCCCCTCCCCTTTGAATATATAATGGAGCAAATAGTGAGTCCTTACGGCGGGCCCAAAATAATGACCGGATATACAATCCTCCATGCCAAATTGCGTCAGATGCAGCTCGGTGTGCTGTTTGCTTCGCGGCAGATACTCTAACACAAGTAAAACCCCATCCCCTTAAAAATAGAATGCCTGTCAATTATCAATCATAATAACATAATGAGTGAGCACCATGCCATGTACGACCTATCGTATGATCATATATGATTTTTGTATATAAGCCTGTATTTCTGGAATCGTAGATCAATCCTAAAGCCATGTTTCAAAGATATGTTGAATACAAAGATGCCGGAGCATTGCCCGGATGGCGGAGATGTAATGGTTCATAGATACGGGTGTGGCACAAGCCAGATTTCTAGACCATGTCACGATGCATGAAGTACCGATAGGCAGGAAAGAAGGGATGTTTACCAATGGGCTTAATCGTTCAAGAGCAAGCAGGGTTGTTTCATCTACAGTCGTCCGGCATGAGCTATTTGATTCAGATCGTGGACGGCTATCCTGTACATGGGTATTGGGGAGGGAGACTGAAGCATCGGGAATCGATGGGCGATCTCCTGATACACACTCCCGCGAGGGCTGGGCTTGACCGGCTGCCGCAGGAATACCCGCAGTACGGCAGCGGGGACTTCCGGAATCCGGCGTACCAGGCCGAACTGGAGGATGGGACGAGGATTACGGAGCTCAAGTACGACGGTTACCGGATCCTGAAGGGAAAGCCGCCATTAAGCGGACTTCCGGCCGTTTATACGGAGGACGAGTCCGAAGCAGAGACGCTCGAGCTGGTATTAAAAGATGCCTACTCGGGACTTAAGGTCGTCCTGCTTTATTCCATCTTCACGGATCGCAACGTGATCATTCGGTCAGCTCATTTGATCAACGAAGGGGACAAGAAGCTTCGGCTTCGCCGTGCCCTTAGTGCCAGCGTCGATTTCTCCGGTTCTAGCGATTTGGAGATGGTGTACCTTTCCGGGGCGTGGGCCCGGGAAGGGAATATGAAGCGAAGACCGCTTGAGCAAGGCGAAACCCGGATCGACAGCAAAAGGGGCATGAGCAGCCACCAGTTTAACCCTTTTGCCGCTCTGGTCACGCCGGACACGACGGAACGACATGGGGAAGCTTTTGGCTTTAGCCTGGTATACAGCGGCGGATTTGAAGCAGGGGCGGAAGTAGATTCCTTCGGCTCCACAAGGTTTAGCATTGGCGTGAACTCTTTTGATTTCGCGTGGCAGCTGAATCCGGGGGAGAGCTTCCAAACGCCGGAAGCGGTCATGGTGTACTCCGCGCAAGGATTGGGGGAGATGTCGCGGACGTATCACCGACTGTACCGGACCCGGCTGTGCCGGGGGAAATACCGGGACGAAGAACGGCCGATTCTGGTCAATAACTGGGAGGCCACGTATTTCGACTTCAATGCGGACAAGCTGGTTTCGATTGCGGAAGAGGGAGCCAAGCTGGGCATCGAGCTGTTTGTCTTGGATGACGGCTGGTTTGGCAAACGGGATGCGGACAATTCGTCGCTGGGGGATTGGTACGAGGATCGGCGGAAGCTGCCGGACGGACTGGCGGATGTCGCGGAGCGCATCAACCGGCTGGGCCTGAAATTCGGGCTGTGGTTCGAGCCCGAGATGATTTCGCCGGATAGCGAGCTGTACCGTAAGCATCCGGACTGGTGCCTTCACGTCCCGGGGCGGAGACGCAGTGAAGCCAGATGGCAGCTGGTGCTGGACTACACGCGCCAGGAAGTGCGAGATTACATCTATGACTCGCTCTCTGCGATTTTCTCCACCGTGCCGGTTGCTTACGTGAAATGGGACATGAACCGCGCTTTGACGGAAATCGGGTCTGCCGCCCTGCCGCCGGAGCGCCAAGCTGAGACTGCTCACCGCTATGTTCTTGGGTTGTACGAGCTGCTTGAGCGAATCACCACCGATTTTCCGCATATTTTGTTCGAGAGCTGCTCCAGCGGCGGTGGACGCTTTGATCCCGGCATGCTGTATTACATGCCTCAAACCTGGACCAGCGATAATACCGATGCGGTGGAACGGCTGAAGATTCAGTACGGGACCAGCCTGGTCTACCCTGTAAGCGCCATCGGAGCGCATGTGTCGGCGGTTCCGAACCATCAGGTCGGACGGATCACACCGCTTGATTTTCGCGGCAATGTCGCCATGTCCGGAAATTTCGGGTATGAGCTGGATCTCACGAAATTTACCGATGACGAAAAGGAGGCGGTCAAACGCCAAGTCGCCGCCTACAAGCAGATTCGCGGGTTGGTGCAGCAAGGCGACTTGTACCGTCTGAAAAGTCCGTTCGAGGGGAACGAGTCGGCGTGGATGTTTGTTTCGGAGGATCAAAAGGATGCCTTGGTCTACGCTTTTCAAGTGATGGCCGTGCCGAACGCACCCCAGCGGACCTTGCGCCTGGACGGACTTGACCCAGAACTGGAATACGAAGTGGAACCCGGAACCGGCGGGGAGATTTCGGTCTTTGGGGGAGACCGGCTGATGCAGCTCGGTTTGCCCCTTGCCTACGAGCATAAAGATTATCAAAGCCGATGGTTTAGACTGCGGGCCCTCAAGCCCGGCAAGGCGTAACCATTGATCTAGGCCTGAAAGAATCAATGGATGGAGTTTAAGCCCCTTTTTTAAGCGAAAAAGGGGCTTTTTGCGCGCAGCAGAACAGATCACACGGGAGGTAGCGCCATGTTTTTTATCCGGATGATGAATGATATGAAAATAAGGAAGAAGCTGGCCGTTACGTTTATATCGGTGGCCGTTCTTCCCTTGCTGCTGTGCGGCCTTTTTCTAACCGGAAAGCTGCGCGAAATCGTTATCGAAAACGCTTTTGTGCAGGTCTCCACCAATGTGGAGCGTGTTCGGAAACGTACGGAAGAGCTGATCAAGGTTCCGCTGGACATTTCGAACCGGTTGATGAATGACAATCGAATGAAAAGGGTAGCCGGCCAGAAATACAACAGCTACGTTGAGGTTATTCAGGCTTATCGTGACTATACGGATATTCGCGACTACCTCCAGCTGTACAAAGAGATATCGGGGATCCGTGTGTATGCCGAGAATCCGGGGGCACTCGATAACTGGGAGTTTGTCCAGCCGGACCGAACGGTCACGGCCCAGGATTGGTACCAAGAAGCCTTGGCGCAGAAGGGACTGGTCGGCTGGAATCTGATTCAAGATGAACGAAAAGGCTCCTATAATCTAAGTTTGATTCGTTCGTTTCCTTTGGATGCTTCCGGGGCGAAAAGGGGTACTGGTCATCAATGTGGACAAGCGCCGGTTAAGCTCCATTCTGGAGCAGGAATCGTTCCCGACCCTGATCGTGGATAACCGGAACCGGATCGTCGCGTCCAATGAAGCGGGAGTGTCGGGAAAGGCTCTGTCGGATATTTATGCCGATCCCAATATACTTTCTCTTCAGGAAGGAAGCTACAATGCGTCCATCAACGGGAAAGCGTCCAAGGTAGTCATTGCCAGTCTGCAACCGCAGGACAGTTGGAACGGCCTTCGGACGATTTCCATCTTTTCCATTGCCGGGATCACCCGTGATGCCAATCAAGTCATCCGTCTCGGTGTGGTCGTCATTACGGCCAGTTTGATTGCTGCCGCCCTGCTCATTTATGCCTCCGCATCGTTATTATCCAGAAGGCTCCTAAGGTTAAGCAGGCATATGTCCAAAGTCCGGTCGGGTTCCTGGGAAACCTTTCTGCATATCGACGGGAAAGATGAAATTGGCCTGCTGTCCAAGCAATTTAACGCGCTGGTCAGAGAGGTGAACCACTTGTTCAATGAAGTCCAGGAAACGAACCGGCAGAAAAGCCTGGTGGAGAAAAGGCAAAACGAGATGAAATTTAAAATGCTGGCCAGCCAGATCAATCCCCATTTTCTCTTTAACTCGCTAGAATCGATCCGGATGGAGGCCCATATTCGAAAACAAGACGGCATCGCGGAGGCGGTATGGCTGCTCAGCACGCTGCTGCGCAGCAGTTTGGAAACCGGCAGCGGCAGGATTCCGCTGGGCCAGGAGCTTGAGCGGGTACGCTGTTATCTCGATATTCAAAAGTTCAGATATGAAGACCGCTTGCAGTATCAATTGACGGTTGATGCAGGCCGGGAAGGGATGCTGGTACCTCCATTGATTATCCAGCCTTTGGTGGAGAACGCCGTCGTTCATGGCCTGGATCACCGCGCGGAAGGAGTGTTTATTAGCGTGGAAGTGAAGGCATTCCAGAGGGGAATTCAAGTCAAGGTGAGCGACAACGGTGCCGGCCTTTCGGCGGATCGTCTCCATCTCGTGCGGCAGGAGCTTGCATCACCGGCTGAGGACGAGGGGGAGCAGCGGATCGGCCTGCGCAACGTAAACGAACGGCTTGTCTTGCTGTACGGGGAATCCAGTGCTTTACGGATCGACAGCGAGCCTGGAGCCGGAACTTTGATCACATTTTTCATTCCAGGAGGTGATTTTCAATGATGAAGGTCATCATTGTGGATGATGAACCGAAGCTGCGCCAAGGCCTGCAAACCTTGATTCCGTGGGACAGTCTGGGTCTTACCGTGACCGCCACGGCGGCCAATGGTCAAGAAGCACTGGCAGTGATTGATCAGGAACGGCCGGATATCGCCATCGTCGATATTCGCATGCCGCTTATGGATGGATTGCAGCTGATGCAGTCCGTATCATCCAGCGGACTTGAGCTGCAAGTGATCATACTCAGCGGTTATGCCGACTTCGAGTATGCCAAACAAGCGATTAAATACGGGGTAGCCGGGTATCTCCTCAAGCCGGTGGATATCAAAGAGATGATCCATACCTTAACGCGGGTACGAGAGCGGATCGAAGAGGAACGCCTGAAGAAGGGGCCGCGTTCAATCGAGGGTATAAACCAAGAATGGCTGTTCCAGAGCCTTCTCGTACCGCAGAATACTACCGAAGATCCCGCCAAGCTGCGAAGCATGGCACAAGCAGCCAGACTGCTATGGAGCAGCTATGAAGTCGTGGCTGTATTCCTGCGCGGACCTGAAGCGACCCGCCCCGACGCGCTGCAGCAGCTTGCGGATGCGCTGAAGCCTGACATCGAGCGCAGGGGTACCGGAGCGGTCACGGTTATACCCCCTTACGTCATCCTTCTTCTCCAAGAGCCGCTGCGCGGCATGCAGCGGCGGGAGCAGCTGTACCGGCTGCTGCGGAACACTTTGGGAAATTTCCGGTTCGTCGCAGCCACCGGGGGAGCGGTGCCGGTGCCGGAAGAGCTGAACATTTCCTTTATAAAAGCCCAGGAAGCGTTAAAACAGGCTTTCTTCAGCGAGAAGGGACAGCTGCTGGGTCCCTATCCTTCGCGCTATCCTTTACCGGAATTGCCGCGTCTTCCCGGCGGCAGTCCGGAAGAGATGATGGAGGAATTCATCTCCCGCCTATATTACAGCCTGGAGGCAGGCAATCAGACGATGATCCGGCCATTGCTGGACGAGGCGGCGGCCTTTTTTGTCATGCAGGAGGCAAATGAAGGCTTTGTCAAAGAATCGTTTTTCTATTTATCCAATGCCGTCATTCATAAGCTGACCGCAGGTTCCCGCAAGGAATGGAAAGGGACGGAGGAGGCTTCGCGTTTCTTGAAGGGGATTTTCGAATATGAGCATCTGGCGGATCTTTTGGAAGAAACACACTCTTTTCTTCTAGCATTAGCAGAGGATGCGGAGCCAGAGGGAAAGGAAAGAGAGCTGAAGATCATGATCAACATCATTCACCGGCATTATGCCGACAACTTGAAACTGGACACGCTGGCCGGGATGCTGAACTACAGTACGGCCTATTTAGGCCAGCTGTTTAAGAACAAAACAGGGGAGTACTTCAACACATACCTCGACAAGGTCCGGATCCACAAGGCAAAGGAGCTGCTGGAGCAGGGCATGAAGGTATACGAAGTGGCGGAACGCGTCGGCTACACGAGCGTGAACTACTTTCACAGCAAATTTAAAAAATACGAGGGCCGTTCACCTTCCGACTTTAAAAATCCATAATTTGTGGATGATTTTTACCGAAATCCGTTGTATTTGCCGTTCCTCCCCGCTGATTTATGATGGAAGTCAGGAGAGGGGAGGAAACATGAAAACGATAACATTAAAGACGGAAAACGCATACAAACAGACGACGCAGACCCGAAAAAGTGCGTGGAAAGTGCTGAAAAACCAGAAATATCTTTATTACATGTCCATTCCGTTCGTTCTTTGGATCTTTGTTTTCCAGTACCTGCCTTTATGGGGCTGGACAATGGCCTTCCAAAAATATAGACCTGGCGTAAGCTTTTTTGAACAGAAGTGGGTAGGCTTGGAGCATTTCCGTACCTTGTTCCAGGATGATCACTTCTACCAGGTGCTTCGAAATACGCTGGCCATGAGCTTTATGGGCCTGATTGCAGGCTTCATTGTACCGGTCGTCTTCGCCTTAATGCTTAACGAGGTTCGCCTTCAGGTGATGAAACGGTTCGTGCAGACGGTGTCTTATCTGCCGCACTTTGTTTCGTGGGTCGTTGCTGCAGGCATTGTCACCAAAATGCTGTCAACGGACGGGGGCGTCGTGAACAGTATACTCCTCAGCCTGAACATCATCGATCAGCCGATTCAGTTTATGGCTCAAGGGCATTGGTTTTGGTGGATCGTCACCAGCGCGGACATCTGGAAGGAAACCGGGTGGAACGCCATTATTTATCTGGCGGCCATTTCCGGCATCGGCCCTGAGCTCTATGAAGCTGCCCGTGTTGACGGTGCGAGCCGGCTAAGGCAAATGTGGCATATTACGCTGCCCGGGATCCGGCCGACAATCATCGTGCTTCTGATTATGTCCATCGGCCACCTGCTCGGCACAGGCTTCGAGAAACAGTTTCTGTTAGGCAATCACCTGGTCATCGATTACTCGGAAGTGCTTGACTTGTATGCGCTTAACTATGGTTTGGCCATGGGACGCTACTCCTTCGGGACGGCGATCAATATTTTTAACTCGGTGATCAGCCTGATCCTGTTGTTTGCGGCTAACGGTATTTTTAAGCGCTTCACCAACGAAAGCATTATGTAAGGAGGAAGACATGGGAACTGCCAATAGTACTGCGCCGGCCGGTCGCATGAAGAGCAAACTGAAGTCAAAATCACCGCAGGACCGGATTTTGGAAGCGATCGTGTATCTGTCCATGATCGTGGTGACCGTCCTGACGATTTACCCGTTCTTAAACGTGCTTGCGATCTCCTTCAACGATTCGGTGGATACCGTCAGAGGGGGGATTACGATCTGGCCAAGGCAATTTACGCTGAAAAATTACGACTTGATCTTTACTTACAGCGGCCTCATCACCGGATTCAAAGTTTCCGTCCTGAGGACGGTCATTGGAACCATAGCGGGCCTGTTCAGCGGTTCAATGCTGGCTTACGCGCTTGCCCGCAGCGATTTTCAAGCAAGACGATGGATCTCCATGTTTCTGGCCATCACCATGTATGTCTCAGGCGGGATGATTCCGGGCTTTATCCTGTTGAAGGAACTGCATTTAATTAATACGTTTGCCGTTTACATTTTGCCGGGGCTCGTGAGCGCCTTTAACGTCTTCGTCATTCGTTCCTTCATCGACGGCCTGCCCTATGCGCTGCAGGAATCGGCGAAACTGGATGGCGCCAACGATTTTACGATTTACTGGCGCGTGATTCTTCCCCTTTGCAAGCCGGCGCTTGCGACCGTGGCGCTCTTTCTGGCGGTAGGGCAGTGGAATTCATGGTTTGACACCTATTTGTTCAATGGGTCCAACGAATCGTTGACGACCTTGCAGTATGAGCTGATGAAAATTTTGCAAAGCACGACAACGGGTGCAACCAATTCCCAGGACGCTGCCAATATGGCTCAGCGCATGGCACAGGTATCGCCGGAATCCGTCAAAATGGCGATTACCATTATCGTGACGGTACCGATTCTGGTCGTCTATCCTTTCTTGCAGAAATATTTTGTGAAGGGCATGACGCTTGGAGCGGTCAAAAGTTAAAGACAGATGCTGGTGTGTCCAGGCCTCTTCGCCTGTTCCATACAAATTCATCATTATTCATTATGACTTGGGGGGTTAAGCTTCATGAAGTCAGGTAAAAAGAGATGGGCGGCGTCTGTACTGGCGCTGACTTTGACGGCAACGCTCGCAGCGTGCGGTGGAAACGGCGGCTCGTCTGCAGCTGAGACAGAGGGAAGTGCTGCATCCGGAACGAAAAGTGATGACCTGAAGCCCATCACATTCACTTATTTTTCGGAAGATTCCAGCACGAACTGGAACAACATGAAAGACGAGGTCGGTAAGGTGATCACGGAGAAAACCGGGGTCACCCTGGATGCGGAGTTCGCTGTCGGCGACCCGGTACAGAAAATTTCATTGATTGCGGCCACCGGCAACTATCCGGATTTGATCGCAGCCAAAGCGGATGTCGGCAAACTTGTCGACGCCGGCGCCGTTATCGACCTCACCGATTTGATCGACAAGTACGCGCCGAACATCAAGAAAATGCTCGGAGACAAGCTTGTTCGGACGAAGTACAGCTTGGATGACCAGGCGATCTACGCGATCCCGACCTGGTCGGCTGTCGAGGAGAAGAAGTTTAAAGCCGACGGAGGCTTTGAGCTACAGCATCGCGTCGTCAAAGAAGCGGGATACCCGGAAATTCGCACAGTGAAGGATTTTGAAAAGGTCATTCAGGACTACATCACTAAGCATCCGACGGACGAAAACGGCAATAAGAATATCGGCTTGTCCCTGAACGCGGACGATTGGCATATGTACCAGGTGACCAACTTGGGATTCCAGACGACCGGAGGGCCGGATGACGGCGAGTATTACATCGATCAGGAAACACACCAGGCCACATACCATTTCCGCCGTCCGGAAGAAAAGGAGTTCTTTCGCTGGTTGAACCACATGAATTCCATTGGACTGCTTGATCCGGAAAGCTTCGTGCAGAAAACCGACCAATTTAAGGCGAAAGTGGCTTCAGGGCGGGTACTTGGCCTTGCCGATCCGGAATGGGATTATGGCGACGGACAAAATGCGCTGAAGGCGGCCGGCAAATTCGACCAGACTTACGGTCATTATCCGGTCACGATAAGCACGGAATACAAGGATACGAGCTTCTGGCCTGCCGGCTTTGACGGAGGATACGGTATCTCGATCTCCAGCAAATGCAAGGATCCGGTACGTGCGATCAAGTTCCTCGACTTTTTAGCATCGGAAGAAGGACAGATCCTGAATAACTGGGGCATCGAAGGCAAGCATTACACGATGGAAAACGGCAAACGCACGCTGATACCCGAGGTGCAGGAGCGGGCGAACAATGACGGTGCGGCGTTCCAGAAAGAGGCAGGCCTTGGACTATACTGGAACCTGATGGTCCATTATGGTGACGGCATCAAGGATTCTACCGGCAACTACTTCACCCGCAATTACCCGGAACTGCTGACCGCGAACTACAGCGAACCTGAGAAGGAGACCCTGAAGGCTTATAAAGCGGAGCATTGGAAGGACCTCTTCCCTAAGGAAGAAGACTTTAAGCCGAGAGCCTACGGAGCGGCATACACGATGTCGCTGCCTAACGACGATCCGGCCGTGATTCTGGGAGCCAAGATGAAGGACATTACGTGGAAACGCATCCCGGAAGCGGTCATGTCCAAACCGGAAGACTTCGACAACATTTGGGACGCCTATATGGCGGAGCTGGCGAAGGCCGGAGTTAAAGAAATGGAAGAGGCTTATACCAAGCATATCAAGGACCGGATCGAGCTCTGGTCGACCAATGAGTAGAGTAAGGCAAAGAATCACCCCGAAAATCGGGGTGATTCTAAGTGTACGTAAAAGTAGCCAGGATGTTAGTCGCCTGTTTCTTTTTTATTTCTTCGGAATAATGAACGCGTCTACAAATTTTAAGAAATGTACACACAGTTAATTCAATATCTTCTTCCCGAAGAAACGAAAGAAATTGAACTAAAAATAGACTGCGAAGTAAGCAGTCTATTTTTTTTGTTTATTCTTGTGAATAGGGTGATTGATTTTTTATCGCTTAGGGATTTAGATTAAAGCAATCGCGAGCAGCGTGAACAGGCTTAACGTCAAAATGGAGTTGCGGGCCCTGAATCCGTAGGGGAGAAAGGCGGAGGTCGTTACAGGTCCATCTCTTCGATCTGTCTCCAAGTACACATGATCTCGATCCACTTTTACGATTCTTCCTTCGTGCACATAACCGCCTCTTGTTATAATGCGGACTCTCTGGCTCATGAATCGCGTGCAGCTATAATAGGCATCCATCTCATCATTCCTTTCTTTGACAAAGCATCATATGAACGCGTTGGACAAGAGGTCACGGCAGTTATACCAATGAAAGAGGCCGATTTCGCTAGTTTACTAAATTCTGAGAAACGAACTTTAAAGTGCGACTTTAAACCTTTAAAAAAAGATTCAGAAATAAATTAAACCCTGCAGCACAAAGCTGTCAGGGTTTGAAAATGTTATTTGTTTAGAAAAAGAAAGATCTAATGCTTTCAGATCACAACGGCGCTTCCGCCCTGTCAACAGGTGGCCAGCAGGGCTTTCGTCAATCCTGATATTTGGTTTACCAACAAAACGCTGCCAAAATAATTACCAACAGAATGAACAACACAAGGATAGCACCAACATTGTTATGCAAGCCGTAACCGTACCCTGCGCCAACTCCTCCTACAACTCCACTCATCCCTTACTACCTCCTTGAGTTTAACGTACAATGTATCTTATGATTTAATCGGGATTGGGTATGGGCAAAGCGGTAAATAGATCATCATATCTTATGGATTTATGAATATTTGGGGAAGGGCAAACCTCTCAAGGGCAAACACTCATTTTTAAGTTTCGGACTATAAATTTAGAATGAATCAAAAAAACGACCCTGCCAGCTAATAGCCAACAGGGAAGAGGCGAGCTTACCGATGTCCGAGGTCGTCAACCAAATTCCAGATAAGTCTCCTTGATAGGAGGCTTTTTTTGTTATGTAAAAATATTTTTCACCCGTACAACTCTTTATGCCAAGTCATACTTTTTAGGGATACACAAAAACTGTTTCTCTGGACCCACACGGTATTTGTACGCTACTATTAAAACCTATCGTTTCAACACGGATGCTACTGAATGTGTAAGGAGTTAAAAACGTGAACCATGAAGACAGACAATCGACATTTGCCATTTGGCTCAGCTTCATAAGTAATATCGTGTTAACCGCTATTAAACTCGGTGTTGGATTTTTATCCAATAGTCCGGTACTCATTGCCGATGGCGTTCATAATGCAGGAGACGTCGTCGCTACAGGCGCAGCCCTCAGTTCTATGCGGATTTCCAAGCAGCCTCCGGATGAGGATCATCCGTATGGTCACGGGAAGGCAGAGGTGCTGGGGGCAGGGGGCGTGGCCATCATTTTAGCGCTGGCCGCTCTATATATGGCCTATCATTCCGTGATGGTGTTGTTCGAACCCCCGCACAAAACGACCGTCGTCGCGCTGGCAGCAGCGGCTTTTTCTTTGATTTTGAAGCAAGTCCTCTATGTTTATACCATGGCTATCGGAAAACGTCATCGAAGCAGCGGGCTCATTGCTACAGCTTATGATCATCTGGCAGATGTCTATGCTTCCATTGCCGCGGTCATCGGCATCGCATTGGGCATGCTCGGCGATCATTACGATATCGCGATTCTCTCTTATGGCGACCCTATTGCCGGAATCGTCGTCGCTTATTTGGTGTTAAAGCTGGCGATTCATATGGGAAAATCCTCGGTCGATGTTTTGATGGAGAAAAACGTGGACTTGGATAAAATGAACGAGCTTACGGAGTTAGTCAAAACGGTTCCGGAAGTAAAGCGTCTGGATCGCCTGCGTGCGAGGGACCACGGCCATTATATTATTGTTGATATTCGGGTCGGGGTGGCGGCTGAGCTTAGTGTTCAGGAAGGGCATGATATTTCCAGAAATATTAAACAAACGATCATGAAGCATTGCTCCGATGTCGGAGAGGTTATGGTTCATTTAAATCCATGGTATGAAGAGTAATCCGCAAATAGCTAAACCCCGCTCATTGAGCGGGGTTTAGCGCATCTTCATCCTTATCCGTAACTTCCGTCACCACGCCGTACCGTTCCAGCGCCTTCACCGAAGCCTCCAGCATGCGTCTCTTCACATAGTCTCCTTCAAGCACCCGCACCCGTTTGCCTAGGAAGCGCAGCTTGGACAGCAGAAATTCCCTCTCATCCCCCATAACGCACACCTTCACCGTATAGGTATTGGTTTGAGCGTTATACTGCACCTCCTTGTCAAAACAGCACAGCGCGTACAAAATGCGCGACATCTCTTGGTTATACTGCGGCATAATTTGGACGAGCACCTCGGCTTTGCGGTTCTCCAGCGTCTCGCTGATCCGCGCCAAAATATCGCTCACCCGCTCAAGCGGCAGCTCCTGCTCGGTGACAGAGAGGATGTTATCCAGCTTGGTGGCCATGAAGGCGCGATTGCGGATATGATGCCACAGCAGGTACCATTCCCGCTTCACCATGGAATACTCCAGCCGATACGGCACGCCGAGTTGGTTGGAGTAGACCTGCCCGCTTTTCAGGGCGTGGGTGACGCGGATGCCGCTCCGGTTCATGATCAGGCGGCGCAAGGGCCGCAGGAGGGGGTGGTACACCTGCTTTTCCCGGCTCCGCGCTTTCTCGATCAGGTGAGCCCCGGTGTCCATCGCTTCATCTTCGGCCAGCAGAGCCGCCAGCTTCGCTAGCGTTTCGGGCGTAAATGCTTCGGAAGCGGCGGGGTGCTCCAGCACGGTTTTCAGCCAGGCGCGTTCGTGGGCGGTGACCATGAAGGTGCCGGAATCGTCGAGGCGCGAGATGATCTGGTAGTTAAAAATCTTTTCAAACAGATTCATAATAGGCGCGTATCTCCTTCCATTCCGCGATCATTTCGCGGCGCAGCCGAATGGGCTCAAGCACCTCGCAGCTGGAACCGAAGCTCCGCAGCCACGGCTTGATTTCCGTCGTGCCGTTTACGGTAATCTCGTAAATAAAGGCTTCGCCATCTTCTTCGACGATTTGCCCCCACTGACCCTGCAGCAGCACCCGCTCTTTGATGAAGTTCGGTCCGTCGCCGGGATTGTAAAATTTAGCGCGGACCGTAACCGGTGCGCCGGTGTCGATTAGCCAGCTGTAGCGAAGCTTCTCCAGCAGCTCCTGCTGCTTCTCCGCAAACCAGACGGGATCCGCCTCATCCGCTTCCTCAAACTGTGTGATGCCCTCCATCCGGTATTTCCGGATGCCTTCCCGGCCATAGGACAGCAGATACCAGCGGCCGTACTGATGGTCGTACACGACCTTTAGCGGCAGCGTCTGTTCCAACTTGCCCTGCGTTTTCCGTTCAAACAGCGGGTTAGTGTTCTGGGAGGCGTAGCTTTTTTCCGCTTTGGGCGAGAAGTACAGGAACCGGACCTTCCGGTGCTTGCGGATCGCATCCAGAATGGAGAACAAATGGGCTTCGTCCAAAATCCGCGAGTGGTAGTGATATTTATATAAAAAGGGCTCGACCGCATGCTTCTCCGAATGGCTTCGCAGCAGCTGCTTCTTGAGTCCGTCCCGCAGCAGGTAGCCCTGCACGGAAGGAATTTGGGTGCCCGCCATGACGTCCACAAAATCATACAAATCCAGCAGCTCATCCTCGGTCAGCTCCTGAACGAGCTCGCCGCGAATGGCGTATTTGTAAGGGCGCGCTCCGCCTATTTTGCGGATCACCCCTACTTCTTCCAGGTACTTCAAGTCCTTACGGATCGTCTTCTCATCCGGGAGCGGGAGATGGGCGGCCAGCGCGTTCGTGCAGCAGTCCAGCAGTTCCAGCGCCGTAAGGGACTGCGTACCAAGCGCCCCAAGCAGCAGGGACAGCCGCTCGCTTTCCGATTCTTTCAGCGACTTGGCGCGGAACAGGAACAGCAGCATCGGGTCGGCCGAATCGTAGTAGTTGTAACGCAGCCCTTCGCTGAATTCCTTACCCTGTTCCTCCGGCAGCTGCTGGTACGTGGTCTGGACAATCTCCTTGAGGCGGCGGATCGTCTTATCGAACGTGTTCACCGAAATCCCCAGCCGCTTGGCGAACTGCTGCCGGTTATATGCCCCGCTCGTCAGCACCAGCAAGCGCAAAAACTGGATTTCTTTATCAAAGCTCTCTTTGGCCATCTGACGGTTCTCCTTTTCCGTATCGATCTCATTCTATTGTAGCAGGCAAACCGGGTAGTTAACACGTGAACCTTACCATGAGCGTGCCGTGATCGTGTGAGCGATAACGCGAATGACGCTTGTTTCCCCAGATTTCTATGTCGGGTCGTAATACTTGCGCCATGTTCGTGCGCACGAAAATAAGCGATGATGACAGCAAGGAATTGAAACCCTCAAGCAAGGAGAGTGCAGTATGGCGATCGTGCAAATCAAGTCCACGAACCCGCAGTTTTCATTTTTGATCAAAAAGAACCCGCATTCCGGCATGATTCTCCGCAGCATCCGCAAAGGCATGGCCTACGGCTGGTATTCGGATGAGCAGACGTTCAACGTCTATTTCAAAGACGCCGATAATGAAATTTCCTATAAGCAGCATGCCGACGAGCAGTTCGAATATTTGAACGTGTCGCGTTACAACACGCCGTTATTTCCGCTCAACGCGATCAGCGAGTTTTTCGCTCACCCGCTCAAGCACCATGACGAACGTGATACGGAGGGGTATGAGCATACGTTGATGATCGGCATGATTCATATCGAGCTCACGCGCTACATCGATTTTTTTGAAAAGCATCTCAAGGACTTCACGTTTCAGATTACGCATCAGGCGCATAAGAGCTACTCGCTCACGGTGGCGACGCAGCGCAGCCTTTATGAGCTCCTTCACGTCGTAAGCGTGCTGTGCCTGTTCCTGTCCATGTTCGGCAACGAATATATCGACATTTCCGAGCATGTGCTGGACAAATACATCCGCAGCATCAACGTGATCGACGCACCGTTTTACATCCGCAGCCTGTTTGTCCGCAATTTCCTGGCTTCCCGGGAGCGGTATAACAAGTACAAGGCGGAGCTTGAAGCATCGACCCGTTACCGAATCCAATTTGCTTACGGGGGTACGGCGCTGCAGCGCCGAAATTACATCGGCGGCGTGCTGCCTTTCGATAAGTCCATTCTCGACATCGGGTGCGGTGAAGGTTTTTATGCGCTGCCGTTTGCCGGCAAAATCGAAGGAAGCTACTATGCGGTCGATATCGACGAAGAGAGCCTGGCGGCCCTGACCCGCAAAGCGGAGTCCCGGCAAATCGATAACATTGCACCCTTCCACTCGCTGGACCATTTTCTCGAGGACTATAACGGCGAACGGGTCGACGTGATCCTGACGGAAGTGATCGAGCATATGAGCAGAGAGGAGGCGGCGCAGCTGATTCGGCAGATCGTGGCCGGGGTCGATTTTGAGCATTTGGTGATCACTACGCCGAACGCGGACTTTAACCGTTATTACGAGCTGTCCGGCTTCCGCCATGACGACCACAAGTGGGAGATGGGGCAGGAGGAGTTCCAGACGTGGATGCTGGATGTGATTCAGGGGCTCGGACTGTCGCATGAATTCGCGGCGATCGGGGATGAGGTCGACCAGATCCGGACGACGCAGGGCGTTATTTTGAAGAAAGAGGGGGCTTAAAGCTCATGGAAATCCGCACAAAAATGCATACCATCTTCATGCTCGTCGGTTCCACGGAATGCGGCAAAACGACGTTTGCCCAAGACGTGCTGATTCCGGGACTGCGGTTTGAGGATGAGACATCGAATTTAAAAGCAAACATACAATACCTGTCCTCCGACCGGATCCGCCAGAAGGTGCTCGGATATGATTACGATAAATACGACCAAGTGATGCTGGAGGCGAGCGAGCAGGCTTTTCACCTGCTGTTTGAGCGGCTGAAGATGGTTACGTCGTTTCCGGTCAATGCCGATTTCGTGGTGGTGGATACGACGGGGCTGGCGGAGGATTTTCGCGAAAAGGTGCGGGAGATCGCCCGCAGCCATCACTACAACCTTGAGGTGATCGTCTTCGATTACCGGAAAAGGGAGGATTACTACGCATCGGAGCGCTCCAAACGGCTCATCACGAATCATATCAACCGCCTGAAAAAAGACGTGCTCGGCGCTCTGCCGCGCGAAGGCTAGGAGAAGATCCATAAGGTGCGGGCCAAGGACTTTTACCGGCCTGAAGAAAGCAAGGCCAATCCCGACTACCGCGTTGTTATCGAGGATCTGGAGGCTTACCGGGAGACGGTTCTCCCGCATGGCCCGCAGTACATCATCGTGGGGGATGTTCATGAGTGCGTGGAAGAGCTGAAGGGCTTGCTGCTGAGTTACGGCTTCCGGATCGAGGCAGGCAAGCTGCTCGCAGGGGAGAAGCTAAGGTCTACGAAGGTCATCCTGGCTGGCGACTGGATCGATAAAGGCAAGCAGACGCGTGAAATCATCGAATTTCTGTATGAGAATCAGGAACGCTTCCTGTTCGTGCTGGGGAATCACGAAAATTTCGTCTACAAATACCTGCGGGGCGAGATCCAGGGCGTGGATCGGGAGCTGCTGCAGACGTATTTTGATTCCACCGAGACATTGGCAAACGATGATAAGCTGCTTGTGATGTTTAACGAACTGGTGGAAAAGGCAAAGCCCTTTTACCGCTATGTAGGAACGGACGGCCCTTCCTATTATGTAACGCATGCACCCTGCATGAAAAAGTATATCGGCAAGCTGGACGCCCAATCGGCCCGCCATCAGCGCAATTTCCGCATCGACCGGGAGGCGCCGCTGGAAGAGCAGCTGTCTTTCCTGAAGGATGAGGCGGTCGGAAACCACCCATATCATATCTTTGGTCACGTGGCCGCCAAGCAGGCTTTCCGGATCCGCAACAAAATCCATCTCGACACTGGCGCCGTGCATGGAAACGGGCTGACGTCCGTGACGGTCTCGTTCAAACCGTTCATGAAGTCGCATAAGTCGCGTATGTCCGTGCTGACCGAGGAACTTCCGGTGCTGTTCCAGGAAAAGCGGAAGGTATCCGTGCAGGATTTGGGGGAGGACGATATCCGCCGGCTGCACTACTGTTCCCGGCATAAAATTAACTTCATTTCCGGCACGATGTCCCCGGCGGATAAGGATATGGAGGCGAATGAACTGGAGTCGCTGAAGCGGGGCTTGGACTATTTCAAGGAGAACGGCGTCCTGAAGGTGGCGCTGCAGCCCAAATATATGGGATCGCGCTGCAATATTTATTTGCATCTCGACGTAGAGCAGTGCTTCGCGGTAAGCCGTAACGGCTACAAGGTGAAGCAGGTGGATCTGACGGAAGTCTACCATCGGCTGCTGGCCAAGTTCGGCCCTTATATGCAGGAGCGGGGAATCCGCATGATCATCCTGGACGGCGAGCTGATGCCGTGGAACGCCCTCGGTGAAGGGCTGATCCAGCGGCAGTTCAAGCCGATCGAGAAGGCGCTGGAGGGCGAGCTTTCCTTTTTGCAGGACCATGGTTTCGAAACCGCTCTGCAGTCATTGACCGAGCAGTATCAGGCGAGCGGCTTTGAGCAGGATCAATACCGCATGCCTAAAAAAGACCTAAGCGACAAATACGGCGCCAGCGTGTACCAGAACTATAAGCATATACACGAAATTGTGGAGAGGTCCGTATCGTTGGCACAGCATATCGAAGCTTACGAAACGTACAAAAGACAGCTGGAGCTGTATGCCGAAGCAGGGGAGATGGAGTATAGACCGTTCGCCATCTTGAAAATCGTCTTTGAAAACGGCGGGGAGGAATTGCCGCAGTGGTCGACATCGGAGATGTACGGCTTCTTGTCGGACGATGAATCGGTCTCGCTTGATTTATCCGAACCGGAGAGTTATGCAGAGGCGGGGCGGTTCTTTGCCAAGCTGACGACGGAGAAGCACATGGAAGGCGTCGTCATCAAGCCCGAGGCTTGGGACGGCCGGACGGTGCCGTACATGAAAGTGCGCAACCCGGACTACCTGTCCATTATTTACGGCTACGACTACCGGTTCCCGCATAAGTACCGGAAGCTGCTGAAGCAGAAAAGCATCTCCCGCAAGCTGCGGACCTCGCAGAACGAATACCGGCTTGGCCTCCGGATGCTCGGCGTGAAATACGACGAGATCGAACCGATGCATGCGGCGTACCAGGAAGCGGCGGCCAATCTGCTGTTTGAGGTCGCCCAGGAGCAGGAGATCGATCCACGGCTGTAGCGTTCGATTCTCCCCCATGTAGATCCAATGAGAAAGACCACCTCTATAGGTGGTCTTTTTAAAGACTCATTCTTCTTCCTCCTCTAATAGCTGCTTCAAGCGCAGCATATTTGTACTCCAGAATTGGGTATAATAAGCCACCCAATCTTGAATTTCTTGGAGCGGGGAGGCGTTCAGCCTGAATCGTGTTTCTCTGCCGACTTTCCGGTCAACGACCAGTCCGGCCTCTTTCAGGATGGTCAAATGCTTGGAAACCGCTGTCCGGCCCATCTGGAAATGTGGCGTCAGTTCATGAAGCGGGAGCTCCTCCGCCTCGGATAACAGACGAATCAGTCGGCGTCTGGTTGGATCTGCAACGGCGTCAAATATATCCCGGTTCTCATTGTTCTCGCTCACAGCACTCTCTCCTAAGCCTTATTGTCGTCTCATGATGTGACACCTTTTGGTGACAATTTAATTGTATGACACCATTTGGTGTCGTGTCAACGTTTTTGCCATGTGAAATGGGACCGCCGCCGGGGTATCCCGTGCATAACCATCCGTTGGTTCCCAATAACTTCTTGCGTCACTTTACGGTCGCTTTACAAACCGAATGTATACTAGAAATACAGCAGTATATCAACCATTTTACACAAAGAAAGGGTGCAGCTATGGGAATTCATACGTACTTTCAATCGCTGAACGACCTCGAACGCATCATTCGTTGTCCCGGCAAGTTCAAATTTGAGGAGCACAGCGTTTCCGCCCATTCCTGGAAGGTTGTCCAGTACGCTAAAACGCTGGCTGACATTGAGGAAACTAACGGAGTCACGGTGGACTGGAAGAAGCTGTACGAAATTACCAGCAGTCATGATTACGGCGAGATTTTTATCGGGGATATCAAAACGCCCGTGAAGCACCACTCCCTCGAACTGCGTGCAATGCTTCAGCAAGTGGAGGAAGGCATGGTCGCTCATTTCATTGATGAGCATATTCCGTCTGAGTTTCAGCCGATTTTTCGCAGACAACTGCGCGAAGGCAAGGACGATTCCGTTGAAGGCAGAATCCTGGAAGTAGCCGATAAACTGGATCAAATCTACGAGGCCTTTACAGAACTGCAGCGCGGAAACACGGAAAAAGAGTTCGTCGTCATGTATAGAGATGCTCTCATCAAAATTAAAGGAATCAAGCTTCATTGCGTCGACTACTTTTTGCAGCATATTCTCCCCGATTTAGTCAGCGAAGGGTCCAGATCCCCGATCGATATCGAGAAAATTACGAAAGAAGCCTTAGCCACATAAGTCATGATTTGCATCATTGATAGTATCCTCCTGCCTTTCAATCTTTTTGAACCTCAGTTCATCCTCTCAAGCTTTACAGCTTCAATAGATTTCTCCTCTTTTTTTAAAAATATTTCCCTACATATACGCCTCGAACCAAGATGAGGCCATGCCGCTCTATGGCCACCTTCGTCAAATCCCCGCTTTTTGCACCATTCCATCAGCTTCGTATCCCATTTAAGTTCTATTTAAATATTCGGGTTTACTCTAGGGCTATCCCATTATAGCCACAAGGAGTAATCATCCATGAACAATAAGAAAAAGAAATCCAAGCGCATTCTGCTCATCAGTCTCACGCTGTCCGTTGCCACAGTCGGCAGTATCCTGTACGGACTGGCCGACCGGTATTTGATCCCGCATGTGGAGGAGGTCGTTGCCCAGCCCAGCACGGCAGCAGCCATATCGTCGTCCGCTTCCGGTAGGCAGTCGGCGGGTACAACGAAAACAGCTGCTACGAATACATCGACGAATACAGAATCTGCGGCATCCACGGCCTCAGCGGAGGCAACCTCTGACGATTGGAACTACAAGAGCGACAACGTCAATATTTCGATCAAGCAAGTGGAGACCGGTACAGGCGCGGATCAAATTACGTATTACGTCGCCGATGTTCAGCTGAAGGACGCGTCCAATCTCCGGACAGCCTTCGCGGATAATTCCTTCGGCCGCAACATTACCGAGCATACCTCGGAGATCGCGTCCGCCAACAACGCCATTTTTGCCATCAACGGGGACTATTACGGGTTTCGGAATGACGGTGTCGTCATCCGTAACGGCACCTTGTACCGTGATGAGCCTGCGCGTGACGGATTGGCGCTGTTCGGTGACGGCACGATGAAATCGTATAACGAGGAGGAGGTTGCCGCCGAGGACTTGCTTGCCCAAGGGGTAACAAATACCTTTTCGTTTGGACCGGTTCTGGTGAAAGACGGTACCGCGGTGCAGGACTTCGATAACGTCAAAATCGATACCAACTTCGGCAACCGCACGATCGACGAGGCGAATCCGCGGACGGGGATCGGCATCATTTCGCCGAATCACTACGTGTTTGTCGTGGTGGACGGGCGGCAGCAGAATTACAGCCGGGGCATGACGCTGAACGAGTTTGCGAATCTGTTTGAGGACCTGGGAGCGACCGAGGCCTACAACCTCGACGGCGGCGGTTCATCGACCCTGTACTTTATGGGCCGGGTCGTCAACAGTCCTGGGGGCAAAGGCCAGGAGCGCGGCGTCAGCGACATTATTTATGTTGGCGAATAACGGACCGACGAAGCTGAAGGAGGCTACCGACATGACAACCGTATTGATTCCGGCCTATGAGCCTGACGAGAGACTGCTGCAGCTGATTGCCGACCTAAAGGCGGCTTGCCGCTGCAGGATCGTCGTGGTCGATGACGGCAGTGGGGAGGACTATGGGGAGCTGTTTGATTCGGCTCGCCAGGCCGGCTGCATCGTGCTGACCCATGACCACAATCTTGGCAAAGGGCGAGCCTTGAAGACCGGCTTCGCCTTCCTGAAGAAGGCGGGTGAGACGGGAGGGATCGTCTGTGCGGACAGCGACGGACAGCACCTTCCGACCGATATCGTCCGGATTGCCGCGGCCGTCGATGAGCATCCGGACCATATCGTACTCGGCTGCCGACATTTTACCGGCAGGGTACCGCTGCGAAGCCGATTCGGCAACCAAGCGACCCGTCTGGTGTACGCCCTGACGACCGGCCGCTCCGTCACGGATACGCAGACCGGCCTTCGCGGCTTCTCGCCGGCGATGCTGGACTGGCTGTGCAGCATCCCGGGGGAGCGTTTTGAGTATGAAATGAACATGCTGCTGCAGGCACGCGGAGACGGCTACCCGATCTATGAGGTCCCCATTGATACCGTCTATTTGGAAAAAAACAAATCTTCCCATTTCCGCCCGGTTGCGGACTCCATCCGGATTTATGCCCCTATCCTAAAGTTTTGCTCTTCGTCCGTACTCTCGGCGGGACTGGACTTCCTGCTGCTCTTCGTGCTTCAGTTCGTTACCGGCAGCCTGCTGGCCGCCGTAGTCGGTTCACGGTTGTGCAGCGCCATATTCAATTACGCCATGAACCGCCGCTATGTATTTGTGAACAAGGACGCCCCCCGGCTGATCGAATCGGCTCCGAAATATTTTGCGCTGGTCGCGCTGATCATGGGATTGAATTACGGGCTGTTGGTATTGTTCCACGAAATAGTGGGGATTTCGCTTTTCATCGCCAAGCTGCTCACCGAGGGCTCCTTGTTCGTGTTCAGCTACTGGTGCCAGCGCAAATTCGTGTTCCGTTCCAGGTCGCAAGCCGGGGGCAGGCCGCCCAAAGCTTTTTTTAAGAGATATAAAAAAGTGTGAGCTCTCGAAATTCAGGTTCCTTATTTCGCAAAAGAAAGTTCCACTAAATGCGGGCCGGATTTCTATAAAAAGAGCGATCCTATGCGGACCGCTCTTTTCGTCTAATTATGCTGTTCGAACAGGGTTAGCTTCTATTAAATTCCTCGTTTAAACGGCTCACGTAATGTTCCAACACGTAATCCCTCACAAATTTTTCCTTAGCCTCGCTGTCCTCTTTCCTTTGAAACAGCACGTTCCTTTTCGTTCGTTCCGGCGCAGGCTTGTTAAGCCAGAGCTCCAAGGCCTCGCTCTCCAGCTGTCGCTTCACCCGTCGTTCCGTTAGGTGATCCGCCTGTTTCCGGCTCTGGGTTTGAACCGCCGGGGACAAGGCCGCCGCCGCTTCGGTCTGCTTCATAAGGAGCTCGGTAAGACGTTCGACTTTTTCCTGCTCACGCTGCAGCAGTTCGAGCAGATGCTGATTAAATTGCTCCTGGTTGTTAAAGCGATCGATCACGGATTTCTCCAATTCGGACAAGGCTTCGGCAAGATTATCGCTCACGCGCTCATCCTTATGGACGCGGGTATCGCTCACGGTCGTTATCGTGGATGACTGGCCCAGCAGCACCTCCTCGACCTGCTCCCCGTTCAGCCCCTTGGAGTATTCGTCACGGATCCGGGCCAGCGTAGGAATAGACGCGGAAGATATCAGATAACTTTTATGCTGCTTTTTCGTATGCAAGTGATGTCCGTGCCGGTCCATGTATCGCCTGATTGTTGGCTGAGGGATTTCAAGCTGTCCCGCCAAATCGGAAACTTTCAGCCATTGCTCATCGCTCATGTGCGCTCACTCTCCCATCATCATACGCTCATAGCTGATATATTCTGGACGCGGGGGGCTTTTTCCTTCGAGTGTGGAGCAATTAGGCTCACTCAATCGTTCACGGCTGGGGTGGCTGGACTTCAAGACTTCAGGAGTCGGAATATTCAGCCTTCGGCGCTCCCGGGGCGTTACTTCTCATGATTAGCAGCGTTTATAGATAAGAGGTTACGATATTTTCAAATCATAACAACCATTTTTTAAATGATATGGAAAATAGAACGTATATCATGATGTGCATCAACTAGCGAAAGTGAGAGGATGGTCATTAACAAGCTCGCATTATTTTCGGCTTCGATTTTAATGTTCGGTTTTCTTGTGGGTTGCAGCAAAGATCAGACGATAAACAGTCCCTCAACAGGTACCGAAGCAACAATAGAATCTCGGGTAACAACGAATTCACAACTAGAGAATCCTATGAATACGGCGGATCGGTCACTGGATACGAAATCTTGGTCATCGGAGAACAAGGAGGTAAAGCTGGCGCCGGTTAAGGAAGGGCAATTATTCGTATGAATCGGTAGCCGTTGATGTGAATGGTGTGAACAAGGCGTTCGACTGGAGCTTTTCGACGACTGAGGACCCGCGGATTTACTACACGGATGTTACCGGCGACGGGAAGGGAGAAGCGGTGATCATCCTTAATAAGGGAAAAGGGACAGGACTGAATATTGATGAGTTACATGTGCTGGACGGGACGGATCTCTCCGAAATCAAAGTGCAAAGCTACCAGGACATTGTCGCCGGCCAGATCGAAACGGGGGTTACCCGGAAAAATGATCAGACTTTGGCCATTAAGGTAAAGTCACAGGGAAAAGAACATCAATTTGATTATCAGGTTGCCGGTATAAACTTTAAACAGGACAAGCTTAGTTTTGGCGGCGTCATCTATTATTGGATGAAGAATCAACAAATCGTCACCACGTTAGGCACGAGCGTTGGCATTTCTCCGCAATACGTAGGCGATTTTCAGATCACTTATAAGTTCGATCCTGCAGAAAATGAATTGATTGCTGATCAAATCAGATTTGAACCAGTTCACAGATAAGATGATCTGGGGTTAAAAAGGAGACACCGGTCAACTAACCGGTGCCTCCCATTTCAAAGTATGACTCCCCAATGCTACAACTTCCAAATCCGATACAAAATGACCGCCGCCTCAGCCCGGGTGAGCGGACCTTGCGGCATGATCTTACCGTTGCTGCCGGTGACGATGCCGGCTTTCACGAGCGCAGCCGCACTATCCTTGGCATAGCCGGCAATGCTTGCGGCGTCGGCGTATGCGCTCAGGCTTCCGCTGCCCCCAACTGTTTTTCCGGCAGCGGCTAAAGCACGTGCAGTGAGCACCATCATCTCCTGGCGGGTGATCGGGCTGTCTGGCTTGAAGGTACGGTCTGGCAAACCAACCGCAATGCCCAGCTCATTGGCAGTGTTCAGCTCGCTACGATTATAAGCGATTGGATCGACATCGCTGAATGCGGTTTTCGGGACGCCTGTACCTTGGAGCTCCAGCGCCCGAACCAGAAGGGCCACGAAGTCGGCCCTCTTGATTAACGCTTCAGGAGAGAAGCGGCTCTCGGACATTCCATGGATGACTCCGCGGGCAGCGATGGCGTCAATGGCTGGCTTGGCCCAAGGGACGTTTTGCAGGTCTGTGAAGGCAGTGGACGCATAGGCGACCGCATAAGTACTGAAATGGGTGGTGTGGAAAACCACCTTTCCAGTGGCGGCATCATAGCGGCCGTTAGGAATAGGGGTCGCCTGGCCTTGGCCGTCGACATACCAAACTACAATCTGATCCGGATGGCTTAACTCCTCAGCAGTCGGCTTGTATGGAATCTCCACCGTAACAGGTGCTGCAGGATTGTTCCAATCCAAGGTTCTGCCGCCTGCTGCAAGGCTCAGCTCGATCACCGGACGGCTGCCGATCCGTTCACGATCGGCTGCGCTTAGGTACAAATGGTCCGTCGAGGCGGTTCCGATGTGGACGGATACCTGTCCGGATAGATCTGTCTGATTGGACAGCATGCCGCTTGGAATTCGAAGAACAGCGGAATCCGTCTTCAGCAGCAGCTCGAAGGATTCTTTTCCACTAAGGGTTTGAGCCGGGAGCTGGACTTCAACAGAACTGGCGACGGGCAGCTTTGCCGCCTCGATCACGATTTGCCTCTTCCCGCTGCCTGTTGCCGCCGCTTGCTCCAGCGCTTTTTTCAGGTTGTCGGCAGAAATGGTACTCACGGCACGTCCGTCTTGGATTTTCGCTTCCGGCTTGATTGTAACGACACCATCGGTGCTCACGGTAATCCCGGTTTGCGGGCTGCCGCCGTTGCTGTTATTGCCGCTGCTGTTGCTGCCATCACCGCTTCCGCTATTGCCGCCGTTTCCGTTACTTCCGCCGTTACCACCGTTGTTTCCGCAACCGCCCTCATTGCCCGAGCCACAATCACCCGGATTGGCGGGTTTGCCGGTGAGGGTCAGTTCGCCGAACACGGATGGATCCTGGTAGCCATTGCCGGTCGTGTCGTTCCAGGCGGCGACGCTTTGACGGGTCCCGTCTTTCGCGTCATTGACCTGGGCGTCGAAACCAAGCTTCAGCTGATTGGCTGGCGTTACCGTCTTGAGCGGAATTTTCATTTCTACCGTGTAGTTTGTGCCGGCTGCTTTGGTCGCCGACTCGAAGCCATCTGCGATCTTGGGCGGATTAAAGGAAGTTTCGTTATCAAAGTTGATGCGGAACTGCCCGTCGTCATCCTGGTAGAACGTAGTTTTTGCGTTGTTCTCGTCCAGGAAAACTTCGACGGAGTCCTGCTCCCATGCGTTCGCGCTGGATTTGTCCAGCTGAGTGTCGCTGACTTGGATCAGCACGTACAGGTTGTGGTCGTCCCAGAGCGCTTTGGCTGTGCCCGTCGCGCCCTGCCACGCCATCTGATAGCGGTTGACCGGCATGGCGGCCGCTTGGTTCCATACCGCGTCGACCGTCCCGTCAATCACCGGCGTGCCGTACGCCGCGGTGGATTGGTTGGCATTGCCCGACTCGGGCGGATGCTCCGTGATAAATTTGTCCGGATCAATGACACCGTAGTATGCCGGCTTGGCCTGAAGATTTTTATCAAACAACAACGGGTTGGAAGAGGCCCTCCAGCTTGTACCATCGTCCATCCCCCAGAAGGTGACCCGGCTGATGTCGGCGGCATGGTCCTTGAATATCTTCATCAATTGCGCGTACAAGTAGCCCTGGGCGTTGGCCAGCTTCTCGGGGAGCTCGTAGTTGCTGCCGGCCTGGATGTCCAGCTCGCTGATGCTGACCTCGACCCCTAAGGAGATGAACTTCTCCAGGGAAAGCTTCACATTTTCCGGATTCGTGTTCACATTGTAGTGCCCCTGCATGCCGACACCGTCGACAAGCTTCTTGCCGGGATGCGTTTCGGCATATCTGTCGTTCATGGCTTTGACCATGTTATAAATGGCCTGGGCCTTATTCTGGTTGTCCTCGTTATAATCGTTGTAATACAGCTTGATATCCCAATCCGGATGGTCGTCCAGCACTTCCCTGGCCGCAAGGAACGCCTGCTCAACGTAGTCCGGCCCGATCGCGTTATACCAAGGGGATTTGCGCAGCGACGCTTCCCAATCCGCCGGATTTGGCGGGTTGTCGTTCATCGCTTCGTTGACGACGTCCCAGGAGATCACCTTGTCTCCGAAATGCTCCATGACGGTTTGAATATGGGTCCGCAGGTTGTTCAGCGCTTCCTCGCGGCTCAGAGGGACCGTGTTACCCTGCGCGTCCTGAGCCGTATTCATCCACGCCGGCGACTGCTGATGCCATACCAGCACATGCCCGTGCATCTGCATGCCTGCAGCCCGAACTTTATCGACCATTGCATCGGCTGCGGTGAACGTGAAGCTGCCCTTCGTCGGCTGCAGCGCATCCGGCTTCATGGCGTTCCCCGCCGTGGCGACGTTGTGATGCATGGTTAACAGCTCCAGCCGTACGTCTTCCAGATCCTCCGCTGAGATGGCGTTTCCGATCAGAAAATCGCTCTGGTACGCTTTCTTGACCGGAATCAGATTCTTTCTGGATTTCGACTGGCGTCGAGCCGGTTTTTTCGAAGCTGATATCGTCGATATAAAAGGAGGCTTCCGCGTTATTTGAACTTTCCACATAGAGGGTTAAGTATTCGCCGCCCACGCTGTTGTAACGGTAGGTTCCTTCAAATTGGACCCAGCCGTCATCGGTGCTGATCGTTTTCGGGGCCAGGGTCACATAATTTGCACTGCCACCGCTGCCGATCTGGGTGGAGAGCTGAATCTGCGAGCTGGCGGGGCTGATTAGCTTGACCCAGGCGGATATTTTATACTCGGCGCCTTTATCCACGTATTTCTCCACGCGCAGTGATGGTCCATGCCAGGTAGCGGTCCGTCCTTCCACTTTGAGGGCGTACGCACCGTCCGGTGTGTGGTTGGCTTCATCGGTGACGGTCAGCTTCTCCGTGCCGGATCGGCCTTCAAAGCCACCGGGGGTCTGATCCTCAAAAGTGATCGTGCTGAAAGGCAAGGCCGGATCTCTAGGTGGCTCTTCGTTTCCGTCCCCGCCGGAGTCAACCTTTTCAGTGATGAGGATGTCGCCGAGGTAGAAGGGGACTGTGGCACCGGCGCTGTTGGATTGAACACGCAGTCGAGTATCGCCGCTGCTGGTATCCAAGGTGAATTCTTTGGTCAACGTAAAAGCTTCCCCAGCTCTAAAAGCTGCGCCGGCCAGCCAGCCGTAGCTTTTGTCAACGGTTTGAAGATACGCTTGGGCGTCGTCAGGAACGGTGGCTTCAGCGTCCACATATCCTTTAACGGTGATCGTGTAAGTTTTGCCGTTTTGGATTCCTAAGTCGGTGTAGTTGAAATCAGCCGCATCGTAATCGTGGGTACGGTTGCTTACATAAAGAGCACCTCCGTCTTCGTTCCCGTCAAACTCTTTGCCCGATACCCGCTCAAGGCTGGCGCCTCCCGATTGAACGGCTTTGCCAATCCCGTCCGCAAAGGTTTCATGGTACACTACCGTTACTGTATCGGCATCCGGCTGCTCTGCATCCGCGCTTACATCGGAGGCCAGCCAGCCCGAAGGAACGATCAGAGCCGCGGCGATTACGGCCGAAAAGGCTTGTTTCATCCATTTACTCATTCATTGCACTCCCCCTGCACCAATGGTTTGCTGATTAAGCGCTTACATCTTTACTCGACGAATCCTCCTTTCCCGCCAAGATGATACCACTCGCCTGAAACGCGCGTCTTACAGCAAATGAAAGGAGATACCGTGCTTTTTTTATATAAATGAATCCGCTGCATCGGCAGGAATGAAAAACGGGCACCTTTCAAGGTGCCCTTACTTGCGTTTTTATCTATCCACGATTAACGATGCGTTCTTTGGGTTAGGATCCCGAAGCGGCGGAGGATGGCAATACTGCTCCCAAAAAGCATGATCGCAATGACCGGGTGCAGCGCGGATAACATACCGATTCGGGATGACAGCACCGCGGTCAGAAACATGCCTATTGTCATGCCGAGCAGCCCTAAACTTCTCCGGATCATTTTACCGGGAAAACGGGCGGTCCAGGCTAACACAGCCATAATTAGAGGCAGCAAAGAGAAATACCTGGCGAAATTGGCATGGATTAGCCAGTTATCCGGGCTGACGAAGAGGGCGAGCCCAGCGAAAAATACCTGGATTGCGACGGAGACGGTGAACAGCCATGCGAGCGCCATAAAACAGACTCGGGCCATCCGCGGATAGGATCTGTCTACCATCATGACTCACCGTCCGTCCGAGAATCCAGAACATTGGGGTCGGCGTGAATTAGAATATGGGAAATTTCTGAGGGGTCCGTTTCATGGATCGCGTAGATATGCGGCGGTCTGGGCAGACGCAGTTGGGTATGATCGTGAAAAATACGCGTAATCAGCGTACCGAGCGCTTTTCCGCTGTCTTGTTGGATGACGCTCCAAAATCGCCTTTCCCGGTTTTCCCATGGTCCCCAGTGCTCTTCCGATTGAGGAAAAGTCCCCGGCAGAACCGGCTGGGTGACCCATCCCGCTTCTGCGATTTCCGCAGCCAAGGGCTGGAACAGTTTAAGGCAGTAGAAGCCATAAGCGGAATCGCCGCCTTTTGCAAAAATTCGTTCCGTTTCTTCAAGATGCCTTTCCCAAACCGGCTTCCATTGGTTATCGATATATTGCTGGGCATGGGCAGCTAGCACATGCAGGGTCGTCTCTCTTAATGTTTCGGATAGATGCTTCACTTTTCGTCCTCCATTCATTAGGGGATTATACGCGTTCAAAATCGGCTTTCCAGGCTTTAATGGACCGCTTGATTCGCTCAGGGGGCAGATTTTCTTTCACAGCCTTGTCGCATAAAGCCATCCATTCCTCATCCGGAGCGAATCGCAGCGCAAGAATTTGATTCATTGACAGACGGGGATCAAGCAGCCTGCCGGTGAGTGCGAAGCTGCGTAAGTTTTCCTCGGCCCGAATGGCGCGGTCCTGCACCTTGCAGGCGAACCTCCGGGCGAAGATCATCGTCATGACCGCCATCAGGGAGACCGACACGAACAGCAGTGAGGAAAACAAGGATATCCCGCGCAGCTCTGCGACAAATAAATGGATGATGGAAGCGACTAGCGTAATGATACCTAGGGGCACCAGGAAAAAATGGAACGCCGGAACCATCCTGACGTGAGTTTTATAATTTTGTGATTTCATCTTAAACCTCCTTTCTTGGTATTTTGAGTGAGCGCACACTCACTCGAGGAGGGACGAAGTATGCATAAATGTAACAGGCTAGCATATTCATCCTCACCGTCGATGTGAGTGAGTACACACTCATTTTTGTCTAAATAAACCCATTCAACCGCCAGATTGGTTGGCTTGACAATGAGTGAGTGCACACTCATAATGGAAGCATAACCAGTAATTACTGCTATGTCAATAGAGTGAGGGATACCATTGGACCTAAAAAATAAAATTGCCGACGCCGCAGAACAGGTGTTATTAAGGAACGGGCTTGCCAAGACGACAACCAAGGAAATCGCCCGGACTGCCGGCTGTTCGGAAGGATCGCTGTATAACCACTTTTCGAGCAAAGAAGATTTATTTCTCCATGTGATCCGGGGACAATTGAAGCATTTGATGAGAACTTTATCGTCGCTGCAGACCATGGCGGGTAAAGAAACTGTGGGGCGCAATCTGGAGCAGGTTGCTCTTGCGGCGCTGGAGGATTTTCATAGCTCCATGTCCCTGATCGGTTCCATTTTCTCTGAGCCGGGTCTGCTGCTTCGTCAGCGGGAAGGCTTTGAGCTGCGGAATGAAGGTCCTCACAGAGCAAACGAGGCCGTGGAAGCTTATTTGAATCAAGAGAAGCAGCTGGGCAGAGTCGGGGAGGGCACGGATTCGAGAGCGATTGCCGATTTACTCCTGGGGAGCTGCTTCCAGCATGCGTTTCAAATTAACTTTTTGGGCAAAGAGGAGTCGCCCGAAGAACGGGCACAATTTGCGGCCCGCGTTTTGGATACCCTATCTGCCGTACTATAAATAAGTCCAACCCAGCCTCCCCAGGCCGGGTTTTTTTGTTGTCTGTGAATTGCATGCCCAAACGTCAGCCTTTCTTTTTGCTTAGAGATCAGAAGGTTTAAACTTCCGAGGCTAAACATCCTGATCTCGCAATAAAAATTTCCGCTAAACGCGGTCTGTCTTCTATGAATGTACGTCGATAGATATTTTTAATATAATCATAACTATTAGACAGATGGACTTCTTTTCCAGATGATCAGAACAGGGGGTGTTGGCATGCAGGACCCAATGCTCGACCGCTTGAAGGGCGGCCTCTACGGTGTGGCTGTAGGTGACGCGCTTGGCGGAACGACGGAGTTTATGAGTGTCCGGGAAGTAAAAGCCCAGTACGGCTATTTGACGGAGATCATCGGCGGCGGAGTATGGCAGCTCGAAACGGGGGAAGTCACCGACGATACGATGATGACGCTTTGCGTGGCGGAAGGGATTCTGGAAAATCCCTTGGAGCCGATGGAGGCGATCGGGCGTTATTTTCTCGAATGGTATCAATCGCGGCCCAAGGACATTGGGAATATCATCCGGCATGTGTTTGAAAAATATGAGGGTGATTGGTTCGAATCCGCTTTTATTGCTCACGCAGACATGGGTCAAAGCGGCGGGAACGGCTCCTTGATGCGATGCCTGCCGGTTGCGCTGGCTTATAACGACCCGGCCGAGGTTGAGCGGGTGACGATCATGCAATCACGCATGACGCATTACGATCCAAGGTGCGCGGAAGCCTGCGTTATTTATAATCGCATTGCCGATCGTCTATTGCGGGGTGAGGACCTGAGCGAAGCCATCCTGACTGAGATCAAGGGTAGCGAGTATGAAGGAATCATCGAAGACGAACCGGACTGTCCTCCCAGCGGGTTCGTGGTCCATACGTTCCGTTGGGTGCTGCATATTCTGCTTCACGCGTCCGACTTCAGCGATGCGGTGCAGCGGGCGGCCAACCTGGGCGGCGATTCCGATACGATTGGAGCGATCGCAGGCGGGTTGGCGGGCATCTATTACGGCTATGAGGGGATTCCGGCGAAGTATGCGGAGGCCATCCTGATCAAGGATCGGCTCGACCGGGTCGTCTCGCAGCTGTATGCGTTGAGGACTTCATCGTCAGCGTAAAAAGAAGCCGCAGCAATAAAAGGGAAAAGGGCACACCTAAGGTGCCCACCCTACCTCTATCCACTTTAACGGTTACAGCACATTCCGAAAAAACGTACGGATGTCCTTGATCATCAGATCCGGTGCGTCGATCGCGGCAAAATGCGTACCCCGCTCGAACTCGCTCCAATGTACGATGCGGTTCCCCTGCTCGGCGAAGCGGCGGATCGCCACATCGGATAACTGGAATACCGCGACACCTACAGGAGTTGGCGACATGTCTTTCGGAGCCCAGGCACCCGGGTCGTGTGCGCCTTCGTAATACATGCGCGTAGATGAGTTTGCCGTTCCCGTCAGCCAGTACAGCATAAGGTTGGTGAGGAACGTATCGCGGTCCACGGCATCGACCGTATCGCCAAAACCGTTAAACAATTCGCAGGTCCAGGCTAGAAGTCCGGCCGGAGAGTCGTGAAGCCCGTAAGCGAGCGTCTGCGGTCTGGTGGACTGGATCATGTTAAACCCGAATCTTTCCTTCATAAAATGCCCCAACCGACCGACCCGCACCTTCTCAGCATCGGTCAGCGATGCAAATACGTCGTCTTCGATAGCCCCGAACGGCACAAAGCCCATGGTCGCCGCGTTGACATGCACCCCGATGACGCGGCCGGCGGCGATGCGGCCGATTTCCGGTGCGATCATGGCGCCCATATCCCCGCCCTGCACGCCGTACTGCTCATAGCCGAGGAGCGTCATGAGCGCATCCAGCGCTTGGGCTGCCCGGGATGGGCTCCAGCCCGTATCGGTTGTCGGGCCTGACAGGCCAAAACCCGGCAGCGAAGGGATAACGAGGTGAAAGGCATCTGCCGCATCGCCGCCATACGATGTCGGATCGGTCAGCGGACCGATCAGCTCCAGGAATTCCACAGGGGAGCTGGGCCATCCGTGAATGAGCATGAGCGGCACCGCACCTGGCTCGGAGGAACGAATATGGAAGAAGTGGATGTTCGCACCGTCAATCGTCGTCGTGAACTGAGGATAGCTGTTGAGGCGCTGTTCCTGCTTGGTCCAATCAAAGGAATGCTCCCAATAAGCCGCCATGTCCTTCACAAAAGAGAGCGGTGCTCCGTAATTCCAGCCTGCCCCCGGAAGCTCATCCGGCCAGCGGGTCATGCTTAGGCGCTGCTTGAGGTCCTGGAGCTCTGCCGGCGTCGTTTCCAAGCGGAAGGGGCGGATCGTACCTGGATTGGTTTGGCTACTAGCGAACATTTTCATTTTTAACATCCTCCTTGGGGGTTCTTATGTCTTTATTGTAGGCGCCCCACCTTGACAACAGGATGTCAGCGAGAAATGCAGTGGATATAAAAAGTGAACTTTTTTGTGAATCGCCATTTCTTTGACAAAGGAGAGGGGTAGCTTGAAAGTAGAACGGCTGCTTGGCATTACGATGATCCTGCTGAGCCGGCGCAGGGTGAACGCCCAGACCCTTGCCGATAAGTACGAGGTATCGCTGCGCACGATCTATCGCGACCTCGAGACGATTAACGCTGCGGGCATCCCCATCGTGTCGTACGCGGGAACGGACGGCGGATATGAAATTATGGAGAAGTACCGGATCGAGCGGCAGATTGTCACCTTGGAAGACCTGAAATCGATCCTCGTCGCCTTAAAAGGCGTACAGGCTTCGCTGGATGACCGGGAAATGGACGATCTGCTGACCAAAATCAAGGCGCTTGTCGCCAAATCCGAGCAGGACCAAATGGAGGATGAGGGCGAAACGCTCGTGTTTGACACCAACCTGTGGCATGGAGGAGGAATCAAGGACAAGTCGGTCCTCGTTTCGCTAAGGCAGGCGTCCAAGCACCGGTCGGTGGTATCCTTCCTATACATCAATACGGAAGGGACGGCCGAGCAGCGCGAAGTCGAGCCCATCGGCCTGGCTTGGAAAGGGTACGCCTGGTACTTATACGCCTACTGCCGAACCCGTCAGGATTATCGGACGTTTCGGGTTTCCCGATTGAGCGGCTTGAAGGTGCATCTGGAACAATTTCCGTCCCGCGGCGTGCGCATGGAAGAGCTGGATGCAAGGTGGGGCAACCAGGAGACCGGACCGGCGGTTTCCCTCCTGCTGAGTTTTAAGCCGCGGCTGAGAGTACGGGTGGAGGAGGCTTTTGGCGTCGAGAACGTGGAGACGGAAGCGGACGGATCGCTGCTGGTCCGGGCGAGTTACCCGGATAATCATTGGATGTACGGCATGCTGCTGAGCTATGGGCCGGATTTGCGGGTGCTTGAGCCAGCTTATGTAGCCGAGAGGATCCGGCATATGGCGGTGCAAACGGCGGGGAATTACGAACACGACTGAACTGCGATTTTGGCCCTATTATCATTTATCTCGCATTGACTTTGGGCAATTCGCTATGTTAGCATAATATGCAATTCTGGATGTTTTGAAGGAGGTTAGTTGATCCATGCATTCCATTCGCTGGAGATAAGTTGGCAATAAAAAAGCAAGCTTTTCTATATGTTATGGGGCTTTTTTGTTGTGCTTATTTTTCGAGTGGGCTTATGGATCGCTAAGGAATATCAGGCGTTGATTTGTTATGCCTTATTTCTCCATGCCTTTTCGTTGGTATGCAGACCCAAGCCCGTCATATGGACTTCGGCCTGCATTTTTTATTGCCTAAAAACAATAAACGCCAATAAAAAATGCGGGGAGAGAAGAATATGAACAAGCAACAGAACTGGAAACACAGCTTTTTTACGATATGGGCGGGGCAAGCCGTGTCTCTGATTACGAGTGCCATTCTGCAAATGGCGATCATTTGGTACCTCACAGAGAAAACCGGGTCGGCTATGGTGCTGTCGATGGCGACACTGGTTGGATTTTTACCGCAGGCGCTTGGCGGACCGGTCATTGGAGTATTAGTCGACCGTTGGAACCGTAAAACCGTCATGGTTTTGGCCGATGTGGTCGTTGCGGCCGCCGCCGCCGTTTTGACGCTGATCGCTTTTTATACGGAACTACCGGTTTGGGTGATTATGATTGTATTGTTTATCCGCAGCATCGGATCGGCTTTTCATTCCACTGCGCTGAATGCCGCAACGCCGTTGATCGTACCGGCCGAACAGTTAGCCAAATGCGCTGGATACACCCAATCTGTGCAGTCGGTCAGCTACATCATAAGTCCGGCGGCGGCGGCCTTTTTGTATTCGGTATGGGACTTGAATGCAGTGGTTGCCATCGATATCATAGGGGCGGCTATCGCGATTATGGCGGTGCTCCTGGTTAAGATCCCTGGACCGGTGGCAAGGGAATCCGCTGCGGGAAGTGGATTTGTTAAAGAACTGAGAGAGGGGTACGACGCCCTCAAACAGCACAAAGGCTTGATTGCGCTTCTATGGATTGGCGGGTTATTCATTTTTGCTTTCATGCCGATCAATGCTTTATTTCCTCTGATGACGATGGATTATTTCGGGGGAACGATGAAAGAAGCATCCGCTGCGGAAATTGTTTTTGCCGTCGGCATGCTGGCAGGCGGTATACTGCTTGGAAGATGGGGAGGATTCAAGAATCGTTCCTTAACCATCATGGCGGCCATTTTTGTCATGGGTATTGCCCTGTTTACGGCGGGCGTATTGCCGGCAGATGGTTTTATTGCCTTTTTGGCATGCTGCACCATAATGGGATTCTCCGGGCCGTTCTATAATGGAGTGCAGGTCGCATTATTTCAGGAACGGATAGAGCCGGCATATTTAGGACGGGTGTTCGGTTTGTTTGGCAGTGTCATGGCTTTGGCCATGCCGCTTGGACTCATCATTGGGGGCATGGTAGCGGATCAAATTGGTGTGAATGGGTGGTTTATGCTGTCTGGCGTGATGATGTTCGCAACGGCTGCACTTTGTCAGTTCATACCGTCCATTCGAAAATTGGATCAGCTGCGGCAGCCAGACCATGGGGAGGATGGTCATTCCGGGTAAATGAACTCTTTTATTTAAAGGTCAAATAAGGTCAAAATTTTAATTTTCACGATAAATCCACCATAATACGAGTCAAATCAGGCTATAATCGCGTGTAATCAGCTGTAATCGTTTTTGTCATTTCACACCCACGGGCATATAATAAAGTCGTAAGGTCAAACAAGGTCAAATCGAAAGGGGAAATGAAGCATGTTTGACTTGATTCCTTTTGGAAAACGCAGAGAAGATGCCTTTGGACCATTGGTGAAATCCTTTAACGACGTGTTCAGCGACGATTGGTTTACATCTTTCAAAGGATCGTTGACGTCCTTCAAGACCGATATCCGGGAAACGGAGCAATCGTATCTGGTGGAGGCGGAGCTGCCCGGTTTTCAAAAAGAAGATATCGAGATCAGCTACGCTGAGCCTTACCTGACGATCAAAGCCGTTCGCAAGGGAGACCATAGCGTGGACAACCAAGACGAAAAAGTCGTCCGCAGAGAACGCCGCTATGGTGAATACACGCGCAGCTTCTACGTTCCCGATATTCATGCAGACGGAATTAACGCGTCTCTGAAAGACGGCGTACTGAACATGGAAATACCAAAACAACCTAACCAACGCACCAAACGCATTCAAATTCGCGATGACATCTAATCATATTATAAATTGATATGAAGCACCCCGGACGGGGTGCTTTTTGTTAAGATTATAATTTTGAGATTTTTTTCACAAACCCCTTGCAAAGGTGAAAGGGAAGGTGTATGATTAAGCCATAAAGAGGTTGTGATATAAATCACAAATAGATCAAGGCAGATAAATCATCGGAAATATTTTTTTAAGGTATATTGTGCATTATTTCACAAATAAGCAGTGACCTCCATTCCGCTGCTTATCCATTAAGTTATCCATTCCGTTCACATTATCCATTTCATTCCCTATAAGGAGGAATTACCATGAAAGTCGCAGTCATTGGATGTACCCATGCCGGAACCGCCGCGGTGAAAAGCATTGCCGCACAGCACCCGGAAGCCCAAATTACGGTGTACGAACGCAACGATAACATTTCGTTCCTGTCGTGCGGCATCGCCCTTCACGTCGGAGGCGTCGTTAAGGACGCTGGCGGATTGTTCTACAGCAATCCGGAAGAGCTGGCCGGACTCGGCGCTGTGACCCGGATGCGGCACGAAGTTCTGGCCGTCGACACGAACGCCAAGACGCTGAATGTCCGCAACCTGGTGACCGGCGAAGAATTTACGGACAGCTATGATAAGCTGGTGGTCACCACAGGCTCGTGGCCGGTTATTCCGAAGATGGAAGGAATTGATCTGGACAATGTCCAGCTGTGCAAAAACTACGCTCACGCGCAGGAAATCATTGCCCGCGCTGCGGATGCAGAACGCATCACCGTCATCGGCGCCGGGTATATCGGCATCGAGCTCGTCGAAGCGTTCCACGAGCTTGGCAAGCAGGTCACTCTGATCGATAACATGGACCGTGTCATGGCCAAGTACCTTGACCGCGATCTGACCGACTTGGCCGAGCAGGCGCTGAAGGCTCGCGGCGTGCAGCTGGCGCTGGGCCGGACGGTGGAAGGCTTCCGCGGCAGCGAAGGCAAAGTGCGCGAGGTCGTCACCACAGACGGCACGTTTGAAGCCGATATGGTTGTGCTGTGCATCGGCTTCCGCCCCGGCACAGATCTGCTGAAGGGCCAGGTTGACATGCTGCCGAACGGCGCGATTATCGTTGACGACTATATGCGCACCAGCAACCCCGATGTGCTTGCCGCTGGAGACAGCTGCGCCGTACGCTACAATCCGACGGGAACGGCGATGTACATTCCGCTGGCCACCAATGCGGTTCGGATGGGTACACTGGCCGGCATGAACTTGGTGCAGCCAACCGTGCGCTACCAGGGTACTCAGGGAACGTCGGCCATCCGGCTGTTTGACTGGAACATCGCTTCGACGGGCATGACTGAGGCCGCCGCGCTTGCTGCAGAGTTGAATGTGAAAACTGTAACAATCCATGAAAACAACCGTCCGGAGTTTATGCCGACCTACGATGATGTCATGCTGAAGCTGGTCTTCGAAGCGGACGGCGGCCGGATCGTCGGAGCACAGGTGATGTCGAAGGCGGATATGACCCAAGCGGCCAATACGCTGTCGGTGTGCATCCAGAACCGGATGACGGTGCAGGAGCTGGCGTTTGTAGACTTCTTCTTCCAGCCGCATTACAACAAGCCGTGGAATGTGCTGAATACGGCCGGACTGGCTGCCATGGAGGAACTGAAGAAGGAGCAGACGGCTCCGGAAGCCGCGGTCCAAACGAAATTAGCCGTGTAATGTAATCACGAGTCATTTAATGAACCATTCCAACCACGAGGAACTCCATTCCGGCGGGAAGCGGGATTGCCAGCCTGCTTCTTGCCAACACCATAACCATACTTGATTCCGGCCCGAAGGGGCCGGGATTTTTTTTGCTTTTTCGCTGACGGGGCGGGATGTGCTTCATTATTTTTTTAAAAAAACTTAAGGGATCTATTGACAAATTACCTCCGGCCGCATACTATCTTAATTAATCAAGATATTATATAAATCAAGATAATTAACTGGTCCAGTTAATGTCAGCAAATCGCTTCTTGAATAGCAAAGAAATCCGCTTAATCAGGCAGCCATTCAATCAAAGGAGATGAAGGAAGATGAACATGAATACAAATCAGGCGCAAGACCGGAAGGAAATTGAGCAGCTGTTTGAAAAGCTGAAATGGGCTTGGGGAAAAGGGGATGGCGAGGCTTACGGGGCATGCTTTACCGACAAGGCCGACTACGTTACTTTTCAAGGCGAGCATCTGAAAGGAAGAAAGGCGATCGCCGATGTGCATCAGGAGCTGTGGAACGGCGTATTGAGAGGGTCTACGCTGGACGGGGAGATTGTCAAAATCGATTTTATTACGCCGGAGCTGGCGATCTTTCACGGGCTGGGCGCCGTCAAAATGAGATGGCAGAAGCAGGCGCCAAAGAAACGTGACTCCATTAACACCAATGTGGTTGTAAAGCAAAACGGCGAATGGCGCATCGCCGCGTTTCAGAACAGCCGGATTTCCGGACCGGGTCTGATGCAAAAAATATTCACGAAGATGAGCTCGCGGCGGGCTGTTCAGCAGCAGCTTCGTTGAGACAGGTACAGGAGGATGGCCTGATCGGCGCATCAGCCTGAGAACGATTGAAGCATTACCCGATAGAGCAGCAGAGCAGCCGGTCTTTCACTCCCTCACCAAAGAACCCCTTTCGTCTGCCGGCTGCCGCTGCATCTAACCGAAAAAACGAAAGGGGAAACGATTATGATGATCACCTTAATACCAAACCCGGCGGTTCCTAATTAAAGTCACGAAGGGAGTATCGGTTGAAGAACGCATCAGGCCTTCTTTTTCCGCGACCAGACAATAACCGGAATTAGAAGCAAGGAAAGGAATCCTCCGGCCAAAGAAAGTGCGGAGTAGCTGGATTGGGCCACAACCATGCCGGATAAAGCTCCTCCCGAAGCCCCGGCTAAGGCGATGAGCACATCCACCGTGCCTTGGGTCTTCGCCCGAGTATGCGGAGACGTCGCGTCGACAATGGCTGCTGTTCCGCTAATCAGGCCAAAGTTCCAGCCCAGCCCAAGGAGCGCAAGCGCAAGAACGAGAAATACCATCGATTCTCCGGGCGCGAGCCCAGCCAACAAGCCTGCCGCAAGCAAGGTGATTCCGGAAGCATAGGACATCAGAGTGTGTCCGTACTTATCGACCAGAACGCCGGTAATCAGCGAAGGCAGAAACATCGCAGCCACATGGATGCCGATGACGAGGCCGACCTCGCCAAGCCCGTGTCCGTGATGCTTCATGTGGACCGGTGTCATGGTCATAATGGCCACCATCACGATTTGGGTCAGCACCATCACCGTCGCACCGATCATGATTCCCATTTTATTCATGGCTGCGTCCTTTATGCCGGTGTACTGCGTGCCATTCAGGCTTTCATCTGCCCGCTGTGCCTCCCCCATGGCCTTGGCCACGATCAGCGGGTCTGGCCGAAGGAAGATGAGGAGGACGACGCCGGCTATAATAAATGCTGCAGCAGCCAGCATGAATGGACCCGAAAGCGCTGGGAAACCTATGGAAGTGGCAAACCGTCCCGTGATATTGACCAGATTCGGTCCGGCCACTGCACCGAATGTGGTGAAGACCATAGCGGCACTGATCGCTTTAGCCCGCTGCGTTGGCAAGGCCAAATCCGTTCCGGCATATCGAGCCTGTAAGTTTGTTGCCGTTCCGGCGCCGTACACCAGCAAAGAAATAAAGAGAAGTGCCAGATTGCTTATAAGGGCTGCCAAAACGACGCCTAGCGCACCAAGCCCACCCGCCAGGAAGCCCGCTGCCAGCCCTGTCCGGCGCCCTAACCGCTGGGACAGACGGCCGACGATCAGGGCTGACGCTGCGGATCCTAACGTAATTAAGGAGGAAGGGACCCCGGCATAGCTGTCGGATCCAAGCATGTCTTGGGCAAGCAGCGCCCCTACCGTAACCCCTGCAGCAAAACCGGCCCCGCCGAAAATTTGCGAAATGATGACGATCAACATCGTCCTTTTATGGAGCTGCCGCTGCCTCTCAGGCGATTCAACGCACTGCCTTAGAGGTGCAGGGAGGGGATTCACCCTTTCTACAACCGTGGTCTCTGACATCTATTGTTCCTCCCTATATTAGACGAACCGATTCATAAATGATTTGCTGTTCCCCTCACTGCAGACGGTCCTTGAATAAAGAAATGACAGTCTCCACTTCTTCTGTGGTGGTGTACCGGCCCAAGCTGAACCGGATCGCTCCCAGCCCTTCATAATCGCTAAGGCCCATGGCCCGCAGCACCGGTGAAAGGGTTGTGCTTCCGGAGTGGCAGGCGGATCCGGTGGAAGCGGCGATTTCCGGAAAACGACCCAAAATCTCCTGCCCGCTCAGCCCGAGGAAGCTTACGTTGAGCGTGTTGGGCAGATGGTTACCGGGATCGCCATTAAACCGGACCCGGTCTCCAAAGGCTTCCTTGAGCCCTTCCTTCAATGACTCCCGGAGGTTTCGGATTTCAAGGGAACCGACCTTCTGCGCTGCCAGTGCTGCGGCTTTACCCAAACCGACGATATAAGGCACATTTTCCGTTCCTGCCCTGCGGCCGGATTCATGACCTGCCCCATGCACGAACGGGGCAAGCGCCGTACCTTCACGCACATACAGTGCGCCGATGCCCTTGGGGGCGTACAGCTTGTGACCGGCGATGGATAACAAATCGACGCCCAAGGCATCGACCTTCACCGGGATTTTGCCAAAAGACTGTGCAGCATCCGTATGCATGAGGATACCGTAGCGTTTGGCGATACTGGCCACCTCTTCAATAGGCTGAATCGTTCCGACCTCGCTGTTGGCGTGCATGACCGAAATGAGGATGGTATCCTCGCGGATGGCACGCTCAATATCTGCCGGTGACACCCGGCCCCAGTGATCAACGGGAACGTAGGTCACTTCAGCGCCCAACGTTTCGAGGAAGGCACAGGGATTGAGAATCGCGGGATGCTCAATGGTTGTCGTGATGATATGTCTGCGGGGCAGGTTGGATGCAAAGTAAACCCCTTTTAAAGCGTGATTGTTGGCCTCGGTTCCTCCGCTGGTAAAAATCACCTCACTGGATTTCGCCCCGATCGCTGCGGCGATCCGGCTTCTGGCGTGCTCGATCGTTTCTTTGAGTGAAGCCGCCGCCCAATGCGACGAAGAAGGATTGCCATAGTGCTGCTCGAAAAACGGCAGCATTTCCTGGAGCACTTCCGGATCTAACGGGGTGCTCGCGTTATAGTCCAGATAAATGCGTTTCGTTACCTCTGTGCTTGAAATTCCCGCCATTCGTAAACTCCTTCCTCCAACCGGAATGCTGTAAAGCCCTCACGCTGCAATTTCTCAACCGCCTCGGCAGCTGCAACGCAGTAAGGTCCGCGGCAATATGCAGCAATTGGAGTTTCCTTGGGCAGACTTTGCAGATATAGATGAAGCTCCTCCATCGGAACAGAGATCGCCCCGGGAATGTGTCCTGCCTCAAATTCATCGGCCGGGCGTACATCCAGTAAAATCATGCTGCCTTCGTCCATTTTGCGCAATACTTCATTTAAAGACAGGGTTTGTACATCCTCGCACTGACTCAGAAAGTCGTTTTTCACCCGGGTGATGTCGGCCAGCTGCGTTTCGCTCATTCGCCATAGAGCATTCAAAAAGCCCTCAATATGGGGACCAGCCAAGCAGTAGATGACATACGTCCCCCGCTTGCTATACTTCACCAGGTTGGCATCCAGTAAAATTTGGAGATGCCGCGATACGTTGGCTACGCTCATTTCTGTGGCCTCGGCCAATTTTTCAACAGACTTGGGTCCTTGGGATAACAAATGCATGAGCTCGAGCCGTTTATCGCTGGACAAGCATTTCCCGATTCGGGCAAACTGCCGGTACAAGTCGTCTTTGAAAGCACGAACGGGAAAATCGTGGTCCATCTCTATTCCCACCTTGCTAAAATATTCAATGAATTGATTGAATTATAGTCGCGGTTATCTTTGACCGTCAAGATCATAATGAGCTCATAGCTTGACTATATTTTATGAAAGTTCTAATGATGGTTAGGCAAACTTGTCCTGAATGGGTAATGAATTGTAGCTAACTTGCTTCCTTTATCTGCAGACTGTGTTAGTCTTAGTAGTAAATTTCTTGGTTAATGGTTAGATTGAACTAAAGTAAATGGTTGAAAATGTATTTTTAGGAATGATTGGTTTTTTGGTAAAATAGGATATTAGGTGGGAGAATACCTGCCACCAAAAAGAAAAAGTATGAAGGGGACAACATTCGGCGTTGACCGAGAAGGGGAGGACACATGAAATCATCCAAAAAGGTATCATTATTTTCATTAGCGCTGCTGCTCCTCGTGGTGACCGGATGGTCCGGTTGGACGGGAAGCGCCGCAGCTGCGCCGGATTCCGGCAAAACCTATGTCATCGGTACCGACATTACGTTTGCTCCGTTTGAGTTTCAGGACGTCAGCGGCAAGTTTGTCGGGATCGACATGGATCTGATGGAGGCCATCGCCAAGGATCAGAATTTTAAGTATGAGATCAAGCCGCTGGGCTTTAACGCAGCCGTCCAGGCGCTGGAGTCGAACCAGGTGGACGGCGTCATCGCAGGGATGAGCATTACCGACGAACGGAAGCAGAAATTCGACTTTTCCGAGCCCTATTTCCAATCCGGCGTGGTGATGGCCATCAGCGAAAACAATAACAATGTTAAGAGCTACGAGGATTTAAAAGGGAAGAAAGTAGCCGTAAAGACAGGTACAGAAGGCTACAGCTTCGCCGAATCCATCGCCTCCAAATACGGGTTCACGATCGTCCCGTTCGACGATTCCATGCAAATGTATGACGATGTCAAAACAGGGAACTCCGTAGCCTGCTTTGATGATTATCCCGTACTGGCTTATGGCGTGAACCAGAACAATGGACTCAAGATCGTAACCGAGAAGGAAGCAGGCGGCTCCTACGGCTTTGCGGTCGGCAAAGGCAAGAACCAGGAGCTGATGCAAAAGTTCAATACCGGCCTGACCAATCTCAAAGCCAGCGGGGAGTATGACCAGATTCTCGAGAAATATCTGGGTGAAAATGCGTCCGGACCGGCGAATCAAAGCCGCTGGGGGCTGATTCAGGATTCACTGCCGCCACTGCTGACGGGTCTGGGCAAGACGCTGCTGTACACGATCGTATCGCTGTTCTTCGCCTTTATCCTGGGGTTGATCTTCGGCTTTATGAAGGTGAGTCGCAATAAGTTCCTTCGCGGCTTGGCGACGGTATTCGTCGACGTCTTCCGCGGCATTCCGCTGATCGTCCTGGCTTTCTTTATTTACTTCGGTATTCCGCAGGCCTTCGGCTTCACGATGCCGCTGTTCCTGGCGGCCATTCTGACGCTGACCCTGAATGCAGGCGCTTATGTAACGGAAATCATCCGGGGCGGTATTCAGTCGATTGACCGCGGACAAATGGAAGCGGCCCGTTCGCTCGGTCTGCCGTACCGCAAGGCGATGATGAAGATCATCATCCCGCAGGCGATCCGCGTCATGATTCCGGCGTTTATCAACCAGCTGGTCATTACGCTGAAAGATACGTCGATTCTGTCGGCGATCGGTCTGGTCGAGCTGACGCAGTCCGGCAAAATTATTATCGCAAGAACGTTCTCGTCATTTGATATTTGGCTGGTTGTAGCCATCATGTATTTGATTGTGATCACGATCTTAACGAAACTTTCAGGCTTCTTGGAAGGGAGATTGCGCCGTGGGTAAAATCAGGGTTGAAGGATTAAAGAAGAGCTTCGGCGCCAATCAGGTGCTGAAAGGAATCGATATGCAGGTGAAGGAAGGCGAAGTCGTATGCGTGATCGGTCCTTCCGGATCGGGAAAAAGTACGTTTCTGCGCTGCATCAATCGGCTTGAGGACATCACTGCAGGCCGTGTCATCGTTGATGACCAGGATCTGAACGATTCGAAGACGGACATCAACAAAGCGCGTGAGAATATCGGCATGGTGTTCCAGCATTTTAACCTGTTTCCGCATTTCAGCGTCCTCAAGAACATCATGTTCGCTCCGATGGAGCTGGGCAAAATGAACGCGAAGCAGGCGCGCGAAACGGCGATGCGCCTCCTGGAGCGCGTCGGACTCGCCGACAAGGCGGAGGCGTTCCCGAGCCAGCTGTCGGGCGGGCAGAAGCAGCGGGTGGCGATCGCCCGCGCGCTCGCGATGAATCCCGACGTCATGCTGTTCGACGAGCCGACGTCGGCGCTCGACCCCGAGATGGTTGGCGAAGTGCTCGGCGTCATGAAGGATCTGGCCCGCGAAGGCATGACGATGATGATCGTCACGCACGAGATGGGCTTCGCCCGCGAGGTGGCGGACCGGGTCATCTTCATGGACGGCGGCTACATCGTTGAGGAAGGACCGCCGGAGGAAGTGTTCGGCCGGCCGAAAAACGAGCGTACGATCAGCTTCCTGGAGAAGGTGCTGTAAGCACGTTATAAGCATGAGTGAAGCCGCGTACGTGATGAACCGTTTCCCGGTGATTACAGCGGTTTGGATAAAAGCCCGGTCGGGCAGCGTTGGCTGCTTGACCGGGCTTTTTATGCATTCGTCCCTGCACATATGTTGGGCCGTAACCGCTGAAAACGAATCCGAAAGGTACGGCGTTGCGATGAAACATTTTCGCCAGTTACTGCGTAGAAATATTCCAGGAAAATCCACTTAGGTACAGGAGGACGATGATGGTAGAGCTTCGTGAGGAAGGCCGACTGAAATATTCCAACCAGCCGTCCCGGACGGCTAAAACGTTGAATTGGGGACTTGTTGGATTGATGGGAGCCCTTGTTCTTGGATTCCTGGGGTACGGTGTCTTTTGGCTCATCAAGGGAGATTGGGTGGTGGGCAGCTTTATCACGGTGATTGGACTGTTCTTGGCGGGCATGCTGTGGCTGATCTTCAGAATCGTCCGGATGCCGCAAAAGGTGCTGCTGCGGTACGAACTCCAGGAGGAAGGATATTATACATACGTTAAGCAAATCAAGACCGGCGAAGAGTCAGAGCATCTGGTGCCGTTCACTCAAATGCAGGAGGTGCTGATCGGCCGGACGACAAGGTACCAGCCCAAGGGGGAAGGCAGCATCGGGTTTTATGTGATCGGTGCCAACATCGTCATGAAATGGGTTGATGAAGAGGGTCATATCCAATATTCCGTCTTCGGATTAGAGAATCCCGATGAATTGGAGGCCTGGGTAACGGAGTTCCGAAAGCACGGGATTCCGGTGTACGGGACAGAGGCGAATGTGAAGTTCGTTAGGGTGGAGAACTACCAAACAGCGTATGCCGAGCTCCCGAAGGCCGAGTATGAGCCAGGTGCCAACCCGCTGCATATCGGAAGCCGCGAGCGAAGAGACATCCCTGCGTGGATCAGCCCGGACATGAAGGCAAGAATGGAAGCAGAAGAAAAACGAAGGGATAAGCGGTTGTTCCGGCCAGTTTTTCTTGGCGTTACCGTGGTTAACTTGATTTTGGCTGCAGCGTGGATGCCTTCCTGGCCCATTTCAGACGGCTCATTCGCGGACAATTCCGCGTCGACGGCCGTTACCCTGGTAAATGTCGGGCTGTTGGTGCTGACCGGCGCATACTGGCGCCAACGCGTCCGGTGGTACCGTTCATTGCTGGATTCGGTAGTGGTGATTGCAGCGCAGTTCGCGGGTGCGGGCATCGCTGCGCTTATTGAAAATGCGCCCGCCGGGCTGCTTGACTCCATCGTGGTGGAGGGGCTGCTTTTAGTGGGCATTAGTGCTGTTTTGTTTGTGATTTTTAGAGTGGTGCGGTGGATAGTAAAATAACGAAGCCTCACCTTCGATTGGTTTGGAGCGACAGGAAGGCTTGGGTGTGGGGGTAGAACTAGGCTTATTTAAAAAGAAGACCAGCCCGATACTTTCGGGTTTTGGTCTTTTTGCTATTGCAATATACAGTGACACTGTATATAGTGTAAGTATACAGTTGAACGATATAAAGTGTGACTTAGCAAAAGGGAGGCACTTCATTGAGCAGAGATAAACATTTACCGCTGACCGAAACGGTATATTATATTTTGTTGGCGCTGCTGGAGCCGGCGCATGGTTACCTGATTATGCAGAAGGTGGAGGAGCTCAGCGCGGGGCAGGTCCGGATGGCGGCCGGCACGCTGTACGGGGCGGTGGACAATCTACTGAAGCAGAAATTCATCCAGCCGACGGCGAGCGAGGACAGCCGCCGCAAGGTGTATGTCATCACGGATCTGGGACGGGAAATGCTGAGACAGGATTACGAGCGGATGCGCCATATGATCGAAGTGACCAATATGCAGTGGGGCAAGGAGGAGTTGCTGCATGAAAAAATATAAATTTTTCACGAATTTGGACCAGGAAGAACAGTGGCTGAACGACATGGCCCGGCAGGGCTATTCGCTCGTGCGGAAGTCCTTTGGCTATCAATTCGAGCGAAGCGTACCGGAGGAAGCCAATTACCGGATCGACTTCCGCACGTTTAAGAATCAGCGGGACTTTGAGGATTATGTTGCCCTGTTCGAGGACAGCGGCTGGACGCATGTCGCCGGCACGAAGGGGTCGGGGGCTCAATATTTCAAGCAGAACGGTGACCAGGGGAACGAAGATATTTTCTCCGATGCCGACTCCAAAGCGGCCCGGTATAAGCGGATATCCGACATGTGGATGACGCTGTGCTGCTGCTTTATCCCGATTTTCGCAGCGCTGATTTCGACCGATGCCATTGACGCGTCCGTCATTCTGAAGCCCCAAGCGCTGTATTACACGCCGGGATTGTGGGAGATGAGCGGCCCAAGATTTTGGCAGGCGTTCCTGTTCGAGACGCCGTTCGCGCTGTTCCGCGGGATCGTCTGGATGGTCATTCCGGTTATGATTATCATCTACTCGTTTTTCGCTTATAAAGCCAAAAAGGAATACGACAAATCCCAGCAGCAGTAATCATGCCGATAGGGAGCCAAGGGAGGATACTGCGCTTGCAGCCATCCTCCCTTTTTCAGGCAGACGGCCCGGTGTATTTCTCCGGCTCCAGAAAAGCGCGAAGTGCGCTGCTCAGCGGCACATCCCGGCGATAGATAAAATAGACCACGACCTCGCGGTAGGACTCCGGCAGGGTCAAGACTTCAATGTTCTTCTCGTTGGGGGACTGAAGTGTGTTGGACCTTGGGAGAAGCGCTACGCCGAGGCCCGAAGCCACACCTCCAAGCACGGCTTCAAGCGAACCAAACTCCATGATTTGCGGATGCTGAACTCCGGCTTCGGCCAGCAGGCGCTCCACTCTGGAGCGGTGGGTGCAGCCTGTCGATAAAATGAGCATCGGCTTTTGCAGCTGTTCCTGCAGGCTGGCCGCTCCGGCCTCGGAGAGCAGCACCAGCTCCTCATCGTAGGAAGGAATCTGCTCCAGCTGGGAATGCGGGACAGGGCCGTACACAAAAGCGCCCTCCAGCTCGCGGTCCAGCACCTGCTGCATGAGCACGCGGGAATTGCCTGTGGCGAGGGACAGGCTGACATGAGGGTAGCGGGCGTAGTAAGCGGCTAGACGGCCCGGCAGATGAGCTGCCGCGGCCGATTCAATCGCCCCGATGCGCAGCGGTCCCCGCGGGGCATCCTCCGCCTGCACGGATTTCTCCGCTTCATCGAGCAAGTTCAGAATTTGACGCGCGTATCCAAGCAGGCGCTCGCCGGCCGGGGTCAGCTCCATCCCCCGGTTGCTCCGGATAAACAGCGGAGTCTGCAATCCTTCCTCCAGCTGGCGAATCCGGCCGGTGACGTTGGAGGGAACATATTGCAGCCTTTGGGCCGCCCGCGTAATGCTTCCTTCCTCCGCTACCGCGCGGAATATACGCAAATCTCCACTTTCCATTCGGCTCACCTTCCTGACTTCATTTTGACTGAACGCCATATTCACTACTAATCATTTTACATGCTCTACAGCGGCCTATACAATGAATCCCAAAACGGCCCCACAGGCTGGAAAAAGGGAGAGATTCATTTGAAAGCAGCTATTCATCATGGCCGGAGCGGTTTGGACGGACTGCGGGTCGGCGACGCGGAGACGAAACGGCCGGGTCCCGGGGAGATCAGGGTCCGTTTAAAGACGGCCGGACTCAATCATCGTGATCTGTTTCTGATGAAGGGACGCCGTGCGGCGGATGCACCGCTCATTCTGGGCTCCGACGGCGCAGGCGTCATCGATGCCGTAGGCGATGGAGTGGCTGGTTTGACCGCCGGTATGGAGGTCATCATCCATCCGACGATCGGTTGGGATCGAACCGAAGCGGTACCGGTGGTGCCGCAAATCCTGGGCGGGCCTACGGACGGGACGTTTGCCGAGACGGTCATCATCCCCGTGGACAACGCCTTCCGGAAGCCGGCGTACCTGACCTGGGAGGAGGCAGGAGTATTGCCCTTATCCGCGCTCACGGCCTACCGGGCGCTGTTTACGAGGGCGCAAATCAAGGCTGGCGAGCACGTGCTTATCCCGGGCATTGGAGGCGGGGTTGCAACCTGCGCCATGCTCATGGCCCAAGCTGCGGGGGCTGTCGTCAGCGTCACTTCCCGAAGCGAGGCCAAGCTTGAAGAAGCGCGGCGTTATGCTGTGCGGAGAGCTTTTTCCAGCAGTGGAGACTGGAACGAGGGGCTGCAAGGAGAGAAGGTGGACGTGATCCTCGACAGCATCGGTCCGGCCACCTTTTCCAAATACTTGGAAGTGATCAAGCCGAACGGGCGGATCGTGAGCTTCGGGGCCAGCTCCGGTGACACGGTGGAGGTCCCGCTAAGGGCGTTGTTTTTTCCGCAGCTGTCATGGATCGGTACATCGATGGGAAGCCGAGAGGAGTTCGGAGAGATGCTTCGGTTCATGGAGGAGCACGCCATTCGGCCTCTGATCGACCGGATGTATCCGCTGGACGAAGCGCCGGCTGCGTTCCGGAGAATGACCGCCGGCGAGCAGTTTGGCAACATCGGGCTCTGCATCGGTTGAGCATGGATGCCCGTTCATGCCAGTGGACCGGCTCTTTAATTTTTCTTTAGATTTCCTTTAATATTAATTTCTGTTTGCTTAACATCCTCCCCCTATAATCAAAAGCATCTTAGGTTCACGCTCAGGTGCTCACGCGGAGCGGGCACCGGACCGGAAATGGGGAGAAAGAGATGCAGAAAAAAACGATCGCCGTGCTGTTTGGCGGCTGCTCAACGGAATATGAAGTCTCGCTGCAATCGGCGGCTTCCGTTATAGATCATTTGGACAAGGCCAAATATGAGCTGGTGCTCATCGGCATTACCAGGGAGGGAGCCTGGCTGAGGTACTACGGAGATCCGGAGGAGATCCGCAGGGACCGCTGGCATCAGCATCCGGGGTGCATCCCGGCGTTTCTGCCGCCAAGCAGGGATACGGGCGGAATCGTGGAGCTGGTCGGGACGGAATACCGTTTGACGCCGGTGGACGTCGTATTCCCGGTTCTTCACGGCAAAAATGGGGAAGACGGCACGCTGCAGGGGCTCCTGGAGCTGTCGGGCATTCCTTTTGTCGGCTGCGGCACGCTGTCCTCTGCCCTTTGTATGGACAAGGAGGTTGCCAGTAAGCTGGTCAAAGCGGCCGGAGTGGAAGTGGCGGGTTCGGTCACGGTCCTCGCAGGAGACGACTTGTATGCGGCCGCCAAATCGGCCGAGACGCTTGGCTACCCCGTCTACGTTAAACCGGCCAAGTCCGGTTCCTCTTTCGGTATTACGAAGGCGTACGACAGGCTGGCGCTCATGGACGGCATCCGTGAGGCACTGCAGCATGACGACAAGGTGGTGGTCGAGCAGAACATTGCCGGGTTTGAGGTGGGCTGCGCGGTTCTGGGTCATCGGGAACCGTTTATCGGAGAAATCGATGAGATCGAGCTGCAGGGCGAGTTTTTTGACTATACGGAAAAATACCAGCTGATTTCGTCTAAGATCCATCTGCCTGCGCGGATTTCGGAAGAAACGGCGAACCGGGTCAAAGAGACCGCGCGCCGCGTCTATCGGACGCTCGGCTGCCGCGGCCTGGCCCGGGTGGACATGTTTATTACCGAAGGGGAACGGATTGTGTTCAATGAGGTGAACACAATGCCCGGCTTCACGGCCGCCAGCCGCTATCCGAACATGATGCGGGCCAGCCACCTGCCGTACCCGGACCTGATGGACCGGCTGATCCAGCTGGCCGAAGCGATGGAGGTGGTCCGATGATCGGGGTTGTAGGCACGGAAGGCCGCGTGATTCACATCCAGCCGAGCATGGTGTACCGGGGACACCTGGTCCTCATTAACAGCGAGCATCCGCTCCGCCAGGCGCCTTATTCCAAGAGCCTCGCTCCCGTGGAATCACTCGCTCATACCAGCACTCATGAGCGGGTGATGCGTCTGGAACGCAGCTGCCTGCAGCAGCTGGAGGCGCTGCTGGACGCCTGCGGGGGCCGGGGAGGCATCGGAGTGGTCAGCGGCTACCGCACCGCGATGGAGCAGCAGCGCATCTACGACCGGTCGCTGGTGGAGAACGGGGAGATTTTTACTGCGAGTTACGTGGCTCGTCCCGGAGAAAGCGAACACCAGACCGGACTGGCGGCCGATGTGGGCGATAAGCATACGGGGGTCGACTATTTATGCCCTTCGTTTCCGGAGGGCGGCGTTTATGCCTCTTTCCGGAAGCTGGCAGCGGAGCATGGCTTCATCCAGCGTTACAAGCAGGGCAAAGAGCATCTGACGCACATTGCCTGCGAGCCTTGGCATTTTCGCTATGTGGGCGTGCCGCATGCCATCATCATGGAGCAGTATGGGATGTGCCTGGAGGAATACACGGACTACTTGAAGCAGTTCACCCTAGATGGTCCGCATTTGTTCAAAAAGGTCAAGGAGCATCTCGTGGAGATATATTTTGTCCCCGTACATGATGAAGAGCAGGTGCTGACGATCAAGGTCCGCCCCGAAACGAGGGTGGAGTGCTCAGGGAACAATGTGGACGGCTGCATCATCACCATCTTCCATGATTTGCGGAAGGGGATGGTGGGTTGAGGGCGCATCGTCTTCGGGCAGAGACGTTCCCTGTGAGATGGGGATACTCGCTTACTTCTCCAGGCGAAAAGAGAGAGGCCCGGCCTTCCCTATCCCACCGGGCGTGGGCAGAAATCAGCCTGGATCACTTGCGGCATAACGCCGCAGAGCTCCAGCGGCATCTCCCTTCCGGGTGCCGCCTGATGGCGGTGGTTAAAGCTAATGCATACGGACACGGTATGACGGAGATCGCGGGGCATTTGAACCGTTCGGGGATGGGGAGCTTCGCTGTGGCGGAAATCGGGGAAGGGATCCTTTTGCGGGAACAAGGCATCCAGGGGGAGATTCTAATCCTTGGCTACACCGATCCAGAGAGGGCCGCCGATTTAGCCAGGTACCATCTGACGCAGACGATGGTAAGTTTGGAATACGGGCAGGCATTGGAAGCGCTCGGTATCGACCTGGAGGTTCATGTCAAAATCGATACCGGCATGAACCGGCTCGGCGTGCCCCACCAGGATATGGAGTCGATTCTGCGGTGCTATGACTTTGTCAATCTTCGGGTGACGGGTATATTCAGTCATTTGTCCATGTCGGACGGACTTGGTCCGGAGGAGACCGAATTTACGCGCCGGCAGATCGCTCATTTTGATGGTGTGGTCGCGCAAATCAAGGAAGCGGGCATCGATCCAGGCCTTGTGCATGTTCAGAGCAGCTACGGCATGCTGAATTACCCTGAGCTGCGCTATGACCGGGCCCGGCCGGGGATCGCGCTGTACGGCCTGCTCAGCCAGGAGGGCGACGCCGTGCGGTGTCAGGCCGAATTGCGGCCTGTGCTGGCGCTCAAGGCGACCGTGACGCAGGTGAAGGAGGTGCAGGCCGGCCAGCCGGTCGGCTACGGACGCCGCTTCGTGCCGGAACGCGATATCCGGATCGCCACGGTGTCCATCGGCTATGCTGACGGCGTTCCAAGGATGCTGTCGGACGGGGGTGGACAAGTCCTGATCCGCGGGCAGCGGGCCTCCATCATCGGCAGCATCTGCATGGATCAGCTGACCGTCGACGTGACCGGCATTGATGGCGTGCGGCAGGGGGACACCGTCACGCTGATCGGCCAGGATGGCGATGAGCAGATCACCGCCGGCGAGATCGCCGCACGCTGCCGTACGGTCACCAACGAAATCGTGAGCCGGATCGGCAGCCGGGTGCAGCGCATATATGTTGAATAGCCGCTGGAGACAGCGGCTTTTTTGCGCTTATGGCTGTGGTCGGGGTTACCCCGTTACTTCGTTGTATTTCGGCGCTTGAACTCTTTTATGATGAAGTTTTTTGCAGAGACGATTAGCACTTCCGGGATGAGAACACACCCGATGTATAGCAGGATGATGAATGGAAGGGAGGCCGTGAAAATAGCGAAGGTTTGTTCTTCCTTTGGTGCTGCGATGACCAACCATAAAGGGATCGCGACCACCCAGGTTAATAGGTTGGAGATCAGCAAATAGGTCAGGTTTTCCCACAGCAAGCTGAATAGAATCAAAGCAGCAATAGGGGTCGTCCACGAATCTAGTCGTTGATCCAGACTCAAAAAGCAGAAGAAAGCCATGGGATAGATCAGTGTAAGAACGATTTGACCAGCCTTAATTCGACTCCGTTTCATTTGGCTCTCCTTTCTTGATGTAATAAAAAACCACCGCCTTGTGAATGAACCTCCAGCGGTTAGCGGATGCCTAACTACGAGAGAATAGTTCAATGCAGGCGGTGGTTCTTTACACGTTAGCCCATTTTTAAGCGCAGAACCCTAGGCTTGCTGATCGTCCATCAGGCGAAGCAGCAGTACAATGGCCTCGGCTCGAGACGTCCGGGCCGCGGCCGCAAAGTTCCGGCCGTCGCGGCCCACGGTCAGGCTACGCTCCTCCAGGGCGGCCGCTGCGGGCTTCGCCCACGCCGGAATCAGGGCGTCGTCGTTAAACGAGGTGCGCCCCGCGGCTTCCTGCGTCAGGCCCAGTGCCTTGGCGGTCATGACCGCCATCTCCGCACGGGATATGGGTGCCCAGGGCCGGAATTTTCCGTCCGGATATCCGGCAGTCACGCCTGATTGGTACGCGGCGTTCACCGCATCTACGGCCCAGAACCCGATCGAGTCCTGATCGGTAAACCGGTGCGGAGAGTTATCCTGACGAGGCTGCAAATTCAGCGTATGCGCCAGCATGACGGTGAATTCCGCCCGCGAAACCGGCATGTTTGGCTCAAATGTACCATCGGGGTAACCGCGGACCAGCCCAAGCTTCACCGCGCGGAGGATATCCGCACTGGCCCAGTGGCCGGCAATATCGCTGAACGGATCCGGTTCAGGCGTCGGCAGTTCCGGCTCTGGGTCCGGCTTGGCAGGAGGCTTCGGCTCCTGAACCGGCTGGGCAGGCGTAGTAGAAGGCCAACTGCTCGAGAAGCTGGATCCTCCGCCAGGCTTGCTGGCGGTTACGGCACTTCCCTTCAGCGGCAGGCTTTCGTTGCCGGCTGCATCCAGGGCGGTGACGCTGAACGTATAGGCGGTATCGGCCGCCAGCCCGGCGACGTCATACGCATATACGCTGCTGCCGACTGTCACTGCGTCGCCTGAACCGGACACGACACGGTACGATGCTATGCCGGTGACGTCCGTTGCCGCCGGCCAGTTCAGGGTCAGGCTTTCTGACGTGACGCCGGAAAAGGTCAAGCGGCTATCGGCCGGCCACGCGGGAGCCGTGCAGTCGTCCGGATGGGATGCTTCCACTGTATATAGACCTGTCGTCCCATCCTGTGCCGTGACGATCAAGGAAACTTCCGTCGTGAGGGGTCTTAGCGAGACATGAGTCTCCTGTCCGCTTACCGCCAGACTGCCGTTGATCGTCATCGTTGCTTTCGAATCCGCCACCGTGGCTTTCAACGTTACTTCTGAAACGCCGCAGGGCACCGACAATTTGTAAGCCGAGACGATCGGAGCAAATTCCGGGCTCAACTGCCCCGCCGAAAAAGTCAAACTACTCAAATTAGCATTATTACTCAATGGTTGTTCTTGGATCGTAATATTGACTTTAGCTTCCGTGGAGACCAGGCCTGCATTAGTCTTACCTCTCCAGGTGAATGAAGCCATGCCTATGAAATCGGGTGCAGGGACAAATCTCAAATACCCCAAATCGGAAACATCAATTTCTTCAGCCTCGACCACGTCTTTCGAGGTGTCCCCGTCTGTAAGCTCCAGTTTTCCCATAGCAGGATCAGGCAGTGTGGCGATCTGCACGCTGTTCAAAGCGTCTTCTCCGTTCCCGCTAATGTGGCCTTCAAACATGTTTTCCGTAAACGCTAGAACCGAATTCTTCGTGGTCGCCAAATCAAAATCGCTTGCCTGGAGAGAGGACCTAAGCACCAAATGGATCGTGGATTCCTTTTGAATGTTATAATCTGCGAGCGTCCGGCCGTCCTCAAGCTGCTTCCCGGCAAAAATCAGGCGTTGCTGGTCGGGTGGAATGCCCTCCTTATCCTGGATCTTCTGTTTAACCTGCTCTATTGAATCCGACGGTTCAACGTTCAGCGTAATGGTTTTTCCGGTCAGCGTTTTAATGAAAATGATCATGCCACTTTCCAGAAAAGCCCGCTGCGGAAAGGCCAGCGTAAGCAGCATGATCAGGGCAAGACACGCTGCAACAATGCCCGGCCTTTTTTTTCTTGCCATCGATGAATCCTCCATCCCTATTCGTTTCAAAACTCCATTGTATTCGCTGCAGACCAACGAAATCCCTCTTAAACGGACCGGAATAAACTATATTTTCATACCTTTGAAAAAACACAGAAATTAACCGTTGACAGGGGCCACCCCCGGTGATAACCTCAACCAGAGGAAAAAAGCCAACCTGCTATACGATATGTATGATTGATTAACGCGGCAGACCCTTGAGGAGCCGTTTTTTAAGATTACGTCGATAGACGTTTTGCATATGACGTTATGTCCTTTGTGGACCCCTAGATCCGCATACCTGGCAAGCCGACTCTTCTTTCCGAAGGGTTTTTTCATTTTATAAAAACGTGGGCATACCGCCAGATGCCTAATCCGACAAAAAGAAAGTGATCCCTTGTATCAGCTAAAGTTTAAGGCGAACACCGAGCGCCTGCTAGACAAACATCTTACCGGTGAATCGATCGATTACCGGCAGATTATTTCCCTGTTCATTCCGATCCTGATCGACCAGGCGTTTATTATTTCGCTGAACATGGTCAACGCCGCCATGATCAGTTCGGCCGGAGTCGCCGCCATCAGCGCCGTCAATATGGTCGACTCGCTCAATATTTTTCTGGTCAGCGTCTTTATCGCCATGTCGACGGGCGGAACGGTCGTCGTCGCGCAGTATAAGGGCAGCGGCAACGACCTGATGGTTTCCAAAGCAGCGTCCAGCACCGTCTCCGCCTGCGCGATCCTGGCGCTGGCTCTCAGTCTGATCCTGGTCTTGTTCCACCAACCGCTGCTCAGCGTGCTGTTCGGAGCAGCTTCGCCGGAAGTCATGGACAATGCCAAAGTGTATCTGCTCGGAGGCGGCGTGTCTTTTGTGGGGATCGCCATTACTGAAGCGGTGTGCGGGGCGCTGCGCGGGATCGGCAAATCGAGGGCTTCGCTCATGCTGTCCCTGTTCATGAACCTGACCTACGTCGCGCTGAATTTGGTGTTTATCAACCTGCTGCACATGGGCGTGCTCGGCATGACGATCGCGATCAACATCGCCCGGTACCTGGCGGCCGCCTGCGCGCTGTACTTCCTGGTGAAAAGGGACACCGATCTGCATTTCCAGCTCCGGTCCATCGTTCAGGTGAACCTGAAGATGCTCCGCAAAATCTTTTCCATCGGCATCCCGTTTGCAGCGGAGCAGATGTTCTTTAACGGCGGTAAAATGCTGACCCAGATCTTCATCGTCGGCCTTGGCACTTATGCCATCGCCACCAATGCGATCAGCGGGTCGCTGGCAGGCGTATCCCAAATTCCGGCGAACGCTCTCTCGCTCACGCTGGTGACGGTAGTGGGGCAGTGCATCGGACGAAGAAACGTGGACGACGCACGCAAGTTCACCAAGACGTTCCTATGGCTGGCGTCCTTCTCCTTCGTGCTGACGGGTGTGATCATGATGGCCTTGTTCCATCCGCTCGTCAGCCTGTTCCACCCGCCGAAAGAGATCGTCGGGGACATCTTCACGGTCCTGCTCATCAACCTGATCGCGCAAGTACCGCTTTGGGCGATCAGCTTTATTATGCCGTCGGCGCTGCGGGCCGCCGGGGACTCCAAGTTCACCTCGCTGGTCTCCATGCTGTCGATGTGGCTGTTCCGGGTCATCCTGGGCTATGTGCTCGGCATTGTGCTGCATTGGGGAATCGTCGGCGTCTGGCTGGCGATGAACTGTGAGTGGGGTGTGCGCGGCACCGTCTTTCTGCTGCGTTTCATGGGCAAGAAGTGGTATCAGCACCGCTTGATCGATTGAATATATACGATATCCATTCCGAATATTACGGTAAAAAAGGACTTTCCCCGGCTTGCCAGCCGATCAGGGAAAGTCCTTTTGCGTTAGGCGGTTGCTCCGCTATTCGTCCGCAATAATAAGCTTCGTCTGCGTCTTCTTGAATTTGGCGGCATAGCTGCGGTCCACCAGGTTGTCTGTCACGATCGCATCGATTTTGTCCAGCGGCGCGATCGCAATGGTGACGTCCCGGCCGAATTTGCTGCTGTCGGCGGCGACGAAAACCTCCTTGGACAGCTCGATCATTTTTTTGCGCGTGGTCGCTTCCTCCAGATTGTAATCGGAAATTCCCCGTTCGGTTGTGATGCCGCTGCAGCAAATAAACGCCTTGAGGACGTTAAGCTCATGAAAGTTGAAAATATACTCAAACGTTACGACCGACTGCTCGTCCTTGCGGATTTTTCCCCCGATGATCATCAGCTCGATGTCGGTGTTCATCAGCTCGGTAATGACCGGGATGGAGTTGGTAATGACCGTCAGCTTCTTCTTGTCCTTGATGTATTTGGCAATATGGTATGTCGTCGAGCCGCTGTCGATATAAATACAATCCCCGTCCTGAATGTATTCGCAGCATTTCCGGGCGATGGTTTCTTTCTCCTCCAGGCGGTCGATCATGCGCTCATCCATGGAAGGCTCGCCATACTTGGGCTCGGCCAGCTTGATGCCGCCATAGATTTTGACGATTTTCCCCTGATTGGCCAGCACATTGATGTCCCTGCGCAGCGTGTCCACGGAGATGTCCAGCTCTTCGGTCAGCTCGTTCATCTTCAGCACCTTGCGGACGGTCAGCAGGTCGATGATTTTCTTTTGTCGTTCTAATGGCAGCATGTTCTTCACCTGTATTTGTGACGTGGAAGCCTCGATATTCAAGTTAAGCCAATTCCAGTGTACTGATTACACCTTGCAACTTCAATACCGTTTATATCTTGGAATCACAGGTTTCTGTTGAGCATCCTGCCCGAAACTGCATGGTCTTGCACCAGCTAAAAAAGGGCCGCTGCCGGCCCTTCTGAATTCAATCCGCGACCCGAAGCACGATTCGTCCCCGTCCATGGCCGGTTTGGCATAGCTCGTGAGCTTGCCTAATTTCATGCAGAGGAAATTCCCTTCCGACCGGTGCCTTTATTTGTCCGTCTGCGATCAACTGTCCTATTTGCTGGAAAACGGTATCGGGTGCGAGCTCATTGCTGAACCGCGCAGTAATGCCCAATTGTTGAGCCCGTTCCGTAGAGGGGACGTCTACAAGCGAGAGCAAGGTTCCCCCGCGTTTCACGATGGACCAGGAGCGCTCCAGCGTGTCCCCGCCAACCCCGTCCAGAACCAAGTCCACGTCGTGTACTCTGTCCTCAAATCGGGTTGTACGATAATCGATGACGGTGTCGGCACCCAGCGATTTGACATAATCGATATGGTCCCCCGAACATGTGCCGATGACTTCGGCGCCTTTCCATTTGGCCAATTGAACGGCATACGACCCGACCCCTCCGGCCGCCGCATGAACCAGAACACGCTGGCCTGGCTGCAAATGGCCATGAGCGAACAGCGCCATCCATGCCGTGGTAGCACCTCCTGATATGGTGGCTGCTTCGCGGAAGGAGAGATTTGGCGGCAAGCTAGCGAGGGTGTCCACCGTTGTTGTAATGAACTCCGCGCATGCGCCTTGACTGGCTCTGCCGAATACCGCCTGACCTTTCCGAAACTTCGATACATGGGAACCGACATCGGCGACGACTCCCGCTACAGCTGAACCCGAGATAAAAGGAAGCTGCAGCGGGACATGCTCCTTCATCAGTCCTTGACGATACGCCCAATCCACAGGCAGTACGCCGACGGCATGAACACGAATCAAAACTTCCTCCGGTTTAGGAACCGGTACAGGCAGTTGTTCCAGTCTCAGCTCCTCCGGACCTCCATACTGGTGAATACGAACAGCTTGCATCAGGTTTGAAGTCATCCTTCCATCTCCTTCGAAATCATTTTTGTGTGCTGGATATTGAGGATCCAATGGTTTTACGGGCTTGCACCAGCATAGAATAAAGCGCGACAACCACGACCAGGACAGTGAACAGCAGGGAAAACGCGTTGCTGTAGCTCATCGCTTGCTCGTGAAAGAGCAGCGGATTCAGCTGAACGGGAGCTCCCCAATCAAGTACTTTGCCGATCAAAGAAGTAGAGACGGCTCCGATGATGAATGTCATCATGGTAAGAAAGCCCATCCCGATACCCATATGCTCCTGTGACAAAGTGAGGGAGACGCTGTTTGACGTAGCTACCTGGATAAAGGTCTGCCCCGTGCTGGCTAGAATCAGGAAGATCCATATATAGGCGGGCGGCATCCCGGGGAATACGGACAAGATACCAAAGGAAACCAAGAGCGGGGCTGCAGCCAGATAGAAAAGAAAGCCATTTCCCCTTTCATCGGCGAGTTTCCCGCCTGTTCTTCCCAGCAAAGCGGATGCCATGGCTCCCGGAAACATGACAAAACCAATGAATGCGGGAGATACTTGGCTTATGTTCGTGAGCAGCTGCGGCATAATGAAGGGCATGCCGGAACTCAGGCTGGCCGCTAACAAAGCAATCCCTACGCCCAGGACATAACGCCGATTATGAAACAGGGCGGACTGAACAAACGGCTCCTCTGCGGACCGGATGCGAAGGATGAATAGAGCAAAGAAGACGAAGCCGGCACCAAAGAACAGCCATGAACTATAAGTGATAGCAAGAAGGATTAAGGCAATGGTACCTGCGAGCAGAAATCCGCCGACCCAATCCAGCTTGCTCCCTGTCCGCTCCGGTTCTTCCTGCAAATATTTGCGAAATACAGGCAGAACCAGCAGGATGAACAAAGAAAAACAAAAGAGCATACGCCAATGAAGCATACCTGTCACCAGACTGGCCGCTATAGGGCTAATGGCCGTCCCAAGAGCCAGCCCGCTTACCATGGTGCCAATGGCCCGGCCTCTGTTTTCCGGGGGGAAATATTTGGCCGGTATAATCATGGATACGGCGGGGATCACCGCTCCTCCGGCAGCCTGCAGCATCCGTCCAGCCACCATCATCCCGTAATGCTGTGCCGACAGCCCTAAGAGCGAGCCCGTGACCATAAGGATGAAGCCGAAAGTCAGCAAATCCTTCAGTCGGTAACGGTCTGCCAATTTACCGTAGGTCACAGAACCGATCGCATACATGATTCCATAGCCCGTGGTCATCCAGCTCACCTGTGAAGCCGTCAGCATAAACTCCTCGCGAATGGATGTGAGCACCACGTTAAAAATCGTTGCGTTCATGACCGATATGATCAAGGTGAAGTACATGATATGAAGCAGCTTATTGGCCGCATCCTTTTGACCCTCCATCTCCGTAAGTCCCCTTTCCTTTGCGTTCCATCGTGAAGATGAGATTCATCCACATTATAAAGTTGATAAATGACCGTTAAAAATATAAATTGGTCATAAGTTCATAACTCTAAAGATATAAACTTGATTCGGTCCATCAGAATGGAAGGGTGGAATCCATGGAATTATTGCAATTGAAGTATTTTCAAACCGTCGCCCGGCTGGAACATATGACGAAGGCAGCCGAGGAACTGCATATCGCCCAGCCAGCCCTCAGCAAAACGATCGCCCGGCTGGAGCAGGATATAGGAGTTCCGCTATTTGACCGCCACAAACAAAAAATCCGCCTTAATTCGTATGGCAGACTGTTTTTACAGCAGGTTGAGCCGGCCCTGACGATGCTGGAAGAGGGGAGACGCCAGGTTGCCGATCAGGCTGGCCTCGAGCAGGGACGTATTGTGTTGGCCACAACGAACCACAAGTGTGACGCGGAGTTTATCAGTTCATTTTTATCGGCGTACCCGAAGGTCAATCTCCGCCTTACCCAAACGACCTCGCACGAGGAGAAGATCGAGCTCCTTCTTGATGGCGAACTGGACTTTTGCATTACTTCACTGCCGATTGAACATGAGGAGATCGAAAGTATTGAATTTTTGCGGGAGGAGATTTTTCTGGCTGTACCCTCCGGGCATCCTTTATCGAATCGCACCAGGATCTGCTTGAGCGAGTTGGTCGGGGAACCCTTTATCGGTTTGGACAGGAAACACAGCTACCGGGTGTTAACCGATCAATTGTGTAAATCGGCGGGGTTTGAACCAAAGATTTCATGCGAGGTTGACGATACGACCGTTATGAGTGCTTTTGTCAAAGCGGGAATGGGGGTTGCCTTATTAACCGAGCCGGCGAAATTAAAAGAACCCTCACTTGTCCTGCTTCCGATTGAGCAGCCTGTATGCCAGCGCACTTTTCTGTTGGCCTGGTCGAGACATCATTACCTATCCAAAGCGGCTCATACGTTTCGTGATTTCCTGATCCGCTATTATGCGGACCTCACAACAGAATTAGCACAGTAAGCCTTGGTCAAACGTCAAAGCGCCGAATCGGTACTCCAAAGTACGGGTTGGGCGCTTTTTTTTACGTATATATGAGAAGAAATTAAGGTGATTTAGGATGAAGTTAGTCAAAACATATGAATAACATATGCATAATTTACTTCTAATTTACACAATGGACGATGTGGATTGACATTCGCTTTTTATACTGGGGTTGTGTTTATGGGAGGTGAGCCGTCTGCTCAAGCTGCAGCATATTCGTAAACAATTCGACGAAAAAGTAGTTTTGGAAGACATCAGTCTCGAGATCGGCACGGGCGAAATTGTATCGCTCCTCGGTCCGAGTGGAAGCGGGAAGACGACCCTTCTCGGCATTATTCTCGGGTTAACCGATATGGATCAAGGCAAGATCCTGTTCAATGGCAACGACATCAGCCGGGTGCCTATGAACAAGCGCGGTTTCAATATCGTGTTTCAGGATTATGCCCTGTTCCCGAATTTGAACGCTTACGACAATATCGTATACGGGCTTCGCAACAAGAAGGGCATCAGCAAGGAGGAGGTTCAGGAAACGATCGATTTTCTGGAGCTCGGGCCCCATCTGAAAAAAAGAATCAGCGAGCTGTCCGGGGGCCAGAAGCAGCGGGTGGCTTTGGCCCGAACGCTGGTCACCAAGCCGAAAATCCTGCTGCTGGACGAGCCGCTCAGCGCCCTCGACGGGGTGATCAAGGAATCGATCAAGCAGCGGATTCAATCGATCGCGCGGGAGTTCAAGCTTACGACGATCATTGTGACCCACGATCCGGAAGAGGCGCTGACCCTGTCGGACAAAATTCTGATTATCAACCAGGGCCGAATCGCCCAATACGGCACACCGCAGGACCTCATCCAGCAGCCGGCGGATGCTTTCGTGGAACAGTTTATTATCCGGCAGCTGCAGATCAAACGGCAGAACATTTACCAGCTTTTTGGTGCGGCCCATGCATAAAGTCAAGCCTGAAATGCGGGTGATCTTCATCCTGATCGTGCTGCTGTTCGCCGTGTTTCTGTTCATCCCGCTGGTGGTGCTGCTCATTCGCTCCTTGGAAAATGACCAGGGCTTTACGCTCGCAAACTATATCGATGTGTGGAGCAACCGGGACCTGGCCCGTTCCATTCTGAACAGCGTCAAAGTATCGGCGCTGACCGCACTCATCACGACGGTGCTCGGCTTTATTCTCGCTTATGGTATTCACTGTACCAACGTGTTCCGCCCCATCAAGGGCGCCGTAAGGATTTTGGTCGCGCTCCCGATGCTCCTGCCCACGATTACCTACGGTTTCGCCATCATGTACTCCTTCGGCAACCAGGGGCTGATCACCCGGATCACGGGACGAAACTGGTTTGAAATTTACGGCTTCAACGGACTGCTGCTCGGCTATGTCATTTACACGCTGCCGCCGGCCTTTCTGCTGATCCACAATGCGTTCCGCTACGTGGACCGGAAGTTTATCATCGTCTCCAGGTTGATGGGGGACGGCACGCTGCGCAGCTTCAAAAATACGGTGCTGCGGCCGCTGGCAGGAGCGCTGGGCGGTGCGTTGATCCTGTCTTTTATCCTGAGCTTTACCGATTTCGGGATTCCGGCGTCGGTCGGCGGCACCTACGAGGTTGTGGCAGGACAGCTGTACCAGGTGATGCTCGGCTCCATCCCGGATTTTAACCAGGGGGCGGTCGTTGCGATCGTCATGCTGATCCCTGCGGTTTTTGGCATCTGGCTGCTGCAGACGCTGGAGAAGCTCAATTTCCACGTCGATAAAATGGCCGATACGCCGCTGCCCAAGCACCGCATACGGGATACAGGCTTCGGGATCATTTCCCTGTTGGTCGTGCTCGGCATGCTCTCTATCTTTGCGGTTATGTTTATCGCACCGTGGATGAATGGATACCCCTACGATCTTACATTTACCTTCAAGCATGTGGCGAGTGTGCTGGAATCCGGAGATCTCACAGGAGTATACAAGCATTCGCTGTGGGTCGCGCTGCTGACGTCCGTCTTCGGCACCCTGGCTGCTTATGCCGCAGCGCTGCTCAATGTGCGCACGAACCTGCGGTGGCGGGGAGTCACGGATACGATCTCGATGATCACCAACACGGTGCCGGGCATGGTGCTGGGGATTGCGTACCTGCTGTTTCTGAACGGGAGTAGTCTGAAGGGGACATTTACGATTCTCGTGCTGTGCAACATCGTCCATCTGTTCACAACACCATACCTGATGGCCAAAAATGCCCTTTCCCGGATGAACCCGTCCTGGGAAACGACCGGGGAACTGCTCGGGGACAGCTGGCTGCGGACCGTCCGGCGGGTCGTGCTGCCGAATTCGGCCGCCACGGTGGTCGAAATGTTCGGATACTTCTTCGTCAACGCGATGGTGACAATCAGCGGTATCATCTTTCTGGTATCGGCGCAGACGTCGGTGGTGGCTAGCAAAATCAAAGAACTGCAGCATTTCGCCAAGTTTAATGAAATTTTCGTGCTGTCCATGCTGATCTTCGCAACCAACCTGTTTATCAAGGTGCTGTGCGAAATATTGCAAAGACGGAGGGCGGTGCGGCGGTGAGCCCGGGGGTTGCCCATCACCAGAGAGACTGCGACTTTGATAATGAAACGACTTGAAATGTTTTCATCACATTTTCTCAAACACATCCCCAGCGGAGGGGCCGAAATCGGTTTGGAGAAGCGCAGCGATCGGAAAACCGATTCGGACCCGGAGCGGCCCCAGAAGGCACGCAAGCAGCAAGCCAGCATTACCATCATTTTATTTGAAGCGAGGGAATTTACCCATGTCCATGTCCAAGTCCAAAACGTTCAAAGGCCTTCTGCTCACCCTGCTCGCCATCAGCCTCGTATTCGCTCTAGTCGGATGCAGCAGCAGTAAAGCGGAGGAATCCAAGAAGGTCGTCATCTACACCAACGGCGACGAAGAAGCGGTGGCCGCAATGGAGACCGCACTGAAAAATGCCGGCTACGACGGCAAATACGTGCTGCAGTCACTCGGCACTTCCGAGCTCGGCGGAAAGCTGATGGCGGAGGGAAGCGACATCGAGGCCGATCTCATCACGATGAGCTCGTATTTTATCGACAGCTCGCAGAGCAAGTATCACATGTACAAGGACCTGTCTTTTACCACAAACGCCATGGACTCCTATCCGTCCTACTATATGCCGATTCTGGCCAATACCGGATCGATCTTTGTGAATACCGAGGTACTGAAGCAAAAAGGATTGGAGAAGCCGGCATCGATCAAGGATTTGACGAAGCCGGAATACAAAGGTCTGGTATCGATTCCGAACATTATGGACTCCTCCACCGGCTGGCTGCTCGTGCAGGCCGTCATCACGCAGTACGGAGAAGAGGAAGGCAAACAGGTGCTGCACGATCTGATCGCAAACGTCGGCCCGCATTTGGAGAGCTCGGGCTCCGGCCCGATCAAGAAGGTCGAAGCCGGCGAAGTTGCCGCAGGCTTCGGACTGCGACATCAGGCGGTCAAAGCCAAGGCTTCGGGCGCGCCGATCGATTATGTCGACCCGTCGGAAGGCAACTTCTCGCTGACCGAGTCGATCGCGGTGGTCGATAAGAAGAATGCCACGACCGACCTCGCCATGAAAATGGCCGAGACGATCATCAAGGATGCGCGCAAGGACCTGATCACGAACTATCCGGTCGCCCTCTACCAAGGTGAGACGGTCGAAGACATCAACAAGCCGGCCCAATCGATGAAGTTCGCCAAACCGCTGACGGTGGAGCTCCTGGAGGAGCACCAGAAGTTTTTTAACGATGCCAAATAACAAGTGGCGACGACCCAAGAAGGAACCCAATACACCGCAGGGAGTGACTTACCCATGAACCATTACAAGCTGTTAACCCCAGGGCCGCTGACCACGACCCGAACGGTGAAAGAGGAAATGCTCCTGGACCGCTGCACCTGGGACGATGATTATAAATCGATCACGCAGCGGATCCGGTCCCAATTACTCGGCATTGCGGGCGCCGATCCCGCGGAATACACCGCGGTGCTGATGCAGGGCAGCGGCACGTTTGCGGTTGAATCGGTCATGACCTCGGCCATTTCCGATCAGGACAAGGTGCTGATCATTACGAACGGCGCCTACGGCGAGCGGATCGTCCAGATGGCGCAGTATATTGGCTTGAACTATGCGGAATATCGCATCGACTATGACCGGCATCCCGAAGAAACGGAGCTTCGCGGCTTGCTTGAAGCCGATCCTTCCATTACCCATATCGCGATGGTTCACTGCGAGACGACGACAGGTATATTAAATCCGCTCGAAGCCGTATCTGCGCTGTCCCAAGCGTATGGCAAAACACTAATCATCGACGCCATGAGCAGCTTCGGCGGCATCGCGATCGATGTGCCGGGCCACGGAATCGACTATTTGATCAGCAGCGCCAATAAATGTATTCAGGGCGTACCCGGCTTCGGATTTGTCATTGCCAGACTGGAGAAGCTGAAGGAGCTCCAAGGCACGGCGCGCAGCCTGTCGCTCGATCTCTACGACCAGTGGAAGGGTATGGATAAGGACGGAAAATGGCGGTTTACCTCGCCTACCCATGTCGTGGCTGCCTTTGCCAAGGCGCTTGACGAGCTGGCGGAGGAAGGCGGCGTCCCAGCCCGGTTTGAACGCTACCGCCGGAACAACCGGCTGCTTCGCGACCGGCTTGCCGGCATCGGGCTGTTCGCCTATATCGAGGAAGCGAAGCAGTCGCCGATCATTACGACGTTTTTGTTCCCTGAGGGGCAGCATTTCAGCTTTGCCGACTTTTACGCCTATGTGAAAGAAAGGGGCTTCGTCATCTACCCCGGCAAGCTGACGGACGTCGATACGTTCCGCATCGGCAACATCGGGGAGATCTATGAGGAAGACATCGAGCAGTTGTGCGATATAATCGAGGAATATATGGGAGGGATGAAGCGATGAACCGGATTGAGGGCGTGATTTTGGATTGGGCCGGAACGGCCGTGGACTTCGGCTGCTTTGCGCCGGTGAACGTCTTTGTCGATATTTTCAGCCAAGCCGGCATTGAGGTTACGATGGAGGAAGCCAGAGCACCGATGGGCATGCTCAAAATCGACCACATCCGCGCCATGCTGGCTACGCCGAGGATTTCTGCTCTCTGGAAGGACAAGTACGGACGGGATTTCAGCGAAGAGGACGTGCGCCGGCTGTACGCCGCGTTTGAGCCTGCGCTGATGGCCTCTTTGTCCGAATATACGGCTCCGATCCCCGGCGTCATCGAGACGGTGGAAGCGCTGCGGGCAGACGGACTGAAGATCGGCTCGACTACAGGGTATACGCGATCCATGATGGACGTCGTCACTCAGGGCGCACGGGAAAAAGGGTACTTTCCCGACCATCTCGTCACCCCCGACGAAACGGGGTCTTACGGCAGACCGTATCCATATATGATTTTCCGCAACATGGAGCATCTGAAGCTGTCCGCATCCTGGAAGGTGGTCAAGGCAGGCGATACGGCCTCCGATATCCAGGAAGGCGTTCAGGCCGGCGTATGGTCGGTCGGCGTCGTCATCGGCAGTTCGGAGATGGGCTTGAGCCAGGAGGAATACGACTGTTTGTCCGCGGCCGAGCGGGCCGAAGCGATTGAGCGCACTAGACAGGCTTTTCTGGCGAACGGGGCCGATTTTACGATCGATACGCTGGCCGATCTGCCGGCCCTCATCGGAACGATCAACCAGTTGCTGGCCAAGGGCGAACGCCCGGGCCAAGCACAGCGGCTGCAGACCGCAGAGCTTTAATCGCATACCGTGCAGCTGTCATCCAACCGCGCTTCGGCGCGGTTTTTTTGTATTGTCTTCTTTAATTCAGGCAACTCTAAAGTTGCTTATCATTGACATGCAACCACGGGGTTGCTTATAATAGGTTTATGAATTGGGACAAAGACGCTATATTCAAAGCTCTTGGCGACTCGACTCGGCGGCTTATGTTAGACGAGCTGTCCGAGCGCAACGAGCTGACGTTGTATGAACTTACCGCACGTCTCATTATGAAGCATGAGCTCTCCATTTCACGGCAGGCGATTGCCAAACATCTGGCTGCATTGGAAGAGGCAGGGCTTGTCAAGACAGAAAAAAAAGGAAAATATCGAGTCATTATATTCAACAACGAGCCGCTTAAAAATTTGCTTGAAGGATGGGTAGAGTAATTTAATGGCGCCGGATTGTGACGAGAGCACCAGCACCACTAATTTCAAAGGAGGCAAAAAAGGATGAAAATCGTTGTGACCAGCATATTTGTATCAGACCAAGACCGGGCACTGAAGTTTTATTCGGAAAAGCTCGGGTTTATCAAAAAGGAGGACGTTCCTGCCGGTGAATACAGGTGGATCACGGTTGTTTCACCTGAAGAGCAGAACGGTACCGAGCTCTTACTCGAACCGAATGACCATCCTGCCGCCAAAGAGTACCAATCGAGGATATTTGCTGATGGCATCCCGGCAACGATGTTTGGCGTGGAGGATATTCATACTGAGTATAAGCGGCTATTGGAAAACGGCGTGAGGTTTACGATGGAGCCGACAACAATGGGCGATCTTACGATAGCCGTCTTCGACGATACATGCGGCAACCTTATTCAGATTGTGCAGAAGTAACTCCATGGCCGGTTCTGTAGGCTTAACTTTGATGCTAACCCTGTCCTTTTGTAAGGATGGGGTTATTTTATTATTATAGGTTTTATATTCTAGAGGTCGGCTGAAGAAGCCCCCTGCAATAATGTACTATCCGCTTACCGGCCCCGCACCCTATAATGCTAAAAAACGACGGTGTGAGGAGTATCTAACATGAACATTGCTTCTTTTCTGCTGTACTGTGTCATTGTAACCTTTACGCCGGGGCCATCGAATATCGTCATTTTGGCGGCGGTCCGGCAGGAGGGCTTCAGGCAGGCGGCCAAATATATTGTCGGTGCTTCTATCGCTTACTCTTTGCTGGTGGCCGCTTCGGTCGTGGTGAACCGGGAGCTGGTTACAGGTATGCCTGTGATCCTGACGGTGCTGCGGATCGCCGGCAGCTTGTTCATTCTGTACCTGGCATACCAGATTTACCGCATGGACGTGTCCAAGGCGGCGGCCAAGCAGACGGCGTCTTTTATGTCGGGATTTTGGATGCAGTTTCTGAACCCGAAAGTGGTGCTGTTCACCATTACCGTCATTCCCATTTACGTCATGCCCTATTATTCTTCAGGTTGGGTCTTGGCCCTGTTTGTGGGATTGGTCTCGCTGATCGGTGTTGCCGCCTATTTTTCCTGGGGACTGTTCGGCACGCTGCTCAAGGGCATTCTGCAAAAACACCAAAAAATCTCGAATATCGTTTTCGCCCTGCTTCTGGTATACTCGGCCGTAATGGTATCCGGGATCACAGATATCGCGAGGGGGTGAGCGGAGGATGGAACGGTTCGAGTATAAGCAGGCGGCGGGCATTACCGCGCTGTCGGCGAGCATTGCCGATTTTACGTACAAAAAGCACTGCCACGAGGAGTACGCGCTCGGCGTCACCCTCCGCGGCGTTCAGCAGTACGACCTGGAAGGGAGCCTGCAGTCCTCCCACCGCAGCGGTGTGATGCTGTTTCATCCTGAGCAGACGCATGACGGCTGGTCGCTGGAACGCTCCGGCATCGATTATGTCATGCTGTACATTCACCCGGATCAATTCCTGGAGGCTTTGGGGAAAAAGGAAGTGCTCCGCTTTTCCGACCCGATCGTGTACGACGCGGGGCTGCGGCGCAGCATTCTCGATCTGTCCACCGCCATTGCCGGCGGCCAATCCGAGGATGTATGCAGCGAGCTGCTGTTTCGGGTTGCAGGCCACTTTTCGCAGGACATTTTGCGGCCGATGGACATCAAGGCCCCGTCGTTCACCCGCAAAGCCAAGGAGCGGATCCACGAGAACCTGGAGCATGTGCTTCGCCTGGACGAAATCAGTGGAGAGTTCGGGATGTCCAAATACCAGTTCATCCGGGCATTTAAGGCCAATACCGGGCTCTCACCCTACCAGTACTTCCTGAACTGCCGCTTGGAGCGGGCTCGGCAGCTGATTGAAAAGCACCGGGACATTTACCTGGCGGTGAGCAGCTGCGGTTTTGTGGATCTGGCCCATTTGAACCGCCATTACAAGCATGTGTACGGCACGACGGCATTCGAGTTTTTGTCTTACTTGGAGGGGAAGCTCTGACCTCGTTAGATTCGTTCTAATAAGTTCGTTATACGGCATGTCATCCGAAAGGATGGCATGCTTTTTTGCGTTTTGCGTTGGAGACACCGGACTGGCTCCCGGATAGTGGCCCTGTCTGAAAGGGAGGTTCTTTCGTCATTTCCCATGGATCTTCGGATTGAACGGCTGCTTATTGGAGCGGAGTTTTAAAAGAAAACGTTATGGGCACAATGGATGTCATGCAATGTTCATGATTATAGTATAGGGTACTAGGGTATATTAAAAGAGGACAGTCATTCTGAAGACGAAAAGGAGTGCTGACATGATGAAAAAACAATGGCTTATGCTCATCGCCGCAGCCATGCTGGTGCTTGGAGGGTGCCAAAATAATGACTCCGCGTCGGAGCCGGCATCCGTGACCCCGTCGCAGCACGAGCAGGCAGCGGACGATTCGGACAAGAACATGGACCAGATGGACGAGATGCATCATTCCGGTTCCGGGGAAGTTCCCGCAGGGCTGAAAGAAGCGGCGAATCCGGCTTTCAAAGTAGGAAGCCGGGCGATCATCGAGGCCGGCCACATGAAAGGGATGAAGGGCGCCAAGGCTACCATTGTCGGTGCCTATGACACGACGGCCTATGCTGTCTCCTACACGCCGACAACCGGCGGGCCCAAGGTGACGAACCACAAATGGGTAATCCACGAGGAGATCGAGAACGCCGGGGCCGAGCCGTTCAAGCCAGGGGACGAGGTCGTTCTGGAGGCGGACCATATGCCGGGAATGAAGGGCGCCAAGGCGACGATCGATTCCGCCGAGAAAACGACGGTGTATATGGTGGATTATGAGCCAACGACGGGCGGCGATCCGGTCAAAAACCATATGTGGGTTACGGGAAGCGAGCTGTCGGCTGCCAAATAACCGTCCCGAATACCCCTATACCATCCAGGGCCACAAACAAGTGGCCCTTTGTTATTTTCCAGGCCGATGCTCGTAGAAGAATTTCTATTACGGATTCATCGCCCTCCTCGCAACATTGGATAAGCATCGAAAATAAAAAAGCACCCTCTAAGGGTGCTCACGCAAATTTGTGTCGGATCCCCATCCCTACTTTCCGGAAAGGCTAATGAGTTACTCTCCGGAATATAAGCCGATACGGTTCCCGAGGGTCGACAGCCTCTTCGGCTTTTGGTCCAGCTCACCGGCCAAGACGGTCAGTGCTTCTTTGAGCTGCTGCTCATTCCAATACACATAGGGGCTTTTCCACTGGCCCTCGACGGTCTGCATCTGGATTTGGTCCGGTTTCATTTTTTTGTAATTGAGGAGCCAACGTTCCATGTTCTTGGCGGGAATGTCCGTCTGGACCTGTTCCCCGATAATGTCCAGCACCTGCCCCCATTGGCTGATGCCTTTAAATGAAGTGAGCTTGTCCAGGACCTGGTTCAGCACCTGCTGCTGACGCCGGTTCCGGTCAAAATCCGAAGACGGCGACGATCCGTCGTTGGACTTCCGGTAGCGGACGAAGTCGAGCGCCTGCTTGCCGTCCAGATGCTGCATACCCTTGCGCAGATTGATATCCGTGCCGTCCGCCGTATCTTTGTAGCGCATGTCCATGTCGACGTCAACATCGACGCCGCCGACGGCATCGATGATCTGCCGGAATCCTTCAAAGTTGATCATCACCATATAATCGACCGGAATGTGGAACAAGTCGCCAAAGAACTCCTTCGTGTCGGCCATGGCCGCCTTTTTGTCCTTGATATAGTAATGGGCGTAATAGTAGTTGGCTTTGTGCGTCCCCAGCTGGGATTGGCTGATTTTTAAATCCCGGGGGATGGATATTAAGCTGGCCGATTTCTTTTCAGGATTCAGCGCCCCCAAAATCATCACGTCGGTATTGATCGTTCCCCCGCTGCCTTCGCGGTTGTCGATTCCGGCGAGCAGAAAAGTCATCGGCTTCATGTCGGCCTCGGTTACGCTTTCAACCGGCGGTTCGCTGACGGCCTCCCCTTGTTCCTGCTGCTGGGACTGGGGTGCGTAATATTCGGCGGCAGCCGATATTTTATGTAAGGTTGATATCGCTTTATGATGCAAAAATCCAAGGAATCCGCCTACTCCGATCAGCAGGAGCGCGATTACAGCCGTGATGCTGAGCATCCACTTGCGGAGCCGGCTCATTTTCTTCTTTTTTTTGGAACGTGGTTGCATAACATCCTCCAATCCTATTCTATCAAAAAAAGCACTATACATATGTATACTATAATTATTACAAGCGAGCAACTTTACATAGGTTTCATTATACAATGTATAAAACTTAGCGTTGAATACAGCCGGCAATGAACCTTCAACGGAAAGATGATTCCATCTCTTGACAATCGGCATATTCTGGAATAAGATGGTTCCATAAATGACAGTAAGTACTGACAGTCATAATTGGCTTGGCATTGTTTAAAATAAAGGAGGAATGGAAATGGGAGATGATAAAATGGGCGGAAAACCGGTCGTGTGGGTTAATGCCTTTCAAGTGAAGCCGGGCAAGCTGGAAGAATTCATGCGGATTCAGTCTGAGGAGCTGCGTTCTTTTGCAGAACAGGACACCGTAAACGGAGCGCTTGGGAGCCGCCTTCTGCGCGCATCCCATCGGGACCGGGCCATAGCCATTGCATTGTTCGAGAGTATAGAGGCCCACCAATCCTGGCTTAAACAGGCGGATTTCTCAGCGCATTACGACAAGATCAAGGATCTGATCGAAGGGGCGGAAGGCGATTATTATACGGTTGAGGCCGCCTACGGGGCAACCATTGAGTAAACAAGGCGGCGAGTGCCGGGTGACGGGATAGCTGTGAGTGAGTGCCTGTGAATGAAATGTACCCTGTATGACAGTAAGTACTTACTGTAACCTATGAATAAACTATTAATCTATTTATGAGCTACTAATCTATTTATGAGCTACTAATCTATTTTGAATCATGGAAGGGGTTATGAAGTCATGATGAATATTGGAATTATTATTGGGAGTACCAGACCGGGACGCAACGGGGAGGCGATCGGCCGCTGGGTGCATGAAATCGCAAGCAGTCGGAGCGACGCCAGATTTGAACTGGTCGATATCGCGGATTACCGGCTGCCGCTGTTTGATGAGCCGATGTCCCCGATTATGGGGCAGTACTCCAAGGAACATACGGTGGCATGGTCGAAGAAAATCGCCGAGTTTGACGGCTTCGTGTTCGTGACTCCCGAATACAACAAATCCATACCCGGAGCACTGAAGAATGCCATCGATTTCCTGTACCATGAATGGAACAACAAGGCGGCAGGCATTGTGGCTTATGGCGGCGGCGGAGGCTCGCGTGCAGCGGAGGCGCTTCGATTGATCCTTGGCGAGCTGATGGTAGCTGATGTTCGCGCACAGGTGGGGCTGTCCCTGCATACCGATTTTGAAAATTACACGGTTCTGAAGCCGGGCGCCCATCAGGAAGCGGCGGTTCACGCCATGCTGGATCAGCTTGTGTCCTGGAGCGAGGCGCTGCACACCGTTCGGCAGAAGGAGAAAGCTCACGCCTAAAATGGCTCTCCAAGTTATGCTCTTTAAAGCCAATCCGGAGGATGATGCCGGGTTGGCTTTTTTTCTACTATATATAATGGGGTATGGAGCAGGGCATCGAGCAGGGCGTCTATCCTCCGACCGAGTGTCCCTTGACAAGACGACCAGGGATCGTTAAGATTAGAATGAACGTTCTATCGTGATTCGAATTTCGAAAGCAGGCTGGAGGCTAAACCGATCATGTTTGAGAAATATAACAAAGTTCAACAGGCAGTGCTGGAAACGACGCTGCGCATTATTATCGAAAAAGAGCTGCAGGCGACGTCGATGGCGCTGATCGCCAAGGAATCGGGCGTGTCTACCGGAAGTATTTATCATTATTTTTCAAGTAAGGAAGAAATTATAAACGAACTGTATCGAGCGATCGTTCTATACAACGGAGAGTATGTTACACGGGGGATGGACGCCAAGGAACCGATCCGGACCCGTTTTAACCGCGCCTGGGAGAAGGTGTTCCAGGTCAGCCTTACACATCCGGAAGGTTTTCAGTTTATCGAACAGTATTCGTTCTCCCCGTATATTAACGATGCCGTCAAGCGGGAATCATACGATGGCGGCTGGTGTAAGCCGATGGCGGCTTTGTACGCCAAAGCGATCGATTACCAGCTGTTCATTGAGCAGGAGCCGGCCATGATGGTCCAGATGCATTACGGCACGATGGCTTACCTGGTAAAAGGTCATTTACAGAAGCATTTTACGCTGACGGATGAAGTGATTCAGACGGTCATTAACTCCTGTTGGAAGTCGGTTGCCAAATAACGCCGCACCATAGGTGTGGTTTTTTCAGCCTGTTAGAGTGAACGTTCGATATAGAGAAGAAAAGGAGCTTATACAATGAGCAAAACGATATTAATTACCGGAACCAGCTCGGGTCTGGGTAAATTAACGGCCATCCATTTTGCGAAAATGGGCTGGAATGTAGCGGCGACGATGCGCACGCCGGAAAAAGAAACGGAACTGACGGCATACAGCAACATTCAACTGTTCAAAATGGATGTGACGGATGTAGACCAGGTTCAAACCGCCGCGAAGCAGGCAATCGAGGCTTTCGGCACCATCGACGTCGTCGTAAACAACGCCGGTATGGGCACTTACGGGGCGCTTGAGCTGGCGGAAGAAGAGGCGATTGACTGGCAGTTTGCCGTAAACACACGGGGACCGATCAATGTGATCCGGGCGTTGCTGCCGCATTTTCGGGCGAACGGGGGAGGGATGTTCATCAATATCAGCTCCTTCATGGGCGTAACGAGCGCGGTTCCGCTGGGCTCCTTGTATAACATGTCCAAGTTTGCCCTTGAGGGACTGACGGAGGGCCTTTATTACGAACTGAAACCGCTGAATATCGAACTGAGGCTAGTGGAGCAGGGAGGATCGTCGGGGAATAACTTTATGAACAATATGGTCTGGAGCACGAATCCCGACATTCACGACTACGATGAGCTAACGGCCCAGCTGAAGAAGCGGTTAGAGCAGCCGGAGGGGGCCGACGCGGATGATCCTCAAACGATCGTGGATGTCATTTCGGATCTGGCCACCGGCAAGAACAAGCAGTTCCGTACGCTCGTGGGGAATGCGGCCCATGAATTGATGCGGCTCAGACAGTCCGTGCCGATTGAGGAATACTTGGAGACGATGCGAAAGACATTTTTGTAAAAATCGATCTCTCTGTTCAACGCAGCATGCGGCATGTCATGTATAAACAAATCTGTACGGCTTTGTTCCAACCAGATTAGAATGAACATTCTATCGGTAACAGCGGCCATTTCATATCTAAAAAAAGATCAACTCCGGTGGGGTTGATCTTTTTCCTTTTCGCAAATGATAAGACATGGTGATACCGGCTCGGTTAGAACCATTTCTCGGCCCATTCTTCCACGGCTTGAAGCGCTCTGCCGAGTTCGGTTCCCTTGCGTGTCAGAGAATACTCCGTACGGATCGGCCGCTCGGTAATGACATTGCGGATAATGATCCCGTTATCCTCCAGCTCTTTAATGCGTTCGTTGAGCATGCGTTTGCTGAGATCAGGGATGTATGCATGAATTTCGCTAAAACGCTTTGGTTCCTCCATTAGGGTATGAACAATCAGGCTGACCCACTTCTTTCCCGTAATCTGGTGTGCGAGCTCGACCTTTTCGCATAAAAGCCTGGCGCGTTTCTCATCCATAGTGCTGACCCCCCTGTGTGCACTGGTTACTTAATATTAACAAGTTATGATCTCTGTAAGGATTCCAAAAGATTCCCAAATCCAGCCGTCAATGGTCATACATTGCCATTATAATATCATAGAAAGCGCTGTCATCAAAGGGATTTTATTTCCGTTCATAATTTGGACAAGAATCTGTTGACTAATCGCTTAAATGGGTTTATGATTGCCAATGTGAATTCAACAGGTTATTAAAAGTAACCTTGTTGCAACGGATTTATCTGCCAGCATGCGCATGGTTTTTGGTGGGAATGGAATGGAGGAGTCATACGTGGACAACATGACATTTGTCTTGTTTGGAGGAACAGGGGACCTGGCAAAGAGAAAAATATACCCTGCACTCTACAATCTGTTTATAGATAAAAAGATGCCTGAAGCGTTCTCGATTATCGCCTTGGGCCGCAGAGAACAATCTAGTGCAGATTTTCAGCAAAACGTAGCGAAATCGCTGCAAACTTTTTCAAGAAGAACCGTAAACGACCCGGCCGCTTTGGAAGCTTTTCTCCAAACGATCCGGTATACCGTCCTTGATGCCAATCAAGTGGAGGATTACCATAAGCTGCGGAGCCTAGTAGAGTCGCGTGAACAGGAATTGAACATTCCTCAGAATCGCATGTTTTATCTCTCGGTGGCGCCGGAGTTTTTTGACGTGATCGCCTTAAATATTAAAGACAGCGGACTTGGTTCGACAAGCGGATGGAAACGTCTGATTATCGAAAAGCCTTTCGGACACGACCTGCAGTCTGCACGCCATCTGAACGAGCAGCTCAGCAAAGCGTTTGATGAAAGCGAAGTGTACCGCATCGACCACTACCTCGGTAAGCCGATGGTGCAAAACCTGGAAATCCTCGAGTCTTCCAACCCGATTCTCAAAGCGCTGTGGTCCAATCATCACATTGCCAACGTCCAAATTACGGCAAGTGAGACCGTCGGCGTGGAAGAGAGAGCCGGATACTACGACAACTCGGGCGCAATCCGCGATATGGTGCAGAACCATTTGCTGCAAGTGCTGATGATGGTTAGTATGCGTCTTCCCGGCAGAGGCGATGCGAACGAAGTCCGCATGAAGAAGAAGAACGTCATGCAGTCCCTTCGCCCGCTGCAGAAGGAAGATATCGCGAAGAACGTGATCCGCGGCCAATATGCCGCCGGTCAAATGCAAGGGAAGCCGGTTCCCGGTTATCTGGATGAGCCTGGCGTCCCTGCGGGCTCGAAGAACGATACGTTTATCGCTACGCGCCTCTGGATCGATAACTACTTCTGGAGCGACGTTCCGTTCTACATTCGCACAGGCAAGAGAATGAAGGAAAAATCTACGCGGATCGTCATTGAATTTAAGGAGCCGTTGAAGGGACAAAATACCACCAACGATCCGAATCTTCTCGTGATTGAAATCAATCCGAACGAAGGCATCTTTATGCAATTGAACAAAAAGAATCCGCGGAACGATTCCAAGCTGGAGCCGATGCGCATTCACTTCCATGAAAATGGAAAGGACGTACCGGAAGCTTACGAAAACCTGATTTTCGATGCGGTTCGCGGAGATTCCACGTTCTTTGCCCATTGGGATGAAGTCGAATTGTCCTGGCAGTACGTGCAGCCGATTCTGGATGCTTTCGAGGAGGACAGCGTTCCGCTTCATCAGTATCCTGCAGGTTCGAACGGACCTGAAGCATCTGACCAGCTGCTGGCCGAGGATGGCTTCAAATGGTGGCTGGATACAGAGCCTGAAGTTGTGAAAGAAGAAGAAAAGGTACTTGTGGGTCAATCTTGATCCAGGTTGTAAACCATACTGGTAAAGGTTTCAATAAACAAAAATAGAGAAAATGCATGGTGTGGAGGGAATTATAATGAAAGTCGGATTGATTGGATTAGGCAAAATGGGATTGAATTTGGGACAAAATTTGATGGATCACAACCACAGCGTCGTTGCATTCGATTTGAACACAGCCGCTGTTGAAGACATGAAGAGCAAAGGCGCCGAAGGCGCTGCAAGCATCAAAGAGCTTGTGTCTAAGCTGGAAACACCAAGAATCGTGTGGATCATGGTGCCTCACTCCGTTGTAGACTCGGTTCTTGACGAGCTGAAACCACTGTTGTCCAAAGGCGACATCGTGATCGAAGCCGGCAACTCGCACTACAAAGAGTCGATTGCAAGATACAATCAAATGAAGGAATTCGGCGTAAGCTACCTCGACGTAGGTACTTCCGGCGGTATGGAAGGCGCTCGTAACGGCGCTTGCTACATGGTCGGCGGAGATCAGGAAGCATGGGACATCGTTGAACCGATCTTCAAGGACACCGCTGTAGAGAACGGCTATCTGTATGCTGGCAAATCCGGCAGCGGCCACTTCCTGAAAATGGTGCATAACGGCGTCGAATACGGCTTTATGGCTGCTATCGGTGAAGGCTTTGAAGTATTGGAGAAGAGCGATTTCGATTTTGACTACGAAAAAGTGGCCCGCGTATGGAACAACGGCTCCGTTATCCGTTCGTGGCTGATGGAATTGACGGAAAAAGCCTTTGCCAAAGACGCGAACTTGGACGAAATTAAAGGAATTATGCAATCTTCCGGCGAAGGTAAATGGACTGTGGAGACAGCTCTTGACCTGCAGACCGCTACACCGGTTATCGCCCTGTCCCTGCTGATGCGTTACCGTTCCCTGGAGAACGATACGTTCACAGGTAAAGTGGTTGCCGCGCTGCGTAACGAATTTGGCGGCCATGCTGTAGTTAAGAACTAATCCTAATAAATAAGTTGAACTAATGAATAGGATGCAGGCAAGGGAGTAAAAGGATTCCGAAGAAGCGAAGCGGTCGTAAAAGCTTTCCAAAGGAAAGCTAACATCGAAAGCATATGCTTTGGCTTTCGGATTTCTACCTTAAGCGGGCTCTGTACGATCAAGAAATCCGAAAACAAGAGCGATCGTAGGAACATTTTGCGTACTTGCCCCATTATCCATTTTAATGGTTCAACTTATATAAAAGAAAAAAATAAGTGGAGGTAGTGAAATCATGAAATTTTTCATCGACACTGCAAACCTGGACGACATTAAAAAAGCATATAAAATCGGCGTTCTTTCCGGCGTAACGACAAACCCTTCTCTGGTTGCCAAAGAAGGCGTGAAGTTCGAAGACCGCATCGAAGAAATTTTGAAGGCTGTTCCTGAAGTGGAATCCGTATCGGCAGAAGTTACTCCGGATGCGGAAACTGCGGAAGATATGATCGCACAAGCTGATGAACTGATCAAAATCAACGGCGGAGACAAAAACATCACGATCAAGCTGCCAATGACGCTGGCTGGTCTTGAAGCTTGCCGTTACCTGACGAAAAAAGGCGTAAAAACGAACGTAACCCTGATCTTCACCGTGAACCAGGCTCTGTTGGCTGCACGCGCAGGCGCAACGTACGTATCCCCATTCCTGGGCCGCCTGGACGACATCTCGGAAGACGGCGTGCTGCTCGTGGCCAAAATCGCTGAGCTGTTCCGCGTTCATAACCTGGACACTCAAATCATCGCTGCTTCGGTTCGCCATCCAGACCACGTAACCCGCGTAGCTATGGCCGGTGCGCATATTGCTACCGTTCCATTCAGCGTCATCGCTCAACTGGTAAAACACCCGCTGACGGATCAAGGCATCGAGAAATTTGCTGCCGACTGGAAAAACGCAACGAAGTAATATTCAGCAGAGCAGCTGAATAAGTATATATTAGGATAAAAAGGCTTCCTTCCTGCCGGGCCGCGGCGGAGGGGGGCCTTTTTAGCTTATAGAAATGGATGTGCTCAATAGGCTTACGCTAAAGGATCTGAAACAAAACCGGTGCAAACTCCCGCTAGTACGGGGAATTTAGCAATCTTGTAAACTGAAGGGAGCTGGTGCTGCCAAAAGTTTAGTGTGTAAAATTTTTGTATTAAGTAAATTTTCCCTTTCTTGGGAGAGACAAAGGGTGTATGATATTTCGTACCTAATAAGACGACTGAAAAGACAACAGAATTTGGAGGACTCATGGATACACTTCCAAAGGCAATCATGAACGCACTGGCGCAGCACGGCGTGGCAAGTGAAAGCGTGCTCTGCTGGCTGCTGTGCGACCGGGCCCTGGAGAACGGGTTCAGGGATACGTATGTACTTTTGACCCGTGAGGAGCTGTTGATCTTGTCCCATGACGAGGCGCCAGCGCGGGAGAAGACATACAGCGGGTATGCGGCAAACACCCCGTTGAAAGGGCTTTCTCCGGAAAAAGAGGCCCACTGGGAGCTGGAGGCGCTGAAGATTCGGGACATCGAATCGCTGAGCATCGTCAATCTGGTCGCCTCCGGCATGGTCGTCATCAAGGCACCGGAGGAGAGGGCCGTTGCCGCGTTCACGAACGGCGGCATGCGGAGCGCAGCCAGGCTGGCCCAAATTTTCGAGAAGCTGAAGAAAAGCGAAGAGCTCGGTCCGGAAGAACTGCGGGACGACCAGGAGCGGGCCACATGCCCGAAATGCGGCATGATCTACCCGGAAGAGGGGCGCCAAGTTTGCCCCAAATGCATGAAAAAGCATGCCGTCTTCGGCAGGCTGCTGTCCTTTGCGGGCAAGTATAAAGTTTCAATGTTCTGGATCGTGCTGTTTATGCTGCTGAACTCGGCGGCGGGATTGGTCATTCCTTATTTTCAAGGTACGCTGCTGTTCGACCAGGCATTGGGCGGCAAAGGCACGTTTGCAGGCCAAATCGGGCTGGTCATCGCGCTAATTATCGTTTTCCGGACGCTCTCACTGTTATTTGGGGTCATCTTCGGCGTCATCAACGCCAAGATGGCGGCGAATATTGCCTTTGACCTGAAGTCGAGCGTGTTCCATGCCATGCAGCGGCTTTCCTTAAGCTTCTTTGAGAAGAAGCAGACGGGGCAGCTGATGACCCGCATCAACAATGATGCGACCGAACTGCAGTATTTTTTCGTTGACGGCATTTCGTATTTCGTGGTCAACGCCATGAACATCATCGGAATCGTCACCGTTCTGCTGATCATGGATTGGAAGCTGACCCTGCTGTGCCTGCTTCCTCTCCCCTTCGTGTTCCTGCTCGTCCGCAAAGTATTTCCCAAGCTGTGGAGGCTGTCCATCAGGCGGCATAAGCGGGTCAGCGCGATGAATGCCATCATCAGCGACACGATCCGCGGCACGCGGGTGGTGAAGGCGTTCGGGAAGGAGCAGATGGAGAATACCCGTTTCCAGCGGGCCAGCGGGGCTTTTTCCGATGCGGAGCAGTCTTTTAACAAAATGGGCGTAACCTTGTTTCCCGTATTGAACATTCTGACGCAAATTGGCGGCATTCTCATTTGGGCCTTCGGCGGCTGGAAGGTCATGCAGGGGGATTTTACGTTCGGTAAAGTCATGACCTTCATGAACTACATGCTCCTGCTGTACGGACCGATCCAGTTTATGAACAATATTATGAACTGGTGGTCTTACTGTATGTCCGCGGCGCAGCGGATTTTTGAAATCCATGATGCTGTGCCCGACGTAGTGGAAAAGCCGAACGCGATGCAGCTTACGGAAATGCAGGGCGAAATCCGCATATCGAATGTCACCTTCGGCTATGAGCCGAACAAGGCGATCCTGAAAGGGGTGTCGCTGCATGCAAGGCCCGGTCAAATGATCGGCGTCGTCGGGCACTCGGGGGCCGGAAAATCGACGCTGGTCAACCTGATTCCGAGGCTGTATGACGTCAATGAAGGAGAGATCCGGATCGACGGCATCCCGATCAAGGATGTGTCCATGGCGTCCCTCCGGACGCATATCGGCATCGTATCCCAGGACGTCTATGTCATGTCTGGAAGCATCGCGGAAAATATCGCTTATGCCGATCCGGACTGCACCTTGGCCGACCTGATTCACGCTGCCAAAGTGGCCGGCGCACACGACTTCATCGAGAAGCTGCCGGACGGCTACGATACCATTGTCGGGACCGGAGGGCATAACCTGTCCGGCGGCGAGAAGCAGCGGCTCAGCATTGCCCGGGCCATTTTGCACAATCCGAAAATACTGATTCTGGATGAGGCCACCGCCTCGCTCGATACGAAGACCGAGCTGCAAATCCAGGAGGCGCTCGATACGCTGATCAAGGGAAGAACGACGATTGCGATTGCGCACCGCTTGTCCACGCTAAGAAACGCCGACTATCTGGTCGTGCTGGAGCAAGGCAAGATCGTGGAGGAAGGGACGCATGAACAGCTGCTGGTGAAGGAAGGGGCTTATTACGACCTGGTCAAAAAGCATGACGAGGCGCTGAAGATGAATGAGGTGATTACGGCATGACGCTTAAGGATATAAGTGTTAGCGAGATTCTAAGGCCCGAGGACGGCGGGAGCAGCCCCGGCCTCGCGGAGGCGGCACAAATCCGTTATTTGTCCCCGGACGATACGGAGTTTACCCTGACGGAAGGCCATATGCTGAACGTGAAGGCGGGGGGCAAGGAGCACGCCGGAGTGTACGTGCACTGCTCTTTTCCGCATACGAATAAGCGGATCTATCTATCGATTCGAACCGTTGAGAATGAGGAGATCGGGATGATCCGCTCCCTGGACGAGTTCCCGGAGGAAACGCAGCGGATGCTGGAGGAGCAGGTGAAGCTGCGGTATTTTGCCCCTGAGATCTCGAAGGTTCTCTCCGTCAAAGAGGAGTTCGGATATTCGTATTGGGATGCGGAAACCACATCGGGCCGCTGCCGCTTTACGGTTCGCGGCGGCGGCGGGAGCGTCAAGCTGATGACCGCAAACCGGCTGCTGATCGTGGATGTGGACGGCAACCGGTTTATCATCCCGCATCTGGACCGACTGAGCGACAAGGAATACAAGATGGTTGAGGTATGCATGTAGGTTGAATTTCGACGCCTGTCGATACAAGGACGGAGGTATTCATGAACCTTAATTTTACACTGCCGGAGCGCGAGCTGGGGGCCGCCTCGCAGGCTGTGGGGGAGCATATCCGTTACTGCGTGCCTGTCGATTTGACGCTGGGCGGGCAGCGGACGGAAGGTTATTTCGTAATTGGAGAGCAGAAATGGGCCCTGCTGCTGGAGGGCCGTGTGGTCGACAGCCGACTGATTACCGACGCGAAGGAATACAAGGTGGTGCCGCTGATCGGCAGCGCCGTGCTGGAAGGGGACGAGGCCGGCACCAAATTTATTCTTACGAGGCTGTCCATGAAGCACGCTGCGAGGTACGGTTATATCGCCCAAATTCTGAACGATCTGTCGAGGCAGCGGACAATCCGCATATACAACGATGAAGAGGAGCCGGTCTGTGCCAGCTGTGGCGGTTCGCTCATTCCGGGAACGAGGGTGTGCCCGAAGTGCATGAACAAGGCAGCTGCTTTCAAGCGGCTGGTCTCGGTGGCGATGAATCACAAAAAAACCTTCGCGATCGGGCTTGCAGTGACATTTGCGGCTTCCGCCATATCGATGGCCGGCCCTTACTTTCAAAAGCTGCTGGTGAATTCCTCGCTGCAGCCCCCTCCCGGCCAATCACCGAGCGTTCCCGTGTTCGTCTGGGCCATTCTCGGCTTGCTCTTCGTCCTCGTCGGCGGAGAGGGGCTCGGCATCATTAAAGGGCGGATCATGGCGGGGGTCAGCTCGCAAATCGCGGCCGACCTGCGCAAGCTGGTCTATGAGCGGATTCAGAGCTTGTCCCTCGGATTTCTGACCACGCAGCGGGCCGGGGACATTATGAACCGGGTCACCTCGGATACGGACCGGATCCGCAATCTGGTCCAGGAGCTGTTTACGACGGCTGTCTTTCAGCTCATTATCCTCGTGTCGGCGAGCGTGCTGCTCTTCTCAGCCGATTGGCGCCTGGCTTGCGTCGTGCTGCTGCCGGCGCCGCTTGTCGCGTACATCCAGCGGTATATTTGGAAAAGCGTGCTGTGGAAGCTGTTCCGCAAGCAGTGGAGGGTGTACGACAAGGCAAACTCCTTTCTTCACGACGTGCTGAGCGGGATCCGTGTCGTCAAGGCGTTCGGCAAGGAAGAGCGCGAGGTGAAGCGGTTCAAACAGTACAACGCCGAGTTTGCGGCGGCGACCATTCAATCCGAGAAGGTATTCAGCATTTTGTCGCCTATCTCCAACTATTTGATCCAGATGGGGCAGTATCTCGTGCTCCTCATCGGATGCAGTATGATTCTCGGCAAGCAGATGTCCCTCGGGGAGCTGGTGCAGTTCAGCGGTTACGCCGGGATGATCTACGGACCGATTGCGTGGCTGATGTTTATGCCGCGATGGCTGTCCAATGCCATTATTTCGGTGGACCGCATCTTCTCGGTGATCGATGAGCAGCCGGAGGTAATGGACTCCGAGGCGTCCGTCAAGCATTCGATTCAGGGAACGATTACGTTCCGGAATGTAATATTCGGCTACAAATCGTATGAGCCGGTGCTGAAAGAAATTAATGTGGAGATCAAGCCGGGGGAAATGATCGGTCTGGTTGGACATTCCGGGTCAGGGAAGTCGACGCTGATCAACCTCGTCTCCCGGTTCTATGACGTAAATGAAGGCGAGATCCTCATCGACGGAGTGGACATCCGCCGGATCGAGCAGGCGCATCTGCGCTCGCAGATCGGGGTCGTGCTGCAGGAGACATTTCTGTTCAGCGGCACGATCCTGGACAATATCCGGTACTCGAAGCCGGAAGCGACGTATGAGGAAGTGCTTGAGGCGGCGAAGATCGCCAATGCGCATGATTTTATCCTGCGCCTGCCGGACGGCTATGATACACGCCTGGAGGAGAACGGCGGCAACCTGTCCGGCGGAGAGCGGCAGCGGCTGGCGATTGCCCGGGCGGTGCTGAACGACCCGCGAATCCTGATCCTCGACGAGGCGACGGCCTCGCTCGATATCGATACGGAGAGCGCCATCCAGGAGGCGCTGCAGCGGGTCACGCGCAACCGGACGACGCTGGCGATCGCGCATCGCCTGTCTACGCTGCGGCATGCCGACCGGCTGATCGTCCTCGACAAGGGCGAGATCGCCGAAATCGGCACGCACGCCGAGCTTGTGGCCAAAAGAGGGATCTACTACAACCTCATCACCGCGCAGCGCAACATGTCCAAGAAGGCCGAGGCGGTGGGGTAGATCGGTGGGGATGGCTGCGCCGGGTGGCCGAGATTGATGTTTGTGGAAAATGTATAGTTGCTCATCGCGCTCCGACTCTACCACGTAGAGCCGGAGTATTTTTGTTTTAGTACGGGATGTCTTGGCATTTGTACTTATTGCGAATGTATCCGAATGAGGAAGGATAACAGCTTGTTATCTAGCTTTGCTCCTCCTTCGTAAAGAGACCGACGAGCAAAAGAACCACCCCGGTCAAAAAGAACAGCGGAATCAGTAGCATCATGAGGCCGATGGCGGCGAACCCGTCATGGGCGATCCAGTCCCCGTATATTAACGCAACGAGCCACGAAAATACAAATGCGATTGGCAGCATCGTCGTGATTCCCCACACCATGTATTTTCTTTTCGCCGATTTCCCCCTGCTGAGCTCAAAGGCTAAGCTTAACGCAGCGAGTACGATGATCGCTCCGACGACCAATGCCATTGGTATCCCTCCTGGTAGTTGATTGTCTTTTTTTTGCTTGTCATAGGTGAACTGCATGGCGACAAAGCTTAGGATGGCCTGCTGATCCAAATTATAGCTTATGATATAGAACGCCTTAACATCCAGAGGGTTGGTTAAAAAATGGTTTTTCGCTGCTCTGTAAAGGTAAAATCATCCATTTGTTGAATAGTATTTCAGTAAGGCCTTAGGCCAAGAAGCCTATTCTCGTAGGGGAGGAATACACATGGCGCGCCGATGGGTAAATTCGCCGTACGCCTTTGCGCTGGGGATGTTTGCGATGATGGTTCCGAGTCAGGCATTCAGTTCGTTTTACAGCTATTTTTACGTGGAAAAGCTGGGACTTGGCGTCGGGCTCGCCACGCTCGCCAGAACCATTTTCCTGATCTGGGATGCGGTGAACAATCCGCTGTTCGGCTATTGGTCGGACCGGACCGAGACGCGCTACGGCCGGCGCAGGCCGTGGGTGTTTGCCTCCATTCCGCTGTTTATGCTTACCTTCGTGTTGGTCTTCTCCCCGCCGGGAGGATTATCGCAAAACGGGCTGTTCACCTGGTTTCTGGTGACGCTGGTGCTGTATGAGGCGGTAGCGACCGTTCTGTGGGTCAACTACGGGGCGCTGTTTCCCGAGCTGTTCCGCGGCGACCGGATCCGGGCCAAAGCCTCCGCCATCCAGCAGGGCTATCAGGTGCTGGCTCTTCTCATCGCCACTGCCCTGACGCCTATCATTTACGCGGCGATCAACTTCTCCAATATGGCGATCGTGTATGCTTTCGTGTTCGGCATCTGCATGCTCATCTGCATGCTTAGCGTGCGGGAGCAGCGGGACCCTGACAGGCAGGAGCCGATGAAGCTGGCCGCCGCCTTTAAGGAAACACTGAGCAACAAGAAGTTTTGGGTCTTCAACATTTCCAACTCGTTTGCCCAGACCGTGAACGGACTGGTCAGCTCCATGATCCCGTTCTACGCCAAATACGTGCTGCGGATTTCGGAGGGCCAGGTGTCGATTCTGCTGGCGGCCGTGTTTGTATCGGTCATTCCGCTCGTTGGTGTATGGTACTGGATCGTCCGCCGGATGGACGGCGTGAAAGCCTGGCGGCTGTCGCTCATCCTGTACGGTCTGTCGGTCATTCCGCTCTGGTTCGGTTACAACCTGGTGAGCGGCGTGGCGGCCGGTATTGCGGTCGGTTTTGGTTTGGCCGGTTTCCTCGTCACGCCGGCGATGGTCAGCGGACGTATTATCGACGAGGATGCGGAGCGGACCGGACGGCGGCGCGAGGGTATTTATACGGCAGTCAGCGGGTTCATTACCCGGTCAAGCGGGCTGATTTCGGCGCTGGCTTTTTACGTGGTCGGCCTGATCTTTGGTTATGAAAGCGGTGACAATCCGGGATCGAATCCGGAAGCGACGTTTCGTTACCTGATCAGTGTCGTGCCATTATGCTTATTGGTCATATCGGTTGTGATATCTTTTATGGCCCGGTTTGAATTTCATATGACGGGGAAAGGAGAGGTGAAGCATGGCCAAGAGGCTCATCATCAACTGTGACGATTTCGGGCAGAGCCCGGCGATGAACCGGGCCATCATGCATCTGCTCGAGGAGGGCAAGGTCTCCTCGGCGACGATCATGGCGGTGGCGCCCGGTTTTGAAGAGGCGGCCGACTGGGCCGCGCGCCGGCAGCAGCCTAATGTGGGGCTGCACCTGACCCTGACGAGCGAGTTCGACGCCCTGCGCTGGAGCAGTCTGACCGGGCACCCGTCGCTGCATGACGCCGAAGGCAAGCAGTACCGGACGGTCAGGGAATTTGAGCTGGGTGCAGAGACAGGCGCCGTCGTAAAGGAGATTGACGCCCAGTACGAACGGGTCAAGCAGGCCGGCATCCGAATCAGCCATGTCGACAACCACATGGGCAGTCTGTACGGCATGGAGACGGGGCGCAGCCTGCTACCCCAGACCTTTTGGAAAATTTCACGCTGGGGCCTGCCTTCCCGCTTTTTCCGCTACATCCACCCCGATGACCCGCTCCTTCGTTCGCTGAGCGGCATTGAACGTCCGGTAGCCAAAGCAGCGGCGTTGGCGGACACCTTCGGGGTGCCAATCCCCGATTATCTGCTGTCCCATCCCTTCGGATTGGTGGAAGGGGAAACGTATGACAGCTTCAAACGGTCGATCATCGCCAAGCTGTACGCTCTGCCGGAAGGGGTATCAGAGACCTACATTCATCCCGGCGCGGAGGATGCGTGGATGCTGGCCAACATTCCGCAGTGGGAGAAGCGAGTGTGGGAGTTCCGGCTGCCCTTTGATGACGACTTTGCGTACGGCTTGAAGGACGCCGGCGTGGAGCTGACCCATTACGGCTATGTCCATGAGCACCTAAGACGGCCGCGCTTCAGGTCGGCTTTCCGGCTGATTCGGGAGCTGACCCGGAAATAGGGCGGCGGATTAGAGGGCGCGGCTGCCGGTTGTGCGGAGAGGATAAGGCTTCAATTTTTTGGCATAAATATGTTCCTTTCGTGCATAGAAAACAGCCCTTCGCACACGATTGCGAAGGGCTGTATTGGCTTGTCCGGTTTATTGTTCGCTGCCCGCTGGGAATCAACGGTTCTATAAACCGCTCAAGCCGAGTTTAGATGTCCGACCAGTTCCGGTCGCCCGTCAGGAACTTCTCCGTCAGGATCGACAGCAGCTGAATGCCGACTTCGTTTTCCCCGCCTTCGGGAATGATGAGGTCGGCGTATTTTTTGGATGGCTCGATAAAGGCCTCGTGCATCGGCTTTACCGTCGCCAGGTACTGCTGGTGAATCGACTGGATGCTGCGTCCGCGTTCCTCAATGTCGCGCAGGACGCGGCGCAGAATGCGGACGTCCGGATCGGTGTCGACGAACACCTTGATGTCGAGCATCTCGCGCAGCTTCTCGTCCGAGAGGACGTGAAGGCCTTCGATGATGACGATATTGTTCGGCGTCAGCTCCACCTTGTCGACCGAGGAGCGGGCGTGAACCGTAAAGTCGTACACCGGCGCGTAAGCGGTTTGGCCTTCTTTTAACTGGCTCAAATGCTCGATAAGTAGTTCATTATCAAAGGCGAACGGATGATCATAGTTGATCAGCTCCCGTTCCGCCAGGCTAAGATGAGGGTTGTCCTTGTAATAATTGTCCTGGGAAATGAAGGTGACCTTTCCCGAACCGAGACGATCGATGACCGAACGGGCCACCGTCGTTTTGCCGGAGCCAGTGCCGCCGGCGATACCAATAATAAGCATGACGAGTCGTGTACCCCCTAAATGAATTGCCACCTGCAACTATAACCCAAGTATTGTAGCACAGCTGCTGCTTTTTTTCACCTTATCGGGGTTATGAGAAAAATGGTAAGGTAGTTGAGTGAGCAAGGCGAGCGCCATGGAAAAAACTTGTTAAGGATGGGTTAGCAAACCTTGTCGAGGATCGTTTCTTATTGGTTGCAAGCACGGGCAGGAAATAAAACGTTAACGGGCGAATGTAAGTAAGATTAAAAATTACTAAATTGACTTTGTAAACAAAGAAAGGTTGATGATTGTGCCACTCGTAGATATGCCGCTGTCCCAGTTGAAGCAGTATGAAGGAAGAAATCCGAAGCCGGATGATTTTGATACATACTGGTCGCAGGCACTGGAAGAAATGCGGGCTGTTGATCCGCAGGTGGAACTCGTTCCAGCGGATTTTGAAGTGCCGTTTGCCGAATGCTTTTCGCTGTATTTCACCGGGGTGAACGGCGCGAGAATTCATGCCAAGTATGCCAGGCCAAAAGGAGCCGCCCAGCCTCACCCGGCCGTGCTGCAATTTCACGGTTATACGGGAGACAGCGGGGATTGGATGGATAAAATGGTCTACCCGGCGATGGGTTTCTCCATCGCGTCGCTGGACGTCCGCGGCCAAGGCGGCTTGTCCGAAGATAAGGGCGGTGTGGTCGGCAACACGCACCATGGACATATTATCCGCGGCCTAAGCGACAAGGACCCGCACAAGCTGCTTTTCCGTGACGTGTTCCTGGACACCGCACAGCTGGCGGCGATCGTGATGGGCTTCCCGGAGGTCGACGCAGACCGCGTGGGGGCGACGGGCTGGTCGCAGGGCGGAGCACTGACGATTGCATGCGCCGCGCTGGAGCCGAGAATCAAGAGGGCGGCCCCGGTATATCCGTTCCTGAGCGATTATAAGCGGGTATGGGAGATGGATCTCAGCGTTCATGCGTACGAGGAACTCCGTACCTATTTCCGCAAGTTCGACCCGCAGCATCAGCGCGAGGACGAAATTTTCACCAAGCTTGGCTATATTGACATTCAGAACCTGGCTTCGCGCATTGAGGCCGACGTCATGGTTGGCGTAGGACTAATGGACACGATCTGCCCGCCATCGACCCAGTTCGCCGCCATTAACAAAATGAAGTCGCCTGTGAAGCTTGAAATCTATCCGGATTTCGGCCACGAAGGTCTCCCTGGCTTGAACGACAAGATCGTGCAGTTTATGAAGGGGCTCCAGCAGGAATAGTCGCGTATCATAGCCGCAGATGATAGCGGTGGATTGATTGGCTAGCTCTTAGGCTGTAAAAGGGGCTGCGTTTCATTCCGGCGTTGCTGTGATCGGATGCATTGCATCGTTCGACAACCGGCTGTCATTGAGCGGACTTTTTTGCACTCCTTTGTTTTTCTAACTTACATGCTCCTTAATCAAAGGCATTCCTTGAGGCTAAATATTGGCCAGGGAATGCCTTTTGGCGTCTGTTTAATGGTACGGGTTACAGAAATGGATAGTTTTTAGAATGGGGGTACGACCCGATAGAAAAAAATATCGAATTTTGGCGGCCCAGTTAACTTTCGTTAATTGTTGGTGCCTGTTTGCCTTGCTACGATAGGGATGCCTTTTTGATCCCGATTCAAAAGACCTAGACGGAAAGACTCATGCTGGCTTGGGGTTGGGACAATTTTCATATCTGAAAGAGCAAGGAGAGATAGGAAATGCACCGATTAAGAAAGCTAAGTCTGGGAGCCGTGCTTATGTTTGGCCTGCAGCAGCTGTACCCGGTGGCGGCATTTGCCGAAATTGCAGTGGAGCCGCAGGAGGACCCGTTTGTTTTTTATGTTAGCGACAACGATTATGGTGAGGGATACAAGCTGAGGGTTAGCTCCTATAACGATCAGGAAGACCTTTTGCACGAGGAGACCAGCGGGGGCCCGCCGAATGAGCCTTTCGTCATTTCCATTAATCCGTACGAAAATCAATGGATTCCGCACGTTGATCTGGATGACCCGCATCCAGTTACGTTCCGGGTGGAGACGATTAAAATGAACGGCAGCGGTTCGGAAGGGGATGGATCATCCCCTGAGACCTCTGGCGGGACTGGCGGATCGAGCGGAGCAGATAGCGGCAGTGAAGAGCCGGGCAACTCTAGCGGCGAAGTCGGCGACGGCACGAGCAGCGGCAATGAGGGAACTGTAGGCTCGGATTCCGGAGAAACCGGCGGCGGCACCGGCGGAAATGAAAGCGGCGAAAGTGAAACCGGAGATGCGGGGCAAGGCGATCCGATTCCCGGGAACTCCGGGGAGCCTGGGGGTTTGCCTGGAATCGGTATCGAATCGATTAGCTCCGATGTACCTCAAGGGGATAGCACAAGTGTGGCGGCGGTTCCCGGCAATGAAAACAGCGAAGAGATTGTGGACAGCGTCGATTATACGTGGAGCCCAATGGCGACCGTCGAAGGGGATATCCCCGTTGAACCCGGATTGGTGGACGACCTGAGAGTGCTGGTGGCGAGCGGAGACAGCCTCGGGACCTCCGTAGGCGAAGGCGATGAAGGATTTAAATACGATGAAGAAACACACATGGTCCATTATAAGGTAAGCCTGTCGAAGGGCGGACCTTACCTCGTCGAGGCCACCGTTGACGGTGACCCTTATGGATCGGCTCTGGTGAAGCCGGTTACCGGGGTGAACCGTTTCCCAAGTAAAACGCTGCTCGAGGGCAACGAGATCCATACTTACTTTGAAGTAGACGCTGATCCTCTTGTCCCGTACACCGTAGAACAATTGAATGGGATGGACGACAGCTTGAATGCGGACGATGGACAGGCGGTCGATTTCGGCGAACAAACCTACAATACGTCCAAGGAGGTCGAACTTCCGTTCGAATTTCCGTTTTATGGGGAGAAGCATGGCCAGATCTGGATCGATATCAACGGAGGAATTTATTTTGACAATTATTCCACTCCGGGTCCAGAGAATTATCCAGATGTAGATGCACCGCCTGCTCTGCAGTCCTATGTATCCGGTCTGAGGCTGAATCCTAACGATCCCGGTTCCCAAATCCTGACGAAAACGATCGGGGAGGAAGGGGACCGGAAGTTTATCGTCCAATGGAACAATATGTATTTTTATAATGCCGATGCCCCGATTACGTTCCAGGCGATTCTATTCGAAAATGGCGATGTGCAATATCAGTATCCGAACATCACGATAGAAAACGGCGAATACGATGACGGCGAGGCTTCAACGATCGGCATTCAAGCCGCTCAGGGCTTGTCCCTAAATTACCTCCTCTATTCGCATCGCATGTCCATGATCGAAAGCAACCAGGCGATCCGCTTCAGCCCGGTAACGGTCTCGGATGAGAATCCCTCCGATCCCGGTCATGGCCAGTACACAGTGACCTACAACGGTAATGGCAGCACAGAAGGCGTAGTCCCTGTGGACGGACAAGCTTATGGTACTGAGGATAGCGTAACCGTTCAGGGGAACTCCGGCGGCCTTAAGAAGGATGGGTACGATTTTGCCGGGTGGAGCCAGCATTCGGACGGAAGCGGCACGCTGTATAAGGAAGGCGACACCATTTCGGTCGGCTCGGAAAATATAACGCTCTATGCGGTATGGGCGCCGGTAACTCCTCCAGGTGGCGGTGGCGATAACGGAAACGGCGGAGGAGGAGATAACGGCTCCGGCAATAACGGCGGATCTAACGGCGGTGGAAGTAACGGTGGCAACAATAGCTCGGGTGGCAGCGGCGGATCGAATAACGGCGGCGGCAGCACTGGCGGCTCAACCACGCCAGCGTCTTCGGGAAATTCGACTGCCAGCGTTCCTGCGCCGATCGTGGTGAACGGTAAGTCTTACGATGGAGTGCTTCAAACGACGACTTCTACCAATAACGGGCAGACGTCCGTAACGGCGGTCCTTGATTCGTCGAAGCTGCAGGCCATGCTGAGCCAGGCCGGGCCGGGACAATCCGTCACCATTCCGGTCATGCAGGCGGCAAATACAACGACGGTGGGGCTGACAGCAGAATCGCTGAGGGCTCTGGAAAACGGCGCCAGTCAGCTGGTGATCCAAACCGCAAACGGAAGTTATCAGATTCCGGTTTCTGAGATCGGCACGTCAAGACTAACCCGGCTCTTCCAAGCTTCAGGTGATGTTACGGGCATGAACGTCCAGATCACCATCGCCGGGTATGACGCGGCAAAGGCAGCACAGCTGCAGGCAGCCGCCCAAAAAATGGGGCTGCAGCTGGTGACCGGACCGGTCGATTTCCGGATTGCCGCTTCGTTCCAGGGTCAAACCTTGAACGTTAGCCCGTACAGCACTTATGTGCAGCACATCCTGCCGATTCCGGCAGCAAGTGAAGGTATGGTGTCCACGGGTGTCATGCTGGACGAGAACGGAACCATGCATCCGGTGCCTACCCGGTTGACCGGAGAGAATGGCAGCCGCAGTGCGGTCGTGAGCAGCGTAACCGGCGGTACGTTCGCCTTGGTTGGCTACAGCACAAGCTTCAGCGATGTGAGCGGGCATATCCAAGAGGTCGTACAGGACCTTGCCTCCCGCCTGATTCTGCAGGGAACGGGGGATGGCCGATTCAGTCCTGACCGTACGGTGACCCGCGCAGAATTCGCGGCCATTCTGGTCCGCGCGTTAGGGCTTGCCGGCGGAAGCCAATCAAGCAGCTATGCCGATGTGAAGCCGGGCGACTGGTATACGGAGGCCGTCACGCTTGCCCAAAAATACGGCATCGTGAACGGTTACAGCGACGGCACGTTCCGTCCCGGCCATACGATCACCCGCGAAGAGGCGCTGGTCATGTTCAACCGGGCCGGTAAGCTGGCCCGCCTGAAATCCGGTGCCGATCAGGAAGGCTTAAGCCAAGCATTGTCCGCATTTACAGACAGTCAGGCTGTGTCGGGCTGGGCGGCCCAGGCCGTGGCCGAAGCGGCTCAGAACGAGCTCTTGAACGGCCTTGGCGCTCAGCTGCAGCCGAAAAAAGAGATCACCCGAGCGGAAACGGCCGAGATCCTTCAGCGTTTGCTGAAGAAGTCAGGCCTCATCTGATCGTATAAACACTATAGAACATGCAGAAGCAGCTGCCGGGAATATCCCGGCAGCTTTTTTGTTCCAGCCGATGGGGCTCAGTCCATACCCACCAGCGCTTCAAGTTGAGCCCGAATGGCGCCCCGGGCGAATCCGCCGTGATAACAAATGACGTTCTCGATCTCGTAATTCAGATACCTCTGCAGCGAATGTACCGCCGCGTCCATATCCGGCGTGGAAGGGCGGTGGGGTCCCATCAGCTTGCCGTTAACGCTGAACATCGCATCCCCGGCAACCAGCGTTTGGCTCCGGTGCAGATACAGACTGAGGTGTCCCGGCGTATGTCCCGGTGTATAGATCACCTCGATTCCTCCGCAATAGGGCAGCACCTGCCCGTCTTCCAGCGGGTGATCGACCCTGCCCTTAGGCAGGTTGGCGATCAGGAAGGAGACAATCTGCCTGCGCTCACCTTCCGGCAAGCCTTCCAGCTGCCAGGCCATGTGCTCCATGGTGGCCTTCATTAATGGGAGCTCGCCTTCGATATACGGCTTCTCCAACGGGTGGGCGTATACGTTGATGCTGAATCCCGCTTCCTCCAGAATCTCCGGCAGGCTGCCGATATGATCGATATCCTGATGGGTCAGCAATATGGCCCGCAGTCGCTCTGCCGGAACGCCGTGCCGCTCCATTTCGGTCCGGATCTTCCCCCACTGGCCGGGCGTACCGGTATCGATCAGCACCGCATCAAGTCCGTCCCAAACAAGCGTAGGGTGTAACGTCTGGGGGCCTCCAAATCCGTCAATCTGCAGTTCTAGCATGATTGCACCATGTTCAATGATCAAGGGAACACCTCCTTTATAGTCAGTTCATAGCGAATGGGCTGCGAAGATACACCTCCCTACCAGAATAACGTTCCAAGCAGGCGTAAGGATACGTGAACAGCGTGCCGCTCGAAAAAAAACATTACCGGTCCAGGCAGCGAAGGACCCGACCCCACATAAAAAAAGCGGCAAGGCCCATGGGCCTCCCGCTAAACTCGCAAAGCGTTAGGATTTTTTCTTGTCGGAGCCTCCAAAGTTCAGGCCGAGCTCGCCGTCATGGCTGCCGACATTGCCGCCGACCTTAAAGCTGACGCCTTTACCGCCGCCAACTTGCGCCCCGGCATGTGCCCCGAGACCGTGATCGCCGCCCACATGGGCACCTGCGCTGACGCCGGCCCCCTGCCCGCCGCCAACCTGGCTGTTCACATAGGCACCGATGCCGTGGTCTCCGCCAAGCTGGGCTTCCGTATTCAAGCCGATTCCCTGCTTGATGCCGACATGTCCGTCGGCGTGGACGCCCAGGCCGTACTTGCCGCCCAATTGGGCGCCGGTATCGAAGCTGAGGCCATGGCTGCCGCTTACCCCGGCTTCACCTTGAACGCCGAGCCCGTAGGCTTCGCCGCCGACATGCGTGCCGGCTTGGGTGCTGACGCCGGTGCTGTCCATCTGGCCGCTGGCGCTGACTCCAACGCCGTGTTTGCCGCCGATTTCCATCGAGGTGTTCATCTGAACACCTTTTGTGGATTCGGCTTTTTGCTCACCCTTTACGGCTTCGCTTTTCACTGGCTCTTCTTTCGCGGCCTTTTCCTTGACGGGTTCGCTTTTTACCGCTTCACTTTTCACAGGAGCTTCCTTTACGGCCTCAGGTTTGACTGCCGTATTCTCGGGCTTTGCCAGCTCTGTTTTCTCGGTAGTAGGGTTAATCTTGAATTTGTAGCCTTGGGGCGTAGGTTCAACCCGGTTCCAATCATAGGGGAACGGCTGTGGAGCGATGGGGGCAAACGGATAAGGATAGGAGTTGAGCTGCCCGTTCGTGTCGTATGCGTAGTACGTGCGGTAGGGAACCGGATAAACGTACTGGGGCCACGTATAGGGAAGGGCGTATGGATAAGAGGATCGCTGGTTGTAAGCATAAGCATACGGGTCCACGCATGGCTGCCAGCACGGCCCGTACGGATGTCCATTCGTAATCATGGGGAACCTCCATATTTGAATTTAATACTATAACCTATTCACATGGAGCCCGTGATGACACCCGCCTATGGGTTGTTTCTTCGAAAGAGAAGATGTATTATTTCCGAGCCTCGCTAAGGTGCCTATTCGCTTGTCTCTCACACCCCCGGTATATGACGTTTGTCATACTCCCTACCTGATGTTCATGACTACTCGGTGACGGTCTGGTTTTCTATACTTAGGCTAGAAGACGTCCTCGGAAGCCCCGAGTATGACGGCATGCTTCATTCAGGGAGGAAGACAGATGAAAACACAAACCAAGGTCACCAATCTAAAAAAAGAAATGGCCCCCTATGAGAAAAGCAATACGAAATCGAGCATCATGCAGGTCGTGACAACCCTAGGACCTCTGTTATTACTCTGGTACGCCGCATATTTAAGCTTATCCGTATCGTATTGGATAACGATTCCTATAACCCTGATTGCTTCCGGATTCGCCATTCGGACCTTTATTATTTTTCACGACTGCTGCCACTATTCATTCTTTCAGAATCGGCGGGCCAATGAAATCATCGGTATGATTACGGGGATTCTGACGCTTGTTCCGTACCAGCAGTGGAAGAACGAGCACTCCATTCATCATGCCACGAGCAGCAACCTGGATAAACGGGGGATCGGCGATATGTGGGTGATGACCGTGGATGAATATGCCGCGGCGTCATGGACGAGGAGACTCGCTTACCGTTTCTATCGCCACCCGGTTGTTATGCTCGGACTCGGGCCGATCTTCGTGTTTGTCATATCGTACCGTTTTAACCGTAAAGGAGCGAAGCGGAAGGAACGCATCAACACCCATGTGACGAATGCAGCGATTGTCGGTTTGTATGCAGTGATGTGCTGGGCGGTAGGCTGGGAGGCGTTTCTGATGGTACAGCTCCCGATTTTATTCGTATCCGGGATGCTGGGCATTTGGCTGTTTTACGTGCAGCATCAGTTTGAAGATTCCTACTTTGAAAATGAAGACGAATGGAGCTACGTAAAAGCTGCGGTGGAAGGAAGCTCGTACTACAAGCTGCCCAAGGTGCTGCAGTGGATCACAGGCAATATCGGTTTCCATCATGTCCACCATTTGAGCCCGAAGGTGCCCAATTACAATTTGGAGAAGGCGCATAATTCGACGCCGCCGCTTCAGAAGGCTACGACTATTACGCTCGCGACGAGCTTGGCCTCTCTTAAATTCCGGCTGTGGGATGAGGAGAACAAAACATTTGTCAGCTTTAAGCAGATCAAACTTGGTCGGCGGCAAACCGAGCGTGGAGCTAAACCGATCAAAGCCAACAGAGCAAGCATACAAGGGGAATAGCGCTGTGATCCCGCGTTTATGATAAACTACAAGGAATACTATCGTTCGCACATCGGGGGGGCAGCGGCCTTGCAGAAATGGTACCAAATTTTCCACAGGAGCACAGGACTGAGTCCTTATGTATGGGTCATCTTTTATATTTTCCCTTTTTACTTCATATTTCGTTCTTCGTCCACGGTTCATGTGGTGTTTGGCACCCTGATGATTTTAGCGTTCTTCGGCTGCTATGTGTTGTCGTTTGTATCCAAGGGCTGGTGGTTATATTTTTGGACGTCCATTCAGATTCTGATATCCTTGGCCATGACCCTGATCTTCGGATATGTCTATTTCGCGCTCTTCGTTGCGTTCTTTATCGGAAATATTCATCACCGGGTTGGATTCGTTACGCTGTATACGATTCATCTCGTCACAACAATGGTTACGGTGAATTATGAATATGTGACGCAGAATCCCGTCATGATTACCCAAATTCCGTTCGTCCTGATCAGTCTGATCGCGGTGATTCTGCTGCCTGTCACCACATACTATCGGAACAAGCGAGGGAAACTGGAGACACAATTGGAGGATGCGAATAAGCGGATTTCCGAACTGGTGAAGCTGGAGGAACGCCAAAGGATTGCCCGCGACCTCCATGATACGCTCGGTCAGAAGCTGTCCCTTATCGGGCTGAAGAGTGATTTGGCCGGCAGATTAATCAGCACCGACCCGGCTCAGGCGAAGTCCGAGATCAATGATGTGCGTCAAACGGCAAGAAATGCTTTGAAAGAAGTGCGGGACATGGTCACGCAGATGCGCGGCACGCGCCTCGAAGATGAAATGTTTCGTATCAAACAGATCCTTAAGGCGGCCGAGATTGAATTTGTCATGGCAGGGGACCCGATTCTCAGCAATACTTCGTTATTGGTTGAAAATGTGCTGAGCATGTGCCTGAAAGAAGCGGTGACGAATGTGGTCAAACACAGCGGCGCCACCGTCTGCTCGATCGTCATCGAGTCGTCTGCAACCGAGCTGACGATGAAGATCATCGACAACGGGATTGGAATCCAGACGGACTCGGTCCTGGTCAGAGGAAGCGGTCTGCGCGGAATGAAAGAACGGCTGGAGTTCGTAAACGGCAGCATGGAAATCGCCACGGGCATCGATCCGGGCACGAAGGTGATCATTAAAGTGCCGAACGCCGTTAAACACCCGGATAAGGAGGTCATCATATGATCCGAATCGTTATAGCCGAGGACCAACGAATGGTGCGGGGCGCGCTTGCCTCGCTGGTCAATTTGGAAAAGGATATGCAGGTTGTGGGCCAAGCGAGCAACGGCGAGGATGCCGTGAAGCTGGTTCAGCAGCTGAAGCCGGATATTTGTATCATGGATATCGAAATGCCGGGGAAGAGCGGGCTCGAAGCGGCCGAGGAACTGAAAGGAAGCGGCTGCAAGGTGATGATTCTGACGACCTTTGCACGGTTTGGCTATTTCGAGCGGGCCATTAAGGCCGGGGCATATGGATATTTGTTAAAAGACAGCCCCAGCGAAGAATTGGCAAGTTCCATTCGGAGCATCATGGCGGGCAGACGGATTTATGCGACAGAGCTCGTGGACGATGCTTCCGGTCAGGAGAACCCGCTTACCCCACGGGAAAAGGACGTGCTCGGCCTCATTGCCGATGGCAAGAACACAAAGGAAATCTCCAGTCAATTGGATATCACGCAAGGAACGGTCCGGAACTACATTTCCGTTATTCTGGATAAGCTTCAAGTCACGAATCGGGTGGAAGCCATCACGCGCTTTAAAGAGAAGGGCTGGTTCAAATGATTCGATCCCGATGGCCCCTTGGAATGGATTTTGGATGAACCTTAAGGTTTACCGGGTCCGTTTCCAGGGGGCATTTTTGTATTGGACCCTGCAGCCGTTGGAGCTGCCGGAAAGCTCATCGAGATCACAGCCCCGCCTTCCTGCCGGTTGCCTGCGGCAATGATCCCGCCGCAACGCTCCACAATCGCCCGCGAGATCGCCAGCCCCAGGCCGGACTCCCCGTCCTTGCCCTTTACGAATCGGTGGAAAAGAAAGGGGAGAAGCTCATCCGGAATGCCGGGCCCGTCGTCGCTGATGGTCATTTCGATCCGACCCTCCACGACCTTGGCGTGTACATTCATTTGCTCAACGGCATAGCGGGCAGCGTTGGACATGATATTCAGCAGTGCCTGAAGCAGCTTGTCCCGGTCGGCCACGACCTCGAACGGCCCGGACGGCGGGGCGTAATCGATCTGCAGCCGGATCCCTTTCTTGACCAGCAGCGGATTCATGCGTTCCGAAGCTTCAGTGATCAGTTCCTTCAGGGATACAGCGTTTTTGCGGAATACATCCTCTTCGCTGTCCAGCTTCGCAAGAAGGGTCATTTCCGTCACCAGCTTCTTGAGCCTGCCGCTTTCGCTGATGATGATATCGAGGCCTTTGCGGATGCGCTCACCTTCAAATACCCCGTCACGAATGCCTTCCGCATAACCCGCGATGGACATCAGCGGGGTTTTCAGCTCATGCGACGCGTTTTGGAAAAACTGCTTCTGCACATGGTTAAACCGGTCCAGCTCCCCGGCCATGTCATACACGGACTCCGCCACGGAGCCGATCTCTCCTCCGGCTCTGACGAAGCGAACCTCGGAAAACCGGCGCTCCTTGACCTTGATCAGCTCCTCCTGCAGGCTCATGAGCGGTCTGATCAGCTTCTTTGTAATAAACAAGCTGAACGCGACCATGAACGCGCCTCCGACGCCGAAAATGATCAGCAGCCGCTTCAGCAGCGCCTGTTCAATCGTTTTGACGCGGCTTACCGGCGTAAGCAGCGTAAGCGTTCCCTGCGGCATGACGCTCACGGACGTAATAAACCTTTTGTCCGTCCCCTCTACAATGTCCTTGAAAGCCTGCTCGCCTGAGACGCCCTTCACGGCCTCGGCGATCTTCATGGCGGGATTCGGGGCGGTCACGGGCATGCTTTTTCCCTGGATATCCGTAAAAATGGCCGCAACTCCGCTGGTTTCCGCCATTTTAACCGGCAGGGCAGGGGCTGTGGACAGCTCCGCCGCAACGGTTTGAATGCTGTCGACCCGCAGCTTGGCGGATATGACGGCGCCCATGGCCTTCAGGTCCTCCTTCTGGGAGCCGATCAGGTGGTCCAGCAGGACGAAATGGATCACCACGGCCGTAACGGACAGGACCAGCAGCAGCGCGATCCCGAAGGCCAAATTAATCTGATGCACGAGCTTCATCGTTAGCGTCTCCTCCTTCGTGTCTTAACCGGTAGCCATGTCCCCAGATGGCTTCGATCGGCACATGCTCCAGCTTTTTACGCATCCGTTTGATCAAGTGGTCGACCGCCCGGTCGCTGCCGAAATAGTCGTCGCCCCAGACCCGGGTCAGCAGCTCGTCCCGCGTGAAGGCGCGGTTCGGATGCTCGGCAAGCACCTGAAGCATCGCGAACTCCTTGCTGGTCATGTCCACTTCTTCCCCGTGCCAGAATACGCGCCGTTCGTCGGGGATCAGCTGCAGCCCTCCCGTTTCGATCCGGACCGGATAGGACAGGCCCGCTGCGGCATCGCCGGATCCGCTCAGCTTGTACCAGCGCTGGAGCTGCCGCCTGATACGCGCGACGAGCTCGCGGGGGCTGAACGGCTTGACGAGGTAATCGTCGCTGCCCAGCTCCAGGCCCAATATTTTATCGACCTCGTTGTCTTTGGCGGAGATCATGATGATCGGCACTTCCGCCTCCTGCCGGATTCGCCGGCAAAATTCGTAGCCGTCCATGCCCGGAAGCATGATATCCAGGACCCACATGTCCGGCGGTGACGTCCGCCACAGATTCCATGCTTCTTCGGCGCTGCCGAGGCCGACCGTGCGGTAGTTTTCTTTTTGTAAATACGCCTCGACAAGATCCCTTATATGTACATCATCATCGACCACGGCGATGACGTAACTGTTATTCATCCCATGTACCTCCCGGATTGGAAATTCATCTCCAGTATATCAAGCGGGCACCTTTGTATGGAGCTCTGCCATTGTTTTTCCATAATTTCTCCCGCAGGCTGCCACAATCGTTCCGTAGACTGGGACATGTAACACCATATCCGAATTAAAGGAGTGCTGAATCAATGATTCGAAACGCATGGTTTAAAAAGACGGTAGCCTCTGCGCTGCTCATGTCCGCCGTAGCGGCCCCGGCTGTAACAAATGCAGACGCGAGTGAACAGCCCCAGGTTCCTTCCGATGTTCCAGCCAAGGTGGCTGCGATACCGGCAATCAAGGGAGCGGTTATTAAATCTGCTATAGCCGATCCGCTCGAGCTGGCCCAAGAATATGCGCCGGACACCGTAGAGGACTGGAAGCAGACATTGGAGCAGTTCAAAAAGGTGGCAGGAGAGGGTCCACGCTTCTTCAGCGCAATCAAAGCGGTTCCTGTGGATGATGCAGCGAAAGTAAAAGCGGGTGCGGCAATTCCGGGGGAGAAGATCCGGATTGAAATCCTGGATAAGCTGAAGGACAAGGCGGCCGAGGTGCTGGGTCAGGCCAAGGATCTGGAGCTGGCCGATGTGCCGGGTCAGATCAAGGTGTTCGATAAAGCCGAGGTGCCAGGCCAGATCCTGGAATTGGACAAAGCTGAGGTATTGGGCCAGATTAAGGAGCTGGTGAAATCCGAAGCGGCGGACCAAGCCAAACCTGTGGATGAGGCCAAGGCGCTCGGACCTGCTAAGGTCATCATCTCCAAGCTGGGGGACCTGAAGGTGGAGGCGGCTAAGACTGAGCCGGCGGCGGCAGGCGACTCAGAGCATTCCAGAACGTTGAGCATTGCCGTCAGCAAAGAAGCAAGCGAGTCCGCCATTGCGTTTATGAAGGCCCACATCGCTTTGCATGACGCCGTGGAGTCCAAGGACGAGGCGGCCATCAAGGAAGCGCTCGCCAAGCTGCTCGTTCAATACAAGGCGCAGATCAAGGAGCTTGAAGCGGCGGCTAAATCTTAATCGTTCCGTTGAGCAGCCCGTACAGACACATAGAGGAGATATGAAGGCAGTCCCTGTTTCCAGCCCCGGCTGGAGCTGGGACTGTTTGCGTGCGCAAAAAATTTTGCATCTCCCTTTCAAGATTTAGTATGCTAAAGACAGCAAACAACGATCGTTGTTGAACATGTCACGTGAACGGCCGGACTTATGTATCGTCCGGTTGCAATGCGCGAGTTGAAAGGGAGTCGGTCCGGAGGAATGAATACGGGTAAAACATTGGCAGAAGCAGGCAAGCAGGCAGAATATGTACTGGGAGGGCACGGTCCCCGAAATCTGGAGGTGCTGAAGGAGGCCTTCCGGGAGGTGGACGGGTCCCTTGGCGGCGATGCCTACGGCAAAGGCACGGTGATAGAGGATTTCCAGAACAAGATGGCGGCGTACCTGGGCAAGGAATCGGCCGTCTTTTTCCCGAGCGGGACGATGGCGCAGCAGATTGCGCTGCGGATCTGGTGTGATGAGAAGCAGGTGAAGAAGGTGGCATACCACCCGCTGTGCCACCTGGAAATCCACGAAGAGGACGGTTTGAAAGAGCTGCATCATATTGAACCGGTGCTTCTGGCGGACAAGGATCGCCTGATCCGGCTGGAGGACGTTGAGCGGATGCCGGAGGACGTCTCCTGTCTCCTGCTGGAGCTGCCCCAGCGCGAAATCGGCGGTCAGCTGCCGGACTACGGCGAGCTCGAAGCGATTTCCGCCTATTGCCGCGAAAAGGGCATCCGCCTGCATCTCGATGGAGCGAGACTGTTTGAGGTTACGCCTTACTATGGAAAAACCGCCGCGGAAATCTGCTCGCTATTCGACAGTGTCTACGTTTCTTTTTATAAAGGCATCGGAGGCATTTCCGGTGCGGTCTTGGCGGGAAGCCCGGAATTTACAGAGCGGTCCAAGGTATGGAAGCGACGGCACGGCGGGGATCTGTTCAGCCTGTATCCGTATGTAGTCAGCGCCGATTACTATTTTGACCGGCGCATTGGACGGATGGCGCAGTATTATGAGGATGCCAAGGAGCTCGCCGCGCTCTATAACGAATGCCACGGCGTCACCACAAGGCCGGCTGTTCCCGTATCGAATATGTTTCACGTCCATATCCAGCTTGGCAAAGAGCGGCTTGAGGCGCTCCTGGTGGATATCATCAGCGAAACAGGCATTCAATTGAATCATTATGTAAAAGATAACGGGGATTCGGAGTCCTCCTATGAAGTCAGCATCGGGGACTTGTATGCCAAGGTGCCCAAAGAACGGATCCGGGACGCGTTCCGGGCGCTTGACCGGAAGCTGAAGGAAGAGCTGAGCTAAGAAAGGGTCAAACTATTGAGGATGGGATTCTCAACGGACCGGAAGGCGGCATAAGTTAAAAGGGGGGCCTGTCTGGCAGCGTGCCTTCAGGGCTTCAGCATGGACTATTTTTGCTGGGTATGGGAGGAACCGAAAGAGTATGGATACGTTGATGGGACTCATTGAGCAGGTGGGTTATTTTGCGTTCTTTTTCGTATTGTGCTTAGGCGTTATTGGCCTCCCGCTTCCGAACGAGGTGGTGGTCATGATCGGCGGGGTGCTTGCCGGGACGGGGCATCTGGCACCGGTCTCTTCGTTTATCACGATTTACCTGGGGATCTGTTCAGGCTTGACCGTCGGCTTTGTCGTCAGCCGTCTGGCGGCAAGCCGCCTGCTCGACCGTCTGACCAGGTCCAAGCGGATGGCCAGGTATATCGATAAAGCGGAGCTGCTGAACCGGAAATACGGCAATATGGCCATGTGCATCAGCGTATTCCTGCCTGTTCTGCGAAACGTGACGCCGTATGCCGTTGGCATGAAAGGGATGGCTTACCGCCGTTTTGCCCTGGTCTCTTACACGACGGCGTTCGTGTGGACGCTGCTGTATTTTCTGATCGGCAGCACACTCGGCCTCCAGGTCGACGATATCAGTACGATGTTCGCCTAAATGTTGAAGGGGGTGAAACCATTGCGCATACAGGATTCCGGATCCCATCATTCTCAAGAGTCAGGTGCTGCTCCGGAGATAGTGACGCTGGGGATGGGCTGTTTCTGGAGCCCGGAGGCATTGTTCGGCCACATGCCTGGGGTAATCCGGACGCGGGTTGGCTACGGAGGAGGAACGACATCAGACCCAACGTACCGGAACATGGGTGATCATACAGAGACGGTCGAGGTCATGTATGACCCTGGCGTCATTTCCTTTTCCGACATGCTGAACGCGTTCTGGGACAATCATAACCCTTTTAATATTAACGATTACAAAGGCAGGCAGTATTTGTCGCTGCTCCTCTATCGCGGTGATGGACAGCTGAAGGCGATTCACCAGGTCCTGGCCTGGCGCGAGGAGCAGGGCAAAGGACGGCCGGATACGGAAATCGCTCCCCTTACGGCCTGGTACCCGGCGGAAGACCGCCACCAGAAATACTACTTGAAAAGGCATCCGGATGCGATCGAGCAGTTGAGCCGGCTCTATCCGACGCATGAGGAGCTGGTGAGTTCCACGCTGGCCGCCAGGCTGAACGGACTAGCCAAAGGATACACGAGCCTGGAGCGAATACAAAAAGAGATCCATACCTGGCCACTCGCGGAAGAGGAGCGAAGCCTGCTGCTGGAAACGGCCAAGCGGATTAAATGGTGATATATAACGGACAGAAAACAAACCGAAGGAGGACAGGCTCCTTTGGTTTTTTTGTGTAAACGTATGATTCACTTACAAATTGTTAGTTAGTCAAAATGGCAGGATTATATCCAAATCATTTGCGTTCTTACGATTTGTTTGTACCTTTCATATAATTCAATCAAGTGAAAAGAACGGTGCACGTTGATGTGCCAGACGTGGCCCGGCGCTGTACCGGTCTTGCGCTCATTGATTCTATAAGTATCGGCTTCAGGGTGCACCAAGGCATGTGCCGGCCATGCCTCGGATCCACCGGCTGCCGGTCGTATATATGGAGGGTATGAACATGATCCAACAAATGAATCGCTTATATATTTACTTACTGACGCTGGGCGTTTTCCTGACGGCCACCTCGGAGCTGATCGTCAGCGGCGTGCTCAGTGAGATCGCCGGTGATATGAACGTTACCGTCGGTGCCGCGGGGCAGCTGATCACGGCGTATTCTTTAGCCTTTGCGATCGGCACGCCGGTCTTGATTTCGCTGACCTCCCGTCTCGGGAGAAAAAAGGTGATGCTGGGTTCGCTGCTGGTTTTCGCAGCCGGCTGTGGGCTGTCCTTCGCCAGCACCCATTTTGTCCTGCTGATCGCGTCGCGCATCATTCTGGGTATCGGTTCGGGCGTGTACCTGGTGGTCGTGTTCAGCGCCGCCGCCAAGCTCGTCCCGGCTGAGAAGGTCGGCAGCGCCATCGGTACGATTATCCTGGGCTTCAGCTTGGCCATGGTGCTAGGAGTCCCGCTTGGTATCGCCATTACCGGCTGGATCGGATGGAGAATGATCTTCGTCCTGCTGGGAGCGATGAGCCTACTGATCATGGCGGCGATTTACCGGCTTCTCCCGGCCGTGGAAGGTAATGAGCCCGTCTCCTTGGGACGCCAGCTGCGCCTGCTGGGCAGCGGAGTTATCGTGAGTGCTCTGTTCATTACGCTGTTCCGGGAGACCGGGAATTCGGTGATGTATACCTATATGACCCCGTTTTTGCAAAGCGTACTTCACATGAACGCCGCAGGCGTGGCGGTGACCATGCTGGGCTTCGGCATCCTCGGGGTGATCGGCTCCCGTCTGGGAGGCTACGCCGTGGACCGGTGGGGGGCCGTACGCATTCTGCTGGCCGGTCTGCTCGTCCATGCCGCGGCCCTGGCGCTGCTGCCGGCGTTTTCCTCCTGGCTCGTTCCGGATCTCATTCTGATCGGCGTGATGATGTTCGCCATGTTTGTAACCGCGCCAGCCATTCAAACTTACTTTATCCAGCAGGCCCCGGAATCCTCCGATCTCGTACTCAGCTTGAATACGTCGGTGACGCATTTAGGCCTGGCGGCGGGGGCAGGCATGGGAGGAGCCGTGATCAGTGCCACCTCCACCGTGCTGTACAATCCTTGGGTTGCGGGTCCGGTGGTAGCGCTGGGCCTGGGAGCCGCTATCGTCTGCTTCTTTCTTGGCAGGAAGGCATACCGGAGGCTGGCGTGACGGTTGCGGCTGCGGCTGCGGCTGCCATCCTGAGCGTGTATGACCCATGAAAAAGCGGCGGTACGCCGGGAGCGTCAGGGACGCTTTCCGGATACCGCCGCTTTGTCGTACAGCAGGCGTTTCTAGAAGCAGGTGAACGATTGGATGGTTCTGAGGTCGAGCCCCGAGTACATCCAGAAAAATCCGTTCCAGCGGAATCCGGCAACGGAGGTCCGGCCGACGAAGACGGGATAGAACCAGAAGCCCGGACCGCGTACGGGCCAAATGAACGTATTGCGGAAAAGGCAGCCGGAGATCGCGCCGGGATCAACGGCGAGCGCCGATGCGCCGGTTTGTGCAGGCGTAAATTGCGGCGGCGGGGATGAAGGCGGCTGCACCTGGCCTTGAGGGCCGAAGGGAGGCATGAATGCCATGGGAATGACTCCTTTCTTTGCTCATTTGAGCATAGTTATGGCGAGCTTACGCTAATAAGCTGATGACTAGCAGTTCGTACAGGACCAGAGGCAGGATGGTTTGGTTAAAGAAAGGGGGGCGTCCGGGGATGAAAGCCCGGTGTCCGGATGACTGCGGAATTTGGATATACACGATACCCTTGTCGCAGTGCAAGAGGGTTCCTTCAAATACATCGCCGTCCAGCGTTTCGATCCGGACATGCTTATTGACATGTTGGCGGCACAGCTGCTTGAAGCGTTCCCGAGCCGAATGAAGCGTTTGGCTCATATGAGGCTCTGCCTGGTACAGCGTTTGGTGCTGATAGCTTGAATATTGCACACTCATGACGTTGACCTCCGTTTGGAATTGACCTGCTGCATCCTATGCAGATGCCTAGACGGAAGTGTCTTAAAATGAACGAAATGTCATAAACATCAGTAGGGACGGTCCTTAATGGCTGTGGATCAATGGATGTCGCTGAGTTTATAAATAAAAATTTCTAAATATATCACTTGTGTTGAAATAAAATTTCGCAAGCGATATAATAGGCACCAGAAATGTTAACATCTCAAGGCAGCATACAGGGCTTTTCGGCTCATTCGCGTGGCGGTTGCGGATTGCACCGTCTGTTCGGAGCATTTGCGCCTTTGAGTCTGCCGACGACCCTGGAGGGAGCCGGAAATCGGGAGGGAAGATCATGTACGCTGGTATAGCGGAAGGAGCCAAGGCGCTTGGCCTGGACCCCAAAGGGCTCGAGGCCGCCGGGCGTGCCATTGAGCGGGAGATGGCCGCCGGGGTGATACCCGGGGCGGTGCTGGCCGTCACCCGGCACGGGAAGGAATGGGTTTATGCAGCGGGGAGCGCAGACCCGGGTCCGGATCATCCGCTCCCGGCCGGGCCGGATGTCCTGTATGATTGTGCTTCGCTGACCAAGGTGAGCGTCACGCTGCTGCTTGTGCTCGGACTGATCGATGGCGGCGTCCTGACGCTTGGTACAAAGGCTGCCGCCTGGATCCCTGAGTTTACCGGTGAGGGGCGGGAAGAGGTGACGATCGGGCAGCTGCTCACCCATACCTCCGGTCTGCCGGCGGATCGAAATATCCACGCGCACGGCTGGACGCAGCCCCAAATGTGGGAGGCGGTCACCGGCGTGGCGCTGCAGCATCCGCCGGGTACGGCCGCCGTCTACAGCGATCTCGGCTTCCTCCTTCTCGGCCGGATCGTCGAGAAGGCGGCGGGCATGCCTCTGGACCAGGCAGCCAAGGCGCGGATCTGGGAGCCGCTCGGCATGGCCGGCGCCGTCTTCGCCCCGCCGGCCGGGCTGCGGGCGCGGACCGCCCCGACGGAATATGACCGCGCTGCCGGCGGTCATCTCCAAGGGGTGGTCCACGACGAGAAAGCCCGCGCCCTCGGCGGCGTCTGCGGGCACGCCGGCCTGTTCGCCACCGCCGGCGACCTGGCGCGCTATGCGCGGATGTGGCTGGCCGGCGGCGCCGTGCCGGAGCCGGCCGCGCCGGGCGGCCAGCCGCGGCGCGTCCTGTCGGCGGCGGCCGTCAGGGCCGCGACCCGGACCCATACCGCCGGCATCGCCGGGGCGAACCGGGGGCTCGGCTGGGTCCTGAAAGGGGACCGCTGGGACGCCTCCGGCGACTGGATGGGCCCGCGCAGCTACGGGCACACCGGGTTTACCGGGACCAGCCTGTGGGTGGAGCCCGATCTGGACCTGGCGGTGGTGCTGCTCACCAACCGGGTCTATTACGGCCGAAGCGGCAGCGTCGGCGTGCTGCGGGCGGCGGTGCACAACGCGATTACCGCCGCCGTCAGAGATGGATAACGATGCGAACGAGAACGAGCAGTGATGAGATCTGCTACGATACGATACGGGCAAAGGAGAGAGCATCATGAACGGGGGACTAGTCAGACTGCGAGAGATTTTGGACGACCTTACGCCCTCAGAGCGCAAAGTGGCTGAATACATTATCAGCTATCCGCACAGCATACTCGACATGTCCGTAGCGCAGCTGTCTGCGGAAAGCGGCGGCAGCCAGGCGGCGATCATCCGCTTGTGCAAATCCATGGGGGTGAAAGGATACCCGGAGCTGAAGCTGAAGGTGGCCGGGGACCTGAACCAGAACGAGGAGCGCTATGAGTACCGGGAGATTCGTCCGGGCGATTCCATGGAGCAAATTATCCAAACCGTGTCCGCCAACAACATTCAGTCGATCCGGGACACGGTAACGATTCTTGATCCGAAAACCGTGGACCGTGCGGTGGAGGCGTTAAGCCAAGCCTCCCGAATTTTTTTCTACGGGCTCGGGGCTTCCCATCTGATCGCGCAGGATGCGCATCACAAATTTTTGCGGATCAACAAGACAAGCCATTCCTTTACCGATCCGCATTTGGAGCTGACCTCGGCGGTCATGCTGAATCCAGGCGACGTGGCGGTTGGCATTTCGTATTCGGGCGAAACGGCCCATGTCATCGAATGCCTGAAGGAGGCGCGCGCCTGCGGAGCCAAGACCATTTCCATCACCAAGTACGGCAACAATGCCGTGTCGGCGCAGGCCGATTATCCGCTCTACACGTCATCGACGGAGAACGAAATCCGCAGCGGCGCGATGTCGTCGCGGATGACCCAACTGAACGTCATCGATATTTTATATTTGGGCGTGGCCAGCCGGGAATACGATCAATCGGTCCGGTATTTGAAAAAAAGCCGGGAGATTATCAAGCGCCTGACGGGCCGCTGATCGAAACAGGTTATGGCTTATCCTAATACATCCTCTTTCCTGGGGCATTGACGGCTCTGCGGGAAGGGGATGATTTATTTTCAGGTAAAATCTTCATATTATGCGGACGCATTCTTCCCAAAGGATGATAGAATAGAGGGAATTGAACGTCATCTTGGGATGGAATATCGGCATAAATGGGGTATAGGCAATGGATAAAGAGATAGACCAAATGGATGATCGGCAGATCATTGCAGCTTTTAATGCGCATTACAGGCAGCGGGGCCTCGATCCCGCCAAGTTTCCCGTTCTCAGCAAGCGCTACACCAAAGAGGAACTGGAGGAACGGTTGTCCTTTTATAAGGAATATATTGATATCATCCTTTTTTTCGTCAACAAGTTTCTGTCGACCATTCAAGGGACCCCGATCCTGGTCACGGTGACCGATCAATGGGGATATCTGCTGGAATGCTACGGCGAGCCGATGTTTCTCGAGGCCATCGCGGAGCTGGGCATTACCAAGGGGGTCCGTTACAACGAGGAAACCGGCACGGGCTCAGTTCCGCTGTGCCTGCGGTTTAAGCGTCCGTTCCACACCTTAGGCGAAGAGCATTTCTTCGAGGCGCTCCATGGCATGGCCTGCTACTCGGCCCCTTTCCACCGGGAGGACGGGGCGGTGCTGGGAACGCTTTCCCTGATGACCGGGGTCGATTCGGCCCATCCTCACCTGCTGACCCTGCTGTGTACCATGGTCGATTCCGTGGAGCGGGAAATGCTGCTTCGCCGGAACAACGCCCACCTGCACACGTTGAACCAAGTGCTGCTGGAGGCGAATTATCAGGGGGTTGTCGTGACGGACGCCGCCGGCCGGATTATCGACATGAACGATCAATACTTGAGAATGCTCCGCTTGGACGGCGGGGACAAACATTTACACCTGGGCACGCCGGTGCTGGAGCACCGCCTGGTTTCCCCCTATTTCGAGCGGGTGCTGGCCAGACAGGAGGAATGCATCGGCGTGGAGCTGCAGGACACCCGGATGGACGCCGACAGCTATTATATGCTGGACGTTCTGCCGGTTTTTGATATGGGCGGCTGCCTCTGCCGCATTATCGGTACCCTGCGGGATATTACGGAAATGAAGAGGACCGAGGAGGTGCTGCGGAATACGGAGAAGCTGGTATTCGCCGGCCAGCTTGCGGTCGGCATTGCGCACGAAATCCGCAATCCCCTGACCACCGTCAAGGGCCTTATTCAGCTGGCGGGACCGACCTCGGGACTGCGGCATTATGACCTGATTATGTCGGAGCTGGACCGGATGAACCTGATCGTTGGCGAGTTTCTCATTTTGGGCAAACCGCAGGAAATCCGCTTCCGGGAAGATTGGTGCATGACGATTCTACAGGAGGTGCTGAGCCTGATCGAAATCGAGGCGGCGAAGAACAATGTCCGCATCCGGTGCACCTGCATCCGTGAGGAGAAAATTTCCTGCGACCGCAATCAGATCAAGCAGGTGTTTCTGAACATCCTGAAAAATGCCATTCAAGCGCTGCCCGGCGGGGGCCGGATCGACATCGTGCTCGAGGCAGACGACGGTTACCAGCGGATCCGGTTCGTGGACAACGGAATCGGCATGCCCGAAGAGGTGCTGGAGCGGATCGGGGAGCCATTCCATACGACCAAGTTGGAAGGTTACGGTCTGGGCATGATGATCGTGAAGAAAATTATCGCTTCCCACCGCGGCATCCTGAACATTACAAGCGAGCCCGGCAAGGGAACGACGGTGGAAATGGGACTGCCGATCGGCTGATCGAACAGTCCCTGATGAATAGAAATGGAGTTAAGCGAGGCGTCGCGAGATGAAGGTCATGTGGAATTTTGTGGAAATCGTCAGAAATGTCGTGTATTTATTCCTTGGTTTATGCGTGTGCGGGTTTGCAGAAAAAAAACTGACGGCGAGAATCGACGGCAGAATGGATCTGATGCTGCTGGTGCTGCTTGCAGATCTGATGCTGCTGTTCGTCTTCCACCGTCAGGTCATCGGCCCGAAAGCCAACAAACTTCCCGTTAGAACGAGGAATTATTTAATCATAGCTGCGGTGCTGATTTTCATCGCGGTTTATATGCTGAGCTGACATCCGTTGACTGCTAAAACAACAGATACCAGAAAACAGCCGTTTCCTGCGCATGCTCTTTAAAGCCCCGGTATAGATAGGAATCAAAGCCTCCAATAACAAATCCGCAGCTTTCATAAAATTGGCACGCCCGCACGTTGTTGCTCTGCGTCTCCAGCATGAGGCCGGGCGCGTGGCCGGTCTTGGCCCAGAGCACCGCCTGCTCGATCAATTTCCGGCCGATGCCGTGTCTCCGGGCGTTCCGATCCACCCGAAGGTCCTCGATATAGGCGTAGCCATTCCAATTTTTCGCCAGCATGATCCGGCCGACGGCCCGATCTCCCGCTAAGGCCAGGTAGACCGCACGGTCCGGACGGCCGATGTACTCCGACAAATTTCCGCTGTCTTGGTCCGCCTCGTCGGGGTAGCTTTTTTGATAACTGGGCACGACGGGTTTAACCGTATAACCGATCCCTTGGTCCGTAACGGACAGGACGAGCTCGGAATCTACCGTAAAGCTGCCGTCGATCTGAATGTGCTCCGGGTGGTCCCGGTCTGTCATTTCCCTGATCTGAATATCCATTTATCGTATCCTCCTGATTCGCGGTTGGATTTTGAACTTGAGTCAAAATGCTACCTTGCAATCCGGAGGCGGGGCTCTGACTTAACGAAATACAAGCTGTGCCGTCATGACGGTTGTCCTCCTATTTGGCAGAATAAGGACACACCGGCTCTATCACAGCAAAATCCGGTGATCCAATATATTTTTCAGGCTGATATGCGATTTCGACGGGCCAAACCTTGCCAGGGCGTCCTGGAAGTCGGCTACCTCGTCGACGGACCCCGTCTGGACGTGAATGAGATAGTTGTACTCCCCACTGATACGGAACAAGCCCGTCACTTGCTTGGACTGCGTGCAAAATTCCACCAGCTCGCTGCATAGCTCGGTCTTCATCAGGATAAAAGAGGTCGTTCCCCGCTGCAGCTCTCGCAAATTCAGATCGGTGCTGTACCCCGTGATCACGCCTCGTTCCTCGAGCTTAACGATCCGCTCCTTCACGGAAGGCTGGGACATGGCAATCTGCTTGCTGATCTGGGCGATCGGCATTCGCGCTTCATGCTGCAGAAGCTTTAAAATTTTCAGGTCGATCTCGTCAACTGCCGTGCTCAAATTCACCATCTCTCCTGTACTTGATCTAAAGATAAGGTAAGCATACGAAAATAACTTATTTTATGCAAATCGGGAAGGCCCAATTCCTTATTCCATGCATGTCGATCGCGGTAATGAATCTATAAAATAAAAGCGATACGAAAAGCATAAAGGGAGAGATGGTTATGAGCGTGAAAGGACTGGCCCATGCGGCCATTCAGGCAGAGGATTATGAAGGAACGCTTGATTTTTATATCCGGGTTTTCGGGTTTACGGTCGGTCACTCATGGAGCCTGCCTGCGTTTAAAATTAAGACGGCCTCGATGCTGGTTTCACCTGACGGGCGGACCTGCATTGAGGTGTTCGACAGCGGCGCCGAAGTTCCGGCCGAGGGGGATAAAGCGCCATCGCGCGAGGAAGTGAAGCACGGCGCCCTGCTGCATCTGGCATTCTACGTGGATAACGTGGACGAGATGGTAGACAAGGCGCTCGCTCACGGGGCGCGAATTTATGTGGAGCCGGGGAATCTGGAGCTGGGTGAGCCGCCGCTCAGGGTTCGCAATGCGGTCCTGCACAGCCCGAACGGCGAAATTATCGAATTGATCGAGGAAGTGGATTTTAACGTGGGAACCCGTTGAGGTTCTGTATGAGATGGAGGCAGCCGAAGGTTTCGGCTGCTTTTTTGTATGTCATATAACCTTACAAACTCGTTGATAAAAAATATGAAAGCACTTACAATATGGATATTTAGACATGTTTCGCGATGTGTTTTGTCGAATCGGCATTCCAGAATGAAGAGAGGAGAAGTGATCCATGCGATGGGCCAATGGATGGAAAATCCAGTACATTTTCGTTCGATTCATGATCCCTTATTTCTTGTTCATGCTGTTTACCCTGCTTGCAGGGGCCTTGTTTTACAGGCAAACCTATGACGTGGTGAAAAAGGAAGTCACGCACAGCAATCTGCAGATGCTGGATCAGGTGAAAGAAACGGTCGACAGCCGCTTCAACGAGATTAACCGGATTTCCCTGCAGCTGCAAAGCGATCCAGCCGTTCAGAGCTTTCAGCAGGTGAAGGAACCGTTCCGGGACACGACGGCGTACAAGGTGTACCGGACGCAAAAAAGCCTCTACAGCTACAATGCAGCCAATGGTTTTATTCTTAACTACTATTTGATCTTCAAAAATAGCGATTTGGCGCTATCCCCGGATTCCACTTATGAACTTCCCTCGTTCTATCGTTACATGTTCTCTGACCCCAGCAAGGATTACGCAACCTGGAGGAACGATCTTCTCGGCCATTTCCGCAACCGGGAAATCATGTCGTCCGGATCCACGGTTTATCAAGGCAAGACGACGGATCTGCTGACCTATGTCCAGTCTCTCGGATACCCCGGTCATATTCAGGGGGCGCTGATGATACTGGTGGACAACCAGCGCCTGCAGTCGCTTCTTCGTGGAATCGACATATCCGACGGGGGCTGGGTTTCCATCGTGGATGAGAAGGGACGCCTGGTTACATCCCTGTCAAGCGGCGGCATGGTGACCCGGCAGAGCCTGCCGCCGGGAGCGAAATCTGGAGTGATCGAAGCTTCAGCGGCTACCGGCGGCATGATGATGACCTATACCACCTCGTCCTATAACGGATGGTCCTATGTCGTCGCCCAGCCGCCCCATGTCGTCCTGAGCAAAGTGCTGGCCATCAAGCATACTACCGTGACCATTCTCCTTGCGTTCCTGATTTTTGGCCTCATCCTTGCCTATCTGTTCGCTACACGGAGCGGCAGGCCGATCGTGAACATCACGACTGCCCTGACATCCCGGCTGAACGGCGGGGAGTTGAAGCGGCCGAAGGATATGTACGGCTATATCCAGCACTCGCTCGCGCGCCTGATCGACAACAACGACGAACTGCAGCAGGAAATCGAGCGGCAGGCCCCGCTGCTGCGGGAGTCGTTCTTCGGGCGGCTTCTTCAGGGCGAATACCTGATGGGTGAACACGTCGAATCCCTGCTGAAGCATCAAAACGCCGATATTCAGGGCAGCGGCTGCGCCGTCGGAATCGTTCAGTTTCACCGCGGCGGACACCGGTTTCAGGAGGAGGAGCTGCGCGAGCTCGATATCGAACGCGTGCTCATCCAGGATATGCTGGGCCGGACGCTGAAGGGCTGTCCTTTCACCTACCCGGTCGCCGAGGATAAAATCGCCGTCCTGTTCGTCAACGGACAAGGCGGTCCCGGCGCCTTCCGAAAGACGGTGGAACGGGAGCTCCAGCAGCTGACACTGGAAATCAGCCGCCACGGGCTTCAGGCGGGCTTTGCGGTGGGAGGCTACCGAACCTCGCTCCTTGAAGTGCCGGAGTCCTTTGAAGAAGCGAGGCAGGCGCTCTCCCGGCTGTATGAAGCCGGGACCGGCCAGTCCGTCTGGTTCGAGGATCTGGCCCATGATCACCGCGGTTTTTATTTTCCGTCAGAGTCGGAAAACCGCCTTATGAATTACATCAAAGCAGGCGAGACGGAGGAGGTCCGGAAGCTGCTCGCCTCCCTGTACCGGGAAAATTTCGAGGAGCGGCACCTTCCCTTGGCGATGCAGCAGCTGTTCGTTCTTGACCTGGTGGGCTGCCTGGTCAAAGTGCAGGATCAGCTGATGGTGAAGGAGCAGGCGGACATGAGGCAGCTGCTGCATCAGCTCGGCACGGCCAATCACCCGAAGCAGGCGTTTGATAACGCGACGGAGAGATTCGCGGAAATTTCGGACGACATCGATCGACGCAAGAAGAGCCGCAACGTCCAATTGATCCGCGATACGGTGGACTACATTCATCACCAGTACGGACAGGCTGATCTCAGCCTGGATGCCGCGGCGGATCATCTGAATATATCCAAGGGGTATCTGTCGCAATTTTTTAAAGAGCAGACAGGGGTCAATTTTTCCGAATACGTTGAGAACCTCCGGATGGACACAGCCAAGCAGCTGCTGTCCGAGACCAGGCTGCCGATCCGGGATATTGCGCAGCAGGTCGGGTACCACGCGTCCAGCACCTTCTGCCGGGCCTTCAAGCGCGGCAGCGGCATCAGCGCAACGGCGTACCGCGATATCGCACATAAGAAACCGGCTTCCCCTCTTCACCGTCAGGATGCATAAGTGTTTTTGGGCCAGGGATTTCCTGGCCTTTTCGCTTTAACGGGAATACCCCGCCAGCGGCCGGCTGCCTAAGGCAAATAAGCCCGAATCTAAAGAAATGTATACAAGGCGGACAAAGGTCAACGGCCTTTCTGAACGAGGGTAAACCCGCCGGGGAACAGGCAATTTACACCTTAGGCGGTCCCGGTCTATGCTGGGTCCAATCAAGGGGGGTGAAAGTGAATTGAGCATGTCGGTGACCGAGCGAAAGACAAGGGCAGCGCGCAGGACAGGAAGGAGACCCGCCGTAAAAAAGCTGATCCACAGCTGGCAGTTATACGTGCTGATGGCGCTGCCGCTCCTGTATTTGATCATTTTCAAGTACGTACCTATGTATGGCGCACAAATCGCTTTCAAGAACTTTATTGTGACCAAAGGCATTTGGGGAAGCGAGTGGGTCGGGCTGAAGCACTTTGAGCGTTTTGTTCATTCGTACGACTTCTGGAGGATTTTGAAAAACACCTTGATCCTCAGCTTTTACAACCTGGCTGCGAGCTTTCCGTTTCCCATTCTGCTGGCGCTCGGCCTCAACTATTTGCGGGGGCGGGTATTCAAGCGGGCGGTGCAGATGGTCACGTATGCCCCGCATTTCATCTCGATTGTCGTCATCGTCGGGATTATCCGGGAGCTGCTCGACCCGAGAACGGGCATCGTCAACAAGCTGCTCGGCTTTATCGGTGTGGGACCGGTCAATTTTATGGCCGAGATTTCGATGTTCTCTTCTATTTATGTCTGGTCGGATGTCTGGCAGCATGCGGGCTTTAACTGCATCATTTTCATTGCGGCGCTTGCCGCGATCGACCCTGCCCTGCATGAAGCGGCCGTGGTCGACGGGGCCAGCAAGCTGCGCCGGATGTGGCATATCGACCTGCCCGGCATTATGCCCATGGCAATCATTCTTTTGATCCTGAGCACCGGGCATGTGCTCGACGTCGGCTTTGAGAAGGTGCTCCTTCTCCAGAACCCCATAAACCTGAAGGCATCCGAAATTATCGACACGTACGTGTACAAGGTCGGTCTGACCTCGCAGGTGGCGAATTACTCGTACTCAACTGCCATCGGCTTGTTCAAGTCGGTCATTAACCTGGTGCTGCTCATCGTGGTCAACAAGATCGCACAGCAGTCGAAGCAGGCAAGTCTGTGGTAAGGAGGGAAGACCATGAACGGCACGTTGCGCAATGATTCCCGGGGGGACAAGGTGTTCTCGCTCGTGAACGGCGCCATCGTCACCCTGTTTTTTATCAGCGTGCTCTATCCGATCGTGTACATCGTCAGCGCGTCTTTCAGCGACTCTAATGCCGTCGTGTCCGGCAAGGTATGGCTGTGGCCGGTTCGTCCGACGCTGGAAGGATACGCTGCCGTATTCGACTACAAGATGGTATGGACCGGATTTAAAAACTCCGTCGTCTACACCGTGACAGGCACCGCCCTCAACGTCTTCCTGACGGTGCTGGCTGCTTATCCGCTGTCCCGTAAAGACCTGTACGGCAAAAACGTATTCATGATTCTGTTCATGTTCACGACGATGTTTACGGGGGGACTGATCCCCAGCTATCTGCTGGTGCGGGAGCTCGGTATGCTCGATACGATCTGGTCCATGATCATTCCGGGAGCGCTGACCGTATGGAATGTCATCATCGCCCGGACGTATTTTCAAATGTCCATACCGGACGAGCTGCTCGAGGCGGCACGGCTGGACGGATGCAATGACTTCCAGTTTTTGTGGAAGGTGGTCATCCGGCTGTCGGGACCCATTCTCGCCGTGATTACGCTGTATTATGCGTCGGCCAACTGGAACCAGTATTTTAACGCGATGATTTATTTGAAATCCCAGGACCACTACCCGCTGCAGCTCGTGCTTCGCGATATTCTGATCCAGAACGATGTCGACACGGCGATGCTGGCGGCCGATCCGCAGGATGCGGCCCGCAGGGAGGCGCTCAAAATTTTGCTGAAGTATTCCTTGATTGTGATTTCCATCTTTCCGCTTCTGGTCGTGTATCCTTTTGTTCAGAAATTTCTGGTAAAAGGCGTCATGATCGGCTCATTAAAGGGATAAGGAGATGATCGGTGTGAAAAGAAAGTTCCTGTCTTTGCTACTCATATCCGCGGTCATGATCGGCCTGCTCGGCGCATGCGGCAGCGGGGATTCGGGGGGCGCGCCGGCGGCGGAGCCGGGTGCCGGTGAAGCGGTGAGCGATGCGGGCGTGTTCCCGATCGTGAACGACAAACTGACGCTCAAGGTCATGATCGGCGCCAATCCGGCCGTCGAAGATTTCAACACGAACGAATTCACCAAATACTTCGAGGAGAAAACGAATATTCATGTGGAGTGGGAAATCGCCACTGCCGAGAAGCTCAACCTGGCGCTGGCGAGCGGCGACCTGCCGGACGTCATTATGAGCATGAATGTCACGCCGGAGCAGCAGGCGCTGTACGGAGAACAGGGGGTCATTCTTCCTCTGAACGATTACATTGAGAAATACGGTCTGAATACGAAAAAAATGTTTGAGGAAAGTCCGCTGGTCAAACCGACGATCACCTCGGCCGACGGAAACATATACGCCCTGCCGGCTCCGAACGAATGCTACCACTGCTCCATGCGCCAGAAACTGTGGATCTACGAGCCGTGGCTGAAGGCGCTCAACCTGGAGATGCCGACCACAATCGATGAATTTTATAAGGTGCTGAAGGCGTTCAAGACCCAAGACCCGAATCAAAACGGGAAGGCCGACGAAATCCCGTTCTCGGGAGCGCCGCAAACGACGCAAAATTCGACCCTGACGACGAGCGTGGAAAACTTCCTGATGAACTCTTTCACGTTTGCACCGTATACGCGGATGTATGTGAATGATGAGGGCAAAGTCGACGTTCCGTTCGTCAAGGACGGTTGGAAGGAAGGGCTGGCCTTCCTGCACAAGCTGTACGCTGAAGGCTTGATGGATCCGCAATCGCTGACCCGGGATCCCGCGCAGCTCGTTCAGCTGGGGGAAAATCCCGACGTGCCGATTCTGGGCGCCGCCTCCGGCCCCAATATGAGCGTGCTCACCCAACTGAGCGGTGCTAGTGGCCGGTGGAAGGATTATGTCGCCGTCCCGCCGCTGAAAGGCCCGGAAGGGCTTCAGGTGACGCAGTACGATCCTTACCAGGTGGCTCCGGGGCAGTTCGTGATCACGAACAAGGCGAAGAATCCGGCAGCAGCCTTCCGTTTCGCGGACGCTCTGTACGACCGGGAAACGACGCTGCGCTCAACGATCGGGGAGCCGGATAAGGACTGGAGATGGGCCAAAGACGGCGAAATCGGATTAAACGGCAAGCAGGCGGTCTATAAAGACATGTCCCAATTCGGGGTGACGCAGAACAAGCACTGGGCGCAAACCGGCATCGCCTACCGTCCGAATTCGCTGCGCCTCGGCGCGGTGGAGGACAAGGAGAACCCGCTGGAATCGATCCTGTACAACGAGACGAAGACCAAATACGAGCCTTATCGTGTCAAGGTGGAGACGGTGCTGCCGCCGCTCAATTTTACGGTGGATCAATCGCAGGAGCTGGCTGACCTGTCTAAGACTATCTTCGATTACACGAACGAAATGATGGCGCGGTTCATTATCGGCGACGCCGACCTCAACGCCCAGTGGAACGAGTACCAGTCGACGCTGAAGAGCATGGGGCTGGACCGATACCTGAAGATCTACCAGGAAGCGTACGATGCGCGCAAATCCGTGACATCCGACACCCAATCGTAAGGAGGAAACTTCGATCATGACCGCTATTCAATCGCAAGCCTTTACCGTTCCGGACAAGTGGAAGTGGTTTACCGAGAGCCGTTACGGGATGTTTATCCATTGGGGGCCTTACGCGCAGTACGGGCGCGGGGAACAGGTGCTGTTCCGTGAGCATTTGGACCACAAGGAGTATGCGGAGCAGGCCTGCGCATGGAACCCGGAGCATTACGATCCCGAGCTGTGGGCCTATACGGCGAGAAAAGCTGGGTTTAAATATGCCTGCTTTACGACCCGGCACCACGACGGCTACTGCATGTGGGACAGCGCTTATACGGACTACTCCAGCACCAAGCAGGCTCCGCAAAGGGATTTTGTCCGTGAATACACCGAGGCCTTCCGCAAGGAGGGGCTGCGGATCGGACTGTACTATTCGTGGATCGATTGGCGGCTGCCGGCGTATTTCGATGGTCCGGCCAAGGATTCGGTGGGGTGGGAGAAGGTCCGTGCCTATCTTCACGCCCAAGTCAAAGAGCTGCTGACGAACTACGGAAAGATCGACCACTTCTTCTTCGACGGGGTGTGGCCGCGGAATGCAGATGATCTGCAGAGCGTGAGGCTGGTGGAGGAAATGCGGGCGCTGCAGCCGGATATTCTTATCAACAACCGGCTTGGTTATTCCGCCGCTCATGACGGGTATCGGGCCGACGGGGGCGTGGGTGCCGGCGATTCCGATACGCTTGGCGATTTCGGTACCCCCGAGCATGTGATCCATGCCGAGCAGAAACGGCTGTGGGAGTCGTGCCAGGTGACGACGTGGCGGCTCTGGAGCCATGTAATCGGCGAGCGGTGGCGTCCGGCGGACGTGCTGCTCGACATGCTCTGCGAAAGCGCCGAGAAAGGCGGCGGCCACGGGGGCAACCTTTTGCTCAACGTCGGCCCGGCGGCGGACGGTCAGCTCCCGCCTGAATTCGTGGAGCGGGGGCTGGAGATCGGGCGCTGGCTGGAGGTGCACGGCGAGGCGGTGTACGGCACGGACGGAGGCTCCGTCACCGAGTTTATCACCCGCGGACGGCAGACGACCCGAGGCAATAACTTGTATTTGATCATCCGGTTCTGGGACGGCCGCCCGGACATGAGGCTGGCCGACTTAAATACCCGGGTGAAGGGCGTCACGCTCCTGACCACAGGGCAGGAGCTCGCGTTCGAACAGAACGGCGATGAGCTGTGGATTCACGGGCTGCCGCGGGAGGCGCCGACGCGGCTCTTCCCGGTGATCCGCGTGGAATGCGAAGGCAAGCCCGAGGCGAATCAGTGGGGCAGGGAGCGGCTGTGGGAAGGCGATCCCGCCCGGGTAGCCGACTGGGCGCGCTTGCGGGGCACATCGGTATTCGCCGATGGGGCCGAGCGGTAGCTCAGCCGGATTTAACTAAAATGCAAACCCTGACCCTGTAACCATAGGGCCATCTCATACTAGGCAGCCGTGTGCTTTCCCTTGGAGCCTTTCTTCCGGGGAAGCACGTGCTGAGCCTTGGAGGGTTGGCCCTTTTGTTGTGGAAGAACGATTTGGTGTTACTATATTTCTTTACATTTATATAACCAAAAGGTAATATAATAAACATGAACACAGACAAACTGTTTGAAGCGTTATCCGAACCGAACCGGCGGAGCATTCTGGAATATTTGCGAGTGCGGGACCGTTCTGTGGGCGAGCTTGTGGAGCTGTCGTCCTTAAGCCAGCCGGGGGTGTCCAAGCATTTGCGGATCCTGCGGGAAGCGGGGCTTGTGACCGTCCGCAGCGATGCCCAGAAGCGGATGTACAGCCTGAACGCGAAGCCGTTGGAGCAGCTTGACGATTGGCTTGGGCCCTACCGCAGGTTCTGGTCCGGCAAGCTGGACGACCTGGAGCGCTTCCTCGATGAAGAAGAGCCCTGAGCAGGAAATACCTGCTTGCAGGGATATGGCAGAATTTAAGTTGGATTGGGTATTCTGACGGAATGACAAACTTTAAGGAGCATGCGAAAAAGGAGGATCAGACGTGAATTCCAATGAATTGGCCGTGGTTGAGCAGGACGAGCAGGGAACCCGTGTGCGGTTCGTGCGGCATTTGAAGCATCCGGTGGAGAAGGTATGGGCGGCGCTGACCGAGAATGACCAGCTGAAGCAGTGGTTTGCGGAGCTTCGCGTCGAAGATTTGCGTGAAGGCGGAGTCATCTCATTCGATATGCAGGACGGTACTTATGAAAAGTTTGAAATTTTGGAGCTGAAGCCCCTGTCGGTACTTGAGTATACCTGGGCGGAGGACCGCGTCCGGTTTGAGCTGTATCCCGAGCCGCAGGGCTGCCGCCTCGTCCTGATCGAGACGATCGTCCGAGTCACCGATCATACGCCTAAGGACGTTGCCGGATGGGATGTCTGCCTGGACGTTATCGAGGCACTGCTCGACGGCCGGACCATTGCTTCCCGGAAGGGCATCTGGGAAGAGAAATACGAGCAATACCACAATCGGTTTGCGGAGCTGCGGCAGGGATAAGCCCTGAGCGGCAGGCAACCGAGTTATACAGCCAAGGAGCCCCCAGTCTAATAGGACAAGAGGGCTTTTTTTGGCGTGGCATTGGCGTTGGGGACGATCTTCAGCCGGCGTTTCGGGCACCTCAAAGTGCACAGTCGATGGGCTGAAAGCCAGAGCCGGCAGTATCTTTGCAGAATGATCTGCTCCTCAGCTACCAGAGGAAATCTGCTGCTCCCGGTAGGATCGGGGCGAGCAGCCGATCGTTTTTTTGAACATTTTGGAGAACAGGAACGGGTCTGTGTAGCCGACCGAGCGGGACACGTCGCTTACCGACAGCTCCAGGTTGTGCAGCAGCACAGCGGCGCGCTTCATCCGGTACTCCAGCAGGAAAGCCTGCAGCGACACGCCGAACTGGTCCTTGAACAGGCCGGACAGGTATGTCCGGTCCAGCCCGACGGAACGGGCGATGTCCTGGATGCTGATCTTCTGGCTGTAGCTGCTCTCGATATAGCCGACAGCCTTGCGGACGTAGGCTTCCTTCGAGGTGGTTGGCCGCGGGGCTTCGCCGTTGTCACGGCAGTCCCGAATCAGCTCGCCCAGCAGCCCGTACAGGATGCCCTGGCTGAGCACGTCGCCGCCGGGTCCTTCCATCGCGGCGCGCAGCTGTCCGTAAAACCGCGGAAAACCGCCGTCCGGACCTGCCTCGTAGACTGGATGGGACGCATTCAGGTGGGCGCGCTGCAGGAGCGTTTTGGCCAGCACACCTTGAAAGCCGAACCATGTATACGTCCACGGATCCGACTCGTCGGCCGTGTATTGCACCAGCATATCCGGCACGATCAGGAATCCCTGTCCCGCGCCGAGCCGGTAGGTGGTGCCGCCGGTGGTGAAAGTCCCCGTGCCGCTGTGAACATAGTGGAGGATGTAGGCGTCCCGCAGTCCGGGCCCCCACGAATGGTTCGGCAGGCATTCCTCCATGCCGAAAAAGTGCAGGCGGAGATCGGTTTGGCCCTGCAAGGCGGGCATATAGTAGTCGACATTGATCCGGGTCATTTGCGCTCTGAGTCCCTCCCGTCTGTTTCGGAGCTGCCACTTCCTGATATTGCAAGAAAACGCGGTCTGTCTTCTATGAAGGTAAGTCGATAGACGTTTTTTTTACATTATAACAGGTAAAACGGCTGTAAAACGAGATGAAAGCGAATTCTAAAATGGGATTATGACAGGTATTGCAGGGGTTGCTCCATGTTATTTCCAGGGCCGGGCCTATATATTTAGGTCATGCGACGGGCTTGAAGAAAGCCAACATTTACGGGAGGGATTGAATCAATATGGCCAAAATTACGTTTATCGGTGCAGGCAGTACGGTATTTGTAAAAAACGTGCTTGGAGACGTCATGTCAACTCCGGCGCTGCAGGGGTTTGAGCTGGCCCTTTTCGATATCGACATGGAGCGGCTGAACGATTCGGAACGGCTCCTGAACAGCATCAAGGAGACGCTGGGCAGCACGTGCCAGATCAAGGCGTACACGGACCGCAAAGAGGCGCTGCGCGGCGCCAAATACGTCATTAACGCGATCCAGGTAGGCGGGTACGATCCTTGTACGATCACCGATTTTGAGGTACCGAAGAAATACGGCCTGCGCCAGACGATTGCGGACTCGCTGGGCATCGGCGGGATTTTCCGCAACCTGCGCACGATTCCAGTCATGCTGGACTTTGCGAAGGACATTCAGGAAGTATGCCCGGACGCCTGGTTCCTCAATTACACCAATCCGATGGCGGTGCTGACCAACGTCATGAACACCGTGGGCGGTGTGAAAACGGTCGGTCTGTGCCACAGCGTGCAGCACTGCGTATCCGACCTGTTCAGAACGCTCGAAATGGATCCGACCGGCGTGGAATCCAAAATCGCGGGCATCAACCATATGGCCTGGCTGCTCGAGGTCAAGAAGGACGGGGTGGACCTGTACCCCGAAATCAAGCGCCGTGCCGCCGAGAAGCAGAAGGAGAAGCATCATGACATGGTGCGTTTCGAGCTGATGCTGCGTTTCGGCTACTATGTCACGGAATCGTCCGAGCATAATGCCGAATACCATCCGTATTTCATCAAGCGCAATTATCCCGAACTCATTGAAAGATACAACATTCCGCTCGACGAATACCTGCGCCGCTGCGTTAACCAGATCAACGGATGGAAGGAAATGCGAGAGAAGCTGTTTGCGAGCGAAAGCATCGGGCACAGCCGTTCCAAGGAGTATGCATCCTACATCATGGAGGCGATGGAGACGAACCAGCCGTTCAAAATCGGCGGCAACGTCATGAACACCGGCCTGATCACGAACCTGCCGAAGGAAGCCTGCGTCGAAGTGCCATGCCTGGTGGATGCCTCCGGCGTGACTCCGACGTACGTGGGCGATCTGCCGCCGCAGCTGGCCGCGCTGAACCGGACGAACATCAATACGCAGCTGCTCACCGTGGAAGCGGCCGTCACCGGGAAAAAAGAGCACATCTACCACGCGGCCATGCTCGATCCGCACACATCCGCGGAGCTGTCCATCGACGATATCGTGGCGCTGTGCGACGATCTCATCGAGGCGCACGGCAGCTGGCTGCCTGAATTCAAATAAAGGCAAGCTGTGATGTAAAAAATGAACGGGCTTACCTCTCTCTGCTGCTTCGAGGCAGAGACGGGGTAAGCCCGTTTTTGCATTCCTTCCGGTAGTCCGGTTGGCGGACAGGCCCGGCGTTTCCCACCGATTAATTCCGTACATCAAAACAGCCATACCAGCAGGATGATCACGGCTACAATGGCTAGACCGATCAGCAGATTGACCAGGTTCCAGAGAAATCCGCGGCCGGCACCTTGATTTACCTTTTCATCGTGGCGCTTCTTGTGAATGTCGGGGTCATACTGTCCGGGAGGGTTGCGAAAATCCATAGCCATTCTCCTTTCGGTTGGAAATGATCCGGCCCTTGTTAGTGCCTGGCTCAGGCGACGGGAAGGGATATCCGGCACTTTTTCAATCGGTTGTTATTTATTATAACGTTTCCGGATGCCGTTTTGTTGGAAGATTTTCTAGCGCTTGGAAATATCACATTCTGCTTCTTGCCTACGTTGCCCTCTGGCTATTACTGATTGAGTCCGGCAAGTTACAGGATCTGCAAGGAGCTTTTCTATCATTGCTATTTCATATGAATAATTAGTGGCTTATCTATCATAAAGTATCCTACTTCGAAAGTTTTGGGCTGCCTTCGATGCTCCTATCAATATATCGAAGAAGTACCGTCTCATAGAGGAGGATTCAGATTGAAAAGAAACCGATTGTTTTTTGCTGAAAAAGGAACTACTCACTCCATCGTACTAAGCGCTCTCATTCCCGTGATTTTGATCATGGCCGCTTGCGGTTACTACGTCTTGAACAAGATCGAGCCGGCCGCACATGTTGTCGAAGCGGGAAGAACAGAGGCTCAACCGGTGCAGCGTACATATGAGCCCGACGAAGAAAAGACGAATGTGAAAATGAATGAAAAGGCGAAAGAAAAAAAGGATGACAAGACCGACAGCGAGGCGATCGCACCGAACAACAGAGCGGACAAGCCGGTTCAGGCCACGGAAGCAAAAGAGCCAGACGGGCGGCCGGCTGCAGCCGCAGCCAAGACCACTGATCCGCTGCCGCGTTCCGGCAAAGGCATCACCGCCATCGGCGATTCCGTCATGCTGGACGCCGCGCCTTTCCTGGAAAAGATGCTTCCCGGCATCGTCGTGGACGGCAAGGTCGGCCGGCAAATGCGTCAGGCAGGGGAGACGGTCGACCGGTTGAAAGCCCAGGGCCGGCTCGGCGACCGGATTATCATCGAGCTCGGCACCAACGGGCCTTTTAACAAAAGGCAATTAAAATCTCTGCTGCAGTCGCTGGGCAGCGACAAGCGGGTCCTGCTGGTGAATACGCGTGTTCCGAGGCAATGGGAGGCTGCCGTTAACAGGGATATCGCAGAAGTTGCCAATGAATTCAGCAATGCTGCGGTAGTAGACTGGTATTCGGCCAGCAAAGGCAACAATGGCTTCTTTTCCCGGGATGGCGTGCATTTGAACAGCAGTGGTTCGGAATTTTACGCTACCCTGCTTGTAAAGACTCTTATGGCATTCAACGAATAATTTATGTGCGCTCTGTGGTTTATCATTCCGACCGAGGTGATTTTTCAGACGCTTTGGGTAAGCCGAAAGTATATCAAGTCATGCGAAGACCGGTAAGGGGGACACCTTTTGCCGGTCTTTATGTTTTCCGTATGGTTGAATTCACCAAAATCATAGGAACAGACACAAAATGCTTACAAACACGCATCGTCATACGTAAGATTTTTCCAGTATAGTGAATGCGTAACTTGACATCTCCTTCCCAGAAACACAAATCCGGCACCAAGGCCCGGCCACAGACCCAACCATTTGTAGTGGTGGACTCTGCAGCAAACCAAAACCCCTTCGCATTCCAACAATTCGTCCAGCCTGTCTGCCCATACCATCCCATCCCGAGAAGGGCGTCCGAACAAACGCCAATATCCGTCCACGCTGCTAAGGAGGTGAGCTCCAGAAATTACCGGGTTCCCAGAAAAATGAAAGCGGTTTATTTTTAAAGACGGGGCAGTTCCTGTCGCAGGTAGTCCAGGTCCAAGTATCTCATTCAGGAGGATGATTATGACGGCTCACCATTTTCAGGCTTTACGGAAAACGGCGGCTCTGTATGCGCTGATCTTCGTGTTTCTCATTTCGCAGTTTTTTTATTCCCCGTCCTGGAGTTATGCAGAACCCGCGGGGGCTGTACCTGCCTCCGGGAGCCAGCAGCCAGGCGGCAGTGACACTCCGGATCCGGCCGGCGGTAAGGGCCCGGCTGATTCTCCGGGCGAGGCTGCAGGCTCCGCAGACGCGGGCAATCCGGCCGATGGAGCTGCGGATATACCGGCTGGAAGCTCTGCCGGTGGGCTGAATTCCGCTGAGCCGGCAGCAACGGCAGAGGGCGCCGCTGCGTCCGCCGAGCCGGGCAACTTGGCGGCGGGCAAAAGCATGAGCGCGAGCTCGTATACCCAGACCTACGCGCCGGCGAATGCAGGCGACTCCAATCAGGCTACATACTGGGAGAGCAATAATAACGCTTTTCCGCAGTGGCTTCAGGTTGACCTTGGCGGGTCCTACAATGTTAACAAAGTGGTCCTGAAGCTTCCAGTCAGCGGCTGGGAGAAGAGAAGCCAGACGTTGTCGGTCCAGGGCAGCGCGGACGGGGCAAACTTTACAAATTTGGCCGCCTCGCAGAGCTACACCTTCGATCCGGCCGGTAACAATACGGTGACGGTCAGCTTTACCGCGGCTCCTGCCCGATACGTCAAGCTGGTCTTTACGGCAAACTCGGGCTGGCCTGCTGGGCAGATTTCCGAGTTTGAGGTGTACGGCTCCGCCGCGGGTGGCGACACGCAGGCCCCTTCCGCCCCGGGAAACCTGGCCTTTACCGAGCCGGCTTCCGGACAGATCAAGCTGACGTGGACCGCTTCAGCGGACAATGTGGGCGTAACCGGATATGATATCTACGCGAATAACGCCTTGCGTGCGAGCGTTGCCGGCAGTGCTCTGACGTATACCGACAACCAGCCGGCATCGGCCACCGTCTCCTATTACGTCAAAGCCAAGGATGCTGCGGGCAACGTATCCGCGGCCAGCAATACCGTGACCCGAACCGGCACGGGTGGGGGCACTGGTACGAATCTGGCGCTGAACAAGCCGATCACCGCTTCCTCGAATGAATATATCTACGTGCCAGCCAATGCCAATGACGGCAGCCTGACCACCTATTGGGAAGGGGCCGCGAATGCATACCCGAACACGCTGACGCTCAGCCTGGGCGCGAATGCTAATATTTCGTCCATCGTGCTGAAGCTGAATCCGGACAGCGCTTGGGGACCACGCACCCAAACGATTCAGGTGCTGGGCCATGACCAGAATTCGACCAGCTTCACGAATTTGGTCTCCTCTGCGCAGTACAGCTTCAGCCCGGCGTCCGGCAACACCGTGACGATTCCGGTGACGGCTACAGCCAGCGACATCCAGCTGAAATTCACCGCCAACTCGGGTTCGACCGGCGGCCAAGTGGCGGAGCTGCAGGTCATCGGAACGCCTGCTCCGAATCCGGACCTGACGATCACGGGCATGTCCTGGACGCCGGCATCTCCGGTAGAGACAGATGCGGTCACGCTGACGTCCACGGTCAAAAACGTGGGGACGGCTTCCTCCGGAGCAACAACGGTGAACTTTTACCTCGGCACAACCAAAGTCGGTTCCGCATCGGTGGGCGCTTTGGCGGCAGGAGCTTCCACGAACGTAACCCTGTCCATTGGCGCCAAAGACGCCGGGAGCTACCAATTGACCTCCAAGGTGGATGAAGAAAAGTCGGTCATTGAGCAAAACGAAGACAATAACGCCTTCACCAATCCATCCCCACTGGTGATTGCACCGGTATCGAGCTCCGATCTGGTAGCTTCTTCGGTGACCTGGACGCCGGGCAACCCTTCGGCCGGCAACACGGTGAACTTTACGGTGACGGTCAAAAATCAAGGGATGGCCGCCTCGGCGGGAGGCGCTCATAATATCAAGCTGACGTTAACCGATGCGACGACCGGTGCGGTGATCAAGACCTTGACCGGCTCGGTCAGCGGCGTCATCGCCAGCGGGGCTTCGGCTGCACCGGTCAGCTTAGGCAGCTGGACAGCGGCGAATGGGAAGTATAACGTCAAGACGGAAATCGCCGTTGACGGCAACGAACTGCCCGTGAAGCAGGGCAACAACGTCACAACGCAGTCCTTCTTTGTTGGCCGCGGCGCGAACATGCCGTACGATATGTACGAGGCCGAAGACGGCGTCGTTGGAGGCGGCGCGGCAATCGTCGGTCCGAACCGGAACATCGGCGACCTCGCTGGCGAGGCTTCGGGACGTAAAGCCGTGACGTTAAACAGCACGGGCAGCTACGTTGAGTTCACGACCAAAGCCAATACGAACACGCTGGTGACCCGGTTCTCCATCCCGGATGCACCCGGGGGCGGCGGTATCGATGCGACGCTGAATGTGTACGTTAACGGTACTTTCGCCAAGACGATCAATCTGACGTCGCGCTACGCCTGGCTGTATGGCGACGAAGCGAACCCGAGCAACAGCCCGGGAGCCGGTGCGCCAAGGCATATTTATGACGAGGCCAATATCATGTTCGACAGCACCATCCCGAAAGGCAGCACGATCCGGCTCCAAAAGGATGCGGCCAATACGACGAACTACGCGATCGATTTCATCAGCCTGGAGCAGGTTGCGCCGATTCCGAATCCGGATCCGGCCAAATACGCGGTGCCGGCCGGCTTCACGCATCAGGACGTGCAGAATGCGTTGGATAAAGTGCGAATGGATACGACAGGCAATCTGGTCGGAGTATACCTGCCGCCGGGAACGTATCAGACCTCGAACAAATTCCAGGTCTACGGCAAGCCAATTAAAATCGTCGGCGCCGGCCCATGGTACACCCGCTTCGTGGCACCGGCGAACCAATCCAACACGGATATCGGATTTACGGCCAATTCGACGGCTAACGGCTCCACGTTTGCGAACTTTGCCTACTTTGGCAACTATACCTCACGTATCGACGGTCCGGGCAAGGTGTTCGACTTCTCGAACGTGGCGAACATGACGATCGACAACATCTGGACCGAGCACCAGGTGTGTATGTACTGGGGAGCCAACACCGATTACATGACGATTACCAATTCGCGCATCCGCAACACGTTTGCTGACGGCATCAACATGACCAACGGCAGCACAAACAATCTGGTGCGCAACGTCGAAGCGCGGGCTACCGGCGACGACAGCTTCGCACTGTTCTCGGCGATCGATGCAGGCGGGGCGGACGAAAAGGACAACGTTTATGAGAACCTGACGTCGCTCTTGACCTGGCGTGCCGCAGGCCTCGCCGTCTACGGCGGATACGCCAACACCTTCCGGAACATTTACATTGCCGATACGCTGTGCTACTCGGGCGTAACGATCAGCTCGCTGGACTTCGGCTACCCGATGAACGGCTTCGGCGCATCACCGACGACCAATTTCGAGAATATATCGATTGTCCGGGCCGGCGGGCACTTCTGGGGCCAGCAGACCTTCCCGGCGATGTGGCTGTTCTCGGCATCGAAAGTGTTCCAGGGCATTCGGGTAAGCGACTTGGATATCGTGGACCCGACCTATCACGGCATCATGTTCCAGACCAACTATTTTAACGGACAGCCGCAAAATCCAATCAAGGACACCATTTTCACGAACGTTACGATTTCCGGAGCACAGAAGAGCGGTGACGCATTTGACGCCAAGTCCGGCTTTGGCATCTGGGCCAACGAAATGCCTGAGCAAAATCAGGGGCCGGCGGTCGGATCGGTGACCTTCAACAATCTGAAAATTGTGAACACGGCCACGCCGATCAAAAACAATACGTCGACCTTTACCATCAACGTGAATCCTTGATATCAAACGTTATGTAAAGTTAAAAAAAGACGTACCGCCTTTGTCCCTTTCCATCGGGAGAGGCGGTACGTCTTTTGCTGCTTTTGTTTAGATATAAGAAAATATAAGCTTCTAAAACTTCCGTTAAGTGCGGTCTGGCTTCTTAGAATGTACGTCGATAGACGTTTTTCTTATAGCGCTTCAGCCGAAGACGAGCTGCTGCCGGCCTTACCGGCTGCGCCCATGATCACGGAGTCTTTAGGCAGTAGCAGCGCGAACAGGCCGAGCAGCGGGAGAAAAGCGCATACTTGCGTCATCAGCGCAACCCCGTGTGAGTCCATCAGCCAGCCCATGATGACCGAACCCAGGCCGCCCATGCCGAAGGCCAGTCCGAAGAACAACCCGGCAACGGTTCCCACGTGTCCCGGCAGCATCTCCTGTGCGTACACGATAATGACTGAGAAGCCGGACATCAGGATCAGTCCGATGGCCGCACACAGGATCACCGACCCGATTGGCCCGGCATAGGGCAGCAGGAGGGAGAACGGGGACGTGCCGAGGATGGAGAACCAGATGATTTTTTGACGCCCGAACCGGTCTGCCAGCGGACCGCCCAGGAACGTACCGGCCATGCCGGCGAACTGCAGGGCAAAAATGCTCAGCTGCGCGCTGGTTAGCGGAAGGTGGTATTGATCCATGTAATAGAAGGCGTAATAACCGGTCATGCTGGCGAGATATACGAACTTGGAAAACAGCATGAGGATCAAGATCGCGAGCACATACACAATAAACCGCTTGCTGAACCGGCTGGGCTCCTGGTGATGGGTATGGTTTGCGGTCCGGGCGGGACGGGTCTGCCGGCTGTACCAGCGGCTGACGCCGAGCTGCAGCGCGATGCCGAGTCCGGCCAGAACGATAAACCATAGAAAACCGAGCTGCCCCTGCGGGCTGATGATGAACGCGGCCATCAGCGGAGCAAACGCCTGGCCGGTGTTGCCCCCGACCTGGAATACGGACTGCGCCAGTCCTTTCCGCCGGTTCATGGCCAGGTGGGCGACCCGGGACGACTCGGGATGGAGCACCGAGGAACCGATTCCGATCAGGGCCGCCGACAGCAGCAGGTACCAAAACGATGGTGCCAGGGCTAAACCTGCCATACCGAGCAGGGTAAACAACATGCCAAGCGGAAGGAGCAGCGGCAGCGGGCGGCGGTCGGTATAGTACCCAATGGCCGGCTGCAGAATGGAAGCCGTAATATTGAGCGTGAAGGCAACCCAGCCGATCTCGGTATAGCTCAGGTGCATCTGCTGCTGAAAGAGCGGGAACACCGCGGGAACAACCGACTGCATCGCATCGTTCAGCAGGTGGGCGCAGCTGACGCCGAGCAGAACGGCCAGAGCCGTATTTTTCACCGTATCCACAGTCATTTCAGTGTGTGACATTTCTCCACATCCTCTTTTTTTCTACCCATCATAGCGGATCGAACACGCTGCTGTCGCAGCGAAAATTGCCTTTTGGACAGAGCACGATATGCTATACTAAAGCGGGGTGAGGGTACATGAGAATGCAGATCGTAATGCCGCAGCTGGAGGTTCACCGTTTCTCCAGCCCGTTCGAAAATACACCGCATACGCACGACGATCAATACCAGATCACGATTCCGCTTCAAGGGACCTGCCATTTTACGCATGAGCATAAACAGCTGGCGCTCCCTCCCGGCGAAGGAATTGTGCTGCAGCCTAGCGACCGGCATTCCTTCTACATCGGCGACGGCACGGGCGTCGTGGTGATCCGGATCCGACCCGAGAGCCTGTACCCGGGTGATTCCTCGGTTTACAGTGAACCCCGGCACAGAAAGCAGTTTGACGTGGGCCGGGTATCGAGGGTGTTTCGGCAATGGACAGCGGACATGATGGCTCTCGACATGGCTGATCCGCTCGTGGAGGAGGAACTGGAAGCCCGGATGATCTGCGATCTGCGGGAACTGATTTGGGAGGGGACCGTTCCGGCCAGCCCCAAGATGGCCCATGCTGCCGCCGACCGGCATCTGGCACAGGTGCTCGAATATGTGCATGCGCATTTCACGGAACAGCTGAGCGTCAGCAGCCTCGCAGCGATGGCGATGCAGAGCCGGTACCATTTTATCCGGTCGTTCAAGTCCATGACGGGCGTGCCGCCTTATCAGTATGTGCTGCAGCTCCGGGTGAGGGAAGCGATGGAACAGCTGAAGAAGTCCGCGGACACTGTCACCGATATCAGTTTCAACCTCGGGTTCTCGAGCACGAGCCAATTTTTCCGGGCCTTTGCCAAAATGACCGGCATGACGCCGGAGCAGTACCGGAAATCGGAAGGACGCCGCTTGATCTAAAAAACTTAAATTAGAGCTGTGAAATCGAACCGTATCCGATAGGGATGCGGTTTTTTGTCCTTATCATCGAAACGGATTCTCCGTAATATGTAGATACACGCTTGACAAGATATCTAAGTAGTATTATAAAATAACACTACAGACTTTAACGAAAGGAGGAGCTAAAAATGATCGAACAACTGCGAAGCCTCGGTCTGTCGGATCTGGAAGCGCGCATCTACCTCGTGCTGCACGAAGAGCCGCATTTGTCCGGTTATGAAGTGGCGAAAAGGGTATCGGTATCGCGGACCAACGTCTATGCGGCGCTTCGGGTGCTGACCGACAAGGGCTTCTGCCGCTCCATCGAAGCGGATCCGGTACTGTACGATGCCGTTCCGATCGGGCAGCTCATCCGCATGCTCAAGTCGCAGTTTGAGCAGACGGCGAAGGCGCTTGAGGAGGAGCTGGATGCGCCGCCGAAGACGGTACCTGCCTTTTACACTTGGAAAGGGGAACAAGCGCTGCAGACCGCCATCCGCCGGCTGATTGCCAATGCGGACAGGAGCATTGTCGTTGACATTTGGTCGGAGGATGTCCACTGGGTGGAAGAAGCACTGATGGAAGCCCAGCAGCGCGGGGTTAGCGTCATTCTGATCACGATCGGCGAGGCGGGCACCGGGCTTTCGAACGTCATCGTGCATCAGCGGAGCGAGGAGTGGGCGCAGGTGATCTCGCGCAAATTTTCCGTTCTGTGCGACGGCCGGGCAGCCCTGATCGGCAGCTTCGGCAGATCACTGAAGCTGTCTGCGCTGGAGACGGACCACCCGTCGGTGATCGAGCTGCTGAACAATGCGTTCTTCCACGATGTCATCGCCGACCGGATTGAGCAGGACTTCGGCCGGGAGCTGGAAGAGAAATACGGACGTCACTACGAGCGGATTATCGATCCGTATCGCGGGATGCTGGAATAAGAGGCGTCCCCCCTTTTTTGGAGATTCATTAGTAGTATTCAAGAATACTATTAAAGAGCGATTCACATATCAAAAGGAGATGGATGAAAGATGAAAACGAATCTGAATGTTGAAGAAATTCGCACTGTTCTTGAAGGGACCGGCGGACAGCTGCTGGTCAAATACGGCCAGGGGCCCGCTCCGGCGGACCGGGAGGCGATGATCGCCCGTTTTGTGGAGGCGAACTCGTGGGCAGAGAAGAACATCCGGCGCATACTCGAATCCCGTTACCCGGTTATTCCATGGTCGGAGGCCGAATTGGATGCGTATCAGCAGCGTGAGCCGGAGTTTGGCGGGACTTATTGGGTGCTAGATCCAGTGGATGGCGCGGTGCACCTGCATCAGGGCTTTGCCTTCTGGTCGACCTCGCTGTGCCTGATCGAGGAGGGGCAGCCGGTTTTTGCGGCAGTGTATGATGCGAACCGGCGGGAATTTTTTCATGCGATGCGGGGACAGGGTGCTTATCTGAACGGGGAACGGATTGCCGTGGCACGGAAAACCAAACTTGCCGACGCCCTGCTGGTTACCGCCCCGCCAAACAAGGTGGAGAAGGAGCCCGAGAACGTGCGGCTGACCGCCTGGAGTACCGGGAAGCTCCTGCCGGAGACGACTGCCATCCGTATGCTCGGTTCGGTTGCGCTCCAGATGGCTTATGTGGCCTGTGGGCGGATGGATGCTTATTGGGAACACGGGCAGGAAGTTTACGACTGGATGGCCGGTGCTCTTCTGATTGAGGAGGCAGGCGGAATCGCAACCGATATGGACGGCAAGCCGTTTGGATGGGGTGCCTCCGGCGTAATTGCGGGAAGCCGGGAACTATGCAGTGGCATTACGGGGGTGCTGGGCTATTAATGCTATGGGGCTATGAGGCTATGCATACCTTTTTAGTACTTGAAGCGGGGGATCATGGCTGGTAGACTGCTTGTAATCTGGTAATTAAAGGAGGAAGCCTCATGACTATTGATCTTCTTGGTGCAGTCCGGTTTTTAAGCAGCCGTTTCGGCAGCCGGGCAAAGGATATTGCTCCGGTGGGTGCCGGAGACTGGTCAACGGCTTATGGATTCACGCTGGACGGCCAGGAAATGGTGATCCGTTTCGGCGCTCATGTGGAAGATTTTCAAAAAGATCAGGTCATGGGTTCACTCGCCCCGCCAATGGTACCCGTTCCTGAGGTTACCTTGATCGGAGAGACATCCGAAGGTTTTTATGCCGTATCGAGGCGGGTTCGTGGCGGACATCTGGATGAGCTTGAGGCTGGGGAAATGCGGCTGATCCTTCCGGTGCTGATGAATGCGCTCTCAGGACTTCAGCAGGCAGATACAGGAAGTATAAGCCATGGTGGAGAGTGGCGTATTGGGGGTCGTCGCGCAAGCTGGAGTGAGGAGCTGCTGTCCGTGACCGGACCGAGGGACCGGCTTCCCGGCTGGCGGGAGCGGCTGGATTTATTCCCTGCGGAGTCCAAAATATTTGATAGCGGTGTCTCGGCTTTACGGCGGCTCGCCCCCCGTCTTCCCGAGTACAGAGGTATCGCTCACTGCGACCTTTTGAACCGGAACGTATTGGTGGACCGCGGCGGGTTGACCGGCATCATCGATTGGGGGAATGCCATTTACGGTGATCCCTTGTATGACATGGCCTGGCTTTTATACTGGTGGCCATGGTATCCGCAGTGGCAGGAGATCGATCTGCAGCAGGTTCTGAATGAGGTTTGGGAACGGCAGGGAGGCTTTCCTTCACAGATGGAGGAGCGTCTCCGCTGCTGTTTGCTCCACATTGGCTTGGACCATATCGCCTACTGCGCTTTTAGGCAGCGCACGGAGGATATGAGGCGTAATGCCGTGCAGCTGTTGGATTACATATAAAAATATATTTTACAAATAATTGGAAATGAGGTAGACTAATAGAGAAACAAATATTAAAGCGCTTTAACTTTCGGAGGGGGGTGGGACTGCGTTAATCCTGTGATCTGCTGCCCGTACCAATGGCATCCCGGGCGGTTACAGCTGAGATGAACCGAGGCATAACCTGTTTCCTAATCTATGAAATTAAAGGAGCGTAATGGGTGATGAAAAGAAATAAGAGATTTTCATTAAGCGGCAAAGCCGTCCTGATTTGTTGTCTCGCTTTTCTGATGGTTCCCGCCGGATTTGCGCTGGCGGCGCCGAACAAGCCTTTTCCTCAGCATACGACTTACACCAGCGGCTCGATCAAGCCGAGTCATGTAACCCAGACCACGATGGACGATGCAGTCAAATCCAAATGGGACAGCTGGAAATCAGCTTACCTGAAGCCGGCCGGGACCGGCAAATATTATGTGAAGTACGATTCAAGCGGTGCTACAGTGTCCGAAGCGCATGGCTACGGCATGCTGCTGACCGTGCTGATGGCTGGATACGACAGCAGCGCGCAGACCTATTTTAACGGACTGTATAAGTACTACACCGAGCATCCCAGCGACAATAATCCGTACTTGATGGCATGGAAACAGAACAGCAGCTTTCAGAATGTTGAAGGGGCCGATTCCGCCACCGACGGCGATATGGACATCGCTTATTCGCTCCTGTTGGCGGACAAGCAGTGGGGCAGCAGCGGCACAGTGAACTACTTGCAGGCAGCCAAAAATATCATCAACGCGATTATGCAAAACGACGTGAACCAGACGCAATGGACCCTCCGGCTTGGCGATTGGGCTACCGACGGTTCCTACGCTACGGCGACCCGTCCTTCAGACTTCATGCTGAACCATCTGAAGGCGTTCCAGCAGGCTACCGGTGATACCCGGTGGACCAAGGTCATTGATAAAACCTACTCCATTATCAATTCGATTTATACAAATTACAGTGCATCGACGGGATTGCTACCCGACTTTGTCGTCTACTCGGGAGGCGCGTACAAGCCGGCGCCGGCCGACTTCCTTGAAGATACGACCGACGGCTCCTACGCCTATAATTCCTGCCGTACGCCTTGGCGGATTACGACCGATTACCTGATGACCGGCGACAACCGGGCCCTGAATCAGCTGAACCAGATGAACAGCTGGATCAAAGGCAAGGTGAACAGCAACCCGGGCGCCGTCAAGGACGGATACAAGCTGAACGGAAGCGTCATCGGTTCGTATAACAGCGGCGCCTTTTTCGCCCCGTTTGGTGTCAGCGCCATGACTTCCTCGTCGAACCAAACCTGGCTGAACTCCGTGTGGACGTATACGGCCGGAAGCTCAAGCGAAGGATACTACGAAGACAGCATCAAGCTGTTCTCGCTCCTCGTGATGTCCGGCAATTGGTGGACGTATTAGTTTCTGGGGAAACCCGTCTATGGGTAAATAACATGAACAGCCCCGGCCGCAATTGGGCCGGGGCTGTTTGGCTATCCCCAAGTGATGAAGTGGTTCAGACCTTCACCGTCTCGTTGTTGCTGTCAGTTTGCTCACCCGACTCCGATGAATCCGTCAGTTCCCCCTGCCACAGCAGCTGCATTTCCGTGCTGGACACCAGCAGTTCGGCAAGGCTGCCTTCCGCTTCGATGCGGCCGTCCTTCATCACGATGATATGGTCGGCCTGCGCCAACGCTGCCCGGCGATGGGATACGGCGATGCAGGTGACGTCGCGTTCCTGAAACAGGCGCTCCCACAGCTTCTTCTCCGTCTCGACGTCGAGCGCGCTCGACAGATCGTCGAAGATAAACAGGTCCGACTCGGTCATCATCATGCGCGCTGTGGCGGCGCGCTGGATCTGGCCGCCGGACAGCATGACGCCTCTCGGGCCGACGAAGGTATCGAGACCTTTCTCCAAGTCCTCGATATCCTTCTCCATGACGGCCAGCCGGATCGCCCTAGCGAGCGCATCCGCCTCGGGCGGGCTGCCCTGGACGATGTTCTCCTGCAGCGTGTCGCTGAACAGCCGCGGAACCTGCGGCGTATAAGCGGAGCGCGGCGGAACCAGGAACGCCGCCGGATCGATATCGCGGCCGTTCCAGCGCACATCACCGCCCGATTTGGGCAGCAGGCCGAGCAGCGTGCGGACGAGGGTCGATTTGCCGGAACCGATCCGTCCGGTAATTACGACGAACTGACCTCTTGTCACCGCAAAGTTCACATCGGCAATCCCGTTCTCCGAGCCCGGATAGGTGTGGGAAAGGTTCCGGATTTCCAGCGTTTGCAGCCGGTCATCCGAGCTGCGCTCGACCACCGGCAGCTCTGGCGGCTCGCCGTAAAGATACGTTTCGCTGAAATCCATGATCCGCTCCTGTTCCCCTGGCCGGAAGAGAACACTCATACGGTCGAGGGACACCTTAAGTCTTTTATGCTGAAAAACCATATACCCGAACAGGGAAATACTGAACGCAATATTGGTCATGTATGAGGTAAACAGGGCGAAATCGCCGACGGTAAACTGCCCGGCCTTCATTGCCGAGGCGCACATCAGCAGGATGATCCCGGTACAAATGCTGAGCACATGCTGATTGAGCGAGCGCATCCACTGCTTGAACAGGTTATCCTTTAGCGCTGCCTGCCTCCGCGATTCATTCAGCTCCACAAAGCGCCGATGGACATGCTCCTCAGCCTGCCCCAGCTTCAGCGCCTGCACCGCGCCGAAAGACTCGGCAATGAAGCTGGTGATGCGCCCGGTGGCTTCGCGGTTCTGCTGGCCGTAGCGTCTCGCCCGGTTGCCGGACAGATTGTTCAGCAGCGTCACCGCAACCAGCGGCAGAATCGCGACCAGGGTGATCTGCCAGTTGATGCGGGCCATGATGACCAGGGAGATGATCGCAAACGCAAACCGTCCCCAGAAGTCGACCCAGGACTCCACGTATTCGACCACTTCATCCACGTCTTCGCGGAACCGGCTCACGGCTTCGCCCGGAGAAGCGGGGAGGTTGCGTCCGGGCCAGCGCATGATGCCTTTCAGCATATTCGTGCGGAGAATCGCCTGGATGTCGTAAATATAGGTGACCCATTTAAAAAAGGCCCAGAAAAAGACGCCGGTCCGGGATATGCGGACAATAGCGATAAAAATGAGCGGGGCGACGAGCCACAAATAGTTATGCGACTGGCCGGTCGCCCTGTCGAAAAACCACTGCATGCCAAGGCCCAGCAGCAGCGGCATGGAATGGAACAGCCCCCACAAGAGGCCGTTCACAATAAACAGCGAGATGTTATACGTAAACAGGCGCTGGATAAACCGGGTTACGGTCATGCCAAGTCCTCCTCTCGTCCGGTAATCAGCAGCTGGGCGTAGTGTGAGGTTGGGTCTTTCGCCAATACCTCCCGTTCCCCGAATTCAAGAATCCGGCCGTCGCCCAGCACCATAATGTGGTCGACCTGCTCCAGCGTGGAGAGCCGGTGTGCGATCACGATGCCCGTGCAGTTCTGCAAGAGCTGATCCACGGCTGACTGCAGCATCGCTTCGGTAGCGGCATCCAGCCGGGACGACGGCTCATCCAGAATCACCAGGCTCGGCTGGGTCAGAAAGACCCGTGTCAGGGCGAAAAGCTGCGCTTCCCCGGCGGACAGCGAGGCGCCGCCGGCCTTCAGGTGCGTATCCAGACCTTCCGGCTGCGAGTCGATCCACTGCTTGAGTCCGAGCCTTTCGGTCGTGCCCAGTATATAGTCGTCCGATATGCTGCCGTCAAACAGCGTCAGATTGTCCCGGAGCGTGCCGTCAAACAGCTGCACGTCCTGCGTGACCATGCCGACCCGGCGGTACAGCGCCTCGAGCTTCAGGTCGCGGATGTCTACGCCCCCCACCCGGACGGTGCCGCTATTGATATTGTACAGGCGCAGCAGGACCCGGCTGAGGCTCGACTTGCCGCTTCCGGTACGTCCGATGATGCCCAGACGCTCGCCGGGCCGGACGGTGAACGTAATATCGTGGAGTACTGGCTTATCCGGGTTATAGCTGAAATGGACATGGTCGAATTCCAGACCAAGCGCTCCGTCAGGCAGCGCCGTTTGCGACCCTTCCATGATTTCGGTGCGGCTCGCCAGCAGATCCTGGGAGCGCAGCATGCCGGATTTGGCCTTTTGGAATTCCTGAACCTGATCCCCGAGCTGCTCGATCGGATCGTTCAGCATTTGGGTGTATTGATAGATCAGGAATAGCGTTCCGAGCGATATTTGGTCGGTCAGAAAATAATGAACACCGAGCATCAGCACCGCCGTCACGGCGATGGCGAACAGCACGACCGTCGTATTCCAGGGAATGACGCGCAGCATCCAGGCTTTGCGGCCTTTGAGAAACACATTTCGCATGGAACGGTAGAAGCGGTTCATGACGTACGGCACGTTGCCGTTCGCCTGAACGTCCTCAATGCCGGCGATCCGCTCCTCGATCAGGCCGAACAGTGCCGCGCTGGCACCGCGTTCATCTTTGGAGGAGGTGACGCCCAGATTGCGGATGAACACCATGGCCCCAATAGATGCCAAAGTGAACAGGGTCATGACCGAGGCAATCGGCCAATTGATCGTAAACATATAGCCGAGAATGCCGGCAAGAAGCACGAAGCTGCCGATGACTTTAATGATAAACATGGCGAAAAAGTTCGACATGTTGGTGACGTCCCCGTCGATCCGCTCAATCATTTCGCCCGGCGTTTTCAAGTTGTGAAACCGCATGTCGAGCCGCAGGCAGTGCTTCAGCAGGTCGCCGCGCAGCTGGTTGGTGGCGCGCCAGGACACGTCGTTGCCGAGATAGCTGATCGCCACGGTCAGGACCTGGTTCAGCACGGCAAAGACCAGGTAAATTCCCGCCAGCACGAGCAGGCTGGAGACGATGCCGTTCGCGGCGGCCGTATCGATAAAGCGCTGCACGATCTGCGGATTGACCAGCTGCGCCCCGGTTGAGGCGAGCAGCAGAATAAGCAGCAGGAGCAGCCGCCCCCGGACCGGCTTCAAATACTTCAGCAGCCAGGACATCGACGGCTTTGCGGATTGTTGCATGGTAAAACCCCCCAATTCCAAACGAAACCTTATGTATGGTGACTTGCTTTCGCCCGGCTTTCATAATTGACCGGATGCAAATAATATCCATCATACAATAATTTGGAAGTGTTTCAAGATAAAGTTTGACTAAATCCAAACTTTATCGGCGTTTTATCTCAGGGTGGCTGCAAGGCTTGCAGTGCGTGCCATCCCCCTTGCCTTCAGGCGTAGCAGGCGGATTCATGCTGAAGAAACGAAGTGGTCCCCTTTATTCCCGGATTTCAACCTTCTACCCGATCCATGGAAATCTGGGAATAACAGGGATCGGAAGCATGATCCGCATGCGGAGCCTCTTCAGTTCATATTCAGTTCATAATGTAGGTTTAATCTTAGTACCGTTCACAAGCTCGGCACTGCTTGATGCAGGCCCGGCTGGTGACCCAGAATCAAGGGAGGTATGAAGATGGAACCCATTATTCGCGTAGAACAATTGCGAAAACAATATAAAAGCAGCAAACGTCCGGCCGTGGACGGGATCAGTTTCGAGGTGGGGCGGGGCGAATTTTTCGCCTTCCTGGGCCCGAACGGGGCGGGGAAAACGACCACAATTTCGATCCTGACCACCACGCTGTCCAAAACCGAAGGCACGGTCATGATCGCCGGCTATGACGTGGAGAAGGAAGCGGCAAAGGTGCGCCGGAATGTCGGCATTATTTTTCAAAACTCGAGCTTGGACCTCGATTTGACGGCAGAAGAGAACATCCGCCTCCATGTCAGCATCTATGGCGTTTATGCCTACCGGCCGTTCTATGGCATGATGCCAAAGGAATACAAGCAGCGGATCGAGGAGCTGGCCGCCATCGTCGGCATTCACGATAACTTGTTCAAGAAGGTCAAAGGCTTCTCCGGCGGGATGAAGCGCAAGCTGGAAATCATGCGCAGCTTGATGCACAAGCCGCAAATTTTATTTTTGGATGAGCCGACGCAGGGGCTGGACGCCTCTGCCCGCCAATCGCTGTGGGCTTATCTACAGAAGATCCGCAAGGAGGAGAACATTACGATTTTCCTGACGACACACTATTTGGAAGAGGCGGAGGAAGCCGACCGGGTATGCATGATCACGCACGGCAAAGTGGCGGTGCTCGGTACGCCGGAAGAGATCAAGCACAAGCTGCTGGGCGACAAAAGCATGCTGATCGATGCCGGTGACCGGAAGGCGCTGCGGGCGGAGCTGGAGGAGCTTCAGGTTTCCTTTACCGAAGAGGAACAGTGCTTCCGGGTCCGTTTTCAGGATAAAACGCCGCAGTCCCTCGTAGCCCGTCTGCAAACGCCATTAAGCCGGATGGAAGTGCACCAGCAGACGCTGGAGGAAGCCTATCTGAGCCTGGTGCAGCAGAGTCAGAACGACGAATCGAGAAAGGGGGCGGTCTAAATGCTCATGACCAAAGCGCAAAAAGAAAGCAACGCGGTTGTGGCGATCGCCGCACGGGAAATTACGAAAGGGATTAAAAATCCGGTGCTGATGATCGTGAGCATCGTCTTTCCGATCATTTTCATCGGCATCTTCGGCGGAAGCCTGTCGCAGAACATGGCCGGCAATCTCGGCTACAATTATTTGCAGTTCATGATGATCGGCATGATCGTGAACAGCGTGTTCACGGGCCTCATCACGGGGATGAGCTCCCTGATCGAGGAAAGGAACCAGAATTTGACGCAGGAGCTGTATGTGTCCCCGATCTCCAGGTATTCCATTATCCTCGGTAAAATGATCGGTTCCAGCTTCACCAGCATCGTGGGACTGATCGGCATTCTGATCGTCGCGCTCCTGATGCAAATTCCAATAGGCGGGATGCATATTGTATGGCTGTTTCTCATTACGCCGCTGTTCTGCCTGATCGGCGGATCGCTGGGTATTTTCTTCATCGGGTTTGTCCAAGACAGTAAGACGGCGGATATCGGTTCGATGCTGCTCGTCATGCCGCAGATGTTCCTGTCGGGAGCGATGATTCCGATCCAGCATTCCACTGGCATTCTCGGCTTTCTAGCCCATATTATGCCGATGACGTACTGCATTGATTTGGCCCGGGCAGTATTTTATTCCGGGACGCCGGTGTACTCGCAGGTCGTGTTGTACCATCCGGTGACGGATCTGCTCGTGATGGCCGGATTCTTCCTGGTCTTCACAATCGTCGGCACATTGATGTTTACGAGATCGGAACGGAATCGGTAAAATGCAGGTAGGACGAAAATGGCCCCTCGGTTGGGGCATGGATGCACGGAACGCATAAACGCGAACGTTCGCGTTCATTTCATATTTATTATTATAGAAAGGAGTGGGGCGACTTGGCTCATATACTGGTTGTCGACGACGATCCTCATATCCGGGAGCTCGTCAGCCATCTGCTGAAGAATGAGGGCTATACGATAGCGGAGGCGGCGAACGGAAATGAAGCCTTGGAGGCAATGGAGTCGTTCAAGGCCGATCTGGTCATCCTCGATATTATGATGCCGGGCATGGACGGCTGGGAGCTGTGCCGTGAGCTGGATGCGGCCTATGACATCCCGCTGCTGATGCTGACGGCCAAAGGTGAGACTTCGCAAAAGGTCAAAGGGTTTGAGCTCGGGACCGACGACTATCTCGTCAAACCGTTTGACCCGCTCGAGCTGACCGTCCGGGTGAAGGCGCTGCTCAAACGTTATAAAATATCGGCCTCGCAGGAAATCCAGTTTGGCGACGTGCGTCTGAACCGCAAAACGTACGAATGCTACGCAGGATCGGCTGCGCTGACGCTCCCGCTGAAGGAATTTGAGCTGCTGTTTTTGCTCGGCAGCTACCCGGGCAAGACGTTTTCCCGGGATCAAATCATTGAACATATTTGGGGCTATGACTATGAAGGTGACGAACGGACCGTCGATGTGCATATCAAGCGGCTGCGGGAACGGTTTGCCGACCAGCAGGACCGCTTTCAGATCCGCACGATCCGCGGCCTCGGCTACCGGCTCGAGGTGCTGTCATGAAGGAGCGGGAGCAGGGGCCGGTTGATGCGTTCCAGGCTGACGTTACCGATGCCCGTTCCGGGAACCTGGAGCGAAGCGGGCCGGATCGTTACAGCACACAGCGGGAACGGATTCAGCGCCGCCGTCTGGATCGGGAGCAGAACGAAACGTGGCAGCGCATGAATCACGCGAGGGGGACGAAGCCGGAGGACCGGCAGGAGGCCCACCGGCTCAAGAAGGAAGAGCGGAGAAGAAAGCGGGAGGAAATTGCGAAGCGGAGGGAGGATGAGATTCGGGGCATGGACGGTGAGCCGCCGAACTTTTGGCTGCGCGTCCGGATCATCTTTTTCATGATCCTTGTGCTGTCAGCGCTCATCGTTTGCTGGACCGCCGCGTTCTATTTAACTCACGGCCTTCGCTGGCACATCTCCCCCCTCGTGAGGCAGCTGCTGAATTCCGTGCTGGGATTCGTCATTTTCGGTGTTTCCATCTCGATTATTTCGCGTTTTGCGAAGCGGAGGCAGTCGGAGTTTTACCAATTGGTCATCGATGCGCTGAAGCGAATCTCCAAAGGTGATTTCAAGGTGGAAATTCCGGTGTTCGGTGAAAACGGCCACTGGGGCGGAATTGTGAAGGGGATCAACAACATGGCCGCCGACCTGAACAACTTGGAGCATATGCGCCAGGAGTTTATATCGAACGTGTCCCACGAGATTCAATCCCCGCTGACTTCGATCAGCGGCTTTGCCCGCGTCCTGCGAGAGGAGAACCTGAGCCCCGGCCAGCGGGACCATTACTTGAACATTATTGAGGAGGAGAGCGTACGGCTCTCCCGGCTGTCGGAGAACATGCTGCGCCTGGCGTCGCTGGATTCCGACAAACATCCGTTTCACGCTGAACCCGTCCGGCTGGACAAACAGCTGCAGATGCTCGTTCTCGCCTGTGAGCCCCAGTGGCAGGGCAAGGACCTCGATATGTCCGTAGAGTTTGAACCCGTGACGATCGATGCGGATCGGGATTTGCTCAGCCAGGTCTGGGTGAATCTGCTCCATAATGCGATTAAGTTTACGCCGGAGGGCGGAACGGTCCAGGTTTTTCTCGAGGAGAGCGGGCAGGAAGCCGTCGTACGCGTCAGGGACTCGGGCATTGGCATTTCGGCCGAAGACCTCGAGCATATTTTTGAAAGATTCTTTAAAGCGGATAAATCAAGAACCCGCTCCGGCGGGGGAAGCGGGCTGGGACTGTCGATTATTCAGAAAATCGTGCAGATGCACGGCGGCAGCGTCTCGGTCCAAAGCGCTCCGGGAGAAGGCACGGAGATGACGGTCCGGCTGCCTAAGACAGCAGACCGAGCTGCCGGGCCGTAACGAGCGCCTGGGTTCGCGAGGATACGCCTAGCTTTTCATACAGGCGGGATAAGTAGACCTTAATGGTCCCTTCCGACAGCGCCAGCTCGGCGGCCATCTCCTTATTGCTCGCCCCTTGGCCGATCAGCCGGAGCAGCTCGGATTCGCTGCGGCTCAGCGGCTCGGCCGAAGCAGCCGGAGCGGCAGCCGCAGCCGCCGTCTCCTGCATGGCCATGGGGAATAGCCTCAGAAGCGTGAGGACATAATCTCCGGATACTTCCCCCGGGAGCCCGGCCCCAAAGTCCTCATGGCTTCCACCGTACTCTCCGCGAATGACGGCCGCCTCATACCGGCCAAGCAGCGACATCATCGGCTTGCCCTCATCCACGAAACTCCGGATATACCCGTTCTGTTCTCCCAGGAACAGGGCGATATGGAGGTGGCGGAGGGCGGCCGTTTTTTGCCCCAGCTGTTCCTTCAGCAGCGCCTGCAGGATATGGTTCTCCACGATGCCGGAAACGAGCTGCTCGCGCTCCGATTGGGGCAGCAGATGCTCCAGAATCCGCAGCGCCTCGTTCTCCTTCCGCTGCTTGCCAAGCAGGCGCACAAGCGTCATCATTTCATACTCCCGCTGAAATGTCGGCTTGTCCTTGGCGGACAGCCCCAGCCGGGCCATCAGCTTCTTGGCGGCCGGCATCTGCCCGTCCGCAAGATGCATGCGGATTTTGAATGCCGTCAGCAGATGGACCCAGGGCGCACCCCAACCGGCAGAAGCTGAGAGCGGGGCATCCAGCACCTCGTCGATGACGTCATGAGCCAGAGCGGTCCGGTCGTCCGCAATGAGCAAGCGTGCCTTCATGAGCAGCATGGGGACGAGCAATCCCGGTACGTTTAATTTTTCGGTCAGAGCCGTCATCTCCTGGAGCATTTGGCGGCACTCGCCAAGGTGGTTCCATTCATAATATCCTTCAACGAGCGATTGCTTCACATAGAGATGAATGAGCGACCCCTGCCAGCCATGGGCGGCGAGCACACCCATAAACAGCGTGCCGATTTTTTCCGTGTCCGCCGACAGAACTCCTTTCAACCCCAGAGCGGTCCGTCTCACAAGAGGCTCCGTTTTGTTGTAGTTAAACATATAATAAGTCGGGTTAGCCGGGAGGATATCGTCCAGCATGGTACCGATGAAGGCAAACCAATTCGTGAAGTCTCCGCTGGCGAACATCAGATTGGAACGGACGAACAGGATGCCGCTCTGCAGCTGCTTCAGCCGCTCCGGTTCCTTCAGCATCCGGGTCGACGCCTCCAGTGATCCGAGTCTGGCTTCCGCCTGGCCGAAGTGCCCGGTGAGCACCAATACGAACGCGTACAGGAGCGACAGCTCCATAGACAGCTCATAGGCTGGCGGGAATCCCTCGAACCAGCGCAGCAGGACGGAAACTTCCCCGCGCTCCAGCACGGCTGGAATATGCTGCTCGAGCAGGCGGCCCGCCTCGGCGTAGTCTCCGGCAGCCATCGCGTGGTCTACGGCTTCGTCCAGCAATCCGCGGGACGCAAAGCCCCGGCTTGCCAGCCGGTTCAGACGCAACCATTCATCGGGCTGATGCCGCTTGAGGTGTTCCCGGACAAATCCGGCGAATAAATGGTGGTAGCGGAACCATTCATGCTTCAGGTCCAGCGGGATGAGAAATAAATTGAACCGGCGGGCCGCGTCAAGCTTGTCCCCGCTGGCAGGGTCGCCTGTGAGCAGGCTGCATATGCCTGCATCCATCCGGTCGAGAACGGCCGTCGTCAGCACGAACGATCTCAAGTCGGCAGGAAGCTGCGCAAGTACCTCCTGAAAAAGGTAATCGGCCACATCCCGGTGGTCCCCATAGAACCCTTCGATCCATCGGTCCACGTCTTCCGCCGCTCTTAAAGAGAGCAAGGCCAGCTGCAGACCGGCCGCCCATCCCTCGGTCCGTTCCGCAATCCGGTCGATCTGCCGCGGGGTCAGCCGCATGATGCCGGACTTGTGGTAAAACTGCTCGGACTCGTCCCGGGTAAACTGGAGCCTGTCGGCGCCAATGACGATGCATTCCCGCTTGGAGAGCCATTTGGATGCAGGAAAAGGTACTTCCTTGCGGCTCGCGATCGTCACATGGAGGGTGGGAGGCATATAGTCGATCAGGTAAGACAAGCCGTTATGGATGCGGTCATCCTCTATCCAATGATAATCGTCCAATACGAGCTTTACAGGCTCGGACAGTCCATAAAGCTCATTCATTAACGCATCCAGGAAGGCGTCTGCCGACAGGGAAGGCAGGGCATTGGCCAGTTCAAGCATTCGCAGGGCTGCCGGGGCCGGCAGGACTTCCGCCAATGCAAACGCTGCATAGCGCCAGAACCGGACCGGATCGTTGTCACGGCCGTCCAGCGCCAGCCAGGCGCAGTTGACGCCTTCGCTTCGGGCCCACTGCGTCAACAGGGTGGTTTTGCCTGAGCCGGCAGGGGCGTAAATCAAGGTGAGTCTGCCATGCACACCACCCGACAGAGATTGAAGCAGGCGTTCCCTCTCGACCAGGCCATCCTTCGGAAAGGGCAGGGTGATTTTTGTTTTTAAGATGATTGCATCGGTCCGCGTGATCATTGTATCCTCCAAATTTCCGACAAAATGGATGCCTTTTCCGTACTTTTTCTCTCATTATATAAAAAAACGGCCGATCCGTTAACTTTCGTTAATCGCCAAAGGCCTGTTCTTCGGTTAAAATATGCGCAGATCGGAAAGTAAGACGGTGAGCCGGTCACCCCAGTTAACCAAACAACACCATTCTCCCCACGCAGGGTCCCTGCTCCTGGGTCCTAGATCCCCCTCCCCCACAACTCTGCCGCGAAGCTCCCCGGAAACCGGAAATGGCCCCCCTGCCAGATTCCGGCGTTATGCAAAAATGCAAAAACAGCCAATCAGAGCATGCTCTGCATTGGCTGTTTTTGGTTAGGGAAGATGAATGGATTTGATATGATCCGTGTGAAGAAGGATGGTTTGGCCTCCCGCCTCGATCAGCTCTATAATATGACTGTCTACTTTTTTGAGGAGCCCGGCTTTGAGGGGGGATTCACCCAAATCGAACACGACCAGACCATTCTGGAATTTTTCAAGCTGCTGTTCCAAGTTCCGCGATAGGGCCGGTGTTCCCGGCTGCACGGGAAAATGCGAATCGCTCAAATCATAGGGGGTCATATTCGGAGGGTACGGAGACAAATATTTTACATGGTGCAGCGGGATATAGACGGTATGGTGAACAGGGGAGTAGAAAAGGAAATAATCATTCATAATGCTGGTTACATACCCATGAATCGAGCTGGCACCGCCAAGATGGATTTCCGTAAATATGCCTCTTGCATTCATCAGCATCTTGCGAAAAGAAATATGGGCATGGTCAAGAACGGGCTCTTTGTTGGCTTGAGACGAATCCTCGGCCTCCTCCATGACCTTCATGTGCTGAAGATGGTGTACCGGAGTGTAAATATATTTGTTTTCCGAGTAGAGGACCAAAATATCACTGCCGACATCAATGAGTTCACCGATGATCGGGATTTTATAGCCCGAGATCTTTAATTCTATTGTTTTTCCAAGTAGAGAACGGATGGACTCCATAGCTTGCCTCCTTTCATATGACATATTGAGTCCAGAGATAAAGGCTGGCGAGGCTGACGATTAGACCGACAGGTATCACAATGAACGTAACGCGCATATACTGCTTCCATGTGATATGAATTTTGCTGCTTCTTAACAAGAACATCCATATCAAGGTAGCGAGGGTTCCGACGGGCGTCAACAGCGAACCGATGTCGCTTCCGATAATCGTTGCCATATAAGCGAGATGGACATGCTGCGGATCAAGTCCCATGCCGAGCACCGCTAAGGTTCCGATCATGACGGACGGCAGGTTATTCACGATATTGGACAACAGGGTCAGCAAAAGTCCGAATGCGGCGATCAGACTGGCTTCACCCATGCCGGCAAAAGGTTGTAATCCGTTGATTAAAGCGGCGGTTAACCCGGCGTTATCCAGGCTTTTGACGATAATATAGATGCTGAAGGCGAACAGCAGGATATGCCAAGGCGTCTTCGTGACGATGTCCTTGACCCCTGTTTTGGTCCGAAACCAGCGGACGAAAACGATGAGGGCAGCCCCGGTGATTGCGACATACTCGAGCGGTATACCCAAGCTTGCTGCTAGAAAAAAACCTGCCCGGAAGAGGACTACGATGCAGATGCTGACACGAAACAGCCACCAGTCGATTTGGGTTCTGGATTCGGTTGGCTGTTGAAGCGGGTGGATGTTAACTAATGAATAATCACGGGCGGGGTTACGGGAGATGGTAACGGGTATCTGTTTGCGGAAATAAAGGTAGAGCAGCATGGCGATCGTTGCGATCCCGATCATAGAGGGGACGAACATAATTAGGGTATAGCTGTTCAGGTCCAGGCCTACGATATTAAGCGCAATGAGATTCGCGAGGTTGCTCACGCCGATCGGTGCGCTGGATGCCGTTGCGATGAGTGCGCCGGAAAGGAGATACGGTATTTTTTGATGCGGCTTTAATTTCAGCATCGAGCAGATTTGAATAATGATGGGCGTTGTGATCAGGATACTGCCATCGTTATTAAAGAAAATCGTCATTAGGAAGCAGAGCAGGATCACGTACCAGAACAGTTTTCGGCCGGAACCGTTTACCCGTTCAATCAGGTTGAGAGCAACCCAGCGAAAAACACCGACGCTGTCCAGCACCAGGGACATCACGATTGTAGACAGAATCGTCACAGCGGCTCCGGAAACGATGTTGAAAATGGTGATCAGGTCCGTTAAAGGGACGACCCCGGCGGCGAGCAGAATAAATGCTCCGGCGGTGGTTGAAATGGATTCGTTGATTCCGCGGGGGCGCCACATTAAGAAAATGACGGTGATGGCAAATACGCCGACTGTTAGCCACATTTGGTAGTCAGACATTTACTTTGACTCACCTCCCAGGGGGAGAACACTGGATACTGGCTGAATGACTGGATCTGCGGTCCGTGTAGCTTTTCCTGGACGAATCATCCAGTACAACGGGATTCCGGCAATTAAAACTGCAATAAATACATACATGGTTTATTCCCCCCTTTGTGGATTGGATTCAACGCGAAAGGTTTATTTGGTTGAATGCAGTCATGGCTTATTTGCCGATTTTGCGCTTGCGCACCGTACGTTTAATCGTTTTGGTCTTTCTCCAGGATCTGTTAGCCCATTCCATGGCCCCTCTTGTCAGATTACCTTTGGTATGGTTGCCACGAGTTTGGTTGCCGCGGGTTTTGTTGCCACGAGTTTGGTTGCCACGAGTTTGGTTGCCGCGGGTTTGATTACCACGAGTTTGGTTGCCACGAGTTTGGTTGCCGCGGGTTTGATTACCACGAGTTTGGTTGCCGCGAGTTTTGTTACCTCTAGTTTGATTGCCCCGGGTTTGGTTGCCTTTGGTTTGATTACCGCGGGTTTGGTTACCTTTGCTTTGGTTGCCTCCAGACTGATTGCCTTTAGATTGGTTTTTGTTACCGCCGCTCTTGTTCTTGTTTCCTCCACTGGTGTTCGAGCCGATTACCATAACGGATTTTACATGGAATATCGGAATACTGATGACTTCATCTTTTTTGGCTACCACCGTCAATGTGGATTGGTTCACATCCGCAACCACACCTTCGACTTTTTCGGGTCCGCCGCGGTTAATCTGTACGCGTTGGTAGCGGAGCGCGTGCAGCAATCCGGCGAAGTTTCCTGCCATAATCGGGTCCACCGTCATGGCTTTTGCCCCTCCGGATTTGCCTGTGCTGCTGATGCTTTTGATATGGGTGCTGTTGACATAGACGATGCCCTCTTTCGTCGCAACGGCCAGGTAACCGTTTTGTATCCCCACCAGAACACCTACGATCGAGTCCGGCCCGCCGCGATTGATTTTCACCTCGCTCCCGATGGAGTTCATTGTGTTAAGACCTGCTAACGACATACCAATTACCCCTTCCAAGATAGTTTGGATAGTCTCATGAAGGGCTTTATTTGTCCTTCGAGTCTATCTGTAATCTATTTATATGTGTCTTGGAAAAAAGGGGACTAGCCGAAAATACTAGATTATCCAAAATCAAACCGGAGTCTATCTTTCTATGTCTGCCGAATAGATTTTACACTAGAAAGGCGTCAGCCCTTACGTGAACTGCCGGCGCCGCATAGGTTGAACAAAGCCTAAATAGGGCAAATGATCACGCCGTGTTCCGCCCCAGTGGGCCGGGCAGGCCGTAGATCAGGCGATTCAATCTAGAAGGGCGGTTACGGCATGGGTCTGCCTGTATACCGGATCGAGTTAAAGGATTCGGCGATGAAAAAGCTGGAGAGCAACATATGGTCCGATTCGTTTGTCAGTGGAACGATGAGTATGGATGGCCGGAGGACGCCGATTCGTATTCGTTACCGCGGGGGCCATACCCGTGAATATCCGAAAAAATCCTATGAGATTCGGACGGCCAAGGTGACGTACCACTTTAACGCGGAACACGATGATCCGTCCCTGATGAGAAACGCCCTTTCATTTCATTATTTTAATGTGCTTGGCGTCCCCAGCCCCTCGACGAAACACTGCGTACTTTATATAAATGGAAAGAAGGAAGGGGTGTATTTAAGAATCGAGGCGGTGAAGTCCGCTTTTTTCCGCAAAAGGGGGCTCCATGCACGAAGCATCATCTATGCGGTCAATGATAATGCTGACTTTGCAATGCCGGAAAAAAATGCGAGGTCGAGCAGATTGCTGTCAGGATACGCTTTCATTAAAGGCGGCGAAACGGACAGGAACCGCCTCAGCGACTTCATCCGCAGCATTAACCGGAAAAAAGGGACTGAGCTAAGCGACTATCTTCGGCAGCGACTGGATATGGACAATTATTTACGCTGGTTATGCGGGGCGGTGCTGACGGGAAATTACGACGGGTTCCTCCAGAACTATACAATATTCGAATATGGCAAACGCAGTAAGTATGGAATGATCCCTTGGGATTATGAGGGCACATGGGGCAGAAACTGCTATGGTAAAGCTGTAAAATCCGACCTGGTCAGAATTAAGGGATACAACGTGCTGACTGGAAAAGTGCTGGCTTACAAGGCGAACAGACAGAAGTATAAGCGAATCCTTGAGCGGGCACTGGAATCTACCTTTACCGTATCCCGCCTGATGCCTGTGGTCAGGAAAATGCACAGCGCCATTGCTCAGGATATCTATGATGACCCTAAATATAAGTGGGATGTCGGTATCTTTGATACGGAACCGGATGTCATCAGGGAATATATTGAAGACCGGCGCCGGGATATCAAGAATGAAATGGAGCAGCTTTGAGCGAGCCGTGGCTCCCCCGGCTACATAACAGAAGCCCTGGCACGCTTGCACGTACCAGGGCTTGCTTCCCAGGGATTGACCCCGCTTCAGATCATTTTCTGATGTAAATGATTTAAATAACGCCAGCGCGTGATCCAATAATAAACGACCTGGATCGCCAGGAACGTGGCGAAGATGGCCAGCGTATGCGAAGCGACGGAGAAGTCGACCAGCTGCTGCAGGGCCAGAAAGGCGACGCTGCTGTGGATGACCGCCACCAGCATCGGCAGGAAGAACATCAGCAGCAGCTGTCTCGAGACGGTTCGCCCCAATTCCCTCCGGCTTAAGCCTACCTTGGAGATCATCCTATACTGCTCTTCGTCCCGGGCCAGGTCGGCATAGAGCCGGAAGTAGATGAAACTGGCGGCAAAGGTGAAGAACACGATCCCGACGAGCCCGCTGACGATCAGCAGCAGGCCGTTTAACTGCCGGGACTCGACCCAGTCGATGACAAGCGCCTGGAAGTTGTAATTCATATTTCCCGACTCATCGACGTCATTATTAATGGTGTCGCGGAGCTCCTGCGCGATGCGCAGCGTGTGATGCCAGTCCGGGACGACAAACTGCACAGAGACGATCTTGAGCAGATTGCCGGCGTTCACCTTCGCATAGTCTGCATCGGACACGACATACACGTTGGTGGTATTGGGTACGACGATATGCGGCAGCGCTTTGAGCAGAGGCAGGGTCATTTCCGAGCCTTCCTTCGTCAGGGTCAGGCTGTCCTGGGTTAATCCGTCCAGCTTGAACTCGCCGGTTTGCGTGACCGTCGAGGGCGTTGCGAGTGCTTCCCCTTCACGAAGCGTCTCCTGCTCGTAACCGAGGGCCGCAGCCAGACGGTTATAATCGTCCAGCTTGATCAGCATGAACCCGTTATCCGAATAAGTCGGGATATAAGATACTTTGCGGTAGTCAAAACCCTCTCTCCGCAGCGTGTCTTCAATGAGGCGGACATGCTTCTGCTCCAACGAATTTTTATGGTCCGAATCATTGTATGAATCGTACGTGAACGCATACGGATTCTTCATCGCGGCGAGCCCGGGGTCGCCAATGGCCAGCGCGGTTCCGATCCCGGTAAAAGCGGTAGCGGAAATGACCGCAACCATGAAGAACATGACGGCATTGTCCCGCAACCGGTAGATCAGCTCGGAAATCGTCAGCAGGTTCGTCCGCTTGAGGAAGATACGGGGCCGCTTCTTCATCGCTCTCATTACGTACACGCTGAGCTGGGTGAACAGAAAGTACGTGCCGACGATGACCAGGGCCACGCCGCCAAGCAGCAGAGGGAATGAGAACATCCGGCGCAGCGCGAACAGAAACACGCAGGCGTAGCCGAGCAGGATGAGCAGGGCGGATAGGACGGACAGCAGGACCGATGCCTTCGGTTCGGGCTTGGGTTTATCCTCCGCTTTGATCAGCTCGATGAGCGTGCCTTTCCGGGTCATCACCGAGGTGAAGGAAGCGACCAGCAGAAACAGTAGCAGGTAAGCCCCGGCAGTCAGCAGGATCGCTTTTCCCGGCAGGTAAAAGGGCAGCCCGTCGACGATCGCCAGCATTGAAGCGGAGATGAGCAGGATCAGCTTCGAGAACACGGCCCCGACGATGATCCCGGCGATAATGGCGGCGGCGCCGATCGCGATATTTTCAATAAAAAGCATCCGGTTCAGCTGTTTGCGGGACATGCCGAGCAGGAGCAGAATGCCGAATTCCTTTTTACGCAGCTTGATAAACGAAGACGCTGAGTACAGCAGGAAAAAGAACGAGAAAATGAACACGATACATTGGGACACCCGCAGCCCCATCGTGCCGAGTATGCTCAGCGTTCCGCTGGAAGACACGATGTTTCCCTTCAGGTCGGGATGAAAGAGCAGCAGGGCATAGATGAAGAAAATCATGACCGAAAAGGCGCTGCTCAGAAAATGGGCGACGTACGCCCGCTTGTTCCGGAAGACGTTATTAAAGGCGAACTGGCGAAAATTCATGTCCGTTCCCTCCCAGCAGCGACAGCACGTTAATGATCTTTTGGTAGAACGCCGCGCGGTTATCCCCGTCATGGATTTCGTTGTACAGCTGGCCGTCTTTGATAAAAATAACGCGGTGACAGTAGCTCGCCGCCACCGGATCGTGGGTGACGAGCAGCATCGTGGCCCCGTCCTCCTGATTGCGCTTCTCCAGAATTTCCATCACGTCGCGCGCCGCCTTGGAGTCCAGGTTGCCTGTCGGCTCGTCGGCCAGCAGCAGCTTCGGCCGGTGGATCAGCGCCCGCGCGATCGCGGTTCGCTGCGCCTGCCCTCCGGATATCTCGTAGGTTCGCTTATCCAGGATCGGGGTAATGCCAAGTTTCTCGGCCAGCAAGGCGACCCGCTCGTTCATTTCCTGCACGCCGACACCATCCAGCGTTAACGGCAGTATAATGTTCTCCTTCACCGTCAGCGTATGAAGCAGATTGAACGACTGAAAGACGAAGCCCAGCTCCCGGCGGCGGAACAGTGCCAGCTGATCTTGGGACAGGCGGTACGGGTCTTCCCCGCCGATGCGGATTTCGCCCGAGGTCGGGCGGTCGATGGTCGACACGATGTTCAGCAGGGTCGTTTTCCCGCTGCCGGACGGCCCCATGATGCCGACAAACTCGCCTTCCTGAATTGTTAAATCGATATTGGACAGAGCCTCGTAGGAAACCATGCCTTTATAAATTTTGCCTATATTTTTGGCGGATAAAATGTCCGTCATTCGAAGCACTCCTTCTCTTCAACCCGGACACCTGCCCGCGCGGGAGAGCGGCGGAACCGGCGGTCCGTTCAATTTCAGACCCCACAAGATCAGTGATGGCGCATCGATGTAAAGAGATGATTTGCGGGGTTCATCTAGGTCCAGTGTAAGCGATGGAGCCCAAATCTCCTATGGATGGACCTTTCAGCAATCTTACACGGATGTAAGCTTGCGTCACCGCCTGCAGGCTTGTCTTGTCCGGACGCGCGGCAAAAAGGCGCCGAAATCAACGATTCCGCACCTGTACCTGCGAGCGCTCAAAATGGAGACGGACCGCCGTCCCTTCCCCGGGCACCGATTCAATGCGAATGCCGTGGCCCAGCTTGTCCGCGACCTCTTTTACGAGATACAGCCCCATACCCGTCGATTCCTTGAACCTGCGGCCGTTCTCGCCCGTGTAGAAGGGACGGAAGACCCGTCCGAGATCCGCCTTCGGGATGCCGACGCCCCGGTCCCGGATTTCCAGGGTCAAGGAACGGTCGTCTTCTGTCCTGGCCGAAACCGTAATTTTGCTGCCGGTGCCGGCGGCATATTTGATGGCGTTGGACAACAGCTGCTCGAGCATGAACCGCATCCATTTGGCATCGGTTTGCACCATAACCCCGTCGTCCACCTGAACTTCCGGATACACATGACTGCGGATAAAATACCGCTTCAGCTCATGCACCGTCTCGTTTACGGCCTGTCGGAGCCCGACGGGCTCCACGCTGAAGTCCTGCTCGAAGGTTTCGAGACGGGACACGTACAGCACCATCTCCAGACCGCGCCGGATGCGGTCGGTTTCTTCCGATATGCTGAGCAGACGCTCATCGTCTTCACCCTGCGTAATCATTTCGATGACGGATACCGGCGTCTTCATCTGATGCACCCACTGGTTCATGAAGGTCAGGTGCTCCTGCTGCTTGCGTTCCCAGGTCTGAAGCAGGTTCTGGTAATGCCGGTACTGCGTCTCCAGCAGGTGGTTGAAGGCTTGGGACACCGGTGCGGTACCGCCTGCGGCGATCGACTCGTTCAAGGCTTCAAATGGACGGGATAAGCGCATGTACAGCAGCCGCTGGCTGAAGAAACGAAAGATGAGATATCCGGCCAAAATAAACAGGCCGAGAAAAATGCCATAGAGCGCCGTGAGCGGATGGTCGTATCCGTCAAACCAGAACACAGCCACAACGGCCAGCAGTTCCAGCATCGTGAAGATCAGCAGCGGAATATGGTCGCGAATGAAGAGCTTCAACGTCATGCCTCATCCTTCCATGCCATATTGAGACGGTAGCCCGAGCCGCGCACCGTTTCCAGCGCCTCCCCGATGCCCAGCTCCGCCAGCCTTTTGCGGACACGGGTAATATTCACGCTCAAGGTGTTGTCGTCCACGAACGTGTCGTCCCACAGCTTCTCGAGGATCGTCTCCCGGGAGACCAGCCGCGGGCTGCGTTCCAGCAGGGTTTCGATCAGGATCGTTTCCTTCCGGGTCAGGGAGATCCGCTTGTCCCCCAGCTTCAGCTCCATTCGTTCGGGATACAGGACGAGCCCGGCTTGTTCGACCGTCCGCTCGCCGCCGGCAGCGTAATCCCCGTAGACCCGCCGGAGCTGGCTGCGGATTTTGGCCATCACGATTTCGTAATGAAACGGCTTGGTGATATAGTCGTCGCCGCCGTTCTCGAGGGCCATAACCTGGTCCATTTTCTCGTTGCGGGCCGAAATAAAAATGATCGGACAGGTCGACACCTGACGGATCTGCCGGCACCAGTAGTAGCCGTCGAAGCTCGGCAGGTTAACATCCAGCAGCACGATATGGGGGGCGGCCGCCGTAAACTCATCCAGCACACGGTCGAAATCGTGAATCACGATGGCCTCGTCTCCGTATTTTTGGATATGGGACTGAAGCAGACCGGCGATCTTCGGATCGTCCTCGACGATCAATATTTTATACATATCCGAATTCTCCTTATGAGAGCAGTACTCGTGTTCCTATAATCGTTAACTCAGTATCATTATACACGTAAACCGCTGCGGGATTCAGGCCGCACAGGTTCTGGTCGGGAAACGGGGGACATCGAATAAGGGTCCGGAGATCCCATTGAAAAAAATATTTTTCGGTGCAGATAACTTTTTGCCGGCTTCCTCCGTCAGATATTACACAGTCAATAATTTCTATATCAGGAAAAGCAAAAGGAGGCGCGTTTGTGAAAAAAATTTGGTTAACGCTTTTGGCCGCCGTGATGATCTTCACGGTCGCCTTCGGCGCCAATCAGGGGCAGGCAGCGGCCGCAGCCAGTCAAATCTCGATTTATATTGACGGCCAGAAGCTGTACTCCCCTCAGGCTCCCATTATGGTGAAAGGCAGGGCCATGCTCCCGATGCGAGCCATTTTTGAGGCGCTGGACGCCACGATCGACTGGAACGCGAAGACGAAAACCGTCACCGCGAAACGGGATCAAACGACGATTGTACTGAAGATCGGCTCTAAGTCTGCAATCGTCAACAACCGGACATTGTCCCTGGATGTACCCGGTCAGATCTACAAGGGCAGCACGATGGTGCCTGTCCGGTTCGTCAGCGAGGCGCTGGGTGAAAAGGTAGACTGGAATGCTTCTAACAAGACGGTAACGATCACGACATCCGGCGGACCGGTTAATTCCGTGGCCTATGTTTCGGCCCGGACCATTTCCAAAAACGGCGATGGACGCGATGTGGAGGTCAGCTTCCCGAAAGTTTCGCCGGAGTCTGGCGTAAGCGAATACCGGGTGCTGATGGTCAAATCGGGAAATGCTTACAATTTCAATCTTGCTCAGGCGCTTTCGACCAGCAGCTACACCTCGATCCGCCCGGACGGGGATGACGTGTCGATTACCTTGTCGTCCCAAACCCGGGATGTGAACGGCGATTTGCTCCGGTCGGGGCAGTCGTATGCGGCATTTGTTCTGACCGTGGGCAAACGCGGGAACAGCGCTCTGTCCGGCGTATCCCAGACCATCACGCTGTCTCAGGCTCCGACCCTTCCATCCGTTGGAGCGGTTTCCAACCTCAAAGTATCCGATGCGAGCGACTACGGGGACGGCCGGGACCTGTCCGTCAGCTTTACCAAGGCCCAAACCGAAAACAATATTACGAATTACCGCATCTATGTGGTCAAAACCAAGGATAAGAACAGCTTTGACCTGGCGGCTGCGAACAAGGTGTCGTCCTCAAACTTCACAGTGGTGAACAAGGCTGGAACGACCTTGTCCGGCAATCTTTCTTCTTCGGCAAGGGATACCTCCGGCGAACTGATCCGGAATGGGGTACCTTACACGGTGTTTGTGATGTCCGTCAGCAATACCGGCAGCTACACGTCGCAGCTGTCCGCCGCTTCATCGTCCATTACGCTGGCTGCCAATGCGGTATCTGCACCGGTCATTACCCGCGTGGATGACATCAGCAATTATGGCGACGGTCGGGATTTGCGCGTGAACTTCAATAGGGTGTCCGACGAATCCCGCATCGGTTCTTACCGGATTTTCGTCGTGAAGGACAGCAAGGCAGGCAGCTTTAGCCTCTCGGCAGCGAACAATGTTCCGAGTTCTTATTACACGCAGGTGGGCAAAACAGGTTATAACATCAGTCAGGTGCTGTCTTCCGGAGCGCGTGACGTCGACGGATCGTTAATCGCGAACGGCGTTGTATACCGTGTGTTCGTCATGGCCGTGGGAACGGGAAGCTATTCCGGCAGCAATGCGCTGTCCTCGGCGTCTTCTTCTATCGTGCTATACGGCAATGGTAACGTTGATGCCGCAAGCAATGTGAATGTCAGCGACATTAGCGATTACGGCGATGGCCGCGATCTGCGGGTTACTTTTAACCGGGCATCCGACGAGAGCCGCATTTCCGGCTACCGGATCATGGTCGTGAAGTCGAACCAGGCAGGAAGCTTCAATCTGTCCTGGGCGAACTCGGTGTCCAGCTCGAATTACACGACGGTAGATAAAACCGGATATAACATTACGAAGGTGCTGTCTTCCGGAGCAAGGGACGTGGACGGCGATTATATCCGCAATGGCACCAGCTACCGGGTGTTCGTGCTGTCGATCGGTTCCGGCGGCTACTACGGCAGCAACGCGCTGTCTTCCTATTCCCCGGCGATTACGCTGGGCAGCAACGGCTACGTAGGATCGGCAAGCAACGTGAGCGTATCTGACGTTTCAGACTACGGCGACGGCCGGGACCTTCTCGTGAACTTTAAGCGTGCCGACGACGAAAGATATATCAGCCAGTACCGCATTCTCGTCGTGAAAAATGGAGATGCCGGACGTTTTGACCTGAATGACGCCAACGCGGTGCGCAGCTCGAACTACACAGCAGTCACGCCGAATGGTGCCAACATTAGCAAGGCTCTCGCTTCGGGAGCGCGGGATGTGGATGGGGACGCCATCCGGAATGGCGTTGCCTATCGGGTATTCATTCTGTCTGTAGGAACGGGCAGCTACGCCGGAACGAACGCGCTCTCCTCCTATTCGCCATCCATCACACTGTCGGGCAACGTGAAGGTCGACCCTGCAACGAGTGTGAAGGCCGCGGATATTGGCGATAACGGCGATGCGAGCGATCTGCAAGTGACTTTCAATCGTGCCAAGGACGAAAGCAGCATTAAAGGCTACCGGATTCTCGTTGTACAGGAATCTCAGGCACAATTTTTTGATCTATCCGATGCTGAAAAAGTGCCAAGTTCGCTCTACACGCCCGTTAGCACGACTGGCTCTAATTTGAGTGTTAAGCTGAACACTGGAGCCCGGTCCGTCGATAATAATGTCATCAAAAATGACGTCAGCTACAAAGTGTTCGTTTTGTCCGTAGGGGCGAACGGTACCAATGCGCTGTCTGAACCGTCCGCGCCGATCACACTGTCCACGAAGTCTGCAAGTCCCGTAACGGATGTCAGCGTGTCGGACGTAGGGGACAACAACAACGGCAGCGACCTGGAGGTTTCCTTTACCAAAGCGGCGGATGAGCGCAATTTGTACGAATACCGCATTTTAGTCGTGCCTGCCGATAAAGCCAAAGTACTGAATGTGGCGGAGGCATCAGATATTAACTATTTCACGAAAGCATCGAAGGGCAGCAACTATAAGCATGCCCTAAGCTCCGATGCCAAGGATATTAATGGCGAATTTATTGCGAATGGGGTCTCCTATAGAGTTTTCGTCCTGTCGGTGATGAGTCCGGACGGCAAGGGCAATGTTCTGTCGACCCCTTCCGATGAAATCAAACTACAGTCCAACCCGACGCTGGTGACTCGTGTCACAGCCTCGGAGCTAAAGGATGAAGAGGTGAAAGTTACCTTTGCGAAAGCGGCGGATGAAAGCACCATCGATTATTACAAGGTGTTCGCCGTGCCGGTTGGATCGACCACGTTCATGACGGCGAAATCCGTCAAGGAGGTACCGGACAGCTTCAAGAAAGTCGATAAGGCCAACAAAGGTTCTTATGAGACGGCTTTCGAAAAAGGCGACAAAGATATTTACGGCCAAGAGCTGAATACAAATGCCAGCTATCTGGTGTACGTCTTGTCCGTGCTGAAAGGGGAGCAGGCATCCAAAAGCGTGCTTTCTTCCGAAACAGGTTTTATGTTCGTAACGGCTTTTGATGAGAAGGACACGAAAGGTTACACCAAAAACCAGCTGGTGAGTGATCAGGGCAGCATTTATCAAGTGTTAAAGGACTCGCCGCAGGGAACACCAGGCAAGTCTGACGACTATAAACTACTGAAGAAGGCGGAAGCCAAGGCAACCGTCTCCAGCAAAACAAAGGGCTGATAACGGAATTGGTATTAACTTGCCGATCATCGGCCCGCAAATCACAGCTCCTGGATGGTTGATTCCAGGGGCTGTTTTTATTGCACATGTCTAATTTTCATATGAAAAATCATCCAATTATTAGGGTATTCTTACGGGATTCTTTGCCCGTACAATAAATTTACTCATCATTGGTAACCGCTTACATAAATTACTGCAGCTGCAGCACTCCGCATGTCAGTCACCATCGATTTTACCGAAAACGATTTCGAAAAACCAAACCATTTATGATTGAGGAGGTCAATGATGTTCAAGAAGACGTTAAGCTTGGTTCTCGCCGCTTCCATCGCGCTGCCGCTGGCCGGTGCGGTGGGCCCGGTGTCCGCTGACAAGGCGAACAATGGTAAAGGACCCAAGGCACCTGTCCAAACGTACAGCTGGGACCGGGTCAAAGTCGTTGGCGGAGGTTTTGTTCCGGGGATTGTCTACAACCCGAGCGAAAAGGATCTGATCTACGCACGGACGGATATCGGAGGAGCCTACCGCTGGGACCCGGCCACGAAGACCTGGAAGCAGCTCCTGGATTTTGTCAGTGCAAAAGAATGGAACATGCTCGGCGTAGACACCCTGGCGACGGATCCGGTGGAAACGAACCGTTTGTACGTAGCGGCCGGAACCTATACCAACGACTGGACCGACATGAACGGCGTGCTGCTCCGCTCTACGGATAAAGGGGAGACGTGGCAGCGCACGGAGCTTCCTTTTAAACTCGGGGGAAATATGCCGGGACGGTCGATGGGCGAGCGGTTGGCGATCGATCCGAACAATAACCGTATCCTCTACATGGGTACCCGCAGCGGCAACGGGCTGTGGCGCAGCACCGATTATGGAGTCACTTGGAAAAAGGTTGAGAGCTTCACTGCAGCCGGCAACGTGAAGGACCCTTACAACGATCTCGTCGGCGTCGTGTGGGTGACGTTTGACCCGTCGACGGGAAGCCAAGGGAAAACCACCCAGACCATTTACGTAGGAGTCGCCGATACCGAGCACAGCATCTATCGGAGCACCGACGGCGGTCAAACCTGGGAACCGGTGCCGGGACAGCCGGACCAAGGATTCCTCCCGCACCATGGCGTGCTTTCGAAGAACGGCAGCCTCTACGTGACCTACACGAAGGAAGTGGGTCCGTATAACGGCGGTGAAGGCTCGGTGTGGAAATACGATACGTTAACCGGACAGTGGACCGATATCAGCCCGACCGGTGCAGGTTCTACGGACAGCCCGTACGGCGGCCTTGCCGTCGATGCGCAGCACCCGGATACGATCATGGTCGCCACGATGAACAAATGGTGGCCGGATGAGTTTATTTACCGGAGCACGGACGGCGGCAAGACGTGGAAGCCGTTCTGGACGCTGGATTACGCCAAAGACCCGGTAAGGACAAACAACTACACCATCGACTACTCCCTGTCTCCGTGGCTGGATTGGGGTGAGAAAAAGAATCTGCCTGAACAGAATCCGAAGCTCGGCTGGATGATCGGCGACCTGGAGATCGATCCGTTTAATCCGGATCGGATCATGTATGGTACGGGCGCGACGCTGTACGGGTCGGAGAACGTGACTGCCCTGGACAAAGGAGAAAACGTCAATATCTCCGTCATGGCTGACGGGATCGAAGAGACGGCGATTCTCGGCTTGATCAGCCCGCCGAGCGGAGCCCATCTGCTGAGCGCCATGGGGGATATCGGCGGCTTCCGCCACGACGATTTGACCAAGGCCCCGTCCATGATTACGAATCCGTATATCGGGACAAGCACGGATATCGACTATGCCGAACTGAACCCGGACATCGTCGTCCGGGTCGGCAACAGCGACGGGGCGAACCCGAGGATGGGTGTGTCCACGGATAACGGCAAGACGTGGAAGCCGGCGGCCAACGCCTGGACATCGGCATCCGACGATGCTACGCAGGGCGGCTATGTCGCGGTCGGTGCAGACGGATCTTCCATCGTCTGGAGCCCGTCCAACTCGGCCGCTCCGAAGCCAGTGAGCTATTCGCGCGACCTGGGCGCCACATGGACGGCCTCGTCCGGGGTTCCAAGCGGCGCGAGAGTAGCCTCGGACCGGGTGAATCCGAATAAGTTTTACGCGATTGCAGACGGCACGTTCTATGTCAGCCAGGACGGAGGCGCCTCCTTCACCAAGGCAGCCTCGGGCCTGCCGACCAACCTGACAAGCAACTTCAAAGCCGTACCTGGCGTGGAAGGAGACATCTGGGTGGCCGCTGCCGCGGATAACAAGAACCAGGACAGCCTTTTTGGATTATGGCATTCCACGGATTCGGGACGGACGTTTACGAAGCTGGGACAGATCCAGGAAGCGGCGGCCATCGGTTTCGGCAAAGCCGCTCCCGGCCAGAAATACATGGCGCTGTATGCCCATGCCATTATCAACAATGTGGACGGCATTTACCGCTCCGATGACGCAGGCAAGACGTGGACACGCATCAATGACGACCAGCACCAGTTCGGTTCGGCCAACGCGGCGATCACCGGGGATCCAAGGGTTTACGGCCGCGTATATTTGGCGACCAACGGCCTCGGCATTGTTCTTGGCGATATCGCCGGCAGCACGGATACGGCAGCACCGGTCATCACGGTGGACGACAAAGGCAAACCGCAAAATAACCGGAACTATGTGCTCTCCGGCCGCGTTAACGAGGCTCTGCAGGATTCCACGATCAGCGTTTCCTTAAATGGCGGAAAGCCTTTTACCATAAAAGTCGTGAACGGCAAGTTCAACCATAAGCTGACCTTGGCCAGCGGGAAAAACCGGATTGTACTGGAAGCAGCCGACCTGGCAGGGAACAAGGCAAGCCTTGAGGTTACGGTCGAGTACAACGCCAAGAAGTAATTTGAAAAAGGACGCAGGGATCCATCTCAAAAGAGGGACCTGCTGCCTTCCATGTGGTGAGGACTGCCCACGATCGGCATTCTGCCTTTGTGAAGCGGTATAAATGAGGGGCCGGCCCGGGACAGCAAATCCGCTGCCCGGGCGGTCCTTTTCTTTTTCAAGAACAGATCAGCGCCTTTGGTAGAAATGAATTTCAGGCTGTATGAAAGCGCTGTTGTGCAGGGGAACGGGGCACCGGTGTCGAAACGATTCAAACAGAATGATAAAATGAAATGATAAGCCAAACGATTGGAGTGAGAAGCCGTGGCCAGCATTAAAGATATCGCCAAAAAAGCCGGCGTATCCATATCAACGGTATCCTACGCGCTGAACGGAAGCCCGAAGGTGACGGATGAGACCTGCGCCCGGATTTTGGCCATCGCCAAAGAACTGAATTATGTACCCAATGCGGCGGCACGAAGCCTGAAGAAAAAGGAGTCGAGAATTATCGGGGCCTTTCTGCCGGATTTTAGCGGCGGTTTCTACGGAGATCTGCTTCAGGGAATGAAGGGCACGCTGATTCAAAAAGGATACGATCTGGTGGTATGCAGCGGCCCCCAGTCGCACCGGCTGCTGGCCGAGAAGCTGTTTGACGGGGCGCTGATCCTCGACCACACGTTCTCGGACGAGCAGCTGCTGAACTTTGCCGAGCTCGGGCACCGGCTGGTGGTGCTGGACCGGGAGCTGAAGCATCCGAATATCAATCACGTTCTTCTTGATAATAAAGCCGGGGCCAGCCTGGCGATGGAGTATCTGATCGACCTGGGGCACCGGAAAATTTACGTGGTTACCGGTCCCGAGGGCTCTTACGACTCGAAGCAGCGTATGGCTGCGGTCAGACAAACGGTCGAACGAAGCAGCGACGTGGAATGCATTGAAATTCCCGGTGACTTTAACCGCACGGGCGGAGAGCGGGCCGGCAAACAGATTGCCGCGGAATTCGAAGGTCCGGTGGCGGTCTTTTGCCTGAATGATGAGATGGCGATCGGCATGTATGACTATATATCCGAAACGGAGTTGGAGATGGGCAAGGACATCCACATCATCGGTTTCGATAATATTGAGCTGTCCGAGTACATCCGCCCAAGGCTTGCGACGATCGATTATTCCAAGAAAAAGTGGGGTTCGCTCGCATCCGAGCAGCTGATCAAAATCATTGAAGGCAAGCCGGTTGAAAATGAGCGGATTTATGTGACTTTGGTCAAGGCGGAATCGGTTAAGCCGCTCTAATGAGTCCAATCCCGCCGGGCGGCGGCCGCTGAAGTATAAAGAAAGATATTCCTGCTCATCCTGAAGGTAAACCGACAGGGAGGATGCAGGAATGATCAATTTGGAGTCCAGACTCGAAAACGTGGAAGACGAATTCGTCAATATTGACAGCTACCTATGCAAACATGATTTTTCGCTGGCTGGCAACTGGGATTACAAGCACGGCTATCTGGATAAGCGCCTTGACCAGGAAAGAATGGTGTGGCTGCGGATCCCTTTTCATGTAACCAAAGGCAACCTGGACGGCGAATGCGGCGGCTGCCGGGCGACCGTTAAGCTGGGACGTCCTTTCGTATTCAAATACGTATACAACACGGGAACTGACAAGCATGCCATGCCCCATCTGCTCGGCGCCTTATTCGACCAGTTTCAGGCACCGCTCGATCCTGACGCACATCTGGAGGACGAGTGGGTACAGCGCGCAAGAAGCGTTCTGCAGGAAGTGGAGCTGGGGTACCTACCCTAAGGATTTCGCCGTAAATTAGAGCAGCTTGGTCAAATTCGTTTGGCCGGGCTGCTTTTTGTTTTGTACAGGAAAGCGGGGCCAAAACATCGGGATCACCTGAGCTTACGTTGTTTCTTTTTATACAGCCATCGTTTGTTTCATAGAGTACAATAGGAGAACTACAGGGAAGAAAGGAGGTGTCAGTCAATGAAATACATGGAGACGGCGGAACTTCCGGACGAGCTGTACGAGCTGCTGGACGGCAGGGAGCTGATCACGAAGCAGCATGAGGCGATGATGCTGATGACCGTAACGGAGGAGGGCTGGCCGCATACGGCCATGATCAGTGTAGGCGAGATTGTCGCCCTGGACCGGGTGCAGGTCCGGCTGGCCATGTGGAACGGAACCGCGACGACCCGAAACATGATTCGTACGGGAAAAGCGACGCTCGTTCTGGTCTACTCCGGTAAGGCCTATTACGTAAAGCTTGCGCTGAGACTTCTGCCGGTGCTTCCCGCAGCCAAGCATCCACGGGAGCGTTTTGAGGCGGACATCCTATCCGTACGAGCGGACGTGGCCGCGTATGCGGACATTAGGTCGGGCATCCAGGTCGACTTTAAGGAGCCCGAAGCCGTCCTCACCCGCTGGTATGAAACGTTGGCCGAGCTGAGGTTGTAGAAAGGCAGCCGGATGCCGATAAAAGGCGCTTCGGCCATCCCCGGACTGGGCAGCTGCCTGGTCTGAGGATGCCGCTAAACGCGGTTCAGCTATCATGAGTTTACGTCGATAGGGCTTTTCTTCTGATCTTTCGTGCTTTGTTCGGAATTTATGCAACAAGACTTTGAAAGCGCAATCATTCATATATACAATAACATTACGAAATTCACACTTGGAAAAAGAGGGTGATTCGCATATGAGATCCTGGCTCCTCACGCGCTTTCCCCCGCTACATTCGATTGTCGTGCAGCTCTTCCTCTTCTTTTTCTTCGGGATGACTCTTCCTGTCCTTATAGGAGGTTTTTTGTCCTACCACAAATCGTCCTTGATCGTTGAACAGCAGGTCAGCAAGGTGGCCGCGCTAACGATCGTGCAGGTCAGCGACAAGCTGAACATGTTTTTCAAGAAACTGGATGACTCCTCGATGATGGTATTAAACAGCAAAATCGTCCACAACATTTTGGAGCAAAGGCAGGGCGACAACGCCTATGAAACGACGCTCAAGGTGAAGGACGGCAAAGATATGCTGACCTCGATTATGATCAATTCACCGGAAATTCTCGATATTTATATTTTTGATGTCAAAGGCAAAAACTCGGTGCTCAGCGCAGACTCCCTCATGTCGATTCCGAATCAATGGGATTCTGATTGGTACAAAGCCATTTTGAAGGCGAACGGCAATACCGTATGGTTTGGGCTCTCCGAAACCTCATACCTGAAAAAGACCGGGATGGGCTTCCCGGTGTTTGGTCTCGGCAGGGCCATCCGCAGCTGGGAGACCGGCGAAATTATCGGGGTCATGTTTGTCGAGGTGATGGGGAACGTGCTGATCGATGAGCTGAACCGCGTTCAATTCGGCGATACCGGATACGTCTACATCGTCAACGACCGGAATCAGTATTTCTACCATCCCGACCCGGATGAGTACGGACAAACGTCGAAGCTGCCGCTGCCGACCCGGAAGACGCAGCTGCGCGAAGGACGGCGGAATACGCTGATGATTCCCGAGCTGCTCGACAACGACTGGCGCGTCGTCGGCGTCGTGCCGCTGGAGGAGATGACAGCCGATTCGGCCAGTATCCGCAACCTGACGGTGTTGATTACCCTCTGCTCGATCGTGCTGGCGATCGGCATGGGCTACTACGTTACACGCAGAATCGGAAATCCGCTCGTCAACTTGAGCCGCTTGATGCGCAAAGGGGAAGCTGGCGACCTGACCATTCGCAGCCGCAGCGTCGGACGCAACGAAATCGGCCAGCTTGGACGGAGCTTCAACAAGATGATCGAACAGATCGAGCTGCTCATCGAGCGGATTGGCAAGGAGGAATCCGAGAAGAAGAAGGCCGAAATCCGGGCGCTTCGATACCAGATCAATCCGCATTTTCTGTATAACACGCTGAATTCGATCCGCTGGCTGGCCAAGCTGAACCGTACGAACGATGTCGACCAGGCCGTCACCTCGCTCGTCCAGCTGCTCGAGGTCAGTATGGGGCGCAGCGGCGTCTTTATCCAGTTAGGCGAGGAGCTGGACCTGCTGCAGAAATACATGGTCATTCAAGGGTACCGGTATGACAATGCCATCACCCTGCTTATCGATTGTCCCGATGAGCTGAAGCAAATTCCGATTCCGCGCATGCTGCTGCAGCCGATCGTGGAGAACGCGGTCTTCCACGGCATCGCGCCCAAAGACGAACCGGGCACGATTGAGATCCGCGCGCGGCAAGAGGGGGAGGAGATCATCGTCAGCATCGCCGACGACGGCGTAGGTATGAGCGAAGAGCGGCTGGCCCACATCTTCGCCGACGAGCGTGCCCATCATCACCGGGGGATGACCAACATCGGGCTGCGCCATGTGCACCAAACGATTCGGCTGTATTACGGCAGCGGATACGGGGTCAGCGTGACCAGCGAGCTCATGAAAGGGACGGAGGTCACGATTACTTTTTCAAATTTAAAGGGGGATCAGGATGTACAAAGTGCTGTTGGTTGATGATGAAGCCATCGCAAGAATGGGGATTCGGTCTACTTTTGAATGGGAAGTCAACGGATTCGAGCTGGTGGGAGAAGCCTCCAACGGCCAGCGGGCGATGAAATGGGTCGAGAGCAAGGAGATCGACATTCTGATTACCGATATTGCCATGCCGGTCATGGATGGGCTTGAGCTGGCGCGCAGGACGAGGGAAATCTGTCCTTGGGTCAAGGTGCTTCTGCTCAGCTGCCACAGCGACTTCGAGTACGTCCGTGAGGGGATCCGGCTGGGTGCCTTTGACTATATTTTAAAGCCGATGCTGAGTGCGGAATCGCTGAAAACGGTGCTGTATGAAATGCGCCACAGCCTGCAGAAGGAGAAGGAGGATCACCGTATTCTGGAGCAGTACAAGGAAAAAAACAGCGCAGATCCGGCGGTTGCCGTGATGCCGCTGCCCCTCCCTGCGGATTGTCCGCCTCCGGATAAATCGCTGCACCAACGGATCGTCCAGCAGGCGGTCGAGTATATTTCGGAGCATTTTACAGAGTCGATCTCTCTGCAGCAGGTTGCCGACAAGGTGTGCGTCAGCCGCAACTACTTCAGTGAAATGTTCAAGCGGGTCACCGGACACAATTTCATCGATTACTTGATTACGCTGCGGGTGAACCGGGCCAAGGAGCTTCTGCAAAATCCAACGCTGAAAGTATATGAGGTCGCGGAGATGTCCGGCTTCAATGATACCAAGCATTTCAGCAAGCAGTTCAAAAAGGTCGTCGGACTGACACCGGCGGAATTCCAGGGCATGCCGCGCAGGTGAGGTGTCCAAAACATAGGAAAACATGACACGATTTCGGAAATATGTGCCGTTCAAAAGGCGAAGGGCGCCGTTTTATAATAATCACGTAAGCGTTTTCACACCAAGGTGCTAATCCGATGACTACTCTTTTGAATGGGGGAGTAAAGAAATGAAGAAGCTCAGAAAGTCCTTGCTAGCGGTGGTATTGTTGGCGTCGGTTGTGCTGCAGGCATGCGGATCGGGTGGCGGCAGCGGTGATAACCAGGGAGCGGTGGCGGAAGACGGCAAAGGCAGCGGGGAGAAGGTCAAGATTAAATGGGCGACCTGGGGGAATCCCGGAGAGCTGACCCGCTTCCAGGAGTTTACGAAGGATTTCAACAAGAGGCATCCCGACATTGAGGCGGAGCTGATTCCGATTCCGGGGGAATACGACCAGAAAATTTTGACACAGCTGACGGGAGGAACCGCTCCTGACGTGTTTTATGCCGGCGATGGCTTCGTTGTGAAACTGATTGAGAACAAAAGCATTGAGGAAATGACGCCGAGAATGACGGCGGCAGACAGCAAAATCAAACCGGACGACTACTTCGAAGGGCTGTGGGGTGCGGCCAAGCGTGACGGCAAAATCTACGGCGTGCCGGTCGACTGCAATCCGATGGTGCTGTGGTACAACAAGAAAGTGCTGAATGACGCGGGAATTACGGAGATGCCGGCTGACCTTCAGGCGAAAGGTCAATGGACCTGGGACGCGTTCAAAGGCATGGTGGAGAAAATCCGCGACTCGAAAAAGTACGGGTACGTGCTGGATAACTCCTGGAACAGCTATTACAGCTGGGTAACGTCCAACGGCGGCAAGGTTTACGACGACAATGGCAAGTTCATCGGCTATGACGATCCAAAGTCGAAGGAAGCGTTCCAGTTCCTGTACGACAACGTGAAGGAGAAAAATATTACATTTGCCGGTACGCTGCCGAAGGGGCAGGGCGGTGACGCCATGTTTATGTCCAACCAAGTCGGCTTTGTCGGGGCCGGACGCTGGTATCTGCCGCTGTTCAAGAAAAACTCCAGCCTGGAGTACGATGTCGTGACCTGGCCGACGAACACCGGGAACAAGATCGAACCGGCCGGAATTCCGACGGCATTCCTGGTCATGAACAGCGCATCGAAGCATAAAGACGCCGCCTATACCTTCTACTCCGAATTCCTGAGCTCGGATGGCCAGAAGTTCCGTCTGCAAGGCGGGGGTAACGCCGTTCCGTCCGTTCAAGGCGTGGATGACGTCGTTCTGGAAGGCAATCTGCCGGAGCATGCCCAGCTGTTCCTCGATGCCCGTGAGGTAGGTTATTCGCTGACGCCGTTCGAAGCAGGCATCCCAGGATTGAGTACGGACATTACTTCCAAGTTCGAGGCATTGTGGCTCAAGAACGGCGAGTTGGACGCATCGCTCAAAGACATCCAGGACATGGCCAACAAAAAAATCGACGATTATAAAAACGGCAAATAACGAAAGTCCGGAGGGAAGGAGCGCAGGGCACAGCGCAGCGTTCCTTCCCTCTTTCCATGCCGGCCGGCGGCTGGCGGCCAGCGCTTCATAAGGCGTAATTTGCAAGAGAAAGGTGGATGTTTATGCACAATCAGACGGCCGATCGAACGGCTTCTGCGCCGGCCTTGCAGCCGGACAACAAACGGAAGACCGCTATGACGAGCAAGACATCGGATGGCATATGGGGCTATGTCTTTATTTTCCCCCAATTGGTCGGACTGCTGCTGTTCTCCTTAATTCCCCTGATTTCGGCTTTCGTGCTCAGCATGATGAAATGGGACGGGATGGGCGAGAAGCAGTTTGTCGGACTGGATAACTTCATCAACACGTTCAAGGATGAGGATTTCCGGATCGCCGTGGTCAACACGCTGTATTATACGGTGTTAACCGTGCCTACGGGCATTATTCTGGCGATGCTCATCGCGGTGGGCCTGAACCGGGTACAAGGCAAGCTGATCTACAGACTCATTTATTTTATGCCGAATATTACGATGTCCGTGGCGGTCGCCGTCGTCTTTATGTGGCTGTTTAACGCCGATTTCGGGTTGATCAACCTTTATTTGAAGGAGTGGTTCGGGATCGACGGTCCCCGCTGGCTGACCGACACGCGGTTTGTAATGCCGTCGATTGCCATGCTCAGCGTCTGGATGGGGCTTGGCGGGAATATGGTCTTGTTCCTGGCCGGGCTGCAGGGCATATCCGCCAGCTATTACGAAGCCGCACAGATTGACGGCGCCAGCAAATGGCAGCAGTTTGTCAATATAACCGTTCCGCTGCTGTCTCCGACGACCTTTTTCGTGACGATTATGACGATCATCGGTTCGTTTCAGGTGTTCGACCAGTCGTTCGTCATGACCTCCGGCGGGCCCGCGAAAGCGAGCTATACGATCGTGTTTCACATTTACGATTCGGCGTTCGTGGACTTTACGTTCGGGAAAAGCACGGCGACCGCAGTCATTTTGTTCATCATGATCTTGGCGCTGACGCTGTTCCAAATGAAAATGTCCAAACGCTGGGTCCATTACGAGGACTAGAATCGACCGGATAAGGAGGAGAACGCATGCAGACCAGAGGACTACGTTTGTCCACCGTCCTGCTTCATATTATATTGCTGATCGGCGCGTGCATTATGGCACTGCCGTTTGTATGGATGCTGCTCAGCTCGCTCAAGGATCTGTCCCAAGTTTTTATCGTGCCGCCCAAATGGATCCCCGATCCGTTCGTGTGGTCCAACTTCAAAACCTCGTTAACGGCTTTGCCCTTCGGAAGGGCGTATTTCAACAGCTTCTATATCAACATCATCGTCGTTGCTTCGCAGCTGTTTACCTGCTCGATGGCGGCTTACGCGTTTGCCAAGATCCGCTTCCCCTTCCGGGAGCCCCTCTTCGTCCTGTTTCTGGCGACGATGATGGTGCCGGGGCAAGTCACGATCATTCCCCTGTATTTGATGATGAAAAGCATCGGCTGGCTCGACTCGCATTTGTCGATCATTGTGCCTGCCGCGCTGTTTAACGCCTTCGGCGTGTTTCTGCTGCGCCAGTTTTTCAGAGGCATTCCGAAGGAGATGGAGGAGGCCGCCATCGTGGACGGCGCCAACCGCTGGACGATTTATGCGCGGATCATGCTGCCCCTGGTGAAGCCGGCTTTGTCGGCGCTCGGCATTTTCACGTTCCTCGGCATGTGGAACAGCTTCTTCTATCCGCTCATTTTCCTGAACACTCCCGAAAAATTCACCGTCCCGATGATGCTGAACCTGTACCGCGGCATGTACTCTACGGACTGGACGCTCATGATGGCCGGCGCCTCGATTGCGCTGATTCCGGTGCTGATTGTGTATATTATCGGTCAACGGTATATCATCGAGGGCGTAACGCTGTCCGGGATTAAGGGTTAACGGGTTGTGTCCATGTTTGGAGATAAGAAAGCATTCACTTCCCAGGCAAACATCCTTATCTCGCAAGAAAAACTTCCGCTAAACGCGGTCTGTCTTCTTGGAAAGTACGTCGATAAACGCTTTTCTTTAGAATAAGAAAGCATAAGTAAGGAACCTCAGGCTTCCTTATTCGCAAGAAAAACTTCTGCTAAACGCGGTCTGTCTTCTAGAAAGTACGTCGATAAACGTTTTTCTTATAAGCAAGTCGCCGCAGCGTGGCCAAATTTCTTTGGCCAGGCTGTTTTTCTTTGTAGACGCAAGCTGCCAAAAAGGCGGGGTGACCGAGCGCCAAGGAAATGGGGATAGCGGTATGGGGAGAACGATGCTTCTTGGAAATATAGGCAAGCTGCTCATTTTGCGGGGGAAATATGATACTCTAACTTTAGTTCAATCTATCTAGTGAAGAGAATTCACTTTATAAAGGCCATGCATCGGAGCAGGGAAAACAGAGGGGGAACAAGATAGAACTTATGAATAAACGTTCACATACGGATGCGAAGGAGGGCGGCTCTGCGGGCGCAGCTGCTTCCGGACCGGGCGCGAACCGGGTCTGGATGATTATTGTGCTGGGGGCGCTGTCGGCCTTCGGTCCGTTTTCGCTTGATATGTATTTGCCTTCTTTGCCGGAAATGGCCAAGTCGATGCACACGACGGCCTCGCTGACCCAGCTCAGCTTGACGTCCTGCCTCATCGGGCTTGCGGTAGGCCAGCTGCTGGCGGGGCCAATCAGCGATGTGAGGGGACGCCGCACGCCGCTGATGATCGGGATGGTAGTGTACGGAGTTTCGTCGCTGCTGTGCGCCTTCAGCCCGTCGATTGAGCTGCTGATTCTGCTGCGGTTTATCCAGGGCATTGCCGGCTCGGCGGGCATTGTCATTTCAAGAGCGATCGTCCGGGACATGTATTCCGGGAGCGAGCTGACCAAGTTTTTCTCCATGCTGATGCTGGTGAACGGGGCGGCGCCGATTCTGTCGCCGATCCTGGGCGGGCAGCTGCTTCAGGTGACCTCGTGGCGCGGCGTATTTATCGTGCTGACCGCCATCGGGGTCGCCATGCTGCTGGCCGTCATGCTCGGGCTGCCGGAAACGCTGGCGCCCGGCAACCGCTCCGGCGGCGGGACGCTGGGCACGGTGAAGACGTTCGGCAAGCTGCTGCGCGACGGCAAGTTCATGGGCCTGGCGCTCAGCTCGGGCTTCATATCGGCCGCGATGTTTGCTTACATTTCCGGCTCGCCGTTCGTGCTGCAGGAAATCTACGGGGTATCTCCGCAAATGTTCAGCGTGATCTTCGCCACGAACGGGCTCGGCATCATTATCGCGGGGCAGATCACCGGGCGGTTGGCCGGACGCGTCAGCGAGAAAAAGCTGCTCGTGACCGGCATTACCTTGGCGACGATCGGCGGCGTGCTGCTGCTGATCCTGCTCGCCGCGGGGGTGGGCCTTGCGGCGATCCTGCCGCCGCTGTTTGTGGTCGTATCCTGCGTCGGCATCGTCGGAACCGCAGGTTCCTCGCTGGCTCTGCAGGATTACGGCCGCTCGGCAGGCAGCGCCTCGGCGCTGCTCGGGCTGCTCTCCTACATCTTCGGCGGGATCGTCAGCCCGCTCGTAGGCATCGGCGGCAGTACCTCGGCCCTGCCGATGGGCATCGTCATCGCCTGCGCGGACGTCGGAGCCGTGCTGTGCTACGTGCTGCTGGTGCGCCGGCACACGCGTGCCAGCCAAGCCGGCTCGACGGACGCTTCGGCAGGGGTGTGACGCCAGGGAGCCGCGGGTGGCCCGGCCGGAAGGCGGCCACCAGGCCGCTGGGCCTGCAGCCTGCGCAGCGTAGAGGCGGCTGACGCGGGCGCGAACTGAAAAAACCTTGAACGGGAACGTACCGTTCAAGGTTTTTTTGTGTGCTTTGCAGCGGCAGTACTGCCAATTGCATTTATTTTCGGGGAAAAGGGGGGGGTTCTTAGACAAGGCGTCACGAACATCCGCTCACCCTTGAGACCATCCCTTTGCCTCAGGGATGAGCCGGTGTTTTCCCGAAAAACTGCGGCAAGTATTCTTTGTTGGCCTCCAGCATCTCATCCAGCATCTTGATGGCTACTTCGACCGACGGTACAAGCGGGTGATGGGCCAGCGCCTGGATCGCCAGCCCGCGGTCACCGGTGACCGCAGCGTCGATGGCGAGCTGCTCATAGGTTTTGACGGCCTGGATCAGGCCGACGGCCATCCGCGGGATGCGCGTCACAGGCAGCGGGAGCGGCCCGTTCTTCGTTACGACGCAGTTGACCTCAATGCTGGCATCCTCGGGCAGGAACGGCAGCGTCCCGCGGTTGGCCACGTTCAGCGTCTGGATGTCATTGGTGCCGTTATAGAGCGACCGCATCAGGTTGACGGCGGCTTCGGAGTAGAAGGCGCCGCCGCGCTGTTCCAGCTGCTTCGGCTTCTCTTTCAGATCCGGGTCGCTGTAGAGCTCGAACAGCTCCTCTTCGACCCGCTTCACGACCTCGGCGCGGTTGATGCCCTGATGGAAGGACTCGAGCTGCTCCTCCAGCATCGCGTCCGTCATGTAAAAATATTTTAAATAATAGGAGGGCAGGGCACGCAGCGACTGCAGGAACTCAGGGTTCCATTCGCGGGCCGGTACGTTCGAAGCGCTGTAGCCAGCGGTATCGGCGAGCAGTTCATCGAGTTTGTCTTCGCCCTCGACATCGACGCGGGTGGCCCAGTGAAGATGATTCAGACCCACAAACTCAGCGTAGACCCGGTCAGGAGCGACCTGGTATTTGGCGGAAGTTTGCTTGATCAGGCCGATGGGCGCGTTGCATAACCCGATGCTGCGGACGTTGGAATACTTCAAGATGGCTTCGGTGACCATGCCGGCCGGATTGGTAAAGTTAAGCAGCCAGGCGTTTGGCGCCAGCTCCTCCATATCCCGGCAAATATCGAGCAGGACCGGGATCGTGCGCAGCGCCTTCATCATGCCGCCGGGGCCGGTCGTTTCCTGACCGATGACCCCGTACTTGAGCGGGATCGATTCGTCGCGTCCCCGGGCGTCCAGCATGCCTACGCGCATTTGGGTGCTGACGAAGTCGGCGCCTTCGATCGCTTTGCGGCGGTCGGTGGTCAGATGCACTTCGATCGGCAGTCCGGACTTCTCGACCATCCGCTTCGCCAGGCTGCCGACGATGTTCAGCTTCCGGAGACCTGGCTCGATATCGACGAGCCACAGCTCGCGGACCGGAAGCTCACGGTGATGCAGGATAAACCCTTCCACCAGCTCCGGCGTATATGAGGAGCCCCCGCCGATCACTGCTATTTTCAACCCCTGTTTTGAAGTCATGATCCTTCACTCCTATCGGGTAGTTTGGTGAATATGTTCAAAATCGCGAAACAGCCGCATCTGCTCATAGACCTGTTCCGGAATCGTTAGACCGTCCGCCTCCATGGCCGCCCACACGGCGCCGACGACCGGCTCCGTCGCGAGCGTCACGACCGAGGCCGCTGGTGCAACGGCTCGAACGGCTTGCTCTATCGGGCCGCGGATCCAACCGCGGTCACCCCGCGTCAGCAGGCTGCCGGCAAGCACCACATCAAATGTCTCGTTCTCCATACCGAGCCTGCGGATGACGGCAGCGGCCGATTTGCCGAGCTCCACGCCCTGGCGGTTCAAAATTTCCAGCGCCACCGCATCTTGGCCGGCAGCTGCTGCAAACAGCAGGCGTGCGGCGTCTACGGGCACGCTGCGCTGGTTGTCGTAGAAATCGTCGAACATCTCACCGACGGTATCGTAGCCCAGCAGGGACAACAGCAGTTCCGTCAGCTGCGTCGGCTGCTCGCGTCCGTCCCAGGCGCGGATGACGGAGCGGAACACCTCGATGTTCAAAGCTCCGCCTCCGCCAAAATCGCCGTACATGTAATCGAAGCCGCCGCACTGCACATGCTCGCCTTGCGGATTCCGGCCGGCAGCATTGGTGCCCGTGCCGCAGATGAGGGCGACCCCGTACGGCCGCTTCGTCCCGGCCCGGAGGCCGATGACGGTATCACAATCGACCGAATAATCCGTGAAGCCCATATTTCGGATCATGGGATGCAGGATCCGGTAATCCGGCTCACGGTCGGCTCCCGCCAGGCCGAAGAAGGTGTGGCGGATGTCCGCAAGCTGCAGCCCGGCGTCGGTGATGGCACCGAAAGCGGCGCTCCGGATGCTCTCGGCGGCAACGGTGGCGTCAATTTGGTGATTTCCGTTGCCGCTCTGGCCTTTGCCGAGCACTTGCCCCTGTTCGTCGGTGAGCAGGGCATAGGTTTTGGTGCCTCCCCCGTCGATTCCCAAATAATAAGCCAATAGTCGTCACTCCTATATGATCAATTCATGCTTTTGCATTACATGATGATCCGGAGCCGGGTAATTAAAGTCAGGCTCGACGCCCAGGAACGGACGACTCCCGGACGATGAGCTCCGGATCGATTTTCAAGTTGGCTCCGCGCTTCATCGTACCGTCGATCCGCTTCAGCAGCATGTCGGCTGCGGCGATGCCGATCCGGTCTGCCGGCTGGCGTACCGTCGTCAGATACGGATGAAGCTGGGAGGATATTGTCTGGTCGTCATAGCCAACGACGGCTACCTGGCCGGGCACCTGAACGCCCGCTTCCATCAGCGCGTTCACCACGCCGAGGGCGATATTGTCGTCGCCGGCGAAGACCGCTTGCGGAAGCTGCCCTTCCTTCAGCCACCGTACGGCCGTTTCATAGCCGAACCCGATTTCAAAGTCTCCATTTACGATTTCAAAGGGGGCAAGCCCCCGCTCTGACAGCGCCTGCATAAATCCGTCGCGTCTCTCCCGGGTACTTCGGAACATCTCCTGTCCGCACAAGTGGGCGATAGACGTATATCCGTTATCGAGCAGATGGCTTGCTGCCGCATAGCCGCCCTTGAAGTTGTCGATTGTCACCGAGAAATTGTCGTTTTCCGGCTTCTGATTGTCGATCAGTACGTATGGAATACCGCGTTTTTTTAATTCCACAATATAGTTGTCTTCTTCCATGGGGGAGAGCAGAATGAGCCCGTCCACCCGGTCTTCCTGAATCAGGTAATGGCTCTCGTCTGAACCGATGCCCGTCGATACCGAAATGGCCAGATAGTAGCCGTGAAGCGCGAACACTTCGTTCAGCTCTTTGACAACGGCATCGAAGAAGGAATCCTGCAAGGTCGTTACAATAAGGCCGATGATGCCGGTTTTTCCGCGGGCAAGGCTCCGGGCAGCGGCGTTCGGGTGGTATCCCAGCTCTTTGATCGCATCGAGCACTTTCTGCCGGTTTTTTTCCCGGACGGTTTCGGCCCCGTTCAACACACGGGATACCGTTACGACGGACAGTCCTGATTTTTTGGCAACGTCAAAAATACTTACTTTCATCTCTCATTTCTCCTCGGGCAGATTTTTCCGAACCTATAAACTTATCCCTAGTATACATGGACGGAAGTCTGTCCGCGAAGCATGGGATGGCATAAACCGGATACCGCCCCGCAGAGGACGGCATCCGATCGCCGATACGCCGTAAAAAGGTATACCGAATTGAATCGAATATCTACATTATAAAGTTATGGCCCGCTCCACCGAGGAGGACATTTTTACGATGGAAGGGGAAATTTCTCTATTCATGTTCCACAAACGTTCCGTTTACCGCTTGATGATCTCCTGCAGCTTCTTCTGGATCGTCGGCATGACCTCTTCCACCGTCTTGTGCCCGCTCTCGATCGGCTGCATCTCGTTAATGAACATGTCGTTGATTTGCGAGTAGTTCGTGATCAGGTGGTTATAGGACTCAAAGCCGTATTTAATGGCGCCTTCGTATACGTTCTTAATATCCTGCGGGTCGACGCCCTCAAAATGTTGGTAATAAGCTTCTGCTGCCTGCGTGTTGACCGGCGGATTGCCTCCGCTGAGCTCGATGGATTTCTCCTGCACATCGGCGGTGACCAGATACTTGATCCATTCAAAAGCTTCCTTCGGATGCTTGGAACCTTTCAGGATCATGAGCGGATCGACGTACAGCGTGCTGCGAACCTTGTCGTTACCGCCCCAAGGCACGGCCGCTACGCCCACTTTGAACGGAAAATCGTTGGCCCCGGCCAGGTTCCACGAACCACCGACGGACATGCCGATTTTGCCGGCGACGAAGGGATCACCGTTCTGACCGGCGACACTCTTGCTCCACTCGGTCGTCGGGGAGACCTTCTCTTTGAAAATCAAACCGAACAGCTTGTTATACGCCGCCATCACTTCAGGCGAATCGAAATGGGTAGCGGAAGGAACGCCGCCGTTGGTCCAGGTGTCTTCCGAATAAGGCTCGGCCCCGAAGTAGAGAGGGCGGTTATCGCGCTCAGCCCAGGTAAAGTCCACGCCGTACTGGGTTTTGGCGATGTCGTCCGAAATAACGGTCATCTTCTTGGCGTCTTCGACCATTTTATCGAACGTCCAGCTCTTGTCCTCATAATCGCTTGGCGGATAAGGCACCTTCGCCGCGTCGAACATATCCTTGTTGTAGAGCATCAGCGTGACATACATATTGACCGGAATGCCGTAAGTACGGTCCTTTACCTTGTAGATGCTCATCAGGTTGTCCGGAATGCCGTAATCCCCCGCCTTGAAGCCGTCCTCCTGGATGATGTCCGTCAGATCCAGCAGCATATCCTTGTTGTAATATTCGGCAAATCCGCCGTAGCCGTAATGGCTGGTGACGTCCGGGGACTTGCCGCCGGCGATCAGCGTCTGCAGCTTGCTGTCAAACTGCTCGTAAGGCGCCTTTTCGACCTTGACCTTAATATTCGGGTGCTTCGCTTCAAAGTCGGGAATCAGTTTCTCGACGAACGTGCGGTCCTCCGAGTCGATCGTGTAGTGGGTAATCGTCACTGTTCCGCCTTTATCGCCCCCTGCGGAGCTCTCGCCTCCGGAAACCACATCGCCCGCCGATTTGCCGCCGCTGCAGCCGGACAGCGCGGCGGCAACCAGCATTAGCGTCGTCAAAAGAAGGGCAAAACCTGATCTTTTCCTGTTCTTGTTCATGAACCGATACCTCCATTGCCTTCATGTAATGGGTGCTGCTGCTGTCTGAACTTGTTGAAGTAAAAGCCGGCTTGCTAGTCTGTGGGGAAGGTTCTTGCAGCATGCCGGCCTCGACGTCATCCCGGATGGCACTTGAGGATAACCGCCGGGACGACGGGTCTTCCAATAGATCCGTGCCATTACTTGATCCCGGTGAGCACGATGCCCTCGACGAACCGCTTCTGGGCTATGGCGAACAGCGTCACGATCGGCAGCATGGCCAGCACGGAGGCGACCATCAGCAGGTGCCACGGCGGAATCCGGAAGCGGGATGACGTCAGGGATGCCATACCGACCGGCAGCGTGAATTTCTCGGTGGAGCTCAGGTACAGCACCGGCGTCAGCAGATCGTTCCAGCTGTAGATGAAGGCGAAGATCGCCACAGTGGCGAGCGCCGGACCCGAAAGCGGGAGGGCGATTTGGCGCCACATGCGAAACTCGCTGCAGCCGTCGATGCGCCCGGCGTCGAACAGCTCTTCAGGGAGCGTCGAGAAGAATTGGCGCAGCAGGAAGATGTTGTACGCTGAGCCGAAGAACGCCGGGACGATCAGCGGCAGGAACGTGTCGATCCAGTTCAGCTTCGAGAAGAGGATGAACTGGGGAATCATGATGGCCGGGTAGGGCAGCATCATCGTGCTCAGCATGAGCAGGAACCACGTGTTGCTCCCCTTGCCGCGGTATCTGGCAAAGCCGTAGGCCGCGAGCGCCGAGGAGAGCAGCGTTCCGATGACGGTAAGAACGCCGATAATCAGGCTGTTCATGTACATCGTGCCGAAGGAGAGGGTATCGAAAATCTCCTTGTAATTGCTCCACTGCCAGCTTTCCGGCAGGAAGGTCGGCGGGAACTTCAGCATTTCCTTCTTCGACTTCAGCGACGTCGATACCATGAAGAACAGAGGCAGCAGCATCAGAAAGGTAGTAACGACCAGCGCAATAAAGCTGACAATGCCTACGGGATCAGTGCTGCGCCGCCGCTTGGGGACGGCGTTGTCCGCGTGCGGTCCGGCGGCCGGAAAGGTACTCATCTAGCGTTTGCCTCCTTCGTAGTGAACGTATCGGTTCGACAGCTTCATCACGAGCGCGGTAAAAAGCATGACGACGACGAGCAGCACCCAGGCCAAGGCGGAGGAATAGCCGGCGCGGTACTCTTTAAAGGCGCTGGTGTACAGGTTGTAGACATAGAACCAGGTGGAGTAGTTCGGGCCGCCCTGGGTCATGACAAAAGCTTGGGTAAACACCTGGAAGGAATCGATCATGCCCATAATCAGCTGGAACAGCAGTACAGGCGAGATCATCGGCAGGGTGACATGGAGAAAAACTTTGAAGCGTCCCGCCCCGTCCAGCTTGGCGGCTTCCACGAGGCTCGCCGGAACGCCCTGCAGTCCCGCCAGAAAGAGGATCATGCCCGAGCCCGCCGTCCAGAAGGACATGATCATCAAGGCGTATAGAGCCGTGTCCGGGTTCATGAGCCAGGACGGACCTTTGATGCCGAACCAGGAGAGCATGTAGTTGAACAGCCCGATCTGCGGGTTGAAAATCCAGTACCAGAGCAGCGACATCGCCACGCCGGATACCATGCTCGGGAAATACATCGCGGTCCGGAAAAATCCGCGCAGCGGGATTTTCTGGTTCAGCAGCAGGGCGAATCCAAGGGCCAGCAGCAGCTGGATCGGCACACTGATGAGCGTATACCTCAGCGTCACAGTGACGGATTTCCAGAACAGATCATTGCCGAACATCTCCGCATAATTGGCCAGGCCGATAAATTGGGGCGGGTGAATGATGTCGTAGTCCGTGAAGCTGTAATAAAGCGAGGACAAGATGGGATACAGGGCAAAAACCAGAAAGCCGATGAGCCAGGGGGAAATAAACAGATACATGTACAGCGTCTGCCGCCTGCTTTCGCGATGGGTCACGGGTGCATCAACCTTTCTCACAAAGTTTATAAAAGTTTAAACGCTTTAACTTATGGGACAAATTAAACCCTAAATATTTATAAATAATAGCGGGGTATAATTTCGAAAGTTAAAGTGCTTTAACTTTTGTCTTCTGCCTGTTGCCATTATCATAGTGGATGGTCTGCAAATAATCAATACTAAATTTCAGACTTGTAAGCGTTACCTGTTATAAAAGGTTACATTCGACATGGAAATCTTCATGATTTCAAGCAAAAAATCGGGTTTATGCCGGTTAGCGACGTGACTTTCGGATTGAGAAAAGACATGTTTCACTTTATTAGCCCTGCCCAAGACCACAGTCTCCATTGTTGCGAAGTAATGTGTTATGAAATATAACATTAATATAACGAAAACATGGGCAGCCTTTATATGATCCTGGCGGGGTACGAGGAATCGGGGATGCGCCGATGTTTTGGGCAGATTCCTATAGTCGTTTATAATAATGACAAGGTTTGTCACCGACCATATTTGTTTTCGATAGTGTGTATCGCCAAATCCAGTAACGGGAGTGCCGACATGTCCAAATCCAAAAGACTGCTCGACCTGATGATGACGATTAACCGGATGCGCCGCTTCAAAGTCAAGGAGCTGGCCGACGAATTCGGGGTGTCCACCCGGACGATCCTAAGGGACCTGCAGGAGCTGAGCGAGCTCGGCGTCCCTTTATATTCGGAAGTGGGGCCACATGGCGGCTACCAGGTGCTGAAGGAACGGATCCTGCCCCCGATCGCCTTTACGGAGGAAGAGGCGGTGGCGATTTTTTTCGCGGTGCACGGTCTCCGGCATTATGTCCATATCCCGTTTGAGACGGAGAGCTCGTCCGCGCTCCAGAAATTCTACCACTACATGCCTGGGGATGTGCGCGACCGGATCGACCGGATGAAGAACCGGGTCGACTTTATTACCCCGTCCCGGCGGGCGGGTGCGCCCCATTTGTCCGTGCTGCTGGACGGCGCCGTGAACCAGAAGGTGCTGCGCATCGTTTATGAATCCCGCGGCAGCAGCTCGGTTCGGCAAATCCAGCCGATCGGCATCTATGCCAGCCAGGGACTGTGGTACTGCCCGGCGTACTGCTTCCAGCGTGAGGACTTCCGCCTGTTCCGCTGCGACCGGATTACGGACGCTGCCGAGGATACAACCGGCCTTGAAGCGGTCGACCTCAGCCATGTGCATCTTGGGAACCGGAAGTCATTTCACGGGGAGGACGCGGCGGAGCTTCGCTGCTATGCGGAACTGACCCCGGAAGGCGTGGAACGGTGTGAGGGAGAATTGTGGCTGGAGTCCAAGCTGCATATCCGCGAGGATGGGACCGGCTGGGTGGACGGAATGATTCCGGAGCATGACCTTTCGTTTTACGCCCAATTTTTTATCGGCTTGGGAACGAATGTGACCGTGAAAGAGCCTCAGGCACTGGTCGGTCTGATCCGCGAAAAACTCGCTGAACTGCTGTCCCGGTACGAATAATGGTCATTTTTAGGGAAGTAAGGGCTTACCAAAAAAAGAATATTAAATTTTCAGTGTTTTTCTGTTAAATGTCATGTATTTTCATGAAAACTGTGCTAACATACCTTTGTTTCAAAGAATACGATTGAAAGAAAGGTGAATTCTGACTCATGACCGCAACTGTTGAAGAGCCTTCTGCACGGTCAGAAAAACGGCTCAGTCTTGTCCGCCTCACCTGGCCTATATTTCTCGAATTGTTCCTGTTCATGCTGATGGGCAGTGTCGATACATTGATGCTCAGTTCGGTTTCCGACAATGCCGTCTCCGGCGTCGGCGCCGCCAACCAAATTATTTCCATCGCCATCCTCGTGCTGGAGGTGATCGGCAGCGGGGCGGCGATCGTGGTGGCCCAGTACCTGGGCTCCAAGAAGCTCAGCGACGCGGCGCAGGTGACCGGAAATGCAATCACGCTGAACCTGGCCGTAGGGGTGCTCCTAAGCGTTATTTTTCTCGCCTTCGGCGGAATGATGCTGCGCCTGCTTAACGTCACCGGGGAAATTTACGGGTACGCCCAGTCTTACATCCAGATCGTCGGAGGCGGCATTTTTCTGCAGGCGCTCATTAACGCCCTTGCCGCAACGATCCGGACCCACGGGTTCACCAAAGAAACGATGGTCGTGTCGCTTCTGATGAACATCATTCACGTGGCAGGGAACTACGCTCTGATCTTCGGGCATTTCGGCCTGCCGGCGCTGGGCGTACAGGGGGCGGCGATCTCGACGGTATTCAGCCGCTTGGTCTGCCTGCTGATCTTCTTTTGGCTGCTGTACCGGGTCATGGAAGTGCACGTGGAATGGCGTTATTACATCCGTCTGTCGAAGAAATTTGTGCTTAAAATTTTGAATGTCGGCATTCCGTCGGCTCTGGAAAGCATCGTATACCAAATGTGCCAGCTGACCTTCACGCTGTACGTCACCTACCTTGGGGCAGAAGCGATGGCCACCCGGCAGTATGCCGTGAACATCTCGATGTACATCTATTTGTTCAGCATGGCGATCGGCATGGGCACGGCCATTATGGTCGGCCATTACGTCGGTGAAAGACGCAACCAGGACGCCTACACCCGGGTGTTCCAGAGCGTGAAGTGGGCGCTGGCCGCCACGATCGTCATCGACTTGATCATTATCCTGTTCCGCGTTCCGCTGATGGGCTTGTTTACGGACGATGCACTCATTATCAAAATGGGGGCGCAGGTCATCCTGCTCAGCATCGTGCTGGAGACCGGCCGCACCGTCAACATCGTCATCATCAACTCGCTGCGGGCTTCGGGAGACGCCAAGTTCCCGGTCTACATGGGGCTGTTGTCTATGGTATGCATGTCTCTGCCGCTGGGATACTTCCTCATATTCAAGCTTCACATGGGCCTTGCCGGCGTGTGGCTCGCCATTGCCGCGGACGAATGGGCTCGTGCCGTCATCATGTATTTCCGCTGGCGGAGCCGGGCGTGGGAGAAGCACGCGCTGATCGAACCGCAGGACGGACCGGAGGCCGTGCCGGCAACAGTGCCGACGACGGGTTAACACGAGAAGTTAACCCGGCTGGATATACGGGAGATCGGCGCAGGCAGGTTGCGCGCTCCCGGTAATCACGATATAATGTACCTGATGCAGTTACAGCTGAGTGACTGCTTTTCTTTTGACTCTTACTGTGATGGAAAAAGTATCAGTTTACCAAGCAAAGAACATCACCCGAAAAGGAGAGGTTTGCATATGAAAATCGAAGTATGGTCGGACTTTGCCTGTCCGTTCTGCTATATCGGAAAGCGCCGTTTTGAGGCGGCCCTCGAGCCGTTCGCGCACAAGGATGAAGTCGAGGTTGTGTTCCGCAGCTTCGAGCTGGACCCGGGTGCACCGAAAGACAACGACAAGGACATTCACAGCATCCTGGCCTCCAAGTACGGCATGAGCTGGGAGCAGGCCAAGGCGGCTAACGACAATATGACCGAGCAGGCCAAGACGGTGGGACTCACGTACAATTTCGATACGCTGGTCCCGACCAATACGTTTGACGCGCATCGTCTGACGCAGTGGGCCGGGGAGTTCGGCAAGAAGTATGAGATGACGGAACGGCTGTTCAAGGCGTACTTCACCGATTCGGAACATTTGGGAGACCGTGCGGTATTGGCGCGCTTGGCCGGCGAAATCGGGCTGGACGCCTCTGCGGCAGCCTCCATGCTGGAGAGCGATGCTTACACGAACGATGTCCGCAAGGACGAGGGAGATGCGGGACGACTCGGCATCAACGGCGTGCCGTTCTTCGTCATCAACCAGAAATACGGCATTTCCGGCGCTCAGCCGACTCAGGTGTTTGCCGAAGCGCTGGACAATATCTGGAAAGAGGAGCATCCGCTGACGCTGCTGGGGAACAGCGCTGACGGAGATGACCTCTCCTGCACGGACGGGTCCTGCCAGGTGCCGACGGATAAAAAGGCGTAAACGCTGCGCTCGCCGCAAGGCGCCTGGAATTGAATAAAGGCTGTTAGCAGAAGAAAGGCTGCCTACAACCGGGGCTTACGAGCAATCCGGGAGGCAGCCTTTTTGGCTGTATATTTTATAAGGATGTTTTACATGAGGATGCGGTTTGACCGGTTAATAGACCGTTTTGGTCAGCTGCTTGAACAGCTGGAAGCCGATCTCGTCCACATGCCGTTTCTGCGGCCTCATCATGGACAGCATTTTCATCGCAAAGCTGCCGTTGTTGGACAGCACGACGACCGCCGTGTTTTTTTCCATGTGAAAGCCCAGGAAGCTGCTTGAGCCGTACGTACCGCCGTTATGCCAGTGAATACGGTCGTGATAGATGCCGGTTTTGACCATCCATCCGAGACTGACGTCCTCGCCGCGGCGCACCCGGTGGCGGGGTTTCTGCCCGTCGCGAAGCGCGGCCGTGATTGGGGCGGAGCCCATGCCGACGTTCGCTTTGGCAAATTGGAGCAGATCATGCGCCGTGGAACGCAAGCCTCCCGCGCCGGCGAGAACGCCCAGATCCCAATGGGGAACCGGCTTGCCGTTGGCCGTATACACCGGGAGGAGACGGGATTGCTGCTCATCGTTCAGTTCAAAGAGCGTGTCCTCCATAAATAACGGACCGCAGATCTCTTCCCGCATAAGCTGTTCCAGACTCCGGCCGGTGCAGCGGCTCAAGATAAGCCCAAGCAGGCCTACGCCCAAATTGGAATACTCGAAGCTTCCGCTCGACGAAGGTCTGGTTTTCAGCAGGTCCTGCAGCAGATGCTGCTCGGTATAGTTTTGGTACGGGTTCAGTTTGTCGGTCACGGTCTGCTTGAGACCGGCCGGCAGCCGGGGGAGTCCGGAGGTATGCGTGGCGAGCTGTTCCAGCGTGATGGCGCCGACTTTGGCGTTAGAGGCAATTTCAGGTATGTATTGGCCTACGGTATCCTTCAGCTGCAGTTTGCCCTGACGCTGCAGGATACACAGAAGTGAGGTCGTAAAAACTTTCGTTACGGATGCGATTTCATAGATGGCTGATGCGTAATCGAAGCCCGGAGGTTGTCCCCAGCCGGTGTAAAAATGGTCCCCGTTCTCCAGAATGCCGATGGTGACGCTCAGCGGGTTTCTTTCCCCGTAATGCTCCTGCACCAGGTAGTTGGCTTCTTCAATGATTTCATGGTCAGGAATGATCATGCGCTTATGGCACCTCCTATCTTAATTAGACGCCATAACCCCCGTACAGGTTTCGCTATAAGGTTTACCAATTAGAGGATTACCCCTTTTTAGCGTGCGTGACGCACAAATTTCAGAATCAAACGGCGGTTTTTATCAAAAAATTGCAGAAAATCTCCAAAAAACTAACATTTTTGGCTGGACTGACCGATATGGGAGGTAGGGTCTTTTTTTGTTTCTACTCAAAATAAGGGAATTGGAGGGAATTTACATTGCGAATCAGATTAAAAAGGGTACTGGTCATGTCCCTGGTTATGGTGCTGTGCATGGCCTATGCCGGAACGACCTGGGCCGCCACGGCGGAATTGACCAAGCTGGTTTTGTCCAAAAATGAGCTTACCCTTGAAATCGGCGATACGGCGAAAGTAACCGCGACGGGTGTATATTCGGATAATTCAACGGCAGATTTGACGGTAAAGGCGAGCTGGAGCAGCTCGAACAACGTAGTTGCCACCATATATAACGGTACCGTAACCGCGAAGAGCGAAGGTACGACAACGGTAACAGCTGTATTCGGGGACGTGTCCGAATCGGTGTCGGTGACCGTAACGAAGAAGGTCAAGGCGCTTACGAAAGATGTGCAGAGTCTGGATCTGAAGCTGGGGGACAAGCCCCAGATCAAGCTGACCGCAACCTATACAGACAACAATACGGAGGAAGTTTCCGGCAAAGCGGACTGGTCGACGGATAACGCCAGCGTGGCGACGGTCGTGAACGGAACGGTGACGCCGGTGGGTCCGGGTACGGCTACGCTGACGGCGGTGTACGGCAAGCAGACCGTAACGATTCCGGTGAGCGTAGAAGTCGTGAAGCGGCTTGATGCGGACCCTGCGCAGGTGTCCATGCTGCTGAGCGAGAAGACGCCGGTTCAAGTGACGCTGAAAGCGACCTATCCGGACGGCACAACCAAGGATAACGTTGCGGCCGACGCGGAATGGACGTCGAGCAACGAAGGCGTGGCGGATGTCATCAAGGGGCAGATTACTCCTTACGGTCCGGGAACCGCGACGATTACGGCGAAGTACGGCACGAAAACGGCAACGATTCAGGTCGATGTCGACAAGACGATCCGCCTGAAGGCGGACAAGCAGGATATTTTCCTTCATGCAGGGGACTCCACCACACAGCCGATCAAGGTTGAAGCGGTGTATCCGGACAAGGATCCGGTGGACATTACAGGAGATGCTGTATGGTCTTCCAGCGACGAGAAGGTCGCTTATGTGAACAAAGGCGTTATTACGGCCATCGCGCCGGGTGCAGTGATTATTACCGCCAAATACGGGGACAAGAGCGTGGCCATTAATGTCGACGTCGACGTGCCGCGCCACCTCGATCTGGTCGAGAAGGTTGCACTGAGCCTGACGGGTGAGAAGACGAAACAGCTGGACCTGATCGCTACCTATGCGAACGGGGAAACCGAGAAGGTTCAGAGCAAAGCCGTGTGGAAATCCAGCAATGAGGACGTCGTTTTTGTCAGCGGCGGGAATTTGACGGCTTTCAAAAAAGGGGAATCCAAAGTCAGTGCCACCTACGGCGGAGTGACGGTAACGACATCGGTAGCGGTCGACATGCCGCTCAGCATCTCGCTGCCGGTGAAGAAGCTGTCCCTGAAGGTGGACGCCACCTACCAGGCGAGCATCGTGCTGGATTATGGTGCGGACCGGGCGGCCGAGACGATCTCGTCCAAGGACAAGGTAGAATGGAGCACAAACAAAAAGGATATTGCCGACATCGATGAAAATGGACTCATCACCGGCGTGGCGACAGGAACCGCGACGATTACGGCCAAGTACGAAGGCAAATCCTACACGATGACCGTGGAAGTCGGATTGGTCAGCGACCTGAAAACGTCGGATACGCTCGTGATCATGTCCGCCGGTGATAAGAAGCAGCTGACCTTGACCGCGAAGGATGCGACGGGTACGGTGGTGGATGTGACCAAGGAAGCGTCCTGGAAGTCGAGCAGCTCCACGGTTGCCGGGGTAGACAATAATGGCCTGGTATCCGGCCTGAAGAGCGGGAAAGCCAACATTACCGCTGAGTACGGCGGACAGAAAGTAACGATCCCGGTGGAAGTCGACGTCATCTCCGCCATTGAGGCGAGCGAGACCGCAGTATCGCTGAAGACGGCAGGCAAAGCCAAGGATAAAACGGCCACCGTCAAGCTGGAAGTGACGTTCAGCGACGGCAGCACCAAGGACGTGACGTCCAAGGCGGAATGGAAAACCGGAAACTATAAAGTAGCATCGGTCAGCGACGGTGTCATTACCGCTGCTGCTTACGGCAAAACGACCGTGACGGCCAAATACGGCAACAAGACGGTCCGAATTCCGGTCGAAGTGGATACGCTGAAATATTTGCAGACTGACAAGGTGAGCGTGACGCTGAATGTCGGCGACAAGCTGACGCTGGCGGCCACGGCGACCTACATGGACGGAACCGATGTGGACGTCTCTAAGCCGGCCCTTTGGAAGTCCTCCAAAATTTTGACGGCGACGGTGAAGGACGGCCAGATCACCGCTAACGGCAAAGGGAAAGCGACGATCACGGTCAGCTTCGGCGGCAAATCGACCAAGGTGGTCGTGACGGTACAATAGAACATAAGCGGATCAAAGCGATCCGAATATGAAGAATCACCCACAGTCTATGTGACTGAGGGTGATTTTTTTTGGCTGCGCAAGCTGCAGGAGCCATGGTGATTGGGAAGCACGATCAGCGAGACAGATGCTCGGCCAGATAGCGGCCTGTATATGAGGCCTGAACGGCCGCCACATCTTCCGGCGTACCGTGCGCGACCAACTTCCCTCCGGCATCCCCGCCTTCGGGTCCAAAATCGGCGATCCAGTCGGATGCGGCGATCAGATCGAGATGGTGCTCGATCACCATGACCGTGTTGCCGGCGTCCACGAGCCGGTTCAACAGACGACACAGATGCCGGACATCACTGGGATGAAGCCCGGTCGTGGGCTCATCCAGCAAGTACAAGGTATGCCCTCTGGCTTTTTTACCTAGCTCCTTCGCCAGCTTGATCCGCTGGGCTTCTCCGCCCGACAGCGTCGTCGTGGGCTGCCCCAGCTGCAGGTAGCCGAGCCCCACTTCACCCAGCAGGTTCAGCATATCGGCTATTACCGGCTCCTCAAAGAGGGCGGCATTCTCCAGGACGGTCAGGTTCAGAATGTCCGAAATGTTAAAGCCCTTGTACTGAACAGCAAGCACATTCTCTTTGAATCGTTTTCCCAGGCAAACGGGGCAGCGTACCTCCACATTCGGCAGAAAGTGCATATCCAGCTGCAGGGTGCCCATGCCGCGGCATTTCTCGCATCGGCCGCCCGGTGTGTTAAAGGAGAAGTGCTTGGGACTCAGCCGTTGTTTTCGGGCCTCGGGCAGCTCCGCGAATAGGCTGCGGATCGGGGTAAACAGGTCGGTGTAGGTCGCGATATTGGATCGCGAAATTTTCCCGACCGGGGCTTGGTCGACGGCGATGACCTTGTCGATAAGCTCCAGGCCGGTGATGCGTTCGTATGGGCCTGGCATATTGCCGGACAAACGAAGATGGGATTTTGCCGCAGGCTCGAGGATATCGAACAGAAGAGTGGATTTGCCCGAACCTGAAACCCCCGTCACTGTAATCAGGCATCCGAGCGGAAAGCTGACGGTCAGCTGCTTCAGGTTATGGGCGGAAGCCTGCTCGATCGTAAGCTTGCTGCCGCTGCCCGCTCTCCGCGTAACCGGAGGGCCGGCGATGTCCACCTCCCGCAAATACCGCCCGGTGGCGGATTCGGGGATCGCTTTCAACTGTTCGAGCGTTCCGGTGCCGACGACGGTCCCGCCTTCTTTTCCGGAGCCGGGGCCAATCTCGATCAAATGGTCCGCGGACTTCATTACCTCGGTATCATGTTCGATGACCAGCACAGTATTTCCTAAATCGCGGAGCCGCTTCAGCACATGGATCAGCTTGTGGGTATCCCGCGGATGGAGCCCGGCCGTTGGCTCGTCCAGTACGTACAATACGCCGGTGAGGCCCGATCCGAGCAGCGAAGCGAGCCGGAGCCGCTGGGCTTCCCCGCCGGACAACGTGCTCGCCTTCCGGTCCAGCGACAAATATTCGAGCCCGACGTCGATCAGCCGCTGGATACGGTCCGCCAACCCGTTGAAAATGGGCTTCCATACGGCCAGGCTTTCGCCTGGCAGCTCCTGTTTCAACTGCTTGAGCCAGGCATAGAGCGGGAGAAGGGTGTAAGAAGCCGCCTCGATGATAGTCGTACCCCTAATGGTAACGAGCCGGCCCTCTCTCCCCAATCGCGATCCCTGGCAATCGGGGCAGGTCTGCTTCATAAAGTACGGGTCCCATTTTTTAGAGCCCGATTCTTCCGGATCCCCGTCATGTTCCCTGTACTTGCGCAGCAAATGGGTGATCAAGCCTTCAAAATTGCCCTTGCCCACGGTTTTGGGAGGCTTAACGCCGGGGAAATGGCGTTGGAACTGCTCACTGGCTGCGCCGTAGAGCAGCATGTCGCGTGCGATCGCGCCATAATCGCGGATGGGCAGGTGCGGCTCGTACGGAAAGCCGTAATGTTTAGATGCCGCTAACATCACGTCCGCATAGTATTCGCGAACCCAGCCGTCCCAGAGCGTTACGCCTCCTTCCAAGATACTGCGGTCTTCCTGCAAAAGCCGGTCCACGGCAATATCGGTCACGATGCCGATTCCTGTGCAGATCGGGCAGGCTCCTTCAGGTTTGTTGAAGGAGAAGTGGGCCATCGTCAGCTTCGGGATCGAGGCATGGCAGTGCGGGCAGGGCATATGCTTAGGCTCCTCAATCGCATCTTCCGATGGTTCAAGAACTTCTTCGGATACCGCTGGACTGTCTTCGAAGACGGGGTGAATGCTTTGACCGCAAGATGGACATACCCGCACGCCAAGCTTGGCGTACAGCACACGCAGGTACGTATAGATCTCCGTAACGGTCCCGACGGTGGACCGGGGGTTCCTGTTGGTCACATGCTGGCTGACGCTGATGGAAGGGGACAGGCCGCGGATGGAATCCACCCGCGGTTTGCTGATGAAATCCGTCACCATCCCCATGGACTCCATGTACTGCCGTTGGCATTCCTTTTGCAGCGTATCCATTGCGAGCGACGATTTGCCCGACCCGGACAAGCCCGTCAGTACGACCAGCTTGCGTTTGGGAATGCGGAGCGAAATATTCTTCAGGTTATGCTCCCGGGCCCCTTCGATTTCAATATATTCATCCACGAATCCATCCCTCTCTTTCATTTTGCGATACGGTACCTTGGATGGTTTTAGAATAATTCATATATACGACAAAAGATGACGTAATTGGAAAGATGGCATTGTAAAAAAGGCCTCTCGCCGAAGCGGAAGCCTTTTAATGTTCATGAACGATCCTAATAACTATGCCAGGAACGATGCATGCACGATATTTTTTTCGAAATTGGTCTTTGGCCTGTTTTCGTCTCCATCGGACAAGACCTTGCAGGGCTATGCCTTGTTGGAAGTTGGAAGTTGGAAGTTGGAAGCAGCCGAACTTCCCGAATCTACTCCAGCCGCTCCACGTCTACGATCGGTACGTTCACAGGCTCGACGTTTTGATCACCGCCCGGGTACATCTCCTCGGACTCGTTATAAGTTCCGATGACGGTCACGCTGCCCTCGGTGAATTGGAAATTGCCCCTCAGTTTGATATACGAGCCTTCCATTTCCGCAAGCGCCTCGCCTTGGCCGCCTTGGACGATATAGATGGTAAAGCGAACCTTTTCTCCCGGATGCGACGGCAGATCGGTCGCTACGATATCCGTAAAGTCCTGCTGGAAGCCCGCAAACTCATAGGCATCGCCGCGCCGCTCATATATCGCCTCCGGTGCCGTGCCTCCGACAGCGTCCATCCCGCCGGCTACACTGCCTCCGCCGATCTCCGGATTCGTCACCAGGAGCGACTTGTCCGATTGAACGCTGTAGCCGTCCGCGCTGAATTGGAACAGCTGGACTATGCCGTTCTCCCGGACCTCATAAGCGGCATACAGCGCCTTCCGGGTCGTTGAGTCCGCCTCGACGAGAATGACTGGTGTGCCGCCCGTGCTGAGCGACGGTTCGATGGAGACTTTCCGGATGGCAGCTCCCTGCGGGAAATCATGGCTGCTGTAACCCTGCACTGTCTCATCGCTGTTCATCCGGGTGAAATAGACGGTGTTGCTGCCGTCCGTCCCGATGGCATAGGCTTTACCGCCGAAGCGATCCGCTCCTCCGCTGACGAAGTCGTAGGAGGGGGAGGGATCGGCGCTTTGCAGCAGGCGGACCGGATCGTGAACCGTCCAGGCCAGCTGGGCCGCCTTGATCTTGTCTTCCGTATCCTCGTAGCCGGATAAGGCCTGATAAATCGCGATCGCCTCTTCATACTTATGGTTCTTCACTTTGCGGTCTGCGCCCTTCAGCCAGGTGCCGATTTGCCGGGTGATGTAATCCTGGACAGCGGACTGCTTCATGCCGGCACCGGCCATGTAGGCGGTGTACATCTTGGCGTGGGCGGCAAAGTTTGCCGCCTGGTCTTCCTGCACATCCTTTGTGAGCAGGGTGCGGGCGAGGGAGTCGGCCTTTTCTTTTACCCAATTCGTCTTAAAGCTGCGGCTCTTGTATTCGGTCATCATGGACAGCGACCAGTCCAGCATGTTCTGATACTGCCCGGCACCCGCCATGCGGGCCATCAGGGCCTCGTCATACGATTGAAATTTTCCGCTTAACTGCTTGCTTTTGGCTTCCGCACCGCCGTAAAATTCCGCCGGAATGGCCAGCAGATTCCATTTAAAGGCGTTGTCGTTAACGTCCCCCTGGGCCAACTGATCCTTCGCCTGCTGGTAAAAGAGGGATTGGAACTGCTTGAAGTCCTTGGTCAGATCGTCCGAAATGCCGGACATGGCGGAGATCTTCGGATAGTAGGCGGCCAGCGGCTGGCTCGCAGCCATATACTCCTTCTTGGCGGCAACCAAGTCGGCGTACATGTTCATAAGCCCGTCAAAATCCCGGTTTCGGGCAGCAGTTTCCGCGCGCCGATCCAGACGGGACAGCGACTGTCTCATGGAGGTGATCGGCTCAAGCTCTTTCAGCCGGGAGGCGATCAGATCTTCCTTATAGCGTATGGACCGGTTTGCGGCAGCTTTTTGGTACCATTCCTCTGCATGGATCAGATCTTTCCGGTCGTAGTACTGACCCGCTGTGGCGACCCAATCGATCTTCCGGTTCATGTCATAACCCTTGACTCCGATCAGGACCAAAACCGCGGCGCAGAGCAAAATATACAAATTACGCAGGGTTAGCGCGTTTTTCATCGTCATATCTTTATGGCCTCTTTATTCCCATTTTTGAAAATCGGGGTCCCAGCGGTATTTTTCATTATAAATGGCGGATACCTCGTCGCGGAGACCGTCCCAGGACTGGTCCGGATTACGCCGCACGATCTGGTACAGGCGCAAAAACCGCTCCCGCGGCAGGCCGCGCGCGTAGCGCCGGATGAAATCAGGATACATATCCACGTACTTCTTCATCCGTACCGCAGCACCGGCCGCCGCCGTCATAATGCTGGCGCCCTGCTTCATTTGCAGGATGTAACGCTCATGAATGAGCAGATAACGAATGGCGCTGGCCTTGATCAGCTCGCGTTTGACCTTGGCGATTTCGCCGATATAAGCGGCCAGATCGGAATCGAAGTCCTCGATCAGCAGCGGCTCCAGCTCGAGATCCATATCTTTGCGCAGCACGAACGACTGGAGCAGCACGATTTGCTGCAGCCGGATCCGGTCATTATGCACGATGGTGGCAATCTCCCGCAGAATCTCGTATCCGATCTGCTCGTCATCCTTAATGGCGGCTGAGGCGGTGGACAGGTTCAAATAGATGCCTTCCAGGATCAGACGCTGGCTGCCGTGGAGCAGCTTGTCCAGCTGGCGGCGCGTCTCGGACGGCAGCATGCGCCGCTGAAGCAGCCACAGCAGCACCGTCAGCAGGATGCCCCCGCCCAGGCAGACGGCAATCTGCAGGAATGTCTGGCTTAGCAGCACGGCCACCAGCGTCAGCAGAAGGGCGGCAAGCCTTTCCGTCTGCATCGACCGCTTGGCGTTAATCGCCGCCTGGTCCATGACTGGGATCAGCGCGTGACGGCCGCAGTTGGCGCAAGTGTCTTCCCAAAGGACGGTAAAATGATGGCAATGTTTGCAAACTCTTAACTTTTGATAGGCATATCTCGTTCTATAATAAGGGCGCAGACGTACCGGCTTCTTCTTAACCATGGCGGTCTCCCGGGTTGGCGATGGTGAGCAGCGTTTCGTCCAGCTCTTCCGGAAGCGGCGCGGTCTTCTGGCGTCTGAAATAATTGACGGATTTGATCAAAACAAAAAGAAACAAAACGGCGAGACATCCGTAAGCAATCATATCAATATTCCTTTCTATCGGATGGATAATTATGCAAGTTGATAGTTAGGTCCTAATGCCTACACTCCGCGGAGCTCCTGTAAACATTGAACTTTGGCAGGTATAATTATATCATAATGTTATAGATTGGGATATTTTAGCGCTCGGCATGGAAGTTTCTACTGAATATGGAATGAAACTAGAAACGTCGCTTCACGTTTTTTTATCGTTTCTTAAGGAATATTTAAGACTTTTTGCCTAGAGTTAATAATGGCACTCTTACGGCTAGGAAAGGTCGAATTTTGCGGAATGCTGGCCTCGAATATTGGAAACCGAAGACTAATGTTATGAAGGAGAAACGCTATGCTTTTAAAAAATAAATGGACGCTGTGCCTGCTGGCCGGGGTACTGCTGCTCGTGTCATGGTGCGGCTTCCTGCCGCCGGTATCGGCTGCCGGGCAGCCGTCATCCCAGATTGACGCTGTACTGGTGATGGATGCCAGTAATTCGATGAAGGCGAGCGATCCGAACCGGATCAGCGGCGAGGCGATGAAGATGTTCATCGACATGCTGTCCGCCCAAGGGGACAAGGTCGGAATCGTCTCCTATACGGACAAGATCCAGCGGGAGAAGGCGCTGCTTGAAATCCAGTCCGCGGCGGACAAGGAAGATTTGAAGCAGTTCATCGACCAGCTTGACCGCGGCGCCTATACCGACATTTCGGTCGGCGTGGATGAAGCGGTGAAGGTGCTGAAACAGGGCATGGACAAGAGCCACGAGCCGATGATCGTCGTCCTGGCGGACGGCAACAACGAGCTCGACCCGAAATCGGGCAAGACGGAGCAACAGGCCGACCAGCAGCTGAGTACCGCGGTGCAGGAGGCGAAGCAGGCAGGCATCCCGATCTATACGATCGGGCTGAATGCCGACGGCAAGCTGAACAAGGCCGCCCTGGCGGATCTGGCCAGCCAGACCGGGGCCAAATCGTTTTCCACCAGCTCGGCGGATGATTTGCCGCAAATTTTGAGCGAAATTTTCGCCAGCCACCAGAAGCTGAAGATCGTTCCGGTGCAGTCGATCACCGCGAACGGCAGCTATCAGGAAGTGACCATCAGCGTTCCGAACGCGAACGTGCTGGAAGCGAACATTTCGATGATGTCCGGAAGCCCGGTTGACGTGAAATTGACCGATCCTGCCGGGACGGCTCAGACCATTCCTTCGGCCAACGTGCTGAGCTCCAAGTCGAAGACGTACTCCCTGATCAAGCTGCTGAAGCCTAAGCAGGGCGACTGGAAGCTTCAGGTGAAGGGCGTTCCGAAGGACAAAATCGACATCAATCTCGTCTTTAACTATGATTTGGACCTGACGATGGATCCGCTGCCGTCCAAATCGGTGAAGCCGGGTGACACGATAGAGATCAAGGCGTATCTGGTCAGCAGCGGCCAGAAGCTTCAGGATCAGGCGCTGTACGGCAGCATGGCCGCCAAGCTTCTGGTGAAGGACCTCGATACGGGCAAGACCGAGGAAGTTAAGCTGACGAACCAAGGAGACCATTTCGAGGGTTCTTACCAAATTCCCGCCAAGCACCAGTACGAACTGAAGGTGCGTGCGGAAGACCAAAGCTTCTACCGCGAAACCCAGCCGGTGACCGTCAGCGCAAAGCCGGCGTCATCGGGTACAGGGGCCGGGGCGGCCGGCGTAGGAGCGTCCAAAGATAAACCGTTCCCTACCATGCTCGTCGTGATCGGGATTATTGCCCTTCTGATCATCGCTGCCGCGGCGTATTTCATTTTAAATGCCGTGAAGAAAGCGAATCGGGGCTTTGTCGGGCAGATGGTCATCGAGATTCGCGACGAGAACACCGGGGAGAAGACGTACCCGCAATATAAGAAGCTGACCTCATTCCGGGGCAAGTTCAACCTGCACCAGCTGCTGCAGCTGGCGCCGGAACTGAAGGAAACCGACAAAATCATGTTTACGCCGGGCAAGAACGACCGCCTGGTGCTGAAAAATGCCTCGCCTTGCACGATTGAGCGGTCCGGCCGCGTGCTGGATGCTTCCGCCGGCGTGGAGCTGAAGAGCGGAGACCGCTTGAGCGTGTCTCTGCAGCAGATTGACAAAACGATACAATTTGAATATTTGGTGTAACGGGTTATTCATATCCGTGCACCTTTTCCAGGAGGGGAATCTATGAAACCGGTCGTTAGAGAACATATACAGCAGCTGGACGTGTCGCTGGGAGGCGGTATCGTCAGCGAAAAAATCCGGGTGGACACGATTGACAACCCGATTCTGATCATCGGCCTCGGAGGCACCGGCATCGATGCGCTGCTCCGCCTGAAATACCAGATCAACCGGCGCTTTAAGCTGCCGGAAGATCCGCTGTCCAAGAAGAAGATGGACAAGCCGGACAACGTCGAGTTCCTGGCTTTTGAAACGAACGAGCAGGACCGGAACAAGCGCTACAAAGGCGTGGGCCTCGATCCGATCAACGAATTCGTGCTTCTGTCGAACGCCGAGATCGGCGGACTGCTGCAGAACCGCAGCATTTTGGAGCCGTACATTACGGACTGGCTGTCGCCCGAGCTCAGCATCACCGACGGCATGAACGGCGCGGCGGGCGTCCGCCAGGCGGGACGTTTGCTGCTCTTCACGAAGATCAACCAGGTCGTGCAGGCCATCGACAAGAAGATCAAGACGCTGTCCGTAGGCACCAACAAGAAGCTGATGGTGTTCCTGCTGACCGGCCTCTCCGGCGGTACCGGAAGCGGCTGCTTCCTGGACATCGCCTATATCGTCCGCGGCATTATCGAGCGCGACCATGGCTCCGCCGGGATCGACCGGGTCAACACGCTCGGTTATCTGTTCACGCCGGATATCAACCTGGCGAACAAGAGCCTTAGCGAACATACGCGTGAGTACATCAAGAAGAACGGTTATGCAGCCCTCAAAGAGCTCGACTACTGGATGAACGTGGATGCGCGCGGGGAGCGGTTCAAGCAGCAGTACGGCAACATTTTGACCGTCAACTCGCCGCTGCCGCCGTTTAACCTGTGCCATCTGATTTCGGCGACCAACACGGAAGGCAAGCTGCTGGAAAATGCCTACGATTACTGCATGAACGTCACCGCCGAGAACATTACGAACTTCATGGCGAGCGAGGAAAAGCAATCGGGCGAAGAATTCGCCATTCACGACTATATCAGCAACATCCGCACGAACATCGCCCAAATGAACAAGGCGTATCCGGCCAACTACGATTACAACATCATCGGTGCCTCGTCGGCCGTGCTTCCGATTGAGGAAATGACGACATTTCTGGCGTACCGCCTGTTCGGCAAAATGGAAACGATGTTCGAAAAAGCGCCGAATCAGGAAGACGTGGAGAAGTTCGCCCGCAAGCTCGGCGTCGATCTCGACACGATGGTGAAGACGTTTGAATCACGCGTGCCGGAGCCGCTGCCCGGCTACCAGAACAGCGAGCGCTTGAGCTACACGAACGTTGTTAAAAATCAGGTCATCAATATGGACACCGAGCTGGAGCAAAATTTCCTGGCGCGGGCACGGGAGGAATATATCAAGGCGAAGAAGCAGCTGCCAGGCGAAATCGTGGCGCAGTTCAGCGACCAGATCCGCCGCATGTTCCTGCACCCGCAGCAAGGGCCGTTCTATGTGTCCCGCCTGATCTACACGGAGAAGGGATTCAGCTTGCTCAAAATGCTGCTCTCCTATATTGAGACGCTGCGCGAGAACCTGACCCGCATTCCGCGGGACATCGAGGTGGCCCGGGAGCAGGCGGATGAGCGTCTGGGCGATGCAAAGAGCGCCTTCGTATCCAAAGAAAAGAAGAAAAACGTCTACATCGAGGCCAAGATCAACGAATACTGGCTGATGGCGGATGTAGAGCGTACCGAGCAGATGATCGAGTTCTACGAGGATCTGTACGATCTGCTGAACAAGGAAAACAACCGCATTTATAACGTATACACCGAAATTTTGAACGCGCTGAACTCCATTTTCGCCAAAAACGGAGACATTCTCTTGAATGGGGAGGAGCAGCAGGATCACAAGGGCAACAAAACCTACTATTGGAATCTGGTCAGCGTGCCCGACATCTCGAAGGTCATTAACCGCATGATGGAGCAGAAGGATGTTGACGATCTGATCCGCGACTTTGCGCAGGAGCTGCTGGACCATTCCAATCGCTGGATTCGCGAGCAGGAGATCGACGTGGTCAGCTCCATTTCGGAGTTTCTGACCGACAAGTTCGGCGACCTCATTACCCGCTCGATGGAAGACTTCCTGATCATGAAGTTCGGGCAGGAGGAGTCGATCGAGAAGTTTGTGGAGCGGAACATCGCCAGCAAGCTGGACGAAGAGGCCGTGCCGGTCTTCCACTTGAGTAACAGCGCAGGCAATCTGTACTTCCCGTCGTGGGGCTTTGTCTCCGTGCCGGTGCAGGCGCCGAGCATCCTGAAGGGGATCCGCAATTATCAGAACAATTCGGTGGGCAAATCGCATTTTACCGTCAAAGAGAGCGAAGTGAAGAACCGGATCTTCTGGCTGAACACGAAAAATGGCGTGCCGCTGTTTGTGTATACGCCGCTTAAGGTGTACGAAGAAAGCTACGAACGCACGATTCTGGACAAAGAAGGCATCGGTCGCCACCTGGTGCAGACCGACCGTGTGAACTGGACGTACCTGCCATCGCCGATTCCGGAAAAATCGTGGGGCGAGACCTACGTAAACCCGCGGGTGCAGAGCTACAACACCCGTGTCCGCACCGAATTCGACCAGGCGCTGCAGCTGAAGGTGGTGCAGCTGAAGGATGCCGACCAGAACACCAGCAACCGCTATGCGGTGGTGTTTACGAAGCCGTTTGACGTGGAGTCTGCGCTGCACGCGTACGACATGCAGCTGAACGCCGCCAAGCCGAATCTTGGCGAAGTGAAGCGGGCACTGACCGAGCTGAAGCGTTACTTGAGCGAGGGATTGGAGCGGGAAGGATCGAAGGATATCTTCGGCTCGATCAATGAGGATCTGGCCAAGGAGAACCTGATCCGTTCGCCAGAGCTTATCACCCGGGTGCGGGCCGAATTGGCCAAGTATACCGCCATCGCCGCCAAGGTGGCGGAACTGGAGGACATCATCAGCCAGCATCAGGATGAGGAGAAATGGCTGGACCAGTTTATCGAAGCGATGTACACCGGCACGATCTGCAAGAAGGGCGCCCTGTACGTCTACGACCGCGACCCGGAAGAAGAAGCGTGGCAGCCGTTCGCCAATCTGCTGAAAAGCGTCAATTACGTCGAATACGAAGTGTTTAAGCATTTCCGCGGGCTGGATGAGAAGAGCCGCAGCACCCTGCTGCGCAAATCGTCCCGCCGGGATGCCGAGCTGACCGCTTCGGAGGATATCACCCCGCTGCTCACCAAGCTGGAGGAGCTGTCGGCGACCTTCCTGGAAGCCCGCGACCGTCTCGAATACGAGAAGGTGGAGCTGGCGGACGGGGAAGACCGCTATCAGTTCTACAGACAGATTTCTTCCAAGCTGAACGATATCCGCAGAAGGCTGAAGTAAGCGATGAACGGCATTTTAGAGCGGTTTGCATCCAGCTATGCCGCGGCCCAGGAGAGCCTGACGGGTAAGGGAGACGACCAGAGCAGCATCCATTACCCGGCGGTGCTTCTGTTTATCGGCGACAAGACGGCGGACGCCATCGGACCGATCATGAAGATCCACCGGCAAAAGTGGGATAACAGCGCCGGCGTGACGTATTTCCATGTCGGCACGGCGTCCGGCAGCGACCGGGGGGCTGCCGCTTCAGACGAGACCCACGGCACGTTGGCGTCCATGGCCTCCCAGGAAAGTTATGCGAATGGACGGTTTGAAGCCAAAGGGTACGGGTTCGGCGAAGTGCGCTCCGAAGACGGCGGCTCCTTGCTGAGCCGGTTTCTGTTGGACGACTCCGCTGTGCCGGGTGATCCCAAATCGATACGCAAAGAGCTGCACCGGGCGTTCTACCGGAATGAAAAGCAGTTGTTCGAGCTCAATAAGGCGATCCGCCGGCTAGAGTCTCATATTGCGGGCTACGGCCGGATGTATTCCTCGTTCGACCGGATCCATCTCTCTGTCATTACGCGGGTCGACGACCCGCTTAATGTGTTCATACCGGAAATTTCGCTGCTGGCCCAGTCGATCTTCAGCCAGTCCTTCAAGTCGGTTCAGATGGACCTGTACGCGCTGATCAGCGAACGGGAGCAGCTGGAGTCGTTCGGATATGCCAGCTCGGCAGGGATGGCTTTTCTGCGGGAGCTCGACATGATGCAGCGCCCCGAGTACGCGTTCTCCGCGCCGCTGCATGTAACGGAGGACGGACTGTCCATTCCGGTGAGACATCCGGCTTCGCCGCTGTTCGATCTGGTGTACGTGCTGTCGGACAAAAACGAGCGCGGCATCGCCGATCCTGGCGGCATGCAGGACAACTATGAGATCATCTGCCACCTCGGCCTGCTGAAGAACCGCAAGCAGAAGGAACATCAGGTCGACGGTCAGGCAGGAAGCTATAACAATACCTCCTTCAAAAACAACATCATGACCGAGTCCGGCCGGCAGGGCTATGTCTCCGCCGGTTTCTCCCGGGTCAAGCGGCCGAACCAGCCGATTGCCCTGACGGTGCTGTACCATTTCTACAGCCAGCTGCTGCTGCGGATGAAGGCCGGAAGGGAACTCGGCATCAAGGAACGCCTGACGTTCTTCGGGCTGGATCCGGCGGCGGTTTCGTCGCGTGCGGACCATGTGGTGCCGGACGGCAGCCGGATTGAGGAAATGAACGGCATGATGACCCGGCCGGTCGGATTCGCTTCGCTCAAAGGCATGTCCGTACGCGAAGCGGAGGAGGCGCTGTTCGGTGACGGATGCCGGCGGTATTTTCATGCCAACTACGAGCAGGAGGCAAGCGAAGCGCTGGGCCGCCTGGACGGGGCGGAAGAGCTGGATTCCGTCATCCGGCAGCAGATGGCGGAACATCCGGAGATCAGCGTGTTCCACATTGCGGCATGGACCGGCGAGAAAGACGGGGCAGGCGGTGTGCTGGAGGCGCTGCGGGCCCGGATCCGCGATATGGCCGGCCAGCTGGAGGCTGACCGGGCCGAGCTCGACCGGTATTACAGCGAGCAGGTGGGGAACCTGCCTTTTCCGAAACGGCCGCTGATGGACAAGCATAATGTGCGGAGCTTTATCCGCTATTTTCTGGAGACCATCTATCAGCGCAAGCTGGAATTGCTGCTCCTGGAGACCGAGCTGAAGCTGTACCGCCGCTACGAGGCGGAGCTGGAGCGTCTGCACGGCCACTACAAACGGCAGGCGCAGCGGCTGGAGCAGCTGGAGGGCGAGCTGCATGCCTCCGCGCAGCAGAGCATTCGGGCTGCCGACGATTATATCGGGCAGAACATTATGGAATATTACGGACTCGTGACCGAAGACATCATGCGCGACCTGGAGGCGAAGCGGGGGGCGTATATCTTTTTCGAGGACCGTTATGTCGGGAACCTGTCCGCATTGTCAGCTTCAGGGACCGACAGACTGCTGGAGAGGCTCATTGCTGTCGTGGAGCGTGATTTGCTGACGGCGGAGCCGTTTGATCAGACCTTTGAGGACGAATTGCTGCGCCGGGCCAACGTAACGATCGATTACAGCAACAAGCAGGTGCTGTCGAAGGAAGACCTGTTCAAGATGCTGTACCGAACCCTTGAGGAGCATGCGGTCATTAACGTGCGGCTGTTCGACTACACGCAGGAGCACCGCTATGAGGAAAAGTATTTCTTTGGCGATGCCAGCAGCGAATTCGTCCGGTATGCCCTAGGGGCAGACGAGACCTCGCGCATCTACAAGCTCGGGGTCGTGCATGAGAAGCGCAGCAGCGGCGTCGAGAAGCTGAACCTGATGGGCGGATTCCATCTGGAGGACTTGATGTATTACCGCAACGGCAAAGCCTATTATGAGACGTACGTCCAGAACGGCTACGAATTTCACGGTGTGGACCCCGGGCAGCTGCCGGAGCTGCGGTAAGGGCCCGGGCGCCACTTAAGAAAGGAAGCATGGTATCATGCAGCGTAAAATCAATCTGCTTCTGCTGCTCCTCAGCCTGATTGGCGGCGCGGCCGGCTACGTCATCGGAGAGGTCGTGTTGCACGTGTGGGGCAGCGATCTTCCGCGAATCGTGGCTATTGGATTATATTTGGGAATACTGGCTCTCTGCATCGGCACCGGGTGCCTGATCGCGGAGATGATGTCACCCCGCCTGAACGGGCCGTCCTGGAGGCAGCGGTATATGGGGACTTCCTGGAAACTGCTCGTGCCAGCCACACTGGTGCTGGTCTTCGTGCTGGGTTTGGTTTTGGAGTTCGTCTACGAGATCAATCCCGGTCATGCGAAGCCGGTCAAGGACATTGCTCTGGTCATCGACAACTCCGGAAGCATGGGGGAGACGGACCCGGACAATGACCGCTACACGGCAGCCAAAAACCTGATCAACCGGATGGACAGTGACAACCGGGTGGCGGTGATGGTCTTTAACGACCAGACGACCCTGCTGCAGCCGTTTATGAAGGTCAAAAATAAGGATGCGAAAAATAAGGTCATCTCCGAAATCGACGGGCTTGAAGCAACCGACGGGGGAACGAACATCAGCCTGGCGCTGGCGGATACGATGAAGCATATCGAGGAAACGAATGACGCCAGCCGGAACACGATGGTTATCCTGCTGTCGGATGGCATCAGCGATGTCGACCTGAACAGCGCCCTCGCGGCGTACAAGCAGCGCCAAATCGCTGTCAACACGATCGGGCTCAGCCTGGTTCAGGCAGATGGGGCTCAGCTGCTGCAGGACATTGCCCGGGAGACGGGCGGGCAGTATTACGACGTGTCCAATGCGGGCGACCTGTCGCCGGTCTTCCAGCAAATCTATGAAGACGTAGGCGACCGGACGCTTCTGACCGAACGGACCGGTCCGACGCAGGACAGCGTCTATTACCGGATGCTGCACATCGCTTTCATCGCCATCATCGGCGGGACGATCGGCTTGTCCCTCGGCCTGATCTTCGACAACCGGTATCTGGCCCGCAGCTTTGGTATTGGCGGCGTGGTGTCCGGCCTGATCGCCGGAGCCGTGCTCGAATTCGGCCTGTCGGGCCACACCGTTGGCGACGAGATGGTCCGCCTGCTGTCGTGCCTGATCCTGGCCGGCGTGCTCGCCTTGTTCACCGGCGTCATTCCGGTGAAGGAGAACGGCAAGCTGGCGGCCGGTCTTCAGCGCCCGGGCCAGGCTGGACGGACGCAGTCCGGCTTCGACCGGCGCCAGAAAGACAACACGAGCAGAGGATTCTAAGCAGGGAGGCGCATGACTTATGCGGTTTATCGATGCACAGCCGGGCGACCCGGTCATCCGCGGCTTGTCCCACCAGCTGGACGAGGATCGCTGCACCCTTCGTTGGCAGTGGCCGGAGGGGATTCAGGCCGTGTACATCGGCAGGGCTTTTGACATTCTTGCGGAGGACGCGGGAGAGGGCGGAGCTTTGGCTCCGTCCGATTCGCCTTCCGACAAGCTGAGGCTGTATACCCGAAACGAATACAAAGCGAACAACGGTTATCACGACCGGATCGAGGGCGTCGGACGCGTCATCTACACCGTCTATGCTTCGGTAACGGAACAAGGCGATGCCGTCCTGTTCCGCCAGCCTGACGGGGCCAATCGTGCCGTCTTCAGCACAGGCAAAGCCCGCGTGACCGTCTCCATCCGCGAGAAGGGCGGATGGCTGCAGAAGTTCAAGACCGTGGAGATCCGGGTGACGACCGAGGTCCCGATCCCGAAGGAAGCGCTCTGCTATGTCAAGAAGCAGGGAAGCTACCCCGCCCACAAGGAAGACGGAACGGTGTATCCGTTCGTCATGGATTTCGCGGCGGGGAAAAACGTGCTGCCCGCCATCGAGGTGGGCAAAAACGACTACGTGCGCCTGTTTTTTACGGACGGGAAAAAGTATGGGCAGCTGTATGAGTTGGTGCAGGGTCGCTAGGGTCGCTCCGGTCGCTCCATATATGCACCTCCGGCTTCTGTTGGGTCGCTCCATATATGCACCTCCGGCTTCTGTTGAAATCGTGTTATTTTGATGAGGTCAGAAGGGAATAACACGATTTCAAAGGAAGCACGTAAACTCTCCGGTCCATATATTCCGCTTGGCAGGGGGCAATTTGAGGGTAGACTCAGGATGCTCCATATCGACATGGCAGGGAGCGTTTGTGGGATGACTCAGGATGTTCTATGTTCGCTTGGCTGGGAGCATTGTGGGCAGATTCTAAGTGCTTCAATCCCGCTCTGCATGGGGTGTTTGTGAGCAGACTCGGGATGTTCCATAATCCGCTTGGCAGGAGGAAGCTATGAGCAGACTCAGAGGAGCGGCCGGAAGCTGGTTAGCTCGAAGAAGAAATCCCGGGCAGGTCGTATCGGCTGCCTTTAGGCAGGAATGTGCGATAAAATATAGAGATTAAACATATGAACTATTAAACTAGTGAAATTAAGGGTTAGAGTGAACGGAATTGGATTCAAAGGCGAAATGCTAGCTTTGAGGGGCGAAATAATACAGTCTAAAAGTACGCAAGCTTGCGGAATCGACCTGTAAAGCTGCAGAATGGAGTTTGAGGGTTCGCGGTCGAGATAAACGTTAGATCTGCAGAACAAATAGATTAGCAGAAAAAAAGATGACCAGAACGAATAGATTAGCAGGACGTATACATTAAGGGAGCAGTGCTTTGAGAGAAGTGCTTAGAGAATAACAGCTTAGAGGGAAAGAGCTTAGAGCTTAAGAGTTGAGCGTACTCCATAGGGCTAAAGCAGAGCGAGGCCCAGAGATAAAATGCTTCCGGAGATGACCCAGCGGAGAGGACGGAATCATTCTGGAGAAGCGGCAGCGGTCGCCTTTGCCTCGGAATTTCAACCTTTAATAGGGTTAATCAAATCAGGAAATTTGGAGGCAACAGCGATCGGAAGAATGATCCGGCATCGGAGCGGGCTTTAGCTTCTCTGCCACGGTTCGAGGAAGCTATTCTCGATGTTTTGCTTCCGCAAAACGAGAGATATCAGCGCCTCTTCGAGTCAGCTCACGAAAAGTCATCAGCGCCTCTTCGAGCCAGCTCATGGAAGAGTATCAGCGGCTCTTCGAGCCAGCTTACGATAAGGCATCAGCGGCTCTTTCGAGCCAGCTCACAATGAGATTACTAGCGGCTCTTCGAGCCAGCTATTGAACATAGAAGTACGGGAAAGGGGGAACGAGAGCATCATGGGCATTTTTGACAGGTTCAAGAGGAAGCCGGAGCCGGAGCCCCGGCCATTGTTTTACGATATCGTATGTCCGTACTGCTTCAGCAAATTTTCGCCGGAGGAGGTCGTGTTCCGCGCTGCCCACCATCGGGAAGACGACGAGGATTACGCGCTCCGCGAGGATGAGGAACTGAACCGCTACCGGGAACGCTTCGGCCTGGATTCGGTGTACGACATGGAGGCGATCCTCTATCCGCGGGACATTCCCGAGGAGCATCAGATCTACTCCGATCACGTACTGATCGGGCTGAACGACCGCTACGGGGTGGTCACGCGCAGACGGCTGTGCCCGAAGTGCCATAACGAACTTCCGGTAACGGCGGGCAAAGTGCCGAGCAATATCATCTCGATCATCGGCGCATCGCAGGTCGGCAAGTCGGTCTATATGACCTCGCTGATCCATACGCTTCAGCATATGACGGCGGACCATTTCAATGCGGCCTGCATGCCGCTGAATGCGGAGATCAGCCGCAAGTTCCGCACGATGTACGAGGAGCCGCTGTTTGAACGTGGGGACCTGCTCGCTTCCACGCAGAAGGAGAAGATGCAGGAGCCGTTTATTTTCCAATTCGTATTCAAGGACGAGACCAAGCCCCCGCTCACGCTGGTGTTCTTCGATGTGGCCGGCGAGGGCATGGTCGACGAGGATTATCTCGGCCTGCACGGGCAGCACATCAAAAACTCCGCGGGCATCCTGTTCATGATCGATCCGCTGCAGATCCGCTCGATCCGCGAGAAGATCCGCCTGAATTTAGGCGACCAGCCGGGCGAATGGGTGTCGCAGTACGATGAGCCGCGGGACGTGGTGCTGACCCTGTTCGGCGACTTTATCGCCTACGAGGACAAGGGCAAAACCGACATACCGACAGCGGTGGTGCTGACCAAGAGCGACATGCTCCACTCGTTGAAGGACGAGGACGGCGAGTACGTGAAGCCGAACAGCAACATTTTTAACAACATGGTGCACCGCAAATATTTGAATCTGACTGAGTTCGAAAATATCGACGGAGAAATCCGCCGCTTCATCGAAAAGGTCGACCGGCCGTTTAAGGGGACGATGGACGTGTACTTTTCCAATACGGCTTATTTCGCGGTGTCTGCGCTGGGCAGCAATCCGGTGGGGCAGAAGCTGCAGAGCGTGGTCAGCCCGATCCGGGTGGATGAGCCATTTATCTGGCTGCTGTACAAGCTGAAATACATTGAGGGGAGAGAAGACTAGTGCCGGATTTCACTCCCAAAAAGGTTCAGCAGCAAATGTATACCCGCGAACGGCGCGGGATTTTCCGCTCTACCGAAGGGTTTGATACGATCGCCAGATCGCTGGGGCTGGAACATGGTTTTATTAAAAAGGTGCTGCATCCGTTCTGCCAATACGACGCCCCGGCGGAGCTGACCGCTCGGAGCGAGAAGGAAGCAGCCGCTTATCCGGACGCCCTGCATCTGTTACGGACCGAGACCGGGGAAACGGTTCTGGGACGCAGCGTGTACCAGCCGGCGGATTTTACGGGGCTGCGCAGTGCCTTTTTTACCCATAACTATGTACTCCCACCGGGCTGGATGGAGCAGACGGGCACAGATTACCGCAGGCTCCTGAACGCCCAGTTTACCGATCACTACGACATTGAGCTGGGCCCGGACCTCCCCGAACTGGGGGATTTGCCGGTGGCGAAAGACGGGCAGAATATGGCGGCGGCCGAGGTCATGGCGCTCCTGGAGGAACTGCATATTGACGAGAAGGTGTTCAAACAGCTGCTGTTTGCAGCCATGTCGTCGGTATCGGGCAAAAAGAAGGTATACATCGTCCTGGACGTTCCGGTGGAGCAGTTGTCCGTCAAGGCGCGCGAACTGCTGCATGTGCTGTATGGCAGCCTGCCTTACGCGCTGCGTAGCGAGCTTGGTTTTCTGACGTATGCCAAAGAGCCGCAGAGCAAAAAAGGCATCCATCTGACCTTCGTGGAAAAAGGAGGCCTGCGCCTCGGTGACCGCAGCGTGGAGAAGGATTATTTGTTTGAGCTGGCGGCGGGCCGCGTCATCAACGTGGACCTGGACTGGTCCAAGCAGCCGTACCTGGATTTTGCCTGGGCGAATCTGCGGAGTCCGGAACGGTTGGAGGATTTTTATGCTTTTGCCGACCAAATGATGGAGGGCATGGAGCCGATCCGAAGGATTTCGGTTGCGGGCTACCATGAGCTGTGCGTGCTGTACCAGATCGATCAGGGGCGGGAAGAGCTGTATACGGCTCAAACTGGCACGGTGCTGCGCTGCATCCTTGATTATCTGTCCACACCTGGGGCCGTTCATGCCAAAGCCCGGCTGAATCAGCTGTTCTTGACGCGTTTTGACAAAGAGCTGGATCGGGTGAAGCTGGGCGAGGTGCCAGGTACGGACATCATCGAAAGCATCAAGGACTACTATGCCGTCGACGGCAAAAATTTTGGCCTGCGCATCGTGGAGTATTTCATCCGTACGATCAACAATGCGCTGTCGCAGCAGCGTGAAGATATTGCGCAAGCCGCGTACGGCATGCTGGAGAGTACACCGGCCTTGAGCCGCACCTTCTTCGCCCGTGTGCTGAGCAGCCCGGGGCTGCCCGCCCTGCTGTTCGAGCCTTACATAGAAAACAGGCTGAAACAGGCAGCGACAGCCAGCGATCTGGTCGAGCTCGCCGGCGCCTGGGTGCAGAATCACCCGATCGTGCTGGAGAACGCCGTGTTCACCAAGCTTGCGGAAACGCAGCTGATGGACAAGCTGGGCCGGGAGTCCGATCCGGTCCGCGCCGTGAATGCGGTGATGGACCAGTTGGACGATCTCGAGCGGGATCCGGGCCGCGGACTGGGCCAAATCGAAGGCGGGTCGCGGTTTGTCGACCGGCTGGTGTATGCGGCCAATCTCTTTTTGCTGAAGGATCTGGATTTGGAACGTCTTTCGAGAGAGCAGCTGCTGGATATTGGATTTCTCCGGGAGGCGAAGGAATTAAGATCGTGGGTATCCCGATTCGATGCCCGCATCCGCTCCAAAGCGAATGTCATGCTGGCGCTCTATCAATGGTTCGGTACCGACCACCCGAAAAGGGAGGACGTGCTGGACGGATTGTCCTTTGCCGAGCGGGATCAGGTGCAGTATATCGGCCGTGGCTGGCTGCAGCGGGAAGTGAAACCGGAGGTGTTCGAGTGGATTACTCTGGCCTTCTGTCAGGACGTGGAGACCGGCGCGGTGGATTACGGATCCCTGCTGGATTTCGTGTATAAATACGGAGACAGCCCGGAGACGGTGTATGAGTACATCCAGTGGTCTGCGGACCAGCCGCTGTTTGTGCGTCCGCGCGGCCTGGTGCCCGCGTATGCCGCGGCGATCGTGTCGTTTATGAAAAGAAATGACCCGGGCGCGTTCCGGAACAAAGACAGGGTGAAAAGATACTTTGACTCCGCTCCGCAGGCGCTTCAGCCGGCCTACGCCCGGGCACGGTCGGAACTTGCGCCATCCTGGATGAAGTTTTTCAGAAACAACCGCAAGCCGATCATGCTCAGCTCGGTGCTGCTGGTCATTGTCATCGCGGCAGGCATCACGATGCTGACGCTGCAGGCGAATGGTGCCTTTGACCGGAAGGCGGACCCGGTAGACGTTACGAAACCGCCGGTCGCTTCCCAGCCTCCGGCGACAGAGACGGCAACGGAAATTCCGCTGCTTACGGCGGAGCAGGTCAAGGATGGGGAGCAAGGGGAATTGACGGAGCTCACCTTCCACTTCAAGCAGCCGGAGGCGTGTCGGAATTTCAAAGCCGGTGAAGTGACCGTCCTGGACAAGGACGGAAACATCCTGTTTGAGGCGATTGATCCGCAGACGGTCAGCCAGTGCGCGGCGGATCCGGCCGGGGGAACGGATTCCACGTCCGGAGATACGGCAGGCGGCAAGGCAACCGACGGGCAGACCGCCGATTCAGCAGGAACGTCAGGCACTGATGCGACGGAAGGCGGCCAGACCGGCGAAACGCCTGGCGGGACCGATACAGATGCGACGAAGGACGGACAGGCGGATACCGGCGGGGCTTCCAGCGGGAAGACGAACGCTGCGGATGGGACGGCGGGAACGGACTCGAACGGTGAGGGAGCGGACGCCGGTCAGTCGTCCGACAAGGCTGCCGATCCATCGGATGATGCATCGACTGGCACTGCCGGCGGTAAAGACGGTACAGCTTCAGGCAGCGGAGACACCAGTAACGGTGACACCGGGGGAGCGGTGGACAGTTCAGGAACAACGGGAACTACAGGTGCGACCGGTTCCGGTAATACGTTGACGGACGAATACACCAGCACCGTAATCGTGAAGCTGGGCAAAAAGCTGGACGTTAGCCTGATTGATAAAGTCAACGCGGCCGGCGGATCGTTTGTTTTGACCGCGAATTCTGGGCAAGGAAACACGGATCAGGAAACCGGCGATACGACCGATCAGGCTTCTCAGAAATAAAGAGCCGACATACGGATTAACCATAGCCGAAAATATAAGGAGTTTTACAGCCAAGCCCTTTGCCACCAGTAGCGGTGGCGGAGGGTTCTTTTTTTGCCATTGTTCATGGTGATGATTTCTTCTTGCTTGGAATCGGTAAATATCACGAAAAGCGTAAAGTCCCTTCATAAGTTCTCAACATCCGTTCGTTATGCTGTAAGGGAAGCCGGGAAGGCAGACCATGAGAACAGAAGGGAATGAAATATAGATGAACATTGCAGGAGCCGCTAAGCTCAGCCTGCCTTTGATTGTTGGCTTGGGAGCGCTCGCGATGATCAGGCCGATCATGAAAATGACCGGTTTGATGGACCTCATCGGGCAGCAGTTTGGCAGTATTTTGATGACCGTATTGATATCCTTGGCTTGGCTGATCATCGTGATCATGAAAAAGGTCACCGATCCGGTTCGCACGCTGGTGTTGGCGGGGGTGGCCTACGCATTGTTCGCCATTATCGTGAGCGGCGTGATGTCACCGATCCTTACCGGGCATCTTCAGGGCCCGCTGACTAATCCGTTTGCTTTCGTCAGCGTGTTCATCACAAATGCGATCTGGGGACTGATCGTTGGGGCCATCGCCCAAGGGATAAGAAAAGGGAGAAGATAGGCCGTAATCCAGACTCCTTTCGGAAACTGGTCTTAATGCGGTGCGGCATGGCACCATTGGTTTGTTAATGTTCGGTTTTTGTTGAATATAATTAACAATAACCTTATTGTATTTCCTGAAATTCGTTAAATTACGAACTATATTTTATATTAAAGTTGACACATTCGTATTTATCCATTACACTAACTCCTGTAAACGATAAATAACTGACACAATGTTCGTATAACCTCAATGATATGGTTTGAGGGTTTCTACTAGGGGCCGTAAATCCCTGGCTACGAATAGGCTGCTTCGCATACCTATTCTATGCCGGGGATTTTTTTGTTGACCTAACCCATTTCAGGAGGAACATGATGAGTAAATATGATGTCATTGTCGTTGGAGCCGGTCCGGCCGGTATTTTTGCCTGTTATGAATTTGCGTTAAAGGCGCCTCATCTGAAGGTGCTTCTGGTGGATAAAGGGCATGATATTTACCGCCGCAGCTGTCCGATTCTGGAGGACAAAATCAAGTTATGTCCGCCCGCCGGCGGCCGTAAGGAGTTTGCAGGCTGCGTGCCCGCCTGCTCGATCACAGCGGGCTTTGGCGGGGCTGGAGCTTACAGCGACGGAAAATTTAATATTACAACCGAATTTGGCGGCTGGATGACGGACTATCTGCCACCATCCAAAGTGCTTGAGCTCATCCGTTATGTTGACGAGCTGAACCTGCAGCATGGCGCGACGACGAACATTACCGATCCGACGACGGATGTCATCCGGGGCATTGAGCAGCGCGGCTATGCGGCGGGTCTGAAGCTGCTGCGGGCACAGGTACGGCATCTTGGCACCGAACAGAACCTGGAAATTTTAAAATCGATCTACGAGTTTCTGAACACGCGCATCGACATGATGTGCAAGGCCGAGGTGGAAGACATCCTCACCGTCAAGGAAGACGGCGTCCACACGGTGCAGGGCATCGTCCTGAAGAACGGGGACAGTTACGAGGCGGACCGCGTCATCATCGCCCCCGGCCGGGACGGATCAGCCTGGCTGACAAGCATCCTGAAGAAGCGCCGGCTCAAAATGTACAACAACCAGGTCGACGTCGGCGTTCGCGTCGAAACCTCCGATGTGGTGATGTCGGAAATCAATCAGCATCTGTACGAGGGGAAATTCGTCTTTAACACCTCCGTAGGCACTCGGGTCCGCACGTTCTGCAGCAACCCTTCCGGCCATGTCGTGGTCGAGAATCACAGCGGAGCCATGGCGGCCAACGGCCATTCTTTCAAGGATCCGGCGCTGGGCTCGTCCAACACGAACTTTGCGCTGCTCGTCTCACATAAATTTACGGAACCGTTTGATAAGCCGAACGAGTATGCGCGTGAAATATGCAAACGGGCCAACGATTTGTCCAATGGCGGGATCATCGTCCAGAAGTACGGCGATATTTTGCGCGGACGGCGCTCGACCGAAGGGCGGATCCGGGAAGGATTTCTGGAGCCTACCCTGAAGGAGGCTGTACCGGGGGACCTGGGTCTCGTTCTGCCCTACAACACGATGAAAAGCCTGATCGAAATGGTCGAGGCGCTGAACCATGTCACGCCGGGCATCGCTTCGGAGCATACGCTTTTCTATGGCGTCGAAGCCAAGTTCTACTCTGCCCGTCCCAAGCTGTCGGAGACGCTGGAGACGGAAATCCGCGGGCTGTACTGCGGCGGCGACGGAGCGGGGATCACACGCGGTCTGGCCCAAGCCGGGGCGGCCGGTGTGTGGATCGCTCGCGGGGTCGTGGAGTCGCTGTTCCGGTAAACAATAGCATATAGAAATTGGTGAGATTCCTGCCTGAATGTTAGGCGGGGATCTTTTTTTCACTCAAAAAGGAAGATACCCTGCCTGTCCGGGCCCTAAAATAGAAAAATTTTACTAGTCGGATGTCTTTAATCAGGATAAGATCGATGCAGAACAATTCAGCGTTGAGGCTTGCATCCATTCATAAATATGTAGGAGGAATGAAATTTGCAGGGGTACGGTAAAAGGTGGGTTACCGCCGCGTTGACGCTGTGCATGGCACTTGGTGTGCCTTCACTGGCTTTGGGCGCAGGGGTCAGAGAGGACTCGGCATGGCTTAGCGTCAGCACTTGGCAGCCGGATGCTACCGCCAGCACGAAGGGGGATTTGCTCACCGCGGGATGGGTTGGAAACGGCAGGGTGCTGGCCGCAAAGGACGGCAGCGTGCTGGTGTCCGACACGGTGAACCACGTGATATGGAAGGTCAGCGGCACGCAGCGGACCGTTTTTGCGGGAATGCGGTTTGCGGGCTATAACAAGGGCAGCGAGCCGCTGGGCGGATTGCTGGACGGGGCTGCGAATACCGCGCTGTTTAATCAGCCGATGGGCATGGATACGGATGCCGCCGGCAATTTGTACGTCGCCGACTCGGGGAACCATGCGATCCGCAAAGTTACCCCTACAGGGCAGGTCAGCACGCTGGCAGGAAACGGAGTGCAGGGGTTCAAGGATGGCACCGGTTCGGCAGCAGCGTTGAATACGCCAGAGGATGTGGCGGTGGCGAAGGACGGATCCGTGTACGTTGCCGACACGCTGAATCATGTGATTCGGAAAATCGCCGCAGACGGTACGGTCAACACGCTAACCGGCTCTTCCGACCGTGTAGTAGAGGTCTATTCGGGAGTGGCCGCATTCGCTGGCGACTACAAGGACGGGGCGCTGAAGGATGCGCGGTTTAACGAGCCGTCGGGGCTGGCGCTGGACGATGAGGGGAATCTCTACGTCAGTGACTCCGGCAACCAGGTCATTCGCTATATTAACCTGAAATCCGGCATGGTCACGACGGTGGCCGGGTCGGTAACGGGCGATGGCCAAGGGGCGGCACCAGGGAAACTCTACCGGGACGGAGGTTACCAAGACGGCGCTGCGGCTTCGGCGAAATTTAATCATCCCGTTGATGTGGCTTGGTCCTCCTCTCAGCATGAGCTGGTCATTGCCGATTCGCTCAATCAGGTCGTGCGAACGTTGAAAGACGGCCAGGTCCATACGCTTGTGGGCTCTTTGGAGGGAGAAGAAGGGAAAGCAGACGGTGTCGAGAGCACCTCCTTGCTTTCATATCCGCAGGGCGTTGCTGTAAGCCAGGATGGGAGTGTCGGCTGGATTGCCGGAAACGGCTTGCGCCAGTGGAACTTGTATCGGCAGCCGGATCATAAACCGATGAAACCGGCTGGTACCGTTTACGTGGCCTACAACGCCAAGTGGCTGCAGATCGATACGCGGGTGACCAAGGACGGCCAGACGCTCATCCCGCTGCGATCTATCGCTTCCGAGCTTGGACTGAAGCTGGTATCGGCTTCGGCCAAGTCTGCCGTGGTTCAATCGGGAGACCGCATGATTCAGCTGGAGGCCGGCAGCACTGCCCAATCCATCGACGGGAAGCTGTATGTGCCGATTCGGACGCTGACGGACCTGCTGGACAAGGACGTGAAATGGTTGGCTTCGGAGAAAACCGTGGTTATCCGTGATAAATAAAGGAAGGGAGTTGAAAACAACGTGAGACGAGGAAAACTATCTTGGAAAATGGTCAGCTCGACGCTGATTCTGCTTCTTGCAGGCTCGGCGGCTTGGACGACGCAGGCTTCCGCCGACAGCACACGCAGCATGACCATCAGCCGCATTGATGGACCGGCTTATATCCAGCAGAGCGGGGGAGCGCTGCGCATTCAGGCGTATCCGGGAATGCTTTTGCATGAGGGTGACACACTTGTTACCGAATCCGGCGGTGCGGTGCTGTCCATTCAGGACGAAGGGGACGAAATCACGCTGGCTCCGAACAGCGAAATTCGGATCAAGGTGCTGGCGGGTGGAGCAGTACAGTCGACGACCAAGCTGGAGCTGATGTCAGGCCAGGCGTATACGAGCGTCCATGATCTGCGTGAGTCCCGGGACGTGTTCGAGATGGATGTCCCCGGGCAGAAGCTGGAGGTCAAAGGAACGCAGTTTTTTGTCATTATCAATCCATTGACAGGTATCCCTGATGTTGCCGCGGGAGCAGGTGTGGTCAAGGTTTCGGGTACGAACCCTCAAAGCTTTGCCGGGAAGGACGGGTCACCCGTCACTTTATATCCAGCCCAGCAAATCAGCTTAACGCCCGGCGTGGATCCTTCCCTTCAAACGCCGACCGGCGTCGATATCTCGGGTCTTGTTCATCAGGCTTCACCGGACATCATTAAAGCCATCATCCAAAACAAGGCGCAGATCGACCGGGAGAACCAGGAGCTGATTGAGCAGCAGAAGAAGCAATTGGAACAAGGTCAGTCCAAACCTTCCGGTTCTTCGGCATCAAACGGGTCAAACGACCCCTTTTTGGTAAGCCAACTGGAAGACCTTCAAAAAATCCAGCAAAATTTGAATGCCTTGGTCGGCAATGTAGCCAAGGAGGCGAGTAGTCAGGGGAAGATCGAAAAAAGTAAATTGGATCCGTTGATAGAACAGGTGAACCGTGGGATTGACGACCCGAACGGAAAAATTGACCTTGGAAATGTGCGTCCGTTTGATCCGACCGTAGGATTGGACCCGCAACAGGAGGCTAAACGCAAAGAGCAGGAGAAGGTTCAGCAGGAGCTGCAAAAAAAGATCCAGGAGCAAATTCAGCAACAGCAGCAGCAGATACAGGAAGTATTGCAGCAGCAACAGATGCAGGATATATTGCTGCAACAGCAGATGCAGCAGCAATTACAGGCTATGATCGACAATATCCTGAAAACGATCGCCGAATTGCAGCAGGCCAACCAAAAGGCAGCAGAGCAAAGAGCTACGCAGGCCGTGATCCAGTATCAGCAGCAGCTGAGCACTGAAGAGATGAAGCGTTTTGAAGAAGAAGTGCGACGGCGCAATCAGGAGCGGATTCAAATGGGAGGCCAGCAGCCTGCCGCTCCTACACAGCCGACTGCCCCTACGCAGCCAAATTTGCCTGGTGGGTCGATGACACCTCCGGTGAAACCGCCAGTGGATCCTCCGGTCGATCCGAAGCCTGTCGAAATTAAAGCTGTTTTCAGCCCGGATTTTCCGGAACAAGTGCCGCTTCATTCTTCACACAAGTTCACGTTTGGATTTAGCAGCGGTCAATCGAATCAAGATACGAAAGTAAAGGTACGAGTGACGTACAGCTCTAAAACGGGCATCAACTTGTCGGAGACGGATTACACCTATTGGTATGGGGAAGATGCTATCAAAGAGGGCCAGCTCAGCCCTGATGGCATTGTCCTAACAAAGGAAGCCGGACCAGACGGGGAAGAAGGGGAAGCCTATACCCTGGGCGAACTGAACGGCACGCCGATTACTTTTGAAACCAGGTTGCCGGAGGTCGGCGACTATAAGGTAAAGGTTGAGCTGCTGAAGGATGAAGAGGTTGCCGGCGATCCACTCGTGACCGTGACCAAAGAGGTCCATGTTTTTGATGTGCTGTCGACGGAAGTTAACCCGATAGAGGGCACCGACTTAGATAGAACGCTGAAAGTAAAGGCCGGGGGAATATTACTGCCGGAGACTGCAGTAGGACTGAAGGTCAGCTTGAGAAGAGGAAGTAATGGGGAATTCGAACCGGTGGCAGGAGCGCAATTCAAACTATTGCACAACGATGAGGACATTGCTACGGGTGAAACGAATTACGCCGGTATGATGAACTTATTATTGGAACCATCCGCAGGGGCCCTTGGGCTTGTTGACGAAATCGGTAACCCAACGTCAGAGGGGGCTTCACTTACCTTACAAGTGATTCTTCCGCTAAACGAGGTTGAAATGCCGTTGCCTGGAGAATACACTGCAGAACTGCAGTGGGTAAGACAAACAGGTGACATTGAACATTTAATCCCGCTTGGGCAGGCTTTCAAGGTTCACTACACCGTTCCTCCAACTCTCTGATCATTTCAAACAGAGACCATAAACCCAACCAACCCGGACAGGATCCCTCCTGCCCGGGTTGTTTTTTTAAGAGATCAGAAAGTATAAGATTCGGAGCCTCCGCTTCCGGATCTCGCAAGAAGAACTTCCTTTAAACGCGGTCTGTCTTCTTTGAAGGTACGTCGATAGACGTTTTTTTATATACCTACCTCTTCTCCCATCTGATACGATGTTGTTGAATTTAATGCTATGAATATTCTGGGGGTGAACCGCTTGAAATTCATGATTGTAGACGATGAGCCGCGGCACCGCCGGGGCATGGCCGGGATGCTGCTGGCGAGCCGGCCCGGCTGCGAAGTGTTTACGGCCGGGGACGGAGCCAAGGCGCTTGAAATGGCCGGCATCGACCGGCCCGAGGTCATATTTACGGATATCCGGATGCCGCAAATGGACGGGCTTACGTTCCTGCGGCGGGCAAACGAAGCCTTGCCTTACAAGCCGCGGATCGTGATGCTGTCCGCGTACAACCTTTTCGAATACGCCCAGGAGGCATTGCGGCAGGGGGCTTTTGATTATTTGTTAAAGCCGGTTGATGTCGACAAGCTGGAGGAAGTGCTGGAGCGTTTGGAACACATCTACCGTGAAGAGCGTGAGGCACGGGCTCGAACGATAGCACTGGAGCAGCAAATGACGGCAGCTTCCTTGGCGCATCAAGGGCGTTTGATGCAGCAGTGGCTGACCGGCGGCCTGAGCTTGGAGGAGGAACAGAGCTGGCTTTCGGCCGGAGTCGTGGATGGTCCTGGACTGGTCATCGTTTCGGAGCTGGAGCCAGCCAGCGGGGATGGGAGCGGATCTACCACGGAACATTCGGATCGCGGGATGTCATCTGGGTTCCACGCCCCATCACCTGACACTTACACCGAATCCCGCTCCACCTCTCTGACGGCCGATAGGCTGCACCGAGCGCTGGAGCGCGCCTGCTCTGCCTTCGGCAAGGCCTTGACGATCGCCTGGGATGCGGTGGATTGGACGCGGCCGAGGTGGGTCACGATCCTCCAAACGGGTACAAGCTTTGGTGAAAAGCGGGAAGACATCCGCAGGGGGCTTATGAGCCTGCAGGCAGAACTCACCGCTGTAGGGTATTCCGGCCGATGGGTGCATGCGATCGGAGAAGAATGCGTTGATCTAACGGAGGGGGGCCCTCAGTCTTACCGGACGGCTCTGGCTGCGCTGCCGTATCTGTTTTACGACCAGCAGGGGGCCATCTTGTTTCATGGCGGGCTTCTGCCGGTACAACCGGTTTTAATGTGCTCTGCCGCAGAACTGCTGGATCTCCTGAATGCCGGCGATACGGAAGGTGCAAAGGAATTGTGCCGTACAGCCGTGACCGCTATGTCGGCTGACGGCATGGCCGAGCCACAGTCCGTCAAGGACCAAACCTGCCTGCTCCTGCTGAAGCTGGCGGACAGCAAATCAGGGTGGGGGATGAACCCGCTGACGGAAGAAGCCGTGCGGCAGATCCGCACCTGTCGGCGGTTTGCGGAGCTGCTGGAGATTTTGGATTCGGTGCTCGAGCAAATGGGCGTCACGCTGAAGGAGCAGAAAAAAAGCAAACGCGAGCTCGTGATCGACAGCTGCCTGGAGCTGATGCGCGAACGGTACATGGAGGATTTATCGCTGGAATCGGTGGCGGAATCGTTCCGCTTCAACCCGTCTTATTTCAGCACCTTGTTCAAAGAGGCGACAGGCCGTTCTTTCTCGGATGTTCTCATTGAGATCCGGATGCGCAAAGCCGAAGAGCTGCTGCGGGACGGCAGCGGATTAAAGGTATATGAGATTGCCGAAAGGTGCGGCTTCCGCGATACGAAATACTTTTCCCGGAGCTTCAAAAAGCATGTTGGCGTTACGCCGGAGGCGTACCGTCATTGGGCCGGGCAGCAAAAGTCAGGGGAGGGGAGGTCCAGATGAAATTCCGCTCCAGGCTTCTGGCCAGCTATGTCGTTCTCATTGCGCTGCCCCTGCTGCTCCTGAGCTTCATCTACTACCGGAACAGCTTGAGCTCGATGCGGGATCAGGCGCAAAACAACGTGCTCGAAATCGTTAAGAAGAGCAATGAAGTCATGGATACGAAGCTGAGGAAGGTAGACCAGGGCAGCTTGGCCTTGTTCGTCGACCGGGACCTTTTTCGGATCTTCAACCAGCTGAATCCTTCCGTCCCGTCGGAACTGCTGAATGCGGACAGGCAGGTGTCGGCCATCCTGAGCAAGTATTTTACGCAAAATGAGGATGTGTACACGTACCAGCTGTGGACCTCCTACTACAGTTTCGGCTCACAGCGTAATCTTCCGCAGGGGGATCCGACCCGCACGGCGCTGTATCAGGAGGCGGAGAGGGCACATGGCAAAATGGTCTGGTACCCGACCTACGATTTCGTCCAAATGTTCGATCAGCCCTGGCTGCAAAACAGCGATATCGAATACAGGTATATGTTCTCCGCCACCCGCCTGATGGAATTTTCCTATGTCGATAATTCCACGATTGCCAGGCTGCGGCCGAACGTGGAGCGGCCGGTACTGACGATTGGCTTTAAAGCGGACTTTTTCAACTCCCAATTCGAGCAGAGCATTCCGACAGGATCGAGCTATTTGGTGATTGATCCGGATAACAAGGTCGTGGCCAGCTCGAACGCCTCTCAGGTGACCCAAGTGTTCAATGAACAATGGGTGAACGCCATTCGAAAGGCCGGAAGCGGAACGCAGCGATTGGTCCTGGACGGCCAAAAGACAATCCTGTGCTTCGACCGGTCCGCCGTAACCGGCTGGCTGTCGGTGGTCTTGATTCCGGAATCCACGCTCGTCCGCGGCTTTATTCCGACCATCCGCACATCGACGATCCTGCTGGCTGCGCTCCTGGCATTGATTGCATACTTGTTCGCTTATTTCATCGTCCGCAAAATGACAGGCCCGATCCGGCAGCTCTTCACCGCCATGCGCTCGGTGGGCGAAGGGGACTTTCAGACCCGGGTAGAGGTCAAAACCCATGACGAGTTCGGGGTGCTGCTGCAGCGGTTCAACCGGATGAATTCGCGCATCGAAACGCTGGTGAAGGAAAACTACGAAATCCGGATCAAAGAGAAAGAGGCGGAAATCATGGCGCTCAATATGCAGATGAACCCGCATTTTCTTTACAATACGCTCAACATCATGAACTGGATGGCCATCGAATCGGGACAGAGGGAGCTGAACCGGATGCTCGTCCGCCTGTCCAATATGCTGCATTACACCTCGCGCAAGGACTGGGGAGCCGTAACGGTTGCCGAGGAGCTCGAGTGGATGAAGGACTATTTTTACATTATGGAGGCCCGCTTTGAATCGAAGTTCACGGTTCATTTTGGCATCGCTCCCGAGCTGCTGGACACCCCGGTGCCGAGGCTGCTGTTCCAGCCGTTCGTCGAAAATGCCATTCTCCACGGTTTCGAGCAAATGGAAGAAGGGGGACGCATTGAAGTTACCGGAGAGATCAAGGATGGGACTCGTGTGCTGGTTGTTTCGGATAACGGGCACGGCATGAGCCGGGAAACGATTCAGCGGATTTTGTATGCAGAGTCCGCCTCGATCGGCATCAAAAACACGATTTCCCGCATTTGTCTTGCGTATGGGGACGAGTACGGCATCGATATCGAATCCGCTGTAGGCCAGGGAACACGCGTGATCATCACACTGCCCCACTTTTCTAATCAAAGTCCACCATTCCAAAAATAATCCGGTTTTGAAAGCGCTGCCTAAAATCTATAATCAAAGGCAACATAGGCTGCAGCTATGAAATCATTCGTAAAGCAGGAGAGGGGTTAAAGTTCATGATGAAAAAACACCGAAAGCCGCTGACGGCAGCGATTGCATTTCTGCTCACGGCAGGATTGCTGCTGAGCGCCTGCACCCGGTCGGAGGAAAGCGGCGGGCCTGCAGCCGGAAGCGCGGACAAGGGGGGAACCCAGGCGGCGGCCGGCGAACAGATCAAGCTCCGGCTCACCTTATGGGGAGCGCCTAATGAAATTGCCGTAAACAAAAAGGTCATCGCCCGGTTCGAAGCAGAGCATCCCAACGTGAAGGTCGAATTGCAGCAGATTCCTACCGATTACGACACCAAGCTGACGACCATGGTTGCCGGCAACGATGAACCGGACGTGGCGATGATGGAATCGGCGACGATCGCCTTTCCGCTTGCGGAACAGGGGAAATTCCTGAATCTTCAGGAATTCCTGGACAAGGACTCCGAAATTAAGGCTGATACGCTGGTTCCGAATATCACCTATTCCTCGGAGCCCGGCAATATTATCGGTATAGCCCCCGGCCCGGAATCGTTTACGCTTTTTTATAACGAAGATGCCTTCAAGGAGGCTGGGTTGACGCCGCCGCCTTCCAAGGTATCGGAAGCGTGGACCTGGGAACAGTTCGTGGATACCGCCAAAAAGCTGACCTTGGACAACAAAGGACGGAATGCGGACGATCCGAATTTTGATCCGAAAAACATTAAGCAATACGGAGTGAACCCCGGCAACTGGTGGGGAGCGTACAGCAGCTTTATTTTTTCAAACGGCGGCGACTTTGTCTCCCCGGACGGCAAGACGTTTGCTTTGAACCAGCCGGAAGCCGTCGAGGCGCTGCAAAATATCGCCGATCTGATCAATAAGTACCACGTTGCTCCGTCGCCGCTGCAGGCCAAGAACATTCCAGCAACCAATGTGGCTCTGCAGACGAGAAAAGTGGCGATGGTGATTGACGGACAGTGGAATACGAGCACGCTTGCGGAATCGAAGGTTCACTTTAACGTCGGGGTGCTTCCTGTCATGAAAAAGCCGGCGACCACGGTAGTCTGCGCGATGTTTTCCATCTTTAAATCGACCAAGCATCCCCAAGAGTCCTGGGAGCTGCTTAAGGCGCTCATTGACCCAGATGCGTCAATCGAGATGCTGACTTACGGCACATGGATGCCTTCGCTGAAGGACTGGTATACGGATGATGCCCTGCTGTCGAAATGGGCGGTGAATCAGCCTTCCCGGCCATCAGGCTACAAAGATGCGGTTATCGACGTCGTGCTCAATCATAGCCATGCTACACCTACCGGTTACGTTAAGAACTTCAACAAGATCATGGATATCGTCAATCCTGCCATGGATAACGTATGGCTGGGCAAAACAACGGCCAAGGAGGCGATGGACAGCATTGCGGCCAAAGCTCAGGCACAGGTGCAGGGACGGCGAGACGTAAAATAGGGGGCTTAAAGTACACATGCAGACAAACATTCCGATGAACGCTCCGGTTCCTGTGCGCCGCAAGGCGGGCGTACGGGAACGCAAAGCTCTGTTCTACGGGCTGCTGTTTACGGCTCCGGCGGTACTCGGGTTTATTCTGTTTACCGCCGGTCCCATGATCGCGAGCTTTGTGCTGAGCTTGACCGATTACAACGTATTCAAGGAGTCGGTGTCCTTTATCGGCTTCGGCAATTATGCCCGGCTCTTCTCCGGCCAGGACGAGAGCTTCTACCGCTCGCTTGGCGTCACGTTTTATTTCGTCGTGCTGCGGGTGCCGGCCTGCATCATCATTTCCTTCATTATCGCCCTGCTGCTGAACATGAACATTAAGGCGCGCGCTTTGTTCCGGACGATTATCTATCTGCCGAGCATTGTGCCGGCGGTGGCCTCGGCGATGATTTGGATGTGGCTGCTCAACCCGGACCTGGGGCTGATCAACATGATGCTGAAATGGCTTCATCTGCCGACGAGTGACTGGATTTTTTCCGAAAAGAGCGTTATCCCCTCCATCGTGCTGACGACGCTGTGGGGCATCGGGGGGACCGTCATCATTTTTCTCGCGGGCTTGTCCGGCATTCCCAAGCAGTACTACGAGGCGGTTGATGTGGACGGAGGCGGGTGGTACCACAAGCTGCGTCATATTACGATTCCGATGGTGACGCCGACGATCTTTTTCAATGCGGTGATGACCATCATCAGCTCCTTCCAGGTGTTTAATGAGGCGTATATTTTGACCCAGGGTGGACCGAACGACAAAAGTTTGTTCTTCGTGTTCTACCTGTGGCGGACCGCGTTCCGGGATACGGAAATGGGTTATGCCTCGGCGCTGGCCTGGGTGCTGTTCGTCATCATTCTGGCGTTTACGTTCCTCGTGTTCCGATCGTCGAAATCCTGGGTTCATTACGAAGGAGGCGGTCCGTCATGAGGGAGTCCAGACTGAAGCTGGGCGCGGGCTATGTGGCGCTTGGAGTGATCTCACTGCTATTTATCATCCCGTTTATTTGGCTGATCCGAAGCTCGCTGATGGATTTATCGCAAATCTTCGTGATGCCGCCGGAATGGATTCCGCATCCCTTCCACTGGGACAATTATAAAAGGGCGCTTACGTCCCTCCCGTTTGGCACGTACTTCGTCAATACGCTGGTCATTGTGGCGAGCGTGCTGATCGGAACGGTGCTGACGAGCACGATCTCGGCGTTCGGGTTTTCACGGATCCGCTGGAAAGGGCGGGATGCCGTGTTCGCCGTCCTGCTGTCGAGCATGATGCTGCCGGGAGCGGTGACGCTCATCCCGAGCTTTCTCGGCTGGAAGGAGCTCGGATTCTACGATACGTATTATCCGCTCATCGTGCCGTCCTTTTTTGGAGGCGGGATCTTCAACATCTTTTTGCTGCGGCAATTCTATATGTCGATTCCGAAGGACTTTGACGAAGCGGCATTTGCCGACGGGGCGGGTTACTTTCAAATCTATTGGCGCATCATTCTGCCGCTCAGCCGTTCCGCAGTGATCGTCGTCGCTTTGTTCACCTTCCTGGGCACCTGGAACGACTTTATGGGGCCGCTCATTTACTTGAAGAGCGACAGCCGCTTCACGCTGGCGCTTGGCTTGCAGATGTTCCAGGGCAGCTACTCGGCCCAGTGGGATTTGCTCATGGCAGCCTCTGCGGTGGTCATCCTCCCGTGCGTGGTCATTTTTTTGCTGGGACAGCGTTATTTTTTGGAAGGAATTACCCTGACGGGGTTGAAAGGATAAGCATCGCAAGATATTGCATGAAGGGAGAGGGTGCAGGATGACAACGACTCATTCGCAGCAGGGCTGGCAGGGCGTGCCTTTTACTCAAGTGAAGATCCAGGATGAACTGTGGAGGCAGAGGCTGGAGGTATGCAAGCAGGTGACGCTCCGGACCTGCCTGGACAAATGCGAATCGACCGGGCGGATCAGCAATTTCGCCAAAGCGGCCGGCCTTATGGAAGGGGAATTCGAGGGGATTTATTTTAACGATTCCGATGTGTACAAGGTGCTTGAAGGCGCGGCATATCTGCTGATGGCGGACCGGGACCCCGAGCTGGAAGCGGAGATCGACCGGATCATCGGCTTGATCGCAGCGGCGCAGGAGCCGGACGGATACCTGACGACGTATTACACGCTCGAAGCCCCGGACCAGAAGTGGACGGATATGGAAAAGCACGAAATGTATAACGGCGGCCACCTGATCGAAGCGGCGGTTGCGTACCACGCGGCTACCGGCAAGCGCACGCTGCTGGACGTGGCGTGCAAGCTGGCTGACCATTACGACAGCCTGTTCGGGCCGGGCAAGCGGCACTGGGTGGAAGGCCATGAGGAGATCGAGCTGGCGCTGATCAAGCTGTATCACGCGACCGGTGAGGAGCGTTATTGGAAGCTCTCCCTGTGGCTGCTCGAGGAGCGGGGGCACGGGCATGGCCATGGTGCGATATGGGACCGCGAGGAGTGGGGACCGGCATACTGCCAGGACGACGTGCCTGTCCGCGACATCGAGAAGGTGACCGGGCACGCCGTCCGTGCGATGTATCTGTACACCGCCATGGCGGATGTGGTGCTGGCCTCCGGAGACCGGACCTATGAAGACGCCCTGCGCAAAGTGTGGGCGCACACGGTCGAGCGGAACATGTACATTACCGGAGGCATCGGGCCGTCCCAGCATAACGAAGGGTTCACGCACGACTATGACCTCCCGAACGAGAGCGCTTACTGCGAAACCTGCGCCTCGATCGCGATGGTGTTCTGGAACCACCGGATGAGCCTGCTGTTTGGCGAGGCGAAGTACGCCGACGTCGTGGAACGCGCCATGTACAACGGGGCTTTGGCTGGGATTTCGCTGTCCGGCGACCGTTTTTTCTACGTCAATCCGCTGGCGTCACAGGGCGATCATCACCGGACCGAATGGTTCGACACGTCCTGCTGCCCGACGAATTTGGTGCGGTTTTTGCCTTCGATCGGCGGATACAATTATGCCCTGAACGAGGAAGGCCCCGTCATGCTGCAGTTCGTCGCCGGTACGGCTGACCTGACGCTGAAGGACGGCAGCCGGGTCGTGATGAAGACCGTAACCCACTATCCTTGGGACGGACATGTTCATGTCGAGGTGGAGCCGGCCCGGGAGGCCGAATTCGCGGTGCGGCTGCGCCTGCCGGGATGGTGCCGCGGGGCGAAGCTGTCCATTAACGGGGAGAACGTGGCTCCTGCGGATTGGACCATAGACCGGGGATTCCTCGTGCTCAGCCGCCGCTGGAAGCCGGGCGACACGATTGATTACGTGATGGAGATGCCGATTCAGCAGGTGCACGCGCGGCCGGAGGTCGAGGCCGACCGGGGACGTGTCGCGGTTCAGCGCGGGCCGCTGGTGTACTGCCTGGAGCAGGCGGATAACCCGGCGCTCGCTTATGACGGGTTTGCGGTCCGGCCGGGCATTTCCTTTGGTCTGGAGCCGCGGGACGAGCTGGGCGGCATCGTTGCGCTCACCGGGTTCGACGGGCAGCGGCAGTACCGCTTCGTTCCGTACCATTTGTGGGACAACCGGGAGCCGGGATTTATGCAGGTCTGGCTGAAGGAAGAGGAAGACGGACGGCTGTATTCGGTGTAGGGTAAAGCGTGTGTATAAGGGCAGTCCGGTCAGCGCAGGTTCACTATGGTGGCGTATGTCAAAGGTTCGCCACCATATGCCGGCAGCCAGATAGGATCCGCTTTGCTGTAGCTTTATATGATAGATTGAGGCACCGGGAGAGATCCCGGTGCTTTTTGGCTTGCGGCTTCAGATAGACCCTGAGCACCTGCGCCTGTTTGTGCGGTTTTGTTATCTTGCGCTTATACTTGGGAAGCCTTCCAAGCTCTCACCGGCGGCAGTATACTTAAGCCGAGATATTTCTTGAGGTGGCTGCAGCCCTGCAGGATATCCCTTGGTCAACGATTTTTTACAATTGGATAGGGGGAAGTAAGAGGATGCTTACAACGATTGAACCTAATATTCTCTACTTTGGTACGCCTGTAGTTCTGATCAGCACTTTGAATGAGGACGGTTCGGCCAATTTAGCCCCGATGTCTTCGGCCTGGTGGCTGAATCAGTCCTGCATGCTCGGCATGAGCGGCAAATCGAAGACGGTCCAGAACATCAAACGTGAGCGCGAGTGCGTGCTGAATCTGCCGTCGGCCGATCTGGTCAGTCAAGTGGATCGTCTGGCGCTGACGACAGGGGCGAGCCCCGTCCCTGATTACAAGGCGGAGATGGGCTACCGGTATGAGCCCGATAAATTCGGTCTTTCCGGGTTTACACAAATCCCGTCGGACCTGGTAAAAGCGCCGCGGGCCGGGGAGTGCCCGGTTCAATTGGAGGCGGAGCTGGTGCAGATCCACTCCTTTGAGGAGCCAAGCTCCATCGCGGCGATGGAGATGAAGATCAAGCGGATCCACATCGACGAGGAGCTGCTGATGGGGGAGAAAAACTACATCAACCCCGAGCGGTGGAACCCGCTGATCATGAGCTTTTGCGAGTTTTTCGGCCTCGGCCGCAAGCTGCACCCGTCGAGACTGGCGGAGCCGTTTATGGCGAAAAACTATGAGAAGTAATCTAGAAAACAAACAGCGTTAGCAGGTCTGTTGAAGGGAGCATCGGATGGATTCCGGTGCTTTTTTCTACCCACTGCCACTTACTATCTTCCCTATTACTCTTTCCCCTATCACTTTCCTCTGACCACTTTCCCGTCCCAACAATGTCCGCAACTCCTCCACCCATTCCCATTCCAAACTCATTGTTATATGCCGTGTAACCGTAAATTAGAACCGTCGGAAAATAATTTACTAAAAATCCGGATATATAGAAAAATATTTTCCTAAAAGCGTTTACATAAACTGAAGGTTTTGATAGTCTATGAATCAAGAAGCAATCATACATCATTTACCGGAGGAGTGAGGACGAATTGGAGAACAAGCTGAAGTATGATGTGGTGGTTATGGGCGGCGGTATTTCCGGCTCGATGGCTGCGGTGGCGGCCGCAAGCTCGGGCGCCAAGACGCTGATCGTGGAGTCGCACGGGTTTCTCGGCGGTACGCTGACGGCGAACGGCGTTGGGCCGATGATGACCTTCCATGCGGGAGATAAGCTGGCGATCCGGGGCTTTACCGACCAGCTGATCGAACGGCTGAAGCGGCAGGGGAAGTCGCCGGGGCATATTTTCGACACGGTCGGCTTTACGTATTCGGTAACCCCGTTCGACGCCGAGGCGATGAAGCATGAACTGGAGCTGATGGTGACCGAAAGCGGCGGGGAGATTTTGTACCACACGATGCTCGCCGGCGTGAAGGCGGAAGACGGACGCATCGTCAGCATCAAGGTGTGCAACAAGTCGGGCCTGACCGACATCGAGGCATCCGTGTTTATCGACGGAACCGGGGACGGGGACCTTTCCGTAGGTGCCGGGGCGGAGTTCACGAAGGGCCGGGAGTCCGACGGGGCAATGCAGCCAATGACGCTGAAAATGAAAATGTACAACGTGAACATCCCCAAAGTGAAGGAGTACATCCACGCGCATCCGGAGGATTTTCCGCTATACAACGGCGACACCTCCATCATCGAGAAGGCGCCGCGCCTGTCGGTCGGCGGCTTTGACAGCTTGTTCCGGAAGGCGAAGGAGCGCGGCGAAATTTCGATCCAGCGCGAGAACGTGCTGTTCTTCGAAACGAACAATCCGGGCGAGGTCATTCTGAACACAACCCGGATACTGGGCCACGATCCGACCGATGCGTTCAGCCTCAGCCTGGCCGAGATGGAAGGACGGAAGCAGTGCCGCGAGCTGGAGCTGTTTGTCCGCAAATACATTCCGGGCTTCGAGAACGCAGTCGTGGAGTCCACCGGTCCGAACATCGGGGTGCGCAGCTCCCGCCAGATCAAAGGGGTGTACACGCTGACCGCCGAGGACCTGCTGGAACAGAAGCTTTTTGACGATACCATTGCCCATTCCGGTTATCCGATCGACATTCACAGCCCGGACGGGGAAGGGACGAAGCATCAGAAGCTGGAGTGGGGCGGCATGTACAGCATTCCATACTCCTGCATGATCACGAATTCCGTGAAAAACCTGATCGTCATCGGCCGCTGCATCTCGGCGACGTTTGAAGCGCAGGCGGCCATGCGAACGACCCCGACGACGGGGGCGATCGGCCATGCGGGGGGCGTGGCTGCGGCGTACGCGGCCAAACATGGCGTTAACGTGCAGGATGTGGACATCAAAGCGGTGCAGGCACAGCTTAAGGAGCAAGGAGCCCATTTGGAAATATAGGCCATGAATTATTAAGCATGTGAAGTAAACATGGGAATGAACCACGTGAAGGAATCTCATGACGAGAGGGGTAACCAAAGTGACTGGTGTAATGTGGGTGCAAGCGATCGGTATTTTGATTGTGTTTTTGGTGTTCGTCGGGCTGATGATGACGCGCAAAATCCCGGCAATTCTGGCGCTTCCGCTGATGGCGATCCTGTTTGCGATTATCGCCGGGGTACCGTGGAACTCGAATAATCCCGATACGACAAGCATTGCCAAAACGATCCTGGCGTCCGGCTCGATGCGGCTGTCCGGGGCGATTGCCGGCCTCGTGTTCGGCGCCTGGTTCGGACAAATCCTGAACAAGGTCGGCATTACCAAATCGATTATCCGCAAAGCCGCCGAGCTGGCCGGGGATAAGCCGATGCTGATCGCGATTTTGTTTTTCGTGACCGCGTCCATTATTTTCTCCGCCGCAGGCGGGCTGGGCATGGTGATCCTGGTCGGTACGATCGTCATTCCGATCATGCTGACCGCCGGCATTTCGCAGTTCGTCGCATCGATCGTTGTGCTGTCCGCGGTCGGGGTGGGCGCGCTTTTCAACGTATCCAACTGGGCCGTGTATGTTGATGTGCTCGGGCTCTCGGTCGACCAAATCGCCGACTACACGATGGTGGCCGCGCTGCCGTTAATCGTGCTGTCCCTGGCCATGATCGTGTTCTATATCCGCAAAGACGGCAAAGGCCGCAGAGCGTGGGCGATGCCCGCAGCTACCGGCGGTGACGGCAAGAAGGTGCCGACTTATGCGCTGATCAGCCCGCTGGTGCCGGTTATTCTGGTGTTCGCTTTTAAAATCGATATCGTTCCCGCCGTCATCATCGGCGCGCTCGTCACGATCCTGCTGGCCTGGCCGAAGCGCCCGATCCACGTGCTCTCCAGCGCGCTGATCGAGGGCATTCAGGACGTCGCCGGCGCCATGGCGCTCATGATCGGCATCGGCATCCTGCTCAACTCGGTTATGGCACCGCAGGTTTCGGCGCTGATTTCCCCGCTCATTGAGGCAGTGCTTCCGGGCAATCCGATCATGTACATTCTCTTCTTCACCATCCTGTCGCCGCTGGCAATTTACCGCGGTCCGCTCAACGTGTGGGGTCTTGGCAGCGGCATCGCCGCCCTGTTCGTGACGGCAGGCATGACGCCGGTCGCCGCCATGCTGGCGCTGCGGGTAGTCAGCAACGTTCAGGCCGTATCCGACCCGACGAACTCGCATAACGTATGGGTTTCGGATTTTACGAAGACCGATATCAACGAAATTTTGAAGAAGACGCTGCCTTGGATGATGGTCGCCGTCCTGATCTCGATGGTCATCGGCGCATTCATGGTGTTTTGATAAAGACGGCTTTTACGGATGATTCCGGACGGGGAACGGACTGCGCGGCTTGATGCGGGCCTTCCCCTGTCCTGACTTCAGGAGGATAACATGGAGAGAAAAAAAGTAAGGGTAGGCATCGACGTCGGCGGAACGTTTACGGACGCGGCCGTCATCGACAACGAAACGTTTGAAGTCATCGGCAAAATGAAAATCCCGACGACCCACCACGATGAGGACGGTGTGGCAAAAGGGATCGTGCAGATATTGAACCGGATTCTGGAGAGCCAGGGCATTCTCCCGGAGGATGTTACGTTTATCGCCCATGGGACAACCCAGGCGACCAACGCCCTGCTCGAAGGGGATGTAGCCAGAGTCGGCATCATCGGTATGGGCACGGGGCTCGACGGCATGAGTGCAAGGTCCGAGTCCAATCCGGGGGATATTGAGCTGGCGCCAGGCAAGTTTTTGAAAACATATCATACGTTCCTCGACTCCAAAAATCTCACGGACGCAGACATTGAAACCGCCATCGACGCCTTGGTGCAGCAGGGGGCCGAAGTCATCGTCGCCTCCGAGGCGTACAGCGTCGACGATCCGACCAATGAGCTGCGGGTCATCGAATTGGCGAACCGCAAGGGCATCTATGCCACCGGCGGCCACGAAATTTCCCAGCTGTACGGGCTGAAGACGCGGACGCGGACGGCGGTCGTGAACGCATCCCTCATCCCGAAAATGATGGAAACGGCCAACATGACCGAGAAGTCCGTCAAAAACGCCAATATCCAGTCCCAGCTGATGATCATGCGCTGCGACGGCGGCGTGATGAGCATTGACGAGGTAAGGAAGCGTCCGATCCTGACGATGCTGTCGGGCCTCGCGGCCGGGGTGGCGGGCGCTTTGATGTATGAGAAAATTTCGGACGGCATTTTCTTCGAGGTCGGCGGAACGAGCGTGGACATTTCCGTCATTAAAAACGGCAAGGTCATGATCCAGAACGCCCAGGTCGGCGGTCACCGCACGTACCTGCAGTCGCTGGACGTCCGCACGCTCGGCATTGCCGGCGGCAGTATGATCAAGGTGTCCGGCGGCAAAATCACCGACGTCGGCCCGCGGAGCGCGCACATCGCCGGCAAGGAGTACGAGGCGTTTGCACAGGCGGACGAAATCGTCAGTCCGAAGGTGAAATTCGTCAGCCCCCGGGAAGGCGATCCGGCCGAATACGCCATCTGCGAGTGCGGAAATGGACGGGAGTTCTCGTATACGCTGGCGGGTGCAGCCAACATCCTCGGCTACGTGCCGGAGGGCGACTATGCATATGGTAACAAGGAGGCGGCGGTAAAAGCGTGGGAAGCCCTTGCCGCACATGTTGGTCTGAGCGTGGAGGAAGCCGCGCGCAAGGTGATGGACATTGCGATCGATAAAACGATGAAAACCGTAAATGAAATGATTCAGGATTATGAGCTGGACCGGGCCTTTGTTACGCTCGTCGGCGGTGGGGGCAGCGGGGCGGTGCTGGTGCCGGCGATGGCCGAACGGGAAGGCTTCAAGAGTCAGATCGCCAGCAACGCGCCTTATGTCTCCACGATCGGCGTGGCGCTGGCCATGGTCAAGGAGCAGCTGGAGCGGACCGTCGTCAATCCGACGGAAGAGGATATCAAGCGGATCCGGGCCGACATCGTGGAGCGGATCGTCCAGTCGGGAGCCAGCGAAGAGACGGTGGAGGTCACGATTGAAATTGACAGCCAGAAGAACATCCTGCGGGCCATTGCGACCGGCTCGACCGAGCTGCGCTCCAAAGACCTCGGCCAGCAGGCGATGCCGCTGGAAGAAATGACGGCGGTCGCGGCCAGCTCGGTCGACCAATCACCGGAGAACACCCGGCTGGCGGCGCAGAGCGGACGCTGGAGCCTGTTCGAAGCGGAGCAGACAAAGAAATCCCTGTTCGGCCTGATGAAGAAGAAGGTCAACTTCGTCGCCGTACTGGACCGCGAAGGGGTTGTCCGCTTCAAGAAGAGCGGCGTCCAATTTACGAAAGTGACGAAAGCTGCGGCTGATGACCGGCTTAACGAATTTCTGGACGACAATACGATTTACTCCGACGCCAACGCGACGATCCCGAAGGTGTTTGCCTTTTATAAGGAGAAAATGCTGGATTTGACCGGCATGCAGACGAAGGAGCAGCTGCTGTCGATTCTCACGCTTGAAACGGAGATGCTGAAGTCCGAAGACGAAATGATCGTCATTGCGTACCAATAGAACAGCTAAAGAGATGAAGAGATAGATCAAGGTTAGAACACGAAGAGGGGGTGACAGGCATGCCGGAGTTCCAGGAATTCGGTTGGAATGTTCAACATCTTGGACTGACCGATGAAGTGCTCGCCCATGCGGAGCTCACCAAGGACCCGCTGTACCGCAAAATTCCCCAGGACCGCTTGGCCTATTATGTGGCCAGGTCGCTTCAAAGGGGCAGGGAAGCGGCCAAGGCCTGCCGGGGCATGTCCATCCGCGAGCTGTACCGCAAGGAAGGCCTCCGCTACGAAATCACCGACCGCTCCGGTACGTTTCATCAGCTCTCTCTGCGGGCGCAGATCGATTTCAACCAAACGCCGCCGGAGGTAGTCGTTTACGCCGCATCCCTGCGTGGTATGGCGGATGCATACCGGGCGGTCATGAGCCGGGGAGAACAGGCAAATCATTCGGCGGACGCGAAATCAGGCCCAGGCGATGCGCTGCAGCCGTCAGGGCGCACGCCAGATCCACATTCGGAGCGCCCACCCGCCCCTCAGGACGATGAGCTGGAGCGGCTGGTCGATATCCACCTGGCGCATGAATTTTTTCACTATGTGGAATTCCGGGCCGGGCAGTTTACCAACGACCTGCTGGAACCGGTCGAGGTGTTACGGCTGGGCAGGCGGCTGGTGAAGCGCTCGAGCGTCGTTCAGTGCAGCGAAATCGCTGCCCACGCCTTTTGTAAGGAGATGATGGGTCTGCCTTTCCTGCCGAATGTACTGGATTACGTCTTCCTGATCCAAACCGGTTCTTTAAGCGAAGAGGACTTTTACCGGGAAGTCGAGGCTTGGAAGAGCGGCCATGCGGCGGCGTTGTGACATCGTTTTCTAAATACCTTCCCTTGTATGATATAATGGGGTGTGCTAGCGGGGGTTACCGGATTAGCTATTTTCCCACAGGTAGGTCAGGAGGAGGTCACATGTCTTCACAGGTTCCGGCCGTCATCGCCAAAATCGTATCGCAAACCCAAAAGTTAACCTACGGCGAAAATCAAATCGCCAACTTTGTTATTCATAATCCGGAGTTTATTACCCGCAATACCATCACGGCGATTGCGAATGAGATCGGCGTGTCCGAGACGAGCATTAACCGCTTCTGCAAAAAGGTCGGCTACAAAGGCTTCAACGACTTCAAGATTGCCTTTGCCCAGGACGCGTTCTACCGGGATATGCAGGCGAAGAAGAAGGAAAGACGCGAGATCAATCCCATTGATGCGCTCGCTTTGGATTATAATGAGCTGATCGTGAACACGTCCGCGCTCGTGACGGAGGAGCAGCTGAACCAGGTCGTGGATCTCCTGAAGAATGCCCGCCGGATCGTGGTCATCGGATTGTTCGATTCGTTTTTGGCGGCAATGGCGCTCCGCAACCGGCTGGCGATTATCGGCATGATGGCAGAAGCCATCAACGACAGCAGGGAAATGAAGATCGCCGCTTCCCAGTGCGGTCCGGACGATGTGGTCATCGCTTTCTCCCGTTCGGGTTCAACGAGGGAAATTATCGATGCGGTATCCATCGCGCGGGTCAATCAGGCGAAGGTGATCGCGATCACCTGCTACGACGCTTCGCCGATTACGGAGAACGCGGCCGTCGATATTATTGTCCCGGATAAAATATCCGTCAATAACAGCGCCTTTATGTCCAATCATATTACGTTCCTGTTCGTGGTCGATCTGATCATGAGCGTGTTCATTTCCTCGGATAAAAAGTATTTGAAAAAGAAGCTGGATAGCGAGGGCCTGCTGGCCAGCGACCAGTCGATCACGAATTATTTTTTGTAAGAAGAGCGTTTCCTGCCGGAGGGCAGGGGGCGCTTTTTTTGTTGGCTTATGGTCAAGTCCCGGAGAGCGCTGTCATATACATCTTTACGGATTCATCTTCGATCCTGCGGATGACGCCAAAGTTGTGCGCAAAGCCGCAGAATGGGCGATTGGCCGTGGAGACGGGTCCCACTAGAATGGGGTTGTAAACTTACAGGTGGTTCCCACCGGGAGGAGATTGGTATGAGCAAAAAAATGCGTTTTGCCATTATTGGGGCCGGCGTGATCGCCCCTCTGCACGCGAGAGCCATCGAGAGCCATCCGGAAGCGGAGCTGGCGGCGGTCGTAGACGCCGTTCCGGAAAAAGCGGCAAAAATAGCAGAGGAATTCGGAGCGGCCCACGTATATACGGATACCCGGCAAATGCTTCAGGAGTGTGACGTGGACGCCGTCTGCATCTGCGTGCCCAGCGGAGGCCACCGGGATGCTACTGTTGCGGCGGCGGAGGCGGGCAAACATGTGCTGTGCGAAAAGCCCCTCGGCATTACCAAGGCGGACATGGACGAGATGATCGAAGCCTGCCGGAGCCATGGCGTCAAGCTGGCCACCGTATTCCAGAAGCGGACCACGCCGCATGCACTGCTGACCAAAAAGGCCATTAACGAAGGCAAGCTGGGCAAGTTAGTGCTGGGAGACGCCTACTTAAAGTACTACCGCAGCCCGGAATATTACAAAAGCGCCGGATGGCGCGGAACATGGGCCATTGATGGAGGCGGCGCCCTCATGAATCAGGGGGTGCACGGCATCGACATCATCCGCTGGATGATGGGGGAAGTAGACAGCGTCTTTGCCTACACGGCTCCATTAATTCATGACATCGAGGTGGAGGATACGGCGGTTGCGGTTTTGAAATATAAGAATGGGGCGTTTGGGGTCATCCAGGGAACGACGTCGGTCAATCCCGGCCAGGAGCCGCGTTTTGAAATTCACGGCGAGCACGGGACGATCATTTACGGAGACAGCGGTTTTAAATTATGGAAAACGGTCGACGGTGATACAGCCCCGCTCGTGTCGGAAGGCTCCGCCGAAGGCGCGGATGACCCGAATGCCATTTCTTCCGACGGGCACTACATTCTGATCGACGACCTGATTCAGGCGGTGCGGGAGGATCGTGAGCCGCTCATTTCGGGAGAGGAAGCGAGGAAATCGGTGGACCTGATTCTGGCCATTTACGAGTCCTCGCGTACGGGCAAGGAAATCAAACTGTAGGAAGAGGCGATGAACGGAAATGAGTACAGAAGAGCTGAAGATCGCAATCATTGGGCTGGATACGTCGCATGCGCCGCTCTTTGCCGAGCTGCTGAACAACCCGGATCACCCGCACCATGTGCGCGGCGGGAAAGTGACGGCCGCCTATCCGGGCGGATCGCCGGATTTTGAGCTGAGTATCGGGCGGGTGGACAAATTCACGGCTGAAGTCAGGGACAACAGCGGCGTCCCCATCGTCCAGAGCATCCAGGAGGCAGCCGAAAACGCCGATGCCATCCTGCTGCTCTCCGTGGACGGGCGCGTGCACCTGGAGCAGTTCCGGCAGATCGTTCCTTATGGAAAGCCGGTTTTTATCGACAAGCCGTTTGCTGTCACGACCCGTGACGCCAAGGCGATTTACCGGCTGGCACAGGAGCACGGAATTCCGCTTATGAGCTGCTCCTCCGTCCGCTGGTCGGAAGGCCTGGGCCGGGCGCTGGACTCAGCCGATCAGGGGAACATCATCGGGGTGGATACCTACGGCCCCATGGAGCTGCAGTCTACGCAGCCGGGCTTTTACTGGTACGGCATTCATGCCGCCGATATGCTGTACCGCAGCATGGGCAAAGGGTGTAAAGAGGTCACGGTCACCACGAATACCGACCATGATCTAGCCGTAGGTGTATGGGAGGACGGCAGGGTCGGAACGCTGCGCGGCAACCGGAAGGGCAACCGCCGATTCGGAGCGCTGATTCACCGTGAGCAGGGGACCGAACATGTCGACGTGTATGCGGACGGCAAGCCGTATTATGCCAGCATGCTGGAGGAAGTGATCCGCATGTTCCAAACGGGCGCCGCTCCGATCGACATGACGGAGACGCTGGAAGTCATCGCGTTTCTGGAGGCGGCCAACGAAAGCCGGGAGACCGGCAGAACCGTGAAACTGGATACGGGCATTAGCCCGGTTGCCAGCTCCTGATTTTGCCGCTTGCTTCTTGCGGCGCGGTAAAAGCCATCCAGGTTTGCTCCCGGCTCGGTTGTCATAGATACTGCTGCCGTATCCCGACTATGACGGTTGGACGAAGCGCATCCTGGGAGTCTATAACGGGTTATCTGAAACATGCAAGAAGATGTGCAATGATCTGATTTTGCATATACGATGAATGATGGTGATGAAAGGAGGGAAAAGGGCGACATGAATGCGGCTTTTCAACTGGGCGTCATTACCGACGAAATCTCCCAGGACATCGCCGATGCGATCCGCATTGCCCACAGATACGGGCTGGCCGCACTGGAGCTGCGCTCCGTGGACGGAGAGCAGCTGTACCGGCTGAGCGATTCGCGCATAGAGGAGATCGGTGCAGCGATCCGGGCCGCTGGCCTGAAGGTCAGCGGCTTATCCGCCCCGGTGTTTAAATGCAACCTCCGGAATGCGGAAGAAGTAGCCGAACACCGGGGGATTTTGACCCGTTATGCGGAGTTGGCGCAGCGGCTCGGCACCAGGTATGTCCGCGGCTTCAGCTTCTGGGCCGAAGGCCCGCTGGAGGAGGCATTCGACGACATTGTCCGGGAATTAAAGGGCGTGGTTTCGATCTTGGAGCAGCATGGCGTCATTTATGCGCTAGAAGCGGATCCGGCGGTCTACGCCTCCAATGCAGCCAAAGCCGCAGCTCTGATCCGGGCAGTGGATTCTCCTTATGTTCAGGGATTGTATGACCCGGGTAACGATCTGTGGGACCCGGACCAGGAGGTCCCTTACCCTGACGGCTACGATGCTTTGCGGGGGCGGATCTGCCACATCCACCTGAAGGATGCGGTGAAGCAGGGAGATCATACCGAAGCGGTGGCGATCGGAAAAGGTCAGGTGGATTACGCCGGCCTGCTGCGCCGCCTGGTGCAGGAGGGGTATGACGGCTATTTGGTGGTCGAAACCCACTACAGGCTTCAATCGAGCCTGACGGAAGAGCAGCTCAAGCGCCCGGCCGGATATGCTTTCTCCGAGGGAGGGGAAGAGGCGACGATCGACTGCCTGAATTCCTTGTTTGAGCTGCTGGAGCGAAGCTCCATTTCAATAAGCAAGCAATAAGCAAGAGCGGTTCGTAAATGAATGGAGGAGGAATGATCATGCCCAGTCCCCGTTTGGCGGAGAAAAAGTGGTGGAAGGACCGTCTTCAGGTCCGGCAGTACGCGTCGAGAGACGAGATGGGAAGAGCGGCGGCAGCCGATGTCTCCCAAGCAATGAAGGCGATCCTGGCGGACCGGGGCAGCCTGCGGATCGTGTTTGCCGCGGCTCCGTCGCAGAACGAGCTGCTGGACTACCTCGCAGCGGATAAAGATATCGAGTGGAGCCAGGTGACCGCGTTTCACATGGACGAATATATCGGACTGGACGAAGATGCTCCCCAGCGGTTCAGCACTTTTCTGAATAACCGGCTGTTCTCCCGGGTCCGCCCGGGCACCGTCCACCTGATCGACGGCTCCGCCGATCCCGCCGCGGAGTGCGAACGGTATGCGGCACTGCTGCAGGAGGCCCCGATCGATATCGTCTGCCTCGGCATCGGGGAGAACGGCCATTTAGCTTTTAACGATCCGCCGGTGGCCGATTTCAACGACCCGAAGACGGTAAAAATCGTCGAGCTCGACGACATGTGCCGGGAACAGCAGGTTCGGGACGGCTGCTTTGACCGGTTCCGGGAGGTGCCCGAAACGGCGATGACGCTGACGATCCCTACGCTGCTCTCCGGCGGCCGCCTGTTCTGCATCGTGCCGGGCCCGACGAAGCGCAACGCGGTGACGCAGACGCTGGAGGGACCGATCACGACCGCCTGCCCGGCCTCCATTTTGCGGGAGCACCCGAACTGTACGTTATACCTGGACCGGGATTCGTATGGAGGCTGACCGCCGCGGCATGGAACCTACGGCAGCAGGCAGCCATGACGCCCTGACCCGGCTGGAGGGCATTCATGCCCTGACCGGGGAGCATATCCGGCTCACCCTGGCAGGCGGGCTGATTGCCGGGTACGAAGTGCTCGGGACACCGGAGGAGGCGGAGATTCGGCAGGCTGCCGGGGCACAGGCGGGCGGGCAGGAGCTGCCCCTCATCGGACCGGGACTGGTGGATCTGCAGATTAACGGGTACGCGGGACTGGATCTCAACACCCATCCGCTGCAGGCGGACACCGTCCGGCAGTTAAACGAGAGGCTGTGGGCGGAGGGCGTTACCTCGTATTTGCCTACGCTGATTACGAACAGCGATGAAGCGCTGCGCAGCGGACTCGGCACGATTGCCAAAGTGTGCGAGACGGACCCCAATCATAATATGGCGGGAATTCACCTGGAGGGGCCGTTTATCTCCCCGGAGGACGGGCCGAGAGGCGCCCATGACGCCCAGTACGTCAGGGCGCCGGACTGGGAACTGTTCCAGTCCTGGCAGGAGGCTGCCGGAGGGCGGATCCGAATCGTCACGGTATCGCCGGAGTGGCCGGAGGCCGTGGATTTTATCGAGCGGTGTACGGGCAGCGGCGTGCTGGTCTCGATCGGCCACACAGCGGCCAACTCGGCCCAGATCCAGGCGGCCGTTCAAGCCGGGGCGCGCATGTCCACGCATCTGGGCAACGGCGCCCACCCGGTGCTGCCCCGCCACCCGAATTACATATGGGATCAGCTGGCGGAGGAGCCCTTGTGGGCGAGCGTGATTGCGGACGGCTTTCACCTGCCGGACGCTTTTCTCCGCGTTGCCGCCAAGGTGAAGGGCGAGCGGCTGATCCTGGTCAGCGATGCCGTCAGCTTCGGCGGGATGCCGCCCGGCACGTACGACACGCACATCGGCGGCCGCGTCACGCTGACGCCGGCAGGGCGGCTGCACCTGGCCGGGCAGCCCGCGCTGCTTGCGGGCTCGGCGCTGCCCATGACCGCCGGCATCGCGCACCTCGCGGAGCGGGGCATCGCCAGTCTTGGCGAGGCATGGGCGATGGCCTCGGTGCGGCCCGCTGGCCTGCTGGGCCTGCCCGCGGCCCAGGGCCTGGTGCCCGGCGCGCCAGCAGACGTGGCGCTCTTCACGAAGGATGCGGCGGGCATCCGCATCCTTCGCACCTACAAGCGCGGGCAGCTGAAGTACGACGCCCGCGATGAGCAAGACACCGGCACCATGGGATGACGCCTGCACGGTGCAAGCTCTCCATCGCCACTCGATCACACCAGCACCACGCGCCGTAGCCTCTACACGATAACGCAGGATGCGCGCTGCTCTCACAACCCGATGACACCTGCAGGATGCGAGCTGCTCTCTCTACCTGATGACACCCGCGCGATACGCGATGCACTGCTCCGCACGATGATGCCCACACCACACACACTGCGGCCATCTCTACCGACATTGGCACCACACACCATGGCCATCTTCACCTGATGATGTACTCACCTCGCACACTCCCCCTAGTCCACGTACCACGCACGCATCGCAGGCCAATACTCAGCCCCAAGCTTAGCGCGGGCTGACCAAAACATAACCCCACCCGGATACGCAGTCCGGGTGGGGGTTTTTACTTTACCCACATGTGATGGCGGCAGGCCCTGCTGAGGTTCGGCGGCCGTTCATGCCATTAATCTTTATGCACCGTAACTCCAACCTCGACCCAGCGGAGTGGGCGGAATCGATCTGGAGAAGCGAAGCGGTCGCCTTTGTCTTGTCCAGCCCCAAGCTTAGCGCGGGCTGACCAAAACAGAACCCCCACCCGGATACGCAGACCGGGTGGGGGTTTTTACTTTACCCACATGTGATGGCGGCAGGCCCTGCTAAGGTTCGGCGGCTGTTCATGCCATTAATCATTATGCACCGTAACTCCAACCTCGACCCAGCGGAGTGGGCGGAATCGATCTGGAGAAGCGAAGCGGTCGCCTTTGTCTTATCCAGCCCCAAGCTTAGCGCGGGCTGACCAAAACATAGCCCCCACCCGGATACGCAGTCCGGTTGGGGGTTTTTACTTTACCCACATGTGATGGCGGCAGGCCCTGCTAAGGTTCGGCGGCCGTTCATGCCATTAATCATTATGCAACGTAACTCCAACCTCGACCCAGCGGAGTGGGCGGAATCGATCTGGAGAAGCGAAGCGGTCGCCTTTGTCTTATCCAGCTCCAAGCTTAGCGCGGGCTGAACCAAAACATTAACCCCCACCCGGATACGCAGACCGGGTGGGGGTTTTTACTTTACCCACATGTGATGGCGGCAGGCCCTGCTAAGGTTCGGCGGCCGTTCATACCATTAATCTTTATGCAACGTAACTCCAACCTCGACCCAGCGGAGTGGGCGGAATCGATCTGGAGAAGCGAAGCGGTCGCCTTTGTCTTTGGATTTCACCCTTGGTATGTTTCCGGTCAAGAAATCCAAAGACAACAGCGATCGGAAGAACGATCCGTACACGGAGCGTCCATGCGAGCGTCGAAGTATCATGATGCATCATCAATGCCAACGGAGCGTCCACCCGAGCGCCGAAGTACCACGATCCGCCAACAAGCATCAATGCCAACGAAGGCGCCTTGAGGTCTTCCGACTAAAATTTATGCCGTAAATTACTTATCCTACTAAGACGCCTGCGTTAGCGCCTGCCTGCACCACGCTGCTCACGCCCAGCCTGCCCGCCATCACTCCCCTCTACGACGCATATTTGCGCCGATATTCCCCGGGCGTAATCCCCGCATGCCGCTTGAACATGCGGATGAACGAGTTCACGTTGCGGTAGCCGACCCGGGCCGCCACGTCCTGGATACGCAGATCCAGGTTCTGCAGCAGCTCCTTGGCGGTACGGATGCGGAGGTCGTTCAGATAGTCGCTGAAATTGACGCCGGTCTTCTCCTTAAAATACGTCGACAGATAGCCGGACGTAATGTTCAATTTGTCGGCCATCATGTCGAGGTTGATGTCCTCGTCCAGATGCGTGCACATATACTCCGTCACGAACGACGTGATCGGATCATGCTCCTCCGTCTTGCGCCGGATTCCCTGCAGCACGGGGTGCAGCAGGTCCGCGAACCAGCGCTCGTACTGCGCCCGGCAGTAGAAGCGCCGGGTCTCCTCGAGCGGCGGGCGGCCGCCGGCATCGGCTGATGCGGCCGGGGGAAGCTGGCGCAGCGCTTTATCCAGCTCGCCCGCTACATCTTTGGCGAACTGCCGGTAGTCGCTGGCCACCGCCTGCTTCTTCTCGAGCTGGTCCAGGCTGCGCCGGACCCACTCCTGCATGCCTTCCTCGCTGCCGCTCATGAGGCGGGTCTGGAACTCCTGCTCCCACATTGCTTTGAGGTAGCGCTCGCCTCGCACTCCGCCGTCAGGGGCGTCCGGCCGAATCCACTGCGTTTCATCCACCAGGCGGCGCAGCTTCAGCCGCTCCTGAACCTGCTCATACGCAGCCGTAAAGTCCGCCCCCGCCGGCTGAACGGCTCCATGGGCCATCGTGACGAGATAGCTGTCACGGTCCACGGAGAACACCTGCAGCAGCCGCTGCATGTACGGGGTGAGATCCGCTTCCGGATCAGGCAGGAACAGCAGCGTCAGGATCTGATGGGGCTCGGTCTGAATCGTGACGGCATCGGGAAAAGCCTGACGCCATACATTGTCGACGTACACGCGGAGGTAATAAGAGCCTTTACCCGTTTTCTGCTGATAATGCTCGAAGGCATCCTTGAACAGCACCTGGTAGACCACCACCACATAAGGCAGGCTCGTATCGGTCAGCTCCTGGATCTCCTTCAGGTTCATATGGATGTTCTTCAGCTTGTTAGTGTAGGCGTAATGCCGGAGCATGGAATTTTTGCGTGCCAGATCGCGGGAAATGCTTTGGTGGGAGATGCGCATGTGGTGCATTTTTCGCGTGATCAGCTCGATTTCGCGAACGGGTTCGTTATCCGTGCCGCTGCCGGCATCGGCTTCGTAGCCCTTCAGTTCGTCGACGATGAGCCGAATCGGCTGGTGCATGCGCCGGCTGAACAGGAAGGTCAGCACGATCAGGACGCCGACGATCGCGAGTAGCGACAGCAGGATCAGGTTCAGATTGAGGAGCTGGCCGGAAATGCTCTGGACCGGAACCCGGCTGACGTAGGTGAAGCCCGTACCGGCTCCCTTTTTGTAGAAATAGTAGTAATCCTTCGTTTGCATAAAGGAACGGTCCGGGTCAAACGAGGTGACCAGGCCCGATTTCATGTCGGCCGACGTCTGGTAGAGCGGCTGCCCGTCAGCATTCAGAATATAAAACTGGTCGCTGATCGATACGTGAAGGTCCTGCGTCAGCTTTTGGGCATCGATCATGACGATGAAGTACATGTCGCGGTAAGGCATCATTTTAATGATCATGGGCATCAGCACGCCTTTGGACACCGTATGGCCCGCCGTGTTCTCGGTAAAGGCGGCAGCCGGAAATACGCGGTAGGCGTACGATTCGTCAAATTGGCGGTCCCAAAACTCCGGCGGGTAGGAAGGGCTAATGTAATACGTGCCAAACATCGCTTTTGCGCTGCTTGTCCCGTCCTTCTCGATGACGTAGGTGTCGCTGCGGAAGTCAATGATGAGGTTGTCAATATAAAGGAAGGGATTCGTGTACAGTTGCTTCATCTCGGCAATGACGTCGTTGACGTAACCGTAAGCCTTGTTGACTCGGGCATGCCGGAGCAAATTGATGTGGGTCGCCCAGAGGCTGTTCTGGTTCAGACCGAGCACCATTTCCCGGGTCAGGCGAAAATGGTCCTCATAGCCCTCCACCGCGTGATTAATGCTCAGCTCGTTGTACTTGACGATCTCCTGGTGGATCTGGCGTTTTAAATAGAAGAAGGAAACCAGGTTGAAGGCGGCAAGAAGCAAGATGACGGCCAGAAATCCAAGCAGCAATTTCGTGAAAAGCGTCGTATACCCCAGTTTTTTCGTCAGCATGAGTGACATCTCTTGAACACCTCCGGCAATGTGCGCTCTGTTACCTATATAGATTGAACTAAAGGTTTGCATTGAAACTCCTGTTATAACGGCCCAATAGAGGCCTAGAACATTCCTTTCTTTAGTTCAATCTATGTATATCATAAGATTTATTTTCGCATTCAAACAATATTCACCTTTTCGGGTATCTCTACAATCTTCCGGCTGACCCCGGAAAAAGGGGATATCCTCACAAACGTGCAGATTTATTTATGGAGAAGCGTTCAAGTATGATTCGGGTACAGGGTTTCACGGCCCATGACCAAAGAGGGAGGTGCGCATGTGGGTGAAACAAGCACAATCGGAAGTGTCGGGAATCGTTGAAGCAGGCCTGCCGGGCCTGAACGTAAAGCGCCGCAGCGGCATGACCATGCAGAGCAGGCTGAAGCGGGCCTGGAGACGAAGCAAATACTTATGGCTGCTGTTTCTCCCGTGCCTGCTGTATTACGCGATTTTTAAGTATGCACCGATGTTCGGCCTCGTCATTACATTCAAAAACTACAACGTGTTCAAGGGCATTTGGGCGAGCGAGTGGGTGGGCTTCAAGTATTACCGGATGTTTTTCGAGAACCCGGATTTCTGGGTGCTGATGAAAAACACGGTGCTGCTCGGCGTTTACAAGCTGGTCTTCGGCTTCCCGGCGCCCATCATTCTGGCCCTGCTGCTGAACGAAGTCCGGAATGCCGTGTTCAAAAAATGGGTGCAGACCGTCAGCTACCTGCCGCATTTCATTTCCAACGTCATCGTGGCCAGCATGGTGATCATGTTCCTGTCCCCGAATGGGGGAATCATCAATGAACTGATTACTGCGCTTGGCGGCAAGCCGGTCAACTTCATGATGGAGCCGGGATGGTTCCGGCCGGTCTATGTCCTGTCAGAAATCTGGCAGCACATCGGATGGGAGACGATCATCTTCCTGGCGGCGCTGACCGCGGTCGATCCGCAGCTGTATGAAGCGGCCAGCATCGACGGCGCGAGCCGGTGGCGGAAGCTGTGGCATGTAACGCTGCCCGGCATTGCCCCGACCATCATGATCATCCTGATCCTCGATATCGGGAAGGTGCTCGAGATCGGCTTCGAGAAAGTATTTCTGATGTATAACCCGGCCATTTACGATACGGCGGACATTATCAGCACTTATGTGTACCGGGCCGGGATGGAGCAGGGGAACTTCAGCTACGCCTCTTCCATCGATCTGTTCATGGGGGTCATCAGCTTCATCTTTATTTTTTCGGCCAACTTTATCAGCCGCAGACTGGGGGGAACCAGCCTATGGTAAGTGCAGGGGAGGTTCGCGGCCGCCGCAGGATCAGCCTGTTTACCATCGTCAACACGCTGATTCTGCTCGGTGTCGCCGCCGTGACGCTGTATCCGTTCGTTTACATGCTTGCGGTTTCGCTCAGCGGGGACGTGTACGTCATGAAGGGAGAAGTCACACTGTGGCCGAAAGGCTTTAATCTGCGGATGTACGATCTGGTGCTGGGAGACCCGAAAATTTGGTCGGCCTACCGGAACACGATCATCTACACCGTGCTCGGCACGGCGATTGCGATGATCATTACGTCCATGGGCGCTTATGCGCTGTCTCGGAGCGACATGACGTTTCACAAGGGCTTTACGCTATTGATCGTGTTTACGATGTTTTTCAGCGGGGGCATGATCCCGACGTTTCTGGTGGTCCGCTCGCTCGGGCTGGTTGATACGATCTGGGGCATGGTGCTGCCGGGAGCGGTCAGCACGTGGAATCTCATTCTGATGCGGACGTTCTTCAGCGGCATTCCGAAGGAGCTGGAGGAATCAGGACGAATCGACGGGCTGAACGACATCGGCATCTTCTTCCGCATCATCGTGCCGTTATCCAAGCCGGTGTTCGCTACGATCTCATTGTTCTATGCGGTAGGCATCTGGAACAACTTCATGAATCCGCTGCTGTATTTACGCAATCCCGACCTGTTCCCGCTTCAGGTCATTCTCCGCAATCTGGTGCTCGCCGGAAGCGTCAGCTCCGGGCAGGTGACGCAGATCGGCGGGGACAACATGGTGGTCGAGGATTCGCTGAAGTTTGCAACGATCATGGTATCCACCATTCCGATCCTGATCATATATCCGTTCGTCCAGAAATATTTTGTGAAAGGGTCGATGATCGGCGCGGTGAAGGGATAACTGTGATGTTCCAATTTTGATCAAAGGGGCGAAACGAATGAAGAAAAGAAAGATCGCTTCAGCGCTGCTGGCCGCACTGCTGATCGTCATTGCCGCAGCCGGATGCACCAGCGGGAAGAAGGAAGAGACGAGTACGACACCAAATGCCGGAACCGGGGGACAGAAGGAGACGGTCACCTTAACGGCTCTCCTTGACAACAATGCGACCTTCCCGTACAGCAAGGATTGGCCGATCTGGAAGTGGATTCAGGAGAAAACCGGGGTCACGCTGAACGTACAGACGCCTTCGGGCAAGCTGAGCGACACGCTGAACCTCGTCATGGCCTCGGCCAATCTCCCGGACCTCATGTATATGTCGAGCCGCAGGGACTCCAACAAATACGGGGACCAGGGCGCGCTGGAAAATATTTTGGACCATGTCGACCAAATGCCGAACCTGAAAAAGTGGATGGAGCAGTATCCGGAGGAAGCCAAGGCCGCGCTGTCCGCGGACGGTAAAATGTATATGTTCCCGAACCAGGGCTTTGGGGAGACGAACCGGATGATCTGGCTGTACCGCGAGGATGTGTTCAAGAAAAACGGACTGCAGCCGCCTAAGACTTATGAGGAGTTGCACCAGGTACTGAAAAAGCTGAAGCAGCTGTACCCGGACAGCTATCCGCTGTCGATGCGCTTCGGGCAAATTCCGGATGAGATGTACGCCAACCTGACGACCAACTTCGATACGGGCACGGACGTGTATTACGATTTTGACGACAACAAGTGGAAGTTCGGACCGACTGAGGACAACTACAAGAAAATGGTGGAGATGTGGCATACCTTCTACGAGGAAGGGTTGATTCCGCCGGATTTCCTGTCGATCCAGACGAAGCAGTGGCAGGACGTCATGTCCACGGGCCAATCCTTTGTGACAATCGATTACATCAGCCGCGTCGACTTCTTCAACAACGCGATGCGCAAGGATAATCCGGAGTACAGCCTGCAGTTCATGGCGCCGCCGGCAGGACTGCCGGGCATGAAACAGCTGAACCCGTATTTCCACTATCTAGAGGGCGGTCTGACCGTTGCCTCGAGCTCCAAGCATAAAGACGAAATTATGAAATATATGGACTTTTTCTACAGTGAGGATGGGCGAAACTTAAGCAGCTGGGGCAAGGAAGGCGAGACTTATACGGTGGAAAACGGGGAGAAGAAATTTAAGCCAGAGTATACCGACGTGACGGAAATGCGGAAGCAGACCGGCCTGCAGACGAGCGGCACGTACACGTGGATCGACTTTAACGCGCATCTGTCGCTGTTCTCGGACGATTTGAAGAAGGCCTACGAGGAAGCGGCCAAGTACGATCCGCCGGCGATGCAGCCGAAACCGGCCTTTACCGACGCGGAGAACGAGGTGCTGTCGGTGACCGGGCAGGCTGTGAAGAAATACCGCGAAGAGAATTTCTCCAAGTTCGTCCTGGGCACGCGGAAATTAAGCGAGTGGGATAAATATGTGGAGGAAATCAACGGCCTCGGCGTCCAAAAGCTGATCGACACCTATACGGCGGCGCAGCAGCGGGTGGAGCAGGCGAAGCTGGAAAATAAATAGGAAGGCGCGAGGCTGCGCCGATTCCCTGAGGCACCTGGCTAACGGCCGGGTGCTTTTTTTCTGCATTTGAATGCAATGCGTTTTCCCCATCACAAAAGGGCGGATGCCACTTTTCCATCCCAAAGGTTTTCCAAATTCCTTGACAGGATACAATATCTGTAATATAAATGATCTAGTTATTTAGTAAATTACTGATTTAGTAAATTACTAAATATTAATCGGGAAAGTGAGATGAATCGGATGGATAAAAGCCGCAGGGCAGAGCTGATCGCCCAATACAAAGAAATGAAACCCCAAATGGGCGTATATATGCTCAAGTGTGTCCCTTCCGGACGCATCTATCTGGGTTTCACGCAGGATATGAAAAGTATGCTGAACCGGCATCAGTTTATGTTGAAATCCGGCCTGCACAAATGCAAGGAGCTGCAGCGGGAATGGAACGAATACGGGGAGAGCCAGTTTGAAGTGAAGGTTGTGGACACGCTCGCCTACGACAAGGATGAGTCCAAAACCGACTATACGGAGGACCTGGAGCTCCTGCGCGACATCTGGAAAGATAAATTAGAAAATGTGGAGATGATCTAACCATGAGGATCCCAACAACGTTAAAACATAAACCGGTCATCGTTTCCGAGAATTACGAAAACATCGACGGCAGAAAGGCGTACAGCACGGATGCCAAGGGATTGTCCCTGGGCCTTGCCCAGTGGAACGAGCGCGGGAAGGTGGACATTTCCGCCAAGGTATGGCGTTATACCGGCGAGAAATGGTCGCGCCAATCCGAAGAGCTTCCGATGCACCGGGTGCTGGATCTGGCGATTCTGATCCTGCGCAGCAGCGCTTACTTCAGCGAGGCGTACCGCTATCCCAAGCTGTATGACCCGGAAGAGGCGACCATCGACCGTGTAGGGGTACAGGGCGATGCCATGGAAGTGGCAGTATGCACGGACAATCCGATGATCGACGAGGATATCAAACTGTTTGCCCAAGCGCTGAACGAAGACGGCGAGCTGCTGGGTGAGCGGTTCCGCATTTTGTCCCGCCTGCTCAAGGATATGGGCTATTGATGAGCATGCGGAAACCTTTCAAATGGATGATCATTAAAGGAGATGGTTTTACATGAGTTCTACCGAGCAAGGTTTAAAAGGTGCCTCCGGTGCCGTACCATCCGAGAGGCCGGGGCCGGGTGCTCCCGACAAGAAGGATACGGTACTGCGGGCCATGATCGCCTTCCTTATCCCCCTTATTCTGAGCAACGCACTGCAGTCCGTAGGCCAGCTGGTCGGCAGCATCGTCGTGGGGCGCTGGATCGGGGTTGAGGCACTGGCGGCGATATCCGCGTTTTTCCCGTTATTTTTTCTGGTCATATCCTTTGTAATCGGGATCGGCTCCGGCAGTGCCATTCTGATCGGCCAGGCTTACGGTGCCCGCAACGAGGAGAAGCTTAAGGCGGTCGTCGGCACGACGCTGACCTTCACGGTCATCCTCGGCATCGTCCTGGCGGTGCTGGGGGGCATCTTTACCGAGGACATTTTGCTTCTGATCGGAACCCCGTCCAACATCATCGACATTTCCGTACATTATGCCCGCATCATGTTCTGGAGCCTGCCGTTTTTGTTCCTGTATGCGGTCTATACGACATTTATGCGCGGAACAGGCGATTCGAAAACGCCGTTTTATTTTCTGATCGTCAGTACGGCGCTGAACCTGATTCTGCTGCCCGTGCTGATCTTCGGCTGGATCGGGCTGCCCAAGCTCGGCTTGTACGGTGCGGCTTACGCGAATCTCGTCTCCACGATCGTGACCTTTATCGTGATGCTCTGGTATCTTCGCTGGAAGAAGCACCCGCTGCAGTTCGACACTTCGGTGCGCAGGCACCTGGGGATGGACCGGGAAATGCTGAAGCTGCTGCTTCGTCTGGGCATTCCGTCCAGCATCAGCATGATTCTGGTGTCGCTGTCCGAGATTGCGGTGATCATATTCGTCAACCGGTTCGGCTCGGACGCAACCGCCGCCTACGGCGCGGGGAACCAGGTGGCGAGCTACGTACAGATGCCGGCGATCAGCCTTGGCATGACCGTATCGGTGCTGGGAGCCCAGTCGATCGGGGCCGGTCAGTTGGACCGGCTGAAACAGGTCATCCGCGTGGGCATTATGCTCAACTATATCATTGGGGCCATCATTATTATCCCGGTGTACCTGTTCTCGGAACATATTTTGTCCTGGTTCATTACGAGCGGCGATACACTGGACATCGCCCACCGGCTGCTCATGATTACGCTGTGGAGCTACCTTATCTTCGGCCATACGCAGATTTACGGGGCGACGATGCGGTCCAGCGGCACGGTGCTGTGGCCGACGGTGTTCAACATCGTGTCGATCTGGTGCGTAGAGGTCCCTGTGGCTTATGTGCTCTCGTACCACACAAGCCTTGGCATCGAAGGCATTTGGATCGGATATCCGGCCGCGTTCATCGCCAGCTTCATTCTGGTCTACAGCTACTACCGCTTCTCATGGAAAAAGAAGCAGATTACACGGCTCGTTCACTAGCAGTTCGGAATGGATTCATGCGATTTATGATTGCAACGCCGGTTCTGGATCCCCGAGGATCCACCGGCAAAGAACCCGAAATAAATATGTAGGAAATCAAAAAAGCCCTGACCTTCTCGACGAGAAGATCAGGGCCAGCTTAGGAAAATTACTTGAATAATTTTCTTGTTACAATGACTGTACAAAGCTTAGTTTTCAGAGGCCTGTTTCTGCCGAGTGCGATTCGGTCGAGACAGTGGTGGGGGTTTCCTAGGCTCCCATCAACCGCCTTGAAACAAGCTTTATTTTTTTGTTCATTTTTAGGCCGAATATGTAAAACTTTCAAGATTACTTATAGCACACTGGTAGAGTTTGAGAAAGGAAAAAATGGCAAAGCCCCTTTTTCAAGGGGCTTTTTTATTCTCCAATTATGCAGTCCAGCTTAATCCGCCGAACTTTTCCAAGATTCATTTTTTTGATAATACATACTCTTTCAGTTCCTTGAACTCGTCTTTGTTATCTTTTGCCCACTGCACTACATCCGTAGCAGTAAAGGACTTGGCTTGGCTAGTGGTAGAAACCAGAGACTGAACAACAGGAAAAAGTTCCGTTTTCCCAGCTTCAACCTGATCAATAATAAATGGTACTGCAGGTACGCCTAATTTCTTCAAAGAAGTAATTTTTTCATCGCTGGATTGGTCCGAATTTGAGATCTTTTCAACCTCTTCAGGAAGGGTGCTCAGCTTTACCTTCCACTTCTCAGAAAACTTCTCACCGGTATCCCAAGCGGTACTTTGATCTTCTTTTAAGTCAACCTTTGAGATTTCCTCAATAGCAGCTGCAAAAATGTAATCAAACAGGCCGCTGCCTTGGCTTTCATCGATTTTCTTTTCTAAGACTGGAATAGCCTCAGGTCCTAGATTTACGATATTTTGATACTCTTCACTATTTTTAATATAATCATAAGGATTGCTGCTCATGGCGAGCTCTGTTTTATTTGCAACTTCAGTTTCGAGCTGTTTTGATAAACCACTCAGGTTCTCATCAATTTTTTTTTCAACAGATGCATCTGCACGTACGGCATACAACATACTCGTAACAGCAAAGCCCAGAGCAAAAATACCGACAATCATTTTTTTGTTCATATTTATCCCCTCAGTTATTAGTGTATTTATTATTTATATACTTGCAAGGCAGATCCATATACTAAAGATGTGTAAGGATCCCATCCACTCGATTGAAGTCTTTCCAGTTTTCCCCACTTAGCATTTGAATAGTTGGTTCCTTCCGCCTTGGAAAAATGAGTAATATTGCTGGTTGATGTACCATATGCAATAATTTTTACATTAGCAGTACCAGGACTATATGGGTAAGGATTATACATTTTGGATGTCATATAGTTATTAGCTTGCTGTAGCGTTGGGTTACTTCCTCCCCATGGCCAGACCCACTGGCTTGTGTCACCAAGCGCATACGCTAAACAATTATAGTTAGGTGTTGCTGCAGCCAAATAATTATAATTACCCGACGTTTTAACCATGGATTCATACGTTGATTTTGGGGCTATAAAGTTGCTTTCATAACCTGCAAAGGCGGTTATACTACCTAAACAAAAAACCGCCGTAGCTACAAGTCCACTTGCTAGGTGTTTCTTAAGTTTCATATTTCTAATTCATCACCTTTTTATTCTTATAATAGTGATAGACGTACACACGACAAAAAGGTTATGCCTTTCTCAGTAAATTTTATGTTTTTTTGGGTTTTATTTCATGGGGATGAGGTAATTAGGCTGTTTTCTGCGGAACCTGGAATAACCAAAGGGGGACCGGCATGAAGGGAAAAAGGTTAGCGTTATCGCTGATCATCGTTTTTGTGGCTGCGTACATCGGGTTTGGGGCTTGGATCTCCCATGATACGAAACGGATATTGGTGGCAGCTATGAGCGGGGATCCGGGCTATACCGAATACATGGAGGAGGCTGTCTATCATGACATCCATCCGGTCCAGCGAGGCATGACGACCAACGACTATGCGTATGATCCCGCCATTCACGACATCGGCTTCGTATTTCCGCTGCATTTCTTCGGAGTATCTCTGGCTTATGTGACCCAGCAGTACTCCGGTGAGCAATTCGGGTTCAGGGAGCCGGTCCGGCTGACACTCCAACTCAAATCCGGAAAATGGTATGCGACGGGTGTATCCATTCAACCTTAACAATAAAACAGATGGATAACTATAATTGAAGGGCTGCTCGAACGGGGCGAAGATGACCGTGAAAGCAGCTCTTTTTTTGTATTAAAAAACTTTATAGAAATTTTTTTGCTTCCGTGTCGATTTCGCCGACATGCATTCGTCGTATGGATGTAAAGACAAAAAACAGGTGAAAGGTTGTTGAACAATATGGGAGCACAAATGAACGCTTATCTGATGTCGGTGGATGCAAGAAGCCAGGCGAATTACTATATCGAGGCCCTCGGCGGGGAAATCCAGTTTGTCAGTACATACGGAGACGCGCCCGGAGCGCCTGAGGAGATGAAGGATAAAGTGATGCACTTGGCAGTAACGGTGGCGGGAGCGAATCCGCTGATGCTGTCCGATGCGTTTGAACCGGTTTCGTATAACCGCAGCGTCAGTCTTTCTTTAACGTACAACGATGAGGCGGAAGCCAGAGCGGCCTATGCCAAGCTGAGTGAGGGCGGAGAAAGCAAATATCCTTTTGCCCTTCAGCCATGGGGCGCTTATTATGGTGAGGCCATTGACCGGTTCGGGGTAACGTGGATGATCACGAAAATGTAATGGCGGGAACGAAACCCGGCAAATGTAACGATATGAAGCAGCAGATAAAACAGCTCAAGGAAGGCAGCCGCCATGAGAATCGGCTGTCTTTTTGCTGCAGTGAAGAGCGGGGAACCGTTGATCAACCGGCGTCAAACTTACCTTTTCCCCCTTCGTTAAGGGAACGGATTGGTTCCAAAAAGCCAAAAGAAAGTTTTTTTAAATTATTGGGTTGTAAAAACTAACTAAGTATTGTATTATGACTTACATGGAAACGAGCACAACAGGTGAGCGCTCAGCAAAGCAGATCATAACGAGAAAAATTTGAGTAAGAGCTTCATTCGAGAAGGGATGGATCATCCGATGATCAAGGAAACGTTCGATGCGTTAATTATCGGCTTTGGCAAAGGCGGAAAAACGTTGGCCCCCTTTCTGGCCGAGCAGGGATTGAAAGTCGCCGTCGTGGAAAAGTCACCTCTGATGTATGGCGGAACGTGCATCAATATCGGCTGCATTCCCACAAAGGCGCTGGCCTATCAGTCGCATATCGTTTCGCAGGAGAAAGGGAACGGTCCGGAGTCCCGGCAGGCGAAGTATGCACGCGCCCTTCAGGAGAAAGATGAGCTGGTTACCCTGCTGCGCGGCAAGAACTTCAATAACCTGAACAGCCATTCGGGGATCACGGTATTGACCGGGACGGCTTCGTTCCAATCCCCGCACGAAGTTCGGGTGGAAACGGAAGCCGGGACCATCCTCGCCGAGGCCGAGCGAATTTTCATCAACACGGGGGCAAAGCCTGTCCTTCCCGACATTCCCGGGATTGACGGAGCTCATGTCTACACGAGCACGGAAATGCTGGATTTGGCGAAGCTGCCTTCCCAGTTGGCCATCATCGGCGGCGGCTATATCGGCCTGGAATTCGCCTCCATCTATGCAGGCTTCGGCTCAGAGGTGACCGTTCTTGAGAATGGCGGCGTATTGATGCCGAGAGAGGACCGGGAGATTGCCGAAGAGGTCAAAAAGGTGCTGGAGGCCAAGGGCATCCGCTTCCGGCTGCAGACCAAGGTGTCCCGGATTACGGAACAAGGGGAATCCGTTCAGCTGCTGCTGTCCACGTCTGACGGTGAGGACACGCTTCAAGCGGATGCCGTACTGGTCGCCACCGGCAGACAAGCGAATACGGAAGGACTGAATCTTGAAGCCGCAGGCGTTGAAGTGACGGAGCGAGGTTTCGTCCGGGTCGACGAGACGCTTCAGACCAATGTGCCGCATATTTGGGCGATCGGCGACGTGAACGGCGGCCCGCAGTTTACGTATATTTCGCTGGACGACTACCGGATCCTAAAAAATCAATTGTTCGGCGACCGTACGCGTACGACCGGCGACCGGCGATTCGTTCCTTACTCCGTGTTTATCGATCCCCCGCTGGCCCAAGTTGGGTATACGGAACAGGAGGCGCGGAAGCGGGGGCACACCGTGAAAACGGCAAAATTACCTGTTACCGCATCGACGAGGGCACGCCAGCTGAAACAGACGGAAGGTCTGCTGAAGGCGGTCGTCGACGCCGAAACGGACCGTCTGCTCGGGTTCACCATGTTCGGTGCGGAGTCCAGCGAGGTTGTGAACATCGTGTCCGTGTTCATGCAGTCCGAGCAGCCGTACACTGTCCTCCGCGATACCATTTTTACGCATCCGTCGATGGCGGAGACGATTAACGACTTGCTCGGTGCGATCCAATGAGCTCCTCTACGAGCTCATCGTTTACATATTGACGGACACAATGCCATTCAGCTTAACACCATAAATCACATGTATAAGGGAGAGAACAACCATGACGAAAGTAAAAGAGACGATGAAAGCCGTAGGCCTGTATAAGTATTTACCGATTGATCATCAAGAAAGCCTGATTGACGTCGAGCTGGAAAAGCCGGTGCCGACAGGCAAGGATTTGCTGGTGAAAGTCCATGCCATCTCGGTGAATCCTGTCGATTATAAAGTCCGTTCGCCTAAAGACCGCGTGGAGAGCGTACCGAAAGTGCTGGGATGGGACGTCGCGGGTGTCGTTGAGCAGGTAGGTCCGGATGTGACGTTGTTTAAGCCGGGCGATGAAGTGTACTATGCCGGCAGCATAACGCGTCCTGGCGGTAACAGCGAATTTCATCTGGTGGACGAACGCATTGTAGGCAAGAAGCCATCCACGCTGGATTTTGCACAGGCGGCGGCGCTGCCGTTAACGACTATTACAGCCTGGGAGAGCTTGTACGACCGGCTTGGAGTCTCCAATAACCAGGCGGACAACAACGGCAAAACCATCCTGATTATCGGAGCAGCCGGCGGGGTCGGATCGATTGCGACACAGCTCTCCAAATATTCCGGCCTGACGGTCATCGGCACGGCTTCCCGGCCGGAATCGGCCGATTGGGTGAAAGGGCTGGGGGCGGACTACGTCATCAACCATTTTGAAGCGTTCCTGCCGCAGCTTAAGGCCGTCGGCATCGAGCAGGTCGATTACATCCTCTGCTTGAACAGCACGGAGAAGCACTGGGCGAACATGGCGGAAGCGATCGCGCCGCAAGGCAAGATCTGCTCGATCGTAGAGACGGATGAACTGCTCAACCTGACCCTGCTCAAGAATAAAAGCGTCACGTTCGTATGGGAGCTCATGTTTACCCGTTCCACGTACCAAACGCCGGATATGATCGAGCAGCACAAGCTGCTGGACGAAGTCGCACGCCTCGTGGATGAGGGCGTCATCCGGACCACCACAAGCGAGACGCTGACACCGATCAATGCCGCCAATCTTCGTAAGGCCCATGCTCTGCTGGAGACCGGCCGTACGGTGGGCAAGGTCGTATTGGAAGGATTCTGACGGGAGCCGCGCGGGGGCCGATTTGCGTGAAGCGGTCATTTGTGGCACTGTAGGATTAGAAGGCAGTACCACATTTGAGGCAAAGATACACGGGGGGTCATGGATATGCCGAAGAATATTTACAACCTGGATTGCAACATTGCGCAGACATTGAACATCGTTGGCGATCGATGGTCTTTGATGATCATACATGAAATTTTGGTCGGTAAAAAAACGTTCAACGAGATCAAACAGGGGCTGGCGACGATCTCTGCGAATGTGTTATCCGAGCGGCTCAGACAGCTGGAGGAGGACGGGCTGATCGTATCCAACCTGTACTCCGCGCATCCTCCGCGGTATGAGTATGAATTGACGGAAAGCGGACGGGATATGGAAATGATTTTTCATGCTTTTATCCTGTGGGGAGAGAAGCACCTGGATAAATGCTATAAAAGCCTGAAGCATACCGCCTGCGGCCACGAAGTCGAACTGCGCCATTATTGCCCGCACTGCGAATCGAACGTGGATGACATTACCGTTGTCCCCGTAGAAGACGCCAAGCAGCCGTAACGAACGGCCGCCGCAAAAGCTTCTTAGTCAGCCGGATCGCCTAAGGCGGTCCATTATATATAAAGAAGGGATGGATGACAAATGGCAAACACGACAATTACGCTGGAACAGGTATTGAATCAGCAGGTGGCGAACTTCAGCATTCTTTACGTTAAAATCCATAACTACCATTGGTACGTAAAAGGGGAACAGTTCTTCACGCTCCATGCGAAGTTCGAAGAGCTGTACAACGACATTACGCAAAAAGCGGACGACATCGCCGAACGCCTCCTGACGATTAAGGGAAGACCGGCCGCGACGATCAAAGAATATCTGGAAATCGGCACGGTAGCGGAAGCCACGGGAAAAGAGGACGCGCGCGGTATGGTGCAGTCGCTTATCCATGACTTCTCTGTAGTCAGCAAGGAGCTGCAGGACGGGATCCGTTTGGCGGAAGACGCCGGCGACCATCCGACGGCAGATATGCTGATCGGGATTCAGGCGGACCTCGACAAGCACGTCTGGATGCTGGAATCTTATCTTGGATAAAAAAGAAGAGCCCGGGGGCTAATGCTCCCCGGGCTCTTTTAATAACGGCGTCCGTGCCCCGCTGTGCGTCAGCGTCAGCTTATGCATCGCCCGGGTGCAGGCGATATAGAGCAGCGATCGGTCCATCTCGTTCCGGTAGACTTCGCTGTTCACGAAAGGAACGATCACCTCATCGAACTCCAGGCCTTTCGCCAGATGGGCGGACGTGATGATGATGCCCTCGCGGAACTCCTCGCTGTCGAAGTCCAGCAGATACAGGTTGTCAAACGCGTCCCTCAGGCGTTGATAGACCTCGTCCGCCTGGGCCTTTGTTTTGCAGACGATCCCCATGGAACGCGACTCGGAATGCACAAATTCCCGGAGGACAGACCGGATCCGCTCCATTTCCTCCTCCTTGTCTTCGCAGGCGACCATCCGCGGCAGTTCGCCGTGCCGCTCAATGGGTACGACGCTGCTGTTGTCTTTGAGCTGCCGGGCAAAGGTCGTTATTTCATAGGTGGAGCGGTAGCTCTTTAACAGCTCTACCGTATCCGCGTTCGGGAACACCTTTTTGATCTCGGCAAGCGAAGAGGAGGAGTAGGGATTGACGGATTGGCCGGCATCGCCGAGGATCGTCTTGCGGCAGTTGAACAGCCTGGAAAGGACAGCGTACTGGATGGGCGTGTAGTCCTGCATTTCGTCAACGATCAGATGCTTTACAAAATCAAACGGCGCCGTTCCTTCCCAGTACATTTTCAGGTAGACGAGGGGAAAGACATCCGAATATTCCAGCTTCTTCGGCCCTGCCATGCGAAGCAGATCCGGTCTGCCCAGCCAGTCGTAAAAATCCTTGTACAGCGCCAGCAGGGTGGAGGCACGGAACATTTTTTTAACGGCCGCCTTGATTTTGCGAATCCGGGGTACGGACAGCCTCTGTCCATCCTCGTCCCTGAGGTTTGCTGCCGCCTGGTTTGCGGTCCGCTCTAGCCTGGACAGTACGGGCATCCGGCGGGTGCTGTCATAAATGGCTCGCAGCTCCGCGGCAGAAATCCGTAGTCCGTCGACCTGCACGTCCTCCGGCGCAAAATAATGCTGCTCTGCATAAGCGACAAACTCATCCAGCTTCCGGATGAAGTCAGCAGTCGCCTTAAACCGGATGCGTTCGACCATGCCCGGGTCTTCTTGGTCCATCAACACGGTGACCTGCTCGTAGAACGTCTGGAAGCCGGCAATCCCTTTGAGCTCCACTTCCGCCAGCTCCTCGAGGCGCATTTCCATCATATTTTCTTCACCAAGCTCTGGCAGAACGCTCGAAATATAATCGGAGAACACGTTGTTCGGCGAGATGATCAGCACGTTTCTTGACGTCAGCGTCTCCTTGTAGCGGTACAGCAGGAAGGCGATACGGTGCAGGGCGACCGACGTTTTTCCGGAACCGGCCACGCCCTGAATGATGAGAACATCGGAGGTTTCATTGCGGATGATGACGTTCTGCTCCTTTTGAATCGTGGCGACGATGTTTTTCATCTTTTCGTCCGAGGTGCTGCTGAGCTCCTTCTGAAGGACGTCGTCGTCGATGTTGATCGAGCTTTCGATCATATATTCCATGCGGCCGTCCCTGATTTTGTACTGCCGCTTCACCGTCAGCTCGCCCTCGATCCGCCCAAGCGGAGCTAGGAAATAGGCAGGCCCGACGCCGAAATCGTAAAACATGCTGGCGACCGGCGAGCGCCAGTCATAAATCAGATTCGTATGCCCGTCCGTCCCGGCAAAGGAATGAATCCCGATATAATAGGCATCGGCTTCTTTTAGGCCATTTTCCCGAAAGTCTACCCTGCCGAAATAAGGAGACTGGTACAGCTTATGCAGCTTCCGCTCCTTGTCGATCGCTTTCTCCCCCGAGTCGATCTGAAGCGAGATGTCGACCTTGTTCGCGGCCCGCTCCGCGGGATCCAGCTGGGAAATGTTTTCCCACATATATTTTTTCGCCTCGATGACGTCGCGGTAGGAAGCGGATATTTTCCCGCGGATGTCTTCCAGCGCCCGTCCCAGCTTGTCTGTCATCGATTCGGCATAACGCCTTTCATCGGCTTCGCTTTGGTTCAACATCTTAGACCCTCCCTGTGAAAGAATAAGTCTAAGTATAGAAAAAATCCGCCAAAAATATAGACTTATACTTCCGGACGTAGTATTATAACTTGCACGTGGGTCCAGAAATACCTATACGGCACCACTTTACAGTACCAAAGTAATTAATGGGATAAACTACAGCCAGGTCCTTAAGGGGCCTGGCTTTTTGGTATGTCCGTTACCTGCCTGGATTCAGATTCCGGAATGCTCTCCGCGTACTGCCGCTGCATGGCGGCCAGCCGGCCGTTAACCCATTCCCGGGCTTCGGGAGGCTCTATAATGACCGCTTCGGGCCCCAACATCCAGACCATATCGGCAAAGAACGCCACGTCCTTCCGGGGAATGGATATGCCGATCCTGCCGCTGCCATCGGGCGAACATTCGATATGAGGCTGAAGCCGGCCGTTCCCCTCCAGCATTCGGACGCCTTCCGGAGTCAGTCGGACGATGAAGTCGGTCTTCGGCGCCTTCTTCAGCTCATCCTCATTCCAGTTAAACACCGTTTTCTCATCAACCTCGTCAAGGCAGCAGACCTCTTCATTCAGCACGGCCGAGCGGATGCGGTCCGCCCGGAACAGGCGATAAGCTTTACGGGTAAAGCAGTAGGCAGGGCAGTACCAGTATCCTTGGTCCGAGTAGAGGCCGATCGGCTGAATGACTCTTTCGTCCGCGGATGTGCCGGATTGATAGACAATGGTTGCGGCGCTGCGACTCATAACCGCCTGCAGCAGCACTTCCAGACACTCGGCAGACATGCTGCGCCGGGGGCTCCAAATCGCCATTTTACCGGTTAAGCGGCTGATTCTCTCTTTCAGGTCCGGCGGGAGATAGTGATAGAACTTGTCGAGGGCGGAAGCGGCCGCTTTACCGAACGGGACGGAGCCAAAATAAGCCAGCGATTGGGAGGCGAAGAACAAGGCGGTTGCTTCGCTTTCGGTAAAAGCGATCGCGGGCAGCAGCCGCTCGTTTAACAGGCGGAAACCGCCGCCCCGTCCTTGGACGGAGTACACGGGGATGCCCAGCTCGCCAAGCTCGATGAGGTCCCTGGATATCGTCCGCTGGGACACGCCGAGCTCATCCGCAAGCTCGCGGAGAGTGAAGTTTTTCTTGGCATTGACGAGCATGATAAGCCGGATCAACCGCTGGGATTTATACATCGGCGTCCCGTCCTTTCATTTTTTTCTCAAGTGTATCACAAAAACAAGACAGCACCTGTCGTGTTTAAACGATATGATGAGTTCATAAGATTTCGAAAGGCATAATCAACCCCAATAGAGGAGGATGCTGTATGGAACCAATGGAAAAGGGAAACGAGCGCAGTCTGCAGGCGTTTCATGCATTTCGCCGGGCGATTGAGGAAGGGGACACGGGGGCGTTTGAAGCGCTGGTGACCTCTGATTTTGGTTTTATCGTCCCGATCCCTTTTGAGGAATGGCAGGGAGAGCAGAGGGGAACCGGGAGGTTCCGGGAATTGGTTGAGCTTGAACGGGCAAGCATGAGTGCCAAACTAACGCCGGTCATCTGCGTAGAGCAGGAGGATACCGGGATCGTTATCTTTCAAGCGGAGGGGATCTTTAACGAAATGCCGTACACGAATGAGCTGGTAATCGTGTTCCGTTTCGAGCAGGAACGGATCCGCTCCTTCCGGGAGTATGTGGGCGTCACTTCCCACCTGCTTGCGATAGCGAAGTCGTAAGGCATGAAAACGGGCAAGGCCGGGAATAAGCACGAAGAGTGCCCTCGGTCTTGCCCGCATGTTTGCTGCCCGCGGCGCCATGTTATTCGGTTATCCGGCGGGACGGAGTGGGCTCATCAAACTGCCGGTCGATCAGCACTTGGCAGGCGTTCAGAAAATACTCGGCATGGTAATACCCCTTATCCATGTAGGCACTCATCATGGCGCCTTCCTTCAGCAGCTGAAGCTGGTAAGTGAGCTGAACCGGGTCGCGGGCGCCGGCCCGGCGGGCAATATCCTCAACATTTTTCCAAAGGGAGGAGCGGTGTGTCATGGCTGCCTGGTGTCCGGGATGGTCCTCATCCGGAAACTCGACGATGGCGTTCATAAAAGGACAGCCGCGGAACTTGGAACTCTTCATTCGTTCAACCAATTCCTCCAGGAGGGCGTAGAGCTGTTCCTTTGGCGAATCGGAGAACTGCCGCTTTATTTCTTCATATGCTTCCATCCTGGTCTTGGAATGCAGCTCCAAATAGGCCACGACCAGATGGTCCTTGGTCGGAAAGTTGCGGTAAAAGCTGGCCTTTGCGACCCCCGATTCCTCAATGATCCGGTCGATCCCCACGGCACGCACGCCTTCGCTATAAAATAAATCGGACGCCACCTTCAGTATCCGTTCTTTGGCGGATTCCTTCTTGGTCATTCTAATCACCTGTTCCTAAAATAAGGTAAATTCGCTGTTGACATGAGACAGATCTGTCTGTATCATACGATTATCAAACGAGACAGATCTGTCTCATTTATTTTAATGGCTGATTCCGGCTGCTGTCAAATATCCGGATCCGCCAGAGGAGGATGAAGCAAGCGATGAACCAACCGGTCAATTCCATTCCCGCGCCTCTTGCGCAGGCGGCGGCTGAGCCGCGCCAGAGGCCGCGTTTAATGCTGGCGGTGATGCTGCTGTCCGTATTTATGGCCGTAGCGAACATTTTTATCATCAATGTGGCAACCCCTTCGATTCAGCGGGGGCTTCACGCCGATTTCTACGGCGTACAGTTCGTCGTTTCGGCCTACACCTTGTCCTATGCCGTGGCCTTGATTATCGGCGGGCGGCTGGGCGACCGGTACGGACGGCGGAAGATGCTCCTGATCGGCGTGGCCGGCTTTACATTAACATCCTTGTTATGCGGCATTTCGGGCAGTGTCGGTGTGCTTACGGCCATCCGCGTGCTTCAAGGCTTTAGTGCGGCGCTGATATCGCCGCAGGTGCTGTCCCTCATTCAGGCGCAGTACCCGCCGGAGAAGAGGGGAATGATCTTCGGGCTGTATGGTGCAGCCCAGGGACTGGCCGCTTCGACCGGCCAGCTGATCGGTGGTTTGCTGCTCGGCTGGAATCCGTGGCATCTCGACTGGCGGCTGGTCTTTTTCTTCAGCGTCCCGATCGGATTGATCATCCTGGCGATGGCTCCGTTCGTTCCGGAATCGAGGGATTCGGACCGCTCGCGGATGGACTGGTTCGGTGCGGCCGTGGCGGCGGCAGGACTGCTCCTCCTCGTGTATCCGCTGGTCCAGGGGCAGAAGGAGGGGTGGCCGGCGCTGCTCGTCATCAGCCTGATTCTGTCCGGCCCTGTCCTCGCCGTATTCGTATGGATGCAGCGTAGGCTGCTTGCCAAAGGGCGCCGGCCGTTTATGAACGTAAGGCTGTTCGGCCAGAAAGCATTCAGCTTGGGCCTGGCCGTGATCTTTCTCATGATGACCGCTCAAGCCGCCTTCTTTCTGATCACGGCCTATTTGCTGCAGATGGGGCATGGATTCAGTGCCCTGAAATCCGGATTGATCATCCTGCCCATGGGCATCGGGTATTTTCTGGCCTCGCTGTTGTCCCCGAAGCTGGCGGGCAAAATCGGAGCCCACGTCCTTACGGTCGGTTCGGTGCTGACCTCCGTCGGCTATTTCGCGGTCGCGCTGACGATCTGGGCCACCGGATGGTCGCCGAACGTATGGTTCTGGCTGCCGGCTCTGGTCCTGCTGGGCATAGGCCAAGGCTTTATCGCCGCGCCGCTGACCAATGTGGTGCTGTCCAAGGTAGAGAAGCAGGATATCGGGTCGGGCTCCGGCATTTTGACGACGGGGATGCAGCTCGCCTCTGCCATCGGTATCGGCCTCATCGGCATTGTCTGGATGAGCTCATTAAGCCATTATGCCAATCAGGCGGAGGCGCGGACCGAGCTTGAGCTGCGGCAGCATCTGACATCCTACGCCTTGTCGGAGGAGCAGGGGCAGACGGCGCTGGCCAGGCTGCGCGATTGCTTCCCGGCAGCGGCCGGTCAGGCACAGGCGGCTCCCGGCGCATGCAAGGTTACCGCTTCCGCTGCCGGGGGTGCCGAGAGGCTGGTGGCGGACGGCGTATCGCAGTCGAATGCGCGCAGCTACACGAGCGCTTTTATCCTCAGCATGACGGTGCTCGGATTCTACACGATGCTGATCATTCCGATGACGGTCGCGCTAGCCGGGAGAAAGCGAAAGAGATGAAGGCGCAGTGGACGATCCGGCAAGGGCTTCAAGATCGTCCGAGGCTCGCCAATTATCGGATGAACGGGTCCCGCCCGTGAATCCGGCAGCCCTAAGGTATAACATTCTTATCTCCCAAAAAACCCTGCCGATTCTTCAGGAGAATCGGCAGGGTTTGGGCGCTTTTATGCAAGCTGCGTATACGTTGATATTACTTAGGCTGTACCGTATCGGCGTCCGACGTCACAATGATCGCTTCGGCACTCGTGATGCCGGGAATCGATTTGGTCATGATCGGAGAATGATAGGCGATAATTTTGGTGCCAGGGCGAAGCTTGGTATCGCCGCCCATCGTAGGGATGACCGGCGTATCTTTCGAGATGTTCAGAATGACGTCGTTGTCGGTGGAATCATCGGAACCTACGTTTACATAGACCTGATCGGCCGAAGCCCGGTCCGATGCTTTAACAGTACCTTCAATTTTGACCGATTCCGCCTTCTTCACCACGATTTTGCCGGCATGCGTTTGGGCCGGATAAATCATCGTCATGATATCGCTGTAGTATGCGTCCACGCGGATATCCGCCTTCAGGGCATCCTTGGTCAGCGCCTTGCCGTCTTCGTCGACGATTTGGGTTTTGTCATCGACGGAGAGGATGACGTAGTTGACGCCGCCCTTGTCATGCGCCTTGCCGACGACCGTCACTTTGCCGTCCGCCGTATTAGTGACGATGCCGTCTGTGCCGGCTTTGAGTTCCTGATCCGTATTGCCGGTTTCACCGCTTCCGGTGTCTTCCGTGTTCACGATCACATAATTCGTTCCGGCTTGAGGCGGCAGGCTCATGGCCACTTCAGGACCATAGAAAGCTCGGATGCTCGTGCCCTCTTTAATGTCGCCGCTGGTCAGCGCCTTGCCGTCCTGGCTGAGGATGGTGGCTTTATCGGCCAGGTGCAGAAGAATCGTGTCCTCATTAGAGGTGTAAATATCGGTTCCTTTGACCAGGATGCCGTTCTCTCTCACTTCGGATACAGTACCGTCAATGGCGGTAAAGCTCTTGTCCTGAACGACAAGCGTCAGCGCCGTGCCGCGGGCCGGAAGGCTTTTCGTAATATTCGGTCCATAGAACGCCTTCACGACTTTTTTCTCATCGATCACGGTTTTTAGAGGAACGCTTTTCCCGCGGGCGTCGACGATCTTGGTCTCCGGCGTGATGGCCAGGACGATCTGGCTTTGATCGCTTGGAGCCAGCCCCCGTCCCGTAACCGTAACGGATTTGCCGGTCTTGTCGTTCACGAAGTTCGTGATTTGTCCCCAGGTGGCAGGAACCACTTTGGCCTCATTTTGAACCTGGCCTTGTCCGCTTTGAGCGGCTGCGGGCGGAACTTCCTGGGCGCTGGCCGCAACCGGAACGGCTGCCAGAGCGAAAATTGATGCGGTTGCCAATACTTTGTAAATTTTGTTCATCTGTCATTTTCCTCCTCTATATGGCGTTCTTGCGAGTGCGGATCGGAATGTTTCACCGTGCATGCAATTGGTAAATGATGCTTGCTCTTCATAGTTCCTGACGAGGCGGTCATGCCAAATGTTGCACATTGCAGGCAAATTCACAGCGTTCTCCGTCCAATAACACGCTTATGGGCTGGCGGCCATACAATGGGGAAAGAACATTGAAGCTGGAGGTAGCCTGATCATGAAAATGACGCTGGATCTTGCCAAAATGCTGCTCGAAGCAGCCGAGAAAAAAGCTAAGGAAATGGGGCTTGCAGAGGACATCGCCATCGTAGACGACGGCGCGAACCTGGTCGCCTTTCACCGGATGGACCACGCCCGGATCGGGGGCATCGATATCGCCCAGAACAAAGCCTGGACCAGCGTGGCCCTGCAGATGCCGACCTCGAATCTGACCAGAACGGCTCAGCCCGGGCAGCCATCCTTCGGGATCAATACGACGAATCAGGGCAGGGTGGTCATCCTGGGGGGAGGAATCCCGTTAAAAGCAGGCGATGTCATCATTTGGGGCATCGGGGTCAGCGGAGGGACGAGCGAGCAGGATATTCAGGTGGCGGAGGCCGCCGTGCAGGCTTTTGAGCGCTGGATGCAGCGGTTGGACCTTCGGAGCATCTCGTTTCGGATTGGATCGAATCAGTCGTAAAGGCTGCTCTCGCGGCACGGCCGAATCGATGGCAAGATAAAACCCTCCATCCGGCCTGCATGTGAGGCGGGTGGAGGGCTTTGCTTAGCTAGTATGGTGGATCAGAACGCCCAGTTGCCCTTACGGAATACAGGTTCCCTTTGGCCGTCCGCCGTGATGCCGTCGATGTCCATGTCCGCAGAGCCGATCATGAAATCCACGTGGATCATGCTGTGATTCAGCCCGGCACGGTCGAGCTCTTCCCGGGTGAGCGAGGTTCCGTTCTCGATGCAGGTCGGGAAGGCTTCGCCCAGGGCCAGATGGTTCGATGCATTTTCGTCAAATAGCGTATTGAAGAAAATGAGCCCGGTCTCCGAAATGGGCGAGTGGTGCGGAACAAGCGCGGCTTCGCCTAAATAGCGGGCTGACGCGTCCATGTCGAGCATGCCTTTTAAAAATTCGTAACCTTTCTCTGCCGTAAAATCGACGACTTTTCCGTCCTCAAACGTCAGGCTGAAATTCTCGATCAAGTTTCCCTGGTAGCTGAGCGGTTTGGTGCTGCGGACAGTTCCCCGGGTCCCTTCCCTGCGGGGCGAAGTGAACACTTCTTCCGTCGGAACGTTCGGGTTGAACTCATTGCCCGCTTCATTTCGGGCGGTACCGCCGTTCCAGACATGATGCTCCGGAAGCTCGATAAGCAGGTCGGTGCCTGGAGCTTTATAATGAAGCTGCTTGTACTGCTTACGGTTCAAATATTCGCGCTTACTGCGCAAATTCGCATTATGCTCGTTCCAAGCCTGGATGGGATCGCCGCCGCTCACGCGGGCGGTTTGGAAAATCGCCTCCCACAGCGCCTCGACCGCGGCTTCCGGTGTCAGGTCCGGGAAGACCAGCTTCGCCCAGGCCTCGGACGGGACGCCGATAATGGACCAGGTCATTTTGCTTGCGGACATATACTCCCGCCATTTGGAGAGTGCGGCGCTGGCCGCTTTGGAATGGGCTGAGATCCGCTTGGGGTCCACGCCCTTCAGCAGCTCGGGATTGGCCGATTCGATAAAAAGAAATGCCCCGTCGTTCTCGGCGAATTCCTGAACCCACTTTGCTCTCCACACCGGGTACTCCTCAAAAGCCTCGTCAGGAGCGAGATGATACTTCAGCTGTGTGCTGATCTCGTCCTGCCACTCAATATGAACCAGCTTTGCCCCGGCTTGATACGCTTGCTTGGCGATCATGCGCACGAATTCCGGCACATGGATCGGAGCGCTGATCCACAAGGACTGCCCCGGCTGAATATGAACCGCAACATGGACGGCGAGCTCGGCGTATTTTTCCAAACGGTCTAAAAAACTCATGGACTTTTTCCTCCCCAACATCGGCAGATTATAACAATCTATTAAGGATTCGCCCTTTCTTCGCCAGTTCCTTCCAGATTTCGCGCCGCCGGAGGCCTCCGAACAAATGCCATCGGTGTATGATCTTGTCTAAACAGGAAGGAATTTAGAAGGACATCGGGCTTTTTCCGCGAATTAGGAAGGGAGCAAAGCAAGGGGGAGACGCCATGAAAAAGCAACGGCCCATCTATGTGCAAACCGATATCGACACAACGATGGATAAGCTATGGGAATATACCCAGAACCCGGATTTGCATACCGCATGGGATGCCCGGTTTACGGAAATTTCGTATTTGCCGCGGGCACAGGATGAGCCTCAACGTTTTCGGTACCGAACCCGGATCGGCATGGGCATCGATATTGCAGGCGAGGGAGAATCGGCGGGACAAGTGGAGAAGGAATCCGGGGACCGGGTCTCCTCGCTGAAGTTTTGGACGCATGACCGACTGTCGCTCATCCGAAAGGGCAGCGGGTATTGGAAGTATACGAAGAAAGACGGCGGTATCGGCTTCGAGACGCTGTACCAATATGAGTCGGCTTTCGGCGCGGCGGGGCGTCTTGCCGATGCCTACCTGTTCAGGCCGCTGCTCGGATGGGCGACGGCTTGGAGCTTTGACGCGTTAAAAATGTGGCTGGAGCAGGGATTTCATCCGAAGCTGCTGCTCCAGCGCTTTCTCACGTACTGGACCGTGTGCGGGGTGATCGCCTTTGTATGGCTGTACCACGGCCTCGTTCCCAAGCTAATCATGGCCCATCCGGACGAAATTCGCATGATGGAAGCCGTAACCGGGAGCATGGGCAGCGGCGTGGCGATGATCCGGATGGTCGGCATACTGGAGATACTCTTTGGACTCGTGTGGCTGCTGCCGCTGTATAAGCTGAAGCGCCCGCTGTTTATTCTCCAGATCGTTGCCATCTGCGGTCTGACCGCCTCTGCGGGGATCGGGGACATCGACAGTTTTGTTGCCCCGTTTAATCCCGTGACGCTAAACGGTATGCTGATCGTCCTGTCGCTGATCGGCTACGGGAACAGCCGACATCTGCCCAGCGCCGCCCGCTGCCGCCGAAAGAAGGCAGGTGACCTATGAAATCGATCTATGAACAGGCGCTCGGCGATACCTATCAGCTGCTGCATCCCAAGCTGCAGGAGCGTTACCGGCTGACGGGAGATGCGGTGTTTAACGGGGCCGGCCGGATGGAGGAAATCAGCGGCGGTTCGTTCGCCGTACGGGCCATGATGGTGCTGGGCATTCGGGCCCGTCTGTTCTTTCCCGAGCGGGGCCGGAACATCCCTTTTGTTATCCACAACAAAGTATCCCGGGATGCAAAGGGCCAGGAGACGGTACATTGGGATCGGACGTTTGATTTCCGGGGCAAAAAGCGCCATTTCGATGCCGTGATGAAATGGGACAGTGAGGAGGAGCAGATCCTGGACTTGTTCGGCAAGCCGGCGCTGCTCGGCTCCTCCCTGTCCCTCCACGTGGACGACAAAGGAGCTATGCACATCTCCTCCAGAAGCCAGTGGCTGCCCCTGTTCGGCATGCGGATCCCGCTTCCCCGGGTTTTTCACGGGGCGGCCCAGATCGTGGAGTCCTACGACGAGGAGCGGCAGTGCTTCCGGATTCGGGTGCATGTGCGCAATCCGCTGTTCGGCACCCTTTTCGCCTATAAGGGGAGCTTTACGGGAACAAGGAAAGACGGGAGCGGAGGAAGCCGGAATGAAGCGTAACGCATGGTTCGGATTGCTGCTGTATGTGATGTTTCTCGGCGTCAGCGGGCGGCAGCTTCAAGTGCTTGAAGCGGTGCTGATGCTGGCGGTGCTGGTGCTGGTACCGGGTTTCCTGATGCTCGTCGATGCCCGTCTGCGAAACGGGAAAACGATGGCTTTGTACAAAATCATGACGATCCTTTACCCTCCGGCTGCTGTCTGTGCGGCACTTTCCTTCATGGGAGATATCCCGCTGTTATGCCTTCCCTGGGTGGCTTTTACGGTGATTACGGCGCTGTATGGGCTGAGACGGCTGCTGGAGAGGGGGCTGCATCCGCTTGCTGAAACCGCGGTGGATTTCGGACTGATGTACTTGGCCGGGGGCGGTTTCTGGTTCCTGGCTGCGTCGCTGCATTGGCGTATAATGGATTTTTCGGACGTGCTCATCATGCTGACAGCCGTTCATTTTCATTACTCTTCATTTATTATCCCGATCCTGGCCGGGCTGCTGGGGCGAAAAATAACGGTTGGACGTAAGCTGTACTTAACCTCGACCGTCATCATCATGCTGGCCCCGGCCGGCATTGCGCTGGGCATTGCTTTTTCCACCGCCCTTGAGTTCATTCTGGTGGCGGCGTACCTTGCTGCCCTGTACAGCTACGGACTGCTTGTTTTCAAAGCTTCCTTTACCCGGCGGGAGGCCAAATACCTCATATCTTTTTCGGCGCTCGTATTGATGGTGACAATTCTGTTCTCCCTGATTTACGCAGCCGGAAGGGCGATGGAGTTCGGGAGTCTCTCGATCAACCGGATGATCTGGATCCACGGCTTCACGAATGCGGTAGGCGTAGCTCTTCCGTCGCTTGCGGGCTGGCTGCTGGAGGGAAACTTCCCGAAGGAGAGCTATTATGGCAAACCGGTAAGCTCCATTACCGGCGGAAGGCATATCGGGCGCCACTTCTTAAGCAGGGAAGGACTCCTTGACGAAACGGCATCCTATTCAGGGCTGGTCGACCGGATCGACGGGTTTGACTCCGCCTCGTTTCGCGCCCGGAGGCTGTCGCCCGTCATTCGGGATTTTTACGAGCATACCGATCAGTACGCGATGCGGGCCGACATCCGCTGGGCCGGGTGGTTTAGGCCGCTGGCTGTGGTCTATCAAGTCATCAGCCGCCGGATCGGGCAGATCCATCTTGGCACATATAAAGGGTGGCAGGGGATGTACGGCCGGGTTCTTCCGGTGGCGTCGGGAAGGGACGGCAGGCAGCGGGTTCGCGCCTGGCAGCGTTTGAACGGGCAGGGGGAGGCGATTTTCATTGCGCTCTATTCCCTGCATTGGTTCGGAGACGAGCCCTACATGAATATCGCCCTGCCGCTGCCGGGCGCCAATATGACCGGGATGCTGCGCCTGTATAATGAAGGCTCCGGGCTCGTCTTGACCAGCGCCCACAGCCCGGCTCACCGGGGCGATGAGGGCATTTACCTGCATGCCTCATGGTTCACGATGCGTTTGCCCCTGAAGGAAACCTTCTGGATCCGGGAAGGGGAGTCCGGTCAGCGGCTGACGGCCCGCCATCGGATGTGGATTTTCGGACTCCGTTTCCTGGATATCCGGTACGATATTCAGCGGTCCGGATGAGCCCGCGGCTGGGCAGCGGCGTTGACATGTATGTCCCATGGGATATAATGCTAAAAGGAAGATGACCGAAAGATCAGGTATTGGAGGATTATTGTCATGAGCCAGGACAGGGAGCCGCTGTACATTCAAATACAAAACCATTTCAAGCAGTTGATTGCTTCCAGGCAGCTGAAGGAAGACGACCGGATTCCGACGGAGAAGGAGCTGATCGACCAGTTTCAGGTGAGCCGGATCACCGTGGCCAATGCGCTGGCCGAGCTGGCGGGCGAAGGCTGGATCTACCGGATTCCGGGCCGGGGAAGTTACGTCAAGGGCGTGCCTGAGAAGTACATATCGGGTAATCCGGTCTCCCTCGTCTCTGAGGCCAAATCGTCGTCGGCTCCCAAGATCGGGCTCGTGTTTCCTTCCATTGAAGATTATTTTGCCATCCAAATGGTACGGGGGATCCGCAGCGCGCTGTCGGGGAGCAAATACTCGCTGGTCGTCATGTTCACTTACAATTCCAAGGAACTGGAGAAGGAAGCGATCCGCGAGCTCCGCAGCACGACGGACGGGCTGATTATTTTTCCGGTGGATGCCGAGGTGTACAGTGAAGAAATTATCGCGCTGAAGATGCAGAATTACCCGTTCGTCCTCCTGGATCGGCATCTGCCCGGCGTAGAGACGAACGTGGTCCTGTCCGATCCGGCTCTGGGTTCCATTCTGGCGGTGGATCATCTGTGGGAGCTGGGACACCGGAACATTGCGATATGCTCGGATTCTCCAATACCGACGGTGACGGTCGATGAACGGATTCAAGGATATAACGAAGCGCTGAAGAACAAGGGCGCGATGATCAATCCTGCTTTGATTCTTACCGACTTCAGCATCCCAACGGGGCGTTCCCGTACGGATCACCCGCTGTACCGCTTCCTCAAAAGCCGGATGGCGACGGCGTTTATCGCGCTGAACTGCAAGCTTGGGGTCAACCTGTGGTCCATGGCCAAGGAATTGGGGCTGGATGTCCCGGGTGACCTGTCTATCGTCACCTTCGATAACCCGAGTCCCATGCTCGAAGAGCTCAGCGTATTTACGTATATCGATCAAAGCGAGGAAGAAATGGGGCGCGAGGCGGCTAGCCTGCTGCTGGACATTTTGGAAGGGAACATCAAGGACGTCAAGTACACGAAGCGGATTTTTAAACCCCGTCTCGTCATTCACCATACGACAGGCCCGGTATAACCAGAGGAATCGAGAAACGGCATTTCTTGAAACAAGAGATGCTGTTTTTTTTGTTTTATATTAAACATAAATGCTATATTATATATATTAATACGAGCAAAACTTATTGCTGATGTGCTGTAACCGACGAAGCAGCAATTTATTACTCCGGAAATTCCGGGAGCATGCATGGCCGGAGACGGAAGGATGCAGAAGGGGAAAAGGTGATCATCCATGAGATTTATGATTGAAAAGCTGGAGCGGCGCATTCAGGAGCTGGCCGGGCTGAGATACCGGAACCGCAAGCCGCTGGAGAACATGCATATCGTACCGGATGTGGAGAGTTTGGCGGAAGCGAAGGCCGCCGCAGGCAGCCAGCCGGTCGTGAAGGTAGGGGACCGCTGGGGAGGAAGGGACCGCTACGCCTGGTTCATCGCCGACGTGACGTTTCCCGCATCGTGGCGGGCGCAGGACGTCATAGGACTGATCAAGCTTGGGGAAACCGGCGGGGGCAACTGCAGCGGGTATGAAGGCCAGGTGTATCTGAACGGGGAGCCGGCGCAGGCCGTGGACCGCAACCATGCCGAGCTGTTCTTCCCGGCGCAGGCTGTGGACGAAGGCCGCGTGGAGCTGGCCATCCGCGCATGGAGCGGGCTGACGCCCCCGAACGGCAGCCATATGCCGTTTGATCATCGGGTTGATGTGCTGGAACTTGCAGTACTGGACGCGGCAACCGATGACCTGTACTACACGGCGCTGCACATGCTGCAGACGGTGAAGCTGCTGGACGAACGCGCCTTGGAGAAGCAGGCGATGACGTCTGCGCTGGAGGAGGCGTTCCGGCTGCTGGACTGGAGCGCGCCGGGATCGGACCGCTTCTACGCCTCCACCGAGCAGGCGCTGTACGTGCTGAAGGAGCGGCTTGAGGCGATTCCGCGCGGCCCGCGGCCGCAGATCACCGCGGTCGGCCACTGCCATATCGACGTCGCCTGGCTGTGGAGGCTGAAGCATACCCGTGAGAAGTCCGGGCGCTCGTTCTCGACGGTGCTGACGCTCATGGACCGCTTTCCGGAGTATGTCTTCCTTCAGTCTCAGCCGCAGCTGTACGCTTATTTGAAGAAGGATTTTCCGACGCTGTACGAGAAAATCAAGGATCGCGTGAAGGAAGGCAACTGGGAAGCGACCGGGGCGATGTGGCTGGAGTCGGACTGCAACATTCCTTCCGGGGAGTCGCTGGTCCGGCAGCTGCTGACGGGCAAGCGCTTCTTCAAGAGGGAATTCGGCGTCGACAACCGTGTCTTATGGCTGCCGGACGTGTTCGGATACAGCTGGGCACTGCCGCAAATTTTGAAGAAGAGCGGCATCGACTACTTCATGACGACCAAAATCAGCTGGAGCCAGTACAACCGCTTCCCGTATGACACGTTCATGTGGCGCGGCATCGACGGAACCGAAATGCTGACGCATTACATCACGACCCCGGACAACGACGGCAGCTGGTTTTATACGTACAACGGCAACATCACCGGTTCCTCGATTCAGGGACTGTGGGATAACTACCGGCAGAAGGACATCAACGAGAACCTGCTGCTCGCCTACGGCTGGGGCGACGGCGGCGGCGGTCCGACCCGGGATATGCTCGAAGCGGCCCGCCGTTATGAAGACATGCCGGCGGCGCCGCAGGTGAAGCAGGGCGGAGCCGAAGCATTCTTCGAACAGCTGGAGGAGCGGGTCAAGGATGATCCGCAGCTTCACTTGTGGGACGGGGAACTGTATCTAGAATACCATCGCGGTACCTATACGTCCCAGGCTTATAACAAGCGGATGAACCGCCGGATGGAGCAGCTGCTTCACAACGCGGAATTCGTGAACGCGCTGGCGCTGATGCTGAATCCGGGCTATGCCTATCCGGCCGCGGGTCTCGCGGACAGCTGGGAAATCGTGCTGCGCAACCAGTTCCACGACATCATCCCGGGCTCGTCTATTCACGAAGTGTATGAGGACAGCCGGGTCGAGTACGCCGAAGCCGAGCAGCTGGCCGTGCAGGTGCTGGAACAGGGGCTGTCGCAGTTTACCGCCGAGGGCCGCGGAGAAGCGGGCGCACAGCCGGACTCCGCCAAGGCGGAAAGCAAAGGCTTCCCTGTCCGGATTTTCAATCCGCTTGGCTGGGAACGCACTTTCGTCAGCGAAGTTTCCGCGGCAGGAGCTGCAGAGATGGCATGGTATTCCGCAGCCGGAGAAGCGCTGTCGGCCCAGATCATTCCAGCGCAGGAGGGTGAAACCGCCCGCGTGCTGGTCACCGTGAAGGATGTGCCGGCCTACGGCTACACGACCATTTACGGCCGCAGCGAGGGGGCGGGCACCCAAGGTTCAGCTTCCGCTGCAGTCGCAGCAGCCGATTGGCAGATCACGGGAGACGTCGTGGAAACGCCGTTCTACAGCATCCGCCTGAACGAAGCCGGTCAGCTGGTATCGCTGTACGACAAGCAGGCGGACCGCGAAGTGCTGAAGCCGGGCGAGCCGGCGAACGTGCTGCAGGTGTTCGAGGATAAGCCGATGGCACACGACGCCTGGGACATCGATATTTTCTACCAGGAAAAAATGCGGACGGTCGAGGACCTGAAGGAACTGACGGTCCTGGAGGAAGGACCCCTGCGCGGCGTGATCAAGCTGGTGTATGCGTATCACAACTCCACCATCGAGCAGCGGTTCACGGTGTACCGGGACGACCCGCGGATCGATTTTGTGACCAAAGTGGATTGGCACGAGCACCAGCAGCTGCTCAAGGCCGCCTTTCCGGTCGACATCCGCTCTACCAAAGCCACCTACGAGATCCAGTTCGGCAACGTGGAGCGTCCGACTCACTGGAACACGAGCTGGGATTACGCCCGGTTCGAATCCGTGGCACAGCGCTGGGTGGACCTCTCCGAGGGCGGTTACGGTGTCAGCCTGCTGAACGACTGCAAATACGGGCATGACATCCGCAACCATGTCATCCGCCTCAGCCTGATCAAATCCGCTGTCTATCCGGACGGAACCGCCGATCAGGGTGAGCATGAATTTACGTATTCGCTGTATCCGCACCGCGGCGGCTGGTATGAAGGCGGAACCCACCAGGCGGCCTGCGGCCTGAACACGCCACTGCTGGCCGTACCGGTACAGGAAGGCATTCTGCCGGAGGCGCTTGGCCTGGTCAAGGTGAATCAGCCGAATATTATGATCGACACGGTCAAAAAGGCCGAAGACAGCGACGATATCGTCATCCGCATGTACGAATACGGCGGCATCCGCACCCGCGCCCGGGTCGAGCTGGACCCGCAGGCCGGTGCGGTCAGCGCGGCGGCCGAGACAAATTTAATGGAAGAAGGCGGCGAGCCGTTGAGCGTATCGGGCAACGGTACGGAGCTGCGCTTCAAGCCGTACGAAATCAAAACGCTGGTGGTATCGCTGGCGCGTTAATGAAAGAGGGGGACCCGGTGGGGCCCCCTTTTTAGTCTAACCGCAAAATGATCCAGGATCATCCGCTCAAAAGGCATTCCTGCTCACCGCTAATGCATATAAAATTGCTGCTTGTAATTTTGAACCGAATGGTTTAAAATCACCTCATACTTAATTATGGACCGAAAGGTTCAAAATAAAAATGAGAGGAGTTTTATATTTGAATACGACAAGCACAATGAATAAACCCTTGGCCGGCAAAAAGGCATTGGTTACCGGAGGAGCTCGCGGTATTGGCGCAGCAATCGTGAAAAGGCTCGCAGGAGACGGTGCATCGGTTGCTTTTACTTATGTCAGTGCGCAAAGCAAGGCAGAGGAACTGGTACAAGAAATTAAAAGCGCTGGTGGTCAAGCTTTGGCGATTCACGCGGACAGCGCCGATGTCAGGGCAGTAAAAGGAGCGGTCGAAGAGGCGATCCAAGCATTCGATGGTATTGATATTCTTGTAAATAATGCCGGCGTTACAATGTTAAAGCCTTACGACCAGTTTACCTTTGAAGAGTTTGATCAAATGGTGGCGGTTAATCTGAAGGCAGTATTCGCTGCCGTTCAAGCGGCCGCTCCGCAAATGAAAGAAGGTGGCCGCGTCATCAACATTGGTAGTGTTGCCGCCGAACGCAATCCATTCCCTGGAAACAGCCTGTATGTCTCGACAAAAGCCGCGATAGCCGGATTGACACGGGGGCTGGCGCGCGATCTGGCGCCACAAGGCGTTACAGTCAATAACATTCAACCGGGGATGATCGATACGGATATGAATCCTGCAAACGGCCCCTATGCCTCAGCCGTAAAAGAGATTCCGCTGGGAAGACACGGAAGGGCATCAGAAATTGCAAGCATGGTGGCTTATATTTCTTCGCCTGAAGCGGGTTATATTACCGGGGCAAGCCTGAATGTCGACGGAGGCGGAAGCGTCTAACCACCAGCGGTTTCCCAAAAGTGGCCGGATGAACGTGGAATTAGTTATGTGAGCAAATAGATTCAAACTGTCTGAAGATGGAGTTGCCGTCGATCTTCCCGGGCAGTTTGGATCTTTTTTATATTTTCCGAGACATTGCAAATTCCAAGCCGTGTAGTAAAATATCACTTATCTGATTTAAGAAAAAGGTGGGATGGTTATGGCAGTCGGACGTCCTCGGGCTTTTGATATTAAACGAGCGCTTGAGAGTGCTCTGGAGATTTTTCGGCAAAAGGGATATGAAGGGACTTCGTTGTCCGACCTGACCGAAGCCATGAAGATCAACCGATCAAGCTTTTATGCGACCTTCGGCAGCAAAGAGAAACTGTTTCACATGGCGTTTGATTTATATATGAAAGAAGGGCCGATTCAAGCCTCATTGGCTGCACTGAACGAACCGACAGCTCGATTAGTCATCGAGAAACTTCTTCGTGCAACGGCGGATTCGGTTGTCAATCCCGATTATTCTCCGGGCTGTTTAACGGTCAAAGGAGCCCTTGCTTGCAGCGAGGAATCTGATCCAATCAAACAATTGTTGACCAATCTACGTGTTCAAATCGAAAAAGCGCTAAGCACCCGGTTGGAACAAGCCAAGCAGGATGGGGATTTGTCCGAGCATGCCGATCCTGCCGCCCTGGCCCGGTATGTCGCAACCCTTGTAGCCGGCATGTCGATTCAAGCTGTGAACGGGGCCAGCCGTGAAGATCTCGAAGATGTGATCACCATCGCTTTGTTTGCATTGGCGGCAAACCCGGCTTCCTGAAGCAATGGAGTCGGGGGCGGAGCAAGCTGCTTGCTACTTGAGTCTATACGCCTCAAACCTAAGCAAGCCCAGCCTCACCCATGAAGGGGGAGAGCTGGGCTTGTTTTCTTTGTCCGGGCCGAGCAGCCGTGTCAGAGCGTCTTGGCCTCCAGCCGCCGGGCGATGATCGAGAGAATGTAGTTCACGATGAAGTACAGGGCGGCGGCGAAGATGAGGGCCGGGATGACGTAGTTCGGGCTGTGTCCCTGCAGGATCTGCACGTTGTGCATGAGCTCGGGAAGCGAAATGATGACGGCGAGCGACGTATCCTTGAGGAGCGAAATAAACTGGCTGACCAAGGGCGGAACCATGCGGCGCAGCGCCTGCGGCAGAATGATATGCCGGAGCGTCTGCATGTAGCTCAGCCCCGAAGAGCGGGCCGCCTCGATCTGTCCCCGGTCAACGGAATTGAGCCCGCCGCGGACGATCTCCGAAATCATGGCCCCCTCAAACAAGGTCAGGCCGACGACCGTCGCCCAGAAGGGGGACATCTTGATGCCGAGCTGGGGAAGCACGATGTACATGAAGAAGATGATCAGCAGCAGCGGCAGGTTCCGGATAATATCGACGATGGCTGCGACAATCCGGGACAATACGGGGATTTTGGCGTAACGCAGCGTCCCGAGAACGGTTCCCAGCACGAAGCTGAACACAATGGACAACACTGCGACCTCGATCGTAACGAGAAACCCCTCAAGCAGAAACTTGACGTTGGGTAGGGAATAGGCACCTATAAAATCCATGGCGGCATCTTCTCCTCTTGCCAGAATAAAGCCCCTTTATCGGTCAGCCGAGCGGAACCGGCGTTCCATGTAATGGACCGCAAAGCTGAGCGGAAGCGTAAGCACCAGGTAAAAGACGGCGACGATCGTATACACGGTCAGGGGCAGGAAGGTGTCGGAGTTGATCAGGTCGGCGTAATACATCAGGTCCATCCCGGTCACGACGGCCAGAATGGACGAATTTTTAACGAGATTAATAAACTGGTTGCCGATGGCTGGAAGCACGATCTTGATCGCCTGGGGCAGCACGATGTGAAGCATCGTCTGGATGTACGACAGTCCCGTTGCGCGGGCGGCCTCGGTCTGACCGGCCGGTACGGACTGGATGCCGGCACGGATGGCTTCCGCGATAAAAGAGGCGGTGTAGACCATCAGCCCGAGCGTCCCCGAGGTAAAGCCGTCCAGCGGCAGTCCGAGCGACGGGATTCCCAGGAAAAAGAAAAACACGACGAGCAGGAGCGGAATGTTGCGGATAAACTCAACATACACCGTTCCGATCACATTCAGGGCCCGGATCGGGGAGATCCGCATCACGGCGATGATAACGCCGAGCACGAAGCTCCCGATCAAGGCCAGGACGCTGGCTTCGATCGTGTGGATAAAGCCTTCGGCAAAACGGTCCCAGTGGTTAAACAAGACGTGAATGTCAAATTTGCCCGGCATGGCCTTCGTCCTTTCTTAAAGGTTTTCAGGGCTCCCCGCAGCGTGCCGGGAAAGGCAGCGAAAGCCAAGGCCCTACTCGGGTTTGACACCCATCCACTGCTCATACAGCTTGTCGTATTCGCCGCTGTCCTTCATTTCCTTGAGCAGATCGTTGACGGTCTTCACGAACTCGGCGTCGCCTTTTTTGATGGCGATTCCGTAAGGCTCGTCGGTGAAGGTGCCGCCGACCAGCACGTAGTTCGGATCCTGTTTTTGCATGCCGAGCAGGATGGCGTTGTCGGTCGTCAGGGCTTCCCCTTGGCCGGCTTTCAGCGCGGTAAATGCGTCCTGATAGTTTTCAAACTCCAGCACGGTGGCGTCCGGCGCCTTTTCGCGGATGTTTTTAGCCGAGGTGGAGCCTTTGACGGTCAGCACCTTCACGCCTTTCTTCAAGTCCTCCAGGCCTTGGATGGCGCTGCCTTTCTTCACAAGCAGGGATTGACCCGCTTTAAAATAGACGTCGCTGAAATCGACCTGCTGCTTGCGCTCCTCGGTGATGGTCATCGTGGCGACGATGAGGTCGATGTCCCCGTTCTGCAGCAGCGGAATGCGGGTTTTGGACGTTACTTCCTTCAGCTCGATCTTGGTTTCATCACCGAGTATTTTTTTGGCCAGCGCCTTGGCGATGTCGATGTCAAAGCCCTCTACCTTTCCGGAAGTCGGGTCCTTCAGCCCGAACAGCTTGGTGTCGTATTTCACGCCGGCGATAAGCTTGCCACGGGCCTTGATCGCTTCCAGCGTACCACCCTTGGCGGCCGTGTCCCCGCCTTCGTCCTTGTTTCCGCTTGCGGTCGTGTCGGTCGAACCGCCGCCAGTCGCAGCCGTGGGCTCGCTCTTCGAGCCTCCGCAGGCCGTGAACACCAGGCACATCGCCAACAGGACAAACGCAACACTCCACCTCAAAGGTTTTTTCATGAATTCAATAACCCCTTTCCATATGCTTTCCGCTGAATTTAATGATGAATCAGCCGGCTGAGAAACGTCCGCGCGCGCTCTTCCTGCGGATGGTCAAAGAAGCTTGCCGCCGGGCCTTCCTCGATGATCTGACCGTTGTCCATAAAAACGACACGGTCGGCAACCTCGCGGGCGAATCCCATCTCATGCGTAACGATGACCATCGTCATCCCGTCGTAGGCGAGAGAGCGCATTACGTCCAGCACTTCGCCGATCATTTCGGGATCGAGAGCCGATGTGGGTTCGTCGAACAGCATGATCTTCGGATGCATGGCCAGGCCCCGGGCGATCGCGACCCGCTGCTGCTGTCCCCCCGAGAGCTGGGAAGGGTAGCTGGATGCCTTATCCGCAATGCCGACGCGGGACAGATAGGAGGTCGCACGCTCGGCCGCTTCTTCTTTGGAGAGGCCAAGCACCTTAACCGGTGCAAGCACAATGTTGTCGATCACCGTTTTATGGGGATACAGATTAAAATGCTGAAAGACGATGCCGATCTCGCGGCGGAACCGGTTAATGTCGATCTTTTTGTCATGCAGCGCCGTTCCGTTTACGTAGAGCTCGCCCGACGAGATTTTTTCCAGCCGATTGATACAGCGGAGCAGAGTGCTCTTGCCGGAACCGGACGGTCCGATAATCACGACCACTTCGCCCTCTTCGATCCGAAGGTCGATATTCTGGAGGACATGGAAGCTGCCGTAAAATTTACTGACGTTCTTGAATTCGATCAGAAATATACCTCCCTTCCTATGTAACCTCTAAGTGCGTGTTCAAAAAGTTCGGTTTTCAGCACCGAGAAGATTGAATGAAGCAAGGGACTGAGGAGCAGAGCGTACGTAGTGGGTACGTGAGCACCTGAAATGTTTCCGAAGGAAACATACTACGCAAGCATCCACTTAGGCCCGGCTGAATTCAAGATTCGATGCCGAATCAGCTTCCCGATTTATTTCGTGATCAAAAGCGGACTTTTTGAACAACCTCTTTAAGGAGCATGTCGGCCCGACGTGCTCGTAACACTATATTGCTGTAAGTCCGATAAAATGATTAACCTGCCCAAATGCCGTCACCTCGAAGTCATATCTTGGCATGGCATATCAACATTTCCCAAATCCTTGCATTTTGGTGATTTTCGTGGTACACTGTATTCAGTTCTAAAATTTGAAACCAATTCACATATTGAAAAGGGTATCATGTTTACGATGGAACTTTTTTCAATGTGTGAATTTTTTTTAGCATTATTTAAAAGAAGGATCATATTAAATTTCAATTTTGGAGGTACAGCCCCATGCAAACAGGTACAGTTAAATGGTTTAACGCCGATAAAGGCTTCGGATTCATCGAAGTTGAAGGCGGAAACGATGTTTTCGTACACTACAGTGCAATCACTGGCGATGGTTTCAAAACGTTGGACGAAGGACAACGCGTCCAATTCAACGTGGTTGAAGGCAACCGTGGACCACAAGCTGAGAACGTAGTGAAACTGTAACATCAACAAGCGGCTGCCCTTAACAGATTCGTTAAGGGCAGTTTTTTCATATAGACCAAGCAGGCTTGTCCAAGATCCGTTCTTGGCGGAGGTTGACTGCTGCAGGGCGTCCGTTTATACAGTTTGGTTTTATACTTCATAAAAGGGGGACTTGAGCATGAACTACCGCAAAAAGTCGATGGAGGAAATACCTGAGGAAAATACAGCGATCTGGTCCTGTACGAAGGAAGGGTGCAAAGGGTGGATGCGCGATAATTTCGCCTTTGAGCATGAGCCGACCTGCAGGTTGTGTAATTCCCCGATGGTGCGGGATACGAAAATGCTTCCTGTTCTGAACAATTCGAGTGCCGATCAGAAATCGGCCAAGAAGGGCGTCAAGATCGACTCCTAAGCAATGAACCCGTGTGAAATCATAGAATAATCCGATATAAACGGCAAAAAGGTCTGCACGATCATGCAGGCCTTTTTTCTATGGGATTCGGATCGAAGTTATCCCCATTGAAGGTTCTGGTTCGGTTAATTTATCTTGTTAATGGTTCATGTCCTGAACCCTAGAGAGTCTTTCCCGGCCGGTATCCGGTGTTAGTGGTCTTCGTCGATGACGCCAAGCGCCCGGTTTTTCTCTTTGAACCGCTCATTGTGCGAAGAAACATAAGCAACCTTGGGTGCTTCGGGATCCATGTAGAGCTTGGCGCTGTTCGTGGCAAGCACGGCATCGGTGAATGTGCCTGCAATCAGTCTCACTTTGCTGCTGTAGTCCACAAAGTCTCCTGCGGCAAAAATTCCCGGCACATTCGTTTCCAGCTTGTCGCTGACGTTCGCAGTCCATTCGCCCATATCGATGCCCCAGTCGCGGATTGCCCCAAAGTTATACCGCATGCCGTGGTTGACGATGACCGCATCAACGTCCACGCGAAGGGTATCGCCGCTCTCTTCATGGCAGATCGAAACCTGGTTGATCGCGCACCCGTCGCTGCTGTGCAGCTGGCGGACGGTATAGGGAACATGGATCTGGACGGAAGACTGCTTCATGCGAACCACGTTGCGCTCGTGGCCGCCAAACTGTTCGCGCCGGTGTACCACGCAGACGCTGGCTGCGATCGGCTCGAGCTCATTGGCCCAGTCCACGGCGGAATCGCCGCCGCCGGAGATGAGCACGCGCTTGCCGCGGAAGGGCTCGAGCTCCTGCACCGTATAGTGAAGGTTGCTCACTTCGAACCTGTCGGCACCTTCGATGTCGAGCTTCGCCATCTCCAGGATGCCGTAACCGATCGCCATGATGACCGTGCGGGTCCAGTGCTTTTCTCCGGTTGAGGAAGTAAGCAAAATGGTGCCGTCTTCCAGGCGCTCCTGGCCGACGATCTGCTGGCCCAGCACGACGGTTGGGTCAAAGGTCAGCGCCTGCTGCTTCAACTGCTCGATCAGGTTGCGGCATAGAATCGGTCCCGTGCCGCCGACGTCCCAGATCATCTTCTCCGGATAAATCAGCATCCGTCCGCCCAGTTCGTCCTTCGCTTCGATCAGCTTGGTCTTCAGGTCGCGCATCCCGCTGTAAAAAGCCGCATACATGCCGGCAGGGCCCCCCCCGATGATGGTTACGTCGTACAGCTCCAATGATTCACTCATGGTTTTCCCTCCAAGTCCATTCAGGTATGATCCGATCCAAAAGTCGGAAAATACGATCTATATCAAGCACTGGCGTTTAACTTTTCGCTCTGGCGAGCAGATACAGAAAATAAGGTGCGCCGATGACGGCGACCACGATGCCCGTCGGTACGCCGGAAGGCTGCAGAATCCAGCGGCCGATCGTGTCGGCCGCGATAACGAGCAGCGCCCCGATGAGCGCCGAGACCGGAAGCAGCATCTGATGCTTCGGACCGACGAGGCGCCTGGCCAAATGCGGACCGACGAGCCCGACGAAGGCGATCCCGCCGCTGACGGCTACGCTTGCCGCAGCCAGGGCGACGGCAGCGGCGAGCAGGCGGAACTGCTCTTTGCGTACATTTTCACCAAGGCTGGTCGCCATCTGCTCTCCCATCTGCAGCACGTTCATCACCCGTGCCCGATAAATAATGTACGGCACCAGGACGACGATCCAGGGGAGAAGGGAGAGGACAAACTTCCAGTTCGTTCCCCAGATGCTTCCCGCGAGCCATGTCGCGACGAATTGATACTGCTCGGGCTTCAGCCGGAGCGTCAGCACGATCATGGCCGCCTGAATGCCGGCGGCGACGGCAATGCCTGTCAGCATCAGCCGGATCGGGCGGATTCCCTTGTTCCGCGTGTAGGACAGGGAGTAAATCAGTGCAGCCGTCAATCCCGCGCCTACAAAGGCTAAGAGAGGGAGCAGGAATACCGGCATCGCCTGCGTCGTCGGATAGAACGAGACGAGCAGCATGACCATCAGCCCCGCCCCCGAGTTAATGCCGAGGATGCCGGGGTCGGCCAGCGGATTGCGGAAAATCCCCTGCATGACCGCTCCGGACACCGCCAGTCCCGCGCCGATCAGCACCGAAATGACGATCCGCGGGAGCCGGAATTCGAAGAGAATCAGGTTCTCCTGATCCGATCCCTGACCGAACAGCGTCCGGATCAGGTCGAGCGGGCTTAACCGTATGTAGCCGGTGTTCATGCTGATAATAAAGACCGCAACAATGAGCATGGCGAGAATCAGCATGACGGTCATGCCGCGAAGCTTTCTTCGCTGTTCGTAAGTAGAAACCGCTTGTCGTTCGGACATTACAGATCCCCTACCTCTCTTCGTGCAAGATAGAGGAAGAACGGAACGCCGATCAGCGAGATGATCGCCCCGATCGGGGTTTCATGCGGCGGATTGATCATTCTTGCCGCCAAGTCGGCGAGGACCGCCAGCAGGCTGCCCAGCACCGCCGAGCAAGGGACGATCCAGCGGTAATCGACGCCGACGAGATAGCGGGTGACATGTGGGATAATGAGCCCGATGAAGCCCACCGATCCGACCACGGCTACCGAGGAACCCGCCAGGACGAGCACGATGAGTACGGCGGCCAGCTTGATTAGGGCGGTGCGCTGCCCGAGCCCCTTGGCGACTTCATCGCCGAGACTCAGCATCGTGATCGACCGCGAAATGAACAGCGAGCCGATCAGGGCGCCGGCGATCCATGGGAACATGATCTTGAGCTGCACCCACTTCGTGCCGGCTACGCCGCCGGCATACCAGAAGGCCAGATCCTGGCCGATGTGAAAGTACAGCGCCACGCCTTCGCTGAGCGCGGTCAGCAGCAAGCTGAGCGCCGCACCGGCCAGAACGAGACGTACCGGGGTAAGCCCTCCCGGAGCGAGCGATCCGACGCCGTAGACGAGTCCGGCACCGACCCCCGCGCCGAGAAAGGCGTACAGGATCAGGTACATAAAGGACAGACCGGGGAAGAAGGCAAAGCACAGCGCAAGGGCGAAGCCTGCACCCGCATTAATGCCAAGGAGTCCCGAGTCAGCGAGCGGATTGCGGGTCATCCCCTGCATCAGGGCTCCGGCTACCGCAAAGCCTGCACCAATCATCGCGCTGGCAAGGACCCGCGGCAGGCGCAAATCCCGAATAATTTGATGATTGACCACATCCGCATGGAAATTAAATACGGCCGACCATACTTCAGACAGCCGGATATTGGCCGCTCCGAAGGAGATCGATAATCCCATGCTCAGAACAAGCGCGGCAAGGCCGCCGATTAGGATCAGGCTGGCGGTCTTCGGACGGGAACGGAGGCGTTCCTTGGAGTCCGGGGTCGTATTCGCTGCTGCCTGCTGATTCATATATTGTCACCTATTTCCATGAAATTGATTCTCATTCTCACTTCATTCTCAATTACTCATTTTATATGAACAGCAGGCCTCTTGGCAATGAGAAATATGAAATCGGCATAAATCTGGCACAATTGAGCGTTGGTTCTGCAATGCACTGGAAGAAGGCCATTCTCCATAAGGAAGTGCGCAGGTGAAACCCTACAGGTATCGGATAAATCTGTGGACGGTGCCGAATTCCCGGCAAGAAAATAAAGATTGACAAGGGGCCGGCGAGCTGATAGGTTTTCAATTGATAATCATTATCATTACTGATGAATTACATACCTATGGGGGGTTATTATGTTTACAAGGTCCAAATCATCGTTTACGGTCATGATCCTGGTGGTCATGCTCTCCATGCTGGTGACGGCCTGCGGCGGCAATAGCGGCGGCAGCGGGTCAGCGGCATCCGGCGGGACGGCAGCCGAAACTTCAGGCAAGGAGACAGCCGCATCGGATTCGAAGGAAACGGCTTCGGACGGAGGAACGCGTACGTACAAGACAGAAAAAGGCGACGTGGAGATTCCCGTAAAGCCGAAGCGCATCGTAACCGATTATTATGGCGGCGAGCTGCTGTCCGTTGGCGCCCCTGTGGTGGGCGCGGAACCGAGCATTTTCCAAAACCCGTTCCTGAAGGATAAGCTGAACGGAGTAGAGGATGTAGGCTATCCAATCAATACCGAGAAGGCGCTCTCACTCAAGCCCGACCTGATCGTCGTCATGTATGACGACAATTATGAGGCGTTGTCCAAAATCGCACCAACCATCTACATTCCTTACGGCACAGCAACTAACGTTGACGATACGGTGCGCCTGTTCGGCGACATTGCCGGCGAAAAGGAAAAGGCGGAGGAATTCATCAAAGCGTTCGACGAAAAAGCAGCAGCTGCCCGTGAGAAGCTCAAAGGCGTCGTGGACGAGAACGCCACCTTCGGCATCTATGAGTTGACGGACAAGGGCGAGCTGTGGACGTTCGGCGACAATGCCGGCCGCGGCGGCCAGGTGCTGTACAATGCGCTTCAGCTGAAACGCCCTGCGAAGAACAGCAAGGAAAACCAGACGCTGCAGCTGTCCATGGAACTTCTGCCGGAGTATGCGGCAGATTACATGTTCCTGACGACCTACGATCCGGAGAAGAAAGGCGACAAGCTGAAGGAACTGAAGGCTTCCCCGGTATGGAACAGCCTGGCGGCCGCGAAGAACGACCGCATCTTCTATAACGACTTTGACACGTTCTACCGCTATGATCCGATTGCTATTATGGGCCAAATCGATTTGTTCGTGGATATGATCCTCGAACACAGTGGTAAGAAATAGGAATTAGCATATAGGGTGCCCAGGCGGCAACGCTTGATACCCGCCCGCCGGTAACGAAAAAGAAGCTGCTCCGCTTTGATGCGGGGCAGCTTCTTTTGTCTTAAACATCGCTTTGTCGAGCTGTCATGGGCAGCTCCTCTGATCAACCTTTTTTACCGGTCGTTTATTGCCGTCTTTTCGTAAACGAAGTGATCAAGGACACGATGGCCAGCAGCAGGGCGGCAATCGAGGCGACCAGTGTCGCGGTCTGAACGCCGCTGCTTCCGGAATCCGTCGTGGCCGGGACAGGAGTCGATGCGGCAGCCTGGTCCTGAGCGGACGTGTCAGCCCCGGCTCCGTTATCCGTGGAGGCTGTGTCGTCATGGCCGTGATCGGCAGGCTCCGTGGATTCCGCGGTGGTGATTTTGGTGATGGAGTGAGGCGAATCCGCGCCTTCGTCACCCGTCCATTCCACGATGCTGCCGTCTTTGTAATATTGGTAGGCGTCCCAGGCGACATCGGCATCCTGGTCCGGGTTCTGCGCAACGAAGTTGAACTGCTGGAATTCTCCGGCATTAATGCCGGCCCCGGTAGCGCTCCATGTAATGGTTTTGATTTTACCCGAGGCATCCTTTTCGGTCGTGACTTTCCACTCCGGCACCGGCTGGTACTGTTTAAGGTCCACGTTCTCCGGCACTTTTAACGTTACCTTGGTAGTGGCGACTTCTTTCTCAGACGGAATCTTGATCGTGTACGTTTCCCAGGCTCCCGGAGCCGATGTGGCCGGCTTGACCGTCACATGGGCGCTGGCGATGCCGGAAAACAGAAGCAGGCCGGCGGCTGCCGTGATCAAGAACGGGATGCGTTTGCTCAACAATTTTTTCATGCTCAATACCCCTTTATATTGTATTTGGTGACGAGGCCGATATCACTTGCCCCGCATGCTTCAGCTGCTTCCGACGGTAATCTGGAAGTCGGTATCCCAGGCGTCGAGGGACTCGGTCAAAATATGGACATGGACGTTCCAGCGGCCTGCCATGCTGATCAGGTCCTGGGCTTTATACGTCTTGCCGGCGCCGGGAATCTCGATTTCGTATTTGCCCATCTCCATGTCCAGCGAGGTCAGCGTCAGCTTGATCTGCTGAATGCCCTGCACCGGCTTGCCGCTGGCATCCTTCACGCCTACCTCGAAGGTATTCTCGCCCGCGATATTCGGGCTGATCTGCAGCGTGACGACGGTGCGGTTATCCAGCGTCTGCTGCACATTCACCGGCCCCGGATTGGAGGATGCCGGGGGCAGGTTCGAGAGGGCGGCGGCGAGCACCAGGGCCGCAATACCGGCCGCGAATTCGATCCATACGCCGGCGCCGAGCGGCTTGCTGCGGCGCTGCCCGCGGATAAGGTGCACGGCAGCGAAGCCGAGCATCACCAGCAGCAGCACGCATTTCAGCAGCAGGATGCGTCCGTAGGCGGTGTGAAGGAGCGAATACCAGGTCGGTACATACGTCAGCGAGGCGTATACGCCGCTGATCAGCACAGCCGCCACCAAGGTGGTACCCCAAAGAGAGAAGCGCTCGATGACCGCGAAGTAGCTCTTTTTGCGAAGATCCGGTTCGTCTGGCAGCGATGCCTCCCTAGGCAGAATCAAGCCGAGTGCGAGCAGACAGCCGAGCCAGATGGAAACCGACACGAGATGAAGGAAATCCATAAATACAGGCATCCATATCGACTCAGCCGAAGCGGCGTGCCCAATGAATGCCTTGGACAGCAGCAGCCCCACGCCGGTGAGCAGCGTGCCCGCATACAACGCACGGAGCCCTTTTTGCTCGGTGCTCTGGGTTGCAGCGTAGAGTAGCGCACCCAGAAGCAGTACAAGGATCACCTGCACCAGCCAAATATGGCCGAAGCTCGTAATGCGCAGCATTTTGCCGAGGAGCTCGGCGTTCCACACCTCGCCCCAGCCGACTCCGGCTTCGATCGCCGTTTGCATCGGCAGGCTCAGGAGCACACCGAGGATCAGAGCGGCATAGGATATGCCCAGAAGCTTACGGCTCCGAGGAGATAACTCCGGATGCCGGGATCCTCCGCCCGCAGGCAGCAAATATAGATAAAAGCATAAAACGCCAAGCAGAAAAGCCAAGCTTACATAAAAGACCCAGCGGATCAGGATTAGATCGGCGCCCGGCGTATAACCAGCGTACACAATGTGGCTGGCCGCACCCTGGCTGCCTGTGCCGATTTGGAACGGAAACGTTCCGTTCACCGGATGGCCGTCGCCGGACACGGCTTTCCACTGCACTGTATAAATGCCGTCCGGAAGACCGGTCTTCAGGTCCACTTCCAGGACGGCCGGCTGTCCGGCCGGAACTCTGCTGTTGCCCTGGTTAACCTCTGCTCCGGACGAATCCATCACGATGATGGAGTGAAAGGCCGGCTGCAGCGCCTCGTTGAACTGAAGCGTCACTTTGGCTGGCGCCTGTGTCATCACTTCATTATCGGACGGGCTGGACTTGGTCAGATAAGCATGGGCCGAACTGGCGGCAGGATGAATGAGCACGCCGATGAAGATCACCAGCATCCACACCCATAGCGGTTTCATATTACGTTTGAACATATCAAGGATTCACCTACTTTGATTTCGGTGCCGTTACCGCCGCTTGCGGCCGGCACATTGGTAATTGTATAGCCATCGTTCCGAGATGAAAATGACCCTAATGGGCTATAGCCGACCGCAGGATTCATCGATTTCGTGAACTTTCGCCATGAAGCTGGATGGATCTAGGCGATTCTTCTTTTTCGGAAGCTAAATTTTTCCATGAAATGGGATATTTGGCGGCTGACTTGCCGGATACCGGAGGATACGGCAGGATTTCTCCGGCTGGGGGCCCTGAGCCCCGGTCATCGCGGTTCAGCCCGCGAGGGCCGGGATCAGCCATTTTCAGCACATTTTCAATAAGTTTCAGGTCTCGATATAATAAAAAGGGAGTTCCCAATGAACGAAAAAATTGAAATCAGGAGTGATGTTATTCATGAGTTTGGCTGTATTGGAACGTCGGAGTGAGCTGCTGAAGAAACGGATTCAACAATTGATCATCAAGGATAACCAGTACGGAATCAGCCGTCAACAGAACATGTTCCTGCAGCACATGATTAAGGAATTACACCAAACATCATACGAGTTAAACACGGAGCGCGGGTAAGCCGGCTGGGCTGATCCGGACGGACAGAAAAAAGGTACCCGGAAGGGTATCTTTTTATTTAAAGAAGCAATTAAATCAAGTTGAAGAAACCCGGATCATGCTCGCAGACATGCGCCGGGTTTTTCGTTCATATAAATAGAATACGTGTGAGATCAAGACGTTGTTGGCGAACCCGCATAGAGAAGGTTCACATCCGCAGCAGGGAGGGCTTTGCCCTTCTGTCTGGCTTCGATATACCGGATGAACAGCTCGGTCAGGTCCGGGTCAAACTGGGTTCCGGCACAGGCGCGCAGCTCGCGGATTGCATCTTCGACCGATTTGGTGTTCTGATATGGGCGCTCCGAGGTCATGGCGTCAAAGGAATCGATCACGGTGAGCATCCGGCACAGCAGTGGGATTTCCTCCCTCTGATACCCGTGCGGATACCCCTTGCCGTCGTACCGTTCATGATGCAGCTCGATATAAGGCACCAGCGCTTTGAACGGCTCCTGAATGAGCGCGATTTCCTTGCCCCAAACGACATGCTTTTTCACCGTTTCCCATTCCGAAGGGCTCAGTTTGCCCTGCTTCCGGATAATGTCACGCGGTATTTCGAGCTTGCCGATATCGTGGATGAGTGCCCCGAGCACGAACTGCTTCCGGCTGACCGGGTCCAGTCCGAGTACTTTGCTCATATCCATGGCGTAGCGAAACACCCGCTTGGAATGCTTGAACGTATCGATATCCTTGTACAGAAACAGGCTGAGCAGCTGCTCGATGTTTTTGACGTCCTGGGCGATGTCCTGCTCATCCTGAACAGGCTGGGATTCCCCGAAAATTTGTACGGTGTTTTTACCCTGTTTTTTGGCACCGTAGAGGGCCTGGTCCGCCTGATCCACCAATAGCGATTTGTCATGAATGTCGGGCTTGTATCCGGAAATGCCGGCTGAGAAGGACAAGCACCCATGCGGAAAAATTTCTACGCCTTCGTAAGGGGTGTCGTTGATCCGTTTGCGCAGACGGTTGATAAACTCGAGGGCTTGCTGCGTATCGTAACCGGGCATCAGCAGGGAAAACTCCTCGCCGCCGTACCTGGAGGCAGAAATGCCGGCCGTTTCCGATTCTTCTTTTAAAATTTGGCCCATGAGGCCCAGCAGCCGGTCGCCCTTCAGATGACCGAAGTGGTCGTTGTACTTTTTGAAATCGTCGATATCGACCATGGCCAGGGAGAGCGGCTTGCCGGTATTTCTCGCCTGCTGCAGCTGCACGTCAAGTATTTGCTCGAAGTAGGTGTGATTGTACAACCCCGTCCGCTGATCCGTATTGGCGCGCTCCTGCACCTGCTGATACATGCCGAACTGCATCCGGAACAGGTGGGACAGCAGCAGGCTGATGCCGAGAAACAGCCCCAGTCCCGTCACGCCGTTATGAACGACCATGATCGTGAGCACGAGAGAGAGGATCAGGATGCATAAGTAGACAAGCATGGATTCCCGCAGCAACCCCTTCAGCAGGGCGTACAGGTTGTCCCGGTTGCGGTACATCAAGCAGTAGTACAAGCCGATACATATCAGGTTCAGTATAAAATAAGCAACAAGGGCGCCGAAGTATGCCGGCAAATGAACGTTCTGAAGGTAGCCCTGACGGCCGCCCATCAGATGAAACATGCCGCCTGCACCGGAAATCATAATGGAATAGATGGAGAAGTTGAGAAGGTGCTTCCACCATGCCAATTTCCGTTCGATGCAGGCGAAGATGACCGCGCTGACCAGCAGCATGACCAGAGAAGCCGCGCTCCCGTAAGTAAAGATGCACGCCAGATACACGACCGAGTCCATCGACTGCTTGCTCCCGTCCGGGGGAACCTGGAAGGTATACATATACAGGACCAGTGACGCGGCAAGCATGGAGCCGAGAAGAATCCAGTCCGCCGAAGTATATGCGAGGGACAGGCTGCGCATGTGGAGCAGGAACAGAAGGGTGCCAAGCAGGCAGAACACCATCGTGCCGACCAACCCGGGAATTTGCTGCTGCGTAATTAGACGTTTTTTGAACATAAGATTTATCTCCCTGCAGCAAAAAAATGGATATTCGAATCAGATGTTTATTTCGCCTCGTTAAATCTTAATTCCTTTAATTTTCAAGGCGGAATGGAAAACGAATCACCATCTGACGGTTCTGTGCTTGCATACTATTGGGGGGTATCGTATAATAATGGTATCAAAGCGGCATAGGAGGTGTCCTTATGGCGAAGGTCGAAATGAAGGTCGAAGGAATGACGGGCGATGCCCTGCTCTCCGCTGCCGGTCCTGACAGCTCCTGCGAAGGGGGATGCAGCGAGCGGCACAGCCACCATTCGGAACAAACCAAGAACAATTTGATTACCCGTTTGAACCGGATTGAAGGACAGATCCGCGGCGTGAAAGGCCTGATCGAGAAGGATACCTATTGCGATGATGTGCTGAACCAGATCGCGGCGATCCAATCGGCCCTGAACGGCGTAGGCAAGCTGCTCCTGGAGGGTCATATGAAGAGCTGCGTGGTCGAGCGGATCGAAGCCGGGGACCATGAAGTGATTGACGAACTGCTGGTTACGGTGAAGAAATTAATGAAATAATACCTGCATGAGAGCAGGGATTATCCAACTTAAGGAGGAATATATGATGAAACAGGTTACGCTTAACGTTGAAGGCATGTCGTGCAACCACTGCGTCAATGCGGTAGAAGGTGCGGTGAAGAATGCCGGCGCCGCAGGCAAGGTTGACTTGCCGTCCAATACGGTGACTGTGGACTACGACGAGAACAAAGTAAGCCTGGACACCATTAAGGCAGCGATTGAGGATCAAGGCTACGATGTTGTTTAAACACTAGATCAGGCGGATGTTACGCCTTGAATACGAGTTTCAGAAGATAGCGGAGGCGAGGATCCTCCGCTTATACCAGGCAGCGATGCGAATTTACGTGATTTGCGGGCGCTGCCTTTTTTGACTCTAGTTTATACCCCGCTGGGGTATGCCATAGACTTAGGGAAAGGAGAGGACGCGGCTATGGAACAGCATACGCCGGATCAATCGGAGAAGCATACGACCCTGCCCATTACGGGAATGACCTGTGCGGCATGCGCAGCCCGGATCGAGAAGGGGCTAGGCCGGTTGGAGGGCGTCAGCCGGGCGAACGTGAACCTGGCATTGGAGAAGGCCTCCGTTACCTATGATCCGAAGCAGACAAATCTGAAGCAGCTGGAAGACAAAATCGTATCGCTCGGTTACGGCACGATGAAGGAAACGATGGATTTTGACATTACGGGAATGACCTGCGCGGCCTGCGCGACCCGGATCGAGAAGGGGCTCAGCCGGCTGTCCGGCGTGACGGAGGCGAATGTCAATCTGGCGCTGGAAACGGCCCGGGTGGAATATATGCCGGGAACAGTGACCGTGCAAGACATGATGCATAAGGTCGAGCAGCTCGGGTACAAGGCGATTCCGAAGCAGGAAGCCAAGGATACCGCCGAGCTCCGCCGTCAGGAGATCCAGCACAAACGATGGAAATGGATGATGTCAGCCATTCTCTCCCTGCCGCTTCTATGGGCGATGGTTGGCCACTTTTCCTTTACGGCATGGATCCCTGTGCCTTCGCTGTTCATGAACCCTTGGTTCCAGCTGATTGTGGCTACGCCGGTACAGTTCATCATCGGAGGGCAGTTCTATGTCGGCGCCTATAAAGCGCTGCGCAATTGGAGCGCCAACATGGACGTGCTGGTCGCTCTGGGTACATCGGCCGCTTATTTTTACAGTCTGTATCTGACGATTGCCTCCGCCGCGATGGGAATGAACCATTCGGTGGAAATGTATTATGAGACGAGCAGCATTCTGATCACGCTGATTCTGGTGGGCAAGTGGTTTGAGGCGCTGGCCAAAGGCCGGTCCTCGGAGGCGATCAAAAGCTTGATGGGGCTGCAGGCCAAAACGGCGCTCGTTCTGAGGGACGGGAAGGAGGTCAGCATCCCGGTCGCGGACGTGGCCGCCGGCGATACCGTGATCGTCCGTCCCGGGGAGAAGATCCCGGTGGACGGGCGTGTACTCGAAGGATCGTCCTCTGTAGATGAGTCGATGCTTACCGGCGAAAGCCTCCCGGTCGAGAAACGGGCCGGGGACAACGTCGTGGGCGCCACGCTGAACAAGAACGGCGTGCTGCGCATCCGGGCGACGAAGGTCGGCAGCGAAACGGCGCTGGCCCAGATCATCAAAGTAGTGGAGGAGGCACAGGGCTCCAAGGCACCGATCCAGCGGATCGCCGACGTCATTTCCGGCATCTTTGTACCGATCGTGGTCGGCATAGCGATTGTAACCGGGCTGGCCTGGTACTTCCTTGTGGACCCGGGCCACTTTGCCCCTGCCTTGGAGAAGGCCATCGCGGTGCTCGTCATCGCCTGCCCGTGCGCGCTCGGGCTGGCGACGCCGACCTCCATCATGGCCGGCTCCGGCCGGGCCGCGGAGTTCGGCATCCTGTTCAAGGGCGGGGAGCATCTGGAGTCGGCGCAGGACGTCCAGGTGGTGGTGCTGGACAAAACCGGCACCGTGACGAGCGGCAAGCCGCAGCTGACGGACGTGGTGCCTGCGCCGCTCATGACCGAGCAGTCGCTGCTGCGGATGACCGCGGCGGTCGAGAAGCATTCCGAGCATCCGCTGGCGGAAGCCATCGTGACGGGCGCGCAGGAGCGGAGCAAAGGGCTGCCGCTGCCGGAAGCGAAGGATTTTGCCAATCTGCCGGGCTACGGCGTCTCCGCCCGGGTCGACGGCCGCTTCGTGCTGATCGGCACCCGGAAGCTGATGGCCGAACGAGGAGTAGCGCTGGACAGCGCCATTCCGGTCATGAATCGGCTGGAGGAGGCCGGGAAGACGGCGATGCTGGTGGCGGTGGACGGCAGATATGCCGGGCTCGTAGCCGTCGCCGATACGATCAAGGAGACGTCGCGAGAGGCGGTGTCCCGCCTGCAGGAGATGGGCATCGAGGTCGTCATGATCACCGGCGACAACGAGCGGACGGCGCAGGCGATTGCGGCCCAGGCCGGTATCCGCCGCGTGCTGGCGGAGGTGCTGCCGGAAGGCAAGGCCGAGGAAGTGAAGAAGCTGCAGCAGGCCGGCCGCAAGGTCGCGATGGTCGGGGACGGCATCAACGACGCCCCTGCCCTGGCCACAGCCGATATCGGCATGGCGATCGGCACAGGGACGGACGTGGCGATGGAGGCCGCCGACGTCACCTTGATGCGGGGCGACCTGAACGCCATCGCCGACGCGATTCTGATGAGCCGCCGGACGATGGGCAACATCAAGCAGAACCTATTCTGGGCGCTCGCCTACAACACGGTCGGCATCCCGATTGCCGCAGCGGGCTTCCTGGCGCCATGGCTGGCCGGCGCCGCGATGGCGTTCAGCTCCGTGTCGGTCGTGCTGAACGCGCTGCGCCTGCAGCGGGTGAAGCTGTGACTCTGCCGCCGATTAGACTTAAACGGCAGCGGTGGCAAGGGTTATGCCGGCCGCTAGTTTAACTGCATATGCCGCATATCAAATACGCCCAAGGGAACCGGATGAAAGCCGGCCCCTTGGGCTTTTTGCGTGTAAATCATCTCCCCCGTCTCCTGAGAACAGGACTGATGCCTGGCAATATGGCCCGGTCGGTCAAATTTTAATGTCCGCATGATTCCTTTGAGCTTCGAGCACGTCGTACAGTGCCAATTTATAATTGATTTTATCCAAATTGCGGTAGAGATCGGCTATTTTGTTTTCAATATCTTTTTTATGCTGGAGCATCATCGCTTTACGTTCCGAAATGGTGAAGTCGCCCGCTTGATACAACTGGACATATCTCTGTATCTGCACGATTGGCATGCCCGTTGCCCGAAGTGCGGTAATGAAATGGACCCATTCCAGGTCCTCATCATCGTATTGGCGTTTTCCGTTCTCATCACGTTTGACATGAGGGAGCAAGCCTTCATTTTCATAGTACCGGAGCGTGGAAGCCGATATTCCAGTCATCTGCGTGACCTCTTTTATACTGTTCATGGATACACCCCTCTGTATTTTTTTATTAAAGTTAACTTTAGCATAAGTGATGTTCGGAAGTAACTGAAATGAGCGGCTGGATAGATCGAAGGCCGATGGGGCAGGCAGCAGGTTGTTGGAGAAAACGGAAACACAATATGAAAAACAGAGGATATTAAGCGGAATCTGCGTAAAGAACTCAGGAATAGGAAGTGTTTATGCCAAAGGATCGTGGTCTCTGAAGTGATGAAAAAATACCCTTGACTTAAAGTGAACTTTAAGATTTATGCTAAACATGCAATCCAATAAGGCAATCCAATTCCATGAGTAAAGGAGTAGTGAGAAAACATGTGTAAAACACGCGTGCTCAGCGCCCCAGGCGCCAAAAAGCCTTTTGAAAAAACAACGATTGAGCGGAGAGAGCTGCGGCCGGACGACGTTTTAATCGATATTCATTACAGCGGGATTTGCCATTCGGATATACATAGTGCCTACGATGAGTGGGGCGGGGGGATATTCCCTATGGTTCCCGGTCATGAAATTGCCGGCATCGTAGCGGCCGTAGGCTCGGAAGTAACCCGATTTGCGGTAGGTGACCGCGTTGGCGTGGGCTGCTTTGTAGACTCGTGCGGAGCGTGCGAATACTGCCTCATGGGGGAAGAACAGTATTGCACGAAGGGCGTCGTTCAGACCTATAATTCGCTGGATTATGACGGCAATCCGACCTATGGCGGGTACAGCCAAAAGATCGTCGTTACGGAAAGATTCGTAGTCCGGATCCCGGAAGGTCTGGAGTTGAGCGAGGCAAGCCCGCTGCTCTGCGCCGGCATCACCACCTATTCCCCATTGAAGCATTGGAACGCTGGTCCCGGCAAAAAAGTAGCCATTGTGGGGATGGGCGGACTCGGCCACCTGGCGATCCAATATGCGCATGCCCTGGGTGCGGAAGTCACGGTTTTTAGCCGCTCCATGGGTAAAAAAGACGAAGCCCGGAGCTTCGGCGCAGACGATTACTTTTCCACCAGCGATCCGGATACGTTCAAAACGCTGGCCGGCCGTTTCGATCTCATCCTGAACACCGTATCCGCGAATCTTGACGTTGACGCGTATCTATCACTCCTTCGCGTCGACGGTACGCTTGTGAATGTCGGTGCACCGGGCACGCCGGATCAGTACAACGTGTTCTCCTTAATTATGGGCCGCCGCAGCATTGCCGGATCGCTCGTAGGCGGCATTCGGGAAACGCAGGAGATGCTTGAATTCTCAGCGGAGCACGGCATTGCCCCTAAAATTGAGGTGATCCGCGCCGACCAGGTCGACGAGGCTTATGAACGCGTCCTTCGCAGCGACGTGCGGTACCGGTTCGTCATTGATATGGCTACACTGTAATGAAGCCATATTTCGATGTGGAACTCGCTCAACAGATAACGGATCGCCATGTGCTTCATGGACAGATCCATCCGAGCCCTGGCAGGGACTTTGCCACAATTCCCTGCCGGGGTTTTGTGCTGCCGCTTACTTCTGAAGATGCTGGATGGAGGCGAACCCGGCCAGAACGAACCCGCCGTGCCCGCCGGACAGGACGGTCGTGATCGAGCACTCCGGCACCAGCTCGCTCTGCCTGGAGACGAAGGAGGGGTGCCAGCGGTTCAGCTCGCTCTCGGGAAAGGTATTGAGCAGAAAATCCGTGATCAGTCCGCCGTGGGTGACCAAGGCGAGATGTTGGCCCGGATGCTGCAAAGCCTGCTCCGACAGCAGCGATGACAGCCGGTCGCCGGCCTGCCGCGCGGAGTCGCCGACGGGTGGGACGTAATCCCGGTCGTTCGTGCATCGTTCCCACATGCGCACAAACGCTTCGAAGGTTTGGCCGGGAAGGTCGCCCCAGTTGGCGCGCTCCCTGAGGCGCACATCGGTGTGCACGGGAAGGCCGGACGCTTCAGCGATATATCCGGCCGTGTCCGCCGCCCGCCGGAGCGGGCTGGACACAATCGCGGCCAGGGGCAGCCGGCCTAAATGCCGGGCGGTCTGACGGGCTTCCAGTACTCCCTCGGGGGATAGCGGGACATCGCCTATGGCGCGGACCTTGGTGCCGTGCCGGACGAGATAAAAGGTGGTGCTGGTGGCAATCGGATTCATGAAGGGACCTCCTTGGCATAGACCGTTAGTGTTGCGTTTCAATCGTTAACGTGATTAACAAACAATATTTGATTTAACGTAAGTGAAATTAGATAATCATCTAAATGAATTCTAATGGATTTCTATGAAAAATAGAAACAGGGGAAGCTACAGCGCATCCATTTTTTGAAAGGACGAGGATTGGTTTATAATAAAAGGGTCCATGTTTGCCTGTATTCACGCGATTGCAGGTGCGATACAAGTCATGAGGCGGCTAGACAATAACCACTCGCGTTAGGAGATGTATGACTGATGAACGAGGTTATATCCTTAATAAAAAACCACCGCTCCATCCGCAAGTTCAAGAATGAACCGGTCACGGAGGAGCAGCTGAACGAGATCATTTCTGCGGCACAGTGCGCTTCCACTTCCAGCAATGTTCAGGCCTACAGCGTTATCGCTGCCACAGACCCGGCCCTAAAGAAGCAGCTGGCTGAATTAGCCGGCAATCAGGCCTATATCGAGGAATGCCCGGTGTTTCTGATCTGGTGCGCGGATTTGCACCGTTTGGATCAGGTCACCGCCGGGCACATGGCCGGCCGGGAGTCGTACGTGGATTCGACGGAGAACTTTATCGTGGCCACGGTCGATGCGGCCTTGGCGGCACAGACGGCGGCGGTCGCCGCGGAATCGCTCGGGCTTGGCATCGTCTATATCGGCGGCGTCCGTAACCGGATCGCCGAATTGTCCAAGCTGCTGAACCTGCCGGAGCTTGTCTACCCGGTATTCGGCATGTGCCTGGGTGTGCCGGATCAGGAGCCGGGCATTCGTCCGCGGCTGCCGGTGGAGGCGGTTCTGCACCGCAACGGTTACAACGAGGAGCGGATTCAGGAGCCGGTGCAGGCATATGACCAAACGATGCAGCGCTACCTGTCCGAGCGTACCGGCGGCAAGCGGGATACGCCATGGTCGCAGATTATGGCCGATCGTTTGGCCGAGCCGATCCGGCTGCATATGCGGGAGTTTTTGAGCGGCAAAGGCTTTATGGGAAAATAGCGGCATACAGCGTTAAACCTTCATTTTCGGGACATCCGGTGAGGGCACACTCCGATGGAATTCGATCGATTCCATAGGTTTTTTCTTCAACCCACACGCCTTCTACGATTCTGCATATAACAAAGTAGAAAAGTAGAATGGAGGTGGTTGGATCATGGCAAAATACGCCCGCTCCGGCTCGTTTCACTATACAACTTCGGGCACGAAGACGCTGTTCACGGTCCCGAAAGGCGTGGACGGCACGTTGGCGATATCCAACAACAGCGCCAAATCATTCGTGCTGCTTTTGAACGATACCGTGACCATTGCCGTCAAGCCTTTTAGCATTGCCCGAATCGGTACGCTAAGTGGTGGTTTTTCGACGAAAGTATCGATCCGCTTAAAAGGAGCAACAGACGGGTCCTTTATTTTTCAACAAACCTGATGATATATCTCCCGAATCGATCCTGATGAAAAGGAGGCTTACGTCCTTGGACGCAAGTCTCTTTTTTTGTGCGATTGTTGTGCCGATTTTCCTTTTCCTGGGTAAATAACTTAGGAATGGTGACAAAACCTTCATCCAAAAGTAACGGAGCCGCCCTTTTATAGACAAGCAGGGGTCACTATAATGCTTATAATCGCATATCCCAGATTGAAAGATATAGAAATGATCATTTTATGGAAAAGGAGCAGCCATACATGCGGACAAGATTCAAAATGGTACTGCCGGGATGCTGTATGCTTCTGGCTTTGGCGGGTTGCACGGAACCGGGCGGCTTGAATGACGGCCTCGGAAGGACTCCAGCTCCCATCAGCGCCGGCGAGGAGGCAGGTAAGCCTGGCAGCGTGGAGAACGGGCATTCATCAGGTGGGGCAGCCGGAGTGACGGAGCAGGGTGCGCAGAGGAGTAACGCCTCTTTTGCCGATCAGATGAAGGCCCTGACGAACACGGGGACGGTGAAAAGCTTGAGCTATTCCCGGCTCACCCAAAAATACGTATACATTAAATCGACGGCCAGCAACAGCTTTGAGGTCTATTTCGGAGACTATCAGGCGAAAACGGAAAAGCTCGTCATCAAGCATACATACAGCGCCAAGGAGTCAAGTGTATCCCTAAGCCCCACCGGGCCTTACTTTATCGTCAACCGGGTAACGAGCCGCAATCCCGACCGCTATAAATCGGAACTTTACTATACCGGAGATTTGAAGCCCTACGCGGTGCTGAACACCTTTGGCGAGCCCAGATGGGACGAGGATGGCAGGCTGATCCGGTCTACGGAGTATTTCGATAAGCATCCGAATACGTACCGAAGCCAGATCAGTGTGGATTCCTTGAAAGCCGTGCCGGAACCGGACGAGGTGTTCGCTGAGACCGTCACCGTGGTGAAGGGTCCCGAAACGTCCCGGAAGACCGGCGTTATCTTCAACGTGACCAAGGTGGACAAAAACATGATCTACTATCAGGAACTGAATCTGGATACCAAGCGGATTGAAAACAAGCAGAAGCTGTATTAAGACGAGGCATCACCTTCAACCCTTGATCAGTTAATCCGCCCCGAATGGATACTTGCACTTTAAAAGCTGGCGCCCCGCAGCGGGGCGCCGGGAACATCGATTTCTACTCATGTGATTCGATTTGCGCCGATCCCGAAAGCGGTGTGGTGTCGAGGTATCTGACCTCGTAGACGCGCTCGGCGAACTTCCAGCCGTCCTCTGTGCGCTGGTAGCGGTCATGGTACACGGCGTAGTTCAGTCCGCTCCTGCCGTCTTGCAGGCGGGCGAGCTCAGAGATGTAGGCACGGCCGGCCGCGGCATCGCCATCGATCTGGATCGTGCCCGGGTGTGTGGTTTGCACGAAAAAATCCCACTGGCTTTGCAGCCGCTTGCTTCCGTCGCGAATCTGCTCCCGGCCGGTGAGTTCAACGCCCGCACCCGGAATCCGCCACACGCCATCCTCTGTGAACAATGACGCTAGACGGTCGGGGTCGCGCATCATCACCGAGTCGGTGAACTCGCCGCGCAGTGCTTCGATCTCGAAGCGATCAACAATACTCTCAATGCTGCTCATTGCTTTTATCCTCCTCTGTGTTTACAGTGCACTTTTTCTCCGACAACTCAGCCTTTATATTGGGATAGAAGGTGCACCTTCGGCAAATTCGCCCGCGTAGGAACGTTCGTGTAACTCCGTGAGTGTTGCTCCCTCCTGCCAGGCTTTCAAAAAGGTTTCCGGATTCACCATGACTCCGAGTGCTTCGACGGGATTGGAACATTGCTGAAGCGCGCGCATGGCTTCCAGACCCTTGAGCAAGTCAGGTCCGTAGTTGTCGACTTGGAGTTCCAGGGCATTGTTGTCAGGATCGCGGTAATAGAATGACGTATTTGGACCATGGTTCATCGCCATGTACGGCAGCAGCCCCTTGTGTTTCAGACGTTGGTACGTCCGCATGAGATCGTCAATGCTGTAGATGAATGCTACATGATGCATGCCCGCGCTTGCGGGTACCTGTTCGATACATGCGGGATCATGAAAGAGAACCAGGCGATGGTGAGCCAGATCGAAGGTGTAAAAACCACCGATACCCTCCACTTCCAGGGACGGTGTGACCCCGAGGAAGGTGCGATAAAACGCCCGCATCTCCAGAAACCTTGCCGTTTTAAACCCAATGTGGTGCAGCTGCATAGGCGGAATCCCTGCCTCATCAAGGCGGTCTGCCTCATGTTGTGGAGTGTCCATCATCTGTTCAGTCATATAGAAGATCAGCTCCCATTCATTTTTTATGCGATTTGCATGCCGCCGGCTGACAAACAAATCCATTTGCGCTATCATGTGACTATAAAGTCACTTATGATACCCTCATCATATGTTACCAAAAAGTAACGTGTCAAGCGAAACAAAACATTTTTTTGAACTGGAGCGTGAAATGAAAATGGAAAACAACCCCCGTCATGTAAGTCGGATCGCGATTAAGGCAACCCCCGAGCAGGTTTGGCAAGCGATTACGGATCCGGCCAAGACGTCAAAATTTTGGCACCATTGCGCCTTCCGTTCCGATTGGCAAATCGAGTCCCCATTCGAACTATGGAACGGGGAAGAGAAGAGGGCGGAAGGAATCATTCTCGACATTGATCCTCCGAGTAAACTCGTTATGAGTTGGCGGTATGTTGCGTTTCCGGGGGCGAAACACGAGCCCCCGATACGCATTACGTGGGAGATCGGTTCACATGAAGACCTTATGGGCGTAACCCTCGTCACCGTTGTGCATGATGAACTGGACCAAGCCGCTGAAACCGCAAAAATTGTTGAAAGGGGATTTCCGATCGTGCTTTCAGGCTTAAAGACGCTGCTTGAAACCGGAGAGACGCTCGTTGGCGGATAACACCCGAAGATAGGTGAAATTGAATTTGGAGAGGGAAAAGAAAAAGGCCTGTCCGTAGCGGGCAGACCCCTTTTGATTTAGCGCGGAAGGCCGTAAAAACGGCAGGCATTGGCATGCAGCAGCGCCCTGGCTTCCGGCAGGGGGACGCCACGAATGCTGCTCCATACCAAGGCCACCTCTGCGGTCATGCGGGGATGGGTCATCTGACCGGCGAACGGCCCTTCGAACGGCCATGGCCCGTCGGTCTCCGTCATCACCTGGGAGGCGGGATACCGGCGCGCGAGCTCCTGGATTTCCGCCTCGTAGGCGATATCCGGCGTAAACGAGACGTAATATCCGCTATCCGCCATGCGCCGCACGGTGTCCGCCGATCCTTTGAACCAGTGGAAATGGGCGCGGGAGACGCCGTACTTTTCCAGCAGATCGCAGGCGATATCCGCATCCTCGTACACGGCATGCAGCACGATCGGCTTGTCATGGTCCCGGGCAAAACGTACGAAGCGCTCAAGCAGCGCCTCGTACGGTCCGTTATCCCAAGGAAGCCCGGCTTCGGCAGCCTCCAGCCGCGAGTAGTACGGCAGGCCGACTTCGCCGACGGCGACCATGTCATCCGCATGCTCCGCCATCCAGCCGAAGAGCGCGTCGATCTCGCGGTCAGCAGGGAGCGGCTGCTCGGGATGGAAGCCGAAGGCGGGATAGACCTGCCCGGGCCAAGTCTGGGCAAGCCTCAGATTGGCCTGGCTCGATGCCAAATCCATGGACACGCCGATGACGGCTTCGACGCCGGCATCTTTCAGACTCCCGAGCAGCGTCTGTGTCTCGTGCTCCTTATAAGTATCGAGATGAATATGGGCATCGATCAAGGGCGCGAGCGGCGACCGGTTCGCCTCCGCCGGCGATGCGGATGCCGCCGCTGCCCGGTCAAGGATCATCTCTTGGCCGTTTGCGGGGTTTACTTCGCTGTGGTTGCCGCTCATAGGCGTGAACCTCCTTGCTGTGCAGCCTGCATTTTTCGCTGCTCCTCTCGCATCCATTCGCTCAGCTGACGCTTCAGCTGCAGAAACTCGGGAGCCTCCGTCACTTCCTCGCGCCGCGGGCGCGGAAACGGCACGTCAATGGCGTGCAGCACCGCGGCCGGCCGGCTCGAGAAGACGTAAATACGGCTCGAGAGCAGCAGCGCCTCCTCGATGTTGTGCGTAATGAAGAGAACCGAGCGGCGGTTCTCTTCCCAAATGTCGAGCAGCCAGCGCTGCATGTCGCTGCGGGTCAGCGCATCGAGCGCGCTGAACGGCTCGTCCAGGCACATCAGCTCCTGCGGGCTGAGCAGCGCGCGGAGAAAGGCCGCCCGCTGCTGCATGCCGCCCGACAGCGTATGCGGATGCGCCTTCTCAAAGCCGGCCAGGCCGACTTTGGCGAGCCAGCGCCGCGCGTCGTCACGGGCCTCCCGGCTGACGGGGCCGTGCACCTCCTGGGCCAGCAGCACATTGTCCTCGATCGTCCGCCAAGGGAACAGGGCGGGCTGCTGCGGCATGTAGCTGATATGCCCCTGCTGCCCGGTCACCTCGGCGCCGTTCATCCGGACGGTGCCGGCATCCGGGCGGGTCAGCCCGCCGATCACGTGCAGCAGCGTGCTCTTGCCGCTTCCCGACGGTCCGATGATGGACACGAATTCACCTTGGCCCACGGTCAGCGAGATGTCGTTGAGTACCGGCAGCGTCCGGCGCTTCTCTGTGAAGCTTTTGCTGACGGAGACGATCTCCAGTGCTGCAGGCGTAGTTTCTTGATTTATCACGGCAATTCTCCTTTCCGGTCAGGCCCGCTAGCCCTGCTTTGGCTTCCAGCGGACGAACCATTTTTCGAGCAGCGCAATCAGCCCGAACATCAGCAGGCTCAGCACGACGATAATCATGATCGCGACGAACATGCGGTCGGTGCGGTAGCCCGATTTTTGCAGCATCATATAATAGCCGATGCCCTTGTCGGCCCCCAGCCACTCGGCAATAATCGCTCCCATGACACTGTAGGTGGCGGCGATTTTAATGCCGGAGAAGATGGAAGGGAGCGCGTGGGGCAGCTCCAGCTTGGCGAAGATTTGGCCTTTGCCCGCCCCGATCATGCGCATGTAGTTCATCATGACGGGATCGGTCTGCTTCAAGCCGCCCAGGGCGGCGACCGCTACAGGGAAAAAACAGACGAGCGTGATGACGATGATCTTGGGCAGGAGGCCGAAGCCGAACCAGATCATCAGCAGGGGGGCGAGGGCGATAGTCGGGATATTTTGGCTTAGAATGAGCAGCGGATACAGCGCCTGTTTTAAAAACGGAATCAAATGCAGAATCAGTGCGATGACCAGCCCAATGGCGGTTCCGATGGCGAAGCCGAACACGGTCAGCTTCAGCGTGGCCCATACATGCTCCCACAAGCCCCCGGAAGCGGCCGCAGCTTCCCGGGCGATGTCGCTCGGCGCAGGCAAAATCCATTGTTCAATATGGAACAGGGAGGTCAGCAGCTGCCACACGAGCAAAAAGAAGATGACCGCCACGAGGGGCGGCCATACGTTTTTCCACCAGCTTCTCATGGACGGTACTTCTCCGTCAGCTTGTCCATGCTGATTCCGCCGGGATTATGGGCGATTTTGACCTGGGAGATGATACTCGGGCTGCCTGCGGCCACCAGAGCTTCGTGCATTTTGCGCACGACGTCCAGCAGCTCCTCCAGCTCGCCCTCCATCGTCGTTTCCAGCGGGTGCACCTCATGCTTCACGCCGGACTGCTGAATGACCTCAATGGCGCGGTCGACGTAAGCGTAAGAGTCTTCGTTGCCCGGCGTCTTCGGGATTACCTGAATGCTTAACAGCGTATTGGCCATGCGAATCTACTTCCTCTCTTGATAAGATTACATGTATTTTAGGTTAGATGCGGCTTACTGTTCCGGCAAAAAGTCGTTCGTGTACGCGCTCTTTACGTCCAGCGGCTTGTCCAGCAGCTTGTGCTCGTACATCCAGTCGGAATAGCCCTTCCAGATTTGTTCCTTCTGCTCGCCCCAGCGGGCTGCGTCGTCCTGATATTTAGGACTTAACCATTTCTGGCTTTCGATCACCAGCTGCTTATCGAGGTCGGGCACGTCCTTCAGCAGCAGGTTGGCAGCTTCTTCCGGCTTGTCGATCGCGTACTGATAACCTTTGGCGGTCGCGCGCATAAACGCTTTAACCAGCTCAGGGTCGTCCTTGATCTGCTTCTCGTTCGTTACGAGAACCGGTGTGTAGTAGTCCAGCTTCTCGGAATAATCTTTGACATACAGCATGTCCAGCGGCTCGCCGCGCAGCTTCGCCTCGATACCGGTCCAGCCGTAGAAGATCCAGGCGAAATCGATGTCCCGCTTCACGGCGGTAAAATAATCGGCGTCGCCCATGTTGACGATTTTCACCTTCTTCACGTCCGCCTTGTCGATCTCCATGATGGAGCCCATGACGGCTTCCTCCACAGGGGAGCCCCAGCCGCCGTACGTTTTGCCTTCAAAATCCTTCGGCGTCTTGATGCCCCGGTCCACCGGTGCGGCAAAGCCCGACGTATTGTGCTGGATGACCGCGGCAATCGAGACGAGCGGAACGCCCTGCGTGCGGGCCTGGGTCACGCTCTCCTGATAGCTAACGCCGAAGGGTGCTTTGCCGGAAGCGACCATGGCGTCCGCGCCGGTGGAGCCCGGCTGCACGATTTCGACGTTCAAGCCTTCTTTTTTATAGTAGCCCAAGTCTTTGGCGACATAGAGCCCGGTATGGTTCGTGTTGGGCGTCCAGTCGAGGACGACTTTGACGTCCTTCAGCGGCTTCGCTGCAGTGTCGTCCTGGCCTGCCGTGCTGTCGGAAGCGGATGTACCTTCTCCGCTGCCCGCATTGTTCTGGCTGCCGCCGCATCCGGCAAGCGTCAGTACGAGCATGCAGACCAGCATCAGCAGGCCGATGGATTTGTTCTTCATGGCTTTCTCTCTCCTTTGATGTCCGGCCGTTCTTATTCTCTCTGTAAGCAACGACCGGTGATCCCCTCTCCCCGTTATATTTAGAATCGTAAGCCGATCTGAGTGACTGAATCATCGAAGCATTCGCAAGGCGTGATCCCGTTTTTCACTAGTATGAATGAAAAAAGCGCCCCGTAAACGGGACGCTTCATATGCGCAAGATCAGCACGGATTGTATGCCGTGACAAACGGTTTCCTACGCTGGCATTACCCAGATCAGGTTAAAAGGGTCAGTATCTTGAAGGGATACAATCTCAGCCGGCCAATTCCAGCACCCCGGATTCTATAAGGTTTTCGGGTTGTTTTCCTCCCATATTATAGTCCATCCCCATGGGGGTGTCCAGACATCCGCCCGATTCCAGATTATCTCTGGAAAAATTCGATCCATTCTTTTTCCGGACCATAGATAAAGAAATATTGGTATCCGTTGGGCAGGGTCACGATTTCCTGATCGATCAGCTCCACGCCGTCGAGCGCCTGAATCCGCTCAAATTCCTTCTGAATGTCGTCGACATGGATCGCAAAATGGTGCACTGTGCCTTCGGCCGGCAGGTCGTAGCTGTAGCCTTGAATGAGCTCGATTTCTGTCTCGTTACTGTCCCCGAAGCCGAGAAACGCCAGCTGGAACACGCCGTTGGTGTGCGTCAGCCGGCCTTTCAGCTCCAGGCCCACGATCTCGGTATAAAATCGGATGGTTGACTCCAAATCCCGTACGACGATGCCGACATGATCCAAACGTTTATTAGCCATATGTATAAGCTCCTTTTCATAGTACTTATAAGTAATGGGTTGCCCTAAATTAAGGCCATTATAGCATTTAAATCCGAGTTGTACAGTGGGGGATGGAAAGTCCGCCATATCAATGAAGGGCAGTCAGCAACGAAATAGAACCACTAAAAAAAGCCCGGGCTGTCTATCAGACGATCCCAGGCTTATTTTAGTTCCCGCGCTGCTTCTTCTTCGCATAAAATTCGGCCGCCTTATGGCGGTTGCCGCAAGTGTCCATGCTGCACCAGCGCCGCTTGCCGCTCTTGGAGGTGTCCACAAAGTGCAGGATACAGTCGTCATGCTCGCAGATCCGGATGCGGTCCGAAGATACGCTTGCCAGCGTCTCGAACAGGGAGCGGACGATGGGGTACAGCACGCCTTGGACGGCGGTTTGTCCGTAGGTGATGAGATGGGGGAGGCCTTGGGCATCCCGCTCAGCCCGGAGCGCCACATCTAACCGCGAAGCTTCGGCCTCCATGGCGGCGAATGCCTTATCCGACAAGGTACCACCATGGTCCAGGTCTTCTAGAACGAGCCGGCACACGCCGCGCAGACGGAGCAGTTCGGGCAGCAGGTCTTCCCGCGTCACAGCTGAAGCTGCCCCTGGGGTATTGTTCAAGCCGTGCAATTCATTATCGTGGAGCCATTCGTCCAAATATCCCGGCTCCTCCAGCATATCCGTGACCCGGTGCTCCCGCATGCGCACCGTATTGGCGAGATTGATCCACAGGGCGCCCCCCAGCACGTTGCGGGAAGGGGATTTATCCATGATGCGTCATCCTTTATAGAGTAATCGTTTCCTTTGTGTTCAGGAATGCTATGTCCATTGTATCACCAACTGCAGCCCGCAGGCGATTTTGCCAATCGGGAGTCTGCAGGTATACAGGCGGATGGTGGATGGCGGTATGGTGGATCGGCACCAGCCGTTTGGCCCCGAGAACGCGTGCGGCCGCGGCCGCTTGTTCCGGAAGCAGCGTGATCGGCATGCCGCTGGGCGGCTGACGATCAGGACGTTCCAGAACGGCACCGTTCACCGGCAGGCATACCGCATCGAATGGGCCATGAGCCGCGGCAATTTTCCACCAGTAGCCGTGCCACAGCGTATCTCCGCAGTGGAGCAGGCGGTGCTCGCCGTCGCTCAACGCCCAGGCGATCTGCACGTCTCCGACCCCGTCGACGGAGTACGTGGCGGTTGCGCCCAGCGCACCGATTTGGAAGGCATCGCCGACGGAAGCACCGATTACGCGGTTGAGGCCGCTATTTTCGGCAAGGAGGACGCTCTCCTGCGGGAGGTACACGGGAATGTCAACCCCATAGGCATCGATGATGGCCTGTGGATCAAAGTGATCCGTATGCTCATGGGTGATCAGCACCGCATCTGCCGGGCCGTATTCTTTAAGCGGGAAGAGCGCTTCGTGAGACTGGCCGTATCTTTCCGGAAAATGATAAAGCGGGTCAATGACCACCGATGTGGCTCCTGCCGTCACTCGAATGCCTGCCCAAGGAAGCTTTTGAAGTTCCATGTCATCCATCTCCTTTGTATAACCACTAAAATTTTTATTACAAGTTATAACTGGAGTATAACTGCATTTTTATAACCTGTAAATATATTTTTAGGGGTTATACAAAAATAAAAAAAGCGGACCGGCTGGCCCACTTTTAATTGAATAGCTTATTTTCCTGCACCTGACGACCCTTGCAGTCCGCTCTGGTGAACCAGCTTCCGCCGCTGCAGCTGGAAAGCCGCAAAGCTGAGCACGACCATGCCGGCGGTGAACACCGCGAGCATCCAAGCCGACTGGTTTACTTCCAGATGGTCCAGGCTCCAGCCCATGATAAGCGGCAGGATGGCTCCGCCGACGCCGCCGGAGGCGATCAAAATGCTGGGTGTCGATTCTTCGCTGCCCTGCAGCAGCTTGCTCGCAAATACGAGCGCAATCGAAAAGATCCCCGACATGAACAGCCCAAGCAGCAGGATGACCGCGAAAGCCGACCATACCTGGCCCATCAGCGGGAACACGATCAGCAGCACCAGGGTGATGAGGCAGCTGAACAGCACGTAGACCCGGTAATGAATCTTTTCGGCGACGACGCCGGCAAAGATCCGGCCGACGGACATCGCGATCCAGAAGCAGGTGACACTGAGCGCCGCGGCGGCTTCCTTCATGCCCATTTTCTCAATCAGGATGGCGGGCATAAAGTTGGCCAGGCTCATCTCGGTGCCGACGTACAGAAAGAAGAATACGATAAAGAGGACGAGAATACCGAAGGCTCCGCCTTGATAAGGGAAGCGTTTGGCCGAAGATTGCTCTTGACCCGATACAGAAGCGGCAGGCCCTTTGGCGCTCAGCACGGCATCGATTTCACCGAAGGAGGCCTTCGACCAGAACAGCAGCGTGACGAGGGCGATCAGCGAAATGACGAGGAACGAAAACCTCCACCAGCCCTCCGTAATGAAGCCGCTTGCGATCAGCGGCATGACCATGGCCCCGACCCCGAAAAAGACCTCCAGGCGGCTCATCGCCACAGCGGTTTTATCGGTAATCGCCGCAATAATAATGGTCCCGATCACCGCTTCGATCATGCCGAAACCAAAGCCTGCGCACACGGCAATGGCGTACAGCCATTCCCAAGGCGGCAGCAGGGTATAGACCAGCTCGGCGGCCGTAAGCAGGCCGATGGCGATCAGCAGACCGCCCCTTTTACCAAAACGGCGGTTCAGCCACGGCGATACGAGCACACCGGCCAGAAAACCGGCGAACTGGGTGAAGATCAGCGTCCCGCCTTCGCTGTATTCGCGGTGATAATGCTCCAGCAGCACGGGAAGGACCGATCCCAGCACGACATGCGCCAGGCCGATCAGAAAATAGGATAGACATCCTATCCAAATGAGTCGTTTCATGAGGAACTCCTTTACAGTATTAAATTCTTGGTGCGGACAAGCCGGATAACGGCCGGTATCTCCATCATAACAAGGTATTCAGGGCACGTCATGCCTATTCTTGGATAAAAGCTGACGTGTTCCAAGGTTCATCCTATACCGGACAGGGTACACTATGGATACGGGCTGCGCCCATGGACAACACGAAGCAGAAAGGAGCGGATCATCTAGAGATGGAAGCGAAAATCATCCTGGAACAAAATCTGGCCAAAATACTGGATCACAACCAGTTTTGCTCATTTGCCACAGTGGAAGGCAACCGGCCGAAGCAGCGGTATATGGCTTTATATAATCAGGGCCTCAGCATCCATCTGGTCACCGACCGCAAGACGCATAAAGTCGAGGAACTGGAGGGAAACCCTCACGTTTCCCTGCTGCTTGGCTATGAAATCGGGGGATCGCGGGAGGTGGTGGAGATTGAAGGAACCTGCAGAGTAACGGCTGAGGACTCCCTGCGCAAGCAGATCTGGAAGGAAGAATTCAAGAAGCAGTTTACCGGTCCCGATGATCCGGATTACGTCCTGCTTGAAATTACGCCCGTCCGTGTAGAATATACGGGAAAAGACGGGGAAAAGCACGAATGGATCGAGTAGATTTACTGTGTCCATAAGCAATTGGAACCATTTTCATAGATCCGTGATACGCCCTGATGCTCGAGACCTTGTTCTCGGGCATTATTTTTTGGGAATTGGATGTATTTGTCTTTATTTCATAGGTTACATCGATATAAACTACTCTTGTAGACAGAACTTAATTTAACAATGGTTAGTTAAATAAAGGGGTTAAATTTGTTCTGCCCACCGTACTCGATGTACATCTATTAGGAGGGGTAACATGTCGAAGTCCCGTAAAAAAGTCCTCAAAGGCATCACCGCCGCAGCCGTTGCGATCAACGTGCTCGCCGTTCCAATGGTGCCTGCATTTGCGGACAGCAGCAGCAACGGATCCAAGGTGAAGCTGCGGATCATGGAAACATCCGATTTGCACGTGAACATGGTCAACTATGACTACTATGCGGACAAGCCCACTGACGAATACGGGTTTGCCAAGACGGCCAGCCTGATCAAGGCAGCCAGAAACGAAGCGAAGAACAGCCTGCTGTTCGATAACGGGGACTTGATCCAAGGGAATCCGCTTGGCGACTACGTGGCCAAAGTGAAACCGCTTAAAGAGGGCGAAGTGCACCCGGTTTACAAAGCGATGGACCTGATGGATTACGATGCCGGCGGCGTCGGCAACCATGAATTCAACTATGGCCTGGACTTCCTGAAGCTGTCGGAAAAAGGAGCCAACTTCCCGATTGTCAACGCCAACGTCTACAAGGACGACGGGGACAAGGATGACAGCAACGACGTGAACTATTTTACCCCTTATACGATTTTGGACAAAAAGGTAACGGACGAGAACGGCAAGGAGCAGACGATCAAGGTCGGTGTGATCGCATTCGTTCCTCCGCAAATTTCCCAATGGGATAAAGCCAACCTGGAAGGCAAAGTCATCGTGAAGGACATGGTTGAGACCGCCAAAAAGTTCATTCCGCAGATGAAGAAGGAAGGAGCCGACGTCATCGTCGCCATTCCTCACTCCGGCTTTGAGGATATTCCGGAGACGCCTTTGATGGAGAATACCGTTCTGTATCTGAGCAAGGTGGAAGGTATTGACGCCATCCTGTTCGGACATGCCCATAAAACGTTCCCGAGCGCAGAATTTAAAGGCAAAACCGGCGTCGACCTGGAGAAAGGAACGATTAACGGCGTTCCTTCGGTCGAACCTGGATTCTGGGGCGATCACCTCGGCATCATCGACCTGAACCTGGAGAACGTAGACGGCAAGTGGAAAGTGGTTGACTCGAAAACCGAAGCGCGCCCGATCTACGATACGGCGAACAAAAAGGCGCTCGTTGACGCCGATCAGGAAATCGTGAACGCAGTTAAAACGGAGCATGATGCAACAATCGATTATGTACGCGGACCGGTAGGCAAAACCAGTGCGCCGATCAATAGCTATTTTGCACTCGTACAGGACGATCCGTCCATTCAAATCGTCACCAACGCCCAGAAATGGTACGTCGAGAAAAACCTGAAGGGGACCGAATACGAAAACCTTCCGGTGCTGTCGGCAGGGGCTCCTTTCAAGGCAGGCGGACGTAACGGCGCTTCGTATTATACGAACATTCCGGCCGGAACAATCGCGATCAAGAATGTCTCCGACCTCTATGTGTACCCGAACACCGTGCATGCCGTTGTCGTTACGGGAGCCGAAGTGAAGGAATGGCTGGAGTGGTCCGCAGGCCAGTTTAACCAGATCGATCCTTCCAAGACGACCGAGCAGCCGCTCGTGAACATGGACTTCCCGACATACAATTACGATGTCATCGACGGCGTAACGTATCAAATCGATGTGACCCAGCCGAACAAATACGATGCAAAGGGCACGGTAGTGAATCCTTCGGCAAACCGTATCAAAAATTTGCAGTTCGACGGTAAGCCGATCGATCTGAAACAGAAGTTTGTTGTGGCGACCAACAACTACCGCGCTTCGTCCTCGAAGCTCGCCAACCCGGACGGCAAGCGGATCATCATGGCCGCTCCGGACGAAAACCGTCAGGTCATCATCGACTACATCCGCGACAACGGAACCATCAACCCGTCCGCTGACGGCAACTGGACTTTTGCGCCGGTGGATGCCAATCTGAACGTGACCTTTACCTCTTCTCCGGATGCGAAGGACCTTGCGGCCAGCAGCAAAAACATGAAATACATCGCCGCGGCCGAGGACGGCTTTGCCAAGTACGGACTCGATTTGTCGGTCAGCACGGCAGGTACGGCACCAGTGACGCCTCCGGCAACCACACCGGAGAAGCCTTCGAAGCCGTCCGAGCCATCGACGCCGGCGCAGCCTTCGAAACCGTCCACGCCGTCCAAACCGGCTCCGGCACCGGAAACGAAGCCTACCGGCAAAGTATACGTCATCAAGAAGGGTGACAACCTGTACCGCATCGGCATCAAGTTCGGTGTGGACTGGAAGACTATCGCCCATGTCAACGGCATTACGAACGTGCATGGATTGAAGGTCGGACAGCAAATTATGATTCCGTAAGCTTCAATCTATAGATGCCATTCGGGATATAAAGGGAAAAGACGAAAGAGCAGAGAAGTTTCTGCCTTTCGTCTTTTTTTGTTTAATAGAAAATTTATGAATGTCCAGGAGATCCCGCAAGGTACCCGGATCGGCATGGGGGTTTGCGGCGGAGCCAAGCAGCGGGGCGAATTATGAGCCGATACCGGCGCGGGTGTTCTGCTGCGGTGCCGCGCTGCGTCCAAAGCGGAGCAGGTAGATGGCGGCAACGATGATCATCATGACGGACAGCACAAGGAAAATACTGCTGTACAGATAGCTGCCCGGATACGTGTTCAGCGGGTTCCAATGGGCAGATGAGCCGGTGTCGAGAATGCTGCTGTACACAGAGGTGGCAACCGCTGCGCCAATGAAGTTCAGCATGCTGAGCAGCCCCATGCCGACACCGGTCTCTTCCTTGGCCAGCGTTCGGGAGACGGTGTTCGAGAGCGCGACCTGCATGAAGGTCTGACCGACATTGCTGAAGATCAGCACGACGGCGATGATCCAGGCATTGATGCCGGCAAAGGCGGAGAGGAGAAAGAAACCGATCATTTGAAGAAGGGCTGCGATGCAGACGACGAAGAGGTTGCCCTTCAGGTCGGCGAACTTTCCTCCCGCGAAGCCAAGCAGCGCGGAAGCCGCGGCACCCGGAATCATGATCAATCCGATGATACTGGCGTCCAGATGATTCGACTGGGTTAGCAGCTGCGGGATCAGGAACGGGATCGAGAAAGCGATACAGGAAATGACAAAGGCAATGCCGATCCCAAAAGTATAGTTTAGATTCCGGAACAGCCGGGGCTGCACGAACGGATCGGCTGCTTTGCGGATACGGATGACGAACAGGATAAGCAGCAGCGCTCCGGCGGCTGCCGGAATCCAGCCTCCACCGGTCAAGGCGAACAGGATCAGACCGGTCGAGGCGGCGAGCAGTCCGCCGCCCAGAACGTCCATGCGCCCACTGCTTTCCTTGGCATCGTCAAGGTATTTCCGGTAAAAGGGCAGGGTGAGCAGGACGAGGACCGAGAAGCAGAAGAGCCAGCGCCACCCGGCGTAGCCCATAATGAGCCCGGAGACCACGGGGGCGAGCGTATTGCCGACGGCGAGGCCGATCGCCGACTTGCCGAGGGCGCGGCCCCGGGTCTCCGGCGGGAAATAGCGGACGGGGATGATCATGGCGGCCGCCGGGATCACCGACGATCCGGCCGCCTGAAATACCCGGCCGATGACGATCATCCAGTAGGCGCCGGCGGCGAGCCCGAAGACGGAGCCGAGCACGAACACGATCAGCCCGATGGTGATCAGTTTTTTCAGGGCGTATTTGTCCGCCAACTTTCCGTAGGTCACGGAGCCGACCGCATAGACGAGCATGTAGGCGGAGGACACCCAGCTGACCTGGGCGGCGCTCAGGTGAAACTCCGCCCGGATGCCTGGCAGCGCGATATTGAACATGGAAACGTTCATGACCGAAATAACCAGCGTGAACATGAGAATCTGGATCAGTTTGTTGCCTTGATGGACGGACTCGGGCGTAGGTTTCATCGTTATTCCCTTCTTTCGGATAAGTGATTAGCTGAGGAGCCATTCGGCGGCGGAGAAAATGTCTGTCAGCACTTACTGACATATAGTGCGGAAAAGCGCTGCAATATGCGCTTTTTTTAGCCCAAAGCCTTTTATTGACTGCAAAAGGGCATTAATATCCAAGGTATACGCCCGATTTGAAGAAATAGATGCACTTATTGGCGGTCGAGCAGCGGGTTCAACGCCACGCCGGGGTACTCTTTCATAAAAGTTAAGGCGTTAACGCCCTGGTGAACAGCCGGACGCTTTCCTCAATAAAGGCGTCCATCTCGATATCCGTAAACGTTTGGACCGCATGGGTCGTATTGAGGAAGGCCCCGAGGTTCATCCACATAAAGGAAACCGCCGTCAGGGACGGATCCTTCGTGAACAGCTTGCCTTGATCGGACATGTGCTTGAAGTAATTCGTCAAAATTTCATGAAGTTGTCGGGGGTGGTTCTGGGTGTTATTCCTAAAGCCTGGCAAATGATCTCCGACCTGCATGCTGATCATAACCAGCTTCCGGTTACGGTTCATAATTTTATGATAGGTCCGGCTGATCATAAGCAGGTCTTCGTGCAAATTTCCCGTGAGATTTTCCTTGAAGATTTTCTGCATCTCAGCTGCGTACAAATAACGGTCATACGCCTTCTCCAGCAGGTTCTGTTTGCTGCCGAAATGACGGAAGAGCGTCTTCTCGCTCAGCCCGGCTTCAGCGGCGATTTCACGTGTGGACACCCCGTCATAGCCTTTGGCGGAGATGAGATCGATTGCCGCCTGCATCAGCTTATCCTGGGTGCATAACTGGTTGTTTTCGTTCATGTGACTCTGCCCACTTTCCATGTTCTGACTGTCAGTACTTACTGTCATCATAGTCTTCGGGTTTGCCCTTGTCAAGGGCAAACGCCCGCTCTTTGCATAGGAAAAAGCAGCCCGGCTTCATAAAGCCAGGCCGCTTTTCGGCGGTGGAGTTGATATTAGTCCAAGACAGTATGCTCAATGTAGTTTACATCTGCACTGTTCAATGTCAGTTACTCTGTACTGCTCAATGTCACCTACGCTGCACTGTCCATGTCAGCCTACAATTACGCTGCTGCTCGGATTGGCGATGCCTACCTGGACATGACCCAGCCCGCCGAGCTGATAGCCGCGCCCGTAGACGCTGATACTGACCGGATTTTCGGTCTCATTGGTCACGGTCACATCCTGCTCGCCGACCGTTACTTGGAGACGCGCGCCGCGGAACATTACTTTGAAGGAGAAGGCGCTCCAATGTCCCGGATTGAACGGATTCAGGTGCAGCACTCCATCCTTGACGCGCAGCCCGCCGAACCCGTGCACGACGGACATCCAGGTGCCGGCCATGCTGGTGATGTGGCAGCCGTCCTCGGTGTCGTTGTTGTAATTGTCCAGATCTAGGCGCGATGTGCGCAGATACATTTCGTACGCCTTCTCCCGGTAGCCCAGCTCACAGGCGATGATCGAGTGAACGCAAGGGGAGAGGGAGGACTCGTGCACGGTCAGCGGTTCGTAAAAGTCGAAGTTCCGCTTTTTCGTATCGAGGTCATATCGGTCCCCCAGGAAAAACAGCCCCTGCAGCACGTCAGCCTGCTTGATGTACGCCGAGCGGAGGATCCGGTCCCAGGACCAGTTCTGGTTCAACGGCAGGTTCGACGGGGCCAGGTCCTTGACCGGCGTCAGATCCTTGTCGAGGAAGCCGTCCTGCTGAAGGAAAATACCGCGCTCCGCATCAACCGGATAATACATTTTCGCAAGGATGTCGCCCCATTTGGCCGTTTCTTCGGGGGCCAGCGCCAGCTTGGCCACCAGCTCCTCGTAGTGTGCCGGGTCGCTTGCCTGAAGGTCGGACAGCACCTGCAGCGTGTATTCCATCGTCCAGCAGGCGATCCGATTGGTGTACCAGTTGTTGTTGACGTTGTTTTCGTATTCGTTCGGCCCGGTCACGCCCAGAATCATGTACTGGTCCTTGGCTGGGACGTAGTTTACCCGTTCTTCCCAGAAGCGGGAAATTTCAACGAGCACCTCCACGCCGTATTGGGCGAGGTAGCTGTCATCGCCGGTGTAGTTGACGTAGTTGTAAATGGCGTAGGCGATCGCTCCGTTACGGTGGATTTCCTCAAATGTAATCTCCCACTCGTTATGGCACTCTTCGCCGTTCATCGTCACCATCGGGTAGAGTGCGCCTTTGGCAAAGCCGAGTTTACGGGCGTTCTCGCGCGCCTTCTCGAGGTGCTTATAGCGGTAGATCAGCAGGTTGCGGGCGATTGCAGCATCCGCCGTGCTCAGATAGAAAGGCAGGCAATAGGCTTCGGTGTCCCAGTATGTGCTGCCACCGTATTTTTCACCGGTAAAGCCTTTGGGCCCGATGTTCAGCCGGTCGTCCTCGCCGGTGTACGTCTGGTTCAGCTGAAAAATGTTAAACCGGATCGCCTGCTGCGCCGCCACGTCCCCTTCGATCACGATGTCGCTCTCGCGCCATTTGGCCGCCCAAGCCTGCACCTGCTCCTCATAGAGATGCCCGAAACCGGCAGCAGCAGCTTCCTGAAGCGCCGATCGTCCGGCGTCCAGCAGCTGGGCGTACCCGTAGTCGCGCGAGGTCACGTTCGCTACGTATTTGTAGATGACGGTCTCCTCATGCTGCTTGGCTTCCACCTGTACGCGGTAGCCGGCGTACTTCTCCTGCTCGATCTGCTCCGGTTCCAGCGCCAGCTTGGCGCCGTTCTGATGGATTTCAAACGTCATGACCGAGGTGACGTGAAAATCGAGCTTTTTGGTCCGGACCGTTAGTGCGGCGTTGTCCGCGGTCACTTCCTTGTGCACTTCGACCCAGAATTTCTCGTCATAGTTTGAGTCTTTGTTCTGCACATCGCCGTCCAAGTACTGCGTGACGGTCAGCGTTCCGCTAAAGTTCAGCGGCGTCACCGCATAACGGATCGCTCCGATCTCATGCCGAGCCAGGCTGACGAAACGGACCGCCTCGACGCGAATCTCCTTCCCATTCGGCAGGGCGGCGGTAAAGCTGCGCGACAGCGTACCTTCCTTCATGTTCAGCACGCGTCTGAAAGCCTTGACCTGACAGGCTGCGAGATCAAGCTCGGTGCCATCAACCGAGATGCCGATGCCGATCCAGTTGGTGCTGTTCAGCACCTTGGCAAAATACTCGGGATATCCATTTTTCCACCAGCCCACCCGTGTTTTGTCGGGATAGTAGACACCGGCCATGTAGCTTCCCTGCAGAGACGGACCGCTGTAAGCCTCCTCAAAGTTGGCGCGCTGGCCCATATATCCGTTGCCGATGCTGAAGACGCTCTCGGATATTTCCTGCTGCTGGGGATCGTACTGCTCCTCGATAATATTCCATGGGTCCAACGTTAGATATTGCTTCATAATGAATTGGCTCCTTCGAAAAAAGTATTATTAATCCCTTGTTATGAGACGTATATCCATTGTGCTGCGAAAGACAAGGGGGGGCCTGATTTTGGTCTTTGCAGGCCCCCTTGCTGCACGAACGCCGCCTGGTTCGGGGAACCTAGCGGTGAGAAACGAGCTCTAGCAGGCGGACTGTCGTCATGTCCTGCAGCGAAGGCACCACGGCATCCGCCGCGCCCAGTACTTCCGGCGAGCCGATGCCGATGCTGCGCATCCCGGCCCGCTTGGCCGCTTCAATGCCGGCCTCGGCATCCTCGAACACGACGCATTCCTGCGGCTGTGCGCCAAGCTCCCGGGCACCGAGCAGGAACACCTCCGGATCGGGTTTGGCGCTGGCCGTTTTGGTTCCGTCGATGATCGCGTCGAAATACGGAACAAGGCCGGTGTTGTTCAGGATGGTCATCGCATTTTTGCTGGCCGATCCCAGGGCGATGAGGATTCCGTTCTCCCGCAGCTCCCGCAGGAAGGCGAGCGCTCCCGGAAGGATCTCTTGTTCATCCATATGCGAAATATACTCGACATACCAGCGGTTTTTCTTGTCGGCCAGCGCGGGTTTGGTCGCATCGTCCAGCTCAAGCCCGCCGACTTCAAGCAAAATGTCCAGCGACGCCATTCGGCTGACACCCTTGAGGCGCTCGTTATCCTCCGGCGTAAATACAAAGCCGAGCTCTTCAGCCAGGCGTTTCCATGCAAGATAGTGGTATTTGGCTGTGTCGACCAGGACCCCGTCCAGATCGAACAGGCAAGCTTTAATGGGAGCTGCAGCTGTCATTTGTCATTCCTCCTTATGTAGTTGCGCAAACGTTTGAACAAACAGGTGAAAAGAAATGAAGCACCGGGATGCTCCATAGGGTTTTGATACGTTTACGATGGTTTAGGCGGCGTAAAAATGGACGACTCCCGTACCACCAGCCGGTGGGGAATAATGTGGCGCTTCTGGAACTGCCGGTCCCCGTCGTGCTGAATGGACTGAATCAGCGCCTGGGCTGCGGTGTAGCCCAAGTTATAGATGCCGATATCCATGCTGCTGATGGGCGGCGTGGACAGTTCGGCGATGGAAATGTTGTTGAAGCTGACGATGCACAGGTCGTCCGGAACACGGTAACCAAGCTCGTGAAGTCCGCGCAGGACGCCAAGCGAGACAAGATCGTCCATGACCACGAGGGCAGTGGGACGCTCCGGCAGATTCATGAAAAACGACATCGCCCGGTAGCCGCTCTCCTGGAGAAACTCGCCTTCGACGATCCAGTCCTTGCGCATCTCGAGACCCGTCTCTTTCAGAGCGTTCGTGTAACCTTTCAGCCGGTCGCGCGAGACGATGTGATTCGGAGGCCCGCTGACAAAACCAATCCGCTGGTGGCCGAGGGATACCAGGTGCTTGGTCGCATCGTAAGCGGCCTGAACGTTGTCATTGTCCACGGACAGGATGTCCGGGTACTTCTCGCTGCGTCCGATGAGCACGAACGGATGGCCGTTCTGCCGCAGAAAATCGACCACCGGATCCTCTTTGCGTGAATAGAGCAGGATCGCCCCGTCAACGCGCTTGCCGTTCAGCAGCCGGGAGACGGCCTCGACCTCCTCCTTCTCACTGCCTCCGGAACTGATCAGCACATCGTATCCCGAGCGGTTGGCTTGGGTGACGATACCGCGGATCAATTCCATGAAGAACAGATTCAGGAACAGCTCTTCGGCGGGCTTGGGCAAAATGACGCAAATGCTGCTTGTCGTCTTGGAAACCAGACTTTTGGCCGTCATGTTGGGGTGGTATCCGAGCTCCTCCATGACATCCCGTACCTTCTGCGACGTTTCACGGCTGATTCTGGAGTTATTCGACAGCACTCGGGAGACGGTGGAGGGGGAAACGCCCGCTCGTTTGGCGACATCTTTAATCGTTACAGACATTTGTTACCTCCTGTGGAACCGTTTGCACTATATCGTAAATGAGAAACGGCCGTCTCATAGACGCTGGCTATTTTACAATTGCTATCTTAGCCGAAAGCCCTGAGCTTGTAAATATCCAACCTGAAGCGGCGAAAGAAGCAGGTGGGATCTGGCTTGAGGCACTTTTTACAAGCAGGAATGGGCGGCTATATTATAAAAAAACCATGATATAGATAGAATAGTCAAGAAAATGAAAGATAATACAGTATGTATCGCTATAAATTACGAAAAATCGGGTATAAATCCAGCTTTTCATAGAAATTAAGCCGTCGTATTCTCCATACAGACCGGTGTCGTCCGAAAGCTGCCCAGGGTCAGTCCAGTTCGCCAGCAATTGTATCCGCTTTCTTTCAGGTGATTGACGGGGCTGATCGGCAGCATTCTGCTCAAAGGATGCCGGATCAAGCAAAGGAGGATGTCATGAAAACAAACAAATGGGGCATGCCGGCAGGACAACAACTGCGGAGGCTGGCAGCAAGCGTAACGGCGGTATTGATGGCGGTTGCCCTGCTGTCGGGATGCAGCAGCACAGGGAACCATGCTGCGAATGACAACGGGGCTCAAGGCCGGCCTGATGCAGGAGCTGGCAGCCAGACCGCAGAACAACAGGGGCAGCCGGGAACGGGAACCACAGCAGGGGAACAGCGTGGCGGATCTGCCGCCACGGCCGTTGACGAGCAGCCATCGACCGTGTTCTATGAGGTGTTCGTCCGCTCGTTCTATGATTCCAACGGGGACGGTATCGGCGATTTGAAGGGGCTGACACAAAAGCTGGATTACCTGAACGACGGCAATCCGGATACGACGGACGATCTCGGTGTCGGCGGCATCTGGCTGATGCCGATCCAGCCGTCGCCCAGCTACCATGGGTATGACATTACCGACTACGAGGGCATTCATCCCGATTACGGGACGCTGGAAGATCTGCAGGAGCTGATCGCCGAGGCGCACAAGCGCGGGATCAAGGTTATCATGGATCTGGTGTTGAACCACACCAGCACGCAGCACCCCTGGTTTGTCAGCGCTGCGAAGGATCCGGGCAGCAAATATAGGGACTGGTACGTGTGGGCGGAAGACCAGAAGCTCAGTCCCACCGGGGTCAGTGCGGCCGGCAGCGGCAGTCCGTGGCATGCCTTGAACGGAAGCCACTATCTGGCCACGTTCTGGGAAGGGATGCCGGATCTGAATTACGATAATCCCGAGGTGCGGGCGGAAGCCGTCCGGATCGGGCAGTATTGGCTGAAGCTCGGTATGGATGGATTCCGGGTGGACGGCGCCAAACACATTTACGAGAACCTGCAGAGTGACCGGGGCCAGGCGGCCACAGCCAAAAACACGGCGTGGTGGCAGGAATTCCGGACCGGCATGAATCCGGTGAACAAGGATGCCTATATCGTGGGTGAGGTATGGGAGAATTCGGCCGCTGCCATCTCGCCGTATCTGGATCAGGCTTTTGATTCGGGGTTTAATTTCAGCTTGGCGGAGAGTATCCTGAACGCGGTGAAGGACGAGAGGGACAACAACCTTGCCTTTACGCTGCAGCGGACACAGCAGTTCTACGGCAAACAATCGCAAGGGCGGTTCACCGACGCCATTTTTCTGTCGAATCACGACCAGGACCGGGTAATGAGCCGGCTGGACGGAAATCCGAACCATGCGAGGATGGCCGCGGCGCTGCTGCTGACGCTGCCGGGCAATCCGTTTATTTATTACGGCGAGGAAATCGGCATGCGCGGCGTGAAGCCCGACGAGCGGATCCGGGAACCGATGGTATGGAGCGATCTGTCTCCTCAGCCCGGCCAGACGTCGTGGGAACAGCCGCTTCTCGCCGGAGAAGCAGCGAAAGGAATCAGCGTCCAGTCGGAATCGGCCGACCCGGACTCGCTGCTGTCCACCTATCGGGACCTGATCCGCTGGAGAGAGGACGTTCCCGCATTGCGGGATGGCGACATCCAGAGCTATGACTCCGGCAATCCGGCTGTGGTGTCCTTTATGCGCCGGAGTGCACAACAAACTGTGCTAGTGTTGCACAACTTGTCAGGCAAGGAGCAGCAAGTCCAGCTCGAAGCAGGGCAGGGAGGAGGAATCGAAAAAGTGCTTAAAAACAGCAGTAAATCCACGGTTTTAGAGCAAAACTTGCTTCGCCTCCCTCCATATTCCAGTGTGGTTCTGGAATAAAATCGATGTAATTTAAAGATATAATGCGATATGGAAAGAATAATAAAGAAAACTGCCGTTTATATTCTATAAATGGGCAAAAACACATTGTGCAAACGTTTTTACAAAAATATAGACGTTGTGTATGATAAACGCATGTTTAAAGCGCTTACTTGGTAACTTCCGAAAAAGGAAATACCGATGATTCTTGAAAAAACTGCGGATTTACGCTGATCTTGCCATGTGATTGCGTAGTCGATCATTGTCCGGGAAGGGCTTCATAACATGCATGCAATCATGACGTGCCGAGAAAGGCGCTTGCAAATGGGAAGTTAGGCATGTTTATGAAATCGTTTGCGCAAGTATGCAGATCCTCAAGGAGAGTCGGCAGGGCATCAGGTATTCATTGGAATCGACGGGGTATCAGGCATGAAGGGGAGTCAGCAAAGTAGCAGGTATTACAGGGAGTCAGTAAGTCAAGGGAGTCAGCAAAGTAGCAGGTATTACAGGGAGTCAACAAGTCAGTAGTGTTACGAGTAAATGATCAGAGAGGGGTTCATTTTGGAATGAAGATGAAAAAGGTTATGGCGCTGGTCGCAACGTTGACCATGGCATTCTCGATTACGGCGTGCGGCAGCTCCGGCAGCAAGGCAGAGGAGCAAACTCCATCCACGACAACAACCGAAACGGCGGCTACAGACGGCCAGTCGGATAACACAGCGGCTTCGGGCGACAGCCTCCAGCCGGAAGAAGGGGCTTCCCTCGTCGTATGGGAGTCCAAAGAGGAGCGCTCTTTTACCGACGAAATCGCCAAGCAGTTTACTGAAAAGTACAACGTACCTGTCAAGATTGAAGAGGTAGCCGCAACGGATCAGGTAACGAAGCTGTCCCAGGACGGTCCGTCGGGGCTTGCAGCCGACATCGTGATGTTCCCTCACGATAACCTGGGCAGAGCCGCGGCAGCGGGACTGCTGCTCGCCAACGATGCGTTCAAGGACGAAACGGTGAAAAACAACACGGAGGCCTCGATTCAAGGCGTTACCTATGACGGCGTGCTGTACGGCTACCCGAGAGCGGCCGAAACGTACGCCCTGTATTACAACAAGAGCCTTGTGAAGGAAGCGCCAAAGACGTTCGATGACGTCATTGCGTTCGGCAAAACCTTCACCGACAAAGCCAAGAAGAAATACGGCATCATGTGGGAAACGGGCAACATGTACTTCAACTATCCGTTTATCGCAACGACCGGCGGATACATTTTCGGTAAAGATGGTACGGATAAAGACGATATCGGCCTCAACAGCGAAGGCGCGGTCGAAGGCCTGAAAACCTATGTGCAGCTGAAGGAAATCCTTCCGGTGAAGAGCGGCGACATTTCGCCGGACATCAAGCGCAGCTTGTTCAACGCGGGTGACGTGGCGATGGACATCAACGGTCCGTGGGAGCTTGCCGGCTACAAGCAGGCGCTCGGCGACAACCTTGGCGTAGCTCCGATCCCTACGATTGGCGGCAAAGCGGCAATCTCGTTCTCCGGCATCAAAGCCTGGTACGTCAACTCCTTTACGCAGTATCCGAATGCAGCTCAACTGTTCGCGAACTTCGCCTCCAGCAAGGACGCTCAGCTGCTGCTGAATACGAAGGTTGGTTCCATCCCGACGAACAAAGAAGCATTGGAATCCGATCAAATCAAAAACGATCCGTACATTTCGGCTTTTGCGGAGCAGACGAAAAACTCCCAGCCGATGCCTTCCATCCCGGAAATGGGCAACGTATGGAGTCCGGTGAACGCCGCGCTGCCTGAAATTTGGGACAACAACGCGGATCCGAAGGCAGCGATGGATAAAGCGGCACAGCAAATCAAAGATCTGAACAACGGCGCAACCAAGTAAGGCATCGGCGCACCGCTGCCAGGTAAGGCAAACGTTATGAATGGAAGTATGACCCGCCGCCATCAACCGCGGCGGGTCATTCCCTGACATACCGGTACCGCTGGAAAGCGCGCACGCTTTGGCTGCCGGTATCGCCAAGGAACAGGGCCGGGAAAGCGCGGCCTGTCTTCTTGGAAGCAGTACCCTCCGGGGGTGCTTCCGTTGACCCGGGGAGAGGAGAAGAGGATACGATGAACAGGCTCCGCGGCAAAGCCGCTTTACTGTCGATTATCAGCATGGGATTGGGACAAATCTATAACCGCCAATGGATCAAAGGCATCTTGTTCCTCCTGATCGAGGCTTTTGGCATTTACTACTTCATCAACAATTTGGGAAGAGCGCTTTGGGGGATTACGTCACTCGGGGATACGCCGCGTCTGCTCGTGAAAGGCAAGTGGATCGATGGCGACCATTCCATCTTTATCATGATTCAAAGCTTGATCACGCTGCTGTTTCTGCTGATCTTTATCGTCGTATATGTCATGAACGTCAGAGACGCGTATCATACGGCGATCAAGCGGGAAAACGGGCAAGTCCCGAACAGTTTCGCCAAATCCATTAAATTTGTGATGGATTATAAATTCGCCCAAGCCTTTTTGACGCTGCCGGCGCTCGGCATCTTGTTCTTTACGATCATGCCGATCCTGTTTATGATCATGCTGGCTTTTACGAACTATTCCGCACCGAACCATATCCCTCCGGCGAAGCTGGTGGACTGGGTCGGATTCCAGACCTTCAAAGATCTGGTGTCGCTGAAAACCTGGAGCCATACGTTTTTCGGCGTATTAACTTGGACCATTATCTGGGCGGTTCTGTCCACGGCGACCACGTATTTGGGCGGCCTGCTCGTTGCGCTTTTGATCAACCAGCAGGGCATCAAATTCAAGGGCATGTGGCGGACGATCCTGGTTATCCCTTATGCCATTCCGCAGCTGATTTCGCTGCTCGTCATGAGGAATATGTTTAACGGCCAGTTCGGGCCGATCAACCAGTACCTCGGCTATTTCGGGCTCGGCGGCCTTCCTTGGCTGACCGATCCGTTCTGGGCCAAGGTGACGGTTATTCTCGTCAACATGTGGGTGGGCATTCCGGTCTCGATGATCCTGATCATGGGCGTGCTCACGACCATTCCGAAGGACATGTACGAAGCGGCTGAAGTCGACGGGGCAAGCGCGTATCAGAAGTTTCGCATCGTTACGCTGCCGATGATCCTCTTCTCGACGGCACCGACACTGATCATGCAGTTTGCCGGAAACATCAACAACTTCAACATGATTTTCCTGCTGACAAACGGGAACCCGGTGGTCGGAGACTATCAGTACGCGGGAGCGACGGACCTTCTCGTGACCTGGCTGTACAAACTGACGCTGGATCAGAACAAATACAATATGGCGTCGGCCGTCGGCATCATTATCTTCCTGATTATCGCCATATTCTCCATTTACAATTACCGGCGGACCAAATCATTTAAAGAGGAGGATATGATCCAATGAGCGGACGTCAAGGCAGAAAAGCAGTTCGGCTAACGGTCAGCTACATCATTCTCATCATCATGGCCATCGGCTCGATCTATCCGGCCCTCTGGGTCATCCTCGGCTCCTTCCGCCCGGGAAAATCGCTCTACAGCAAGACGCTTCTTCCGGAAGCGTTCACGCTGGACCATTATCGGGAGCTGTTTACGTCCAGCAGCATTTTGTTCGGACAGTGGTACATGAACACCCTGAAAATAGCCGTGTGCTCGATGATCATCGGCGTCTTCCTGACCCTGCTCACGAGCTATGCGGTGTCGCGTTTCCGCTTCAAGTGGCGCAAGACGGCTTTGTCGACCGTGCTCATCCTCGGCATGTTCCCGGGATTCATGAGCATGATCGCCATTTACCTGCTGCTGAAGGAGTGGCATTTGCTGGATACGCATCTTGCCTTAATTATCGTGTATGCGGCGGGAGCCCCGCTAGGCGGCACCTTTATCGCCAAGGGCTTTCTTGACACGATCCCGCGGACGCTGGACGAGGCGGCAAAGATCGACGGAGCGAGCAACTGGACGATTTTCAGCCGCATTATTCTGCCGCTGTCCCGGCCGATGCTGACCTACATGGCGCTGACGCAGTTCGTCGGCCCATGGGTGGACTACATCTTTGCCCGCCTCGTGCTGCGGACGAAAGAAAATTGGACGCTGGCGGTCGGATTGTTCGACATGGTCAGCACAAATCAGAATACGAACTTTACTACCTTCGCCGCAGGGGCGGTTCTGATCGCGGTGCCGATCACGATCCTCTTTATTTTCCTGCAGCGCCTGCTGGTAGACGGTTTAACATCGGGAGCGAGCAAAGGGTAAGCAGGGCGTGGGGGCTTCTTCCCCACGGGCGCTCTGCCCTGACGGGTTGGTTTTTTTGAACAAAAGAAAAACAGAAGGGCACAGCTTTCGCATCAAGCATGCAGGCTGTGCCTTTTTTATCTGGAGGCTGGCTGTAGCTTCAGAGTGCACCGGGCCCAATTCACGTACAATCAGGAAAGGTTTCCCTTGGATAAAAAGTACCGGATGGGGAGGGATTCGCATTCGCATGAAGTATATGTTATAGAGGTGAAAAGAAATAGATCGAAGGGAGTTTACCTATATGAATCAATCATGTTTCGAAGACCGGATTTACTGTATGGGATGCGGCAAGCTCGTGAAGGAGCACGAGGCCAGACAGGTGCTGAAGACCGGATACTATATGCACACTCACCGGCTGGCGGCGGGATGCGATGAGTGCGGAGCGCATTACGTGGATTTGCTGCCGGATGAGACGGCCTCCAGAGCGGCGAGCTACCACCCTTTTTGAAAGCGCATTCAAATAAAAAGGGTTTGTGTCGATTTAACCGGGAACATGTCGTAAAAAAATTCGCTAAAACATAAAATTCCATCTTTCGTTTTTATCGACAACGTCGTATGTTTATAGTAAGTAGAAAATTCCAATTTATAAAATATATTAGGGAAGCGAAATGCACCGGGGGAGTCCCTCGGCGTATGGATGCTGGCCGCCGCCTGTGAACCGTGAGAATAACGGAAGAATAGTCAAACATAGGAATGGTACGGTAGTAGGAGGAAGTTAGGTGGAAGCTCTCGGCTTCATGTTTTTTTCAACGCTGGAGACATTTGCGATCTATTCGCTGACGATGTCGCTGTTTAGGTTCAAAACCTCGGATTACTTGTGGCAGGCTCTGTGTGTCACGCTGCTGGCGAATGTGCAGAGCTATGTTATGAGGGACGAGCTGTCGCTGTCGTTTTCAGCACCGTTAATCACGATTCTGATTTACATTCTGCTGTATACGACCGTGATGAAAATCCCTCTGGCCTGGTCGGCCATCTGCACGATTCTGGGTTATGCGCTGTATGCGCTCATTCAGACCGTCTATGTGCTCTGGTTGTTCGGATCGGTTCAGGAAGCCAGCGCCACGGACGTTAACTCTTACAGCTTGCAGGTTGTCTCGGCGTTAACGGGACTTGGGGTATCGTGGCTCATGTACAAGTTTGGCATCGGGTTCGCCTTTGACTTTGAAAGGCTGCGCTTCAAGAAAGAGCACATCGTGCTGGTGCTGCTGATTATGGTCACGCTCGTCTCGGTGGAATTTATTTTCTATTACAACAAGGTATGGATCAACGTTCTGTTTTTCGCCTGCACGTTCGGCCTCTTTTTGTATTACACCATCCGCAAGGAGGAGGAGGATATCCATGCTGATTGAAACGGCCGCCGTACGAATCGCTGAAGGGATCAAGCGGCAGGTTCCGGATCATAAATCCTCGGTGAACATCCTCAAACATGCGATTGCCGTCATTCTGAACGTGGTGTTGATTATCGCCCTCACGCTGCTGATCGCGTTCTTCACAGGGCATATGGCCCGCGCGGCGATAGCGCTGATCGGATTTGCGCTGCTGCGCCAATTCACGGGCGGTATTCATCTGAAAACCGGTGAATGGTGCGTGCTTGTCACCACCGCCTTGTTCACCCTGGTGTCGTTCATCGAGCTGTCCGCCTTCTATGTTCAAGTACTGAACGTTCTCAGCATGGTGCTTGTGGCTGTATTTGCTCCGTGCAAAATCGAAAAACAATCCAGAATACCTCGCAGGCATTACTCCAAGCTGCGGGTGATCGGAGTCCTCATTGTACTGGCCAACGTCCTGATCCAGTCGCAGACGCTTGCCGTCGTCTTCTTCGTCCAAGCCCTCAGCCTGATCCACCGAAAGGAGGTGAAACGCCATGTCACTGATCAGCAAAGTTAAGCACAGCACATTCACAGCCATTGCTTCGGCATTAACGCTGGTAGCTGTGTATCTCGTAAGTGTTGCCAGTCCTGTGTATATTTACAGCGGTGAGACGCCAGAGGAACTGCTGAAGTGAAATGGAGGAGCTGATTCAGATGCAATATCTTACGGTTTCACGAGATATTGAAGGGGAATCAGGCATCGTCAATCTTCGGGTACACGATATTTTGTTCATGGAATTCAGCATTCCGGCAGACCGGGTTGTCGTTCATACGATGGAAGAGCAGTTTTATATGAACGGCACGCTCAAATACTGGTCCGGCATGCTGAGCGCGAGCGGGTATACGTTCCGCAATGTGGACCGGAACCTCGTCAACGTGGACAGGATTATGCTGATCGACAGCGTGTACAAGAAGGCGTATTTTGAGCCGGAAATCCAAAAAGGCTCCAAATGCTGCACCATGGCGTTTAAAAGGTACAACAAGATTAAAGAGGAGCTATTAGCCTATAACCCGGGAATATTGATCGTCTGAAAGGAGCTGCGCTAAGCAGCTCTTTTTTTGCTTCTTCAACGCTTCTCAATAGGCGCAGAGCTGCTGGCGAGGAAGAAATTACGCTTGACCCCAAAGGCTTCATATACTATAGTAAACCCATCGGAATTAAATTAACTGACTCGTCAGTCAAGTGATGAAAGGGGTCTTGATTCTGCCATCGCAAACTAATGAGGAACCGCAGCGCGAGCAGGAGCTGAGGCAGGCCGCCCTCGAGCTGTTTGCACGCAAAGGTTACCATAATACAAAGATATCGGAAGTGGTGAAGGCGGCCGGCGTCTCGCAGGGGACGTTCTACTGGTATTTTGACGGGAAGGAGCAGATGGCCATCCGTTTGGTGGAGAACGGTCGGGACAAGCTGGTCGAGGTCATTGAACAGGGATACCGCAAGCATGCGGGATCTGTAGACGACATGGTGAATTCCTCAGCCAACCTGCTGACCAACCTGTTCGAGTTTGCCAATGAAAACCGGAATTTGATGGCTTTTCTGCTGATCAAGGGGCAGGGCGCTGATCCCAAGGTCCGCTCGGCGGTATCGGAAGTGTGGATCGCGTTTGAAGAGGCCTTTAAGAAAAATGTGCTCCGCGCTATAGAGTTGGGCATGCTGCCGCAGTTTACGGACGTTTCGCTGCGCGTGAACATTCTCGTGTCGCTCATCACGGGCGTTTTGACCAAATGGTTGTTCGGTCCGCTGCATGACGTTGACTACGAGCCGGTGTACACCGCATCGCAGATTGCCGAAGAAACGGCCCGGTTCGAGTTCCGCGGGCTGCTGGGTTAAATATTACAACCTATTATAAGGGGGATTATAGAAATGAAGTTTCGAGTCAAATCACTATTTATGTCGCTGTCGCTGATCGCCGTTATCGCTCTGGTATTGGCCGGCTGCGGCAAAGATCAGGCGTCATCGGGCAGCAATGCTTCCGGAGGAAGCGGCAATCAGGCGTCTTCGTCGGCTGGCAATCTGCTTGAGCAGGTCAAGAAGAACGGAAAAATCAAGGTAGGTTTGATGGGTACGTATGCCCCGTATAACTTCTTGAATGACAAGAAGGAAGTAGACGGGTACGACGCCGACATCGCCAAAGCGATCGCCAAGAAGCTCGGGGTTGAGGCTGAGTTCATTACCGGCGAATTTTCGGGCCTGATCGAAGGGCTGCAGCAGGGGAAATACGATGTGCTGATCAGCCAGGTGACGATCACGGATGACCGGAAGAAAACGATGGACTTCTCGGAGCCTTACATCAAGAACTCCGTAAATGTGGTCGTGAAGAGCGACAACGATACGATCAAGTCGATCGACGACTTCAAAGGCAAAAAGATCGGTGTCGGACTTGGCACCAATGACGAGAAATACCTGCGCGACGAAGCGATGCCGAAAGTCGGCAAGTTCGAAATCGCGACATACAACGACGTCATTTCGTCTCTGATGGATTTGAACACGGGCCGGATTGACGCAACGATCAACAACATGTTCGCCCTGAAGCCTCTTATCGACCAGAACCATCTGAAGATCAAAGCGGTCGGCGATTCCATCAAGGACGATTATGCCGGTGTCGCGATGCGCAAGAACAACCCGGAACTGCTGGATGCAATCAACAAAGCGCTGGACGAAATGAAGACCGACGGAACGCTGAAGGAAATCCACCAAAAATGGTTTGGCGTCGATCCAAGCTTTTAAGTTTTGAGTCTTACAGCTGTGGGAGGCCGTTTTAAATGAAATTGGTAATGGATAATTTGGGTTTTCTGTTTACGGGAGCCTACTACACCCTGCTCATCACGATCGTCTCCATGTTTTTTGGGCTGTTTATCGGACTGTTCACAGCCATCGCCCGGTTAAAAGGAAACCGGCTGATCGCCGGCATCGCCAGGGTATATGTGTCCATCATCCGCGGAACCCCGATTATCGTGCAAATCTTCATCATTTATTTCGGCTTGCCCGACTATGGGATTACCCTGGGGCCCCTGACGGCAGCATATATTGCGCTTAGCATCAATATCGGCGCTTATTTGTCTGAAACTTTCCGCGGTGCGATTCTGTCCGTGGATAAAGGGCAGACCGAAGCGGCGCTGACTCTGGGGCTGACACCATGGCAGACGATGCGCAAGGTCGTTCTGCCCCAGGCGGCCCGGGCGGCGATTCCGCCGATGGGCAACACGTTTATCGGCATCTTAAAGGAAACGTCGCTCGTGTCCATCGTCACGGTTACAGAGCTGCTGCGATCGGCACAGCTGCTTATTGCGCAGTATTACGTGGCGATGCCTTTCTACCTTGCTATCGCCGTCATGTACTGGGTGATGAGCACAGGCTTTTCGGCGATTTTGAACGTCATTGAGCGGAAGCTGTCCAAGGCTTATTAAGGAGGGAGAAGGCATGATCGAAGTCAGCCATTTAAGCAAGAGCTTCGGATCGTTATCGGTTCTGAAGGATGTGAGCCTGAACATTCGGCAGGGCGAAATCGTGGTGCTCCTGGGTCCCAGCGGCTCGGGCAAGAGTACCTTGCTCCGGTGCCTGAACGGCCTGGAACAGGCTGATGCCGGCTCGGTCCGCATCGACAGCGTTAATATTGAGGCCACGATGCGCGCCAAAGAGCGAAAAAAGGCGATCCACGAGCTGCGCAGCCTGACAGGCATGGTGTTTCAGTCGTTCAATCTGTTCCCTCACCTCACCGTCCTGGACAATGTGATCATGGCCCCGATGACGGTGAAAAATATGCCGAAGGAGCAGGCGGTTGACATTGCCGAAAAGCTGCTTGGCAAAGTCGGTCTGGCGGAGAAGAGGGACGAGTATCCTTCGCGGCTGTCCGGCGGGCAGCAGCAGCGGGTGGCGATCGCCCGCGCTTTGGCGATGGAGCCGAAGATCATGCTGTTCGACGAGCCGACATCGGCGCTGGATCCGGAGCTGACCGGCGAGGTGCTGCAGGTGATGCGGCAGCTGGCGGAAGAAGGAATGACGATGGTCGTCGTTACGCATGAGATGAAATTCGCGCAGGAAGTGGCGAATCGGATCGTGTTTATGAGCGAAGGCATCATTCAGGAAGAAGGGGCGCCGGAGCATTTCTTCGCCGGACCGAAGACGGAACGGGCGCGCAAGTTCCTTCGCCAGATGGCGCAGGAGCCGGTCTAAGGCTGGAATATAAACGATGATACACGGACTTAAGAACGGAAATACGGAGACAGGACAGCCTGATCCGAAGGAGTTGAAGCGCAGCATGAATGATCATCATCAGCATCTGGACATGATTTCGGAGCGGGTACGGCGGATCATGGACAGTGAAAATATCGACGCGCTGGTCGCGACCAGCAGTGAAAATTTTTATTATCTCTCAGGGCATCAGAGTGCCTTTATGTATACCCTGCGCATGAGCGAGGTTGGGCTGGCGGTTCATTTCCGCGATCCCGGGCGGAAGGCCGTCGTCATCATGAACGATTTCGAAGCCGCCGGGTTTGCCGGGGATTCTGAGCGGTATGAGGTTCGCACCTATCCTACTTGGGTGGACGTGGATGATCCGCTTCATTTGAAAGGCGGCAGCTATCAAGGGAAGCGGCCGGTGTCCCCACAGGCGGAGGAGATGTTCGGCGTCCTTCAGCAGGTGCTGGAGGAGTACGGCATCTCCCGGGGGCGAATGGCGGCCGAGCTGGAATTGATGCGGCATTCTTCCGTGATGGCGCTGCGCAAGGCGTGCCCGGACATTTCCGAGCTGGCCGAGGCGGGGCCGATCTTCACGCGGCTTCGGGCGATCAAGACGCCGTGGGAAATTCAGCAGCTGCGCAGGGCATGCGCTTATGCGGAAGCAGGCGTCGAGTACGCGGTCCGCGAAATCGAGCCGGGCGTTTCTGCCGCAGGGATCGTGGATGCGTTCCGGAGATCGCTGATGCGGAATCCGGACGGTTCGACGCCGCGGTTCCATATGATTTCGGTCGGGGACCACTTTGCCCCTGTACAAGTGTTTGATACCCGGCCAAGCCAGCCGGGGGACGTGATCAAGTTTGACGTAGGCGTCGAGGTAGCCGGCTACGGCTCGGACATCGCCCGCACCTTCGTGCTGGGCGAGCCTGCGGATGTCACGAAGCGGATCTATGAGGCCCTCCGGCGCGGGCATGACCGCCTGCTGCAGACGATCGAGCCCGGGATGCCGATGAAGGCGGCATTCCAAGAGGGGATGAGCGTCATCCGTGCGGCGGGGCTGAGCCAGTACAACCGGGGCCATCTGGGGCATAGCGCAGGGCTGAGCCTTGCCGCGGAGGAAGGGCCGTTCATCAGCCCGTCCGAGACGGCGGTTTTTGAGCCGAACATGGTCGTCTGCATCGAGACGCCTTACTACGGCTACGGGATTGGAGCCATCATGATTGAGGATATGCTTCTGATTACGGAGAACGGCGTGGAGCGGCTGAATCGTTTAAGCACGGATTTGGTATCTTTGTAATTAAGCGTAATGGAAGTAAAGTTTTGTCTGATTAGGGATTAATTTGACGAATTAATATTTTTCTGGAAAACATTCATCCCGATGAAAGTGCGTTTACAAACCGGCTGACTTGGTTTTAAATAGGGTAAGCCCATTTTCCTCGCAAAATCGGTTACTCATCATTAAGGGTTCCTTTCTTCCTGGAAGATCTCCAGGATTCTTAGGGAACCTTGGAAGATCGGGGGGATTGAAATGCAAATCTTGTCTGATGAACAGCTGCTGGAATGCGTGATGCTGGCCAAGCAGTTGGAACTGGATCGGGAATTTCTGGCCCTGTTGATGTCGGAGCTGCAGCGCCGGGGAATCGAGCTGCAGGATGAGGACGGTGTTCTCCATCAGGAGAATTATCAGGTATCCGGAAGCCGCGAGCTCGATGCAGCCGAAATGTACTTTGCATGATCGGGAGAGTCGTCATGAGACCCATGAGAGCGCCGTTGCAGCACTTGCTTCGGGCTCACCGGTTGAGCACCTGACTGAAGAGAATAAAGGCCTCAGCGATGCTGGACCATTCCATATTCGGTAACAAGATTTTCGCTGCAAGCGGTCTGCTTTCAGTGAATGTATGCAATTGGATCGTTTGAGACAAGGAGCTGCGCCCTTTGGGGCTGCAGCTCCTTTTTTATGGCATTCCAGCCTGGAATTCGGCCCGGCAGGCCGGACATGGTACAATACCAAAGGAGTGAGAAGACACCTTTACTTTTCCAAAGGAGATTATTCGTCATGTTTAAAATTTTCATTGTCGAAGATGACAGGAAGCTTGTCAGCCTGCTGGAGGAGCATTTGCATAAATTCGAATATGACACGCGTTCCGTGACAGATTTCGCTGCGGTTCTGAGCGACTTCCGGAGCTACGATCCTCACCTGGTGCTGCTCGACATCAATTTGCCGAAATACGACGGATACTATTGGTGCCGGCAAATTCGCGGCCTGTCGACATGCCCGATTATTTTCATATCGGCCCGGGAGGGCAAGATGGACCAGGTGATGGCGCTGGAAAACGGGGCGGACGATTATTTGACCAAGCCGTTCGATTATGAAATCGCCGTGGCCAAAATCAGCAGCCAGCTTCGCCGGGCGTACGGATCGTATGCCGCATCCCAGCAGACGCGGTCCGTCACGGTCTCAGGGCTTACGCTGGACGTGGACCGACTCTCTCTGACCTTGAACGGGCAAAAGGTGGAACTCAGCCATACCGAAGCTAAAATATTAGAGGAACTGCTGACCCGCCAGGAGCAGGTTGTCAGCCGCGACCGGCTGCTGGACCGGATCTGGGACGACCAGTCGTTCGTGGATGACAACACTCTGAACGTTTACGTGACCCGCGTCCGCAAAAAACTGTCGGGGCTCGGCGTGCAGGATGCCGTCCAGACCGTCAGGGGCCAAGGTTACCGGCTGCTACCAAACTGGGAGAACGAAGCATGAAGCTGTATCTGAGAGACCAAGCCCCGCTTATCGCCCTTTATATTCTGCAATTATTTCTCATCACGCTGGTGTACCGGCTCGACGGGTACCGGAACGCCGAGGTCAGCCTATATGCGGCGCTGCTCAGCAGCTGCCTGTTCGCCGGGTACCTCCTGATCCGGTACTGGCGCAACCGGACCTTCTATGCGCGGCTGTCCGCGCCGTCCCCGACGACGGAAGAGCTGCTGAACAACAAGCAGCAGACTCCCTTGTCCCTGAGCCTGCACCGTCTGATCAAGGGACAGTACCGCCGCTATCAAACCGAGCTGCAGCAGTATAAGCACAAGCTCGATTCCCATATTCAATTCATCAACCAGTGGGTGCATCAGATGAAGACGCCCGTGTCGGTCATCCATCTGATCATTCAGCATCAGGACAAGCCGGAGTTCACCGCGATCGGCGATGAGCTCGACCGGCTCCGGAAGGGGCTGGATATGGTGCTGTACACCGCCCGGCTCGACACATTCGAAAAGGATTTTTATGTGGAAGAGCTGGATCTGGAGCAGGTGGTGCGTTCGGTGACGTCCTCCCAGCGCCGGCTGTTTATACGGAGCCGCATCTTTCCTGTTATCGAGTTCGAACGGCCGCTTCGGATTACTTCAGATGAGAAGTGGCTGTCCTTTGTCATGACCCAGCTGGTCACGAACGCGGTCCGGTATTCCGCAGGGGAGGAGCACCGGCAAATCCGGTTCCGCGGATACCAGAGCGGCAGCGAGGCGGTCCTGGACATCCAGGACGAGGGCATCGGCATTCCGCAGGGGGATCTGCCGCGCGTGTTCGATCCGTATTTTACCGGCGAGAACGGCCGGTTGTACCAGGAATCGACCGGGATGGGACTGTACCTGGTCAAGCAGATTTGCAGCCGCATGGGACACGGCGTCGAGATCGAATCGGAGGAAGGACGGGGAACGACCGTCCGGATCAAATTCAAGCTTACAAATGTGTAAGCTAGTGTAATGTTGCGCGATGGCAGGCTGAAGCAGGCACTGCCTATAATAAGCCTATGACAGGAAATCAAAGCGGAGGAGCCTGGAGCACGTGACGATTCTGGAAGTGAAGCATTTGTCAAAAATCTATGAAGGCCGCGTACCGCTGCAGGCGCTCGACCATATCCAGTTCGCGGTGTCCGCCGGCGAATTCGTGGGTGTGATGGGCCCCTCGGGGAGCGGCAAGACTACGCTGCTCAACGTGATTGCGACCATCGACGAGCCGACGGCCGGCGAAGTCTGGATTAACGGGACCAACCCGCATCAGTTGAGCCGCAAACAGACCGCGCTGTTCCGCAGGCGCGAGCTGGGCTTCGTGTTCCAGCACTTCAACCTGCTTGATACGTTGAGCGTCGGGGAGAACATCGTGCTGTCCCTGTCGCTGGACGGGGTGCCCGTCCGGGAGATGGAGCGCAGGCTGGAGGAAGTGGCGGAGAAGCTTGGCATTCGCGGAATTCTGGACAAGCGCACCTACGAGATTTCGGGGGGACAGATGCAGCGGACGGCCATCGCACGGGCGCTGATCCACCGGCCTTCGCTAATCTTGGCGGATGAGCCGACGGGCAATCTCGACTCCAAGGCGTCCAAGGACGTTATGGAGACGCTGGATCAGATGAACCGGCAGGAGCAGGCGACGGTGCTGATGGTGACCCATGATCCGGTCGCGGCAAGCTTCTGCCACCGGGTCATTTTTATCAAGGACGGCAAATTCTATAACGAAATCTATCAGGGCAGCAACCGGCAGGCGTTTTTCCAGAAAATCATCGACATGCTGTCGCTGCTGGGGGGAGACAACCGTGTCCTTTCTACAGTTCGTTTATAGAAACGTCGCCCGCAGCAAGCGGACCTATGCGGCTTATTTTCTCAGCAGCGCCTTCTCGGTCATGATCTTCTTCATCTGCGCCCTGTTCCTGTTCAGCCCCTATATCCGCGGGCAGCTGATCTATCCGATCGTAATGCAGACGATGATCACCGCCGAATGCATCATGTATCTGTTCTCCTTTTTCTTCGTGCTGTATTCGGTAGGCTCCTTTCTGACCTCGCGGAAGCGGGAGATCGGAATCCTGCTGATGCACGGGATGACCAAGGGACAGCTGAACCGGATGGTCCTGATGGAGAACATGCTGATCGGCCTCGGGGCCATCCTGACCGGTATGGCCGCCGGCCTTATCACAGGCAAGCTCTTTCTGATGATTGGCTCCCGTTCCTTCGGGATGGCGCCGATCCCGTTTTACCTGCCCTGGCAGGCGCTGGCGCTGACGGCGGGCGCATTCGTGCTGCTGTTCCTGCTGATTTCGGTCTGCACCTCCGTCATGCTCCGGAACCGGACGCTCATCGAGCTGTTTCAGTCCGGGCAAAGGCCGAAGACCCCGCCGCGGACGTCCGGCATCCAGTCGCTGCTGGCGGCCGTGCTGCTGCTTGCATCCTATGCGCTGGCCGCGACGACCACGGTGAATACGATCTACATCCGCATGCTTCCGGTCGTCATCATGACCATCGCCGGCACGTATTTCCTGTATACCCAGCTTGGCGTATGGGTCGTCCGGCTGCTGCAGAAGCGGAGGCTCTTTTTCTGGAAAAAGACGAATATCGTGACGGTCTCGAACCTGGCGTACCGGCTCAAAGACAACGCGAACATGCTGTTCATGGTGACGATCATTTCGACCGTCTCGTTCTGTGCGGTGGGTGTGTTTGCTTCCATTAATACGCTCTCCGGCCAGTTCCGGGAGGACTACCCGGCGGCGGTCAGCTATCTGTCCAAGGGCGGAAATTCTCTGGAAGCGCAGCATGTGCGGCAGCTTGAGGACGAACTTCGTGCGAAGGGGCTCCGTCCGGCGATCGTCAGCTTTCCGGTCAAAAACATCCAGGTCGGCATGCCAGCCGGAGAAGGGGACCGCGCGCTGCTTCCGGTCATCTCTTATTCCAGCTACAAGCAGGCGGTGGAAGCCGCCGGGGACAGCGACCTGGAAAAGCCGCTGGAAGGCATTGACGCCCTGGTGATGATTAGTTCCGAGCGCGACCGCACCTACACCCGGATCCGGGAGATGGAGGTCTATACGCTGGCGGAAGAGAGGCTGCAAATCCGGGAGATCGGGTATACGTCGCGGGTACCCGTGCCTGAGCATGTCCTGCGGGAGATGAAATGGAAGCGGGAGGGCGACTTCAGCGGCCTCGTGGTCAGTGACCGCCTGTTTGACCGTCTGACGTCTCCCGTGTCAGTGGACCGGTATACCGGATTATACGTGGACGATTTCGAGCGTACGCTGGGCCTCGGAGAGCGGCTCGCGCCGCGCGGCGAAGTCCGGTATGACGCCGGACAGCCGTACGCGATGACGGTGAGCGGCACGCTGTATGTGACGCAGATGACGTCTTACCGGGCGATGCTGTTTGCGGCGCTGCTGGTGGGGACGGTGTTTTTTATCGCGGCGGGCAGCTTCCTGTATTTCCGCCTCTATGCGGACCTGGACTACGACCGGCGCCAATACGACACGATTGCCAAGATGGGACTGACGGACCGGGAGCTGAACCGGATCGTAACAGGACAGCTCGCGATGCTCTTTTTCGTGCCGATATTACTAGCCGCTCTGCACAGTATTTTCGCTTTTATGGCGCTGCAAAGCTTCTATTATCTCTCCATCGCTTGGGAAATGGGGGCGGTGCTGGCGTGCTTCGTTACGGCCCAAGTGGCGTATTTTTTCTTCATCCGTTACAACTATTTGCGGAACGTAAGAAAGACCCTGATTTAACGCAGGGCTTCACTATAAACCGTATGGGAGGGAATTCCATGGAGCAGTGGATTACCAGCGTCGTGGAACAGTTCGGTTATGTCGGTATTGCGCTCATTATTGCCCTTGAAAATATATTTCCCCCGATTCCGTCGGAGCTGATCCTTACGTTCGGGGGCTTTATGACAACGAAATCGCATCTGGCCATCCCGGGCGTCATCGCGGCGGCTACAGTCGGATCCGTGATCGGAGCGGTCATTCTGTACGGCATCGGCCTGCTGCTGGATGTGAACCGCCTGGAGCGGATTGTGGCCAAATGGGGCCGCATCCTGCGGGTCAAATCATCCGATATCGCCAAGTCGGAAAAGTGGTTCAGCCGTTACGGCTACTTTACGGTGTTCTTCTGCCGGATGATTCCGCTCGTGCGGTCCCTGATCTCGATTCCGGCCGGGATGGCCCGGATGAAGTTCGGTCTGTTTCTGCTCTTTACCACCGTCGGGACGCTGATTTGGAACACGGTGCTCGTGTACTTGGGGGCGGCCCTGGGAGATTCCTGGGAGAGCATTCTGCACTATATGGACGTGTATTCGCATGCCGCATACGCCGTGATCGGCTTGGTTATTGTATGCGTGCTGTTCCTGTACCTCCGCCGCGCGCGGGGAATGCGGGTTGAAAAGTAAACTGAAGGAGTTGTGAAACGTTTTGGATTTGATGGAAATCATTAAAGCGGTGATCCTCGGGATCGTCGAAGGATTGACGGAGTTCGCCCCGGTATCGTCGACCGGGCATATGATTATCGTGGACGATATGTGGCTGAAGACCGGGGAGTTTCTGGCTTCGCCCGTAGCCAATACCTTTAAAGTCGTCATTCAGCTGGGCTCCATCCTGGCGGTGGTCGTCGTGTTCTGGAGCCGGTTTCTCGACCTGCTCGGCCTGCGGAGAAGAAAGCCGGAGGCAGGGGGCAGCCGGGCGCAGGGACGCCTGAAGCTGACCCAGGTCATCGTAGGCCTGATTCCGGCCGGCGTGCTCGGCCTGCTGTTTGATGACTATATTGACGAGCATCTGTTTTCAACGCGGACGGTGCTGATCGGGCTGGTCATCGGGGCGCTCCTGATGATCGCGGCCGACGTATGGCGGCCGAAGCGTCCGAAAGCCGAAACGGTGGACCAGATTACATACGGGCAGGCCTTTGGCATCGGACTGGTCCAGTGCCTGTCCCTGTGGCCGGGCTTCTCCCGTTCCGGTTCCACCATCTCCGGCGGGGTTCTGATGGGCATGAGCTACCGGGCGGCTTCCGACTTTACGTTTATTATGGCCGTGCCGATTATGCTCGGTGCCAGCGGGTTGTCGCTGCTGAAGAACTGGGAGTATTTTACGATGGATATGATGCCGTTTTTCTTGGCAGGCTTTATCAGCTCGTTTATCGTGGCGCTGATCGCCATCCGCTTCTTCCTGAAGCTCATCAACCGCATCAAGCTGGTACCGTTCGCCGTGTACCGGATCGTGCTGGCCGCTATTATTTTTCTCGTCATATGGTAACCGTTCGTTATAAGCCCCTCGCAGAGGGGCTTTTTTGAGATAAGAAATTATACATGGATTTACTTTTGGTTTAATGGTTTAATGAGTTTAAAGGTTTAACCGATGTGTTATAATAATGGTGGGTGATAAATATGTCTATGATTGAAAAAAATGAGCTGGTGAAGCGTTTAGAGCATATAAGCCACAATTCATACCTGCCTGAACAGGATCGAGAAACAATCAAAGATACCATCTCTGTTCTTCAGAGCATGATACAAAAGGATTTTCGGAAAACGGTCAGCTCTGTAGAGAAATTAAGGGAGACTATAAGTGGCGACTTTTACATTGTTGAGGAAGTTGCTGAGATGTTTGGCATCAGTGTGCAGAGCGTTTACAAATGGATTAAACTTGGCAAAATCCATGTTGAACAATTTGCGGCTCCTGGTGGGACAAAGTACCTGATACCCAAGGAACAATTCAAATCACCTAAGTATCAAAAGCAGATTGAATCTGTAAAACGTACCAAAGAAGCCTTGGCCCGAGTTAAACCTGTCGTTGACGAACCATCCGATCTTTACCCGGTAACGGCCGAAGATGATATGGAGGAGCTCGATGTTAAATAGGGTGATCTGCGACACGAACATTTATATCTATGCTTCCTGGGGATTTAATCCGGCTTTGGAATTGATTAATGAATTGCGTTTTGATCCGGAAGTGGAATTGCTCCTACCCACTGTCATTCAAACGGAGCTGCAGTCCATTCCACGAGCGCATAAAGACCTGGCATATCAGGAAGTCATCCATGAATTTATTCGCTATCCCAAGGAAGAAGGACTCATCATAGATATTAGCGATGAGATTGCCAAGACGGCAGCCAATCTCCGCGTAACGTGGTCTGAGGAGGTGGGGAAGAAGCTCCCCCTTCCGGACGCCGTAATTGCAGCAACAGCAATCGAAATGAATGCGCAGCTCCTGAGCAATAACGATAAGGACTTCAGCTTTGCTGTAGATCGATTTGGGCTAAAGTTTTTAAATCCTATTGATCGCACAGAATTAGAATTCTTTATGAAGGAAAACAACTTGGCAAAACCTATTAAAAATTTGCAGCAAACCTTTGAAAAGGTCTGCTCGAAAATGCATGAAGATGATCTGCGAAGACTGGCCTCTACTTTATTTAACATGGTTAATCAAGAATCCAAAAGCCAAATTTTAAGAATGGCTTTTAGTTTAAAAAGGAAAAGAGCAGAGTAACTTTTATTTATCTAGGCCTAAGCTTTTTTATGAGTCGGCTAAAGCAAAGGGACCCCTTATGAAACAGGAGGGGTTCCTTTTTTAGGCATTATCGAAAAAACTGATCTGTGTAAAATACTCCCTTCTCAGCAAGATTACAGTGCTGATCGGTCTATCTTCGCAGCTCAATCCCTAGGGAGATTTGATATGAGTTATTGTGTTCTTTGCTGATGCTTAGAAACTCCTTCCAATCCAGGCCGGCCATCAGGTACAATAGGTTCGACAAGGAGGCCTGGCATGAAAATTAGAGTGCTGATTGCGGATGATAACTCGTTTATCCGGGAAGGAATGAAGATCATCCTGAATACGTTCGGGGAGTTTGAGGTGCTGGCTACGGTGAACGATGGGCAGGAAGCGGTGGACTACTGCAGGACCCACGAGGTGGACGTGGCGCTCCTGGACGTGCGGATGCCGAATATGAACGGAGTGGAAGCGACCAAAATATTGACCGAAGAGACCGGAACCAAGCCGCTGATCCTGACGACTTTCGATGACGACGAGTACATTCTGGATGCGATCCGTTACGGCGCCAAAGGGTATCTGCTGAAGAACAACGACCCCGAGCGTATTCGGGATGCAATCAAGAGCGTGCACAGTGGCAATAATGTGCTGCAGGACGTGGTGCTGGATAAGCTGAAGTCGGTGATGGACGGACTGCCTGCGGCCCAAGGGAGACGGACGGAAACAGGCGCCAATCAGGAACATGGCGGAGCCCAGCAAGCGGGTATGCAGGAGGCTGGCGGGAAAGGAGCGTCTGCGAGCACGGGGAGTACATCTGGCCGGGGAACAGCGGGAACATCGGGCGCATCAGCGGCATCGGCGGCGCAGGCTAAAGGAGACATGTCTTCCGATTGCCCGTTTGACCGCAGCGTATTCACCGAGCGCGAGCTGGAAGTGATGTCCCTGATCGCCCAGGGGCTGTCCAACAAGGAAATATCCAAAGAGCTGTTTATTTCGGAAGGGACGACGGCCAATTATATTACATCGATCCTGAACAAAACGGCGCTGTCGCACCGCACTCAGATCGCCATCTATTATTTGACCGGCAAGGTCCGGTAGGCGGCGGATTGTATGGAACTGTGGACTGTCGGCAACAAAACGATACTACTGCTCTTTGTCGTGATCGCCACCTATTTTACGGCAGCCCAACCGGACCCGTGGATCGTGCTGCTGTTTCTCATTTACTCGGCGCTGAATCTGGTGCTGCATATCGTGAAGGGGAGCCGGTTGAAGCAGGGCGCCATCGTGATCATCGAGCTGTTTTTGATCGGCTGTGCGGTGTATCATCCCTTTTTCACGTTGCTGCTGCCCTTCGGATGTTATGAGCTGGCCACGTTTTATCCCCGGAAGAACGGGGTCGTGCTCCTCGTCATCCTCATTCCGCTGATCTTCCTGCGGGATTCGATGATGGTTCTGTATATGTTCGTGGCCGCGCTGAGCTATTTCAATTATGTGCTGGTCCGGCAGTATATGGGCAGGATCGTCCGCCAGGAAGACGAAAACGAGCTGATACGCAAGGATATGCACCGGCTGGCGCGGAGCTTGAACGAAAACAGGGACTTCGCCAGGGCCTCGGAATATATGGTGAAGCTGGAGGAACGCAGCCGGTTAACCCAGCAGATTCATGACGGGATCGGGCATGCCATGACCGGGGCTCTGATCCAGATGGAGGCCGCCAAGCGGCTGCTGCACAGCGACCCCCATACCGCGGAGAATCTCCTCCAGAACGCCATCGGCATCTCGAAGGAAGCTATCGAGGAAATCCGCCTCACACTGAAGAACAACAAACCCCCTGTGGAACAGCTCGGACTAAGCCGCCTGAAAACGGCGGTTGAAGCCTTTAGCGGCAAAACGGGGATGATGACCTCTGTCGTTCATGACGGGAACATGGAAATCATCACCCCTCTCCAATGGAAGATCATCTATGAAAATGTGACCGAGGCGCTGACCAACAGCGCCAAGTATTCCGGGGCTACGTCGGTGCATGTGGAAATTCGCGTGCTGAACCGCTTCATCAAAGCGGTCGTCTCCGATAACGGCCAAGGCTCGTCCAAGATCGTTAAAGGCCTGGGCCTGATCGGCATGGAAGAGCGGACGGCATCCGTGAACGGCACGGTCATCGCCGACGGCTCCCAGGGCTTCACGGTCACCACGCTGATTCCGTACGGCAGGGAATGATAAATTTCATATGATAGGTCATGCCCCCACGGCAAAGACATGAATTTTCTCATGGATCTAGGATGAACTTATGCACTGACATAAGGTCATCCTTTTTTATTAAGATAAGAGCATCAAGACAGATGGAGCGAGCGAGATGCATACCGCCCTGTCGATCTGTTAAAAGGACAACGAAACGGAGTGGGATGAAATGAACGTGCTCGATATTCGGGGGCTGACCAAAAAATTCGGCGAATTCGTCGCCGTGGACAATATGTCGCTGACGGTAAGGGAAGGGGAGATTTTTGGCTTTCTCGGGGCCAACGGCGCCGGCAAAAGCACAACGATCAATATGGTATCGTCACTGCTGCGCCCAAGCAGCGGGGAAATCCGGATTTTGGACCGGGACATCACAAAGCAGAGCCGGTTCGCCAAGCTGAACTTGGGCATCGTGCCGCAGGATCTGGCGATCTATGAAGATATGACGGCCTATGAGAACGTGAGCTTCTTTGCCGGATTGTACGGTCTGCGCGGCACCCAGCTCAAAGAACGGACGGAGGAAGCGCTCGAATTTGTCGGCCTCAGCGACAAGGCGAAGAGCCTGCCGAAGAACTTCTCAGGCGGGATGAAGCGGCGCTTGAACATCGCCTGCGCGATCGCTCATAAGCCGAAGCTTATTATTATGGATGAGCCGACGGTCGGCATCGATCCCCAGTCGCGGAACTATATCCTGACCTCGGTGCGGAATTTGAATGAATCGGGCTGCACGATTATTTATACGAGTCACTATATGGAAGAAGTCGAGGAAATCTGCTCGCGGATCGCCATTGTGGATCATGGCAAAATCATCGCCGAGGGCACGAAGGAGCAGCTGAAATCAACGATTACCGACGTGAAAGACATCCGCATCGAAGTGAAATCGGCGCAGCCTGCGGCGGCAGGGGCGCTCAAAGCGATTCCGGGCGTGCGGACGGTGCTGCAGGAAGAGAACGTGATCCGGATTCACAGCGACGCGGCGGTCGACAACCTGAACCGGATCCTGAAGCAGCTCATGGATGACGGGATGGAAATCCGCTCGGTGGAAGAGAAGGAGCCCAATCTGGAGACGGTGTTTCTGACCTTGACCGGGAGAAATTTACGGGATTAATCGCTTAAGCGGGGAGGAGGTTCATGAGGTGAATATTTTATCGATTGCATTTAAAGAAATCAAACAGGATTTCCGGGATCGGCGCACACTGATTTTTATGCTTGGCTTTCCGATCATTCTGATGCTGATTCTAGGTCTGGCTCTGACGAACGCATTCAGCGGCGATTTGAGCGTCGGTGACCTGAAGGTGGTCGTGAAGGACACCACCGGAGGAGGACCGCTGTCCGAAGCGTTTGCTGCCTTTACCAAGGAGGCCGGAAAATCGGGCATCACGTTTGATACGCTCCCGGCGGGGAAGAACGGCCGGACCGAAGTGGAGAACAACCGCTACGTGGATTATGTGGAGCTGAGCGGGCAGGGGATTTCCCTCTACGGCAGCAGCCGCAGTACGATTGAGAGCAATATCGTGCAGGGGATGCTGACGTCCTTTGCCGATAAGTACAATGCGGCTGCGGCGGTTGCGCAGACCGAGCCTGCACAGGTTCAGGCGGTGTTTGCGGGCGGAGCCGGGTCGGACTACATCAAGGAACTGTCGATCAACGCGAACCGGACGCCGGGGTCCATTGATTACTACGCGCTGGCCCTGACGGTAATGGTTGGCCTGTGGGCGGCCATGCCGGCCGGGGGGCTGATCCAAAGAGAGATCGGGCGCGGAACGGCGGTGCGGCTGGTGACGGCGCCGGTACGCAAAAGCGAGATATTTGCCGGCAAGGTGCTGGGCGGCATCGTGACCAACTTTCTGTTCGTGATCGTCATTATCGTCTTCAGCAAGTACGTCTTCAAGGCGTATTGGGGAGAGCATATGGGCATCGTCCTGATCGTGCTGCTGTCGGAAGTCATCATGGCGCTGAGCCTGGGTCTTGCCTTCAGTTATCTGCTCAAAGGCAGTGCATCGCGGGGCATTATCTCTCTGATCGTTCAGCTGATGTCCTTCTTTGGGGGAGCGTACTTTCCGATCGGTGACGAAGCCGGGGGAGGCATCATGGGCTTTCTCGTGAATTTGTCTCCGATCCGCTGGGGAAATCATGGATTGACCCAAGTGATTTACGGAAACGACGTATCCGCTGCCTGGCCGGCGGTGGGACTGTATATCGGCTTTGCGATACTGTTTCTGGGCGCATCCATCGCCGTCATGAGACGCAGGGAGGGATTGTAACATGTGGAAGGATATCTGGTTTTTGGTGATCCGGACACTCCGGGCCACATTTCGCAAACGCAGCACGATGATTCTGTACTTCGGGCTGCCGATCGCCGGCATCTTGGCTTCCTTGCTGCTCTATGGATCGCAGGGAGCAACGGAGCTTCGGGTAGGCGTTGTCAACGGGGATGACGGGCAAACCATCGCGGCCGATACGGTTCAGTTTGTTCAAGGTCTGGACCATGTCAAGGTCGTGAACGTGACGCAGCAGGAGCTGCAGGATCAGCTTGCCGCAAGCGATCTCGACAGCGGGCTGATCATCGAGTCCGGCTACTCGGAGAGCGTTCGGAGCGGCAGCCCGGACCATATCGCGATTCAGTCGGTGAAGGGCGCCCAGGTAACGGCGTATATGAAATCTATGCTGTACGGATATATCGACAACGTGGCGGCCATGGGCAGAATTTCAGCCGGGAACGACGCGAAGTTCCAGCAGCTGTATGACCGCTACCGTTCGGCGGACTTCAAGGTCACCTCCGAGTCTGTCAATGACACGTCGACCACGAAGGAGATGTCCTACCAGTCCATCGGCTTTCTGCTGATGTTTATGATGACTTCGGCTGTGAGCTTGTCGGAGCTCATTCTGAAAAACCGGGAGAACCGCACGTACTTCCGGGTGCTGTCTTCGCCGATTAACGCCAGGACGTACGTCATGGCCAACATCTTGATGAATCTGATCGTCATGCTGGCGCAGATCGTGATTGTCCTGTTCTTTATGCGCGTCGTGTTCCGGATCGATCCGGGCATGCCGGTGGCGCAGATGTTCGGCATCCTGCTGCTGTTCTCCTTGGTATCGGTGAGCATCTCCCTGGCGATCGTGGCTTTCTCGAAGAGCACCGCCATGGCCGGCGCACTTTCGAACCTGATCGTCACACCGACCTGCCTGCTCTCCGGCTGCTTCTTCCCGATCAGCATCATGCCGGATGCAATCCGCCGGGTGTCCGACTTCCTGCCCCAGAACTGGGTGCTGCAGTCGATCGAGAAGCTGCAGTCCGGCGAAGGCTTCGCCGGCGTATGGTTTAACCTGTCGATCCTGTTTGCCTTCGCGGTGGTATTTTTCCTCATCGCGACCTACAAGTTCGGCAGAAATAACGATACGCGTAACTTTGTGTAAAACTAAGCATATGGAGAAAAATAAGGGCCCCCTGGTACGAAACCTGGGGGCCCTTGCTTCTTATTTATCCGCTTTAAGCATGGCGCAGCCGTATGCCGGCAGCTTTACTTCAAGCTTGCCCTGGCGGGCAGACGCAGTTTGGCCTGTGCGGATATCCGTCCAGCTTGATTCCTCCACGTCGACCGAGAGGGTGTCCTCTTGGGCCGAATTGTTCATGAGAATGACGATCTTGTCGTTCTCGTCCTCGCGGGAGTAAGCCAGCTGCTTGCTTCCTTCCTCCGCGGACAGGAACGTCAGTCTTCCGGTGCGGAGCGCACCGTACTGATGGCGCAGAGCGATCAGGTCCTTATAGAACGCCAGCAGGTCCTGGTCCTGCTTGGCAGCATCCCACTGCATGCACTGGCGGCATTCCGGGTCCTGACCGCCGCTGAGGCCGACCTCATCCCCGTAGAAAATGCACGGGGTTCCGGGGAACGTGAACTGGAACTGGGCGGCCAGCTTCATTTTATCCTTGTTCCCTTTGCATTTGGTCAGCAGGCGCGGCGTATCATGGCTGTCCAGCAGGTTGAACGCCACTTCGTTCGCTTGGCGCGGATAGCGGGAGAGCTGCTTGCCGATCGCATTGGCGAATCCTTCGGCATCCGTAATTCCGTCGACAAAGAAATCGAGCGCCGCGTTGGTGAACGGGTAGTTCATGACGGCGTCGAACTGGTCGCCCTGCAGCCAAGGTGAGGACTCGTGCCAGATTTCGCCGAGAATATAGGCGTCCGGTTTAGCCTGTTTTACGACCTGGCGGAACTCGCGCCAGAACTGATGGTCAACCTCGTTGGCCACGTCCAGGCGCCAGCCGTCGATGTCGGCTTCTTTGATCCAGTATTCCGCGACCTTCAGGAGGTACTCCTTCACTTCAGGGTTTTCGGTATTCAATTTCGGCATGAGCGGCTCAAAAGCAAACGTGTCGTAGCTCGGTACGCCGTCCTCCACGCCGATCGGGAACTTGCGGATGTGGAACCAGTCCTTGTAGCGCGACTGCTCTCCTTTTTCCCGAAGGTCCAGGAAAGGGGCGAACGTCCGGCCGGAGTGGTTGAACACCGCATCCAGCAGCACGCGGATGCCCCGCTCGTGGCAGGCGGCCACGACCTTCTTCAGCAGCTCCATATCCCCGAATTGGGGGTCGATCGTTAAGTAATCTTCGGTATCGTATTTATGGTTGGTCGTCGCCTTGAAAATCGGCGTAAAATAAATTGCATTGATGCCCAGCTCGCTTAAATGATCCAGGTGGTCAAGCACCCCCTGCAGATCCCCGCCGAAGAAGTTGTCCCGCTCAGGCTCGCCGCCCCAGGGCAGCGTTCCTTTCGGATCCAGCGACGGATCGCCGTTTGCGAAGCGCTCAGGGAAAATTTGATAAAAGACCGCGTCCTTCACCCATGCCGGCACAGTGAAAATATCGACCGGGTTGATGAAAGGATACTCGAACAAACGGTCCGGCGTCTCTGGCGGCTCCGGAAGGAAATCGTATTCGGTCATCCAGTACTTTTCCTTGCCGTCCTCGAGCAGAAATCCGTATTTCAGCCGGCGGTAGGGAGGCGTCACTTCGCATTCCCAGTAATCAAACAGTTCGTCGGAAACCAGCTTGATCATCGGGATATACTCCATCGACTCATCCCAAATGTACTTGTCGCCGGCCATGGCCGATACCGAGGTCACGTCGTCTCGTTTGGTGCGGATTCTCAGGTGGATGGTACGTCCGTCATAGGCATAACACCAGTTAAGTTTGGGGCGGTGGTACACAGCTTCCAGCAGCATCTCATTTTCCTCCTCACGCAAAAAAGGCACAACCAGGGTCCACATACTTCAGCCCGAGGTTGTACCTTCATTTAGGGTAACATAGCCTTTAAATTGGAATGCTGAGAACATCGGTTAAGGAAACGTCCGTGCTCAGGTAGCTAAAATATAGCATGATTCCTTCTGGGCTTCAACCTGTAAAATTGTGCGGCCGATCAGTGAACGCTCCTCCTCTTCCAGCGAAATAAGGTATAATCACAATGAAATTACCTTGGATGCTAATGCCTGAAACAGACAGAAAGGAACGATATCATTGAACGTATCATTGTTATATATCGAAGACGACGCCGAGATCGGCGAATGGGTCTGCCGGGACCTGACTGAACGCGGATATCAGGTGGAATGGCAGCGCAGCGGCGAAAGGGCCGCGGAGCTTGCGGGCAACTGCAAGCTGGTTATTCTCGATGTCATGCTGCCGGGCCTGGATGGATTTACGGTGGGACAAAGGCTGAAAAAGGCGTACCCGGAGCTGCCGATTCTGATGCTGTCCGCGCGGACGTCCATCGACGACAAGCTGGAAGGGCTGCAGTTTGCCGACGATTACCTCACGAAGCCTTTTCATCCTGATGAGCTGGCGGCCCGCATCGAGGTGCTGCTCCGCCGGTCGGGATCAGTCGCCTCGGATGTGCTGGAACTGAAGCACTTGACGGTACACGAGCGGGAGAACCGGATCATGAACCGTGAGACTGGGGAGGAGATCATCCTGACCGGCAAGCAGTACCAAATTTTCAAGTTTATGCTCCGGCATTTGGGCCAGATCCTGACCAAAGAGCAGATTTATGAGGGCGTGTGGGGCGAGCCTTATTTCGACGGAGACAAAACGCTGATGGTGCACATCCGTTATCTCCGCGAGAAGCTGGAACGTGACCCGGCCGCGCCCGAAATCATTGAAACGATCCGCGGTGTTGGCTACCGCATCAAGGCATGAAGACGGGCAGAAGCGGAAAGTTCCGCGGTTCGCTGCTGTCGAGATACCTTTTAATTATGGTCATCGCGCTGCTTTTTATTCCGGTGGTGTTTCCTGCGGCGCTGATCGGATATCAGCTCGTCAACTTGAATATCATCGATCCGCTGTTTCCCTCGGAGCCGAAGCAGGAGAATCCATACACCGGCTTACGTCTCGAGAGAACATGGCATCAGGAAGCCAAGAAATTGAAGGACAAAACTCCGGCACAGATCGATGCCAGGCTTAAAACGCTGAGCCAAGAGTATAACAAGGCGGCCGTGTTCTGGGTCGACGGACAGGGCAAGCTCCGGGAGCCGGGGGGCAGCAAGCTGGATCTTCCGAAGCAGTGGAGCGCGTCGGATGCGATGGCTTTTATGAAGAAGTACCGGGAATCCTACGGGAAGTTTACGGTGGTTGCTTTTATCGGGGATGCAGAGTCTCTGGGCAAGGGGTTTATGGTCATCGAGGTGCCGAAGGAAGTGCAGAGCACCCGCAGCGACTCGGTGTCAGACCGGACGTTTTACTTCGTTTATGTACTTATTCTACTTATGTTTCTGGCCTTTGTCGCCGTCTCATGGATGTTCTTCGTGAACATGAGAAGGCGGCTGCTGAGCCTGCAGCATGCCATGACGGTGCAGGGTCAGAACGGACTGCCGGAGCCGATCCAGGTCAAAAGGGAGGATGAAATCGGACAGCTGGAAAACGCATTTAACGGGATGGTGGCCAAGCTGGGCCGAAGTTTAAAGCGCGAACGGGAAGAGGAGGAGCTGCGCAAGCGGCTGATCGCCAACCTGTCGCATGACCTGCGTACACCGCTGACCGTTATCCGTGGCCATGTCCATACGCTGCAAAAAGAGCCCTTGTCCGATCGGGGACAGGAGCTGCTGAAGCTGACCGAAGCCAAGCTCGGTGATTTGGGAGCGCTGATCGATAACCTGCTGTCGTATAATCTCCTGACGAGCGGCAGGTACACCCTGCAGCCGGTGCAGGCGGACGTGCTCCGGATCGTGAGGGAAAGCGCGGCCGCCTGGTATCCGCTGTGGGAAAAGGAGGGCTTTGAAGTGGATGTCTCGCTGCAGGAAGAGCCGCTGTGGTGGCTTGTCGATATCCAGTGGTTCCGGCGGATTCTGGACAATCTGTTCCAGAACGTGCTGAGGCACGCTCATTCCGGATTGTATATCGGCATCGCTACGGAGGCAGCCGGGGGCAGGACGGCCATTGTCATTTCCGATCGCGGCCAGGGCATGCAGTCGTCTTCCGGCGGCAAGGGTGCCGGGATCGGCCTAGCGATCGTTGGCTTCCTGACGCGGGAGATGGGGCTGTCCATGCTGATCGAGGGCGGTTCGCAGGGGACAAGGGTTTTGCTGTACCCTGCGGGCTCGGAGAAACCGGGGCTGATGATCAAGTGAAGCCTTGGTTTTGACCATAGAAAACTGCACCCCCTTGTTAGCCGAAGCCTAACAAGGGGGTGCAGTTTAATCCGAGCGGTTTTCTGTATACTTTCACGTGATGAATATTTCAGCAGTTAAAGGATTTGATGAAGTTTTTCTGATCCTTGGTGAACACGTATCCACGGCGTTCGTAGAATCGGTGGGCCTGGACGCGGCTCGGATGGGACAGCAGCTTGACTCCGGAAAACCCGTGGCTTCTCCCCCACTGTTCCAGATGGCTGATCAGCATACTGCCGACCCCTTGATTCCGGTGCGACTTTTTTACGACAAACCCTAGAACGTTGATCAGGGAGTCGGAAAAGAGCAGCTCATAAGGACTGCCGTGAATGTATCCGACGACTTCTTCATTTTGCTCGCACACAAAAATGACATCCTTCGTCTGAGCCGTGATGGCTTCAATCCTCTTCTTCACCCGGTCTTCGGTAAACAACCGCAGATCCGGGTTAAAATCCTGATTCAATACGTAAATATCGCGGTAATCTGCTGCTTCAATCTGCCTAACCGTGCAATCCGTCAATGTTACGCCTCCAATCGTCAAGAGATGACAAGTTTCTCTCATTTATGGTAGAGGCTGGCGCGGATTTTGGCAATGGAGTTTTAAACGAAATTTAAACTTGGAGCAGCCTGTCTTTTAACCTTGGCCCGGTAAGATGGGTATCGAGGTGATGATCGTGAGTGAACTCGTGATACAGACGAGAAATTTGAACAAAAAATACCGCGGCCGCTATGCCGTACGCAATTTGGATTTGGAAATCGCCAAGGGGGAAATTTACGGTTTTCTCGGACCGAACGGGGCCGGGAAGACGACGACGATCCGGATGCTGCTCGGCCTGATTCGCCCGACCGTGGGCTCGATCCAGATTTTCGGCAAGGACCTGAGGAAGGATAAAATGAACATCCTGCGCAAGGTCGGTTCGCTGGTCGAATATCCTTCGAACTACGGCCATCTGACGGCCGTGCAAAATCTGGAGGCGATCCGGCGCATCCTCGATGTGCCGAAGACGCGCATCCACGAAGTGCTGGACATCGTGTCCCTCACGAAGGACGCGAAGCGCCCCGTCAAAGGGTATTCGCTAGGGATGAAGCAGCGGCTGGGCATTGCCGCCGCTCTGCTCGGAAGTCCGGAGCTGCTGATTCTGGACGAGCCGACCAACGGGCTGGATCCGGCCGGGATCCACGAAATACGCGAGCTGATCCGCAGCATGCCGAAGCAGCACGGGATTACCGTGCTCGTCTCGAGCCACCTTCTTTCCGAGGTCGAGCAAATGGCCGGGACCGTCGGCATTATCCGCGAAGGGGAAATGGTGTTCCAGGATACGATCGACAACCTGAAGCAGCAAGCCTCAGGCGGATTCCGCCTGGTCGTATCGGAGCCGCAGGAGGCGCTGGTTCACCTGATCGGCCAAGGCTATACCGGCCGGATGGAAGACGGGGCGATCAAGCTGGACCAGCTGAGCGATCCGGAAGTGGCGCTGCTCGTCAAGCGCCTCGTAGACAATAACCATGCGATTTACCGGGTGGAAGAGAAGCGCCGGTCGCTGGAGGATATCTTCATGCAGGTGATCGAGCAAGGGGGATTCTCATGATGGTGGCGCGCGCGCTGTCGGCCGATTTTCTGAAAATGCGCCGCAAAGGGATCTGGCTCCTCGTTATTCTGGGCTCGGTGGGACTGCTGGCGATGCAGGGGCTGAATTTCGGCCTCCGGTACGACTACCTGCTGCAGCGCTACCAGGATGATCCGTGGGCCGGGTTGATCGGGGAGATCTTCTCGTTCGTGCCGATCGCCCTGTTCCTGGGCACGACGCTGATCGCTTCGCAAATTGCCAACGTCGAGCATGGCAGCAACTCCTGGAAGCAGCTGCTGGCATTACCGATTTCGCGGGGTTCGGTGTTTACGGCCAAATATCTGCTGGGGATCATTGCCCTGGCGGTATCCTGCCTGATTTTGTCCTGCGGAACCGTCGTCCTGGGACTGGCCCTCAAATTCAGTCCGGACCATATTCCGTATTTGACGATTCTGAAGCTTAGCTTTGTGCCTTTCCTGGCGTCGCTGCCGCTGTTTGCCCTGGAGCTGTGGCTGTCCCTGACGTTTAAAAATCAGGCGCTGCCGATCATGCTCGGCATTACCGCCGCCATCGCTTCGCTGTTCGCGGGGAATTACCCGGAATGGTTCCCGCTGGCCTGGCCCCTGCTGTCGTTCTATGGAAAGGCGTCTCCGGCCCTGCCGGTAGGCGGAGGCATCATTTTGGCATTTATCATTTATTTGGTGGGCATGGGGCAATTCCGCGGAAAGGATGTGGACTAGAGATGCTGAGTTACTTTCGGGTGTTATCAGCAGAACGGCTGAAGATGTCCCGCTCTCTGATCGTGCTGCTTATCCTGGTCAGTCCGCTCGTCTCCGTCCTGGTCGGGCTGCTGTCGGACGTCGACAGCCGGCAGCAGCCATGGCTGGTGCTGCTCGGCGCCTTGAGCATGCTGCATGCGCTGCTGTTCATGCCGATCATGTCGGGAATCTTCGCCGCCTTCATCTGCCGCTACGAGCATCAAGGGGGCGGGTGGAAGCAGCTGCTGGTGCTGCCCGTGACCCGGTCCGGGGTGTTCCTGGCAAAGTATACGGTCATTATCGCTCTGCTGCTGATCATGCAGGTGCTCTTTCTCGGCGCACTGCTGCTGGTCGGCGCCGTGAAGGGCCTGCCCGGTCCGATTCCGTGGACGGAGATCGGCCGCAGCCTGCTGGGCGGCTGGGTCGCCTGCCTGCCGCTCGCGGCGCTGCAGCTGGCCGCCTCGCTTATGTGGAGCAGCTTCGCGGCTCCGCTGGCGCTGAACGTGATGTTCACCATCCCGAATATGCTGGTGGTGAACTCGGCTACCTATGGTCCTTACTATCCCTGGGCGCAGCCGTTTCTGGCAACCCTGCCGGCAGGCACGATGGAGGGAGGCGGATTCGGGGCGCTGAACCTGCCGTTTGAAAGTCTGATGATTACGGTCGTCGGCAGCTTTGTAGTCTTTTTCCTGATCGGGTGGGTCTACTTCCGGATGAAGGAAGTATAGAAGGTTTGGGCTGCTGAAAATAAGGGTAAAGCATCATAAGGGCGTCCCCGCTGGGGGCGCTCTTTTTTTGTGCTGGTGCAGGGCGAAGATGCCGTTCAACGGGACTTCCAGTCCGGCGGCTATTCACAAAGCGAATATAACATGATATATTATTTAATGATTGTAGAATGGTTCAGCGGAGCTGAACTTGTGGACCCAGAGACAGAGGAGGTTGCAACGTGTCGCATGAATCGTCGTCGAAGCCGATGTACGAACAAATCTTTGAAGAACTGCGCGATCAGATCGTAGCCGGAAAATATATGCCGGGGGAGCGGATCCCATCGGAAAAGGAGCTGGGCGAAGCCTACAGCGTCAGCCGGATCACCAGCAAGAAGGCGCTGGAGATGCTTACGCAGGAAGGATACATTGTCCGCCAGCCGGGAAGAGGCTCTTTTGTGGCCGAGGATTATGAAAGCGGGGGAGGAACACCGCCGTCCCGTGCGGGGGCAGCGTCCAAGCGGCGCCGGGAGAGCGGCAAGCTGCTGATCGGACTGGTCATGACCGACTTTGGGGACAGCTATGGAACGGACCTCGTCTTCGGCATGGAGGAAGCGTCCCGCGAGCATGACAGCTATTTGATTCTCCGCAGGTCGCTGGGAGAGACCGCCAGAGAGCAGGAAGCCATTCAGGGCCTTCTGGAGATCGGGGTGGACGGGCTCATTATTTTCCCGGCGCAGGGCGAATACTTCAATGCCGAAATTTTGAAGCTGGTCATCAGTGAGTATCCGTTCGTGCTGCTGGACCGGCACCTGAAAGGCGTCTCCGCCAGCTCCATCAGCACAGACAACGTATCGGCGTCCAAGCAGCTGATCCATTACCTGTTCGGACTCGGGCATACCCATATCGGCCTTATGACCACCCCGCCCCGGGATACGACCGCCATCGAGGAGCGGATCGAAGGGTTTATTCAGGCCCATGCGGAAAGCGGCATTGCCGCCGACCGGAGCCTGTGGATGGAGAACATTACGGCGACGCTGCCGGCTGCCTTTGTACCGGAAAACAAGAAGAAGGAGAAGGAACACATCAAGCGCCATCTCGCGGCCCATCCGGAGATTACCGCCCTATTCGCCATGGAATACAACATCGCCAGGCTTGCTTATGAGGCGGCGCTGGAGTCGGGGATCCGTGTGCCGGAAGACCTGTCGATCGTATGCTTTGACAGTCCGGATGACGCTGCCGGCTCCTTGTTCACCCATATGCGGCAGAAGCAGAATGAGATGGGGAGGCTCGCCTTTGAAAACGTGCTTAAATTGCGAAACGGCGAGAGCGTTCCCGGTAAAATCCTGCTGGATGACGAGCTCGTCGAAGGCTTGTCGGCGGGACCTGTCCGGAACGGCGGGCTTGCCATGAAACACGAATAGAGTTGGAACCAAAGCGGCAGGCCTCAGCGGGAATGCCGTTTTTCTTTTAAATAATATAATATTTAACGATAAAATGTTATAAAAAGTATATTGACATGTTAACTTACCAACAAATATAATTTTTGTGTATTCATACGGTAGCATAGCTGATATATTCATTAACTTTCGACGCTTATGATGCCATAACCAAGGAGGAAAGCGCATGAAATCACTGGGTACGGAGCCTGTTACTTTGGAACGGTTGGCCGGGAGAATGTCGGAACAGCTGGCCGGAGAGACGCGTTTGCTGAACATTTTTCAAAATGCGATACGGAATACTTGGGGGACGACGCTGAAACGGATGGAGGACGGAACGACTTTCGTCATCACCGGCGATATTCCGGCGATGTGGCTGCGCGACTCGGCCGCGCAGGTGCGGCCGTTTCTGGTGCTGGCGAAGGAGGATCCGGAAGCTGCCGACATGATCGAAGGTTTAGTGCGGCGGCAGCTGGATTCGATTTTGCTGGACCCTTATGCAAACGCCTTCAACGAGGAAGCCAACGGGCGCGGCCACCAGGCGGACGAGACGGAGATGACCCCCTGGATATGGGAACGCAAATACGAAATCGATTCGCTCTGCTATCCGCTTCAGCTCAGCTATCTGCTCTGGAAGAACACGGGCAGAACCTCGCAATTCCAAGGCAGCTTCCGTCAAGCTGCGGAGGCCATATTGGATTTGTGGACGGTGGAGCAGCGCCATGAAGAGCGGTCGCCTTACCGGTTCCAGCGGAAGGATTGCGTGCCGAGTGATACGCTGGTGCGGGACGGCAAAGGCGCAGAGACGGCCTATACGGGCATGACCTGGTCCGGATTCCGGCCGAGCGACGATGCGTGCGAATACGGCTATCTGGTTCCTTCCAATATGTTCGCCGTCGTGGTGCTCGGCTATTTGCAGGAAGTCGCCGGAGAGGTGCTGCAGGATGAAGAACTGCAGGGCAGGGCCGCCAAGCTTGCCCAGGAGATCGAGCAGGGCATCCGGGAGCACGGCATCGTACAGCATCCGGAATTCGGCCCGATCTACGCCTACGAAACCGATGGCTTGGGCCATCACAATCTGATGGACGACGCCAACGTGCCGAGCCTGCTGTCGATTCCGTATCTCGGTTACCGGGATGCGTCAGATGAGGTGTACCAGAATACACGGCGGTTTATTTTGAGCCGGAACAATCCTTATTATTATGAAGGAACTGCGGCTGAGGGCATCGGCAGCCCGCATACGCCGCAGGGCTACATTTGGCATATCGCCCTGGCGATGCAAGGGCTGACCGCGGACAGCCGTGAGGAAAAGCTGCGCCTGCTGCAGGTGATGAGCCGAACGGACGCGGGAACCGGGCTGATGCACGAAAGCTTTAAGGCCGATGATCCGGCGGAGTATACGAGACCTTGGTTCTCGTGGGCAAACATGATGTTCTGCGAACTGCTGATGGATTACTGCGGCATCCGCGTGATGCGCTAAGAGAGATAATCCCAGATATCTAATAAAGTGCGGAGTTGGACGAAGGCTTTCCTGCACCTCGATATTACTTTCCTCCTACTTCCGTAGGGGGAATTTTTGTTTCATCGCCTTGGCGGCGGCCAAGAGCTTGTTGCATATGTGAGGAGACAGAGTGAAGTAAAAATATTACACTTAATCCAAAGATAAAAACATTATATTACTTTTGCTGCTTCTGTAATATTGGTGTAACACAGCCTGGTTTGTGTTGGGCTGATCGAAAAGGAGGGCATACACAGTGATAAAACTCATGGTAGTCGATGACGAGCACTGGATTCGGGAAGGCTTGAAAAGGACCATTGATTGGAGCTCACACGGAATCCAATTTATCGGTGACGCCGAGGATGGTTGCAAGGCGTTGGAATTAATCGAAGCCCATGTTCCGGAAATTATCATTTCGGATATCAAGATGCCCACGATGGACGGTATGGATTTAATGGAAGAAATCAAAAAGCGCGGAATCGATACAAAGGTTATTTTTATTAGCGGCTTCAGCGACTTTGCGTATGCGCAGAAGGCGGTCAAGCTAGGAGCGTTTGACTATATTCTTAAACCGGTCGAAGAACCGATTTTGCTTGAAATTATTGAACGCTGCATCAGCGAAATTAAACAGAAGCAGGAGCTGAACTCCCGCCTGCAGGAATTGTCGGGCCGCATCCGGGAAAGCTTGCCGCTCGCCAGACAGAAGCACCTGGAGATGTGTTTAACCCGATCTTTGACAGAGCGAGAAATGCAATCCGCATGGGAAGCCCTTCATATCAACCTCGATCCGAAACGGCTGATCGTTATGGCGATGGTCGTCCACGAGTGGGGAGACCGGGAGATGGACGAAAGCGGATGCTCGCTCATGAGGTACGCGCTTGGGAATTTGGTGGAAGAAGTCTTGTCTCAAAAGGACATCCGGTGCTTGTCTTGTCCTTTACAAGGGAATGATTTTGCGGACATTGCGCTGATTGCTTCGCTAAGTGAGCCCGATACCTCTTTCGGCGTCGAGAACTTGTACCGCTATATGGAGAGCGTTATTGAAGATGCGCTTCAAGTGTTAGGCGTTCGAATCAGCATAGGGATCAGCGGCTTAAGAGAGCGGACGCAGCTTGCATCCTCTTTTAGGGAAGCGCTTACCATAAGTATGAATTATTTGGTTCACGGACCCGGGCAGGTCCACACTGCCCCGATGGACGGCAGTTCAGCAGGTCATGGATCCAAGCCCCGCCCGGCTGAGCAGCTGGACTATCGCATGGCGGCATGCATGGGGCAATTGGCGGCGGACGTTCTGCTCACGGATCACATAGCGGACTCCCTTGACTCGGCATTGTCGAATCGGATTCTGCATGCCATGAAGCTGATGGATGCAGGCAGATTGTCCGAACTGCTCGATGTACAAACCGGGCTGCTTCAAGAGCTCATCCAGCAGACGCCGGCCATTGCCGTGCGGTATGAAATGAATATGCACATCAGCATCCTTTTGTCCAAGTGGCAGGAGCTGCTCCAGGCAAAGGATCATTCCAAGGCTTCCACCATTACGCATCAACGCAAGCTTCAGCTCTACAGGTGTTCCATTGGCGACTGGAAGGCCATGATCATGGACACCTTCCTCATAAAGGATACTCATGCACCCTCAATTGCGCATAAGCGAACGATAGAAACGGCGCTGCGTTATATCCATGATAACTACCACCTTGGCATCAGTCTTCATAACGTGGCCGAAAAGATTTACATGAATCCCTCTTACTTCAGCAGAGTGTTTCACGAAGAGGTTGGCGAAACGCTCAGCCGCTATCTCATTCGAATCCGCATCACGAAGGCGAAAGAATTGCTTGAACAGACCCCTCTAAAGGTATATGAAGTCGCAGACCGGGTCGGTTATCGGGATTTTCGGCATTTCGTCAAAACCTTTAAGGAATGGGAAGGCATGACGCCCGCTCAATACCGTAATTACGGGGCATAAGAAGAGAGGGACCTCATGAGACTGCAGTTCATCGATAGAATCAAGTTCAATTCGGTCGGAATGAAGGTGTTCGGATTCTATGTAGCCAGCATGATCGTCATTATTACCGTTATGGGATATCTATCCTATGATAAATCCGCTCAGATGATGGAGAACAAAATCGGAGGCATGGCGCTTCAGAATGTTCAGCAGATGAGCAAGCGGGTCGATATCCTTCTGGAGGGATACGAGGACCGTTCCCTTCTCGTCGTCGGCAATAAGGATATTCAGAAGCAGCTCATGGGAGATTTTATGGACGAGAAGGAAAGGATTCAGACGAACAACGCGAATACCGCCTTTCTATCGAACCTGGTAAACTCCAGAAATGATATGAATAATATTTATCTGCTCAGCGAGAGGGGCTACTCCTACCGCTATTCACCCAAAGAATCCTTTCCAGTCTACAATTCTTACCCCTATGAATATTTCACGGAGGCCTGGTATCAACAAATCCGACAGGCTGACGGCAGGCTCGTCTATTTCGGCATCATGCCCTCATTAATAAAAGGTCCGAGCTCCGAGCCTGTTTTTACCTTTGGCCGTGCCCAGAAAAATATGAAAGGCCGCGGAGAGATTATCGGTGTCGTGCTGTACGAAGTCGATCCGGCGGAGGTCCGGGAAATTTTGGCGGAAATCGATTATGACGGGTCGGGAATCAACGTCATGATGGACGATACCGGCCAGATCAAAGGGGATAAGGGTGGGATTCTCTTGTCCAGCAAACTGGACATTCCGTTTAAGGAAGAGCGTCAGGGAACGCTAAGCTACTCCATAGACGGGCAAGAGATGCTGGTCGTCTACAGTCAACTGGAGACGAACCATTGGAGGCTCGTCGGCATGCTGCGCAGCAATGATTTGATGAAGGAAGCGATGGATATTCGCTGGTACATGCTGTCGCTGGGCATTGTTTTTTCCTGCATCGGTATCCTGCTCGCAATCATTATCGCTTCTACCGTTCACCGGCCGCTTCATAAGATGACGCATGCGATGCGCCGAGCCAGGGACGGCGATTTCAACATCCGGATTGTCGATAAACGAGAGGACGAATTCGGCTATTTGTTCACCCATTTTAACCAGATGGTGGCCCATATCAAAGAATTAATCAACGAACTGTATGTGCAGAAGCTGCTGGAACGGGATCTTCAGCTGAAAATGCTGGGATCTCAAATTAACGCTCATTTTCTGTACAATACGCTCGATTCCGTCCACTGGATTGCCCGCATACATAAAGTTGACGACATTAGCACGATGATCTTCGGACTGTCGAAGTATTTGCGGATCAGTCTGAGCGAGGGAAGGGATGAAGTGCCGGTCAGCCAGGTCGTACATTTGATCGAGAGCTATATCATGATCCAGAAGGTCCGGTACAAGGACAAGTTTACGCTCTATGTGCAAGCGGACGAATCGTTGATGGATTATAGAGTGCTCAAATTTATTTTTCAGCCGATCGTAGAGAATGCGATTTATCACGGGCTGGAGCGAAAATCAGGCAAGGGCCGGCTGGATATCGCCTTTACCCGGGAAGGCAGCTGCCTGAAATTCGTCGTTACGGACGACGGTGCCGGAATTGCGCCGGATAAGCTGGCTGAATTGAAGCACATTCTGGGCGGAGAACAGCCTGCGGAGGAAAGCAGCTTCGCGCTGAGAAATATTAATTCACAAATCAAAATCGCATATGGCGCCCAGTACGGGATCGAGATGGAGAGCAGCCTGGGGGAAGGAACGAAAGTAACCATGACGATCCCGCTCACGAAGCGAAGCCCTGCTCAGCAAGTCAGTTGAAACGAGTTTCATAGGACAGCGTGCGTAGATGATTACAAGAGAAAGTTAAAAGTGGAGGTAACGATGAAAGTGTTCTTGACTCGTCGAAAGATGCCTGTTCTTTTCGTACTTGTACTCCTGGCCACCGTAATCATGGTATGGAACGCTTATGTCAGCAAGGGAGCGACATTCAACGTCAATTCGGAATTATTAGGCAAAAATGCTGCGAGCAGCTCGATTAAGCATAACGGCCCTGTAACGATAAGCTTCTGGTATTCGTGGGTCGGAGGATTTCAGGACGAATTCTACGATACGGTCGTGAGGCCGTTCGAAGAGGCAAACCCGGATATCAAGGTTGAAATGACCTTCATCGAGAACTCGGATAATTCGCAGGGCTCGGATAAGCTGTTGACGGCGATTGCCGGAGGGAAGGCGCCGGATGTCGCGATGATCGACCGGTTTATTGTAGGCGAATGGGCGGCGATGGGCTCTATTGAAGACATTTCGGCTTATGCGAATCGTGAAGATATGGCGAGTATTTATTATAAAAGCGTATGGGCGGAATCCCAATACGACGGCAAAACGTACGCCCTCCCTTGGAATATGGACAGCCGCGCCATGTATTATAACAAAACGATGATGAAGCAGGCGGGTTTTGACCCTGACCATCCCCCGAGAACCATTGCCGGCCTGGATGCCATGGCAGAGAGGATGTTCAAAACGAACGGGGACGGCGCATATGAGCAAGTCGGATTCGTCCCATGGATGGGTCAGGGCTTCTTGTATACGCATGGTTGGAACTTTGGCGGCGAATGGGAGCGAGACGGGAAGCTGACGCCGAACGATCCGCGGAACGTTAAAGCGCTGGAGTGGGTGCAGGGCTACGCCGAGAAGTACGATGTAAAGAAACTGTTGAAATTTTCGGAGATGATGAGACAAACCGGAAGAAACTCCTTCTTGTCCGGCAAAGTCGGATTTGTCTATGAAGGCAACTGGCTTCTTAATGGGATGGAAAATTTGGATTTCGAGTGGGGTGTGGCGCCGATGCCTACAATCGATGGCAGCCGGCCGGTCACATGGTCAGGGGGGTGGTCGTTCGTCATGCCCAAAGGGGCGAAAAATAAAGAAGAAGCTTGGAGGTTTATGAAGTACGTAGCGGGCAAGGAAGGCTCGCTCCTATGGGCCAGCCGCGAGGGCGGCAGGAATGATCTGATGTGCATTCCGGAAGTGAACGCCAAGCTCGGCTTGGATCAGAAGGAACCGATGAAGGTGTTTACGGAGCTGCTCGGGAATGCTTATATCAGACCCGTCACACCTGTGGGCGGATACATGTGGGATGAAATGCTCCGCGTGCAAACGCTGGCGATGAATCTGCAGGGAGAACCGGGAGAGCTCTTGAATGAAATGAAGAAGAACGTCGATGCTGAATTGGCTAAGGTCATGGGGTACGGAAACAGCAAAATGGAGCATCCCCAAGGCCGCGATGTGCAGCCATAAGAGTGTCTGTCATGCTTTTGACAGGCACTCTTTTTTTCTTGCCCCGGATTGAAATGCGAAGCCGATGGTTCCCCCTCCAAGAAAGTAAAGATAGCACACGAAATACAAAACCAGTCTCATTATCCCCTCCCATAAAAGCGTTTACACTAAAAAGGAACTATTCATACCATTAAAACCTGGCAAAAAGGAGGCATGTAAGTGAGGAAAAAGAAGGGCGCCACTCATTTGAGAAGAGCGATGCTCAAGTATCTGGTTACCGCATTATCGGTATGCTTCGTATTAACAGGCTGCGGGGGCTCGGGCGGGTCCAGCGGAGAGAATGGAGCCAACGATACAAAGGGAACGGACAGTACGAATCAACAGACCGATACCGCCAAGAAAAATACCGATACGGGTAAAGGCAGCGGTGAAAAGGTAACGCTTGAGCTCTGGGGTTGGGGAGGCAAATTCCAGACGGACTACACGAAAATTGTCATCAGCGAATTTGAGAAAGAGCACCCGAATATCAAGGTGAAATACATCATCGATCAAGGGGGCACGGATAAGCTGACGACGCTGATTGCCGGCGGCACGCCTCCGGACGTAGCGGTTCTCGACCGCTTCATGGTAGGGCAATGGGCGGCGAAGGGATCGCTGGAAAGCCTGCAGCCGTTCGTCGATGCCGGAGACGAAGTACGCGCCGACGATTATTATCCGGGCGTCTGGGCGGAAGCGAATTACAAGGACCAGCTCTATGCGATGCCGTTCACCACAGATAACCGGGCGCTTTATTATAATAAAACGCTTATGAAGGAAGCGGGTCTCGACCCGGAAAAACCGCCGGTTACGATTGCGGAATTGGACGCGATGGCGGAGAAAATGTTCAAGAAAACAAGCAACGGCAGCGGCTATGAGCAGGTCGGCTTTATTCCATGGGCAAACCAAACCTACTTATACACGCAAAGCTGGAACTTCGGCGGAGAATGGACCAATGGCGAGGAATTGACGCCAAACCACCCGCAAATTGTGAAGGCGCTCGAATGGATGGTCAGCTACGCCAAAAAATACGATATGTCCAAAATTAACAAGTTTAACGATGTCATGGGCAAAACCGGCATCAATTCGTTCTGGACCGGCAAAGTCGGATTCGTCGTGGACGGCAACTGGGTGCTGAACGATTTGACCAGCAATGCGAAGGTGAAGCCTACCTTCGAGTGGGGCGTCGCCCCGATGCCTTCCGCGGAAGGCTATCCTCAAACGACATGGGCAGGCGGCCATTCCTGGGTCATGCCGAAGGGAGCCAAGCATCCGCAAGAAGCATGGGAGCTCCTCAAGTTTATCGGCGGCTATAAGGGCACGCTGCTCTGGGCCAAGCGGGCGGACGCAGGCAACGATATTACGACGATGCCGAAGGTCAACGAAGAGATTAAAATCACCGAGAATCCGAAGCTGAAGGTATTCGTCGATTTAATGCCTGTGGCGCATTACCGCCCTGTTACGCCTGTTGGCCAGAAGCTGTGGGATGAAACCTTCCGCGTTCAGGATTTGGCCTTGAATGGAAAGGGCGAGCCAAAGAAGCTGCTGGACGAAGTCAAGAAGAACGTCGATAACGAGCTCAAAAAGCTGGAATCGAAATAATCAAGGTGGACCGGTTTCATAAGGAGGGGGGCGGCTGAATCGCCTGTCCCCTTTCTTCATCAGAAGGAAGAGAACCGCTTAAGGGACATCCTGATGAATTGAACGACAAAGAGGTGACGGTGCTTGAAATGGCGTTGGAATGATGCACTAAAGTGGAAGAGAGTCATGCTTATATCGATCACTTTTCTTGTCTTTTCGCTGACCTTCGGTGAGAGCTTTCATTCTTATGCCGACAACGAACGTTTACGGGACCGGAATCAGAATCAAGGCGTTCCGCTGGCGAATGACCAATTAGCCATTAACAGTATATTGGAGCCGACTTATGCGACTACGCTGGCCGGATATAAGAAAGAGGGCTATCCGCCTGCCGATCAGCCGGACATCGTGATGAAAGCCGATCAGCACTCGGCGTTTGGAGGCGCGAAGCCGGTCTTGGAAACGGTAGACGGCCTTTCCGCTCTTGTGTGGGACAGCAAGACAACGTGGATCGAATGGTCGGTAGATATCCCGCAGGACGGTCTTTACAACCTGGCCCTAAGTTATTATCCGATGCCGGGAAAAAGAATGCCGATTCAGCGGGAGCTGCTTATTGACGGAGAAAGCCCGTTTCGCGAGGCGCAGCGTATTTATTTCTACCGCAGCTGGGTTGACCGGGGCGATCCGGCCCAAAACAACCAGGGAGACGACGTCAGACCCAAGCAAATCGAGAAGCCGCAGTGGATGGACCTTCCGGTTTCGGACGGGAATGGTCTGTACCCGGAACCCTTCCAATTTTATATGACCGCAGGCAAGCATGTCATTCGGATGAATTATTTGCTCGAACCGATGGCCATCGACGAGATCCGGATCACGTCACCGGAGCAGCTACCCAGCTATGCCGAAGTGAAGCAGGCCTACACCGCGCAAGGCTATGAGTCCGCCCAGCAGATCAATGTGAAAGTGCAGGCGGAGAACAATCCGACGAAATCCGATCCGACGATCCGCAGAGAATCGAATGGCGATCCGTTAATGGAGCCGGCAGGCGATGGGCGAATCCGGCTGAACGCATTTGGCGACTGGCGCTGGAGGAAGGGCGGTCAGAAGGCATCGTGGGCGTTCTCGGTTCCGCAGGACGGATTGTATAAGATTGGGCTGAAATTTGGACAATGGTGGGGCGATGGGCTGCCGTCCTATCGTCAAATTCTTATAGATGGAAAAGTTCCGTTCAAGGAAATGGAGCTCTACCCTTTTACCTACTCGCGCAACTGGCGGATCGAAACGCTGCATAAGGACAATGAACAAACAGGCAAAGACGAACCCCTGCTCGTGTACTTAACGAAAGGCGAGCATACGTTGACGATGACCGCCCAGGTCGGGCCGTATCAACCGATCATGGAAGCTTTGACGGCCGATACCCAGAAGCTCTCTGATCTGTACAGGCGCATTATTATGATCACGGGACCGACGCCGGATCCGAACTTCGAATACGAGCTGAACAAGAAGGTGCCGAAGCTGATTGAGGACTTGAAGGTCATCGCGGACGATCTGCTCGTTCAGATGGATGCGCTCAAGGCTCTGTCGGATGTAGAGCCGAGCACGGTGAACAGTCTGCGGATGATGAACCACACGTTCGAGAAAATGATCCGTAACCCCGATTCGATTCCAAGACAACTATCGGAGCTCAGCAACAGCCAAACGAACCTCAGCACGCTGCTGATGGATCTCCAGAATGTGCCGCTTGTTCTGGATTACATCCTGATCAGCGCCCCGGATACGAAATATCCGAAGGTAAAATCCAACGTTCTGCAAAAATCGGTCAGCACGTTCAAAAACTTCATGGCTTCCTTTACGAAGGACTATACGGGCGTAGGCAGCGTCTACGACAACGAAACGGGGGAGGAAGAGGGGCCGGTTATCGAGGTTTGGGTATCCCGTGGCAAAGAGTGGGCGGAAATTATGAAGGAAATGGCAGAGGAAGACTTCACGCCCAAAACCGGCATACGCATCAACATCAATACGCTCCCCGCCGGCCAATTGAACTCGGGCTCCGTCAACACGCTGCTGCTCGCGGCAAGCTCCGGCAGAGCGCCGGATGTCGCAACAGGCGTCGATGCGCATCTGCCCGTCGAATTTGCGATCCGGGACGCTTCCGTCGATTTAACGCAGTTTCCTGATTATGAACAAGTCAGTAAGCGGTTCCTTGCGGGATCGCTCATTCCTTTCAAATACAATGGGGGGAACTATGCGCTGCCGGAAACGCAGGATTTCAACTTGCTGGTCTTCCGGAAAGATATCTTGAACGAGCTGGGCGTCAGCATCCCGAAGACATGGGATGAGGTCTATGCCCTGCTTCCGATTCTGCAGCAGAACGGGATGCAGATGTATTATCCGATTACGCAGCTGGGCTTCATGCCGTTTCTCTACCAGAATGGCGGCGACTATTACAAGGAGAACGGAACAAAGTCGGCGCTGGATTCACCGGAAGCCTTCCAGGCCTTCACGGAATGGACGGAGCTGTATACCAATTACAAGTTCCCGGTCATGGCCAACTTCTTCAACAGGTTCCGTACCGGGGAAATGCCGATCGGAATCGCGGATTATCTCACGTATGTACAGCTCTCTACCGCAGCGCCGGAGCTGATCGGACGCTGGGGCGTCGCTCCGTCTCCCGGTCATCAGAAGGCCGATGGATCGATTGACCGCACGACCGGTGGAGCGGTACAGTCCGTTGCGATCTTCAAGCAATCGGAGCACCAGCAGGAATCTTGGGAGTTTCTGAAATGGTGGACGAGTACAGAGGTTCAGCTGCAGTTCGGCCAAGAGCTGGAGGCGCTGCTCGGCGTCGAGGCCCGCTGGAATACGGCGAATATAGACGCTTTATCGCAGCTGCCATGGCCGGAGGACGACCTCAAGGCATTGAAGGACCAATGGAAGTACTACAAAGAGCAGCCGTACGTGCTCGGCGGATACTTCACGGGGCGGAACATCGATAACGCCTGGAACCGCGTCGTTCTTGGCGGCATGAATATCAGGGAGTCGCTGGAGAAGGGCATCAAGGATATTAACAAAGAGCTTAACGCCAAGCAGAAGGAATTCGGGTTCACGCCGAAAGACTAAGGCGGCGGAAGGAGGAGCAGTATGCAAAGCAGCGTGGAGGTTAAAGGGCCGCTCCAGCTGGCACCGCAGAAGGCACGTCGATTCAAATTGACTCACGCGAGAAAGAGGGCTGCGCTCGGTTATTTGTTTCTCAGCCCGTTCCTGATTCTCTTCATCGTGTTTACCGTCATTCCCGTCGTGCAGTCGGTTTATCTCAGCTTCACCTACTACAACATGCTCCAACCGGCGAGGTGGGTAGGCTTATCCAACTACAGCGTCTTGTTTCTGGAAGACGACATCTTTCTCACATCGCTAAAAAATACATTTATCTTCGCTGTGATCGCCGGGCCGCTAAGCTATTGCTTATCTTTTTTGCTCGCGTGGGTGATCAATACGCTGAAGGCCAAAATGATCTTCTCGTTGGCCTTTTACGTCCCTTCGATTACGAGCGGAATCGCTTTATCGATCGTCTGGCTGTACATATTCTCCGGAGATCGCTACGGGTTATTGAACAATGCGCTGCTCAACTGGGGCATGATCAGCGAACCGATTCTCTGGAATACGGATCCGAATACGATCATGCCGGTCATCATCATCGTTTCTTTGTGGATGAGCATGGGTACGGGATTCCTGGTGTTCCTGGCGGGGCTGCAGAATGTATCGCCAGAGCTGTATGAAGCGGGTGCCATTGACGGGATTTCCAGCCGGTTTCAGGAATTGTGGTTCATTACGCTGCCGCTGATGAAGCCGCAGCTGCTGTTCGGCGCGGTCAACGCCATCGTCGGCGCTTTCGGGGTGTTCGACATTGCCGTGGCCATCTCCGGTATGCCGAGCCCGAACTATGCAGGCCATACGATTATTGCGCATCTGTTCGACTATGCCTTCATCCGGTTCGAGCTGGGATACGCATCGGCAATCGCCGTCTTCCTGTTTGTAGTCACGTTCGGCTTAGGCCGCATCGTGATGCGGTTACTATCGTCCAAAGATCAATAAGGGGGTTAAAGGACGTGACGATGAGCTTTACGAAATTTATCGCCCGTTTCAACAGGGGGTTGTTATACGCGTTTATGATCGCATTGGTCGGATTTACGTCCTTGCCAATCGTATATATGATTTCCACGGCTTTCAAACCGCTCGACGAGCTGTTCCTTTACCCGCCGAGATTTTTCGTGCAGAAGCCGACCCTGCGCAGCTTTTTTGATCTGCTTACCGCGACGGACAGCTCTGTCGTTCCTTTCTCGCGGTACATCTTTAACAGCTTGTTCGTCTCCGTTGCGGTCGTGCTCTCCAGCTTGGTCGTGTGCTGCCTGGGAGCGTACGTGTTATCCAAGTTCAAACCGCCGGGTGCGGGCTTCATCTTCTCCGTTATTTTGTCGGCCCTGATGTTCTCGCCGCAGGTGACCCAGATTCCGACCTATATGATCGTATCGAGCTTAGGCTTGGTCAATACGTATTGGGCGTTAATTCTGCCGAAGATCGCCGTGGCCTTCAACATCTTCCTCATGAAACAATTCTTCGACCAAATTCCCGATGCCCTGATCGAGGCGGCGCATATCGACGGCGCATCGGATTGGAAAATCTTCTGGAGGGTGATTATGGCGGTGAGCAAGCCGGCCTGGGCAACGTTGATTATTTTCTCTTTCATCGGGAACTGGAACGATTTCTTTTCGGCGCTCGTGTTTACGACAAGCGAATCGATGAAGACGCTGCCGCTGGCGATCCAGACGCTGGCCGGGGGACCGGGTGTCGTTGCGCGGACAGGTGCGCTGGCTGCCGGCACGTTCTTGATGACGCTTCCTCCGATTCTCATCTTCCTGCTGTTCCAGAAGCTGATAATGAATACGATGGTTCATTCCGGGATCAAATCATAGGGGGCGGATATGGTGTACAAACGAATTACAGCGGGTATACTCGGCGGTCTGCTGTTTCTGATCTGCAGCTTCCCTGCCCATGCGCTCCCGCAAATGTCCTATACGCTTGATCCGATGTATGGCCATCGGATGCCGATCCCCCTGACCTATACGGTAGACACGATCATTATGGATGTTGGCCAGCCCGGCTTGAATAAACCGAACGACTTGTTTATCGACGAGAAGGGGCTCTTATACGTAGCCGACACGGATAACAACCGGATTGTGAAATTGGACGGTCAAGGGAAAGTGCTGGGCATCTTCGGGAAAGAACAAGGCGTCGAGCTCAGCAGTCCGAGCGGTATCTATGTCGATAGCCTCGGTCATATGTTCGTAGCCGACACGGGCAGCGGCAGGATTATTCACCTGTCTCCGAAAGGTGAATTGATCGAAGAGTTCGTCAAGCCGGAGTCTTCCTTACTGAGCGAGGATTTGGATTTTGCCCCGGATAAAGTCATCATGGACCGGCGCGGTTATCTCTATGCGCTCAATAAAAATGATTACAGCGGCTTCATGATGATCGACGCGATGAACCAGTTCCGCGGCTACATCGGCGCCAACCGCGTTCCGTTCGACTGGAAGAAGCTGCTCATCCGGTTACTGGCAACGCCGGAGCAGCGGGAGCAGCTGAACAATGCGGTTCCTCCGCAAAATTCAAATATCACGATCGACGGTAAAGGATTTATTTATACACCGACGGTTCTGATCGAAGCGGACCAGCTCAAGAAGTTCAATGCCATGGGTGAAAACATCTACAAGAAGGCATTTTTCGGCGAAGCCTCGATCGAAAGCGGGGCGCTGGAAAACCCTTATTTCATCGATATGGCCGTCGATCAATACGGGGTCGTGAACGCACTCGACGCAATGTCACGGAAGATCTATCAATACGATCAGGAAGGCAATCTGCTTGCCGTATTCGGCGGACAAGGCGATGAGAAGGGGCGCTTTGAATACCCGACGAGCATCGTCGTCGATAAGGCGGGCAGAATCTACGTGCTGGACCGGGACCGCAATAACATTCAAATTTTTCAGCCGACACGCTTCGCGGAATTGGTCCACCAAGCGAGCCAGCTGCACTTCAACGGGCGTTACCAGGAAGCGATGGTGCCCTGGAAGGAAGTGCTGAAGATCGACGAGAACTATCCGCTCGCCCATCGCGGCGTGGCGAAAGCGTTGATGAAGGAAGAGAGATGGAAGGAAGCGATGCGGGAATTTAAGCTGGGCAATGACCAGGAAGGGTATTCACTGGCCTTCGCCGAGTATCGGCATGGCTTGTTGCGCGAATATTTGGGCTGGATCATCATGGCCGTCGTTCTCATCGTGGTCGCCATCTACTTTATCGTCAAATTCATGATCCGCGTCACGAATACCGTCATAAGGAGGTATGGCTATTGATCAGAACGGCGGATATCAAACAGTCGGGTCTCCGGTCACTGCGGCTGGGCATAGCAATACTGTTCCATCCGGTGGACGGTTTTGAGGAGCTGCAGAAAAACAAGCATCTGATCTCGGCATTCGTCCTAATCCTACTGACCATCAGCGTCAGAATTATATCGATCTATATGACCAGCTTTCATATGACGTCGCTTCAACCAAAGGATGCCAATTTGAATTTGGAAATCATCCGCTTCGTCGTGCCGCTGATCTCGGGCGTTATTGCCTGTTATTTAATTACGGCGATTATGGACGGCGAGGCCTACTTCAGCCAAGTGCTGACCGCGATGTCCTATGCCTTGATTCCCTATATCGTATTTACCATCCCGCTGGCTGCCGTTTCCTTGGTGATGTCAAGGGGCGAACTGGGGCTGTACAACAGCATCAATTCGATCATATGGCTGTGGGTGGCCCTGCTCATCTTCATTCAACTGAAGGTGCTGAACGACTACACCTTTAAGAAGGCGGTCGGCGTCCTCCTTTTATCCATCTTTGCCTTTATTATTTTCTGGGGAACGGTAGGGCTTGTCTTCGCTTTGACGAACCACGTTCTTCAATTTGTGCGTGAAGTGGCCGTAGAAGTCAGATACTTACTGGAAAATTGAGGGGGGTACCATGAAAACGAGACTCGCCAAACGATGGATCTACTATTTAACCGTCAGCGTCATCCTTGCTGCGCTCGTGCTCCTGGCGTTACCCTCCGTGCAAAAAGCTATGGAACGGGCCAAGGAGGAAATGCGGCCGAATAAGAACCAGGTCGTTGAGAGTGAGCAGATGCCGGCTCCAGAGGAGAGCGGACAGCCGCAGAAGCCGACCAATTTTGAGAAGATCGCTGAAAACGACCGGCTTGAGCTGCTGTTCCGCTCATCCGATTCCGCCATCGCGGTGATCGACAAGAGCAACGGGTACCGGTGGGAATCGGCAGTTCCGCTCCAGGATGTCGAAACGGACGGGAATGAGCTGTGGACCGCCAGCAGTCAGTCCATTTTTCATCTGACCTACACGGATCCCCATCTGCCTGCGCTGGAAACGCAGGAGACGAACTTTGCCCTCGAGCAGCCGAAGATGACGACGACCTCACTGGAAAACGGGATATCGGTCCGTTACGAGCTGCCAAGATTAAAAATCAGCTTCGATATGAGCTTCCAATTGAAGGGGAACGCCCTTGAAGTCACCGTACCCGGCCAATCGATCCAGGAAGGGGAAGACAACTGGCTCATGTCGGTTGCTCCGCTTCCCTTCTTCGGAGCGGCATCGGATCACGATAAAGGCTATGCGGTCTATCCCGACGGGCCGGGTGCGCTGTCTTACTTTAAGACGAACCACCCGAATTATTTGAATCCTTATCGTGCGAGCGTTTACGGCGCGGATACGATTACCTTCAATTTTTTCGGACGGGAACAGAACGCGATGCTGCCGATCTTCGGCTTGAAAGTGGGCGATAACTCCTTTATGGGGATCATCACCCAGGGGGAATACGACGCGAATATCCTCTATTCGCCGAGCGGCTATCTCATTAATTTGAACCGTGTATCTTCCGAGCTTGTTTACAGGCGCGAGTATGAAGCGGTTAAAAAAGACGGCAACCTGACGAAGAAGCCCGAAAAGGATCTGATCCGCGAGGATCATACCATCCGCTACGTGTTCTTTAGCGGCAAAGAGGCCGATTACAGCCATATGGCGACCGCCTACAGGGAGTATTTGCTCGACGAGCAGGGCGTGGTTCCGAAGGTGAAGAAAGGGGAGGCGGTTCCTTTCGGGCTTGACCTGCTTATGGGCATTAAGAAGGACCAGATTCTGATCGATCATTTTATTCAGAATACGACGTTCTCAGAGGCGCAGGACATGATGGAAGACCTCAGCCAGCGCGGCGTGCAGTCGATTTCGGCGAACCTGCTCGGATGGACGGGCGAAGGCTATATGAGTTATCCGTCGGGATATAAGCCTTCCCGTAAGCTGGGAGGCACAAGCGGACTTGCGAAGCTGAGCGAGTATGCGAAGGCGAAGAACTACCAGCTTTTCCTGCAGGACAACTATGTCGAGGCATGGAAGGGCAACGATGGGTTCTCGTCGCGTAAGGATGTCGTTGTCGGAGCCAATCATTTTGTCGTGACCGACCGTTACAGCGAGCTCTTCTACTTGAATGCAGGCAAGCAGAATGCGCATTTCCAGAAGAAAGTGCTGAATCCGCTGCGCAAGCTGGACATTACGGGCATTAACTTCGACGGCATCGGCAGTCAGCTCTACTACGATTATAACGACGAGTACCCGCTGAAGCGCGGGGGAACAGCCAAGCAGTGGACGGAAATGATGGAGAAATCGGTCCTGCAGTTCGGCGGTGCGGCCTCAGTTGGGGGCAATGGATACAGCCTGAAGCATTCCTCCCGCCTGTTCGGCATCCCGATGGAGGACAGCGGCTTCTTCTTTACCGACGAAACGATTCCGTTCTACCAAATGGCGCTGCATGGCATTATTCCTTACTCGGGCGATCCGCAAAATTTATTTTACGATCCACAGCTGCAGTACTTAAAGATGGTGGAATACGGCTATATGCCTTACTACCAATTAACGATGAACCACTCTGAAGATTTGAAGGACACCATCTACAGCGATTTGTTCAGCTCGGCCTACAGCAACTGGGTGGATCAAGCGGTCCAATACTACAAAGAGATGAACGACAAGCTGAGGCCGGTATGGTCGCAGACGATGAAGGAGCACCGCAAGCTGCAGGATGATGTCTATGAGGTCGTATATGAGGACGGGACTCGCGTCATTGTCAATTATACGCCGGGTGAGGTGACGGTCGATCACCATCTCGTTCCGGGCAAAAACTTCATCGTGGTGCCGAAGGGGGGATCCGCATGACAGGGAAAAAGTTGAGTCTGGAACGAAAAAAGATGCTGGCAGGCTATGTTTATATCGCTCCATGGGCGATCGGGTTCGCATTGTTCATGCTGTATCCCTTGATTTACTCCCTTTGGCTGGCCTTTCATGAAGTGGTCGGTGTCGGCAATTTCGACCTGGAGCCTGTCGGCTGGGGAAATTTCAACAAAGCGTTCGTGCTGGATACGCAGTTTATTCCGTTGTTCATTTCGGTGGTGCAGGATGCCGTCATCAATACGCCGCTGATCCTGGTCTTCTCTTTGTTTATCGCGATTCTGCTGAATCATAAGATCCGCGGGCGCGCCTTCTTCCGGGCGGCATTTTTCCTGCCTGTTTTGATCGGCTCCGGCCTTGCGATGCAGCAGCTGCTCTACGCAGGGGTCGGCAAAGACACGCTGGTGAACGGCATCGGCGTTCCGGAAGAAGTATTTCTGTATATGGGCCCGACGTTCTCGCAGATCGTCTTCGATATGCTGAGCAGGCTTACCGTGATCTTCTGGAAGACGGGTGTGCAGATCCTGCTCTTTTTAGCCGGACTTCAGGGGATCTCTCCGTCGCTCTATGAGTCGGCCAGATGCGACGGGGCAACCGAATGGGAGATGTTCTGGAAAATCACGCTGCCGCTGATCTCACCGATCATCCTGCTTAATCTGGTCTACACATGCGTGGATTCCTTTACGGATATCAACAACAGGATGATGGTCTATATCAAAGATACGGCCTTTACGAAGATCGAAATGGGCTACGCGTCCGGTATGGGCTGGATCTACTTCTTGTTTATCTTCCTGCTGCTCATTATCGTATTTGCTTCGACCAGACGCTTAGTCGTATACACAGGTGAAAAATGAGAACGAGGAGCAAGGAGGTGGTGCAGCGTGAAACCGATTCCGATGTCGAAGACTAAGCAGCGTGTGGCTGTGCAGCCCGAAAGTATCGCTAACCGGGCGAAAGCGTTAAAAAATAACAGCATCATCAGCCGGATCAGCAGCAAAAGCCGCTGGTTCGCGCTCATTTATCGTATCTTCGTGTATGTCATTCTGATCGATTTGGCCTTTGTTTTTCTCTATCCGTTTATCTATATGATCACGACCTCGCTTAAGCATCCGGTGGATCTGATCGACTTCGCGATCAAGTGGATTCCGACGAGTCTGGCGTGGGAAAACTTCTACTACGGGATGAAAGGGCTGCAATTTTGGACACATTTCAATAACTCGGCCCTCATTTCCGTAGTGAGCGTGATCGGCCAGGTGTTATCCTGCTCTTTCGTCGCCTATGGCTTCTCGCGAATTAGGTTTCCCGGGCGGGAAGTCCTGTTCGTACTGTGCATGTTCACGATGATCATTCCGCCGCAAACGATCATTGTCCCTTTGTATATGCAGTACAAGACGATCGGCTGGCTGGACAGCGTGATGCCGCTGATCGTGCCTTCCTTTTTTGCGAATGGGCTTAGGGGGGCCCTGTTCATCTTTATTTTCCGCCAGCTGTTCCGCGGGCTTCCGTGGGAGCTGGAGGATGCGGCCAGGGTGGATGGCTGCGGAAGCTTCCGCGTATACTGGAGAATTATTCTCCCGCTTACACCGCCTGCGATCGTCGTAACAACCCTGCTGTCCTTGGTATGGCACTGGAATGACTTCTTCGAGCCGTCGATCTTCCTGACGTCGGAGGAGAAGTTCACCTTGCCGATGATGCTTCCGCGGCTCTATCAATCCCTGGATACATTGACAGGCAGCAGCTTTGAAGTGTTCAGCCTGCCTGTCGTCATGGCCGCTACATTCCTTGCGCTGATTCCGATGCTTGTCGTCTATCTCTTTCTGCAGCGGTATTTCATTCAAGGCGTGGAGCGTTCCGGGCTGGTTGAGTAAGTGGATTGAACAGCACTCCATTCGAGTGCTGTTGAAAGGGGAGAGAGGTCGCCATGCTGTGGTCAGAACGCGCGGATGCGGCGCAGGAAGCGCTGCGCCGGCATTATTGGAATCCGGATATCGCGATGTTTAATATTGAAACGCCGTGCCCGAACGGCGAATGCAACACGATTTTTCATTACTGGTGGATGGCGCATGCCGCCGACGTGCTGGTGGACGGACTGCTCCGCACCGGCGAGGCGGTGTACGGGGAGACGCTCGCGGAGCTGCATGACGGCATCCGGCGCCGGAACGGCGGCGTGTACCCGAATGAGCTGTACGACGATATGGAATGGATGGCGCTCGCCTGGCTGCGCGCGTATGAGGCGACCGGCGAGGAGAAGTACAAGGAAAACGTCCACATCCTGTGGGAAGACATCCAGACCGGATGGAATGACCATATGGGAGGCGGCATCGCGTGGCATAAATCCCAGCTGGCTTACAAAAACACCCCGGCCAATGCGCCCGCCGCCATTCTCGCGGCAAGGCTGTACCGGTGCTTTGGCAGCTCGGAGGATTTGGAGTGGGCCCGCAACATCTACGATTGGCAGAAGCGCTCCCTGGTCGATCCCGCCACCGGCTTCGTCTGGGACGGCATGAACCGGACCGGGGACGGAAGCATTGATAAGGACTGGAAGTTTACCTACTGCCAGGGTGTCTTTATCGGAGCGGGCCTGGAGCTGTGGCGGGTGAGCGGGGAGTCGGGCTTCCTCAGGGATGCTTTGCGCACGGCCGAGGCCGCCAAGGCGGAGCTTGCCGCGGATGACGGCGTGTTCCCGGACGAAGGAAGCGGGGACGGCGGCCTGTTCAAAGGCATCCTGGTCCGCTACCTGGCTGAGCTGAGCCTAGCCTCGGAGGAGGCGGCCCGGCTTGCCGTCCCGATGCTCGCCGCAAATGCCGGCGTGCTGTGGGACGCCGGGCGAAGCGCCACATGCCTGTTCGGGACGGACTGGAGCCAGGCGCCGACAGAACCGGTATCCCTGAGCACCCAGCTGAGCGGTGTGAAGCTGCTGGAGCGTATGGCGGTGCTGGAGAAACTGGGGTTTGTCGATCATGAGAATAAACAATAAGCATGTTTAACGATATCTTAAACAGTAGAACTTTATCGTTGGTATGGAAGGCGGGCTCAGTGGACCGTTCACGTAAAGTGGGCGGTCTTTTGGTTTGTTTTCCCGCTTACTAAAAAAAGGATTGTGTTGAAAGCGCTTGTATGGTATTTTATGTACATAAAAACGTTTTTATAGCAAAGGAAGAATGGTTATATGGGTAAGGTAACGATCAAGGATGTGGCTAAAGCGGCCGGAGTTTCCATTTCTACGGTTTCGAATGCGTTGAATGACGTGGATGTATTGACTCCGGAGACCAAATCACATGTTCTGAAGGTGGCAGAACAATTAAATTATGTACCGAACCTGAACGGGAAGCTGCTGAAGTCGGGGAAGACCAAGATGCTTGGCTTCTTTACAACAAGCGTGGCAGGGCCCTACTTCTACACACTGGTTGAGTCGATGTCACATGAATGCGACCGTTTGGGTTACGGATTGAATGTGTTTATTACGAAGGATAAGCAGGTTATTATGAGCAATATTATGGGCGGCCGGGTGGATGGCGTCATCATATTCGAAGAGTTGAGGATCGACGATAAAGACATCGCCGCTATGGAGAAGGACAAGATCAATGCCGTGTTCCTGGATCGCGAGATTCAGAAAGAAACGATGGGCAGCATCATTTTCGACTCCTATGAGGCCGGTTATGAAGCGACGAAATATTTGATCAGCCTGGGGCATAAGAAGATTGCCTATATTTCCGGCGTGGATACGATGTTTGACAGCGTTCAGCGGAAAGAAGGATATCTGGCTGCACTGCGCGAGTGTCAGTTTCCCATCGATGGAGACTATATCCTGCAAGGTTATTTTGAGGAAGAAGGCTCCTATAACGCTGTGAAATCCTTTCTTCACCTGCACCCCGACAAAGTGCCGGATGCTTTTCTTGCCGGTAACGACGTGAGTGCCATCGGTTGTATCCGGGCCCTGAAATCTCTGGGATACGAGGTTCCCCAAGATATAAGCGTCGTGGGCTTCGATGATATTGATATTGCACAGTATTTTACACCGCCTCTCTCGACCGTACGCAATCAGATTGCCAGACAAGGCATTCTGGCAGTGGATCACCTGGTTCGCATGATTCAGAAGAAAGAGCAAGGCAAGACTCAGAAATTGCCTGGGGAGCTTGTCGTTCGCGGCACCAGTCATGTGAAGATCAGTCGGAATAAACCGGTTTAAGTGAAAGGGCTGATGATTATTCCGATTCTTTTTTTAAAAATGATACCACATAGGAGGATATTTTTTGCCAAAAAATAAAAACGTTTTTATTTAAGTCTGTCATTTTGTGATCAAAGGAGGCTTACCAGGTGGGCAAAACAGTTTTAGTTCAGCCAACCGGCACAGGCCCGGTTCAATCAACCGGAAAGAAGCCGCGAGGGCAGAGAATCAAGGAATTTTTCATTGATTTCAGGCGGCAATGGGAGCTTCAATCGATGATTCTTCCCGGTATTATCTTTATGTTCATTTTTTGCTACATACCGATCTATGGTTTATCCATTGCTTTTAAAAATTACACCGTCATTGATACGCTGGATTCCGCCCCGTGGGTTGGCCTGGACAATTTCAAAATTATTATATCGGACAAGTATTTTTGGGATTCCGTAGTCAACACGCTGGGCATCAGCTTTTTAAAATTGGCGGTGGGCTTTGTCATTCCGATCATTCTGGCCATTATGATTTACGAGGTTAGCATAGGCCGGTTCAAAAAGTTCGTACAGACCATTTCGTATCTGCCTCACTTCTTGTCATGGATCGTGCTGGGCGGAATGCTCATTACCTGGTTCTCCACCTCCGGTTTACTTAACGAAGTGCTGCTTGGCTTAGGGCTGATCTCGCAGCCGCAAAACATTTTGCTCGACCCGAGCAAGTATTGGTGGATTGCGACCTTATCGGACATCTGGAAAGAAGCTGGATGGGGGACGATTCTGTACTTGGCGGTCATGTCCAAGATTGATCCTACCTACTATGAGGCCGCAAAAATCGATGGTGCGAGTCGCCTCAGACAAATCTGGAACATCACACTGCCTAACATGAAGATGATTATCAGCTTAAATCTGATCCTGACTGTAAGCGGTTTATTGGGGTCGAATTTGGATCAAACCTTGGTGCTCATGAATTCACAGAACCGGGAAAAGGCAGAAGTCATTAACTCGTACGTGTACCGGATGGGGATGACGCAAGGGGATTTCTCTTATGCCACCGCGGTTGGTTTGGGTGTATCCATCATATCAGTCATTCTGCTCGTTACGGCTAATAAGGTGACCAGCAAACTAAATGATAATCAATCCGTTCTATAGGCCAAGCAGGAGGAGGCATTACGGTGAATTTGAAAGCAGCAAAAGGGGATCTCGATAGCAAGATCTTTGATACGATCAACATCATCCTATTGGTTGTATTTACGATTATTATTGTCGTTCCGTTATGGAACGTTGTCGTTTCATCCTTCAGTTCGGGCAGGGCCCTTGCCGAGGGCGGGTTTATTTTCTGGCCTAAGGAATTATCGCTTGAAAATTATCAGGCTGTGTTCAGGGATACAGGCATATGGCAGGCCTTTTTCATCTCGGTTGCCAAAACCGTGATCGGGGTTATCACCCATGTATTCTTCTGTGCCATGGTTGGTTACGGCCTGAGCAAAAAATACGTCCGCGGCCGCAAGTTCTACGTTGCGATGGGTGTCATCACCATGTTTTTCTCGGGCGGTATGATTCCGACCTACTTATTGATTAAAAGCCTGGGACTGCTAAACACCTTCTGGGTGTATATTATTCCGGCTCTCTTAAGCTTCTATGATGTCATCATTCTGATGAATTTCTTCCGCAATGTGCCGGATTCGCTGGAAGAGTCGGCAAAGATCGATGGCGGCGGCGACTGGAGAGTTTTTCTGAGCATATTCATTCCTCTTTCTATGCCGGCCATGGCCACAATCGCCCTGTTTAACGGGGTAGGGCAATGGAATGATTTTATGACCACAAAACTGTATATCACCGACCAATCGCTATATCCCTTACAGATGATGCTGTATGAAATTATTGTGCAGTCTCAGACGCAATCGATGCAAAATATCGGTTCGGTAGCGATTCAAACCACCACGAAAGGGGTCCAACTAGCAACAATCGTCGTAACAACGCTGCCGATTGTTGTGATGTATCCGATATTGCAAAGATATTTTATCTCGGGGATGATGCTTGGGGCAGTCAAAGAATAAGTGGACAAGAAGCTGGCTGTAAAGACACAGGCTCTATCAGGAAAGCGCTTTAATTAAAAGGGAGGGTACAGGATGTTTGCGAACAAAGCTTTTGGAAAGAAAGGACTCACACTGCTTACTGTATTGATGAGTGTTGTATTGGTTGTAAGTGGCTGCAGCGGATCGGGCGGCAAGTCCGGCTCAAAGAAGGAGAATTGGGTTTCGATCGAAGACCGTTATACACCGGATGCCGAGACTCCGGCTTGGAAGCTGGATAAAAAAGAAGAGGTAACCAACCTGACTTGGTATGTCAATGCGGATTGGTGGAATACGGATTTCGGCAAGGACGTTGTCACCAAGAAAATCAAGGAAGATCTGAATATCAATATCAAGTTCATCACGGGTGACGATACCAAATTGAACACGTTTTTTGCCGGCGGGGAAATGCCGGATTTGATCACAACGTTCGACTCCAACTCCCCGGTGGTGCAAAAAGCGGCCACATGGGCGCTGCCGTTAAATGATCTGGCAGAGAAATACGATCCCTACTTCAATAAAGTTGCTGCACAAGACACACTGAAATGGTTCCAGCTCAAGGACGGCAAAACCTACGGATATCCGAACTATTCCAATACACAAAAGGACTATGACAGCGGCAATATTCCTGCGAAAACGGCATTTATCATCCGTAAGGATGTTTACGAAGCCCTGGGTAAGCCGGTCATGGGCACACCAGAACAATTTCAGGCTGTCCTCCAGGATATCAAAAATAAATACCCTGAGCTGATTCCATTCGGGTTCAACTCCATTGGTGAAGGAACAGGCTCGCTTGGCGATACGCTTCAGGACTTCATCGGCGTGCCGCTGGAAGACAACAATGGCGGATTCTATAACCGTAACCTCGATGAAGACTATTTAACCTGGGTAAAGACGCTTAATTCCGTATACAGAGCCGGGGCGATCAGCGATGACAGCTTTGCCGATGACGGAACAGCTTTTGAAGAAAAGGTCAAGGCCGGCAAATATGCAACCATTTTACTGGATGGAACACCGCAGCAGGGCGGCAACCTGCAGAGCTTCTACAGTAATAATAAAGGCAAAGAGTATATCGCGATTGACGGCCCCCAAAGCACGGTCGGGCATTCACCGACACTGAACCAATCCGGGATCACAGGCTGGATGATCAGCTTTATTACGAAAAAAAATGTGGATCCCGCTAAATCGATTCAGCTCTTCACCTACTTGTTAAGCGAAGAAGGACAAATGCTGATGAACTATGGTATTGAAGGCGAGACCTATAAAGTGAACGCGGATGGAAAGGTTGAGTTCCTGCCTGCGGTGAAGGAGCTTCAGTTGAATAACCCGGATTCTTTTAAAAAGGATTACCGCATGGGCGAATTTATGTTCTTTGGCCATGACCGCCACAAAGCGCTCAGTGGTGACGCATTCCCGGATGCCATCAAGCAAATGCAGGAATGGGGTAAAGGGAAGCTGGTACCACACTTTATTCTGGAGAATATCAACCCTGACCAAGGCACACCGGAAGCGCGTTCTTTGGCCGCAATCAATACCAAATGGAACTCAACACTCATCAGTATGATTCGTTCGAAGGATGATGCTGCGTTTGATAGCCTCTTGAATGAATACAAAAAGTTCCTGGACAGTAACAATTGGGACAAAATCGTGGAGGTTCGCAACGAGAAGATGAAAGCGAACAAAGAAAAGCTTGGGCTGAAATAAGCGTTCACGGATAGGAAACGATATATAGAAATCTGGAGGGAACAACATGCTGAACATGACAATCTACCAGTCGAATGGGGAAAAGGAATTATTCATTAAGAAAACCAAGGAGGAGCTTTCGCCTGTATCTCCCACTGCACCGCTGAATACGGTTGTTATCGATGAGGAGCAGACGTATCAGGAGATGGATGGCTTTGGTGCGTCCTTCACGGATTCCGCGGCTTATCTGATTCATCAAGTACTGGGGGCCGAGCAGCGTTCGGAGCTTATGACCCAATTGTTCGATCCGAACGAAGGGATTGGTTTGTCGGTACTGCGCCAGCCCATGGGCGCATCTGATTATGCACGTGACTTCTACAGCTATAATGATCTGCCGGAAGGCCAGTCCGATATGGAGCTGAAGCAGTTCTCCATTGCACACGATGAGGATGATATTATTCCACTCCTGCAGGAAGCGCTGCGATTGAATCCGGAAATCAAGCTGATGGGTTCGCCTTGGAGTCCGCCAGGCTGGATGAAGACTAGCGGGTCGATGATCGGCGGGGAGCTGAAGCAAGAGTGCTATTCGGTTTATGCCAATTACTTCGTTCGTTATATTCAGGAGTATGCTTCAAAAGGTCTGCCTATCTATGCGGTTACCCCACAAAATGAGGCCTTGTATTCACCGGGTCATTATCCCGGCATGATCATGCTGCCTGAGGCACAAAGTGATTTCATTAAGAATCACCTGAAGCCGCAATTCGTGAAAAATCATATCGATACGAAAATCCTCTGCTATGATCACAATTGGGATAAACCCGGCTACCCGCTGACGGTGTTAGAGCAGGCCGGCGATGCGGTGGATGGTGTAGCCTGGCACTGGTACGGCGGTAAGCCGTCAGCCCAATCGGACGTATTCGAAGCTTTCCCTGATAAAGAGGTTCATTTTACGGAAGGATCAGGCGGGGAGTGGATTCCGCCGTTTGAGCAAGCCTTCTCGAATGTCATGCGAACAGGTATCGAGATTCTCCGCAATCACAGCAAGTCTTACGTCTTGTGGAATATGGCACTGGATGAGAAGAATGGCCCTACCGTACCCGGCTTTGGTACAAGCACCTGTCGCGGTATTGTGACCGTGAATCAACAGACGAAGGAACTAACCTATACGCTGGACTACTATGCGCTGGCGCATTTCAGCAAGGGGATCCGTCCGAAAGCGCGGCGTATTGCTTCGACCAGCAATGATCTGATCCGCTCGGTTGCCTTTAAAAATACGGATGGCTCTATTGCAGCCGTTATGTTTAACGACAGCGAAGCATCGGAGAGTGTAGCTGTTCAACTGCACGGAAAAGAGGCATTGCAGCTTGAAATGCCGCCCAAGAGCGCTTTAACGGTCATGTTTGAAGCGTAACTAGTAGATAGGCCGTTTTATAATAAAAACCAGCTTGTCACATGAGAAACGGCCTGCACCGATTGAAAAGTATAAAAGAGGATTACATTGCACGGCGATCGCTTCCGGTATTCAACCGGAGAGTGGTCGCCGATTTTTTTAACTCAAATTTTCCTACAAACTGCGCGGCTTGGAGGGAGTGACACAGAGAAAATTCACTCCGAAACACAATGATTGGGCTTTACAATCTTAATGTTCTAGTGTACTATCCAACTATAACACTAATACAAGGGAGTTGTGAGCATGAACCATCGAACAAATATGCAGGCGGATGCCGATGCGCCGGTTCTTTCACTCCAAGGGGTATCGAAACGGATCGGAAGCAAGTGGATCGTCAGCCAGCTTTCTTTTGATGTGCATAAAGGCGAAGTGGTAGGCCTGCTGGGGCCCAACGGTGCGGGCAAGACGACAACCATCCGCATGATCGCCGGATTGATCGGGATGACGGAAGGAGATGTGCTGGTCCGTGGGAGCAGCATCCGCCGCGAATGGAAGCAGGCGATCCGCCATATCGGGGCGATTATCGAGAACCCGGAGTTCTACCCGTATATGACCGGATACGATAATTTGAAGCAGTACCAGCGGATGAATCCCTGGATCAGCCGGGAGCGGATCGACGAGGTTGTCCGGCTCGTGGGGCTGGAGCAGGCCATGAAGAAGAAGGTCAAAGCCTACTCGCTCGGCATGCGCCAGCGGCTCGGCATCGCCCAGGCACTGCTGCATGAACCGTCGGTCCTCATTCTGGATGAGCCGACGAACGGCCTGGATCCGGCGGGCATCCGGGAGATGCGTGACTATCTCAAAAATATCGCCCGCGAAGAAGGCATCTCCATCCTGGTGTCGAGTCACCTCCTGCTTGAAATGGAGCAGCTGTGCAGCCGGGTCGTCGTCATTCAAGACGGCAAGCTGGTGACGGTCCGCTCCATTGGCGGAGGCAGCGGGGAAGCGGAGCAGCCAGGGCAGCAGGAAGCGATGCGCGTCATGTTCCGCGTCGGCCGCCTCGAAGAGGCCAAGAGATTGCTCGAAGGGCTGGATCTGGCCGAGGTACTCGCGGTGAACCCGGAACAAAGCGAGCTGATACTTTCCTTGCAGTACAAGAACATTCCGGGGGTAGTGGAGCGGCTGGGCACCGGCCGGATCCCGATTTACCTCATTACCGAGCTCAAGCAGTCCCTAGAAGACGAATTCCTGAAATGGACGGGAGGAAACCAAATTGCGTAGTTTTTCTTTACTGGTGGTCAACGAATGGCTCAAGATGGCCAAGAAGCGCAGCTTCTTCATTCCTTATGCCATCGCTGCGGTGGCTGCGATCGCCCTGGGCTGGATTCTGAAGCGTTGGGGTGGCGAGATGATGACAGGGGCGAGCGCCCTGGATTATACGGTGTTGATGGCGGGTATGAACGGCTTTGGCCAAATGACGGCCATGCTGGCGATCATCTTCACGGCCGGCATCGTATCCGGGGAGCACAACCAAGGAACGATCAAGTTCCTGCTGATCCGCGGGCAGAGCCGGTCCGCAGTTCTGGCATCCAAGTACACGGCGGCCGTCCTGTTTACACTGTCGCTTGCCGTATGGTTGACGGTGCTGAGCTTTGCAGCGGGTGCGTTCTTCTTCGGCACGGATGCAGGGGAAGCCGGCTGGCGGGATGTGCTGGTGGCCGGAGGCAGCACGCTGGTGTACAGCATCATTTTCATGACGCTTGCCTTTATGATGGGGGTGCTGACCCGGTCGACGGGAGCCGCGATGGGCGTAGGCATGGCCTCGGTGATGTTCAGCGGAATCGTTATTCCGAAAAGCTTCTATAAATACGTGCTGTTCCCGAACGCAGACCTGTCGGTGTACAGTCAGGGCGGTCACGCACCGATCCAGGGGATGAGCCTGGGCTTTTCCATCGCCGTTCTGGCGGCATATCTCGTCTTGTTTCTTGTCGCCAGCTTTGTTACGTTTAAGAAACGTGATATAGCCTGATGCGCGGGAACGTAAGCTGACGGCGAAAGGAGTCTGTCCTGAAGTGAGTATTGAATTCGACAACAATTTGCCGATCTATCTGCAAATCATGAACCATATCAAGAGACAAATTGTCTCAGGCATTCTGCAGCCGGGCGATAAAATTCCTTCCGTAAGGGAACTGGCGGCCGACCTGCAGATCAACCCGAACACGATCCAGCGCACGTTTCAGGAGCTGGAACGCGAGGAAGTCGTAGAGACCCGGCGCGGGCTGGGAAGATATGTGACAAGCGAGGAATCGAAGATTATGGCGATTAAAAAGGAAATGGCGGGCGAATTGCTTCACCAGTTTATCCATGGCATGCAGGAGCTGGGGTTCAAAAATCAAGACATCGTCTCCATCGTAAGCGAGGCGGTCGCGGAGGACCGAAAGCAAAGCGTAAAGGAGGGGGCTAAGGGTGGAAACACTGCTCAAAGTTGACGGCGTATCCAAGAAATACGGAGGCAAGCTGGCTCTGAACAGCGTGTCACTGCGCATCGGAACGGGACGGATCGTCGGCCTGCTCGGGTCGAACGGCAGCGGGAAGAGCACGCTGATGCGGATCGCCGCCGGGCTGACGCTGCCTACGACGGGAAGCATTTCCGTGCTGGGCAAGCCGGTGGGCAAGGAGACGCGCAGCCTGATCTCTTATATGCCGGACCTTCCGCTGACGGAGAGCTGGATGCGGGTGAAGGATGCGGTTGCTTTTTACCGGGATTTCTATGATGATTTCGACTTGGAAAAGGCGCGCGAGATGCTCGACTTTATGAATTTGAAGGAGAACGACCGGGTCAGCTCCCTTTCCAAGGGCATGGGCGAACGGCTGCAGCTGACGCTGGCCCTCTCCCGCCAAGTGAACCTGTATCTGCTCGACGAGCCGATCGGCGGCGTGGATCCGGTGGCCCGGGGTAAAATTCTGGACGCGATCGTCCGCTTCTACAGCGAAGACAGCAGCCTGATTGTCAGCACGCATCTGGTGCGCGATATGGAGCGGATTTTTGATGAAGTCATGTTTATCCAAGACGGCGTCATCGTCCTGCACGAGGAAGTCGAGAGCATCCGCATCAACCGTGGAAAAGGCATTGACGATCTGTTTAAAGAGGTGTTTGGCGAATGATCAAGCTGTTAAAATACGATTTAAAGCGCAACGCGACGCTGCTGCTCGGCGGAATGGCGATTCTCCTCCTGTGCGAGTTCGTCCTCCTCTGGTCCAGGGCTACGGATGAAGTGAAAATTGTCCTCTCGGTTCTGTTCTTCGGCGCAGTCGCGGTGATTTACTTCATTTCCAGCCTCCGTGTGTTCGACTACAACATCACCACGGTCAGCCGCCGGCTCGTACCGGTAGGTGCCTTGTCTTACGTGGGAGCTTCCCTGCTGTACGGACTGCTGAACTCGCTGGTGCTGACCGTAATTGGCGCGGCATTCACTGCCTATATGGTGGTCAACTTAGGGGGCGGATTCAGCTGGGCCGGCCAGATTCCGGTCTGGGCCATCGTGCTGATCGTTGTCGAATATCTGTTTCTGCTCGTATACGGCTTTTTAACCTTTTATGTGACGATCGCCTTGGCGCGCAGCCTGGTGACCAAAGGCGTGTTTTGGATCGGACTGCTGATTTTTATCGTCCTGACCATCGTCCTGTCTTATGTTGAAGACTTTCTGTTCGGCCAGGATTCGTCCGCGTTGTTCGGAAGCGTGGATCTGGAGTGGAGCTCTCAGTCCGGCGTGTTGGCCCGGGAGCTGCCGGGTCTCCTGTCTGCCTGGCAAACCTGGGGCTCCATCGTGTTTGAGGGGCTGCTGTGCGTCGCCTTTTTGTACGTGATCAAATGGTGTATAGAGAAAAAGATTGAAGCGAGATAAGGAAAAGGGCTAGCCTTGAGCGGCGTCAGGTTGAAGACCGAACGCAGGGGTAAACCGTGCCGCCGTTTGCTATAAAAAAGGTTAGGGAAATGAAAAGGTACCCGTACACTGACACTTCAAAAAGTGTTTAGTGTACGGGTACCTTTTTTGCTTAAGGGGTTATTTGAATTTGATGGTGTTTTTAATCTTGCTCCCACAGCCGCATATGATCGTGTGCTTCAAATCTTTAATCGGCTGATGGCACAGGGGGCATATGCTTTGATGAATTGGATCGTTCAATCTCACAGCCACCTCCGTACTTAACTCGGCTTCGCTTGGTGCATTTGTCGTGCGGTTCCTGCCTCGATGCTCTATACCGGCAACAACGCAAACGAACTCTTTTTTCATTCCATCGACAAACGGTTTGGGTTACTTGCTTTCCCCTGTAGCCACGAGCACGGCTCTCCCCAGCGTATGACCCAGCATGGTGAATCCTAAGACGGCTGGCGTGGCGCTGCGATCAACGCCGATATCCTCGACATCCAGCGCATGAACGACAAAATAATACCGATGCGGACCATGTCCCGCTGGAGGCGCCGCACCGATAAAGCGTTCGAGCCGGGCATCGTTCGGCAGCTGCAGGGCGCCTTGCGGCAAACCGCTGCCATGCTCGTCGCCTGCGCCAGTCGGCAGCTCGGTGACATTGGCAGGGATGTTGATGACGGCCCAGTGCCAGAAGCCCGATCCGGTCGGGGCATCCGGGTCATATGCGGTTACGGCGTAGCTCTTCGTCCCTTCGGGTGCACCGGACCATTTCAAATGGGGCGATAGATCTTTACCACCCTCCACTCCAGACGCGTAGTGCTGGGGAGGAAGGGGAAGGCCCTCCGCAATATCATGACTCGTTAACCGAAAGGCTTCAACTTCCGGCAATTTGGCAAATGGGTTGTTGTTCATTTAAACTCCTCCTTTTTTGTATGAGTCGATTATATACACAAGAATCGATTCTGTAAATAGAAATCGTTTTGGATATTTATTATCGATTTATTTCTTGTTTTTTTGTAGGTTTCGGTGTAAATTATTTAAACGTGTACAATCCCGATATGCATAAAGGATGGTGTCGGCTTCATGGCCAAGAGAAACGGTTCGTCCACTTTAAGTGAAAATGTCACAAAAAAACTGAGGTATGATATTTTGGACGGACAATATGAACCGGGCGCTCCGTTAACCGTTTCGGAATTAGCCAAAGGTTTCGAAGTCTCGGTTGCCGTCGTTCGGGAAGCGCTAACCCGTTTAGCGACCCAAGGCCTCGTCATACAGAACCCGAATCACGGATTTTCCGTGAAGACGGCGTCGGAAGAAGAACTGAAAAGCATCATAGAAGCGCGGTTGATCAATGAATCCGCAGCCTTACGCCTGTCCATCGCTCACGGCGATCTCACATGGGAATCCAATGTCATCGCTGTTCACCATAAACTATCGCAAACACCCGAGTACGAGGATGGTCATCCAAAGCTCGTCGTTCGCGAAGAGTGGTCCGACATTCACCGTCAATTTCATTACGAACTTATCGCTGCATGTCCCAATCCGGTGCTTCTGGATATTTGCAGACGCCTGTGGGATTTAAGCGAGTTTTATCGGCATTATTCACCCCCGCAGCAGTCCGTTCGTGATGGCCGCGCCGAACATAAGGCATTAGCGGATGCCGTAGTAAGCCGTGACGGCGATCGTGCCGTCGAGATTTTTAAGGCGCACATCCAACTCACTGCGGAGATCCTGTTTGACCATCGATAAGCGGATACCCTTCAAACCGCCACGTATCCTTTCTGAAATCAAAAAAAGGAGCAGTCTGCGCTATCGCAAACGGCTCCTTTTTTAATGATGTCTACACTCATCTCAGCTCATCTCACCTTTCTCTTGGTCAGCCCGTTCCAAACCACGCTGGTAAAATCAGGTGTATTCTGCCATCAGACTCATCGGGCGACAACCAGGCCGGATCTCGGAGATGGTGGAACCTCGGATGCATACGGATATCTTTAAAAAATCACTTTATCTCGGGAGTATGATTCCTTTAAAATAGAGGGATAAGGTCTGTGAACATTTTCCAGTTTTGTGAAGGTCAGCGGATCATAACGGATCCGTATTTTCGAGCCAGCGAAAGTGAGGAATGACATGAACGGAGGAATTGTCCGACTGCGGGAAATTCTGGATGACATTACACCATCGGAGCGCAAGGTGGCCGATTTTATTCTGCAGCACCCGGGCGAGATGATCGGGCTTTCGATCGCCGAGTTGTCCCGTCGGAGCGGGGGAAGCCAGGCCGCCGTCGTTAGACTGTGCAAATCGGCCGGATTTAAGAGCTACCAGGAGCTGATGCTCAAGGTGGCGGGCGATCTGCAGGAAGGCCAGGAGGAGCCCGGAGGGTATCAGGAGATCCGCCCGCATGACTCGGTGGATGCCATTATTCATAATGTGACGAATAACAATATTCAGTCGATCCGCAACACGGTTAAGGTGCTGGACAAGCACATGGTTGAACGGGCGATCGAGGCGCTCGGCCGGGCGGAGCGGATTTTTTTCTTCGGGATCGGCGCCTCGAACCTCATTGCCCAAGATGCGCAGCACAAGTTTCTGCGGATCAACAAGCCAAGCTTTTCGTTTGCCGACCCGCATCTGCAGCTGACCTCTTCGGTGCTGCTCACGGAGCGGGATGCCGCCGTCGGCATTTCGTATTCCGGCAAAACTGACTATGTCATCTCCGGTATGAAAGCCGCCAAGGAGGCGGGGGCGGTGACGATCTGCATTACGAAATACGGAAACTCGCCGCTGAGCGAGATTGCCGACATCCAGCTGTACACATCATCGACCGAAAACGATATCCGCAGCGGGGCGACCGCCTCCCGGATCACCCAGCTGAACATCATCGATATGCTGTACCTGGGTGTCGCCAGCCGCAGCTATGACCAGTCGGTGGACTACCTGGAGAAGAGCCGCGCGATGATCAACAAGACGAAGCAAAAGGGAGGCTGAGCTCAGGGGAGCTCGGATCCGGTTGGAGTGCTCCATTCCGCGCCTGGTCGCGTTCACATCCGGGAGGACAAGCCCAATTCGTATAAGAGTAACGCTGCGGCAAAAGGCTGCTCCGTTTAATCCGGGGCAGCCTTTTATCGTAGGCCACAAGACTCGTTAAGGACGTCCCTTTTCACTGCGAGCGTTGTGTTCAATGCTTTGAATCATATCACCGTACTGCGATTTCTCCAATCGCGTCGGCAGGTAAGATTCGGAAAACAGGAAAAACCCCAAACTTTTGGTTTCCCTCCAGCAGCAGACAATTTATACTTAAATTTGACAAAATGCCATCAAGGCTTGAATGGAGAGCGTTTTGGGAGGATATGTACATCCTGTCATAGTCGGAAGTGAAAATCATTTGGAACCGGCTGGAAGATCCGACGTAAAAAAATGCTGTAAAGTACAAAGCAATGAAATAAGGGGTGTAACGAAAATGGGAAATGAGATGGATGTCATTTTGGTCGAGAAGATGTCAAACGGCAGCCTGCGGACGATGGAAGAGCGCAGATGGGGCATGAATATGGTGGCTGCGCTGGAGCATGTCAACTATATCGTCGTCGACGGCAAGGAATACGAAACGATTGAGGGAAGGCTGAATGTCGATACCGGCAAGCTTGAGCTTTTGCTGGTGCAGATACGAAACGAGTAACAGGGAACTCGGCGAAAGGAGATGCGATCATGGCAAACGAAGAAAAGGCGAAGCGGAGCGACGAATCCGGATCAAGACGGTTTCCGGTTGAAGGGAAGGCAGCCCGGGTATTGTCTACGTCCCTGGGCGTAGCGCTGCTGGCCAATGCCTTTCTGATCCCGGGAGCGACAGCGGCCGGAGCGTCGGCCAATACATCAGGTGACCAGACCGCGGCGGATGAACCGATCCTGGTCTCCTGGTCGACAGAGGAAGTAAAACAGTATTTTGATAAAAACGCGGACTGGAACATTCCGCTTAAGGAGCAGCCGGAGGAAGACAAGGAGGGGCAATCGGCGTCGACAGGCTCCGGATCGTCGGGCGGCGGAACGACCGTCATTAACAATTACGGCTCGGCTCATTCCGGATTCGGCTGGGATGACCTGCTGCTGTACCACATGCTGTTCAACAGCGGATCCAGTTATTCTACCACCAACTATTACAACGGCCGGCCGACGTACTACACCGGCACCAGCCAAACGTATAAGCCGCGGTCCTATACCAGCGGCACGTTCCAGAACAAGCCGGTCGTCGGCTCGACGGTGCGCCCGAAAACGTCGACTTCGACCGGGTCGATCACCCGGAGAGGAACGTCGTCTTCGTCCGGCAGCATCGGCGGCAAGTCAAGCGGATTCAGCTCCTCTTCGAGCTCCCACTCCAGCTCCAGAAGCGGCGGTTTTGGCGGATGAGCAGCGTATTTGAGGTGCTTGCCCCGGGAACCGGCGAACGCGCGGAGCGGGTGGAGCAGCTGCGGCAGCTGGGCTTTGCCTGGGCCGATCTGGAGGACGAGGAGTACTGGCTGGACCAGATCGTCGTCATGAACGGGGAGACGTACCGCGAACTCGAGGAGGCCTCCTCGAGGCTGTGGGGCGTGCTCGACAAGACGGTCCGCTATGTGCACAAGCGCCGCGACCTGTATGAGCTGATCGGCATTCCGCAGATTTTGTGGGATATGCTGGACGACTGTCCGATTCCCGAAAAAGGTCTGATCAGCCGCTATGCCCGGTTCGATTACGCGGTCGGCCATGACGGAAGCATCAAGCTGTATGAGCTGAACGCCGATACGCCGACCGGCTATGTGGAAGCGTCGATCGCGACCCCCTGGCTGTGCGGCGAAGCGGGAATTTCGACGCCGAACGGGCGGATGAAGGAGCTCGTGAAGGCCGCTTGGGCGGTGGAGCGCCCGGATACCGCCGCCTGCGTCGCCTACGGCAGCCACCTCGAGGACTCGGGAACGATCGAGGCGCTGGTGAAGCACAGCGGCCTTCCCGTGACCTGCGTCGACTGCCTCGATCTGTGGATCGACGAGGGGATCGTCAAGGACGCGACGGGCCGGGAAATCAAGCGGATGTTCGCGCTGTACCCGAAGGAGTGGATGGCCGTCGACGACGGCGGAGACGCGCTCGCCTATGCGATCGAGACCGGCAAGCTTGCGCTTTTTAACGGACCGCACAGCATCCTGCTGCAGTCCAAAGGACTGCTGGCGGCGGCCTGGGGTCTGTATGAACTGGGCCTCCTGTTTGACGAACAGGAGCAGGAGACGGTGGAGAAATATATTTTGCCAACCTACAATAAGCCCGTGTTCTCGGGAAGCTATGTGTCCAAATCGATGTTCGGCCGCGAGGGCGGGTCGGTGCGGATGTTCAATGAACAAGGTGAGATGGATATCCAGGACGAGGCCGGATTCGACACGAGCGTCCTGTTCCCGTCCGTCTATCAGCTGCGGGCGGAGCTACCGCGGATTGAGACCGCCGCAGGGCCGCGGCACCTGCTGACCGGTATGTTCGTGATCAACGGACAGCCGTGCGGGCTGCTCGGAAGAGCGGGCGTATTGATTACGGGGAATACGAGCCATTTTATCGCGATGGGAGTGAAATAAATGAAGACTTACCACAAGTTCTTCCGGACGGGTCTGGGATTGTTCCTGCTGGCGGCGCTCCTGCTGAGCGGATGCTCTTCGAATGAACCCTCCGTATTCGATACAAGTGTGTCGACGTCGGAGGATACGAACGTATCCCGGGTGCCTTGGGATTACCGGATCGTCGAAGGAACGGTCGGCGATCTTATCGGCAGCGACATGACAGTCCTTCCGGACAACGAGCTGATGCCTAACGACGGCAACTATGCTACAGGGGACAAAATTTGGTCTTTACAGTACATGGACGCCGAGATGACGACCGGTGCCAACCAGAAGACCGATGTCCGCCTGTCCTCCTGGGACACGATCAAGACGTTCAAGACGCAGGAGGAGGCCAAGAAGGACTTGGCCAATCTGAAAGTTAACGTGACGACCGAAGTCGACCTGGTCGGTGTGTACCAAACAAAATACAAGGATCAGACGCGGGACTTTGCGGTCGTGGAGCTGCCTTCCGGCAACCGGATCAAGCAGCCGATCGACGATGCGCGTTACAAGGAACTGGAGAAGAAGAAGAAAGTTTCCGTCAAACTCGAGGAAGTTCATGATTTCGCCGATTACGATTCGGCATACGCAAAATTCAGGGGGTGGGCCAGTTAATGGTCGTCGTTAATATTGTTGTCAGTGTCATCGTCATCATCATCCTGCAGCTGCTCGGAATGGTGATCTTCAGCTGGATGACGCCGTTCAAGGACATGGAAGAGCTGAAGAAAGGCAATACGGCCGTCGGCATCGCGCTTGGGGGCAAATTTTTGGGGACGGCCATCATTCTCGGCGTGGCGGCTTATACGAACACGTCCATTTGGTTTTTGGCCATGTGGTTTGCCGTCGGGTATGTGTGTCTGGTCGCCGTGTACTGGATCTTTGAACTGGTGACCCCGGGCTTTAAAATTTCCGAGCAGCTGCAAAAGGGAAACACGGCCGTCGCCGTCCTCTTGTCCATGGTGTTCGTCGGCATGGCTTTTGCCATCAGCAGTCTGATTGTATAAGGCTGTAAATAAAGCCGCCATGTTGAAGAGAGGGTGAGACCGCTGCATTTTTTTCTCCGGCTATCCGCCCGGATGATGCGGATGCGCAAAACGACGATTGGCCTGATTATTGTTATTTTTGTAACGGTGAGCGCAACGATTGCCTATCTGCTCGAGCCGTCTACCTTTCACAGCTGGTTTAATGCCCTGTACTGGGTCATGACGACGATGGCCACGGTCGGGTACGGCGACTTCTTTGCTGCTACGGTAGCCGGTAAAATATTTACGCTGTTTCTATACATCTTCGGTATCGGGCTGCTCAGCTTGGTCATCGGTAAAATCATCGATTCCATCGCGGGCATTCAGCGCCAAAGGGAGGCGGGAACGTTGAATTTTCACGGAGGCAATCATGTCATTTTAATCAATTGGAGCCGAAAGGCGAGGTCCGCCATCGACGAGATCCTCACGTACGACCCGAAGGCGCAGATCGTCATCGTCGATGAAACGGACCGCCATCCGATGCTGCAGATGCACCAGGTGCATTTTGTCAGCGGGGATCCTTCATCTGCGGAGACGCTGATCAAGGCTGGGATTGAGCGGGCGCGGGCAGCCATTATTTTTGCCGATACCCGGATCGAGGAAACATCGCTGACCGACGGCAAGTCGCTGCTGATCGCCTCCAGCATCGAACGGATCGCGCCCGAGGTGCACACGACGGTGGAAATTATGCACGAGAAGCACATTCAGAACTTCCGGTTTGTCCAGGTCAACGAATTCGTGCTGTCCCACGATGCGATCTCCAGCCTGGCGGTGCGGGCTGCGCTGCAGGAGGGGAATTCGGCGGTGATCAGCCAGCTGATCAGCCGCGAGCACGGGGACGATATCTACGAAGTCCCGTGCAATCCGGCTTGGAAAACCTACGGCGAAGCGTTTCAGGCTCTGCTAGGGCAGGGCGCCACCCTGCTGGCCGACCGGAACGACATGTCGATCAACCGGCGGTTAAGCGAGCCGATTCCGGCCGATGCGAGGCTGTATGTGGTTGCCGATGAGGCGACGTACCGGCGGATTGCCGGGAAATAAAGCCAAAACACGGGTCGATAGAGATCATTTCCTGAAAGAACCGATGGCCTGCAAGAGCGGGCTGTCGGTTCTTTTAGATATAAGGGTATTCTGGACCGGGCCGAAAATGGTAAGGGCTACGGCCAGGAGTGCGAAGGGCAGGATCAGAGCGCGGCGGCGGAGAATTAATTTTAATAGTGGTTTACGAGGAATAGTAGTCACCTCCCAAGTATTCATTCCCATATTAAGGTACTTTGGGCGGTGTGGAAAGAGAATCAAATATCTGCTGCCCTCATTTTAGAGATGTGAGCAAAGGCTGACGGCAAGCATCGTGCACTGCAATGAAGGAGGTTTATATCTGTGAGTCAAACGATACGCGTAGAATGGGGCGGCCAGCCGGTCAAGCTGACCTGGATCCCAACGAAGGACATGCCGGATCCGGCCAAAGTGACCAGCGTTCACGGCATCTGTATGCTGCGGGGTAACGTGCTGGCCGTCCATGTGGACGGGCGCGGTTTTGATATCCCCGGCGGGCATGTCGAGCCGGGCGAGACGCCGGAGGAGGCGTTTCACCGTGAGGTGCTGGAGGAAGGCAGCGTCCGCGGTCGTGCCGTGTACATCGGGATGATGGAAGTGAGCCACGAGGAGAACGAGCATTTTGACCCGAACGGCAAATATCCGCTGGTCGGCTACCAGCTGTTTTACCGGATGGACATTGAGGAATGCCTGCCGTTTAACCGGGAAAACGAGTGCCTGGCCCGAATTTGGGTGGAGCCTGAAGAGTTTCGTTATGTTATTGATCATGCCTTATTGGGACTGGTGCTGGAGGAGGCGCTGAAGCAGCCTGCCGGCGAATCGGAAGGGGAACAATGAAGGCGTGTAAACGCGCCTGTATCAGGAAGAAGTCGTCCATGGGGAACACCCTCCTCGAGTTCGGAAGACCCGGAGCCGCCTATTCCTATTGCCCGGCCCCTGATTGATGCTCGTAGTTCCTCATCAGCATGCCCGTTGCTTTTTTCATACCCAAACGGGCGTAAAACTCCTGCACATCCGGATCGCACAGCAAATCCACCATATACAGCCCCTTCAGCCTCTCCAGCATCCGTGCCGTCAGCTCCTTGCCGATCCCCCGGCCCTGATATTCCGGAATCACTTCAAGTAAAGGAATATAGGCCGTTAATACTTTGTCTGATAAACAATTAATAAAACCAATCATTCGCTTGGTATCGGAATCGATAGCCAGTATGATAAAGGTAGAGTTCGCAAGCACCCGGATCAGCACAGCGGGCGAGGGCGGGTTGGGCCAGCCGTCGAAAAAGCCGGGGGCAACCGATGACTCCGTGATTCCCTGCAGATGGTCCTGGTAAATAATCATTAAGTGTACCTTCTTTCTCGAAAATGAAATGAGTTGGTATGACTTTACTATATAGGAGGTCAATCATGGACAACAACCCTGTCTGGTCGGAGCAGATGCCGGCCGTTCAGTTCCGGGTGGCGCGCCCGACGCACCAAATCGAGAAAATCAAACAGTTCTATCATGAGGGTCTCGGACTGCCGGTCATCGGCTCGTTTCAGCAGCACCAAGGCTATGACGGCGTGATGTTCGGCTTGCCGGATTCCTCCTATCATCTCGAATTTACGCAGCATGAACACGGGGTTCCCGTGCCGCCGCCTTCAGCGGACAATCTGCTGGTGTTTTACATACCGGATGCCGACAAGCGAAATGCCGTCGCACAGCGTCTTCAGGCGATGGGTTACCCGGCTGTCAAAGCCGAGAACCCGTACTGGGACGTTAACGGCATCACCATCTGTGACCCGGACGGCTGGCGCATCGTGCTGCAAAATACTAGCGGCCTATAGAATACAAAAGAAAAAAGCGGTTATACAGATCAAGTGTTACGAAAAATGGTAAGCAGATACATGCTGACGAAGGCAGCTTACCCAGGGGGCGATTATAATGAGCAGCAGTCCAATAAACCCGGCTGAGTGGATCGTGGAGGCCGATATCGCCGGCATGCAGGAAGCGATGAATACCGGCACCATCACTTCGGAAGAGCTGGTCCAGCTGTATTTGGAACGAATCCGGCAGTTTGATGGAAAACTGAAAACGATCATCGAAGTGAATCCAGAGGCTCTGGATATCGCGCGGGCGCTCGACGAAGAGCGGTACGAAATCGGCACCCGCGGGCCGCTGCACGGCATCCCGATTCTGTTAAAGGACAACATTGCTACGCGGGATGCGATGCATACCAGCGCAGGGGCGTTGGCGCTGGCGGATTCGATAGCCGTGAAGGACTCCTTCGTGGCGGAAAAATTGCGGGCCGCCGGGGCGGTATTGCTCGGAAAAGCCAATATGACCGAGTGGGCCAACTTTATGTCCAGCACGATGTGGTCAGGTTACAGCAGCCGGGCCGGGTTATGTCTGAACCCTTACGGGCCCGGCGAACTGTTTGTCGGCGGCTCGAGCTCCGGCTCAGCCAGCGCGGTGGCGGCGAATCTGGCCGCGGCCGCCATCGGCACGGAGACCTCCGGGTCGATCATCAGTCCGGCCAGCCAGAACAATATCGTCGGAATCAAACCGACGATCGGGTTAGTAAGCCGAGCTGGCATTATCCCGATATCGCATACGCAGGATACGGCAGGCCCCATGGCCCGAACGGTGGCCGACGCGGCGGTGCTGCTTGGCGCTTTGACCGGCGTAGATCCGGAGGACGAGGTGACACACGGCAGCAGTGGCCAATTTTATACGGACTATACGCCGTTTCTGGATGCCGAATTTCTCCCGCAGGCGAGAATTGGGATTCCGAGGTTTTACTATCAGGATCTGGATGAGGATCGGCTGAATATCATCGAAGCCGCGATCAAGGTGCTGAAGGAGAAGGGAGCGGAGATCATCGACCCGGTTGAATTATCCTGCGAGCAGGCGGAGTGGGATGGGCATGTGCTGACCTATGAATTTAAAAAAGGGGTCAATGACTACTTGTCCCGCTTGCCGGAAACCGTGCCGGTGCATTCTCTCGAAGAGGTGATCCGGTTCAATGAAGAGCATGCGGATACCTGCCTCCGCTACGGGCAGGACGTTCTGATCCATTCGGAAGCTACCAGCGGCACACTGACCGAAAAGGAGTATATCGACAGCCTGAAGCGCAGCATCAGTCAGGCAAGGCAGGGGCTGAACGGGGCTTTCGATGAGCATAAGCTGGATGCCCTCTTGTTTCTGGGGAGTGAAGGGGGCGATGACCTGGCGGCACGGGCCGGTTTCCCGGTCATTACCGTGCCGGGCGGATTCGCCGAGCACGGGGTCATTGCACCCGGGGGTTATACCACAAAAGGGCCTCAGGGGATTTCTTTTATCGGCCGGGCGTTCAGCGAGCCGACGCTGATCAAGATCGCTTACGGCTATGAACAAGCCACCAGGCACCGGGTGCCTCCTGTTCAGGAGTAGGCAAGGGGGATAGTGAAAACTTAAAGCTGCTTTTTCAAGTAACGCCGCCGCGATGACCCGACCAGAAGGATGGAAACGAAAAGCATGAGGAGACTTGCGGGCATAGGTTGGCCGTAAATCCAGCATTGGACGATCCGGGCGACGGCAGCCAGTCCAAGAACGAGTGACAACAGGATAAAAGGATCCAGCCTGCGTTTTAGTCCCTTGCTGAACAGGAGCTTGATACCCCCGATCACTAGAGCGGACCAAAATAGGATCATCAAGACAGCAGCCAGACCGAATAAGGCGAAATTCACGCGGGCTTCCCCCTTTCCAAAAAAGTGATGTATGATAGCAGTATAGCTTGCGTCCCATAATATGTAAAATAACACTCGGAAAGGGGGAAGCTCATGCGTTCCCAGCTTGCTATTAAATATCCGCTGCGGGCAAAATTTTTGATCGGCATGGCTGTGATTCTAGCCATTACGATTCAAATGTTAATTGTTAATTCGTTGGATGACAATTTTAAAATAAGCATTTACGTCATGAATATATTGCTGCTTCTATATATTATTGGGGCCATTACGGTTGCACTCTTCCGCTCGGCAGGGAAACCCAAAACGCTGCTGCTCGAATCCGGAAAGCTTGTTCTGGAAGGCAAGGAAGTATCCGCTGCGGACATTCAGGGCGTGTGGATCAACGAGCGCTGGTATGGAATCAAGCTGAAGCAGCGGCGGATCGTGCCGATGCAGCTGTGCTTTGTCCTGCAGCCCCGTCAGCCCGCCGGCGAGCCAGAGCTTCTGCAATGGGCAGAGGAGCATTCAATCCCCGTGGAACAGAGATTTTTTATCCGGTGGATGTAGCCGGCTAGACCAGATTCAGCTTATCCAAATTGCTGCGAATGACGCCACAGGACGCGGCAAACAGCCCGCGCTCATAATCATTCAGATTCAGCTCGATAATTTCTTGGATCCCGTCGCTGTGAATAATCGCCGGGACGCCGGTACACACGCCGTGTTCGCCATATTCTCCCTCGAGGATGGCCGACACGGCGATTATTTTATGCTCATCGTTCAGCACCGCGCGGGTGATGTGGGCAATGGCACTACCGATGCCAAAATGCGTAGATCCTTTGCGGGTGTAGATCTCCCAGCCGGCGTCCTTCGTTTTTCGGGCGATGTCCGTCAGGTCCACGTGCTTAAAGCGCTCCTTGTGTTGTGAGAGAATGTCCAGAACCGGTTTGCCGCCAATCGTGACATGCGACCAGGCGACGAACTGGGACTCGCCGTGTTCACCCAGAGCATACCCGTGAACGCTGCGGGGGTCGATCGAAAAAATGTCCGACAGCAGCGTTTTGAGGCGCGAAGAGTCGATGGACGTTCCGGTGCCGATGACCCGGTTCCGTGGGAAGCCCGACAACTGCCGGATCAGATAGGTGACAATATCGACCGGATTGGCCGCGGTGATGAATATGCCCTCAAAGCTGCTCTTCAAAATCGGCGTAACGATCTGCCGGGTGATAAGTACAGCCTCTTCAAGCACGTCCAGCCGGTTCTGGCCCGGCTTCGGATTAGCTCCTGCCGTCAATATTACGACGTCCATATCCGAACAGTCCGCGTATGTTCCAGCGTAAACCGAAGTGCGCGTATGCGTAAAATCAATGCAGTGCGACAAGTCGAGTGCCTGCGCCAGCGCGCGGTCATAAGTGCGGTCGACCATCATGATCTCGTCACAGATCGATTGGTTGATCATGGAATAGGCCGCAGTTGCACCGACCATGCCCGAGCCGACGATGGCGACCCTGCGCTTTCTTCTTTTCATTTCCGCCACCTCCTTCTCCGTGAGCTAGAATTCCTCGAATTTCCCTAAGGACGATTTGGCCAGGGAACAATATGGAGCTCCCGCCCGCGCCTCCACCAGGCCAGCGCATCCAGACGTACCCACCTTTTGCACACGGTCGTGCTGACCGAACTGCCCAGTATGGCGATCAGCTCATGCCCGTTGGCCCGCTTGAGGCCGGCATACACCGCAGAGCTGAGAATCATTTCGTAGACCACAAACGTAAACACATCGGATCGGGACACGACCCAAACCGTAAACTCGGAACGCCGCCTGGGGCGCCCTAGGTCCTTCTTCATTCCTTTCCTCCTGCCCTGTGCCCTGGGGTAAATTTGAAGCGGCACTTTGAATCGTGGAATCATATTATTTTATGGAAAATCAGGCTTGGGCTATTCGCTCCTCACGCGGAGTGGAAGGTTTCGGTCGCAGGGCGTCCTTTTTTTACGTACCCTGATCAATGGGAGAAGACATCAAAAGTGTGCGGCGATACAAGCAGGCCTCAGCATATTGCGGATTACGGATGGCAATAAATATAGTACATGGTAAACCGGGAGCGGCCTTACAGGTGTGGGGCTGCTCTTTTGGCATGATCAGGTGCGGAAGGGGGGGATCCAAGTTGGGATAACGAAAAAGCATCGCCTGTTTTTATCGCAAACCATCAAACAAGCCTTTGAGATGAAGAAGGCTGCGCTCCCGTGGAACCGGGCTTTATGCGCCGGCTTGTGCATTGGCCTGCCATCCCTGATCGGATTTTGGCTTGGCCAATTTTCGTACGGGATGCTGGCAGGAACAGGCGGTTTCGCCTATCTGTACGTGGCGAGCGAGCCGTATGCGTTAAGGGCCAAAAAAATTCTGTTTGCCGCCCTGGGCCTGACGTTCTCTGTGGCAGCGGGAACGCTGCTGGCTCCCTACCCGCTTCTTGCCGCCTTTGTTCTGGGCTGCATCGGGGCAGCGGCGTCCTACCTGTTCGGCGTGCTGAAGTTTAAAGGTCCGGGGGCGTTATTCTTCGTGCTTAGCTTCACGCTGGCCACGGGGATGCCACCCGATCCATCCCAGGCGTTCCTCCGCGGCGGCTTGGTGTTTCTAGGCGGAATGCTGGCCTGGTGCTTTGCCATGGCCGGCTGGCTGCTTCGGCCGCACGGTCCCGAAATCGGTGCCGTCCGCCAGCTGTATCTCGACCTGGGCTCCCTATTGGATGGTGCGGGCACCCTGGAATACAGCCGGGCCCGGCATCAGACGCTGCTGTCCATGTACAGCGCGGAAACCACGCTCGCGACTGGCGGATTCGATCGGCGAAGCGATGCAACACCGCGCCGGTTGTCGCAGATGTACTCGCTTGCGCACCACATTTATCTGATGACGGACAAAATTCCGTTGGCCATGGGGGAGAAGCTGCCGCCCGAGCTCAGCGCCGCCGTCAGAAGGGCAGGGGAAGCGTGCGGGCAGCCGGATGCATGGGTTCGAACGCCGCTGCCGGACGACCCGGATCCCCGCATCCGGGATCTGAGGGACCTTGTTGGGCAGCTGGATGCTATTTTTAGCAATGCGGAACCCGAGGGGGAGCAGGACCGCCACAAGCTGACCCGTACGCCGGTGCGAAGCATCCTGGAGGGCAATTTGGATAAGGACTCGATCGTATTTCTGCAGGCGATCCGGTTCGGTGTCATTCTGATGGTGGCTGCTGCTGCCGCGTATGCGTTTCAGCTGAACCGGTCTTACTGGGTGCCGCTCTCCTGCGCTTCGGTGATGCTCGGCGCCACCGTCATCGCCACCTTTCACCGGGCGATTCAGCGATCCCTCGGAACGATACTCGGCATCCTCATCGCGAGCGTGATATTGTGGACCCACCCGGAGGGCTTCGTCGTATCCATAGCGATCATGCTGTTCACCTTTTTTACGGAACTGCTGATTGTGCGCAACTACGCCCTGGCTATGCTGTTCATCACGCCCAACGCGCTGCTGATGGCGGAGACCAATACCCGGATACATAACTTCGGCTATTTTGCCGGCGCTAGGCTGACCGACGTGCTCGTCGGCAGCGTCATCGGCCTGATCGGCGTGCTGCTGGTCGGCAGCCGCTCGGCTTCCAGCCGGATTCCGTACCTTCTCAGCCGGACGATCCGCAGCCAGGCGCAGTTTCTGGCGTTGCTGTTCATTCGGCAGCCTGCGAGTGCCGCAGCGAGGCTGAGCCTCATCCTCCAGCAGCGCTCCATGCGGCGGCACCTGTCCAATCTGAGGACGGTGTACCAGACCGCGCTCGGCGAGATTCCGCGCAGCGAGGAGGAGCTGGAGAAGCTGCTGCCCGTCATCTGGTCGCTGGATCAGTTCGGGTACGTGCTGAACTCCTACGCGCTGAGCGCCCTCCGGCCCGTCCTGCCTGACCAGGAACTGGGAGCGGTGCTGCTCCATCTCGAGAAAATGGCCCAGTCCGCAGAGCAGCGGCGGGAGACGGAAGAGGGGCCGGAGGGAACCGACGGGCTGGAGCTGCCGCTGGTGCCGGATATCGAGCAGGAGCTCGCCGATCTCCGGCATGCGCTGAACGGCAGGTGAGCGGGCACCAATCCCAACAAAAAAACAGCCCTCTTCCATGGCAAATGCCTTGGAAAGAGGGCTGTTTGGTTTAATGCGTCAAACGATGGTTTACAGATTAGTAAGCCAACGTGTAGAGAGCTTTGATGTGGGACAGGTAACGGATGTTACTTGCTTCCTTCATCAGGGATGCAGGCAGGCCTTTGAGGGCCGTGTTGCTTTCGCCGATGGTAGCCACGGCATCTTTACGGCCAAGGCTTGCAAGCGTACCGGAGTTCACCGGAGCAAATGTTTCGAACGCATGGTTTTCGAGCAGGGCATACAGGTTGTAGCCGATCAGCTCGCCCATTTGCCAAGCGATTTGCGCGGTTGGCGGTTGTGGACGTCCGCTTGGATCAAATACAACGGCGCTGTCCCCAGCCACAAACACGTCCGGATGGGAAGTGGATTGCAGGAATTCGTTGACGGTAGCGCGTCCGCGGTTCACTTCGAGGCCGGATTCGCCTACGAGCGGGTTGCCTTGCACGCCGCCGGTCCATACGAAGGTGTTGGTTACGATCTTTTGACCGTCTTTCAGGTCAACCACGTTGCCTTCCACGTTTGTTACAGGCAATCCTGTCAGGAAGGTTACGCCGCGTTTTTCCAGACTGCTTTGCGCGCGCTCGATGAGCGGGTCAGGCAGTACAGGCAGGATTTTAGGGCCGGCTTCAACCAGAAGCAGCTTCACTTCGGCTGGATTTACGCCGTATTTTTTAGCCAGACCAGGCATGATATCAGCGATTTCGCCGACAAGCTCAACGCCGGTCAAGCCGCCGCCGCCGATGAGGATTGTTGCGTCAGCTTCGTTTTTGGTTTTGGAGTATTCACGGATGCGGTCTTCGATGTGCTTATGAATGTTCAGCGCGTCTTCAGCAGACTTCAGCACGAAGCTGTACTGCTCGAGCCCTGGAATGCCGAAGTAAGCCGTTTTACTTCCGAGTGCGACAACCAAAGCGTCGTAAGACAGGCTGGAACCGTCGGAAAGTTTGATTTCTTTGCTGTCTACGGAGAAAGAGTTGACCGTTGCGATCTTCAGGTCGACTTCTTTGCCCTTGAACAGTTTTTCGAGCGGCATAGCGATCGCTTTCTCAGCAATGCTGCCTGCAGCCAGACGGTGCAGCTCGGTAATGATTTGGTGCGTAGGGTATTGGTTCACGACCGTAACCCGTGCTTGATCTTTGTTCATATATTTGCGTACGGTCAGAGCGGCAAGCAAGCCGCCGTAACCGGCACCCAAAATGACAATATGTTTTGACATGGTTTTTCCTCCGTCCTTACTGGTTAGATGTATAAAAGATTATTGTTGTTTTGCTTTTTCCGCAGAGATTTGAAGGTAAGCGTTCAGGAACCGGAAGATTTTTTGAGCTTGCGGATCCTTCAGCATTTTAAGCAGACCAAAAAGACCGATCACTTCGTTGCTGTCTTCAGCGCGGTCTTTCGCTTCGATGACAGTAGCGGCGATGTTCTTCACCGAATGCTTCACAGGCTCCACAATTTCGGTGATCGCGCCGACGGTGTCGCTCTTCAGCACTTTGTCGGTAGCGACGGTTTGAGCGAAGTCATAAGACTTTGTCAATAGATTCACAAGCTCAGTCAGCTTTGGAAGCTGGTCGACCAGAATCGTAAGGGATTCCTGCACCTCAGGTTTGAGCAGCTGGTCCAGCACGTCGTTTTGTTCCTTGCCGACAGACACGTTTTGTGTCTCTTGTTCAGAAATTGCTTCTGACATGTCCATTTCTCCTTTGCGTAAGCAGTTGTGCTTAAGTATTTTTATAATGAAAAGGAGCTCATAGACTCCCTTCGAAGGAGTATCTACAAGCCACAAGACCTTTTCCGTCCGAAAAGGCCTAGTCACTATCGTCCTCCTAATGTTAACATAAATGATCGTAAAAAGGACCACTTTACGAAAGAAATGTGAAAAAATATACATGGTATCGCCGCCATCGATTGGAAAAGAGCTTGCAGGCCGGGCGTCCAGCGTAGCGGACCCGCTTGTTTCATTCGTTTTAAGCATTTTCCAAACGGCCTAGCGCTATGCATTGGCGGGTTTATTTTTTGAGGAAATCTTCTGATATCAAAAAAGCCAATCTCCTTATCTTAAGGAAATTGGCTTATCGTTTGCCTCGGGCAGGAAACCCTGCGTGGAAGACGTTATTTGGCTTAATATCAATCATGGGATCATTCCGCCGGATTTAAGGGATCGGATACCGAATCTACGGCAGCGGGCGCATATTTCCGGTACTGTCTCAGCATGAAAATCCGCCAGCGGAGGATCATGCCAAAGGCCAGAATGAAAAACAGGGCGCCGGTCTGCGGAATCGATACATATTCCTCAATCACCTGGTGCAGCAGCATGCGGACGGCAAGCAGGGCGAAGAGAATAATGATAAAGCTCTTGGAGCGCTGCGCAAAGACCTGTCCCCCGCTTACTTCAAATTTGGTGCTGCGTATCAGCGGATAGGAGAACAGGAACCAGCCGACTAAAAAGGCGATGAGCGCCCACCACAGCGGGATTCTCACAGCCGGGGCGACGAACATCAGGAAACCGGTCGCCATGCCCATCGGCGGAATTAATATTTTCTTTATCGTAACGGGTCTGTGGCTCGCCTTGAGACGGATGAATATGGTCATCAGGGCCAAAACCAACGTCCCCACGGTCGTTCCAATTTGCAAATACAAGGGACTGATATGAGGCACGTCAAGGACTCCCCTCTTGTCAATATCATTTATCACATCTAATAGTATATCACACAATTAGAGAAGTAAACTTGAACGTCATATGACATCTTTACCTGGCCTTGAGGGCAAGGCTGCCGGGCGGTTATGTGCCGGATTCCAGTCCTTTCAGAAAGGCTCTCATGACAAAATGCAGGCTCTCGTCAAAATCCAGCTTCATCTGAAAGCCATTGTTCTGTTCCAGGGAGGCGAAGCCGTGCAGGAGGCTCCGCAGACCGCGGATCGTATGCAAGGTGTTCTGTTCCCCGAGACCGTAGGGTTCGAGAACCCGAATAAAGATGCTCAACAGCTGCTCACCCAGCTTAGCGGTCTCCGGGGAATCCGACGCTTCGATTTTGTAAAAGGCCTCATAGAGGCCGGGGCGCTGGCGGGCAAATGTCAAGTAGCTTGTGCTCAAGCTCAGAATCGCTTCCTCGCCAGATTTGCCGATGACCGCATCGCGCATCAAATCGACCAGATGCTGCATGCAGTAGGCGGCAAGCGCACTGCGCAGGTCCGGCAGTCCGTTCACATGGTTATACAGGGAAGGGGAGCGGACGCCGAGCTTCTGGGCCAAAGCGGACAGCGTCAGGTTATCCAATCCGGCTTCATCGGCCAGTTCGGCCGCGGCAATCAGCAGGGTTTCGCGGTCAAGCCCCATGCGGCGCACCATTAGACCGCCCCCTTCTTCAGGGCCTCCTCGGCCCGGGAAATGGCGACAGCCATCTTATCGGTCGGCTGCGGAATCATTTTGCCGTGGCCGACCGCCAGCCAGGTCGGATTCAGACCGGCCAGCCGTTTGGCGCTGGCGATGGAAGTGGCCTTGCTCCAGGTGGCCATCGCCGGGAAAGGGAACAGCGGCTGCATATGGCCGGATACGGCCAGCGCCGCGCGGGTCTGAAAGGCGTCGCCCGCGATGAGTACGCCGCTGCGCGTGTCGTAGAACGCCATATGTCCCGGCGTGTGTCCGGGGGAGGCGACGGCCAGCAGCGACCCGATGCGGTCTCCGTCTTCCAGCAGCACGTCAGGCTTCGTGGTGACCTTGCCCGGGGCGGGGATGTCTCCGCGGACCTGCTCCTGCGGCTCGCCGGGTTCGAGCTCCTTGCTGCCTGCAAGGAGGCGGCTGTCGCGGCGGGAAATATAAGTCGTCACTTGAGGAAGAGCCGCCTTCAGCAGGTCGAATGCCCCGATATGGTCGCCATGCGCATGAGTAAGAACGATCCTTACGATCGGTTTGCCTAAGCGGGCGGCGGCTTGCTGGATGCCTTTTATGCTAAAAGGCATACCGGTATCAATTAGGGTCAACCCGTCTTCTTCTTCAACGAGATACACATTAACGGGAAACAAGCGGGGCATAAAAGCAACCTGGGTTACTTGCTGAACGGTCGTCATTTTCATGGATAACTCCTCCTCAAACTAATCATATTAGTATAATAACTAATGACATTAGTTCTGGCAATACCCAATTTAAAATTAATTAGCGGATATGTGGAAAAGGCTTGGTAAACATGTGGTGAACAACATGTACTGAGAAACGTGTGGGATTAAGGACACGAGGTTATGAGGGTATGAGGGTGTGGGATACGAGGACATGAAGGTAATATGAGACACGAGGTACAAAAGATATACGATACACAGTACACATGAGATAAAATGAAATTAAAGGATAAAAAAGCGTTTTCAATCAGGAAGATTTATACTATAATACCTATTGTAAACCCTTTCATATGTCTAATCTGATTTGGAGCTCCTTCGCTGAAGGGCTCATTTTTTTTTGTGTTTATGGGGATTTTGACTCCGGAAATCCCTCTCGAGTCCGCCGCTGTGATGTTCAGTGTGGCGGACTTTTTTGCGTCTGATGGGTAGTCGGGGAGAGTTGAGACAATCTACTTTGGCATCTGTTCGACCGATGGGCAGATGTTTTTTCCAGAAAGTGAGAGCATTCGTCCTCATATGCCGTCTATAGAATCAGATGGCTATTAAAGCAGGGAGGATCGTCATGATAGACCCGAAACGGGAAAGCATGCTGATCGAGCAGGTATTGGCGGGGCGCAAGGAAGTCTTTGCCGAGCTGGTCGATGCGCATAAAAACAAAATATACGGTCTGCTCCGGAGTATGGGGGCGGGTCATCAGGATGCCCAGGATTATACGCAGGAGGCTTTTGTCAAAGCGTACCGCAAGCTGGCCAGTTACCGCCTGGAATCGAGTTTTGCGTCCTGGCTGTATACGATCGCGGTAAATGTGCTGCGGGATGCGGGAAGGCGGAAGTCGTTTCCGCAGGCCCCGGAGGAAGAAGCGTACCAGGCGGTACGGGATGAGAACACGCCAGAGAGGGCTCTCCTTCGCAAGGAAGCTCGGCAGGAGGCTTTGCAGTTAGTTCGGGAACTGCCGGAACAATACCGTCTGGTGTTTCTGCTGCGGTACACAAATGAGCTGAGCTATGACGAAATCGGCAGCGTCACGGGCCTGACGGTGGATCAGGTTCGCAATCGGCTGCACCGGGCCAGAAAGCAGCTGCAAAAAAAGCTGAAAGGAAAGGAGGGGATCAGCCGTGAAATGCTTGAATCGTGCTCAGATGGAAGAGTTCATTCTTGAAGAAGCGTCTGCTGGGGCTGGGTTAACTAATCATGTGCAGAACTGCTCTCGCTGTCAGGCATTGATGGCAGAAATCCGACAGGAGCAGGAAGCTTGGACCCAGGCGCTGTACCCGGAGCAGTTGACGGATGATTTCACCCGGCAGGTGATGGCTTCCCTGGCTGATGTCCCGATTGAGCCTGCAGTTGAGGAAAACGAGCTGGACACGATTTTGTTAAGGAAAATGGGGCGATCCCCGTTCATACGCCGCGCCGCTCTGGCCGCAGCCTGCTTACTGATCGTCGCCGCCGCACTGACGGTTTACGCCCAGCCTTCGATAGCGGATTGGGTGAGGTCGATATTTGCGAGGGATAATACGGATATTGGGCTGTTGGATTCTCAAACACTCGGACTTGTCCAAAATCCGCATATCAAAGTAAAGGACAAAGGATATACATTAGAAATTAATGAAGTTGTTGTGGATGCGGCCCGGATTATGATGGGAGTCAAAATTACCGACCCGAATGGGAAGCCAGTGGTAAACAAGGTAGACTGGAGCCAAGTTACAGTTAAGGATACCGAGGGCAAAGAAGTGGCAAAGCTTCATTCTTTAGGGGGATCCGCCGTAATTGAAAATGTATCTTCACTTTTCCCGGACGGAGTTCAATCCGATACGCTCACCGTGGAAGGGAAGATCACCCAAATTGGGCGAAAGCTGTTTTCCCATAAGGTCGTTAAGGGGAATTGGAACTTCAAATTTTCCCTGGATATGAAAAAAGCGAATGAACTGACCAAAGTAACACCATTGGATCAGCAGTATACTACACCAGATGGATTACACGTTAAGATGGAACGGCTGGTTCGAACGCCAAGTGCTGTACGGCTGGAGCTATCTACTTCATTAGATGGGAAGCTGGCTAAGCTGGTCCCGGAATCAGGTTTGGAGAATATGCTCCTCATGTACCATTTTGAGGACGAGAATGGAACTGACTTTTCAAGCGTCAATAACCATAGAAGTCCGCATATGGAAACATTGATTGCCCAACAGCCTCAGTTGGATGGAGATACGCTTCACTGGTACTACACGTTTAAGTATCTTCCCTATGACCGCGAGAAGGTAAGGTTTGTTTTGGACGGGTATTCCATTCCTGTGATAAGTGACGATTCGGTGCAATTTCACCCTCTTGAATTGTCTTTGAAGCCTGTAGAGTTTAAAGGGCAAGGGGATTCATTGACCATCAGCAGCATGAAGATTGGCCAAGATCCAAGTTCGCTTGAGAAAGAAATGGTTGGTTTGCTTCATGTGGAAGGAAAATTCAGAAATATGTTTTCCCATGACGAATGGGTGATGAGAGACGAGAAGTCAGGTAGGGAATTCCCCGCAACTTTTAGGGGTTCATATGGAGGATTGAACGAGTTCCAGGACGTCAACGGCGACCCCGGCTTCATCGTCGAAGGCTTAACAACCCTTCCTCAAAAAGCGACCCTCATCCGCAAGGTCACTGACAAGTGGTACACCAATGTCAACTGGTCCTTCGACCTGCCGAAAGGCGAGCCCATCAAGGGGCTGGAAAACGTGAATCCGAAGGATTATTGGGAATCTCCATGACGATTTCTCCGCCCACCCCATAACAGAATCGTTGTATGAAAAAGCCCCTACCGGCCTCTGCTGGCCGATAGGGGCTTTAATGTCGATAAGACCGATCACTTATTCGTTCATTCCGCCGCATAACATTACGTAATCAAAGGTGACACGCAGGGGGCCTTGCCCGGCAGCCCGCTGAATCGCTTCTTCCGGCACGCCCCAGGAGAGCGGGGTCATGCGCAGAAGATGCTCCAAGGCTTCTCCGGCGACGAGCATGTCGTATTCCACATGCTGAACATCCACGCTGGCAAAATTCCTGCCGAACAATTCGGCGGTACGTCCGGTAGCAGGAACGAGCCGTCGGGTGGTGCTGTCGGCAGCAGGAGACGGGCGGTCTATTGTGCATCCGGCGGGAAACACCTCGGCAGGAGATGTCCGGTTTGCAGCCTCACCTTGGAACAAGGCGCGGATTTCCTGCAGATATCGGCTTCCTGGGATGACTTTGATCAACATGCCATCATCCCGGAGTAGGCGCTGGAACTCCTGGTAGTTCGCCGGAGACAAGATGTTCAGGATGACGTCGAACTGCCGGTCGGCAAACGGGCTGCCGGCCAGGTCGGCCGCACACCAGATCGCCGGTGCGCCCGATTTGGCGGCCAGGCGAATCCCTTCTTTGGCGATATCCACGCCCACGCCAAGGATGTCTGGAGCATCCGGCTTCTGCAGGGCAGACAGAATCGCCGCCAAATGGGAGCCCTCGCCGCATCCCGCATCCAAAATGCGTAATTCCCTCGATCGAGAAGGCGCCGTATCCTCAATTTTGTTGCGAATCGCATCGATCAGCGGGTCAAACAAGCCGTGGCGGCTGGTTTCCCGCCGTGAAGTAAACAGGTCTTTGTTGTATTTGGACCGCACGGCGTGCGGAATCAAGTTGATGTAGCCTTCCTTGGACAAGTCAAAACAATGCCGACTGCCGCATATCATGCTGCGAGATCCGTCCATTTGTAATGGGCGGGAGCAGATTGGGCAGCGAAACAGGTGCTCATGCCGGGATATCAGTCCGGTGAGCACGGTTAATTTAGCGTTGTGCACCAAAAACACCCCATTCATTCGTTTTCCGTTTGAATGAAAAAGGCACAGACAAATAAACCCTCGTCAGTATTTTGAAAAAAACGGGGCTTTTGTTATCTGTACCTTACATTAACGGTAACGAATAAACTGAATGATCATGGTTTACACAACCTCTTTCACGCAGAATTTAGGGAGCCTGCAGCCTTAGATCTAAAGGGCAGGATCCCGCTTTAGTATAACAAACTTTTCAAAGCCGGGAAAACATCGCTGGATCTGTCAGGAGAGGAGGTTTAATCCAAGGGGATTTAAGTCAAACTAAGCATACTGGTCCGGAGGAAAAACAGCTCCGGCAGTCTCGTTAACGTCCTTCATTTATTTTTCAACGGAAAACGTTCCAAACCCTGGCAATCCGGTTGACACAAGCAACTGTAAACCATATAATTACAGTAATAAGGGGGAGCGAAAATGAATAGTGAGTTCAACATTGCCGTCCATTGTTTAACCCTTCTTAGCTTGAAAGAAGAACGAATGGCTAACAGTGAAGAGATTGCCAAGAGTGTCTGCACGCATCCGGCACGGATTCGGAAAGTGCTTGGACTGCTGCGCAAACAGGGGTATGTAACGACCAAGGAAGGTGTCGGCGGGGGTTATTTGCTGAATCCGGGCACCGAGAAGGTCACATTGGGTGATTTGTACCGTCTGCTAGCAAGAGGATCCTTGAAGCCGAGCTGGTGTTCAGGCGGAGAGGAGCTGCCTTGCGAAGTGGCTTCCAATATCGAGGGAATTATGGATCAGATATACAGCGGCGGAGAAGCCGCGCTGGAGCGGTATCTGGATGGCATTACGCTGACGGATGTCATAAAGCAGATCGAGGAAGCGGGCAGCGCGGCAAACCCCACGTGATGAACAGAATGGAACGACATGAAGTCCGGCGTAAGCCGGGCTTTTTTGTGCTGTTCCGGAGTGCAGCACGAACCTTCGGGTTCGTATATCACTTTAAAGTGCCTTCTTCCCGAAAATCGCTAAATATTGGATAATGCGTTTAACCGATTTAGGGAGGGGAGTTATGATGAACGATTTTGTTAAGGTAGAAGTGCTTCACACCGGCCGATTGAAATATGACCGCTCGCTCGCATTTAAGGAACTGGACAGCATCCCTCCGGTGAATCAGCGGGGCGAGTCCTTCCAGTCCGAGGTTCCGCTGTCCAGCTATTTGATTGAGCATCCCAGTGGACGGCGCGTTGTCGTCGATGCCGGATGGCATGAGGATATACGAACCCGACCGGAGCAGCACCTGGGTAGCGATTTATGGCAGTTCATCGAATACGATTTGCCTGCCGGCAGCTCTGTCAGGGAACAGCTGCAGGCACGCGGGCTTACCCCGAAAGATATTGATCTTGTTGTCATCAGCCATCTGGATGTCGATCATATCAGCGGCCTTGGGCTGCTGAAGGGTGCGGGGCGTTTTCTCGTCAGCCAGCCGGAATGGGAGTTTGCGGCCGTGAGCCAGGAGGCATGGCACCGGGAAGTGCCCGTAACGCCGTTTGCTCTTGAGCCGATTCCCTACGGCCCGTATCAATCGGGTCTGGATGTATTCGGCGACGGCTTGCTGTATCTGGTTCATACCCCGGGACATACGCCAGGACATTTGTCCATTTTGGCCAAAGTAGAGAAAGGGTGGCTGCTCCTGGCTTCCGATGCTGGGTATGCGGAGAGATCCTGGCAGGAGATGATTCTGCCGGGGATTACGTCGGATCCGGATCAGGCGATGAAATCGCTGCAGTGGGTGCGGGATTTCGCCGGGAGAGAGGAATGCGTTGCGGCGCTGGCCCATCATGAGGCGAAGCCGATTCCTATGCGGTTTTGAATGTCCGGGAAACAGACTTGATGCGGGAGAGAGTATCCCTTTTCTTGGAAAACGGCAGCGGGTGCGTTATATTGGACATAAAACGCATTCGAAAAACATTCCAAAGGAGAAGGGCTATGTGCAGAAATATCAAAACGCTGTTTAATTTTGATCCGCCGGCTACCGATGAAGAGATTCAGGCTGCGTCCCTGCAGTATGTGCGCAAGCTGTCAGGCTTCCAGAGCCCGTCGAAGGCGAATGAGGAAGCTTTTAATCTGGCGATAGCGGAGGTCGCGGCGGCATCCAGGAAGCTGCTGGACTCCCTGGTTACGAACTCCAGTCCCCGTGACCGCGAGATCGAGGCTCAGAAGGCGAAAGAGCGGTCGGCGAAGCGGTTCGGAACGGCAGAGGCGTAAGCGGCGGGGTTAGGCAGTGCGAGGCTTAGGCGGCAGTAGTCAGCTAATGGGGCTACACTGTAGACAAACCAAAGAACGCCCCGGAATTTTCCGGGACGTTCTTTGTTCTGCCTCTACCGATAGCAGGAAGACAGGGGATTCAGACCGTTAACGGCTGGTTTTTAAGCACCGCCTGCCACTTTTTATACAGCTCCCGCGGCTTGCCGGATTCCAGCAGCGCCTTGCCCGTATACAGGCCTTCCTCAACTGACTGCACCCGATCTGCCAGATGCAGGCGCACTGCCGCGTTCAGCAGCACCTGATACATAAAAGCCATATTGCCCTTGCCCTGCAGCACCTGGCCGGTGACCGCCGCCTGCTCGGCTGGCGTCCAGTCGACCTCTGGCAGCGGCGTATCCAGGCCAAAGCTCTCCGGATCGATGATCTGGAGCGAAGCCTCCCCGTGTTCGATCCGGTAGGTTCGGGTCGGGCGGTGGATGTACAGCTCATCCGAGCCTTCGCTTCCCTGGATAATCAAGGCCCGCTCATAGCCGAGGTTCATGATGAGCCGGCCGAGCCGGTCAAAGACCGTGTTATGGTACACCCCGAACGTTAAGAAAGGGGAGTGCCCGTAATCCGCAAACTTCTCGGCCGTGTTGAGCACGGTCCGCATGCCGAGCTCCTCACGGATGGGGCGAAGCTTTGCCAGCGGAGGACACCAAGTCTCGGCATGGGCGTACAGTACGCCCGTCTGGCGCGCTGCTTCCAGGCACAGCTCCCTGGACAGCGACGCATCGGAAATACCCATTGCGGCAAACACATCGGCCAGCGTCATCCCCCACTTCGGCGGAAGGGACGCAGACCCGTGCAGGGTAACAGGCAGTCCGGCGGCAGCCAGCACAAACGAGGTGGCGATCGTGGACATAAAGGACGACTTCCGCCCGTCATACGGGCCGGCGCAGTCGATGCCCTGCGGAAGGTCCGAACGGGCGGCGTGTTTGCGCAGGACCGACACGAAGGCTTCCAGCTCTTCTACGCTTTCCATTTTGATGCGTTCGGCGATAAAAAACGCCCCGATCTGGGCGGGCGTGGCGGTTAAACCGAGGATCGCTTCAGCCGCCTGGAGGGCTTCCTCATAGGTCAGGTCACGGGCGCCCCGCTTGCCCCGGCCGACTTCTTTTAATAAATGGATCATGATTTCTTGGCACCTCCCGAACCGGATTCCTGAAGCAGCTGATACAGCTTGACGATGGAGGTCGCGACGTCCACCATCCGTTTCCGTTCATTCATCGCCTGCTTGCGCAGGACGTCATAGGCTTCGGATTCCGATATATTTTTGAGTTCGCACAGAATCCCCTTGGCCATATCGATCCACTTTCGTTCCTCAATGCGGGCGAGAAGCTGCTTGCGCTCGTTCTTCCACTGCTGCCGCTCATAAAAGTGGGCGGAGCTGAAATGCAGCGACCAATGCAGCTCGTGCGCTTTCATGGTCGGAAATAAAAGCCCGTCAATAATAACATCATCCTCACATGCCTCGAGGGACATGGAAGCGGCCGTATCGCTGCACCACCAAAGAACCGGCGTTTGTTTGTGTTTCTCGAGCTTGCCGCACCAAGCCTTGATCTCGGAGACCGGAAGGTGAAGCACCGCACCGTCCGCATCTCCGATTCCGGCGATCGCCTGCTCTTCGTTGCGTGCTAGATGGACTTGGTACCCGTAGGAACGAAGGATGTACTCCGGCAGAAGCGTCCTGCTATCTGAATCACTTCGCTCTGAAGGAGGGGTCTGGCGGTGGATAACCAGCAATGAACGCATGCATAGACGCTCCCTTCTTAATTCAGTCCAGTCAGAGTTTAAGATGAGTGCAACAGATTTGTATGTTAATTTATATAACATAAAACAAGGTGACATGTCGATAACCAAATGAAATTGTGTTTTCATGTTAAATATGTTGACAAACGCTCGGGGGATAGTGTATATTTCCCTCAAGAACTTGATAACAGCCGGATACAACGGTGTATCCTTTATAGCGGCAATGAAGCCTGCTTTCGACTCCTGAGCCAGAGTGCGTCCACTCTGTCCGGGGCCCGAAGGCGGGCTTTTCTGGTTTTTGGTACAAGATTCAGAAGATTGGACTATTGAGGGGAGCGGAAGAGACATGGCGACGAAAAAGCTGGTCATGGTCGGTAACGGGATGGCGGGGGTAAGAGCGCTGGAGCATCTGCTGAAGCTGGCGCCGGATGCGTACGAAATCACGATTTTCGGGGCGGAGCCTTATCCCAACTACAATCGGATCATGCTGTCATCGGTCCTTGCGGGCGGTGCGGATATTCAGGAAATTGTGATCAACGACTGGGACTGGTACAAAGAAAACCGGATTCAACTATATGCCGGGCACATGGTGACCCGAATCGATACGAAAAACCGCGTCGTTTACTCCGATCAAGGTGCAGAGGCGAAATATGACGTGCTGATTATGGCGACGGGCTCCAATCCGTTCATGCTCCCGCTTCCGGGCGCAGATAAGGAAGGGGTCATCGCCTTCCGGGATATCAAGGACTGCGAAATGATGATGGAGACGTCTAAAAAGCATAAAAAAGCTGTGGTCATTGGCGGCGGACTGCTGGGGCTCGAAGCGGCGAGAGGGCTGCTGCACCTCGGCATGGACGTCTCGGTCGTCCATATCCATCCTTATTTAATGGAGCGTCAGCTGGACGAAACCGCATCACGGATGCTGCAGCGGGAACTGGAAGCCCAAGGGATGACGTTTCTGCTGAGCAAGCATTCCGAGTCCATTATGGGGCGCAAGCGGGTCAAGGAGCTTCGCTTTACCGACGGCACCCGGGTCGACGCCGATTTGATCGTCATGGCGGTCGGCATCCGGCCGAATGTGGCCTTGGCGAAGTCCGCCGGAATTGAGGTCAACCGGGGCATCGTCGTCAACGATTATATGGAAACGAACATTCCCGGCATCTATGCCGTGGGAGAGTGCGCGGAGCATCGGGGCATCGCCTACGGACTGGTCGCTCCCCTGTATGAACAAGGGGCCGTGCTCGCCAAACGGCTTGCGGGCGTCGATACCGCCGGTTATGCCGGCTCCGTGACTTCCACCAAATTGAAAGTGTCAGGCGTAGATGTATTCTCCGCGGGGCATTTTGCCGAACCGGAGGGCACCAGGGCGTTGCGCTACCAAGATGAAGTGGAGGGTGTGTATAAAAAGATCGTCATCCACGACGACCGGCTCGTCGGCGCCGTCCTGTTCGGGGACACAGGCGACGGCTCCAAGCTGTTCTCGCTGATGAAGAGTCGGGAATCGGTCAAGGGCCGGGAAAAGGAGCTGCTGCTCGGCTTCGCCGTTGGCGCCGGGTCTTCCGTATCGCCGGAAGAACGGCTGGCCAGTCTGCCGGATGACGAGATCATCTGCGGCTGCAACGGCGTCACCAAAGAGACGATCAAGGACGCGATCCTGAACAAAAATTGCACGACTGTATCCTCGGTCAAAGCGTGCACGAAGGCGTCTGGGTCCTGCGGCGGCTGCAAGCCGCTGGTCGAGGGACTGGTTCAGCTCTATGCGGGTGATGCGGCAGGAGAGCCGGTCAAAGAAGGCATATGCGGCTGCACAACACTGAACCGGGACGAAATCGTCGCGGAAATCTCCCGGATGGGACTGAAGTCTATCAAAGAAGTGATGAACGTGCTGGGCTGGAACAATCCCGAAGGCTGCTCCAAATGCCGTCCTTCGCTGAACTACTATTTGGGTATGCTGTTCCCCGAGTCTTATAAGGATGAAAAAGAATCCCGGTTCACCAACGAGAGATACCACGGGAACATTCAAAAGGACGGAACCTATTCCGTGGTGCCGCGGATTTACGGCGGCGTCACTTCTCCGTCCGAGCTGAAGAAAATCGCCGAGGTCGCCGAGAAATTCGACGTGCCGATGGTCAAGATCACCGGCGGGCAGCGGATCGACCTGCTTGGCGTCAAAAAGGAGGATCTCCCGAAAATGTGGGAGGAGCTCGACATGCCTTCCGGTTATGCTTACGGCAAAGCGCTCCGCACGGTCAAAACCTGCGTCGGTTCCACCTTTTGCCGGTTCGGTACCCAGGACTCCATCGGCATGGGCATCCGGCTCGAAAAGGAGCTGGAGCGTTTGAGTACACCGGCCAAGGTGAAGCTGGCCGTATCGGGATGTCCGCGGAACTGCGCGGAAGCGACGATTAAGGATTTCGGCGTGGTCGCCATCGATGGCGGCTGGGAGCTGCATGTCGGCGGCAACGGCGGCGTGCATGTGCGGGCAACCGAGCTGCTCTGCGTCGTGAAGACGGAGGATGAAGTGGTCGAATGGGCGAGTGCCTTTATTCAATATTACCGCGAGCATGCGCAGTGGAACGAACGGACTTCGGTCTGGATTGAGCGGGTCGGGCTGGACAGCGTGAAGAAGGCGCTGGAGAAGAAGGAAGACCGCGAGGCTCTCCAGGCGCGGCTGAAGCTGGCGCTCAGCACGCAGAAGGATCCGTGGAAGGAGATTTTGTCCGACAAGGAACTCCGCAAAAACTTTGAACCTCTGCCGAATGCAGAGCCTGTGAAGAACTAAGGGGGAAACGGGATGGTTAAGCATCTGATCGGAAACATATCGGAAATCGATCCGAAAGGATCGCGGACGGTGGTGCTGGAGGGGACGGAAATTGCCTTGTTCCGCTTAAGCGACGGGGATATTTTGGCGGTGGAGAACAAGTGCCCGCACAAAGGAGGAAAGCTCTCCGAAGGCATGGTGTGCGGCAAGGATGTGCATTGTCCGCTGCACGACTGGAAAATCGACCTGCGCAGCGGTTGCGTACAGGAGCCGGATACCGGCAAGGTCAGCACCTATGAGGTTGAGGTGGATCCGGTAAGCGGGGCGATTTATTGCCTGACGGAATCTTAAGCGAGAGGGAGGAGGAGCAGCCGATGGATTATGTAAAACCAGGCGAGGTTCTAAATGACATGATTGAGGGAGGCGCGAACAAAGCGAAGCTGAGTCCGGGGCAAATGCTGGTGCGCAGCATGCTGGCGGGGGCAATACTGGCCTGTGCCACGACGCTGGCCTTTACCGCTTCATCCCAAACGAATATTCCGATGGCCGGTGCGCTTATTTTTCCCGTGGGCTTTGTGATTATCGTGCTGCTCGGGCTGGAGCTGGTGACAGGGAGCTTTGCGCTCATTCCGCTGGCAGTAATGCAGAAAAAGGCCTCGGTCCGCTCCATGCTTGGCAATTATGGATGGGTCATCCTCGGCCATGTGATCGGCTGCCTGGTCTATGCGGTGCTGTACGGCCTGACCATTACCAAAATGGGGCACGACATGAGCAGCCCGCTTGTCCAGACGATCATCAAGACGAGTGAAGCAAAGACGCTGGCCTATAAGGAGCTCGGCGGCGAAGGTCTGCTGCTGGTCGTGATCAAGGCGATGCTGTGCAACTGGATGGTGACGCTGGGCGTGGTCATGGCGTTTACGTCCAAGTCTACCGCTGGAAAAATCGCAGCGATGTGGCTGCCGATCCTCATCTTCTTCGGCCAGGGATTCGAGCATGCCGTCGTCAATATGTTCGTCATTCCGGCCGGGATGATGCTGGGCGCCAACGTCAGCTTTGCCGATTGGTGGCTGTGGAACCAGATCCCCGTGCTGATCGGCAACTTCATTGGCGGCGCTTTGTTTACGGGCGTAGCGTATTACGTGTCCATCCGCGGATTTGGCAGAAGTAAATCCGGCGCGATCGGATCGGCCGGGGCCCGCGGCTCCATGGAGGCGGCGGCTGTGTCTGCCGAACGCGGCCGATGAAGCCGGGCATGGTATCTATCGTCGGCGCTGGTCCCGGTGATCCGGAGCTTATTACAGTAAAGGCGCTCCGGCGGATCCAGGAGGCGGACGTCATCTTGTATGACCGCCTGGTGAACAAGGAACTGCTTGGGTACGCGAAGAAAGGCGCCGCGCTCCTCTACGTCGGCAAGGCGCCGGGGCAGCATGCGGTGCCGCAGGCGGAAATCCACGAGCAGCTCGCCGCTTTCGCCCTGAAGGGCAAGCAGGTCGTGCGGCTGAAAGGCGGCGACCCGCTGATCTTCGGCCGCGGCGGCGAAGAGGCGCAGGAGATGGCGCTGCGCGGCATCCCGTACGAGTTCGTGCCGGGCGTGACCTCGGCGATCGGCGCCGCCTCTTCGGCGGGCATCCCGCTGACCCACCGGGGGCGGAGCGCCTCGGTCGCCTTCGTCAGCGGCTCGAGCTGCGCCGGCCGGGAGCAGGGTCCCCGCTGGGACCTGCTTGCCCAGGGCGTCGACACTCTGGTCGTGTACATGGGTGTCGCCGGCATGGCCGATATCTGCCGCGAGCTGATCGCTCACGGCCGGCCGCATTCGGCCCCGGCTGCGATCGTCGAGCAGGGGACGAGCGAACAGGAGCGGGTCATTACCGGCACGGTGGGCAGCATCCACAAGCTGGCTACCCTCATGCACGTCAAAAACCCGGCCTTGCTCATTTTCGGCGAGGTGGTGCATGTGCGGGAGCAGCTGCTCCGCCTGGCCGAGGAGGCTGAGGAGCGGATCGGGTAACTTTAGGGAAGCCGTGAGAAGGGACAGCCGAAGGGGGTTCCGGTCTAAACCAGCGGCTGACCGAAAAACAGGGAAGGACCTTCGTTAAGCAGGCAAGGACTGCCTAACGGCGGTCTTTTTTTGTTTATTTGCCTCCTGGTGATGGGCGTTCCTGAGAGCCAGGTTATCTTTTTTTGAAAAAAGTGAACTTCATTTAAAACCGTTCCGTGCTTTCCACAGTCTTTTTAGAGTATAGACTTTTAAATATTCAGCGGAGCTGAAGGTCTATACTCGCAGGACAAACTTCCTCAAATCGCGGTCTGTCTTCATTGGAAGTATGACGATAGATGTTTGTCTTGGATATACAGACGCTGGCAGGGCCGGCGAAGGGGAGAGGGAAAGGGGTCTGACGATGGAACAAACCGAGCTGGCCGCTGCAGCATGCCGCGGGGACGAGCAGGCTTTTCATATCCTGGTGTCCGGGCAGCAGAGGCGCTTGTACGGCATTGCCTACAGCTACCTGCATCATGAGCAGGATGCGCTTGAAGCGGTGCAGGAAGCGGTATGCCGGGCCTGGATCAAGTGCGGAAAGCTGAAGGATCCGGGTGCGTTTATCCCGTGGCTGACCCGGATCCTGATCAAATGCTGCGTGGATGAGCAGAAGCGCAAGAAGAGGGTGCAGCCGCTTCCGGACCATGCGGACATCCGGTCGAACGAAATGATCAGCGACAGCAAAATCGATCTGGAGCGTGCCCTGGACCTTATGAAACCGAAGTACAGGCACGTGTTGATGCTGAAATATTATGAGGACATGACCTTAACCGAAATCGCCCGGGTGCTGAACCGGCCGGAGGGCACAGTGAAAACATGGCTGCATCAAGGTCTTAAGCAGCTGCGGGGAAAAATGGAGACAGGAGGCGAGTTGTTTCATGGGTGAGGAAAAGGAGCGTCTGCTGGAGCAGTACTTTCAGTCCGCGGCCATTGCGAGCCGGCGGATCCCTGAGCCTCTGCTGGAGGAAGCAGTGGCGGCCGGCCTGAACCGCGGCAAGCGAATCAGGCGCAGTCGGGCGATCATGCGCCGATCCGCGGTTTTCATTGGGACAGTGGCGGCAGCGGTGATACTGGGGATCGGGATCGCATTTCCGCAGGCCTACAGCCTTTCCAGGTTGGAAGGTTTGGCGGCTAATCTGATAGGCAGAGCGGAGATTCCCGATTATGTCGAGCAGCTGGCCGGGGACCGGGGAATTTTGCGGGAAGCGCTGGACGACGGGAAATACCAGGCGGTCGCGCGGACGGCTTCCTATGGCGGGTACCAGGTTACGGTGGACGGCATGCTGACGGACCTGAATCATGTCGTCCTGTTCTATACGTCGTCCCGCAGCGATACCGGGGAGCGGATTACGCCGGATTCGCCAAGGCTGTTCACCCTGGGATATGATCCATTGAACGCCGTCCAGTTCATGGCAGGCTCACAGCAGTTTAAAGGCGTTACGGAAGAGGGCGGGATCTATCACGACATGATCATTTTTGATCTTCCCTCAGGCGAAACGCTGCCGTCCGAGTTTTATTTGGCCGGTCGCTGGCGGAACGAAGGGAGTCCGGTTCCCGATGATGAGTGGCTGGAAGTAAAGATCCCGGTCAAGGTCAATCGGCTGGCTGTTCTGGAGCGGGACATTGATGTCAATCGGACACTGGACTTCGACGGACAGAAAATCAAGGTATCGACCGTGAAGCAGGTCGTTCAGCAGCTGGAGGTCACCTTGCTGGCCGATCCGTCTAACAATAAGCGTGCAGAGAGAATGAATGGGCTGGTGCTGTATAACAACCGGAAGGGAGGGTACGCCGCATATAACCTCGTTACGATGGTTTCGAACGGAGAGGGTTGGAAATTGGGTTACCTTGCGCCAGAATACCAGCGCGGCGATCCGCTCATTTTAACAGGAAAAGGGCTGGAAACGGCGTTTGATGGCGAGAAGAAGATGGTGATTAACACCGCGACGAAGACGCTGGTTCAAGCTCCGGACAGCCGCCTGCAGCTTAAGAGCATCGAACGGTCAGGCAGCTTTATCCGGATCCGGACTGCGATTAAAACTCCACTGCAAGGCATGGCTTACGTGGCACGGCCGAAAAACGATTTTAAGGATGCGAAGGGGGCCGTCTATTCCCTTCCGCAGGATGGTGAAATCCATGAAAGGTGGCACAGCAGCGGGGAGTGGAGCGAATATTATTTTGATATTCCGGCTCGCCAGTACGCCCAGCCGCTCACATTTGACCTGAGGGATTACCCTGGAGGACTGATACAGCAGGATTTTAAAATCGAGATCAAGTAAGCTTCACGATGAGAAGGGCTCTGCCGCGGCGCAGGGCCTTTTCCATTGGAGTCGGTAAACGTTTTAGATCATAAAAGATGAATTGCGTAAATCACACCTCGTTTTATTCCTATTGTACTCATCGGATTAATATTCTATAGTAAGGTCAAAGACCCCTATCTCTTCTTTAAAGGACGGTGAAACCCGATGAAGGAAATTCCAGAACCCTATGTCAAAGCGAATCAGACCGGCATCGTGCTGTTTGTGATCCTGACCGCCGTGTTCAACCAGCCATACATTTTGCTGGCGCCGTGGATCATTCAGGTGCTTGGATTGCTGACAGGGAAAAATGCGTTCGTGCTCTTGGCCAAACCGTTTCTTCGTGTCCAAGGCAAACCGACTCAGGCACTGGAACTGCAGCGGTTCAACAATGTGCTGGCCGTGCTGTTCCTGACGCTGTCGCTGCTCTTTTTTGCGCTGCAGCTGCCGGTGCTCGGGTATATTTTTTCGGCGCTGCTGTTTCTGGCGGCATTCGTGGCGCTGTGCGGTTACTGCATCGGCTGTACGGTGTATTTTCAATACAAGCAGTTTAAGGCGAGAAGACGGATTCATTCATAAACGGGTTTAATATACAGGGAAAGTGACCGCCCACCGGTCCGTTCGTTTCCATACCATCGAGGCGCTCGCAGGAGCGCTTTTTTGCTGTGCTTCTTCTTCATCAGCCGCAGGCAGTCGCCGAGAATAAAATAGGGTAATATATAGAATGAACTACAAAAATGAATCTATAATGAATTCAGATGTGGATCCTATTTTTGAATGGACAAGGAGTGGTGAATGGTGAACCCGGAAAATAAAAGCTTCTTCTATACAGGTACATACGCCCCTGAGGCGGAAAAGGGGATATTCCTCTGTTCCCTCAACACGGAAACCGGGGAAATGGCCGTCGTGAACGGCCTGCCCGGCATGGCCAATCCCTCGTATCTGACGCTGAACGCGGCGGGGGACCGGCTGTATGCGGTGAGCGAAACGGGAAGCGGTGAGATCTTCGCCTATTCGATCGACAATGAAACCGGCGAGCTGCATCTGCTGGACCGGATGCCGACAGAAGGGGAGGACCCCTGCTATGTCTCCTTGACCAGGGACGGGCAGTTTGCGATGGTGTCCAATTATTCCAGCGGGCATATTAATGTGTTTCGGATCGGCGAAACCGGCGGGCTGGCGGAGATGACCTCCATCGTCAAGCACAGCGGGCGCAGCATCCGGAACGACCGGCAGGAAGGGCCGCATCCGCACTCGATTTTTCAGGATCCGGAAGGTAGGTTTGTGCTGGTCTGCGACCTGGGGCTGGATGAAATCGTGCTCTACCGCCTGGAAGACGGCAAGCTGGTGACCCACGGGGAAGTAAAAACGACGCCTGGAGCGGGACCGCGCCACTTTGATTTTCATCCGTCCGGCAAGTGGGCGTACGGCATTAACGAGCTCGACAATACAGTAACGGTGTTTGCCTATAATGGGCAGGCCGGGGAATTGAAAGTGCTGCAGAACGTATCTACGCTGCCTGAGGATTTTACCGGGGAGAGCTTCTGCGCCGACATCCATATTTCCCCTTGCGGGCGTTTCCTGTACGGGTCCAACCGGGGAGATGACAGCATCGTCCTGTTCCATATCAACGAGTCGACTGGTGAACTGACCCCGGTGGATTGGGTATCGACGGGCGGAGAGTTTCCGCGCAATTTCGCGATCATTTCGGGATACCTGATAGCGGCAAACCAGAACACCGGCAATATGCTGTCGTACAAGATCGATTCGGATTCCGGGCGATTGACGCCGACCGGCTTTGCGCTGGAGCTGCCGAAGCCGGTATGCATCCAGCAGTGGGTGAAAGGCGAATAGCAGGCTAATTTCTTAACAACCAAAACCAGGGTTCCATTTTATGGTTCCCCTGGTTTTTTTGTTGTGATACATTGAGGTTAGGCTCCATTGCAAATTTCCGATATGACGGAGCGATGAGAGGGGGATAGGATGAGGAAGTTCCGATGGCTCGATTACGCGATTGTGTTTGTCCTCGTTTTTGGTCTGGGGATCATCAATATCGTCCCGCCGGCCAATTACGTTGGTGTTATAGCCAAACTCGCCGTATCCGCAATGCTGGTCAGTCTGGTTGTCGGCACCGTCACGAACCTGGTGTTCAGGTCCAGAAAGAGAAATTGATTTTTGTAAAAAAAAGGTTTGACAGGTACGTTTCGGCTCACTACAATATAGCCATATAACATACTAATCAGGTAGGAATAATTACAAATTGAAGTTCTCACCGTACGGACGGAGGAACCTCTGGAACAGGAGCAGACAGGTCGATACATGACTGGTTTGTCTGCAGGCTGTGCCGGATTTTCCTCTGTCCTTTTTTTGCTTGGCGAACATCGGCCAAACCGAGAATTTCACGGTGAATCATGGTCAGGCCGTACATTTTATCACTGGGGAGTGGGTCATATGGTACACGTATGGAGAAGAAAACAAATCGTAAGGCGGGGGATGAGCGCAGGGCTGGCGCTGCTGCTGACTGCTGCGTTAGCGGCCTGCGGAAATGGAAGCGGCAGCGGAAGTACGGACAAAGAGGCGGGGGGCACGACCGAAGGGAAAAGCACGGAGGCGCAGGCGGACAGCTCGGCCAAACCGGTTGAACTGCTGAACGTTTCCTACGACCCGACACGGGAGCTGTACGAGAACTACAACAAGGCGTTTGCGGCCTATTGGGAAAAAGAAAAGGGCCAGAAGGTCACAATTAAGCAGTCGCATGGCGGCTCGGGGGCGCAAAGCCGTTCCGTCATCGACGGACTCGAAGCGGATGTGGTCACGTTGGCGCTCGGCTATGACATCGATGCAATACAGAAGAAAGGCCTGATCAATGAAGGCTGGGAAAGCAAATTCGAGCACAACAGCACGCCGTACAGCTCGACGATCGTGTTTCTGGTGAAAAAGGGCAACCCGAAGAACATCAAGGATTGGGGCGATCTGATCAAAGGCGACGTGGAAGTCATCACGCCGAATCCGAAGACATCGGGCGGCGCCCGCTGGAATTACCTGGCGGCGTGGGGCTATGCCTTGAAGCAAAACAATAACGACGAGGCCAAAGCGCAGGAGTTCGTCAAGGAACTGTTCAAGCACGTACCCGTGCTCGACACCGGCGCTCGCGGAGCGACGACAACCTTCGTAGAGCGCGGCATCGGCGACGTGCTTCTTGCCTGGGAGAACGAGGCCATGCTGTCGGTCAAGGAGCTTGGTCCGGACAAATTCGACATCGTCTATCCGTCGGTCAGCATCCTTGCCGAACCGCCGGTCGCCGTCGTTGACAAAGTCGTGGATAAGCGCGGAACCCGCGAGGTAGCCGAAGCTTACCTGAAGTACCTGTACTCGGAGGAAGGCCAAACGATCGCTGCGGAAAACTTCTACCGGCCGACACTGGATAGCGTCAAGGAGAAGTTCAAGGATAAATTCCACGACATCAATCTGTTCACGCTGCAGGATGTATTCGGAACATGGGATGAGACGCAGCAGAAGCATTTTAGCGACGGAGGCATTTTCGATCAAATTTATACGCCTGGCAGCTGATCGGCGCACACAAGGCCGAAGGCAGGAAAGGATGAACGGTCATGAGTCAAGTGAATGCGGCCCGGCGGAGGGTGCTGCCGGGTTTTGGGCTGACGCTGGGGTACAGCGTGCTGTATTTGAGCCTGGTGGTGCTGATCCCGCTGTCGGCGCTCCTCCTAAATTCCACAGGGCTGAGCTGGGACAAATTTTGGCATGTGGCTACCGACCCGCGGGTACTGGCCTCTTACAAGATCAGCTTTTTGACCTCGGCGGCGGCCGCCCTGATCGATTCGATCCTGGGGCTGCTGATCGCTTGGGTGCTGGTGCGTTACGAGTTTCCCGGTAAAAGGCTGTTTGACGCGCTGATCGACCTGCCCTTTGCGCTTCCGACCGCGGTAGCGGGGGTCGCCCTGACGGCGCTCTACTCGCAAAACGGCTGGATCGGCTCGCTGCTGGAGCCGCTGGGCATCAAGGTGGCCTTTACGCAGCTGGGCATTACGATCGCGCTGATGTTCATCGGCATTCCGTTCGTTGTGCGGACCGTGCAGCCTGTGCTGCAGGACGCGGAGCGGGACGCTGAAGAAGCAGCCGCCACGCTCGGGGCGAAGCGATTCCGGACGTTTCGGACCATCATTTTGCCGGAGCTGATTCCGCCGCTCCTGACGGGTTTTGCCCTGGCGTTCGCACGCGGCATCGGGGAATACGGCTCGGTCGTATTCATTTCCGGAAATATGCCGATGAAGACGGAAATCGCCCCGCTGCTCATCATGTCAAAGCTGGAGCAGTACGATTATGCCGGCGCCGCCGCCGTAGCGATCCTGCTGCTGCTGATCTCGTTTCTGCTGCTGCTTGTCATCAATTCGCTGCAGCGGTGGACACGGCGCTCGGTGCGTTAATGCCCCGCCCGGGTTTAACCCGGCCCGGACTATACCCTATGCTCAAGTGTCACTAAGAAAAGGAGGGCTTCCCTATGGCAGGTACCGTGCCCATGACTTCCGTCCAAACGAGTGCCCAGGCTTCGCCGGCCACGACGGAAGCGGCCTGGGTTAAATGGCTGCTAATCGCGGCGGCCGGGCTGGCGATGCTCTGGCTGATCGTGCTGCCGCTGCTCATCGTTCTCACCGAGGCGCTCAAGAAGGGATGGGATGTGTACGTCGCAGCTCTCGCCGATCCAGATGCGCTGTCCGCCCTGAAACTGACGCTCATCGTTGCGCTGGTGACCGTTCCGCTGAACACGGTGTTCGGCATCGCCGCGGCCTGGGCCATTACTAAATTCAAGTTTCGCGGCAAAGGGGCGCTGATCACGCTGATCGACCTGCCCTTTGCGGTGTCGCCCGTCATCGGAGGGCTGATCTTCGTGCTCGTGTTTGGGGCCAACGGCTGGTTCGGCCCCTGGCTGAGCGACCACGATATCAAAATCATCTATGCCGTGCCGGGCATCATCCTGGCAACGCTGTTCGTAACCTTTCCCTTCGTGGCGAGGGAATTAATCCCGCTGATGGAGGACCAGGGCACCCAAGAGGAGGAGGCGGCCGTAACGCTGGGCGCACGCGGCTGGCATGTATTTACCCGGGTGACCCTGCCGAATATCAAATGGGGCCTCCTGTACGGGATGATCCTGTGCAACGCCCGCGCTATGGGGGAATTCGGGGCGGTGTCGGTCGTCTCCGGGCATATCCGCGGACAGACGAATACGCTGCCGCTGCACGTTGAAATTTTGTATAACGAATACCAGTTCTCGGCGTCGTTTGCGGTGGCGTCGCTGCTCCTGCTGCTGGCGCTGGTCACTCTTCTTTTTAAAAGTTGGCTGTCGTGGAAAAATGCTCATTGACAGCGATTTTACCCGCGTGATAATGTTAAACCATACTAATTTGGTTGGAAAAGAAGGATTATTATTACATTCATCCCCAATGGCTCATATTCCTTAAAATCCAGGAACTAAAGGAGGCGTCAATTGTGGCAAAACCTCTTATCGTTGATGAAGTATGGAAGGAACGTATTGCGAGTCAGCTGAACGATATGGAATTCGGTTCGCTTCACATCGTTGTGCATGAGGGACAGATCGTGCAGATGGAGCGGACGGAACGCAAACGGTTTGAGAACACGTCGGGTAGCTCCGTGAAGGCGGCAGCAAGAGCCGAGCGGAGGACCGGAAGAGAGTCCGGGCTGCGCTAGCCGAGGACGCCCCCCGTCAGCATGACGAACGGACAATAAATAACCCCGCTGAATGCCTTACCTTCCATCGTGGAAGGGGGCAGGACAGCGGGGTTATTTTTTAAGAGATCAGAAAGTATAAGTTTCGGAGCTTCTGCTTCCTGATCTCGCAAGAAAAACTTCCTCTAGACGCGGTCTGTCTTCTGTGAGCCAACCCTATTCCACAAGTGGAACGAGGGGGAAGGGCCGCAGGACGCGGTCTGTGGAGACTCAGCGATCCTTCGGATTCTCCTCGTTGTCTTGGGTTACTTCGCGGTGGCCGGCATAGGGCCGGTTCCGGCGGCTGGGCTTGGGGTTCAGGTTAAAACCGAACAGGAACAGCACCACCTGGACGGCCAGTATGTAAGGTGCCGCGGTCAAACCGAGCAGGTGCAGAAGCGCCACCGCGGCGATGATCAGGGCGAGCAGCCGGTACAGAATGCCCGGCGTATCCCTTCGGGTATCCATGATGACCCAGTACAGGAAGAGCGTGGCCGCGAGGCATGAAATGAGACGCGTCCACAGCTCGAGGCTTGTCCATGACAGGGCGGCGGCGCCGCTGTCCTGAAAGCCGTTATACAGCTGGATGAACCAATACAGGGTGAGGACCAGAGCGGCGAAAGGAACCGCCGGGCGGATCATTCTCCAGAAGCTGGTGCCCCAGCCGGGATTGTCTATTTTGCGGATCAGCACCGATTGTTCATGAATCCGCCGGTGGATTTCCCGGTCCAGCATTTTCTGCAGCATCAGGAGCCGGGAGAAATCCCGTTCGCGTATGTAAGCATCGATCATGTCCAGCAGCTCCGGAGTCATCAGCGGGGCCGCCTTGCATTCCTGGAGCAGCTGGACAAGCTGGTCCGGCTCCTGGGCGCCGACATGGGCGGCTTCCACTTCTTCGCCAAGGACGCCCTGCGCCCGGCTGTACAGGGCGAGGGTGCGCTGCAGCAGCTCCAGCCGCGCGGCGGCCTCGGCCCTCAAGGAACGGGATGTGCGGATGTACAGCCAGAGGAAGACGATGACCGCGAGCCCGGCTACGATCAAATTCGACTCCGTTCCGGTCAGCCGGTCAAGGCCGGTCTGTAGAGCAAGGGACAACAGCGCCACCTCCCTTCAGTCATTATTATTTTATCAAGATCAGGAATTTCAAAGGTGAAGCTGAATCATCCAATGATCGCAAGAAAAACATCCGCTAAATGTGGTCTGTCTCCTGTGAATTTGCATCAGCAGCGGTTTTATTTTAACTATTGCATAACCTTTCCGGGATTTCAACAGGTTAAACCTTCGCTACTCAAGGTTTGCGGATAATATATGAGGCAGTTCACCCAGCTCCCGCAGCAGGTCCTGCAGCGTCCCGTTATGCTTGGCCCTGGCCTTGATGTTCAGGTGATACAGGCTGCTGTCGCCCGGGTCCTGTTCGAGCTGGTAGGAGGTCACTGCGATTTTCCGCGCCGACAGGCGCTCGAGAATCGGCTTCACGGACTCCTTGTCATCCAGCTCAAATGAAATGCTGAGCGCTTTGCCGGTTTTGAATATGCTCAGCAGCTCCAGACCGATCATGACGAGAATGGTGGCGCTGATCCCAGCCGCATACATGCCCGAGCCGATGGTCAGGCCGATGCCGGATGTCGCCCACACGCCGGCCGCGGTCGTCAGGCCGCGCACGCTTTTCCGCTCAATAATGATCATGCCTGCACCTAAAAAGCCGATGCCGCTGACAGCTTGGGCGGCGACCCGGCTCGGGTCGAGCGCAACGTGGTCGTGGTCCATAATGTCGAAGAAACCGTACTTGGATACCAGCATAATTAATGCGCTTCCAACCGCAACGAGAAAGTGGGTGCGCAGCCCCGCCTCCTTGGCTCTCAGCTCCCGCTCAAGACCGATTACGGCTCCAAGCAGGCCGGCCACGGCCAGCCGGACGATAAATTCACCAATCATGTGACAACAGCTCCTCTCCATGCTACAAATGTTTTTGCAACCATCCACCGTCCCTAAAGTACTGCTCCCCAGGTAACATTACCCATTCCGCCCGCCGATGCCAATCGGGATTTTCACCCCCGCCCTGAAATGGGTAAGTATTGAGCAAACGATGAGACACGGGAGGCGGAGGTTATGGATTATGGCATGATCACCATAAAATTAATTACGGGATTCATCGGCTTGTGGCTGATGACCCGGGTTCTCGGGAAAAAGGAAATTTCCCAGCTGACCCCCTTCGACTTCGTCTCCTCGCTTATGCTGAGCGAGCTGGTGGGGAATACGGTATACCAGAAGGACGTCCACTATGGCCAGCTCCTGTTCGGACTGGCGGTTTGGTTCATCCTATCGTATTTATTTGAAAAAGTCACCCAGTATGCGCGCCGAACCAGGGGGCCTTTGGAGGGTACGCCTTCCATATTAATACACAACGGGAAAGTGGATATGCGGGAAATGAAAAAGAACCGGCTGGATTTCGAGCAGCTGCGCATGATGCTGCGTCAAAAGGATATTTTTTCCCTGCGCGAGGTTGCTTATGCCATCTTTGAAACGAACGGCTCGCTCAGCGTTCTGAAGAACGCGGATTTTGAAGCGGTCCAAAAACAGGATCTGGATCTGGATTCGGATCCGTCCGGCCTGACCTATAATCTGCTGGAGGATGGGGAATATAACGACGATAAATTGCAGCAGATCGGAAGAGACCGGAAATGGCTGGCGGCCATGCTGAAGGAAAAAGGCTTCAGCGATCCCGGCAAGCTGGCCTATGTCGAGTGGGAGGAAGGGAAAGGATTATACATTTTGCAGCATAACCGGGAAGGGCAGACGGGGAGCGGACGTCTGAAAAAAGCGGAAGGATAGCATGCGGAAGACAGGTCATGTAGAATAATAACAGGCATAACAGCGAAGGAGACAATAACCTATGGAAACGATCAATGCAATGCATATTACGATATTTGGAGCCAGTGGACAGGTCGGAAAAGCCATCGTTCGTGAGGCGCTGAAGCGCGGGCACGGGGTCACGGCCGTCGTGCGGGATCCCGCCAAGCTGACCGAGGAGCACGAACGGCTGAAGGTGGTGACCGGAAACATTCTGGACCCTGCATCAGTGGCCAGCGTTTGCGAAGGACAGGACGCGGTCATCAGCGCGTACGGTCCGACGTTCGGGGAGGAGCAGGAGCTGCTGGAAGCTGCGCGTTCGCTCATCGAGGGCGTGCAGCGTGCCGGCGTGAAGCGGCTGCTCATCGTCGGCGGGGCGGGCAGCTTGAAGACTGGTCCGGACACGCTGCTGATGGATACGCCGGAATTTCCGCAGGAGCTAGTGCCGCTGGCCAGGGCGCATGCGGATGCGTACGACATTTACAGACTGTCCGACCTGGATTACAGCTACCTCAGTCCGGCGGCGGTGCTGGAAACCGGACGGCGCACCGGCAACTTCCGGATCGGCATGGACATGCTCATCACCGATGAACTGGGCAGCAGCCGGATCTCGATCGAAGATCTGGCCGCGGCTCTGATCGACGAAATGGAGGATCCGTATTTCGTCCGCACCCGGTTTACGGTAGCTTACTAGATTAGCGACGGGCCTCCGCGGACAGGCTGCTTCTATATTAAGCATCCGGGCGGAGGCTGCCTTGGAATGGAGCAATACGAGGGTCCCTTTAAAACAGCTGGATGACATCGAAGACAACCCCACATCGGTGGGGTTGTTTCATATAAGGAGGAGACGGCAGATGTATATCGTGACATCCGACGAAATGAGAGAGCTGGACCGCCGAACGATCGAGGAGGTCGGCATCCCGGCTGTGGCGCTGATGGAGAACGCCGGCAGAGCCATCGCGGAGGAGGTGATCCGGTGGTGCAGGGAGCGCCGTTATGTCAGCGGTGGCAGCCGGAAAGGCGCTGAGTTCAAAAATGGAAGCCAGGGCGATAATGTGCCGGTCGTTCAAGGAGACGCTGCGCTCCGGCTGGAGGAACCGGAGCGCGAGCATTGGCTCGTCCTGGCCGGCAAGGGCAACAACGGCGGGGACGGCCTGGTCGCGGCGCGGTACTTGCGTGAAGCGGGCATGCGCGTCACGATCGTGTACGCCGCAGAGCCCGGCAGCCTCACCGGCGAGGCGGCGCTGCAGCGGGACGCGGCCCGCACATTGGGCATCCCGGTGCTCGTCCACGGCCGGGACGACGTGGACTTCACCGCCTGCACGGGCATCGTGGATGCCCTGCTCGGCACCGGCAGCCGCGGTGCGCCGCGCGGCGCCTACGCCGAGCTGATTGCCGCAGCGAACGGCAGCGGCAGGGACATCGTGTCGGCGGACATCCCGAGCGGGCTGGACGCCGACACGGGGGCCGTGCACGATCCCTGTATCCGTGCACGGCGGACCGTATGCCTCGCGTTCCTGAAGCGAGGCCTGGCGCAGTTCCCCGGCGCGGAAGCCGCCGGGGAGATCGTGGTGCGCGCCATCGGCATCCCCGCGCTGCTGTGCGCGCAGCAGAACGTCAGCACGTTCCTGCTGACGGAGGAGGTGCTGCGCACGCGGCTTGGGGTCGATACGGCGCGCCGCCGCTCGCCGGACGGCCATAAAGGCACGTACGGCCACGTGCTTGTAGCGGCGGGCAGCCTGCCGATGAGCGGCGCGGGCCTGCTCTGCTCGCGGGCGGCCCTGCGCGCCGGCAGCGGCCTCGTTACCTGGGCGCTGCCCGGTCCGCTGCTGCCGCATATGGCGGGCGCTGCGCCTGAGGTCATGCTCGCCTCGGCGACCGCCGCCGACTGGCACGAGGCCTCCGCCGCCCGCGTGCTCGAGCTGCTGGCCGGGCGCGACGTGCTCGCCGTCGGCCCCGGGCTGGGGCGCTTCGAGGGCGACGGCCGCTGGCTGCGCACGCTCTGGGAGGAGGCGGCATGCCCGATGGTCGTCGACGCCGACGCGCTCAACATGCTGGCCGCCAGCGACGACCTGGACGCGTGGAAGCCGCGTCAGGCAGACACGGTGCTGACGCCGCATCCCGGCGAAATGGCGCGGCTGGCCGGCTTGTCCACCGCCGAGGTGCAGCGCGACCGGATCCGCCTGGCGTCCGAATACGCCAAGGCGCACCGGGTGACGCTGGTGCTCAAGGGCGCACGGACGGTCATCGCCACGCCGGACGGCGATGCGTTCGTGAACGCGACCGGCAGCCCGGGCATGGCAACCGGCGGCGCCGGCGACGTGCTGACCGGCATCATCGCCGGGCTGCTGGCCCAGGGCGCAAGCGGCCCACAGGCCGCCGCGTTCGGTGTGTACCTGCACGGACTGGCCGGAGAAGCGGCGGCGCGGCGCCGTTCCAATCCGGCATCCCTCGTGGCGGGCGATATCATCGAAGCGCTGTAGCCGGCCCGGAGCCGCAAAAGCGGCGGCTACAGAAAGCCCCAGCAGAGCAGGGGAACCAGCAGGGCGAAAATCAGCGTGATGAGTGAATCGCGTACAAACAGCTTTTTCCCGACGTAAAACAGCAGCACCGTACACATGCCCGCCACCGTGGAGGCGATATGGTCCGTTCCTGCGGCGTCATGTACATACAGCGCATAGAAGCACAAAAAACCGGCCGCCGCGTAGATCGAGATTTGTTTGTCCCTGGACAGGGGAGGCAGCACGTACAGCACAAAATCCGCCAGAATGGAGGCGGTCATCGCATAACCGTAGACCCAATAGGACAAGGGAATGGGCAGATCGGTGTCCGATGCCAGAGGAAGCTGATCCTGAAGGGGCAGCATGCCGGAGAGTATCACCAGCAGGAGCAGCGTCAAGCCGGCCGATGCGAGCTTGTTCAGGGCGTACAGCCCCGATTTGAGCCTGGACGAGATAAAGGGGGAGCGGTCTGAATTCATCAAGTTTCTCTCCTTGTGATTCCATAGTACGTAGTACAGCATAATCGGATGCCGGAGCAAAGGTGACTGGGGATGTCATCTGCAGACGGCAGAGGTTTTAGCGGTGCGGGTTTGGAGTTCCGTTGCTGAAAAAAGTAAATATTAGCGTGAATATGATCAAAATACCGTCAAAGCTGCTGACGGTATTTTTTTTATAATATCAAGTATAAATTCCAGAGCCATTGCTTCCTGATATGGCAAGAAAAACTTCCTTTAGACGCGGTCTGTCTTCGGTGAAGGTACGTCGATCGACGTTTTTCTTTTAATCAAATCAGGCTTTAAGGAATGCAGAAGAAACGGGGTGTGGAGCTTGGAACAACGAATGGAAACGGCCGCGGCAGCGCCGCCGGGCATAGGGAAACGCACCCGGAAGAGCGGCTCCCTCCAGCGGGGCGAAACGCTGTGGGGAATGCTGTTTGTCAGCCCGATGCTGCTCGGGGTATTCATCCTCGTGCTGGTGCCGATCGTCGCAACGATGGTGCTCGGATTTGCCGACTGGAACTTTGTGCAGGGGTGGAACGGCATCCGCTGGGTCGGATTTGAAAATTTTCGTAATTTGCTTCATGATGACATGTTTATTAAATCGGTCCGCAATAATGTCATCTTTCTGCTGACCGTACCGGTGTACATGCTCATTTCGATGGTGCTCGCCATCCTGATCGACCGGTTCGTGTACATGAAGAGCTACTTCAAAGTCGCTTACTTCATGCCCTATATCTCGAGCGTCGTCGCGGTCGCCGTCGTTTGGCAGGTGCTGTTCCAGCCCTCCTACGGCCCGATCAACGAACTGCTCAAATCGATCGGGGTGCATCATCCGCCAAAATGGATTGCCGATCCGCATTTTGCGCTGCTGTCGATCATGATGATTTCGGTCTGGATCTCCATCGGCTTCAACATGATCATTTACATCGCCGGGCTGCAGTCGATCCCGCGCGACCTGTACGAGGCGGCTGACATCGACGGCGCCAACGGTTGGACAAAATTCACCCGGATTACGGTGCCGCTGCTGTCGCCGACGTCCTTTTTCCTGATGGTGACGGGCATCATTTCAACGTTCAAAGTGTTTGATATCATTGCGGTGATGACGCAGGGCGGCCCGGTGGGCTCCACGACGATGATGGTTTGGTACCTGTACGACACGGCATTCGTCAATTTGAAGGTGGGCTACGCTTCGGCGATCGCCGCGGTCCTGTTCGCCTTTGTTATGCTGATTACCCTTGGACAGTGGTCCGCCCAGAAGAAATGGGTCAATTACTAAGCGAAAGGAGCTGAGCGGAAAATGATGACACGTACCGGGCCCGACTGGCGCAGGCTGGTCATCACCGTGGTCATGCTGGCGGTCAGCATCCTGTTTCTGATGCCGTTCATCTGGATGCTGGTCACTTCCTTCAAGATCGAAAAGGACGTCTTCGTCTACCCGATCCAGTGGATCCCAAGGAAATGGAACGCGGTGGCGAATTATAAAGAGGTATGGTTTGGGGATTACCCTTTTTATCTCTATTACTGGAACTCGATCAAGGTAAGCGTGCTGACGACGCTGATCTCCTGCACGGCGTCGGCCCTGGCCGCCTATGGCTTCTCCAAAATCCAGTTTGCCGCCGGGCGCTGGCTGTTCATGATTGTGCTGGTCACCTACATGATTCCGGGGCAGGCCATCCTGATTCCGCAGTTTATTTTGTACCGCAACATCGGCTTGTTCGACAGCCATTTCGGCTTGATCATTCTAGGCAGCTTCAGCGTGCTGGGCACGTTCATGCTCCGTCAATTTTTTATGGGCATTCATCAGGAGTTCATCGAGTCGGCGAAAATCGACGGCGCGGGCCATCCCCGCATCTTCTCCTCGATCGCGCTGCCGCTTGTGAAGCCGGCGGTGGCGACTTACGCTATTCTGCGTTTTATCTGGACCTGGAACGATTACCAGAATCCGCTGATCTTCCTGCGGAGCGACCGGCTGTTTACGATTCCGCTGGCGATGCAGAAGTTTACGTCTTTAAGCGGGGAGTTCTACTCGCTGATTATGGCCGCGGCGGTATCCGCCATTTTCCCGCTGCTGCTGATTTTTATCATTGGGCAAAAAAACGTCATCGCTGGCATCGCCCTCGGGGGAGTCAAGGGCTAGCATCCGTCAAGATAGCAGGATCAACGGTCAATTTAGCGTCATGAGCCGGGGGAACGGCCCCGGTATAATCAAAGCGTCAGATACGGGAAAACGCAGCCGGCAAGCGGTGGACATACGGAGGCATGTGAAAGCATGCGGAGGCAAACGGAGGCAGGCGGATACAGCGGGCATACGGCCCGAGGCCGGTATCCTGTTAGCCGTAAGGTCGTTGTCGGTAGAAGCATTTTCACGGGCAAGCATAATCCAAGGGAGGTTATTGAGGGATGAAGAGAAAAAGATGGCTTACCGGTGCGGCAGCCGGCATGCTGCTGATCAGTTTGCTGTCAGGCTGCGGGGGAAGCAGCGGCGGCGGGGATAGCGAAGGGGCGGCGTCCGGCTCCGGCGGATCAAGCGGCGGCCAGGACAAGGTCAACCTGAGATTATACACCTATGGAACCGAGGAAGCTTACAATTGGAGCAAGACGCTCAAAGCCTACGAAGACGCCAACCCCGGCGTCACGATCGAGCTGGTGCAGCTCAGCGAAAAAGGCGATACGCAGGAGGCTTCCAAGAAACTGGATCTGGAGGCGGCGTCCTCCGCGCAGATGGACATCCTGATGTTCAGCGATCCGGCCGGATACGCGCAGCGCGTAGCCTTGGGCATGGCGGAGCCGCTGGACGACTACATTGCCAAGGACGGTTATAAGGAAGAGACGGATTATAAAGTCGATACCCGCCTGAACGGCAAGGTGTATGCGCTGCCGGGCAAGTTCAACCCATGGTATGTGCTTTTGAACAAGGACCATCTGGATGAAGCAGGCCTGAGCGTGCCGACGGATTGGACGTGGGACCAGTTTGCCGATTATGCGAAAAAGCTCACCAAGGGCGAAGGTGCAAGCAAGCGCTACGGCACGTACTTCCACGGCCCGCAGGGCGGGGGCTGGCTGGAATTCCTGAAGCTGAAGATGGAGAATCAGCCGGAAAACTCCGACTTTCTCAAGGCTGACGGCTCGTCGAATCTGGATGATCCCAATTTCCGAGCGACGCTGGAGCTGCGGCTGAAAATGGAAAAAGAGGATCAGTCCTCCGTTCCGTATACCGATATGATTTCGCAGAAGCTCAATTACCGGACGCAGTTTTTTAACCAATCGGCGAGCATGATCGTGATCGGCAGCTGGATGAATACCGAAATCGGCGGGACGGATAAGGTGCCGCTGGAGTTTAACGTAGCCGTCGCGCCGTTCCCGAAAAACAAAGAAGGCGATCCCACGGGCATCACCCCGGTCACGACCGATTATGTCGCCGTCGCCGCCAAGTCCAAGCATAAGGAAGAAGCCTACAAATTCGTTCGCTGGTATACAACCGAAGGGCAGACGGTCCAAGGTAAAAATATTCCGGCCTGGAGCCAGGTGAAGAGCGACCAGGTGGAGCAGATTATCGATACGATCCTCGCCGGCACGAAAACCCCGGAGAAGGTCGACAAGAAGTCATTGGTCGACACGCTGGTCGCCTCGAAAGCATCGGCGATCGTACCGCCGGCCTCCTACCAGGCCGAAGTGTTCAAAGCGGTCAACGAGGAATACGAGAAGCTGATCCTCGGCAACCAGGATATCGATGCGACGGTGAAAAACTCGCAGGAGCGCGTGAACAAAATCATCGAATCCAACCAAAAATAATTTTGGTATAATATGATCCAAAAACAGGGGACGGCGATTTCGTCCCTTTTTTGTACCCTGGGGGGACCATCATGATCAACCGGCTGCGGCACTTGGCGCTGCGCTCGATCCGCCACAAGCTCATTTTCGCGTCGATTGTCTGCATTGTCGTTCCCGCGGTCATCAGCCTGATCGTATACAACGGATTATCGCGGGAGGCGGTGAAGCGGCAGGCCGTATCGAACGCAAGGGATTCGCTGCAGCTGGTGGCCGGATCCGTCACGAACCTGCTGTCCAGCAAGCTGAACATTGCCAACTACATTCAGGTCAATTCCGGTTTGAACACCTACTTCAAGCAGGTCGCCTCAGGCAACGAGGACAAGGATCCGTACCGCCGGTTCACCGAGGCGAACCGGGTGCTGGAGCAGCTCGACAGCTTGACGGTGGTAGGCGAGCAGACGTATGTGACCGTGCTGCTGACAAACGGGGCGTATTACATGAATTATTCCGTAAGCGATTACAATCCGCCGGACCTGACCCGGCAGCCCTGGTTCAGGCAGATGAAGGAGCTGAGAGGGCTGGAATCTTATTGGACCGGGCCTGAGCGAACCGTCTACGTGCAGGATCAAGCCGATCACCCCTATCAGCTGTCCATTGCCCGGTCGCTGCGGCTGGCCAATTCGGAAATTTACGGCTATGTGGTGGTGTCTTGGGTGGAGGACCAGGTTAGCGGCATCTTTGACCGGCTCTCCAAAGGAAACCGGGTGCTGATGGTAGACGGCTCGGGCACGATCGTATCGGGACCGGCCGGCCAAATCGGCAGGAAGTTTGCTTATGCTGATCTGAACGAGGGAAACAAGCCGTATTCGATTGAACGGATCGATGGGGAGAAGTTCCTGATGGTGGAGCAGGAGATTCCGATGAACGGCTGGCATCTCGTGCTGATGCAGCCGTATCGGGACGCAATCGTGGACCTGAATGCCATCTTCAGCAAAGTATTTCTGTTCGAAATGATCTCGTTCTTCGTCTTCCTTCTGCTGCTGATCGTGCTGGTGCGCAGGTTCACGACGCCGCTCGTCCGGCTTGGCAAGGTAACGAACGCGGTGCAGCGCGGCAACCTGGACGTGCGTTCAGGCGTGGCCGGCAACGATGAGATCGGGCGGCTCGGACTGTTGTTCGACCAGATGCTGGACCGGGTCAAAGAGATGATCGCCGAGGTGTCGGACCACCAGGCCCGCAAGCGAAGGGCCGAGCTTAAAATGCTGCAGGCGCAGATTCATCCCCATTTTTTGTTCAACGTGTTAAATTCCATCCGGATGAAGGTGATGAAGCGCGGCGATCCGGAGAGCGCCAAAATGATCGGCTCGCTGTCGGTCCTGCTCCGCATGACGATCAGCCGCGAGGACGATGAAATTTTGCTGCACGAGGAGATCGACCTGATTTCCCATTACGTCGCTCTGATGAACCTGCGGCAGAAGGAGGAGGCCGTGCTGCAGCTGGATATTGACCCGGAGGCGTTTCTGATCAAAGTGCCGCGCTTCTTCCTGCAGCCCCTGGTCGAAAATGCGATGATTCATGGGCTGAGCCGACAGGCGGGCACGATATCGATCCGGGCGGTGACGGAGGCGGAGCGGATCATTCTGACGGTCGCTGACGACGGCGCGGGAATGGAAGAGGAGCGGAGGCAGGAGCTGATGCGGATCCTGAACGGAGCCGCTTATGCAGCCGAGCCTTCGCCGTCAAGCGGATCCTTTTCAGGCATTGGCCTGCCCAATGTGGCGGAGCGGATGAACATGATGTTTGGCGATGGATTCCAGGCTTGCGTGAACAGTGAGCCGGGGGCCGGAACCGTGATTGAAATGCATATTCCACGGAAGGAGGGGCTGCGGGATGTATAATGTCATGCTGGCCGACGATGATTACCCCGTGATTGAGCTGCTGTCAGAGACGATCCGCTGGGAGGAGCTCGGGCTGAGGCTGATGTCCACCCACGAGAACGGATGGAGCGCCTGGGAGCAGGCTCAGCGCCAGACCCCGGATATTCTCATTACGGATATCGGGATGCCCAAGATGGACGGCTTGGAGCTGTCGGGACGCATCCGGGAGTTGAATCCCGCCGTGCGAATCGCCATTTTGTCCTGTCACAGTGAGTTTCAGTATGCGCAGCAGGCCGTCCGTCTGAACGTACAGGACTATCTGCTGAAGGACACCCTTGACCCGGAGGATCTGGTACAGCGGCTCACCCGGTTCAAGCAGGCGATGGATGAGGAGAAGCAGGCCGGATGGGAGCACAGCCGGATGAAGCGCATGTATGATGAGGCGAAGGAGCTGCGGAAGGAACAAAGCCTGAAAAACCTCATCGATCTGCCCCTGCTGTCCCCGGAGAACTGGAGGAAGGAAGCAGCGGAGTACGGCCTGCTCCGGGAAGGCGAGCACACCCTGCCGGTCGCCGGATTTCTGGAGAACTACCGGCAGGTGAAATACCGCTTCTTCTCGGATCAAACGCTGCGCTTTGCCGTCGGCAACGTCCTGAAGGAAGTGCTGGAGAACTTTGCACCATACGGGGTACACGCGGGTTACGATGCCAGAACCTGGCTGCTGTTTTTCTCCGGGAGGCCGGGGCTCCATCGGAATTTATATGAGGAAACGGCGCAGATGCTGAAGGAAATCCAGTCCGCGATGCGAAAAGTACTTAAGGTTGACATGTCGCTGTGCATCGGCGAGCCCTGTGCTTCGCCGGAGAGCTTGAAGCAGACGCTTGTCGGGCTGCTGGCCTCGGGCGGGCTGCGTTTCTATCTGGAGCCCGGGGAGACGGTGAAGCTGCGCGCATCAAGGCTGAAGCCGGAGACGGAGCCGGAAGGGGATGACCTGCCGCCGCGGGATTTGTTCAGCTTCTACGATGAGGCACTTGGCGAGCTGCGCGGGGCCATGCTGGACAGGGAGCCGCAGGCGATCCGGTCGGCGACGGCCGCCTGGACCGCGAGGATCCGCAAGGAGCGGTATCCGCCGGAGGCGGTAAAGGATTGGGTCCTCAAGCTGCTGCTTGATTTGAAGCTGAAGCTTCAAGCCATCCCTTCCGTTTCGACGGCATCGTCCGCGGATACGCTCCATAAGGAAATCGCGGACATCGATTCGCTTGCTGATCTTCATGCCTGGCTGAACGGGCATTTGGAGTCGTGGGCGGCGACCGATTTTGGCGGACATAAGTCCGGCAGACGCGCCGAGATTACCGAAGCCTGCGTGTACGTCACGCGGCGGCTGCACAGCCGGATTTCGCTGGACGAGGTGGCGGAGCACCTTCACATGAACACCAGCTACTTCTGCCGGCTGTTCAAGAAGGAGACGGGCAGCACCTTTATCGAATACGTGACCCGGCTCAAAATGATGCGGGCCCAGGAGCTGCTGGACCGGACGGGAGCGACCGTCGGGGAGATTTGCGAGCAGCTGGGCTATGACAATCAAAGCTATTTCATTAAGACATTCAAATCTTATGCCGGCGTGACCCCGGTCGAATACCGGAGCCGGCTGCGGTGAGGCTTGGACCGCATAAGAGAGGAGGATTCGCAATTGCTGGAATCATCATCCCGTCATGAGCAAGGAAGTCCGTCCCTGAAGGAAGTGGCTCATGACATGGCTCCCGCCGGGTTGGACCTGTATTATCCGGACGGCGACGCGGCCCGTTTCTGGCAGAAGGTCCGGACTTCGGACCTGTATGAAGCGGACCGGCGTGAAATTCAGGCAGAAGGTCAGCGGCTGCTGGGACTGCAGCTGCCGGTATTAACGTACTCGCTGTATGCCGACTTTGCCCGTACCGGGCGTCGGCTTGGGTATGAGCGGGTGTATTTCGAGCGGCGCCGCCGGCTGAACACCTTTGCGATTCTGACAATGCTTGAGCCGGAGCGGGATGAATACCGCGAGGCACTGTGCGATACGCTGTGGCTTATTTTGGAGGAGTATACCTGGTGCCTCCCCGCCCACTTAGGGGAAGGGGACGCTGGGGGAGAGATCGATTTGTTCAGCGCTGAAACTGGCTTTGCGCTCAGTGAGCTGCTGTACCTGGCGGGCGACGGTCTGTCGCCATTGATCCGGAGCCGGATTCGGGATGAAGTGCATCGCCGCCTGTTCGAGTCGTATTTGGCCCGGGAGTTTCACTGGGAGTCGGCCGTACATAACTGGTCCGCCGTGTGCGCCGGCTCGATCGGCGCGGCGGCCCTGCTGCTGATGGAGGATGCGGACCGTTTGGCGGCCGTTCTGGCGAAGGCGGAGAGAAGCATGCACTGCTATCTGACGGGGTTCGGTGAAGACGGCGCCTGTCAGGAGGGCCTCGGCTACTGGAATTACGGATTCGGTTATTTTACGTATTACGCCGATCTGCTCCGGAAGCGGTCCCGTGGACGGCTGGACTGGTTCGCCAGCGACAAGGTCCGCCGCATCGCGCTGTTTCAGCAAAAATGCTTTCTTGGCGGAAGCGCGGTGGCGAACTTCTCCGACTCCAGGCCAAGCGGCAGCATTCAGCCGGGGCTGTCGGATTATCTGGCCGGCCTGTATCCCGAGTTCCAGCGGCCGCCGGCCCGCCTCCGGGCTGCGTTTACGGAGGATCACTGCAGCCGCTGGGCGCCGGCCATCCGGAATCTGCTCTGGCGGAGCGGGGAGCCGGCCCAGAGCGAGTGGGGGCCGTTCTTCGGCTACCTGCCCGACGCACAGTGGCTCATCTGGCGGCATGCCGGCCCCAGCTGCGCGTTTGGCTTTGCAGCCAAAGGCGGGCATAACGCCGAGCCCCACAATCATAACGACCTCGGGCAGTTTATGCTGTACGGGGACGGCGAGTTTTTCCTCGCCGACCTTGGCAGCGGAGAATACACGAAGTCGTATTTCGGACCGGAGCGCTACACCTACGACTGCAACGGCTCGCAGGGGCACAGCGTGCCGATCGTCGGCGGCCAGTATCAGGCCGAAGGAGAGGACAGCCGGGCGGTGGTCGAAGAGGCTTATGCCGATGAGGCTGGCGCGGTGTTTGGCGTGGACCTCACGCAAGCCTACCGGTACGCGGGGCTGGAAAGCCTGCGCCGTGCGCTCCGCTGGGAGATGCAGGGCGGGCTGCCGAGTCTGGCGCTTACGGACGAGTACCGGTTTGCGGGAGCGCCAAGCTCGGTGGTGGAGCGGTTTGTCACCCGCGTCCGGCCGCGGCTTGCGGGGGACCGGATCGAGCTGCAAGGATCAGGAGAGCAAGGCTTGAAGCTGATCATGCGTTATGACGGCGGGATGCTCTCGCCGGAGATTACCCGGCGGATGTTTATGGACCATGACGGATGTGAAGCCGAATGGTACACGATCGATTTGACGGTCCGGAAGCCGGAGCCCTCCATCCGGGTTGCCGTCACCTTCGAGTTTGAGCCAAATGACGAGGAAAGCGGGGATCGGGAGTGAATATGACGGAACAGGCCGCGCAAGCGGTATGGGTAAATGAAGCTTGGGGGAAGGCGCTGGATAAAGTCCGGCGCACGAGCCAGCGCATCGGGGCGGGATTTCCCCATGCCAGCCCAAACGGCGAGTATGTGCTGGAACCCCCGCACTGGTGGACGGCGGGCTTCTGGCCGGGGCTGCTCTGGCTGCTGTATAACGGCAGCGGGGACGAGCGTCTGCGGGGGATCGCCGAGGAATGCGAGGCCCGGCTCGATGAAGTGCTGGACGGCTACACCCGTCTCGACCATGACCTCGGATTTATGTGGACGCTGACGAGCCTGGCTTCCTACAAGCTGACGGGAAGCGAGGAGTCGAAGCGGAGGGCTCTCAAGGCGGCCAATTACCTGGCTGCCCGCTTTAATTTGAAAGGCCGGTTCATCCGCGCCTGGAATCCGTGGTCCGAAGGCGAGGACAATGCCGGCGTCGCCATCATCGACTGTGCCATGAACGTGCCGCTGCTGTTCCAGGCGTCCGCCATGACCGGCGATCCGCGGTACCGCCACGTCGCCGAGGCGCATATGGACACGGTGGCCGCCGACTTTGTACGGCCGGACGGCTCCGTTTACCACATCATGCGCTACGACCCGGACACGGGCGAGCGCCTCGGCGGCCTCGGGGGCCAGGGTTATGCCCCGGAGTCGGCCTGGTCCCGCGGCACGGCCTGGGCCATCTACGGCCTGACGCTGGCCTATCATCATACCGGCAAGCAGGCCTATCTGGACACGGCCAAGCGCGTCGCCCACTTCTTCCTTGCCAATCTGCCGGAAGACCACGTGCCGCACTGGGACTTCCGGGCGCCGCTGGAAGAAAGGCAATACCGCGACTCCTCAGCCGGCGCGTGCGCGGCCAGCGGGCTGCTCCTGCTGTCGGAGCAGGTGGGCGAGCTGGAAGCAGCCGTCTACCGTGAGCCGGCCGTGCGCATGCTGGAGTCGCTGTACGTGAACTACGGCGCTTTTGACGATCATGCGCAGGAAGGCCTCATTTTGCATGGGACGAGCCATTATCCGAACCAAACGAATGTGGACGTGCCGCTGATTTACGGCGACTTTTTCTTCGTAGAGGGCCTCGCCCGGCTGCAGGGGAAAGGACCGTTTTATTGGGAATAAGCGGGCATTGTATTGCGGCGTATGGGCGATTTGAACGTGTAAGGTTGAGCGGTCGAAGCCGTTTTTTTACAGCTGAATACTTGAATTGACGAAAGGAATGGGACTTTAGGGTCTCATTCTTTTTTTATTTTATACTTTTCTAAACTTAATAAAGGGTGAAAACCGTTATTTTAGCAGCGATAAGTTAAATATTTTCCAAAAGCGATTGAAATTTCATGTTTGTCATTATATGATTACTTAAAACATTTTAGTTTTATTTAAATAAAATACATGTGGAAAGCGGTTTACAGGTCGATGAAACGGTAAAAAGGGAGGGATCGGTCGCTGGGCCGCGGCAGGCGTCACGATGAAGCAGCGCTGTGCGGATCAATGAATGCGTTTTCGCAAAAGGTTGAATGATCTTATTTTCTGAGATTTTATTTGTTGGAGGGAGCAAACATGAACAGAAGGTGGGTTTCGGCATTGTTGATGATGATGCTGTTCGTCACGGTTCCGGGGCAGGTATTTGGCACCGGGCCGGACAGTACGGCGGAGAAAGGCGGCAAGACACAGAAGCAGCAGGGACAGGCGCCGGTGTATCAAAACGTATCCGTACACGATCCATCCATCGTGAAAGACGGGGATACGTATTACGTATTCGGTTCGCATATTGAAGCGGCCCGATCAAAGGACCTGCAGAGCTGGTCCCGCTTCACGAACGGGTATACGACGCCGGGCAACGTGCTGTATGGCGATCTGGCGCAAAATTTGGCCGGGTCGTTCGCCTGGGCCGGACAAAATGATTCGGACAGTAAGGGCGGTTTTTCCGTGTGGGCTCCCGACGTGTTCTGGAATCCCGAATATGTGAATGCGGACGGCACCAAAGGCGCCTATATGCTGTACTACTGCACGTCCTCGACGTATATCCGGTCGGCCATCGGGTTTGCCGTGTCGCCAAAGATCGAGGGGCCTTATCAGTATGTCGATACCCTGGTGTACTCCGGCTTTACGGAGGGCGATGCCAAGGATAAGGACAGCGTGATCAATAAAAAGTGGACGAACACGAACATTCCGAAGCTGATCGATGCCGGACAGCTCAGCGGGGCAAGCGGTGCCTGGTTCAACGCTGACGGGTCGTTTGCCAACGGCACGTATCCGAATGCGATCGATCCGAACCTGTACTATGACAAAAACGGGCAGCTCTGGATGTCTTACGGCTCCTGGTCCGGTGGTATCTTCGTCCTTCCCGTGGACCCAAAGACCGGCAAAGTGAAATATCCCGGCAAAGACGGCAAGACCGCCGACGGACGCCTGGTGGACCGGTATTTCGGCACGAAGGTGGCCGGAGGCTACGGCAAATCGGGCGAAGGTCCGTATGTGGTGTTTGATAAAGCTACCGGCTACTACTACCTGTACATGACCTACGGCTGGCTGGGAGCCGACGGCGGTTACAACATGCGGGTGTTCCGCGCGAAGAACCCGGACGGACCGTATGTGGATGCCCAGGGCCTGAACGCCGTTCTGCCCGGAGACACGGACAACGCGCCGTACGGCAACAAGCTGATGGGGAACTACCTGTTTGCCAGAGACGTGGGCGATCCGGGCACCGGCATCGGCGTCGGCTATGTGTCTCCAGGGCATAACTCCGTGCTGCTGGATGATGCGACCGGCAAGCGGTTCCTCGTCTTCCATACCCGTTTCCCGCAGATGGGCGAAGCGCATGAGGTGCGGGTGCATCAAATGTACATGAATGCGGACGGCTGGCCGGTGGTTGCCCCATACCGGTATGCAGGAGAAACGTTGAGCAAGGTGGACCGTCAGGACCTGATCGGGGAATATAAATTCATCAACCACGGAAAAGGGACGACGGCGGATATCCAGTCCTCCGTGTATATCCGGCTGAACAAGGACAACACGATTTCGGGCGACTTGACCGGCACTTGGAAAAAGACCGGGCACAACGAGGCGGAGCTTGTCATTGCCGGTTCCGTGTACAAGGGCGTCTTCGCCAGCGGCTGGGATCCGGTGTCCGAGCGTTATGTCATGACCTTCACGGCTTCTTCGCGGGAGGGCGTGGCGGTCTGGGGCAGCCGGCTTGAAAACAAAACCGATCAGGCGCTGGTTCAGGACGTATACAACGATCTGAGTCTGGGGGATACGGCGAAGGTCGTGTCGGACCTGACCCTTCCGGCGGAAGGAGCCCGGCATACCGCGATTTCCTGGAAGAGCTCGGACGAAGCGGTCGTATCGGCCTCAGGTGAGGTGCACCGTCCGGCGGGCGGCGCGCCGGTCCAAGCGGTGCTCACTGCGACAATCACCAAAGGCGGCGCTTCGCTGACGAAGTCCTTTACGGTGACCGTTCTGCCGTACCAGGACGCCAAGCTGTCCGCTTATTACGGCCTTGATGGCAGCTTTGCGGACAGTCAGGGGCGGTTTGCCGCAGGTACGGTGACCGGCGACCGGATTGACAAGTCCGGCGGCAGCATCACGTTCGCCGAGGGCAGACAAGGCCAGGCCGCCAAGTTCGACGGAGCCTCCGGGATCCGGCTGCCGGACGGTCTGATTTCAAGCAATGCCTATTCGGTTGCGCTGTGGATCAAACCGGAGGAGTTGACGACGTACACGACCGCTTTCTTTGGCGCGAAGGACGGCGACCATTGGGTGAGCCTCGTCCCCCGGGGAGCCGTCGCCAACAATACGATGGTGTGGTCGGGCAGCACGAGCTGGTATGACGGGGCGACCGGACTGACCATTCCGGCCGGCGAGTGGTCGCATCTGGCCTTTTCCGTGGAGAACGGCACGCTGACCGTGTACGTGAATGGGGTGCAGAAGTTCAAGGGAGCGAACTTCCCGGACTGGTTTACCGGCACGAAGGCAAGCTTTAGCCTGGGCGTCAACTGGTGGGACCCGCCGTTTAAAGGGCTGATCGACGAGCTGCGCGTGTACGATGGCGCACTGACTCCTGCGCAGGCGGCGGATTTGGCCAAGAATCCGTCTTAAACAATGGAGGGGGCCAGTTTCTATTCTGGCCACAAACAAGAGGGACGAAGCGAAAGATGACCTTTCGCTTCGTCCCTTTTTCATTTATTTGCATTGACGGGCTCCAATGTACACTAGGTGCTATTTTCATATAACAGTGCTGTTTTATTCAAAGAACAAAGGAGAGGTGGAATCTTTCCGTTCCTTCTGTAAGCCTTTGCAAATGAAAGATACCATTTGAAGAGGTTAGAGGATAAACTAGGACTAGACAGCAGGATGGAAACGGCGGGGTTGGATAGATACCTATGAATGAAGGGCGAAAGGTGGAAACATGAAATTCATTTGGAACCGTTACATGCTGGGCGTGGCATTGCTCCATGTCTTTGGGCTGCTTGCCTTATTTGCGGTGGTGCCCGCCCATCCGGCTTTTGTCGGCATGGGAATTGCGGCTTACGTCTTTGGCGTCCGCCATGCTTTTGATATCGACCATATCGCCGCGGTGGATAACACGATCCGCAAATTGGTGTCGCAGAAAAAGGATTCCCGGGGTGTGGGCTTCTTCTTTTCCCTGGGGCACTCGACCGTCGTCTTCCTGCTGGCGGTGCTGACGGCCATCTCCGTGCGCTTTGTCGCCGAGCATATGTCCGGGATGCAGGAGATCGGCGGCATCATCGGGGTGACCGTGTCAGGGGTGTTCCTGCTGTTTCTGGCCGTGCTCAATTTCATGCTGTTTGCCCAGCTCTGGCGCACGTTCCGCCGAATCCGGGAAGACCGGATCGGGGAAGCGGAGCTTGAGGAGATGTTCGAAGCCAAAGGCTTCTTTACGCGATTTATGGGCAAATGGTTCAAGCTGGTCACGAAAAGCTGGCATATTTACCCGATCGGATTTCTGTTCGGCCTCGGCTTTGACACCGCCACCGAGATTTCGCTGCTTACGATGTCGGCTGGGGCGGCCAACCAGCAGCTTCCGGTCCTGGGCATCATTGCGCTGCCTTTGCTGTTTGCGGCTGGCATGAGCCTGTTCGACACGCTGGACGGCCTGATGATGACCAAGAGCTATGCCTGGGCCAGTGACCGTCCGATCCGGAAGGTCTACTACAACCTGATCGTCACGGCGATTTCGGTGATCGCCGCTGTGGCAGTCGGCGCGGTGGAACTGGCGCAGATCACGACGGAGAAGCTGCATTTATCCGGCGGCATCTGGGACGTGATCGCAGGCATCGACTTTGGAAATTTGGGCATTTTCCTGGTTGTGGCGTTTCTGGCCATTTGGGGCGTGGCAGTGCTCATTTGGAAGGTTTACCGGATCGAAGAGCGGTATGCGGTGAAAGGGAAAAGTCTATAATTGTGAAAGCAAAAACGGGACCTGCCCGGCGTGATGCCGGCGGGTCCCGTTTTTGGATAAACGCGGTCTGTCTTCATAGGAAGGTGCGTCGATAAGCGTTTTTCTTTGTCCGCTAGTTCTTTCGGCGCGGAATCGTCAGCGTCTCCCAAGCGTCCGATTGAATCTGCTTGGCGATGTAAATGATCTGCCCGATATGGCTGGAATAGTGCGACATCTGCCGTTCGATCGCTTCCAGCACCGAATGCGGCTTTTCCCGGATGTAGACGGTCCGCAGCAGGTCATCGCTGCCGAGGGAGCCGAGCGCCTGCAGAAAGACGGTCCAGCTGCGGTTCCAGATGTCCAGCATCTCTTCTCTCGAGGCCACGGTGCCCTCGAACTCGCTGTCCCGGTCGCGGCCTTCTTTTTCCCCATCGGAATTAAGGAAGTCCGTCCAGCGGGAGATCATATTCCCGCTCATATGATGAACGATAACCGCAATGCTGTTGGAGTCTTCGTTTAACGACCAATTCAGCTTATCGTCCGGAACCTGCGCGATCGCCTTCTCGGCGGAACGCTTCAGCTCGGCGAATTTATAGTTGACCACCCGGAAATATTCGGTTCCGATGTCGTTGGCGCTCATTCCAACCACCTCCGCTATAAAATGATTTCTTCACACCAGTATAGTGGCCGTCCTTCTTTCCCGGCAAGCAGGGAGGTGACTCTACGATACGGTTACTCTGCTTTGGGGCCAGGGGGCACCAGCTCGGCGATGCCGCCCATATAAGGCCGAAGGGCGTTCGGAATGTAAATCGAGCCGTCTTCCCGCTGATGGTTTTCCAGCAGCGGGATCAGAATGCGGGGCGAGGCCACCGCCGTATTGTTCAGCGTATGGCAATACTGCAGCCTGCCTTCCGCATCGCGGTAGCGGATGTTCGAGCGCCGGGCCTGGAAGTCGAGCAGATTCGACGACGAATGGGTTTCGCCGTAGGCTCCGCGGCTCGGCATCCAGGTTTCGATGTCGTACTGCTTATACGTCTTCTGCGACATGTCTCCGGTGCAGACGGCCATCACCCGGTAAGGAAGCTCCAGCAGACGCAGGATCTCCTCGGCATGGCCGGTGATTTCCTGAAGCATCGCCTCCGACGCTGCGGGATCGTTCTCGCAGAGGACGACCTGCTCGACCTTGGCGAACTGGTGGACACGGTACAAGCCGCGTACGTCGCGGCCCGCCGAGCCGATTTCCCGGCGGAAGCAGCTCGACACGCCCGCGAGCCGGATAGGAAGGGCGGCGTCGATCACTTCGTCGCTGTAGTACGACACCAGCGACACCTCCGAAGTGCCGACGAGCCACTTGTCCTCACCGGCCAGCTCATAGGTCTGATCCTTCCCGGTAGGGAAGAATCCCGAGCGGGCCAGCGCTTCGGGACGGACCATGACCGGCACGTCCATCGGCGTAAATCCGTGCGACGCAAGGAGGTCAATCGCCAGGCGCTGCACGGCCAGATGCAGGAACAGGCCAGCTCCCTTCAAATAATAGCTGCGGCTGCCCGCCGTCTTGACCCCGCGCGGAATATCGAACAGATCATGCAGCTCGCCGAGCGTGACATGATCCTTCATCTCAAAATCGAATTGCCGCGGCGTCCCGATCCGGCGGACTTCCACATTGTCGCTGTCGTCCTTGCCAATCGGCGTGTCCTCCGAGACAACGTTGGGGGCGAGCAGCATCAGTTCCTCAAATTTGCTGGTTGCCTCGCGCAGACCGGCTTCGCAGCCGTCCAGGCTGCGGTTAATCTCCTTTACTTGGCGCTTAAGCCGCTCTGCGGCTTCGTCCTGGCCCTGCTTCAGCAGCCCCGCGATGATCTTGGTCAGCTCATTGCGCTGCGCCCTTAGCGATTCCGTCTCCTGCAGCAGCCTTCTTCGCTTCTCGTCCCATTCCAGCAGATCGTCCACCTGAAAGGGGATGTTTTTTTGCTCCGCGACTTGCTGTACCTGCTCCTGATGGTCACGGATGAACTGAATGTTTAGCATCGATACCGTCTCCTTTGTCTCTTTGTCCTGTAAAAATGCAAAAAGCGCCCTCATCCCTTGGGACGAGGAGCGCTTGCTCGCGGTGCCACCCAATTTGACCAGCCTGCCCGAAGGCAGTGCCGATCCGCTTGGTTCCGCGATAACGGACGGAGGCCGGTTAACTTAGAGAGAGAATGGTGAAGCCGCTGCACCGTTGTGCTGCGTACACATGGGAATCGCCATCCGCTCCGGTCGAAAACGCCTCACAGTTGGATGCTGTTCATCGGCGTAATGTCACTGTTCAGTTCTTTGCGGTTTAGTATAGCGTAAACCGATCAAAAGCACAATATACGTACATCCCTTACCTGGATGAATACTCCTCCAAAAGCTTTTGTATGCTTTGGTGAATGCGGAGCAGGCTCTCCACATCGGAAGCGGGGAGCTGCTCAAGGGCATACGCCATAGCTTGGTAGGAGCGGGGCTTAGCCGCCGACTGAAGGGAACGCTCCCGTCCATCAGCGGTAAGGCTCAGCTTGACCTCCCTGCGGTCTGTCTCGGAGATAACACGGTCCACCAGTCCCGATTGGACGAGGCCTTCCACTTGAACGCTAAGGGTGCTTTTAGGAGAAGAGAGACGCTCGGTTAATTCTCTTAGTGTCATGCCGGGCGCGGTATACAGCGTGTTCAGGATGGCGAGCTGCAGCACGGTTAATCCCAGGCCCTCCGCGTTGCTGCGGGTAAACTCCAGAAGGCGTTTTTGAATGCCAGAAAAGGATTGAACGACTTCACCGGCCAGCTTGATTTGAGGATCTTGGCGTTCTTGGTGATCCATGGCTCAGGCAACCTTTCGTTTATTAATTTGTTCAATGATGAACAGTTCGAGTATGGACAAATTATATGCGGATCTGGGGCATTTTTCAAGGTTCAAATCTCCGATTCAGGGTTAAAAACAAGTACCACATTCTAACGAAAGAAAGGTGATCACGATGATCGGACTCGCGATTTTGTTTTTGATCATTGCCATCGTAGCTGCGATTTTCGGCTTCTTCGGCATCGTTTCTGCGCTCGTTGGCGTCGCAAAGGTGCTGTTCTTCGTCTTCCTGATCCTGTTTATTCTGTCGCTGATTTTTGGCAGAAGACGGAGCAGTTGACGCTAGCTGCGCCGCTGATCCCGTTCATACGAACACTCGATAAGAGCAGAAAAGGCTTGCGCCCACATACGTGTGGGACAAGCCTTTTTTTGGGTTGAGAGAATTCGAAACGCATACGTTTTATCCGGTCCGCATGCTGGTATTTGCAGCAGGCTTTCGCGCGGGCTTCCGCCAAAACAAGGTCAGGCTTTGGGTGGTGCACCAAAGCGCAAACAGCAGAAACAGCACCGACCAGGCTATGGCAGGGAGCACCGTCATGTGGGCCAGGTTGGCCGCGTCACCGGCCTGCCGCGGATGGGTCAGGGAAGTGATGGCCAGGGTAAGCGGCCCGACAACCGATTCTTCCAGGCAAAGGAAGGCGAGCAGAAGGTAATAGAAGTTGCGCACGGTGCTGCCCAGCAAATAAAACACGATGTTCAGCGCCATAAAGATGACGAGCCACCAAACGCCGTAGCTGTTCCGGACAAAAAAGAGCAGGTTGACGGCAGCCAGCAGCGTGATCAGGATCAGCCCGGCGGCCTGCTTGCGTTTCGCGTACCCGTAGAATAGAAGTACAGCGAAGATGGATGCGATCGTATACCCCGACAGCGAGACGAGCACGGAGCTCCAGCCGGAGGATAAATAGGAGTAGGTGGTCCCGCTGTGATCGGCATTGAGCTCGATGCGCAGAACCCTTCCGGAGAGCAGCAGGGTGACGACCGCATGGCCGAACTCATGAATCATCGTATCCAGGGTGCGGAACCAGGAGGAGAACGGGATCAGCCGGGTCAGAATCGCGGATGCGACAAGAAACAATACAGCCTTCAAGGATTTATTCACGGGCAACGGGCAGCTCCTTTCCAAACGGTAACATGCGGATCTAATCTTTTGTTCCATCATACACGATCCAATGAAAAAGGGAAGCGCAGCGGAGCTGCACTTCCCGGTTGTTGCGAAACTAGTATATTGCAGGCGAGCGGCTTACAGATCGTCGAATCCGTTGTCGTCGCCGACTTTGCCGTAGTTGCGGGATTTGGCTTCAAAAAAGTCCGTTTTGGTGGCGTTCAGCGCCTCGTCGGAGAAAGGACGAATCCATGGCATGCAGTTGGAATCCACGCCTTCGTAGCCTTTTTCCATCCCCATCATTTTCAGGCGTTTGTTGGCGATGTATTTGATGTAGTCGGACAGCTCATTCAAATCGATGCCTTTGACCTCGCTGAGCGTGTAATGCGCCCAGTTCGTTTCCAGCTCAACCGCCCGGTCGATCGTGCGGTAGACGTAGTCCATGTTCTCCTTCGTGTTCAGCTCAGGGAAATCCTTAAGCAGCTGCTTGAACACTTCGCCGAAGAAGTAGCAGTGCTGGTTCTCGTCGCGCTGGATGTAGGAGATCATTTGGCTGGTCGCCATCATCTTCTGGTCACGGGCCAGGTTGTAGAAGAAGGCGAACGTGCTGTAGAAGAAAATGCCTTCCAGGATCAGGTCGGCCACAAGTGCTCTAAAGAACGTTGTCGGATTCTGCTCGTCGCGGAACTCCTGGTAAATTTCCGAGATGAAACGGTTGCGGTCGAGCAGCACCGGATCATGCTTCCAGTATTCGAAAATCTCTTTCTGCTCCTGCTCCGATACGATCGAAGAAAGCACGTAGGAGTAGGATTGGTTGTGCACGACTTCCTGCTGCCCGATGATAGCCGAGATGGCCTCCAGCGAGGAATCGGTAAAATAACGCTTTACGTCGCCGATGAACATCGTCTGCATCGAGTCCAGCACGGCTAGCAAAGAAATGTTGATCTTGAAGGTGCGCTGCTCTTCCGGATCGAGGTTGACGAACTGCTGCGCGTCTTTGGCCATCGGAATTTCGTCGGCGATCCAGTGGTTCAGCAGCAGAACTTTATACAATTTGTACATATGGGGCATACGGATATCGTTCCAGTTCAGGATGCCCGAGCATTCTCCTTCGATGATGCGGGTCGAGCGGTTCGGCGCTTCGGTGTTAAAAATCTTTTGCATTTGCATACTCGATTCCTCCTCGTAGTTCTGTTTTTACTTGCTTATATATCAACATCCACCGCAGAATGCTGTAATCCATATCAGTTGATCTAAATCATTCATCTCTTTCCCAAAAAATCTGTCTAAATGGTTTTGTACTTATCATGATGCAGTAGTGTATTTATAAGGTTTGATACAGTAGCTCTTTCCCGTTTTTAGTTGGCAGTTTAGCCGGACGCGTGGCGAGCTCCCGCATTTTGCAAAGCAAAACAGGGAGCAAAGCCGCGCGACGCAAGAGGTCTCCGAGAATCGAGGAGACCACCACTCGCACCGCTCAAACGTAAAAGCGTGTCCCCCATAACCTGCAAAGCAGGAGGGGGACGAAAGCGACTCTCAGCACATATTCACATCAAAAAAATCCGCCACCCGCCGGTCATCCGCCAACATTCCGGGTGTCCAGAGGGCAGCGCCCTCGGGGCCCTCCCTTGGAAGGGAGGGTTTGGGAGGGATCGAAAAAGGTTTTAGCTTTTAACAAATTTTACGATGCACACGACTCGCACTCTTCAATCGTCAGCGCACGGCTGCGGACGTAGTACGTCGTTTTGATGCCGGCTTTCCAGGCGTGAAGGTGAAGCTCCAGGAATTCCGTCGCCCGGATATCCGGACGAACGTACAGATTGAAGCTTTGAGCCTGGTCGATATGGCGCTGACGCGCCGCGGCCATCTTGATAGACCAATGCTGGTCAATCAGGAATGCCGTTTTGTAATACCAGATCGTCTTCTCGGACAGGTCCGGAGCCGGGTTGGCGATCTTGTAGGTCGTTTTTTCCTCGTAAGACAGAAGGTCGTACAGCGGATCGATGCTGGCGGTGGAGCCGGCAATGATCGAAGTCGAGCCGTTCGGCGCAATGGCGAACAGCCAGGCGTTGCGGACGCCGTTCTGCTGCACTTCCTGCTGGAGCTCTTTCCACTGCTCGGTGGTAACGAACTTGCCTTCATGCTCGCCGTCGACATAACCGCGGCTGGTGAAGTAAGCGCCGTTCTCCCAGTCGGAGCCTTTGAACTTCGGATAGTGGCCTTTTTCTTTGGCCAGCTCCATACTGGATTTGACGAGCAGGTAGTTGATTTTTTCGTATAGATTGTCGTTATATTCAACCGCTTCGTCGGACTCCCAACGGATGCCTTCAAGGGCGAGCAGGTGATGCAGGCCGAAGGTGCCGAGTCCAACCGCACGGTATTGGCTGTTCGTATATTGGGCTTGCAGGACTTCAATGTTGTTGATGTCGATGACGTTATCCAGCATGCGTACCTGGATCGGCACCAGACGGTCCAGCACATTGTCCGGAACGGCACGGGCCAGGTGAATCGAGTTCAGGTTGCAGACGACGAAGTCGCCGGGAACCTTGGAAATGACGATCCGGGTTTGGCCGTCTTTGGTCACGAGTTCTTCTTTTTCCACCACGGTGGCGGACTGGTTCTGCATAATTTCGGTGCACAGGTTGGACGAGTAGATCATGCCATGTGCACGGTTCGGGTTCGCACGGTTGACGGTATCCCGGTAGAACATGTACGGCGTGCCGGTTTCCAGCTGCGATTTCATGATGCGCTTCATAATGTCGATCGCAGGCACCGTAATTCTTGGAAGCAGCGGGTGGGCAACCGCCTCGGCGTACTTCTCGCGGAACGATCCTTGTCCGACCGTTTCGTCATAATAATCCTCAAGACCCGCCGGACGGCCGTTGGCATCCTTCCAGCCCATGATCTTCTTCACTTCATGCGGGCAGAACAGGCTCCACTCGCTGCGAGCTTCGACCGCCTCCATAAACAGGTCAGGCAGGCACACGCCATGGAACACGTCATGCGCTCTCATGCGCTCGTCACCGTTGTTCAGCTTCAGGTCCAGGAAGGCCAGGATGTCTTTGTGGAAGACGTCCAGGTAGACGGCAACCGCACCTTTACGGGTACCGAGCTGGTCAACGCTGACCGCCGTGTTGTTCAGCTGGCGGATCCAAGGGATGACGCCGGAGCTGGTGTTCTTGTGACCGCGGATGTCGGAGCCGCGCGCCCGGACTTTACCGAGGTAGACGCCGATGCCGCCGCCCATTTTGCTGAGACGGGCCACGTCGGTATTGGAGTCGAAAATCCCTTCCAGCGAGTCGTCCACCGTGTCGATAAAGCAGCTGGACAGCTGTCCGGCGACCTTCTTTCCGGCGTTGGACATCGTTGGCGTAGCGGCGGTCATGTATAGGTTGCTCATGGCCCAATACGCTTCCTTCACGAGCTCAAGGCGCTTGTCCTCTGGCTCGGTGTGCATCAGGTACATGGCGATGACCATGTAGCGCTCCTGCGGGAGCTCCATGACGCGTCCGTCGAAATCATGCGCCAGGTAGCGGTCGGACAGGGTCAGCAGCCCGATATAGTCGAACAGCAGGTCGCATTTGTAATCGATGCAGCGGCCCAATTCTTCAATTTGCTCTTTGGTATAGCAGGTGAGGAGCTCCTCGCGGTAGATTCCTTTTTGCACCAGCTCGGTAATGAGAGGGTAGAACGCACCATATGGCTCGTCAGGATAGGCTTTGTAGCGGCGGTTGTAAGCGGCCTTCTTGTACAGGGAGGTCAGCAGCGAGCGCGCTGCGGCGAACTTCCAGTTCGGCTCCTCCTTGGTGACCAGCTCAAGCGCCGACATCGTGAACGCGCTGCTGATTTCGTCGCCGGTGACTTCCTCGCGGCGCAGTTTGCTCTGCACGCCCCGGAGGAGGCGCTCCTTGTCCAGGGTCTCCAGCCCCTCCAGGATTCGGTCGGCATAAACGGAGAGACGGATTTCATCAAAAGCCAGCTGGCGGTTGTTCGGTTTGGTAACGAGCTGCGGCATGGTGCAGATCTCCTTTCAAAGTTTGTATATTTGGTATAACGGAAAGTAGGACGATGCTGTTAAGAGGGAGCTCTTGCTGTGCTTGCCCATACAAAAGGCATTTCCGAAGAACCTGAAGCACAGGTACGAAAATGCCGCTAGATCCCGTATGCCCTATTTACGAGCATGGGAAAAAATATCTATCATCCTATGTATAGATATCGACTGGCATCACGCACCTATTCCTCGTAGGCCTTTCGTGAGACAAAACAGGCAGGTCTCCTGACTCCCGAAAATGCGATATTCGGCGCCTTCCCGTCCGCATTGACGGACAGTGGCCTTAGCCGATATCGTGCCGAAAGCTCGGAGCTCTCGGCCTTCCGGTTACAGTGGCGGGACCGTGACGGATTCACACCGTGCTTCCCTATTATGAACGCCTGGCAAATTCAGCCGTGTTCACCTGTTTCCACTATATTTGGTTGCTTTCATACTAATTTAACCCAATATCTTGTGTTTGTAAACATAGTTCCTCTTAAAAGACGAGCAATGAGAATTATACCAGATGGACCCCCGGGGCGCTACTGTGAACCATTGGAGATTAACCTCTAGAGGGGGCTGAAAAGGTAGAAATCGGGCGGAATTTGCAGGAAAAACGCGAATAAAAAATTTTGCGGGCTATCCTTTTGCGATTCCGCAGGCGGTCGGGTACAATAAAATTAGGAATAAAGTTCGATCCGCTTGCAAAAGGATAAAGGAGGCGCACGACCATGGCAATTGCAGAGGTAACGATCATTCCGATCGGAACGGCAACGACCAGCCTGAGCTCCTATGTGGCACAAATGCAGCAGGTGCTGGCGGAGCAGAAGGGGATCAGCTACGAGCTGACGTCGATGAGCACGATCATCGAGGGGGCTCTTCCGGATGTATGGCAGGCGATAGCGGCCCTTCACGAAGCACCGTTCCTGGCCGGCGCGCAGCGCGTATCCACTTCGGTCAAAATCGACGACAGACGGGACAAAGCCTCTTCCAGCGCCCAGAAGCTGCAATCGGTCCGCGACAAATTGAAATAAATTCCAATCGCAATGAAGTATTGCATTTTGGAGAAGAAGTTGTATAATAGTTTTTGTTTGACGGAAAATTTCATTTTCCACGCTGGTGTAGCTCAGGGGTAGAGCAACGCACTCGTAATGCGTAGGTCGGGGGTTCAATTCCCTTCACCAGCATCTTTCATAAGCCTTACAGGACGCGGGTTTCCGGATTTCGGAGACCGCGTCTTTTTTGTGAATTCGGGCGGACTTCTAACATTCTTCTAACCTTTACTTAAGTAAAGTGGGTTCTTTGGTATTTAGTCGGGCTCCGGTGATCGAATCGCCAATGTTTTTTAATACCGATTCCTGAAGGTTTGGGAGGACGTGCGAATAGGTGTCCAAGGTTACATTGATGGAACTATGCCCAAGCCGTTCCTGAACGATTTTAGGGTGTATTCCAGCCTTCAGCAGCAATGTCGCATGAGTATGTCTCAGATCGTGAAAGCGGATCTTAGGAAAGTCAGGATGTTCCTTTATAATGGAATCCAATATCCTGTAATAATGACGCATCAGGTTACGCGGGCCGAGTGGGGTACCGGCACTGGTTTGAATGACGAGACCAGAATCGTTATACATTGGATTGGTTGCTCGTTCATGTTCCTGCTTTCTAAAGTGCGATTCTAGGAGCTTGACTGTATCCACAAATAAAGCAATAGAACGTACGCTACTGTCGTTTTTCGTATCATCAAAGTCATGGCCGACTTCGGCCAAAGTATATGCTTGGCGGACGGAAGCTGTTTTGGTTATTAAATCCACGTCTACCCTTCTTAATGCCAAGATTTCACTCTGCCGCATACCGGTCGATGCTGCGAGTTCGAATGCCATGTAGTACTGATCTTTGGATGCGACGTCGAGGAACAATCTGAGCTGATCTTCATTCCAGACTTCAAATTTTTTCTTCTTACCTTGGGGAAGATCAACATACTGGGCTACATTCTGAGAAATCATTCCCCATATAACTGCTCGGTTCAGGGCATCCAGGATAAGGACGTGAGTTTTTTTAATTGATCCAACTGACAACTTACCGTTCAGTGTTTTATGATACAAATCATGCAAATGCTGGGGCTTTAATTTCGTGACCTGTATATTCCCCAGGTTGGGGATAATATGTGAATTAACCAGCCATTCATAAGCTTTCCACGTTCCGTGCTTGACGGATGTTTTTTTGTCCTCCAGCCACGACTCCATAATTTCCCCAAATGTCTTTTTTGTGGGTTCAACAAATGTTCCTTTCATAAAATCGGATAGAACGTCCGGCAATGCTTTTTCCGCGTCTTTCTTCTTGTCATATCCCGATAGCCATTTTTGCTTTCTCTTGCCTGTCAATTCATCTCGTTCCAAGTCAATTACGATATAATATTTCTTTCCTTTTTTGGCTATATGACCTCTCATATGATTTGTGCCTCCCTTTAGAAGTATTTCTTCATATAAACAGCTCGTTCAATATCCTTCATGTGGAGAACATACTGCTGACTTCGCCCATATTTGATATTTAAGACAGCAAAATTGATGCCGATCTTTCCGTCTTTATAAATTAGATCCTGAGCAAAGAGACGCTTGCTGTGGCTGTATTTTGGTAAATCCTCCTGATCCAAGCGATCAAAAGGGCCGTCAACAGAGAACAAGAAATCCACTGCAGATTCTACGGCAGTTGCGTCAGCTTCAATAACAAGTTGGGATGGCCCAGAGACATCAGATGTTGAATCGTAATAGGCGTAAACATTGGTGCCATTAATAGGCTCGTCATTCGTAGGTTCATTCCAGGAGGCAGATTGAGCTGCTGCTGTAACTGCATCAAATTGGGCCTGAAGAATCCGACGTTCAATTTGAGACAAACGGTTCTCGGCAAAACGAAGTGTCACATCGAAATTGAAAGCTATGTATTCAATCGCCATTTGTCTATTGATGGGGATCGGCATGGTTCTGAGCATAAAAAATGGAATGGCCGCATAATAAACAAAGTTTTTTGCCTCGTTTTCTTGCGCCTCAGTAAATAACTCCGGCAATACCATTTGATTCCCGACATGCCGGAGCAAATGGCATAGTTCATGAAGAAAATCCATACGTTGCTCCTCAGGCGTCAGCCGGCTGTCAATAAACATGCTCCGAAGGCCTGTTCTCGATTCCACCGCCCGGCTTTTGGCCTCTACGAAATGCACCCAAACGTTTAGCCTTGAAGATAGATCAGCTATATTGATTTGATATGGATTGCAAATGCCATTTTGAATGTACAATTCCTCCACAAATTTTTCTAAATCAGTCATTCGATATTGTTCAAACATGCTGAACTCCCCCTGTAACACGAATGTATGTTCGGCTTGTGGTTAAAAAGAAAAGCCATTGCTGGCTTTATGGCTATTCCCCTTGACGATCCCCTGGTTTACGATTCTTTTCCTTCTCTTGCAGGATCTTAAAGATCATCCTCATTTCCTCACGTCTTTCCGCAGGAGCTTTGAGGTAATCTTTAAAAAATATCCCGTTCTCAGGATCGTTAATAAAAGCTTCAAATTCAGCTAACTCATCAGCATCCAAACTCTGCTTTGGAGCAGGCGACGGATCGCTAGTTCTGCCAAGTAAATAGTCTCCGCTTGTTTCAAGGATGTCGGCAAGTCTCTTTAAGGTATCAGGATCTGGTTTTCGATCATTTGTTTCATAGCGAGAAAGTTGAACAATCGTTAACCCGGCTTTTTCTGCAAGTTCTTTCTGTACGAGTTTTTTTCTTTCTCTAAGGTATTTAATACGGTCTCCCAGGTTTTGCATAGGGCACTCCTCATTAACTAGGATACAGCAATATTACCATTACCAATATGGTAATAAAACATATTTGCCAAAAAGGTAATATATGATGTTGACATTACCGAAATGGCAATATATAATCTAAATCAATAGTTACCGATTCGGTAATATACGGAGGTGAGACATATGAAGCGTGTCAACTTGGAAAGGATTAAGGATCTCAGAAAAAAAGCCGGATTGTCCTTGGAATATATGGCGAAAACTTTGGGATATGAAAGCCCGAATGGTTACTATTATCTTGAAATTGGTCGAGGTAAATTTCCAGCAGAGGCATTGGCAAAAGTAGCAGATGAATTTCAGGTGCCGATAGACAGCCTTTTTTTTGTCGAATAAGTTGCCAAAACGGTAATGGGGACTAAGTCAACAAAAGAGGAGGTGATCTAACTTGGATCATCCACTATTTTCAGAAACGGATGTCATAACGATTCCTGAATTGGCTAAGCGCTTAAAAATCGAAAAACAAAGGGCTTACGACATTGTAAGTGAACCTGGTTGCCCTCTGTACGATCTCGGAGGAGAAAGACAGAAACGTCTCATCTGGGGAGATTTTCTTAACTGGTTTCGCCAAAAATACAGAGTTGCATCAGGGGGGTGATATTGATGAGACGATTCCGATGGATGCGTGAATCCTCAAGGGCAGCCTGCATATCAGCAACGGTAACTCGAGTGATCCTTCGGAATTTAAGAATGGAAGTTGCGCTTGACCAGGCACTCCCGAATTATGCAATCAATCATGAGTCAATATCACAGCTAGAACATAAACGCCTTCTGAAAGATTCAAAAATGGAATTAAAAAGGATAGAAGAAAGCCGCCAGAGCGGTACCAGCTACCAGCGGCGAAGGGGATGACATGGGGAAGGTTTTGCTCACAACTAAATAATACATCACATCCTTGTCCGTCATCTCCTTATAAATCGGACAAAGGAGACGGGATAAACATGGCAATCGGACAAAACCAATTTGGACCAGCGCTTGACGAGGTACTGAAAAGAAATGGAGAAAGTCGAGGAGCAGCTGGGGCGGCCGCTCACGTAGATGCCTCACTGATCGGAAAGATCGTTAAGGGAACTAGGAAGCCATCAAAAGAGGTAATGGCATCCACAACCAAACATTATGATGACGGACAGTTATACATTGCGGCAGCTGGGGAAGTGACGCATGGCGCGTTCGTCCCCTGGCTGAACAATGTGGATCTACATAAATCAAGCGTCCACCTGAAGACGATCGAAGAGATCAGGGAAGCATTGGATTCTCTGATGAAGGCACCAATAACCAAGACCAAAGATCAGCTGGACGAGGCAGATTTAAAACAGATCAAGCTCACAATGATGGAATGCGTAGAGGCAATAACTGCCCTGACTCACTATGTAGCCGTCTTATGTAAGGAATATTGCTTTTCATGGATGGGTGCCTGGAAGGAACATCGTGCTTATCTGAAATCTAAAAAATACGTGAAGTGAGGGGATTTGAATGCAAATAGAAGAGCAAGTCCGCTTTGTCGCAAAGCATGCGAAGCACAATCTGAAGTTGATCAAACGTAACCCTGTAATCTGTAATCCTGAAGATCTGGACAAGAACATCAAGTTCCTTGAAATGATGATTCGTCTACATAAGAACGACCAGAAAGCACAAAAAAACGCACGGCGTGCAGGCCGAGCGCTTCGTCTGAGATCCCAGCTAAGAAATCTCTTGTCGTCTATTCTAGCCTCTGAGAATCGAAAAGGCAAGGGGGAGACAGCATGAACAGAACCATGAAAATGGCCCATGCGTACTTTTCCATTTCACAGTCGATGAAGAGCAACACGGACGAAATCATTCGGGTTCTGGAGGCAGAGGGGCCGGAAAGCCCAAAGTTCCAAAGGCTTTGGGTAGAACGAGATAGCGCGTTCCTCTCATGGTCAAATGCCGCGGCCGCCCTCCGGGAGCTGCCGCTGGAAGAAGTACTAATGGTTCACCAACAAGTCGAGAAAATGCGTGCTCAAATCGGATAATGGACAGGTTTCGGCCCTGTCTTCCGGCGTCGGACAGTTTTCTAACCTTTCTCCTGTTCGGCGTCGGAAGATGCGGCTGACGCATCAATCAAATATGAAAGGAGGTCGCAGCCCTATGGAGGTCATTCAGAAGCTTATGGTCGTCTGCAGTCCACCGCGATTCTACGAAGTGGGCACCGAGCTGAACGGCCGGGATGTCATTGAGATCAAAAATATGAGTGATGAATACGAAGATCATATTCATTCGGAGTATTGGGTTCTTGATGAAAACGGCGAATTGATTGCAAGCATAGAGAACTGCCCTGTAATCGTCGAGTGGCAGACCATTGCCGAACACGACGAAATAGAAAATGACCCGCGGCAACGGGTCATATCGGGCACTTAATAAAATTTACTTGACCCCATATTAGCAGACGGGGGCAAATCACACAAGGGAGGAATCAAGGTGACATTGAGTGAGCAACTGGAAATGGCCCTGGAGCGGATCCGGTCGCTGGAAGAGGAAAACGAACAGCTTCGAATTGAACTGCAGGCAGCCGCTGATTGGAGGCCCGATGCGATGAAATATAACGGCCTGAGAATTCATGATTTTATCTAAGGGAGGTTACCCATTTGGCAATGAATGTGGCGGCCCTAACAAAGGGAATTGAACGATCGGATTGGTTAAAGCTCCGGCAAAAGGGGATTGGTGGAAGCGATGCCTCTGCTGTAGCTGGGCTGAATCGGTACAAATCCCCTGTATCTGTCTTTATGGAGAAAACCGGGCAAGTACAGCCAGAAGAAGCGGGAGAAGCAGCCTACTGGGGATCGCAGCTCGAAGACCTGGTAGCGAAGGAGTTTGCTGCGCGCACCGGCTTGCGGGTACAGCGGAGCAACAAGATGTACATGCACCCCGAATATCCTTGGATGCTGGGTAACGTCGACCGTCTGATTACTGATCAGAATAAGCGCCGTGGAGTGTTGGAATGCAAAACGGCAAGCGCATATAAGGCGGACGAATGGAAGGGCGACCAAGTGCCTGATGAATACGCAATTCAGCTACAGCATTACCTGGCGGTTCTGGGCATGAATTACGGTTTCTTCGCCGTATTGATCGGTGGGAACCGATTTGAGTTTCGGTACGTTGAACGCAACCCGGGTATTATCGATTCTTTGATCAAAATTGAGAAGGAGTTCTGGACAGAGAACGTGCTGAAGGGGATTCCGCCAGCGCTCGATGGTAGCCAGGCATCAACTGACCTTTTGAACAAATTGTATCCCGAGTCCAAGCCGGCTAGCGAACTGGAACTTACAGCAGTACAAGCCGAATTGGTAGAAAGTCTTCGAGCTGCTAAGGAAGATGCCAAAGCAGCTGAAGAGCTTGTGAAAGCCTTGGAAAACGAGCTTAAGTCAATCATCGGGGAGAACGAGGCCGCACTGTTCAAGGGTGACCCTGTAGTGACCTGGAAATCAACCAGCACGACCAGACTGGACACGAGCCGGTTAAAAAAAGAACACCCCAAACTATATCAAGAATACGCCGTTACCACCAACTCAAGACGGTTCGTGGTGAAGTGAGGAGGACTAAATGGCAAAGGCTTTATTAGAGAACAAACTGCAAGAGCGCGCTGCTGGTGCAAGTACACCGTCAACGCAAGGGACAAGCCTTAAAGCACTGCTTAACTCACCGGCCATCAAGAAGCGTTTTGATGAGCTGCTGGACAAGCGGTCGGCGCAATATATGACGTCGATCGTGAACCTGTACAACTCGGACGCAATGCTTCAAAAAGCCGAGCCCATGAGTGTCATTTCGTCCTGCATCGTTGCAGCAACGCTTGACCTTCCAGTGGACAAGAACCTCGGCTATGCGTGGATTGTTCCATATAGCGGTAAGGCCCAATTTCAGCTGGGATACAAGGGGTATATTCAGCTAGCCCTTAGAACCGGGCAGTACAAAGCTATAAACGTTATTGAAGTGTATGAAGGGGAACTTGTGAAATGGAATCCACTAACAGAGGCCCTGGAGCTCGATTTTGAAAAAAGAAAATCTGATGCGGTTATTGGATATGCGGGATACTTCGAACTGATCAATGGGTTCAGAAAGTCGGTTTACTGGACAAGAGAGCAAATTGAATCCCACCGAAAGAAATTTTCCAAGTCTGATTTCGGATGGAAGAAAGATTATGATGCAATGGCCAAAAAGACAATCATTCGTAACATGCTTTCGAAGTGGGGGATCCTCTCGATCGAAATGCAGGATGCCTATAGCAAAGAAATCGAGGCTATACCTCCACTTAACAATGAAAATGAGGAAGATCCTCCAATTGATCTTACGCCTGAGGATTATCGAGTTGGTGATGAACCTCAGGATGGAAAAGAACAAGGTGAGATGAATTTTGAATGAACCACTTAACGCAACCAGTCCTATTACGCAGCATGATGGGCATGGGGATTTGGCGGCTGATGCAGTCGGATCCAGAAGCATTCAAACGGGAAACCCGGGCATATTTCGCCCGGGCGTACCCCGGCTGGACCGTAGTCAAGGTGAAGTACCCGATGGTTTACCTTCGGGACGATCGAAATAAGCAAGTTTAGGGGATGAGCAATATGCCCGATGGCAGTTACCCTTTTCCGATGTACTCCGGATTGTTGGAGCCAGAACACTACAAGAAAATAGGCAGCGCGATATGGCTTTTCCTTTGGTGCGTGAGCTCCACGACATTCGAGAAGGAAGAAGAGGGAACAGTCTGGGGCATCGTCCTTGGGAACAAGCCTATGAAGCTGTCAGACATATCTGAAAGATTTGGAGTTAACGACAAAACAGTGAGCCGCTGGTTGGACACCTTAGAAGATCATCACTACATACGAGTGACCAGGGCTCCCAGAGGATTGATCCTATCAGTCAGAAACTCCAAAAAGTGGGCGGACAAAAATGTCCGAAGTGATAAGACAGAATTGTCCGATCACAAAGAAAGTGAACAGACAAAAATGTCCGATCAGTCGGTTAGTGATAAGACAAAAATGTCTGATCTAAAAGATATTATAAAAGATCTTACTGCTACTACTACTGCTGATGACATCGAACCAGATGAACAAGCAGAAGGTAGCATGATCCAAATTTTAAATGCCTATTGCAAACTGCATAACAAATTCGATATCCACGTTTCTGCAAACGAACGCGAAGCCATGGGTAAGATGGTCGCCGGAGGTACGCCTAACCCTTTTACCATCCGAACTATGGAGAGCCTGCTTGAGGCCAAGCGAATTCGTGAAGGAGCCAATTTCAAATTACCTAAGAGCTTTTTGTATTACGTGGAGGGCATCCAGGAGGCATGGCAGAATCATCTGGCTACATTGAACAAGCCGGATAGAACGAAGCCAGCTCATATGCCACCTGAACAGCCAAAACGTATGACCAAGCAGCAACGAGAGCTTGAAGAATTACGCAGACGAGCGAAGGAGGAACGCGAACGTGAACAGAGCAGAGGTTATTGATTTGCTCATTATCCTCAAGGAAAACTATCCGACCTTTGACGCCAGCGCGGAAAGCGTTGATCGCCATTTCAAGTATCTGCAAGACTTTCCATACGAGCGGGCACTGCAGAACGTAGACGAGCACATACGGACGAGTAAATTCCCGCCGAACATCGCGGAGATCCGCGGGAGCGTCGGTGAGCAGATGGAGCGCAGCCGGATGAAAACGGCGACGGAGGAATACTTCGAGGAACGCGCAAGAGCCAAACTGGAAGCTTGCCCGCCGCCGCCAGGCTGGAAGGAGGCTATCTATGCAAAACTCGGCCGCTGCTGAAATGCCCCTACCGATGCCGCATTCCTTAGCATCGGAGTGCGCGGTGCTTGGGTCGATCCTGATTGATCCGGAGGTTTACGAACAGGCGGAGGCATTACCACCGGAGGCCTTCTTTCACGATTCGAATCGAACCATTTTTCGGCGTATGCGGGAGCTTGCGGATGATGGGCATCCGATCGATCTCGTGACGTTAACTTCCCGCCTGCAGGACCGCGGCGAGCTGGATATCATAGGCAGCGTGACGTATCTCTCCAAACTGGCACATTCGGTACCGAAGACAAAAAACATCGAGTCTTATGTCGCTGAAGTACAATCCAAATTTGTGATTCGAGAATATATCCAATCAAGTTACGCAGGCATTCAAGCTGCAGCTGCAGGCGAAGACATTCAGAACCTTGTAACAACGGCGCAGCAAGTAGCTACGACGCTGGCTGATCGCACGGCGTTCAAAAGTGACTTCAAGCAAATTAATGATGTCCTGGTCGAAGTGATCGAGACAACGGAAACCAAATCTGAGGTGTTCAAGACAGGCCAGGTAACGGGGATTGAGACTGGATATACGGATTTAGATGCAATCACAGCCGGACTTCAAAACAGCGATCTGATCATTGTGGCAGCCCGGCCATCCGTAGGGAAGACAGCCTTCGCGCTAAACGTCGCTCAGAACGTGGCGTCTCGAATCAAGGAGCCCGTCGCGATTTTTAGTTTGGAGATGTCTGCAGCACAGCTCGTAACACGGATGGTAAGTGCAGAGGGGAACCTGGACGCTAGCAAGCTCCGGATGGGTGATATGGCCGAGGAAGACTGGAACAAGCTGGCGACTGCGGCGGGGAAGCTCGGGGAGACGAATATCCGGATTGATGACACCCCAGGTGTGACGGTCCATGATATCAGGGCGAAGTGCCGCCGGCTAAAACAACAGGAAGGTCTCGGGTTAATTGTGATCGACTACCTGCAGCTGATTGCCGGACGCCGCGGATCGGAGAACCGGCAGCAGGAGGTATCCGAAATTTCCCGGACGCTGAAAACATTGGCTAGGGAATTGGACGTGCCGGTTATTGCTTTATCTCAGCTGAGCCGCGGGGTCGAGCAGCGCCAGGACAAGCGTCCTATGATGTCCGACCTTCGGGAGTCAGGTTCGATCGAGCAGGACGCGGACATTGTTGCCTTCCTCTACCGAGACGATTACTACGATCAGGAGAGCGAGAAAAAGAACATCATCGAGATCATCATAGCCAAGCAACGGAACGGCCCGGTGGGTACAGTCGAGTTGGTCTTCATGAAGCAATTCAATAAATTCGTGAATCGTTCCCGGGAGCATGTTGAACATGGGCCGCAGCCACAGGAACAAAAGAAGGTCACCAATATCAAAAAGCGCCGGTGGGCGTGATTGCGAGTAAAGGAGGCAACACCCTATGATCCAGTTCGTGGTATACGGCGAACCGGTCGCTCAAGGAAGACCAAGAGCATCAACCGCTGGCGGATTCGTTAAACTCTATGATCCTGCCAAGTCACGCGATTACAAGGATTATGTCCGGCTGGCTGCAGCTGAATATGCGCCGCCTTCGCTGCTCGAAGGACCGATCGGGATGATGCTCACCATTTACCGATCGATGCCTAAGAGCTTTAGCAAACGAAAGGCAGCTGCTGCAGAGGCAGGGGAGATCCGACCGACGTCTAAGCCAGACGTCGACAATTATCTCAAAGGCGTCAAGGATGCGCTGAAGGGCGTTATCTGGAAGGATGACAGCCAGGTCGTCGAAGTGTTTGCTCAAAAGCGGTACAGCGGCCGCCCGCGCATCGAAGTTAAGATCAAGGACTTATCATTATAAAAATTCGAAGGGAACGTGATCGATATGGGGAAAAATTTTGCGAAATTTATGGCTACTACTGATAAGAAGATTGTTTTCGGTGACAAGGACGTTGAGCTCAAGCTGACCATTCCACACAAGGTTGCTCAGCAAAACCTGGAGTTCTTGACTAGCAGCTTGAACAAGGAGATTCACGTTATCCTTGGGGATCCGCAAATGGCTTTTGATTTTGATGAGGAAGACGATATGTACAAGCCTTACACCGGCGGGCGTCGGGTTATAGCAGATGCATCCGGAGTCGTGACATCGATCCAGCAGCCAGAGGAGCAAAAGGACGAGAATCAGGGGGAGCTTTTTACCGAGGAAACTGCAGCTGAGGGTGACGCTAGTCAAAGTGAGGAACAAACCGACAACCCAGTAGGGGATACACCTGCAGGTGATGACGAGCTGAACGATTATGAGAAGGAAATCATGGGCGAGGGTAACGCTGATGCCGACTCGGACCTTCCGGAATGGATGCAGGAGGCCTCCGGCGGTGATAGTTCTGCAGATACGCCAGAGATGAATTTCGAGTCCGAAGGCGGGGCCGAGAGCCAGGACGATCAAGTGGAGAACCAAGGCGTTGATGGGGAGCAGGATGCCAACATCGAAATCGACAAGTCCGCCGTCGAGGAATACATCCTAGAGCATCGCCCGTCCTTCCCGGATCTTCCCCTCGACTTTCCCGACCTTTTCGACAAGAGAAGAAACCAGGGGCTGACCTGGGGGAGTATCGCTAAAGACATCGGAATGACCACTGGCCAGCTGAACGCGAAGCTCACGAAGTACAGAGACGCTGTCAAGAAGCAAATGATCGACGGAGGAGTGGCGTAAGCCGCCCCTCTTTACCTAAACATAGGAGGGGAAATCGATGACTGAAGAACAGCGCCGGCGGGCGTTTCAAAAAGTGAAGACCTATTCGAATAATAAGTTCTGGAGTTGGATGAATTTCATCCACTCCAGGGCATATGCAAAGGCTGAGCAACATTATCTGGAGGCGATGGACATCGTCCTGCAGCCAAAGCAGAAGAAAGCAGTTATGGCCAAAGCCAAAGAGATCCGGGAACAATGGGACGGAATGGTCACTGTGACCCTTGAAGATACCGAAGGGTCTGAGCTGCAGTCCTTGGGGGTGTAAGCGTGGGGAATATCAGAGACTCTGCAGGTAATCGGTAAAAATGCAAAGACCCCCAATACCTTGGCCGGCGCGGGGGTCAATGCGTGGTAAACATTTCCTTAAACCCAATATATCATACAAAGGGGAATGAGGGGAATGGCGATGGCATGGGGACAAGGGGAGCTTTTCCCACAAGCAAATCTAGAAGAGATCCAGCGGACGAAATTCCTGCTCAGTAAATACACGAATATGATTTCATTGATGCAGGATTTTGAGGAATTTGAAAACGATTTGAAGCAAACTACGATTGATGGAGAGACGGCTCGCCGAATCGATCAGGATGAACTGCATGCGGATAAAACCGCTAATGCCACGATTCTGATCGAGAAGCAGCGCTGGGTATATCAGCAGTATCGATTTTATACTCAGCAATTGCGGAGAGCCTGGTCACTCATCCAGGACGACGACGAGAAGAAAGCGATCGATTACAGGTACATTCAAGGATTTTCTTTTAAGGAGACATTGCTTTTCTTCCGGCACGGTCTGAGTGACAGCACTATTCGTCGAAAGCTATCTGACGGCACTGAGAGTATGGCTAACACGTTAAAATTGATGGGATTCTTTGATCAAGATAATGTGGAGTTTTAAGAGCGGGTTTTATTTACCCGCTCTTTTTTTCCATATCATGCAACCAAATTTGAGCAAAGAAATAGCCACGATCCAAGTGATTCCCCCGGACGTGGCTAAGTCTACGATTAATTCTACAATCTCTTCACCGTACAACAACATTTTCAGATAGCACCAAAATATAATCTTTTTCATAAAAACCACTCCCATAAAGGTATTGAGGGCTTTTCCCCCTACTCTTAGGGGTGCTGGCAGGCAGCTTTACAAGCTCTCTCACTCTAAAAAGTGATTTGGGGAGCGACAATTATAAGGATGGTGCCATAACGGAATTTTGACTCTAAAGTGAGCACAACTTGAACGTAAACTGACCCCAAGTTGAGCACCATATGACGGTTTTCCCGTGATAGGATGTAAGCATAGAAAAAGGCGAGAATGACACGCACGGCAGCCAATGCAGCGGATAACCGGGGCGTACCTCTTCTCGCCTCATATGTAATATTACATATCTAAACCCATGTATTAAAAGAAGATATCAATTCTTCAAATACAGGAATATCTTTACAAATATACTAAGTATGTAATATATTGTTTTTTGTACATAAAAATCATATATAGAAAGGTAAGGTGTTTCGTTTCATGAGGAAAAAACTAGTTTCTATGTTGTTAGCAGTTATTTTGTCTTTGGTGGCTATTGTTCCTGCAGCTTTCGCTGATCCTGCTGAACAGCCTTCGGCGCAGGAGAGCACCACTCCTCAGATTCAGTCTGATGATAAGATTTGTTACGATACCGATCAAGCAACACAAGCAATTCAAGAGTCTTTGATTGTTCAACCATATAAATTGTGCAAAGGGAATGCAGGAACAGCAAGAATTGAACAGCAAGGGTCTAATTCAATTTGGTGGTCTGTCAATCCAGGCTACAGTATATATTATAATTTTACCGGCACAATTACGATTACCGATTACGCAACTGGTAATTATGTGACAGAATATGAGGCTATCGGGGATAATTTCTTTGGATTCACAACATCTGGTAAGGTAAGCGTTAATCTGAAAAGTGGAAGATATACGGCCACACTTACGGGCTGGTGCTGGGATACAAACGGAGAATTCTCTTGGGTTGCGCCTGATTGCGACACGCCTTTCATAGCTGGTACTGCTGATTTTGCAGCAAATGTTGATTCTACTTTTGATTTTACTGTTGAATAAACGTTATACAAAACAGATCAGCCTCAGTCCTTTTACTACGGGCCTGGGGCTGATTTGTTTCTTAATAGGAATAATTTCTAACGTCGTCTCCTAAGCGCCATTATCCCAACAATAACCAGGATTATAATTAATACTATAACAGGGCCAAAATTAAATCCATTCATGTAACACCTCGTATTCTTTTTCTGGAAATTATACCATATAGAGTTTGAATTCAAACAGCACTCGATGCTAATATGGTGGTATATTCGCAGATGTTTGGAGGTGAATACAAATTAGTGATAACACTATGGAATATCGTTTCACTGAATCCCATATGCTGATATATTTACCCCCAGTTAAGAATGATGACTTTTGCATGAAGGGTTATGTTCGCGCTATTAAGCTATTAGGTAGACCGTATAAACATAAAGGGGAATTCACTGCCTTTGGCGCTACCTACGAATGTGAAAGTAGAGAGCAATTTTTGAATTTTGATCCATCAAAAAACGAAAGAGTTCACGGTGTGGGCCTTACTTTTCCTGGAAAGTATTATACCAAAATGATGGAACTAGCAAACAAGCATCAGAGTACTGAAACATCAGATTAGTTTATAAAACGGCAACTGAAACAAAAGCACCTTCGGGTGCTTTTGTTTTGCTCTCTAGACCAAATAAAAGCTTGTTTTAGCCATTACCCTTTGCATGTCGAGGGAAATGGAGAGAAACAGACGGGAGCGTGCCGTAGAATAGCTGTACGGCTCTATTTTGCATGCAAGTATAGGAGAAACCAACTCAACTCAAATAGGAGGCAAACAATGGACATCAGAGTTATATCGATCGATCTGATCAACCCGGTAGCATATAACCCACGCGTGGATCTCCAGCCGGGCGACCCGGAGTACGAGAAACTACGTCAGAGCATTGAATCTTTCGGGTATGTTGAACCAATCGTTTGGAATGAACGCACCGGCAACATGGTCGGCGGGCACCAACGGTATAAGATCATGGTTCACGAGCAGGGATGCACGGAGCTGTCCGTCAGCGTCGTCAACCTGGACGATCAGCAGGAACGCCTGCTTAATCTAGCTTTAAATAAGGTTTCGGGACGTTGGGATGAGGAAGCACTGGCCGCACTGCTGGGTGAATTGCAGACAGCAGGGGCTGAATTGGCGTTGTCTGGGTTTGATGATATGGAGATCAATAAATTGATAGCCGACTTTTCAGAGCCGCCAGAGGATAAATTGGGTGATTTCAGCAACAGTGAGTTGGATGTATCCGAGTTCGACGAATCCAATTTCGATTGCAAGTGTCCGCGTTGCGGGTTCATCTTTGACAAGGCAGGCAAACTATGAAGCGGCCATATTGGGATTGGAAGCTTGCGGATTTGGACAAGGTAGAGAAGCATGGACGGACCGTGTTTTCTTGCTTTTCCTGCGGTGGTGGCTCCACAATGGGCTATAAATTGGCTGGGTTTACAGTGCTGGGGAATGTTGAAATTGATCCGCAGATGATGCGTATCTATCGACGAAATCACAAACCACAATTTCCATTCTTGATGCCGATTCAGGATTTTAAGCATTTGCCGGACAGCGAGCTGCCACCCGAGTTGTTTGATCTGGACGTCCTCGACGGATCACCGCCTTGTAGTGTATTTTCGACAGCTGGGGCTCGGGAAGAAAAATGGGGAGGTGAGTTTGCTTTCCGGGAGGGGCAGGCAGTACAGCGGCTTGATGATTTATTCTTTGATTTCTTGGATGTGGCGAACAAGCTAAAGCCTCGAGTTATCGTGGCCGAGAACGTCAAAGGAATGCTGATAGGCAAAGCCAAGGGATTTGTAAGCCTTGTTTTATCCAGGCTACGAGAGATAGGTTATAGCCCCCAGTTATTCCTTCTTAATTCAGCAACGATGGGTGTACCTCAAAAGAGGGAACGCCTATTTTTTATTGCTTCGAGACAAGATCAAGATTTACCGAGGCTGCGGCTTCAATTCAACGAACCGCCGATCCTTTACCGTACTATCCGTTTCGGTGAAGGCAAGCCATTAAACACTTCGAAGAAAACATACCACAGGTGGAAGCGGAAACGCCCAAGTGATTTGAGCATCGGGGATATTACTGAAAGAGAGGATGGCAAGGCAAGCGATTATAATACAATAATCCTCAAGGATCAGAAGGTCTCGAATACGCTGGCCAGCTCGTCATGGATGCTTCGGAACGATGAACCTTGCCGAATAAGCGATATGGATTCAATTAGAATTCAGACCTTTCCAAACGACTACGACTTCATGGATGCTGACGTTTCGTACGTCTGTGGCATGAGCGTTCCGCCGATCATGATGCACCGGATCGCAGAGCAGATTCACCTTCAATGGCTTGATCCCAAATTAAAAGGAGGACGCTGACACGTCCTCCCCTTCGACCAGGGTATCCCCCGGCTGAGATAGCGGCCCGCCGCGCGCGGCATTTAGCTGACATCCGCTATCTCGCATTCCATTCTACACGGAAGCCGAGGGATACGTAAATGGGAACAGAACATGAAAAAGATATTCTACTGCAGCATGAGCTTGCCGTCATGGAAGGCATCCTTGAATCAAAGGCCCAATATCGGAAGATCATCAAGGCTGGGATTGCCCGGTGGGTTAAGGACTTTCAAGATGGACGTATAGAGATCAAGACGGTGGATGATCTCAAAAAGCTGATAGAAATAGATATCGAGCTTCAAAGGGATGACCTATAAACTTTCAAACGTGTTAAAAACCTAGGACTGCTCCTTATAATGTGATCGGGAGCCTAAAGGGCTTTACAACTTATTTGGAGGTGCACTGATGCATAAGAGAAATGCGTCATGTTTTGTGGTGGTTGACCGCAACAAAAAGCTATTCAATGTCATTGAAGGCGTTGGAAATGTTGGAGTTTGGAATCGTAAGGTTGTAGAAAGACAAAGTATGGGGGCGGATGTCTACGGGCTTCCTTCTCTTAAATCCAAGAATACCCTTGTGCAGGAGTATCAAGAGCGGTTTGGATACACTTACACGACTGAACCCGTTCTGTCGCCAAGTAATTAATAACGGGGAGCACGAATTGTTGGGGGTGGTGATGGTGTAGCATGGCGAGGGAAAGAAGTCCTGATCGGGACAAGGCAAAGCAGATGTGGCTGGATAGCGGCGGTACGATGAAGCTTAAGGGCATCGCCGCCGCTCTTTCTATTGGTGAGACGCAGGTTCGTAAGTGGAAGTCTCAGGACAATTGGGCTGCCGATCTGAATAGTAACGTTACCAATCAATCAAAAGGGAACGTTACTAAACGAGGTGCCCCCAAAGGGAACAAGAATGCCCAGGGTAATAGGGGCGGGGCTCCAAATGGAAATAACAATGCTAAGGGAAACCGAGGCGGTCCAGGCGGGCCAGTCGGAAACAAAAAGGCCGTGACGACTGGGGAATACGAATCTATTTGGATGGATGCCCTAGAAGATGATGAGCAGGAACTGCTGGATCAGGTTGCCACTGACCCGATCCAGCAGGCTGCTGATTCCATAAAGCTATTGACCATCCGGGAACGTCGCATGCTTCAGAGGATCAGCAAGCTTATGAATGGCTTGACGGAAAATCAGCGTCGCGTTCTTAGTGAGCTCAAAGCGATCAAAGACGTAATGACCGTCCATGATGAGAAAACCGGGCTAACAAAGACGGTTCCCATCACAAGGACCGAGATGGTCGAATCACAGATCGAGGTGAATGAATTTCGGCCGATCGATGATATCGTAAAGATCGAGGAGGCCCTGACCCGGATCCAAGACAAAAAACTGAAGGCTATTGAGCTCATGAACAAGTTGCTAATAAGTGACCTTGCTACCGAGGAGCAAAAGGCCCGCATTGAGGTTCTTCGTGCAAAGGTACCAAATCAGGACACGAAGGATATGAACGCTCAGATCGTTGCACTTGCCGATCTGATCAACAATCCAGTGCCGGCAAGGGTGATCGATGATGATTGAGTACGCTCCGTTAAACGTCAAGCAGGCTAAATATATCCGGCGGTGTACAGACTCCTGGCTCAATGTGGCGGAAGGCGGCAAGCGTGCTGGCAAGAACATCATTAACCTGATCGCCTATGCCATGTGCCTGGAGGTTCATCCGGACAAGCTGCACCTGGTCGCTGGTGTGTCTATGGCTGCAGCGAAGATGAATGTGATCGACTCGAACGGCTTTGGCCTGCAACACCTGTTTGCGGGGCGCTGCCGGGAAAGAGAGTATAAGGACCGCGCTGCTCTGTATATCCAGACCAAAACCGGCGAGAAGGTCGTTATCATCGCCGGCGGAGGAAAGGCGAATAACGCTGCCTTGATCAAAGGTAACTCTTACGGTACGGCATACATTACCGAGGTGAACGAGTGTCATCAGTCATTCGTTCAGGAAGTCTTCGACCGAACGCTGGCCAGCAGCAAGCGGCAGCTGTTCTTCGATCTCAACCCGAAGCCGCCGGCACACTGGTTTTATCGTGACGTCTTGGATTACCAAGATGAGCTGAGGGAGCGCGGGGAGAACCCGGGCTATAATTATGAGCACTTCACGCTGTTCGATAATCTGTCTATTCCCGACGATCGGCTGAAGGATCTGCTCCGGACGTATGACAAGACGAGCCTATGGTATCTGGCCGACATCAAAGGAAAGCGCACCGCGGCGACCGGGCGCATCTATACTGGATACTCGAGTAAGGAAGTCATCGTCACGCGGGACCAGGTCAGAGACAAACGATTCCTGGAGTTCTCGATCGGGATCGATATCGGCGGCACAGACGCTACGGTGGCCACGCTGACGGGCTATACTGTGGGCTATAAGGAAGTCATTCTCTTGGATGGCTATTACCACAAGCAGGGCAAAGACAACGGTTATACGCACAACCAATATGCGCAGGAGATCGTGGCCAAGATCAAGGAGTGGGGTGAAACGTACCCTGCTTTTTTTGCGTGTGCTCATATCTTTGCAGAGTCGGCGGATAAGCTGTTCCGGCAGGCGCTGGCCAATGAGCTGAAGCGGCAGGGGATCCACATTACCGTGACCCCTTCATACAAGAAGGAGGGCATCGTCGACCGGATCCGGCTGACGAACATTCTGATCAATCAGGGCCGCTACAAGGTCATGCAGCACATGAAGCCGTGGATCGAGGCCATCGAGAACGCGACCTGGGATGAGGACGAGCGGCAGAAGGGCGAATGGGTCCGGACGGACGATGGCAGCTATCCGGTGGATTGCCTGGACAGCAGCGAGTACGCCGTGCAGCCGTTTAAACGCAGACTGGAGGTATAGAAATGGGGTGGTTTAAAAACATGATGATGAAAATGCTGCGAATCAATCCAGCGCCGGAGAATCAGATCATCACGATCACCGAGCCGTTCAGCTACCGTACCAACGTGCTCCGGAATCGGCTGTGGTACCGAGGCGACCCGTCTGAGCTGGATCAGTTTTATAAGCAATCGAAGAACGACGCGGTGAGCCGTTCACGGTTTTGGGCTGCTGTACCTTCGGCGGATCTCTCTATCCGGAAGATCCACTCGGGTCTGCCGGCGATGATCGTCGAACGGCTTGCTGATATCGTGATCTCAGACCTGGACGGCATTGACCTCGGCAACAAGCAACAAGTAGATCTCTGGAATGAAATCGCGGAGGACAATAAGTTTGACGAGCTGCTGGGGGACAGCATCGGGGAGGCGCTGGTAGTAGGAGATGGGGCGTTCAAGATTACGATTGATCCGGCGGTGACACCATACCCGATCATCGAGTTCTACAGCGGCGACCAGGTCGATTACAGACGCGATCGCGGCCGGCTGAAGGAGGTCGTATTCTTCACGGATTACCGATACCGGGATAAGGATTATCGGCTGGAGGAGACCTATGGCATGGGATATATTAGGTGCCGGCTGCTGAATGCTGAAGGCAAAGATGTTCCGCTGGCCACGGTGCCGGAGACGGCCGAGCTGGTGCCGGAAATCACGTTTACCAGTGACTTTATGATGGCCGTTCCGCTCATGTTCTTCCGTTCGAAGAAATGGCCAGGACGTGGCAAGTCGATCTATGAATCCAAGTCGGATAGCTTCGACGCCCTGGACGAGGTCATCAGCCAATGGATCGACGCGATCCGCGCGGGCCGTGTGCAGAAGTACATTCCCGACGATCTGATCCCGAAGAATCCCGAAAACGGAGCACCGATGCGACCAAACCCGTTTGACAATCAGTTCATCAAGCTTGGCTCCAGCCTAGCTGAGGATTCCAAAGGCCAGATCGATATGGTGCAGCCGCAGATCCTGTATGAAGCGTTCGTCAATTCGTATTCGTCGGCCATGGACATGTGTCTGCAGGGCATTATCAGCCCGGCCACGCTTGGCATCGACCTGAAGAAGACGGACAATGCCGAGGCGCAGCGCGAGAAGGAGAAGGCGACGCTGTACACCCGCGGCAAGATCATTGAGCGGCTGAATGAGGTCATTCCTCAGCTGATCAGCGTGATCATGAAGGTGTATGACACAATGCAGAACCGGAATGCCGGCCAATATGAAGTCAGCGTAAGCTTCGGGGAATATGCCAGCCCTTCCTTTGATTCCGTGGTGGAGACGGTCGGCAAGGCCCGGACCTTCGGTATTATGTCCGTCGAGCGGGCCGTGGACGAGCTGTACGGCGATACCTGGACCGATGAGGAAAAGGCGGAGGAGGTCCGCCGGCTGAAGGAAGAGCAGGGCATGGTCGAGGATCCGGGCATTAACCGGGATCAACCGCCAGGCGCCGACGACAACGAGGATGAAACGGCATGAGGCCCTATGACATCGCCCAGATCTTTGCCGAGCTGGAGCTTGATCTGATCGCCAGTATGAAGCGCAACCTGGCAAGCCATGAGGACGAAGAAGCGAAGGAAGGATTTGAGTGGGAGCAATGGCAGCGGCGAAAGCTGCAGGCGCTAAGCCGATACCGCCGGGAGATCCGGAAGCAGCTGCAGAAACACAGTCGAGATATTGACGATGGGACCAAGGAACTGATCAAGGACTCCTTTCTGTCCGGAGCGTCCGGCGTGGATCGTCTCATTAACCGTCTGATCAAGAAGGAGCAGCTGGAAGCCCGGCTGCTGTCCGGAAGGCTGACGGCCCCAGTGACTCGAGTCGACGGAACAGATGACAGCTTCTTCGCTATTAATGAAAGACGGCTGAATGCCCTGATCGAATCGGTACTGAAGGATCTGGAGAATGGCCAGGCTGCCATGCTCCGACAGGCCGAGGACGTATACCGGCAGACCATCTTCAAATCGCAGGTATACCTCAATAGCGGCGCTTCCTCCCTTGGGCAGGCGATAGACATGGCGACCATGGACTTCCTGAATAAAGGCTTCAACTGCATTCAGTTTAAGGATGGCCGGCGGATGAATATCGCCTCTTACGCTGAGATGGCACTGCGGACATCGTCCCAGCGCGCCGTATTCGCCGGCGAAGGCGCCCGCCGAGCCGAGTGGGGCATTCATACCGTTGTAGTTTCCTCTCATCATAATTGCTCGAACCTGTGTCTCCCATGGCAAGGCAAGGTGTACATCGATGACGTTTACAGTGGCGGAAAACCCGGCGATGGTCCGTATCCGCTGCTTAGCACCGCCATGGCCAATGGTCTGTTCCATCCGAATTGCCGACACAACAAGAGCACATACATTCCTGGGATCAGCTCAATGCCGGCACCAGTTAATGCCCGAGAAGCATTGAAGAACTATCATGCGGAACAGGCGCAGCGGTACATGGAACGGCAGGTGCGGCGTTATAAGCGCCGTGCAGCCGGCAGTATTAATCCGACGAATGAGGCGGCAGCTGAAGCGAAGGTGAAGGAATGGCAGGGGCGGATCCGCACGCACATTGCTGAAAACCCACAACTCCGGAGAGACCGGGGACGCGAGAAGATACAGGTACCCGTTTGATTTTGGGCTCCGGCTGAGACTGCCGGGGCCTATTGCTCGTTGGCCGGAGCATAACGGCCGGCTCCCTTAGCTGGAGAGCAGCTATAAAAATCTATGGAGGTCGAGATAAATGGATTGGTTAAGAGAGCTTTTAAAGAAATTGGGCGTTGAGGAAACGAAGATTGACGGCATTGTCTCTGATGTGAATAAGGAGATCCCGAAACACTTCGTCCCCAAAAGCCAGTATAACGACCTGGCCGAACAGCGGAAGAAGCTGGAGAAGGACATCTCTGAAAGGGACGGCCAGCTGGAGGAACTGAAGAAGGCGGCCGGTTCTAGCGAAGATCTGAAGCGCCAAATCGAGACTCTGCAGAACGAAAACAAGACAGCCAAGGAGAAGTATGAGTCCGAACTGAAGGATCTCACGGTAACCTCCGCGATCAAGTCGGCACTGAATGGCAAGGTCCATGACGAGGCGCTTGTGGCCGGTCTTTTTGACAAGGGCAAGCTGGTGATCGATGGGGACAAGGTCGTCGGCCTGGACGAGCAGCTGAAGACGCTGCAGGAGTCGAAGGCATTCCTGTTCAAGGCTGAAGAGCTACAACAGCAGCCAGGTTTCAAAGTCGGCGGAGCCGGAGGCGGAAATGCCGGCCAGGCAACGAATGAACAGCTGGCATCGATTTTCGGTGTCGCTGAATCGAAGTAATCACTACATTTTAAATTAGGAGCGATGTAAACATGCCTTATAACTACGTTGATAGTTTTCAAACGGTACTGCAGCAGAAGTACTCCAAGGAGCTGACTTCGGCGGGATTGACCACGCAGAATGCTATGTTCATGAACGCAAGAACCATCAAGATTCCGCGTCTGGACATTGGCGGATACAAAGACCACAACCGGGCCGGCGGATGGAATCGCCAAGCCATGAGCAACGACTTCGAACCAAAGGTCCTCACCTTTGATCGTGATGTTGAGTTTTACGTGGATGCGATGGATGTGGACGAGACCAATCAAATCCTCTCTGCGGCCAACACGACGAATGTCTTTGAAACGGAGCAGGCGATCCCGGAGCTGGATAAGTATCGCTACAGCAAACTGTATTCTGACTACACGGCGCTGGGCAAGACTCCGGATACCACGGCGCTGACTGCCTCGAACGTGCTGGAGGTATTCGACGAGCTGATGCTCAACATGGACGAAGCCGAGGTGCCGCTGGAGGGCCGGATCCTGTATACAACGCCTACCGTTAACAAGCTGCTGAAAGAAGCGGACAAGGTCAGCCGGAACGTAACGGTTACGGCTAACAATGGCGTGGTCGATCGGACCGTTTCCCGTTTGGACGATGTAATGCTGGTCAAGGTTCCATCCAGCCGGATGAAGACCGTTTATGACTTCACGAATGGTGCCGTGCCTGGTGTAGGCGCGAAGCAGATCAACATGATCCTGATCCATCCATCCGCCGTTATTGCTCCAATTAAGCACACGGCCATTTACCTGTGGGAACCGGGCTCGCACACTGGCGGCGACGGGTACCTGTACCAGAACCGCCGCTATACGGACCTGTTCCTGATCGAGCGGAAGGCTGACGGAATCCAAATTAACGTGGAAGGAAGTGGCGCATAATGCTGTACGCAGTGAAGGGCAATAAGCAGCTGAAGATCGACGAGGCTGAAAAGGAAACATACCTGAAGCTCGGGTATGATATCGCTCAGGTATCGGGGAATGAGCTCAAGACGGTGGAGACGTCCCCAAGCAAAACCGTATCCTGGAAAGATTACCAGGCCGTTGTTACCGAAAATGCGGATCTGAAGGAGCAGCTGGTGGCGGCGGGCTCCGGCACTCCGGAGACGCTGAAGAGCCTCCAGGAACAGGTGGACACCTTGACCAAGGAAAACAAGGCGCTGAAGGAAGCGAATAAGAAGCTGAAAGACGCAGCCAAGGAATAGGCGGTGATCATATGGCCTACGCGACGGCGGAGGATTACACCCGGTATGGGTCCGGGCTGATCCCTGCAGAGGAACTGCAGAAAGAGCTGGACCAGGCATCCGACCAAATCGACACATTGACCTATAACCGGATTGTGGCGTGGGGCTTTGACAAGCTCACTCTTTTTCAGCAGACAAATGTAAGGAAGGCTGTCTGCCAACAAGCCGACTTCGTCTTCCAGTATGGGGAGTACCTAGACTTTCCGCTCGCTGGCTATTCTGCCGGCAGCGTGTCGCTGTCTTTTAAGGCAGTGGAGGGTGCAGGAGGAGTCCGGACATCGGAGCTTGTCACGGGCATTCTGAGGGCCACGGGGCTGATGGATCGGAGGTTATGCTGATGCGGGGCAAGCTGCCGTTTCCCAAGTGGATCTTGAAGACGCAAGTTAAGGTATACCAAACCGATTTGAGCGAGGACGGCGAGCCTGTCGAGGAGATGATCTTCGATGGGCTCGCTTTTTATGATGAGACGGCTCGGCAGGTGTTGGATGCCGAGCGCCGGCTGGTACAGCTCTCTGGGAAGGTGATTATCCAGGGGGACATCCTACCGGACAAACTCATCCAGGGATACGTGATGATCAGCAGTGTAAAGCGGACTATCTTCCGATCGGCCCGCCCACGAAATCCAGACGGATCCGTATTTTCGACCGAATTGGAGCTGAGCTGATATGAAGGTGAAGGCAACCATGAATCACCGCGCACTCCGGCAGCTCTCAAATACGCAGATCAGAGCGCTAGTAATGACAGCCGATGCCGTGAAGACGGAAGTCATGAATGCGGCCGTCGTTCCGAAACAGACCGGGGAGCTGGAGCGCAGCGGGCATATAGACGACTCACTGGTCCAAAAGGGTCGGGTCAAGCTCGTGTACGATACCCCTTATGCCCGCAGACTTTACTGGCATCCGGAATATTCCTTTCGCCAGGACAAGAATGCCAATGCCCGCGGGCGCTGGCTGGATGACTGGATCACCGGCAGTAACAGTACCTTTGCCAAAAAGGCGTTCCAGGAGCTCTACCGCCGGCTGAACAGGGGGACGATCCAATGATGACGCTGGCTAATATCCGTGACTGGCTCAAAACCCAGGTGCAGTGCCCGCAGTGGTACATCGGGAAAATCGACGGCAGTAAGGAGCAGTGTATTGGAGTTTATAACCTGCAGGCGGGCGCACCGAATATTGCGATCGGCGGTCTGGAGAATACGAGCTATGCAAGTAAGGCCATCACGATCCTGATCCATTGGGGCAAGAACGCCAATGTGGCCGAGCAGAAAGCCCATGAGGTCTATACGGCGTTGTTTGGCCAGGCTGGGGAGATTGCCGGGCACCGGGTGATTTCGTTCGATATGCGGACGGCTGAGCCTGTCAGCGTTGGCACGGACGACGAGGGGATTTATGAATACGTGATCGATACAACGATCTATTACGAAAGGTAGGGAAAATACATGCTGAAACTGGACCTGCAGACATTTGCTGAGACCGGTGTATTTCCGGTTCACAACAACGTTTTTAAGATCGGCATTAAAGGCCGGTCTTCAGCTGCGGAGGACATGGTCACAGTCAAGGACCTGGAGACCTTTAGCCCGTCCATTGATGGCAACACGGAAGAGTGGACCCCGATGGATCAAGGAGGCTGGGTGCGCCGGGCCGTGACCGGGAAAGGGCTGACCTTCAGCTTTTCTGGAAAGCGGAATTATGGCGACCCGGGCAACGATTATATCGCCGGTCTCCTGATCGGTACAGGCCAAGAGGTGGAAACCAAGTTCGAGTGGACCATGCCGAGCGGCGCCAAGCTCACCATGGATTGCGTCATTAACCTGACGCAGCCGGCCGGGGGCGATTCGACCAACATTGACGGTCTGGAATTTGAATTACTATCTGACGGCAAGCCGACCTTTACGGCGGCGTCCGGATCCTAAGGAGGCATTACTTTATGGCGACTATCAATATTACGGATAAATTCAGCAAGGATAAGCCATCGATTCAGATCGGTGAAAAGAAGTACCCGGTCAATAACTCGGTAGAGGCTGTAATGAAATTCGAGGAGATGGCCGGCGACGGAAGCATCAAGGCATTGCTGTCATCCATAGAGGAAATCTTGGGGAAAGAGGCATTTGCTGAGATCGGTGTTATGAAGTTGCCGGTATCCGATGTGAAAGTGCTGATGCTCGGTGTCATGGCGGCCATGCAAGACCTGCCGTATGAGGAAGCCGCTGCCCGATTTCAACAATAACAAAGCCCCTGATAACTGGTATGACCTTCGCGAGGATTGGCCTTTGATTGAGGCCAGTCTGGCGAAGCAGTACGGTATCCGAATCCGTTCCCACGCAGATATGCCGTGGAGCGAGTTTTGCACCCTGGTGGCCGGCTTTATGCCGGACACACCTCTGGGTAGCATCGTGGCTATCCGTAGCGAGAAGGATGCGAAGATTCGTAAGTCGTTCACGGGCGACCAACGGCGCATTTACAACGAATGGCGCCTTCGCCGCGCCGAGCGCAAGCTAGAAGATCCCGCAAAGCTGGATAAGGAAATGAGGACGCTGGAGGCCGCGCTGGCCCGGATGTTTGGAGGTGGGGCAGATGTCGGATAGCGTTGGCCGCATTGACCTTGATCTAGGGCTCAATTACGGCGCGTTTAACTCGGAGCTGAATGGCATTGCGAATAAGGCAACTGGCGCTGTCGGCGGGGCATTCAAGCAGCTTGGCGGCATTATTGCTGCAGCCTTTGCTGTAAAGGGGATTGTTGACTTCGGACGTGAAGCGATCAACCTGGCATCCGATCTGCAGGAAGTCCAAAACGTCGTTGACGTGACGTTTGGCAGCATGGCAGCCGATATCAATAGCTGGTCAAAATCGACGCTGCAGAGCTTTGGCCTATCCGAGCTCTCAGCCAAGAGGTATTCGTCGACATTGGGCGCGATGATGAAAAGCTCCGGCCTTGCCGGCGTCCAGATGGAGCAGATGTCCAAGAAGCTGACCGAGCTATCCGCGGACATGGCATCTTTCTACAACCTGAGCAACGACGAGGCGTTCGAGAAGATTCGTTCGGGTCTCGCCGGCGAAGTCGATCCGCTGCAGCAGCTCGGGATCAACCTTTCAGTTGCGAATCTGGAGGCATACGCCCTTTCCCAGGGCATCACGAAAAGCTGGGAATCCATGAACCAGGCAGAGCAAACCCTTTTGCGTTATAACTACCTGTTATCCGTCTCCAAAGACGCGCAGGGGGACTTTGCAAGAACCAGCGGCAGCTGGGCCAACCAAACCCGTCTACTCACGGAGCAATGGAGAATCTTCCAGGGCACCATGGGGGCGGGTTTTATTAATATTCTGGCGCCTGTCGTCAAATGGCTGAACTTTCTGATCGGCAAGCTGCAGGTCGCGGCGGAGTACTTCAAAGCGTTCACGGAAATGATCTTCGGAAATGCTGCAGCCACTGCGTCGGCAGCCCAGACGTCGACCGCTGCGGCATCAGCTGCAACCGACTCCATCGGGGGCATGGGCCAAGCGACGGATGGGGCGAAGAAGGCGACGGAAGGCATGGGCAAAGCGGCCAAGAAGGCCGGCAAGGATGTGAAGGGCAGCCTGGCTGGGTTTGACCAGCTGAATACGCTGAGCCAGTCCACGGCGGCCGCGCTGGACGATGCTGCTGATAAGTTGGGAGGAGCTGGCGGTATCGGCGGTATGGATCTCGGATCCATGCCCACCGGAAACATTGATCTCGGCTTCGATGACACCAAGCTGAACGCCTTCAAGCAGTCACTAGCCGGCATTAAGGACATGGCCAACGCCGTATGGGAGTCGCTAAAGACGACCTTCGGCCCGTCGATCCAGACGGCAATCAACGAACTGACGCCAGTTCTTGGCCGCTGGAAGGAGCAATTCAAGACAATGTTCTCGGACATCATGTCCTTGGGCGCTCCTTTGGCCAATTGGGTCCAAACCGGGCTGGTGCCATTATGGCAGGCCGGCATTGTGACGGCTGGGCATGTTCTAGCCGGCCTCCTGGATATTGTGCTGCAGGTGGTGGCCAGCATCTGGGACGCTGCGTTCCCGATCCTGAAGAAGTTTGTCACGGACGGCTTACCGCGGCTGACAGATTTTCTGCTCGGGGTTGACGAAATCTTTAACAAAATGTTCGACCTGGTCAAACACATCTTTGATGATATGTGGTCCGGGGTCGTTGATCCGGCGATGAAGCTGATCTCCAAAGTCATCCTGGACACGCTCGATATCATCTTCAAGTGGTGGGATGATTGGGGCCATAAGATCCTGGATGGCATCAAAGCCAACCTGGACGGCATCAAGAAACTATGGGACGCCCTGTGGACCGGTTTCCTGCAGCCGTTCGTGAATAACATGCTGGACACACTGACCTGGCTTTGGGATAAGCATCTGAAGGGCTTGGTCGAGGAGGTCGGGACGTTCATCGGGAAGCTGATCACAGCAGCCCAGGACATCAACAACAAATTTATTATGCCGATCACTACCTGGCTGGTTGAAAAGCTCGGGCCAACGTTCTCGGATATCTTCACCCTGATCGGTGAGGTGATTGGCACAGCCCTGGGCGTAATTGCTGATGTGGCCAAGGGTATCATCAAGGCCTTGGGTGGGATCGTGGACTTTATCGCTGGAACCTTCACCGGGGACTGGAAGAAAGCCTGGAACGGCGTTAAGACCTTCTTCGAAGGCATCGGCGACGCGTTGGTCGGCATTTTCAAAGGCGCGGTGAACCTGATCATTGACGCCTTGAATTTCATGATCAGATCGCTGAACCGAGTCAAAGTGGATGTGCCGGACTGGGTCAAGAGTATTCCAGGTGTTCCGGATGGGATCGGTTCAGTGGGCTTCAGCATTCCGACCATTCCGAAGCTGGCCAAGGGAGGTCTGGCCTATGGCCCGACGCTGGCCGTGGTCGGCGATAACCGGGGAGCTGCGGCGGATCCGGAAGTCATATCGCCGTTGTCCAAGTTGGAGGGACTGCTGGGAGGCAGTAACCAGGCCGTGGTCGACATGCTCTTATTGATCCTGGACGCCCTTCGGAATCAGGACAACAAAGCCGTGCTGCAGATCGGGGAAACCGAATTCGGCCGGATGGTCATTAAAGCAATCAACAGCGCTCAGCGGCAGGCCGGGCGCACATTATTAGAAGTATAGGAGGTGGAGCTGGATGCTGAAGATTAACGGGCAGGATATCGCCGTCTATCCGTCTCAGTTCTCGGTGACTACGCTGGACTTGGACGACGGTGAATCCTCCGTCCGAACGTCGGACGGAACGCTTAACCGGGACCGAATCACCGTCAAGCGACAGGTCGATATGACATGGGGAGTACTGAGATGGTCCCAGATCTCCGCCATTCTGCAGGCTATGGATGGCGTTTTCTTTGACTTCACCTATCCGGATCCCATGACAGGCCAACACGAGACCAAGTCGTTCTACGTCGGAAACCGGCCGGCGCCGTTCGCAGTACAGAATGGCAATGAGATCCTATGGAATGGCCTGAAGGTCACTCTGACGGAGAAGTGATGTTATGTATCCAATATCACCACTATTTGCGGATTACCTGAAACGTCACGACAGGGAGTTCCTGATCAAGGCCATCATCAATGGCGAGGAGTACAGCAACGCTGTAATCGTGGAGCATTCGATTGAGAACAGCCTGTCCCTCTCGCAAGGGTTTGAAATCGGGAATGCGATCCCTTCGAAGCTGACCATCAAGCTCAGGCTGAAGAATGAGCTTCCCTCTAACGCCCGCATTATGCCATACATCTCTCTTTCAACGAGCGGGCTCACATGGGACAATGCGGCTTATCCTTGGCAGGAGATGACGATTCCTTGGACCGGAGGCGGGACGGAGTGGATGCCGCTCGGGGAGTTCTTTGTGGACTCCCGCGAAAAGGTCAATGATGTATGGGTCTATACCTGCTATGACAAGCTGGTTACGGCCGACGTGGCGTATATATCCCAGCTCACCTACCCGGCGACGATGAAAGCGGTTTGGGACGAGATCTGCGCGCGGCTGGGCTTCTCGTATGACAGCAGCGTGCAGATCAATTCGTCCTATAAGATTCAGGCGGGCCCGGTCGGGTTCACCTGCAGACAGATGATGGGTTATATCGCCGGTGCCAACAGTGCGAGCGTATTTGTAGGCAAGGACGGAAAAATCAAATTCAAGCGTTACGTGGCCGGGGCGCCGGCTGTCTTTGAAATGACCTCTTCCGATTACATTCGCGTCAAGCAAACCAATCCAGTGAAGTCCTTCACGCGGATCGAGGTCACCTATGACACAGAAGACGGTCTAACCTATACCGCCGGTACCGGTGATGATAACCATACCCTGAAGTATGAAAATCCGTTTATGACCCAGACGATGGTGAATAACCTGCAGGCTACCTTGAACGGGTTTTCCTATTTGCCTATGACCATGGAGGCCCGGGGATTTCCACAGCTGGAGCACGGTGATGTGATCAGCTTTGCAAAATACGAGGGGAATTCCTGGCTGGACGCGACGATCCCCTGGGATAGCGCAAATATCCCTTGGAGCGGGATTGTCCAGTATCAGACCTTGATCCTCCATCAGGTACTGAGTTTCAAAGGTGGCTTGAAGCTGACGATCGAGGCGCCGAGCATTTCCGAGCAGCAAAGCGAATTTGCGATCGATGGCAGCCTGACTTCACAGGTGAATAATCTGAATAAGAATGCCGTCAAGGAAGGCAAGGCGTATTACGGGGCAACCATCACCCGATCGGCCGGCCTCACCATCGAGCGCGAGGATCACTTGAGCAAGGCGGTTTTTAATTCTGATGAGCTCAGCTTCTATGCCGGGGGGAATAAGGCTCTATGGTTCGACTTGCCGAATCGCAAGTTCAAGTTTGCCGGCGATCTGGAGGCTGTCGGCGGGACCTTTACCGGGACCCTAAATGGAGTGGATGGGATTTTCACTGGAGACCTCTCCGCGGTAGGTGGCACCTTCACGGGTACGCTGCAGGGGGTGGACGGGACGTTTACCGGTACGCTGCAGGCGGGCAAGGTGGTCGGCGGGGATATTACTGGGACAACGATAAATGGATCAACGATTATCGGCTCAGTGCTGAAAACAGCGCAGTCCGGCCGACGGATTGAGATCGATTCGACGAGTGGTTTCCGGACATTTGACTCGAGTAATAACAACCGGATCCGGATCACTACGGCCAATGATAACGGCGTATCCGCTATATCTTTCTATGGGACAGGAGGGGGCTTCGCGGGAGAAATTAACTCCTATCAATCGCAAAACCAACTGAATATTATTTCGGATTCCATTCTCATAGGCTCAAATAGCAATGCTAACCCTATCTACATGAATGGAGCGACAAGATTCAATGGTTTAGTAACAATCAATTCTGGAATAAGCGGAATAACCGTAGATAATATTAGTGGACTTTCTTCACAACTATTTAGTTTACAATCTCAGATCAATACATTGTCACAGGCGTTTTATAGCCATACGCATAATGTCAATATCGGCACGCACAATCATGGCAACCCACAAAACCAAAACTGGCCGGCGAATGGCGGTAACTTCACAACTTCAACCCCGTAATGTTATCATGAGGATAATTTTGACAACGGAGGTGAGAAGTTATGAAGAAATGGACTTATTTGCTTAGTGGGGTCGTTATCGGTGCAATTATCGCTACTTCCAGCAGTGCTTTTGCAGCCCAGGTTAAAAGCCTGGTAGGTAAAAAGGTCACTGGTGAATATACGGTTGTTGTAGACGGCAAAACGTTAAGCGATAAAGGCGCGGTAATCGATAGCAAAGCAAATGCTCCTGTTCGCGCCTTGTCGGAAGCGTTAGGAGCTGATGTACAAGTGTCTGGTAAGACAATTTCGATTACATCTACTGAGCCAGGGGTTACTACCCCGGATTCAAGCAGCGGAAGCAGCACTGGCAGCCCTACTAATACTACTCAGAACAAATATATGGGTGGTACGAAAGAGAGCTTATTGAACTCGAAAGAGAGCTATCAGAAAAACATTCTGGAACCAGCAAAGGATAGCTTAAAACGGCAAGAAAATTTGCTCTCTCTTGCAACGGCTGCTCAAGATGACAAGGCAATAGCGAATATTCAGGCAGAAATTGCTCGCCTGAATGCCGACATCGAGAAATACACTAAGGAAGTACAGCTGATCGACGAAGCACTCGCTGCAATAGAAAATAAGTAATCTGAACAGGTCTCGCCAACAGGCGGGGCCTTTTATTATGCAAAGGAGGGGCTGCCGTGAAAGTACGGAAGATCCTGGAGCTCTCGGTTGACCTGTCGGATCCGGTTCGAGAAACGCAGTTAGCGATCCGCGCTGTCTTGGCTACGCTGCAGACGCAGGAAGAGCAGGTCTTCATGCTTCGGAAGATCAAGGAAGATATTGAAATTGCATTGAAAGGAGCTGATACCCATGAGCAACCGGTACCTGACACTGGACGGGTCCAAGAAGATCAGTGACACATATACACTGATTCCGGCGGGCTTTGACAAGGTCCAGCAGGATGTGGATACCAACAAGACCACGGCGGATAATCACATCGCAAATGCCGATATCCACGTAACGGCTGCCAAAAAGGCCGAATGGGACAGCAAGGCTCCGGGGAGCACACAAACCGAGCTGGACGAGCACGTTGAGAATGCGGACATCCATGTCACCGCCGTACAGAAAGAAGAGTGGGACAGCAAGGCTGCCGGAACGCTGCAGGGGGAAGTTGACGAACATATCGCGGATACGGTCGCTCACCTCACACAGCAGGAGCACGAAAAGCTCACCGGGATCGAGGAAGGAGCACAGAAGAATCAGAACGCCTTCGTCAAGGTGAATGATATCAATGCTTCTACCACCACGGACCAGTTCTTTATTGTTGGCGGCATCGGAATCACAATAACAACTGATCCCGTCACCAAGAAAGTTACGGTCACGGCCACAGGGGAAGCAACGCCAGGGCCACACGGAAGTTCGCATGATTCCGACGGATCCGACCCTATTCCAGATTTGGTTGAACTTCAGGGCGTTGTAGCGGATCAGGCTGCCGATATTCAAGCAGCATCTGACACTGCTGGGCAGGCTCTGACAACGGCGCAGACAGCACAAGAAACAGCAGATGCAGCACAAGCAACGGCAGATGCAGCGGAAACGCCGGAAGGCGCACAAGAAAAGGCGGATATTGCTCAGCAAAATGCAATTACAATAAGTGAAAAATATTCTGATGATAATTTTTACAGTAAAGACGCATTTAGATATCCAAATTTTGTTCCGAATTCGGAAGCTCTATTTGGATTTACGAATTGGAGGAAAGTACAAGAATTTGGTTCAGGGTGGCAGATAGGAAATACTAATATAGGTAGTTATTTCACGGTTGCTGGAGAAGTTCCCACAGGACAATATCCTATATTAGATAGTGAACCTATATTTGTTGGTGATGGTCCTAAAACATTATCTGCTGATTTCTTTTCTGGTGGAGTGGTTTCTGGAACAGTATCAATAGAAATTAGATATGCTTCATCACCTTATGATTTGATCGCATTTTTAAATGCTGATCCTAATTCGGATTGGCATAGAAAGAGTGTTACATTCAATGTTCCTTCTGGAACTCCATCTATACTTGTAAGATTAGCATGTACAGGAATTCCAGCTTCTGGAACTGCTGCTTATACAAGAATTAAAATTAATTCTGGAAGTATTGAAATGCCTTATTCCAATGAAATTGACAATCAATTGCTTTTTCAATCTGTCAGTAATGGGAAAAATGCTATCGCTTCCGCCATTACTGGCAAAGGTGTCCCGGCTTCAGGGAGCGATATATTCCCGGTTTTAGCGGATAAGATTAAGCAGATACCAACCGGAGCAACGATTAATGTTCAAAGAGGATACGCATTAATACCGGCGGGATCACTATTCGTACAACCAACAATAAATGCGGTGAATGTGAATAACTCAATCGTTAATATTGGATTCGTTACGGGAAATACCATGAACTCTGAAACATACGTTAAAGCTGCACTCACTAACCCAACAACATTATATTTAGATAGAGCAGCAAGCTCATCTCCGTATGGTGTAGATGTTTATTGGGAGGTAATAGAATTTGTAGGAGCAAAAAGTGTGCAATCTGGTACCGGAATTTTCACCACAGACAGAGCAACTATAACATTTTCGGCAGTAAATCCAGCAAAATCTACGTTTTACTATTCTTATAGAATATCAGCTGCAACCACCACGATTTATGGACGCGGAGGAATAATACAAAATCCTACGAGTGCTACGCTTCGCACTGCTTATCCGCTTTCAAGTACGATTACATGGTATGTAGTCGAATACCAATAATATTTTTAGAGAGGTGATAATGTGGTTATTTTAGCAGAATTGAATGAAAATAACGTTTGCGTCGGTGTTAAAATGGTTGGAGAAATGATAGATGACGGAAAGCATGTAGAAATTGACAAGATGGATTTTGAGCTTTATTCATATCGCAAATACGAGAATGGGGAATGGTCAGAGGAAAAATTTCTTCCTGACTATGCACAGATCGAACTAGATCGAATGGAAAAAATAGAAAAGTCCCAAGCTGATCAGGACGAGCTTATCATGCAAATCATGTTGGGAGGCGCGTAAAATGAGCAATGCAGTTTATAACCTTTTCCTTCGTAACTGGGTAAACAACCGGGCTACCGTTGAGCAGATCGATCTTGCAGTTCAGAAACAGCTGATCACCGAGGAAGAAGCTCAGACAATTATGGAAACACCAAAAAACTCACAGTAGAGAGGAACAGAGTAAGCGCCGCAAGGCGTATTTTTTATGCCTAAAAAGAGATATCGAAGGGGGAAAAGCCGTGCCAGAAGAAAGGGTGATTGACGTGGAGGAAACAACCAAAGCGTTGGTGGAGATTCAAATCCAACTAGCGCGCATTGAAAAGACCTTGGAGCAGGTGCCGACGCTGACGGCTACGACTGAGGCAGCCAAGGAGCTCTCTCGGGAAGCCATGCAATCGGTCAAGTCGGCACACCACCGCTTGGACCGGATTGAGGATGGCCAGAAGTGGTTGTGGCGGACGGTAGGCGGGGCGGCGATCACGATTGTCATGGCCGCGATCGTGACTGCAATTAAGCTCACAGGACAATAAAAAACAGGAAGGTTGATGAAAAATGGATTGGAATATGATTTGGCAGTTGATTGATCCGAAGCTGATCGGCGTGGTGGCTGCTTGCTGGATTGTTGGGATTATGCTGAAGCGGACGCCAGTAGTACCAGATTGGGGCATTGTTTATATCGTCGTTATAGTTGCAGTTCTTCTGTCCGGATTATCGCTTGGTTGGAGCGCGGAGTCCATTGTCCAGGGCTTGTTGGCCGGCGCCTTTGCTGTGTTCGGCCACCAGGTTGTGAAGCAGGCCCAGATCGGAGCTGATAAAGATGCAGATCAAAGCAAAGGGAATTGACTGCTCTACTCGAGTGACAGCTGCCGCCGCCAAGAAGTTTAAGGCTGACGGGGTAAGCTTCATCGGCCGCTACGTCACACCAAACAGCTGGAAGTCGATGTGCAAGGAAGAGGCGGACACGATTATCGCTGCCGGCCTGCAAATCCTCCCCGTGTTCGAGAGAACGGCGGACCGGACGAAGGGCGGGGCAGCGAACGGGGCGGAGGACGGTAGACGGGCTTATGCCCATGTTCGATCAATAGGCCAGCCGATTGGTACGGCCATTTATTTCGCTGTCGACTATGACGCGCCGGCGAGCCAGCACGATAACATTGAAGCGTATCTCCGAGCAGCTGCCAAAGAGATCCCGGGTTACAAAATCGGGGTGTACGGCTCTTTCTCGGTCATCGAGGCCATGGCGATCCGGGGAGCTGCAGCGTACTTTTGGCAGACGTTGGCCTGGAGCCGCGGCCTACTATCGGCCAAAGCGAATATCTTCCAGAAACAAATTGACGTTATGGCCAACGGGATTAAGGTTGACTGGAATGACCAATATAGTGATGCGGGACTGTGGGGTGCTGCTCCGCAGCTGCCGGCCAAGGAGGAAGTCAAAGTGCCAAGAGATATTACCAAGGTGAGCGAGTGGGCGGTAAAAGATTGGGAGGAAATGACCAAGAATGGGTATGTTGACGGGACTCGACCAGGAGCAACAGTTACTCGTGAAGAAGTCTGCGTCATAATAAATAGACTAAGAAAAAATCTATTACTACTAATCTCCGAGCATAATAAGATCTGCGATTAATCTGGATAAACAAAATATAGGGAATTTAAAAAAAGATGAGCCGAAAGGCCGGCTCATCTTTTATTAAAAAACCATTCTAACTGTGAAATCTCATCTAAAGTAATCTCGTTTTCTGAACATAACTCGTTAATTGCTCCGAGAGCCCACAGTTTTCTAGCAGCAGCTTGATGTCCGGTAGTCCATTTATCATCATCCTTTTCGGTGTTATACGCAGTTCTCAGTTCAGGTAGAATACCACAGAATAATGTTAATGTACCGGTTTCAAGATTTTCCTCAAATGCTTCTAGTTCACCCGCCACACCGTTCATTGCTGAACTATAATTATCAACCCAACATGCACCGTTATCAAAAATAATAAGGTTAATATGCCCACCTTCAAAAGAAATAGTTGTTCCAATTTTGTCAACTCTACTATTTACACCGAGACCAGTCTTAGACACGGCTTCGTCTAAAATGTTTGCTCCTTGACTTTCGTGACGCACATCAGAACGCTCTGTCCCTGTTTGAGCAAGGAAACGAATATCACTAATCTCCATTTTCACTAGTGAAGTTTCAACAATTTGATTTTCTTTGCTTATCAACCAGTAGAAAAAATCACTAGTGAAATTATAATTTGGAATATCTTTGAGATGAACCTTTTGCCATTGTTTTTGTTCTTCAGTGGCGTGTCTGCCGTGGCCCATTAGCAGTTTGCGAATACTGCTTACTTTATATTCAGATCCAGAAACAATAACATAGACACGACCAATATATTCAAAGAAAAAAACGGGTAGCTCATTATCTGATATTCTATACTCCCTTGGAAGAACCGTACCGTTTACTATTGCTTGGTTAAGTCCCACAGTTGTTTCGAAATAAGCCTTAGCCGGTATATATCTGAAAGTGGTATCAAATACCTCAATTTCTTGAACCTCAAAACCTTGATCGGGTTTATATTCTCTCCAGCGGTTCATTAATGTTCTGTCGAAACTTGAAATACCGGGCCGATCGCTTAAGTAATCGATAGGTTTGTTGTAATTTAATGTCATTAACTCTGAGACGCTTTCGATATTAATACTGGGGTCAAGAGCCCATAGTGATAATTTTATATCCTTGCCTGCCATTGTTATAATCTCCTTAATCCCATTTGAAGTTGACCATATGAATTGATTTTGAGTTATCAAATTTTATCAAACAAGTAATAAACCAGGGGATATTTTTCATGTTGGATTGTATAAGTCTTGGAGTAATTGCTAGAGTTTCATTTGTGACCATATTAACTCTATCTTCATGAATTATGTATAGACAACCCTTACTAAAAACTCCTGAGTTAACATTAGAAATTATACTAGAAAGGTAAGATGAAAGATTAAGAGTGAAGCCTGTTGTTGTTTCTGAAATGTCATTCCTTAAAGGTGCTTTATCTGCTTCTACAAGAACTCCGGGTGAACTTGGCTCTATTAAAAGTATTAAGTTGAATTTATTTACAATTTTCAAAGCTAGCCAGCCCCAAACGGAGCTGTTACGGCTGATAATTACGTTAAACTCAACTTCTCTCTCATGTTCCTGAGTTTTTCTCTTTCCTTTAATAGAAAAATTAGTTTTGTTTTCCCTGAAATGTTTGTTTTCTTGTGTTACTATTACTGCAACTGGTCTAGTAATTAAGGATTTAAATATGGACATAATAAAAAAGAAAAATCCTACGCAAAGAAAAAAACCAAGCTCTTTCACTTTATCGGTAAACCAGGATTCGTTTCCCCACCATATTCTCATTAAAAAATAAAAAAGAACTAATGTAATAGCATCCTTAATTAAGGTTCGAATAATAGATCCGCGCTCCATTTATAAAGCTCCCTTCATTCAGTGAAGTCTCTCGGAATCATTAGGGAGATAAACACCAGATAAAAGTCCTATTGGTTCTGTTGATATTACATTAGGAAGTTTGTTTTCGTCGGTAGTATCTATAACAAGAACACCATCTCTAGAAAAAGTAATGTTGTGATATGATTTAATATTATTAAATCTAAATGTTATTTGTTCTATGTCTCTTTCAAATTCAAACCTTTGGTTTTCAACAAATTCATTTAAATCATCGTAGGATTCTGATCGTAGAATTTGAATAAGTTCCTCATGCTCCTCTTCTAATAGCTCATCTGTAAAATCAACTTTAATTATTTTAATATCAAGGAGGGGAGCTGTAGAGAGCAATAAATCAAAATTATTTTGTCTTACTTCAAAAGGGCGGATATTCCCATCTTTAAAAAAGTCGCGTATGTTTGCGTCTTTCCAGTAGTGACGGTCTAAACCAACCAGATTCCATTTATCTGAAAAGTAAAAACCACCAACATACATTAAATATTCTTCCTTAATATGATCTGAAAGAAGTCTGTACATATACAACTTTTTGCTCATAAAACTCCCCTCCTTTTGTCCTTTATTTAATCAGTTCGATTATTGCATACATTATTGGTAATTTCCATTATTTATTGTACTTACCCAAGTTTCAATATTTATTTTTTATTTAAATTATGCTTTTATGAAATAAATAACACAAAAATGATAAATAAGGTTGGCGATAAATTATGAAGAATGTATTGAAACCATTACATTCCCCAATACAGTTATACACTGCAAAGTTAGATGGTACAGATGTCGCTGTATTTATTGGGGGAGAAATGGTTGGCAGCGGTAAAATTGATCAAATAACGGATTATACTGTTAAAATCGCTGGTGAATTCTATGTTCGAGATGCATGTACGTTTAAATATGCCTTTAGATAATAAACCTTGTAAAAACTGGGCTCCGTAGCAATCCTGACTTGGTCCAGTTTCGCATTTTAACCTCGGCACGTATCCGAGGCTCTAAATAAATAAAGTTTTTGTCTTCCCCTAAGATAATACTCTTGGTAACTCCATAAAAAGCTTTTTTTTCTTTTGTGCCAGGCCCGTGCTCAATAATCCCAGTCGAACGGAGCCTGCCGGCTCCATCCGGGACTGCAGTAAGCCATCCAAATTCCTCTTTACAGTATCCCGTAATAAACACTTCCGCATACGACCAATTAATGACCTTTTGCCAGGCGTCTGATCTTCGGCTGACGTACTGGCTATTTTTGCGCTTTCCGACCATGCCCTCCATGCCCCAAGCTCTCACCTGCTCGAAAAGTTCATCCCCAGCGCCTTCGATGTAGGGTACCACTCCAAAAGATGGGCCTGGTAAGGCCAGGTTGCTTAGGATTGCCTTTCGCTCCATGAGCGGCAGCTGACGAAGGTCGCGGCCCTTATATTGAAGTACATCGAAAATGACGAACGTTGCCGGTTTAGTTTGACGAAAGCGTTCAATCTTATCCGTCCTTTTTGCTTGAAACCTCGTCATGATTTCCTCAAAGTCCGATATGCCAGTGGCAGGATCGACGCATGCTACCTCGCCATCCAGAATAATGTCATCATCAAACGGAAGCAGCAGCTCGGGATACTGCCGGCTGCAGTCGTTATTGTGCCGGGTATATAGCCGGATAATTCCGGATTGCTGCGAATATATAAGTCGGTGTCCGTCCACTTTGGGCTCAAATATATAGTTTGAATGTGAGAACGGCCCTGGTGCGGTTGCGAGTAACATAGGCTCAATAAACATAAAAACACCTCTTTCCGTAATTATAACTTTCCACCAGTGCTTAATCAGGAGGTAAGTTTTGGGGACGTGCAGGGGAATATTTACATTGATTAACGAACGTATGTTTGGTTATAATTTTGGAGAACGAATGTTTGTGGGAGGGATTGAATTGCTAAAGGACTCCGAACGAAAACTGCTGCGGATCCTGAGTAATTATCTGTCTAGGCATAACAAACTGCCGACGCTGGAACAACTGGAGACTATGGCAGGCAAGCGTAAAGATCAAATCATTCAGGCACTAATGGAGCTCGAAAAACAGGGATTCATCCGCTGGGAGAACAAATCTTCGGTGGAGTACGTTGTTATCTTACAAGCATGGGAGAACGGGATGTCTTCGATTAAAAGCCCCAACATAAGTCGCGGAGCTGATTACTGGACAATGTATTGAGGAGGGGGAAAATGATGAGCAAGAAGCTAACCGATAACGGATTGTTTGATAGCTCCAGAATGATGCTGCCGCAGCATAAAGAGGAGATTCTGAAGCATCAGCATGAATTGAACCGAAATAATAAGCCGGTCATCGATGAGCAAGAATGGCAGCTGATCGGTGAAGTATTATCTGCATCATTTAACCAACATGTTCGAGTTACCTTGGAGCTGTTCGACCCATTTGAGACAAAGACAGTCTCTGGTTTTGTGACGGTCATCAACACCTACAGAAATGAAATCAAGTTGTGTTATGATGACGAATGGGAATGGATTAATTTCGGCGATATCATTGCTGCTACTACATAAACAAAAGGTACCTCCAGAGGCCGGAGGTACCTTTTTCTTTGCTGGATTTACTTCTAACAGAACTTCTAACCAAACTTCTAACGGCGTGCAAATACCAATCAAACCTTAGAAACCCGACAACAGCATAATTTGCTGTAAAATTAAGCTTTGCAAACCTTAAGAAACCTTATCGATTCTTACGGTGTCGCACTCGTAATGCGTAGGTCGGGGGTTCAATTCCCTTCACCAGCATCCTTCATAAGCCTTACAGGACGCGGGTTTCCGGATTTCGGAGACCGCGTCTTTTTTGTTGATTTGGGCAATCTTCTACCATTTTTCTACCTTTAAGTGCGTTTACCCATACAAAATAGTGGAATACACATATTGTAATATTAACTTCTGACAAAGGAGGGACATGTATGAGCGACGGTGTTGTTGGTGGCGTAGGATACGGTTACGGTTTGCACAGCAATGTAGGTGCTATCCTGGTCCTCTTTATTCTTTTGGTAATTATCGTTAAGGCATTCTGTTGGTAATAAAAAGTCAGGAATGAGGAAGCCCCTGCTGGCAAAGTGCTGGCAGGGGCTTTTTTATTTATAAATAAAGTAGTTTCTTACTATCTAGGTCCGTACAGGTTGGTTACTAGGGTAGCACGTGTTGTGCTAATCCCGTCAGCCCGCCGTGGGCTCTCTCGAGACTGAGAAAAATAGTCTTTTAAACCGCTGACTCTGTCCACAACGCGGAAAGGTTTCTTTCATAGAATAAAACTGATCCTATGAAGAAAGGGGAATATCACATGAGCGAAGTTGGTGGAGTTGGTTATGGTGGCGGCTGGTCGACGAGCGTCGGCATCATTCTCGTCCTCTTTATTCTGCTTGTCATCATCGCGAAAACTTGGGGATATTAATTGCTGAACGGTCCTTAGCCTGCCTGATCGATCCGGAGGCATGAGACCAACACAAGCGAAGCGCAGTGATCCGTTATGGATCCTGCGCTTTTTTCATATAGAACGTAACCCGTGCATAATTTCCTGTCCCCGAAGCCACAATGGGTAGGATACGATTTGCTGAGAATTAGGAGGTACCACCCCATGTATTTTTATAAAGAAGACCTGATTAACCTGATCGTACCGGACAAGCCCGATCCCAGCGCCGCCAAGGTGATGCAGGAAACGCTGGGCGGACGCTTCGGCGAAATGCGCACGATGATGCAGTTCTTTTTCCAAAGCAACAACTTCCGCGGGAAAGACACCCAGTTCCGCGATCTGATCCGCGGCGTGTTTTTGGAGGAAATCAGCCACGTCGAGCTGGTGCAGCACACCATCAACCAGCTTCTTACCGGCTCGGGCGCGGAAGGTGCCGGAAATTCGGGGTCGGACGGTGCGCCGCTGGATGAGGCGATCAAGCACGCCAACCCGCACCATTTTATTATGGGAGCCCAAAGCTCGCTTCCGGTCGATGCCGCCGGCAACCCGTGGAACGGCAACTATGTGTATGACCACGGCAACCTGATCAGCAACCTGTTGGACAACCTGGTGCTGGAATCGACAGGGGTGCTGCAAAAATCGCGGATTTACGAAATGAGCACCAACCAGACGTTCCGCGAGACGCTGGCCTTCCTGATCGTACGCGACAATGCGCATCAGAACGCCTTCGCCAAGGCGCTGGAAACGCTCGGTGTCAATTGGGCCAAGCTGTTTCCGGTACCTAACTATGACATCAACAAGTATCCGGAATGCCGCAAGTATGTCGATATGGGCTTCCATAACGCACAATTTAACTTCCGGTTGGACAGTACCCGAATCGGCGAAATTTTCAGCGGACAAACGCCTAGCCGTAACGGCGGGGAGCTGAGAGTGATCCAGCCGCCGGAGGGCTTCCCGGTACCGATGATGCCTGAGCTGGCCGATGAGCACAGCCCTGGGATCACGGATATGAATCGTTAAGGCTGACAGCCTGCCCCAGATTTCTATAGTTCCTAGTACAGCGTCCCAAGCCTGAATAATCCCGGTACCCCTGGGTAAAATACGGGGGATCATTCCAAGAGGAGGTAAACAGCAATGACGATGGTTCGCGACGTAATGACCAAAGACGTAAAGGTATGCGCACCCCATGATTCGGTCACGGCTGCGGCGCAAATCATGCGCGATGTCAACTGTGGATCGGTTCCGGTCTGCGAAGGCAAAAAAGTGGTAGGTATGATTACCGACCGCGATATCGTGCTGAACTGCGTAGCTGCGGGTAAAGACCCTAGCAGCGTACACTGCCATGACTGCATGACAAGTGATGTCATTTCGTGCTCGCCGGACACCGATGCCCACGAGTGCGCGCAATTGATGGCAGACCATCAAATCCGCCGCATTCCGGTTGTAGAGAACGGAGAAATGGTAGGGATCTGCGCAATTGGCGACCTGGCGACGATGAACATCCACATCAACGAAGCCGGCGATGCGCTCAGCCAAATTTCTGAACCTCTCCATTAAGAGGACGGCTCTGCAGGGAAACTAGTTCGCAGCAGAAGCACCCGTAAAGCGAAAGCGCGATACGGGTGCTTTTTCGTCTAGTGTGACGTTCAGATTTTCTGTTGACTTCAGGCCAATCGCTCATTACAATAATTTGTAACAACATAGGCGATGGAGTTCGCCTTTAACCGCCCGTGAGCTAATGACTCCTACCAGTGCAGACACTGGTAGGAGTCTATTTTTTTGCAGACACTCCGGCACCGGGACAAGCAGGGGAGCGGTAATTTGCCCCTGAATGAGGAACAATAGGAAATACATCATAGCTGGGGGGAAACCGCTGTAATGGGAAAACGGATGACGAGGGGAAAACGCAGGTTATATGTATACGCAGGCAAATTCATGCATCTCGCGCTGCTTGGCTATATCGTGAAGTGGTCGGTCATCGGGAGTCTGGTGGGGGTACTCACAGGCTCCGGATCAGCCTTGTTTCTGGCAGCGCTGGATGCCGTTACGCAGCAGCGTCTGCAGCACCCATGGCTCCTATGGCTGCTTCCATTTGGGGGAGCCTTGGTGAGCTACCTGTATTGGAAATACGGCAAGGACGCGTCCAAGGGCAACAACTTGATACTGGAGCAGATTCATAACGGTGGCGGAGCTATTCCGCTGCGCATGGCTCCGCTCGTCCTGTTCGGAACGATTCTGACCCATTGGTTCGGCGGCTCGGCCGGACGGGAAGGAACGGCGGTGCAGATGGGGGGAAGCTTGTCGGAATGGATTGGCAAGAGACTTCGGCTGAGCCCCGCCGACCGGCGCATCATTCTAATGTGCGGCATCAGCAGCGGTTTTGGCTCGGTCTTTGGGACGCCGCTCGCCGGAACGGTCTTCGGGCTTGAGGTGCTTACGCTAGGGATGATCCGTTACGAAGCGCTGTTTGCCTGTTTTGTGGCGAGCTTTATCGGGGATTTGACCACAAAGGCCTGGGGAATTCATCATATTCACTATTCCGTAAACACGATTCCGGCGATCACGCTGATCACGGTGCTGAAGGTCGTGCTCGCGTCGATGGTGTTCGGCCTGGCCAGCATTTTGTTCAGCGAGCTGACGCATTGGCTGAAGGCGCGGTTCACCGGCTGGTTCCGGAATCCGGCGGTGAAGAGCTTCGCCGGGGGCTGCATCCTGATTGCCATTGTCTATGCATTCGGCACAAGGGAATACCTCGGGCTTGGCCTTCCACTGATCGGCGATGCTTTTGAAGGGACGGCGCCAAAGCTGGCGTTTCTCTGGAAAACCGTGTTCACTTCGATTACGCTTGGGGCCGGATTTCAAGGCGGAGAGGTGACTCCGCTCTTCGTCATCGGCGCAACGCTGGGCAGCACGCTGGCGGACTTGCTCCATCTAGCGGTGCCGTTTATGGCAGCCCTCGGTTTTATCGCAGTGTTCAGTGGTGCGACCAATACCCCGATTGCCTGCTTTATTATGGGGATCGAGCTGTTTGGTTCGGGGAATTTGGTATACATGTTCATCGCCTGCGTAGTCAGTTATTATTTTTCCGGGCATACCGGCATCTATGTGTCGCAGCGGATTGGGGTGTCCAAGTCCAGGCTGCTGCGCCTGCCGGAACAAGCGACGCTGGCTTCGGTCCGAGGGAAGAAGGGAAGGCAGAAGGGGAAAAGGGAGCGCGCCTAATTTTTTTGGCAAGACATCTTCCCCTCTGGGCGCCCTGGGCATATGCTATCCCATCATCGATTGGAGGGATTGCATTGTCTTCTGGAAAGAAAGCCCAAGTAAAACACTTAGCATGGCACGAAACGTTGGAAATGCATGAGCTGGTAGCAGCACAGTCCAACGACCTGATTTGCCTGAAAATGGACATCGGCAAGGTCACCGATCCGCAGCTGCACGCTCTGTATAAAGAGGCTATTATGAGCCTGGAGCAAAACATAAAGGACCTGCTGCAGTTTTACCCGCAAGCACCGATCCCGGCAGCGAGAGGCGGCAAAGCCGAAGCGGCAGACATGACGGGCTTTTATACCGGCCATTTGCTGGGCAAGGCCAAAGGCTGGGTTCGCAATTACGCGCTTGCGATTACGGAAACGGCAACACCGGCCTTAAGGGATGTTTTCGTTAAGCATCTGAACAATGCGATTAAACTCCATGCCAAGGTTTTTGATTTTATGGAGGAGCGTTCGCTGTACCCTGCTTACGATCTGGAGCGGCTCCTGGCCAATGATATGGAAAATGCGAAAAAGGCGTTAAGCATGTAACATCTGCACCGCTTGGGGCAAGGGGAAAAAGAGATATCGAGGAAAGTCCGGGAGCCTGGTCCCGGGCTTTCCTCGTTTTTCTGCCAAATCCTACACCGTGAAGACGGGCCTCCCCAGCAGTTCGCTTATACAGTATACTTTCATTAAAGTAATAAATAGTTTACGTGGACCGAATAAATAGTTTACGTGAAACGGATTAACAGTTCAGGAGGTGAATGGGTGTGATTATGGTCAGTTCTTGTCTGGCCGGACTGAAGGTCCGCTATAACGGAACGGACAGCCTGAATGACGTGATTCAGCAATTGGTGGAGCAGAACAGGGCAGTGACGGTCTGCCCCGAACTGCTGGGGGGATTCGTCACCCCGAGAGAGCCTGCGGAGATCGTAGGCGGTGATGGGAGGGACGTGCTGGAGGGCCGGGCCAGGGTTGTTGAGAAATCGGGCCGGGACGTCAGCGGTATGTATATTCAGGGGGCTCACCGGACGCTGGAAAAAGCCCGTGAAGTCGGTGCGTCCATGGTGGTGCTCAAAGAGTACAGCCCCTCCTGCGGAAGCGCCATGATTTATAACGGTTCCTTCGCCAATGAGAAGGTTGCCGGCAGCGGAGTGACGACCGCCCTGCTGGAACGGGAGGGCATTCGGGTGATGTCCGAAGAGACGTTTCTGGAGGCGCTGGACTCAGGGCTTCTCTAAAATCGCTGGCATCGCCCCTCCATCCCGTAAAAGTTTCGGACAAGTTTGCCTGGGCGGATGAATATATATGACCTTAAAGGAGGTCATATGATGCTCAAGAAGAAACGGTTTCGCAACTATGCGCTCTGGATCAGTATGGTCTCACAGGTGCTTCTGCTGGTGCAGCTGATCGGCCATCTCACAGGCGCGTTTGAACTGTCGGATATGAAGCGGCAAGAGCTCGTGGCGGCCGCGGACCTGGTGCTCGGAATTTTGGCGACGCTGGGGATTATCTCCAACCCGACCAAGCCGAACAGCGGCGGATATAATTTGTAGACGGGAACCCTGCCGTGCAGCCGTCAGCTGCCGGGCAGGGTATTTTTTTGCCGAATTCCGGTTTCCACTTAAAGCAGCTGAATCCGCGGGGAAGCAGCATCCCTTCTCGGCAGCAACGATTTCAGGTAGGAACGATCCGTCCCGTTTGATATGATGGAAGGAAAGACTTGCCGGGAGGAGAAGCTTCATGAAAATACTGGTATCAGGATTTGAGCCCTTTGGCGGAAATGCGGTCAATCCGACGGAGCAGCTCGTGCGGGATATCCGAGAGGAGACGTTTGCGGAGGCCGAGATCCGGACGGTTCTGCTTCCCGTACACTATGACGAATGCGCCGAAAGGCTGCTTGAGGCGGTGCGTGACTTTCAGCCGGACGCCGTAATCTGCTGCGGTCTGGCCGCAGGCCGGACAGCGGTAACGCCGGAGCGGATCGCCGTGAACGTCAAGGACGTGGCGCCGGAAGCGGCATACGCCGACAACAAAGGGGAGAGACCGCAGGATCTGCCCATTAATCCGGCAGGACCGGACGGATTGTTCTCGCGGCTGCCGATCCGCGAGGCCGTGAACCGGCTGAAGGCGGAAGGGATTCCGGCTGCCGTGTCCGAGTCGGCCGGCACGTTTATTTGCAACAACACGATGTACGCCGTGCTGGATTATATCCGTGAGCAGAAGCTGTCCACGCTGGCGGGTTTTGTTCATTTTCCGGCCTCCACGGAAATGGCGCTGCAGAAGCCGGGCCTGCCTTCGCTGCCGCAGGAAATGATGCTGCAGGCGCTGCGCGTGATCATCCATGCGACGATCGATGCGGCAAAGCAGCAGCGGCAGCCCGCGGTGTAACGGGTACCGCTCACCGCCTGACACCTCCAGGTGCTTGTTCAAAACAAGCACTTCGGGGGTGTTTTTTTGCTGTTATTGCCCTTCGCCGGCTTGCTGAACCGGACGCTTGAAAAAACCGATCAGGCGGTCCTGATGCGGTACGATCTGTACAAGCTCCCAGCCATGGCGCCCCCACGAGGACAGCGCATAATTAAAGTCCACCGCCGTATGGCCGCGATATGATTGCACGTATTCGAGCAGCCCCGCGTCCGTCCCGTATTCCCATTCCAGCGGCTCGTCGCCGGCGGAATGACGGTAACGCAGGGGGAGTCCGCTTAGGCGCACGCCTGTGGTGCAGAGTGCTTGGAGAATGGCTTCTTGCTCCGTTTCTTCCAAGGCTAAAAAGCGCGGCGGCTGCGGGAGATGAAACTGGGCGTGAGAATGGAAAATTTGCAGCACTGCCGTACCGCACGGATTGCCGGTTTCGTCTCTGACCACATACCATACGCATCGCTCACGCTCCTCGGGCGGGCCCCAGTTCTCGACTGACTCCGACAAGCGGAATCCGGCGGAGACCTCGTATCCCGACTTCCGCACCTCCTCGCAGATCGGACCCATCAGCTGTTGAATATAGACGCCGTAGGCGCGGTCGCCGAATTCCGCAAACATGCTGCTGAGTTCCGCCGCATGCTCTTGAAGAATCGCCTCCCAAATTTCGCTCAGGTGCCGGTTCATGGACCGGACTACCGAATAAATTGGATTCATATAAAACTCCCTTCACATCGTAAAATTTGCCCATTAATCTAATGGTTTTAGAATAATCTAATGGGATTAGAATAATGGCATATGCTATAATTGTCAAGTGAAAAGGAGGGCTCTTCGATGGCCAGAAAACGAACGGTGCCCCAGCATCCCTTCTCAGGCACGGGGGAACAGGAGGAGCTGCACATTCCACTAGACCGTGACCGGATTGTCTGGACGGCGCTCCGCGTGTTGAACGAATTTGGCTTGAAGGAGCTGAGCATGCGCAAGATTGCCGATGAGCTCCAGGTAAAGACCGCTTCCCTGTATTATCATGTGAAGGATAAAGAACAGCTGCTCCAGCTTATCGGGGATAAAATAAGCGAAGAAATGGACAGGCCCGACCCGGACCTGCCTTGGCAGGAACAGCTGATCCAGTGGGGCCATGCATTCCGGCGCGTACTGCACCGCTACCGTGATGCGGTGGACCTGTTCAATGGCGGCATCGCCATGGGGTACCACCGTCTGCTGCAAATTGAAAGACTGTACCAAATTTTTGCATCGGCCGGATTTGCGGATGTTCACATCCCGTGGATGGCATCCATGGTGAAGAACCATGTGCTCGGCTTTGTGGCCGAGGAGGTGCGGCTGAAGGGGATGGCCGGTTCCGGCGAGGAAGCCCAGGCTCAGCTCAGCGAGGAGTACGCCCGGTTCTTCCGCAGTTTGCCAAGGGAGAAGTTTCCGAATATGATCCGGCTGGCTTCCCATACGACCGGTACCGGATGGCAGGAGGAATTCGAATTCGGGCTGGATGTCCTGATGGGCGGCTTCCGGCAGAGGCTGACCGACTGATCCGGCGCTAAGCAAAAAAATCAGGGGGACTAGGAAGTCGGCCCTGATTTTTTTCCGTAAAACACCGCGAAGTCCAAATACTTGTACATACAGTCCACGTCTTCAAAGCCGGCCTCCTCCATCCACTGCATCTGGTCGGCGGCGGTAGCGTTGATATCCAGGCTTCTGCGTTCAATCGACGCCTGAATGGCTTCTTCCGGCAGACCGCTTGCCCTGATTTCTTCCAGCCAGCGTCTCCGGTAATATACGTCCGCCTGGTCGGTATGGCCTTTCACCTGATCGGCATTGACAAAGATGCCGCCTTCATTCAGCAGCCGATGGATCGTGGCGAACAGCTGCCTTTTTTCCGGGTGGGTCAGATGGTGAATGGAGAGGGAAGAGACGACGGCATCGTAAGTTTGCGTAAACGGATAACTGCTGTAATCCCCGGTAATATAATCTACATTGGGTGCCCCGTGGAACCGCCGGCGGGCCTCCTGCAGCATGCTGTCGCTTAAATCCATCAGCGTAAGCCGGGCCTCGGGGTATTTGAGCAGTACCATGCTGGAGAACAGGCCTGTTCCGGCCCCCAGATCCAAAATACATGGAGAAGAATTGCCGCACTCCACCAGGGACAAGGCCATCCCGTAAAAGTCGTCGAAGCAGGGAATCAGTCCCCTCCGCTGCCGGTCATAATCCTTTGCATTGGCGTCAAAAAGCTTGATCACAGATCTGTCCATCACCATTCTCCTTTACCCGTGGATTGTTGGAATTGACTTCATTGTACCGGCAGTCCGTTCATTATGGAAATATATAAACTGTATTATACTTATAGGTATTTCCTATATCTTTCCTTCCTCGGATCAGCATTGATAAGCTCGAGAGGGTTGTGGTGGCAAGGTCCTTTAACCTCGGGAACATCGCGCATTTTCATAGGGCAAATGGACTTGAATGATATTTGTCCAAACCGATTCACCTTACGCGGCATACGATAGAGTATAAACAGGAGAGAGGGGGAGAAACCATGAGTGGTGTAGGAAACCCATTTACCTCAACGGGAGCCATCCTGGTTCTGTTTATTCTGCTCGTCATCATTACCAAATCCTTTATTTATTAATCCATGGACCCAAGCGGTCCTTGGGCAGCGAAGCTCCCGCCCTCCGGCGGGGCTTTCGTCATTTCATAAGAAAGGCAGATTCCGCAGTATATACATATGGATTGAAAAAGGAAATACCGACGAGTAAATGGGAGAATGGATTAGTATACAGAGGGAAATAGCGCATACATGCAGTTTTGGGTTCGGACGATTATAACGCTATAATGAAAAACAGTGAACCATCGGACCCGGCGAACCTGAGAGTGGGGAGCCCGCTTGAACCTCTCGCAACATTTCATGAACGGATAGCAGCACGATCAGCCCTACAGATACAACTTTATATCCACAGGAGGGATTATTTCTTGTTTTTGAACTGGATCAAACAAGGCTTCTTTAGCAATGTCAGAAAAGATATTTTGTCCGGTCTAACCGTTGCCTTTGCGCTTATTCCCGAAGCGATCGCGTTCTCTATTATGGCCGGCGTGGATCCGATGGTCGGTCTCTACGCATCCTTTGTGATTGCCGTCAGCATTTCGTTTTTCGGCGGACGCCCGGGGATGATTTCGGCGGCCACCGGTGCCATGGCATCCTTGATGGGACCGATCGTTGCCAAGTACGGGATTGAGTATTTGTTTGCGACCACAGTGCTGACCGGCATTCTGCAGTGGATCATGGGGGCGCTGAAATTCGGGCGCTTCATTACATTTATCCCGCAATCGGTCATCGTGGGCTTTGTTAACGCGCTGGCGATCGTTATTTTTATGGCGCAGCTGCCGAATTTTGAAGGGGCTACCTGGATCATGTACTTGATGGTGGCCGCGACGCTGCTGATCATTTATCTGTTCCCGCTGCTCACCAAAGCAGTGCCTTCAGCGCTTGTCGCCATTATCGTCATGACGATCATTTCGGTGCTGACCCATGCCGATGTCCGTACCGTTGGCGATATGGGTACCATTACGCAGTCGCTTCCCGCATTTCATGTTCCGACGGTTCCCTTGTCGTTTCATATGTTCCTGACGATTTTGCCTTACGCGCTGGCGCTCGCGGTCGTTGGCATGACCGAGACGCTCTTGACCGCCAACCTGGTGGATGAGCTGACCGATACCGGCAGCAACAAAAACCGCGAGATCAAGGGGCAGGGCATCGCCAACATCCTCACCGGCTTTTTCGGCGGGATGGCCGGCTGCGCCATGATCGGCCAGACGGTCATCAATGTGAAGTCGGGGGGCCGCTCCCGGCTGTCGACCTTTATCGCCGGTGCCTTTCTGCTGTTCCTGATCCTCGTGCTCGGCGATGTCGTCAGACAGGTGCCGATGGCGGCGCTGGTGGGCGTTATGATCATGGTGTCGGTGGGCACGTTCGACTGGCATTCTTTACGAACGATGAACAAGGTGCCGCTGGGCGACACGATCGTCATGGTCGTGACCGTCGTGATCGTGGTGGCCACGTCCAATCTGGCTATCGGCGTTGTGACCGGAGTCATTCTGAGCGCTCTGAATTTTGGGTGGAAAATGGCACGGATTCAAGCGCAGACCCATATCGATGAGCATGGGGTAAAGGTATACGAAATCAAAGGGCAGATGTTTTTCGGAACGATGAACCATTTTGTGCATCTCTTCCATTACCAGGAGGATCCGGAGCAGATTGCGATTGACTTTTCCCATTCCCACGTTTGGGATCAGTCGGGCGTGAACGCCGTGTCCAAGGTGTTGGCCAAGTATGAGGCGCTGGACAAAAAGGTGTCCGTCCGGGGATTGAATCCGGAGAGCCAGCGTATTATCGACAAGATTGGCGTAGCCTCGGTATCGTCCCATTAACCATCTCGTAAAACCTGCATTTTATATACGATAGGAGAAAAGCCTTCCGGCATGCCGGAAGGCTTTTTTGCGTAGTTATCCGCTTGAGGAGCGAATGCTACCTCACTATTTTCTCATAAATATTAAACCCGCTCTCATGCTGGCCCTTCAGCGTAAAGCCGGCCCCGCTGTACAACCGGTTCAAGCCGGGGTTGTCGGCAATGCAGTCGAGACGGATTCGGTCTTTACCCTGGAACCTTATTCCGGTCAAGGCCCAGTGCAGAATGGCGCTGCCAAGACCCGTCCCCCCGAATTCGCGGTCAATGGCAAGCCGGTGCAGATAGACGGAGGTATCGTGCCCATCCTCGCCCCACAGGTTGCGGTCCCATTCGCTCGCATGCTGCTGGAGGATGACGATGGCGGCAAGGCGCTCCTCCTTTTTGAACAGGAAGACGTCCCCTCGCAGGACCGCCTCGTCGATATGATGTCTGTCCTCGCCGGTCAGCAGCTGATTCCACTGCTTGGAGCCTATGCTCTGAAGCCATTGCGCCGTTCGAAACAGCAGCCCCTGCGCGGCTGCGACATCTTCCGGACCGGCCTGAACGGCACGGATTTCCGGGGTAACCCACTCCTGATTGATGATAAAATGATCTGCTTTTGCCTGCTTCATACATCCACCCTCCAAGCGTTACATATGTTCTTATTGTAAGAAGCCGTGAAGAATTAGGCAAATGCCTCACACCGGAACGGTCCGGATATGTTTTACGTGACGCGGACGCTCGGATACGGGGTGGCGACAGCCGCGTCCAAGCCGTTAACAAGCGGTCAACATTGTATGTACCAGAGTTAGGAGGGAGGATTATGAAAAAACAAAATTTTATCGCCATCATGGCACCGTTGGCTGAATTCGACCAGCTGCAGTCGGGTGTACCGGCATCGCTCACGATCGCCCAGGCGGCCCTCGAATCCGCCTGGGGTACGAGCGAGCTGGCGGTGAAGGCCAACAATTTGTTCGGCATCAAGGGACAGGGCACCGCAGGAAGCATGCGCCTGCAGACCACCGAGTACGTTCGCGGCGTGGCCGGCCGGGTGATAGCCGACTTCCGCGCGTACAACAGCTGGGCCGAATCGGTATCCGATTACTCAAGCCTGCTGGTGAACGGCGTGTCCTGGGACCGTGACAAGTATGTCGGCGCGCTCCGCACAGACGGGCGATCGGCCGCCGCCGCGATCGGCGCCGCCGGTTATGCCACGGACCCGGAGTATGCAGATAAGCTCATCCGGATTATTGACCAGTATAATCTGGACCAATACGATGCCTGGAAGGAGGGGGCGCATATGACTCCTGAGGAAAAGGCGGCATTTAGCGAGCTGCAGAACACGGTTGCGAAGCAGGCAGAATGGATCAAGCAGCAGCAGGCGCTGTTAAGCATGCCCTGCCCGGACTGGGCAAAGGAGGCTTACCGCTATTACAAGTCTTATATTGCAGATGAAACGGGAAGTTATGATTTCTGGCGGCAGCTGGTGATCCAGTACCGTAAGGAAAAGGGAATCAAGGTCGTTTCGGATCAAGATTGACGGCACTTACAGCGATTACGGCCGGATGGTCACCCTTGTATTCACGGGAACGTAGGAAGACAAATCCAGCACATCCTCATTGTGCATCCGGATGCAGCCGTGGGAGACTTCCCGTCCGATGGAGGCGGGATCATTGGTTCCGTGAATACCGTAATGGGGCTTGGAGAGACCCATCCAGAGCACCCCGAACGGTCCGCCGGGATTTTCCTGTTTATTGACGATCGTGAATTCTCCGGTCGGGGTTTTCGTCACCATTTTTCCGATGCCTACGGGATAGGATTTGACGGTCTGGTCGCCATCCAGCAAATATAACGTGCGGTCCGACAGGTCGACGATGATCCGGTATTTTGGCATTTGCATCACTCCTTGTTTCCAGAGTATGTTTATAGGGCGGGGAATGCATCCCTCTGCAAGTGAATTTATGGAACGAAGGGGATTGGAACGTGATGCTGAGAAAAAAAATTGTCCTCTACTGCACCTTTTCTGTGCTTGTGCTGTTCGCGGCGTTTTTCGTCTGGAGGCAGGGCCCTTATGTGTATCATCTGGTTCGTTATCCCGGAAGGCCCCACATCAAAAAGGAAGAGAGCGGTGTTCCGGCTTACAGCTTTATTTCCACCAGACCGACGCCAGGTGCGGTGTATTATAAAAACAAAGTCATCACGCTGATGTACCATGATGTCTCCCCGCGTCCGATTAATGACAAAAGTCTGGATACCGCTGTATTCGAGGAGCAGCTCCAGGCCATGAAGGCGAACGGATTTCATTGGATTACGATGGAGCAGTACGCCGACTTCGTCACCCGGCATCAGCCGGTGCCGGACAACGCCGTGCTGATGACGTTTGACGACGGCTATGAGACGTTCTATACCAATGTGTTCCCGATCCTGAAGAAGTACCACGTGCCGGCAACGAATTTTCTGATCGTGTCGACGGTGGGAAATCCGAAGCATCCCGGACTGCCGAAGCTGACCTGGGCCCAGGTCAAGCTCATGCACCGGAGCGGTATCGACTTTTACAGCCATACGTTTGATTCGCACGCTTACGCTTATGTACGCCCCGAAGGGAAAACCCATGACAGGCTGGAGCCGATGCTGATGGGGCCGGAGCATAACAAAACCACCGGGCATGTGGAGACGGAGCAGGAGTATATCCGGCGGGTGAAGGGTGATTTAACCCGGGCGGATCAAATCCTCCGGAATGAAATCGGCAACCGCCGCGATATTCTCGCTTTTCCCTACGGCGGCTATACGCAGCAGGTGTTGGATCTCTGCCGCAATCTCGGCATTCAGGTAGTCTTTACCGTCAAACCGGGAATCGACGGCCCCGGGCAGTACATGGGATACCGGGTCAACGCGGGCGGCATGGACAATAACCCGATCGCGCTCATTGAATCGATGAAGCATGCGGAGTCGCTCCGCGGATACAGCAAAGCCGGCTAAGCCTCCTGACGAGAGAAGGAAGTGGCAGTAAGCCGTAAATACATTGGAAAATATGGATAACCCCCCGGACATTTCTCCGGGGGGTTTGGCTTTGGCGGCGCTGCGGCCGCCTCATATATTTAACCCCTGACAGCCGTTCAAGGCTGCAGTCTGGTTCCTTGTTCTAGTTCGTTAACAGAATAATGACTTCCAAAACAACAAAAGCCCTGCCTCTCTTTTGTCCTTGCGGCTCCGATGACCGCGCCAGCGTGAATCAGAAATAGCATCTTAAATCTCATACTTCGCATTGGGTTATTTCAAAATAGGAAATTAAGTCTTCGAGGTTGAAGATTTATTCTTTCTTGCGGGGAACGAAAAGGGTTAAATGAAGTTATATTAATATAATTTATCACATATTGTTAATAAATGCAATAGGAAATTATATCGCCCACCAGACTTGTATAAATGTGCAAAAGCACCATTTCATACGGAGGGATTTTATGATAAAAGTTGGTTTTTGTCGCAGGTTCATGTCACATTTTGGGATGGAATAACCGATATTCTTAATAGTGCTGCGCCGAACGGCCTATATTGATGAAAAAGGAAGGCTGGCTTATGGATACCGATTCTACCCGTTTGCAGGGGGTTGCCCTGTATTACGCTTTTCGGAACAAATTGGTACGGAATTATATTTTCGGATCGCTATTCGCGGTATGGATCGTGGGCAGCGCTCTCGTTCTGACCACGATCAGCATTTCTCCGGAGGAGATCAAACGGCTGGCGATCATCTTTGCTTGCTCCATGGCGGTCATGGTCGCGGTGGAATCCTGGGTATTCACGCGGCACGTTCGGCCGATCCGGCAGGGCTTGTTCTGCCGGACCTGTACGGTTCAGACCATTGAAACAGCCTACCGGCAGGCACATAAGCTGCCGCAGCTGGCGGTGTTCCGGATTCTGGTCCCGCATTTCCTCGGGCTTGCCATACCTGCGGCCGGCTTGACGCTGTGGCAGATGAGCCGTGGCCTTCTTCATTTTCCGCCGATTTATGTTGCGGCTGCGGTAGCCGGCGCCTTCCTCGTAGCCAGCATGCATGCAATGATCGAGTTTTTCCTGACGACGGCGACGGTCCGGCCGCTGATGGAGGAATTTCACCGGCTCGCCCAGGAAACGCACCGCATTGAGCTGAATCCGGAGGGGCATGTCGTCTTGTCCATCCGTCCGAAGTTTCTGCTCAGCGCCATGCTGATCGGTACCTCCCCGCTCCTGCTGTTCACCCTGGCTGCCCAGATTCGGCTGGGCAATTTAAACGAGGAAATGATGACCGGGTACTGGGGCTGGGCGGGGCTGATCCTGCTGGTCGACATCATTTTTACGTATACGGGTGCCAGGCTGTTGACCCATGAGGTGGAGCGGCCGATCTCCCATCTATACGACGCCATGAATCATGTCAAGGACGGCCGGCTGAAGACGGTCCAAAACGTGTATTCGGACGAGTTTTCCCGGCTGGCCACCGGCTTCAACATGATGGTCCGGGCGCTTCAGTCGCGTGAAGCCCAGACAAGGGCGATGCTGGACAGCTACTTTGTGACCCTCGCCGTTGCGCTCGATGCCAGAGACGCCTACACGGCAGGGCATTCCTTGCGGGTGGCTGAATATTCGGAGCTGATCGGGCGGCTCAGCCGGATGACGGAGGAGGATATCAACGTGATCCGCCAGTCGGCGCTGCTGCACGACATCGGGAAAATCGGTATCCGGGACACCGTCCTGTTGAAGGAAGGGCGTCTGACGGAAGAGGAGTTCGACCAAATCAAGGCCCATCCGGTGCTTGGCGAGACGATTCTGAAGCAGATCGAGCCGAAGGATGCTCTGGCGCCGCTCCTTCCCGGCGTAAGGTCCCATCATGAGCGATACGACGGGAAAGGGTATCCGGACGGACTGGCCGGGGACGATATCCCGCTGCTCGGGAGAATTATCGCCGTAGCCGACGCCTTTGATGCGATGACTTCGGATCGGCCATACCGTAAAGGCATGGATGTCGCCAAGGCGCTGTCCATTCTCGAAGAGGGTGGAGGGACGCAGTGGGATCCGGAATACGCCCGCATTTTTGTCGATTATATGAGAAATCAAAGGTTGGAAAAAGCGGCAGGCGACGATACATAAGCGATGACCAAGGTTCGGAGAGCAAGAAAACCTCCCGGCCGTGAAGGATGACTTCCGGCCGGGAGGTTTTTTCGTCGTTTGGAGCGTTTGATAAGGAATCAGTTTGCAGCCGAGCGCAGGAACCCTGGCAGACGGAAGAATGCAACCAGGAGGCCGGCGGCCCCGAACGTCAGGAGAATGAGGGCAGGTCCCGCAACGTCGCCGAGATGGGCGCCATGGGCGATAATGTTCTGCAGCGAGTGCAGCGCCCAGTACTGCGGCAGAAAGTGCCCGACGGTCTGTACGGATTGCGGAAGCAGATAGGACGGTACCCACAGGCCGCCCAGCATGGCACCACCCATGGCAATGACCTGGGTGATGACCATGGCGGCTCCCTCGCCGGGCACCAGGAAGGATAAGCCGAGCCCGATGCCGGTTCCGCAGATGCTGAGGCTGAGCACAATCAAGGTAAGGGCGGCGACGTCGCCAAGCTTCACATCATAGACGAAGTGGCCGAAGGCGAACAGGACGACACACTGGGCGATAACCGTCAGGATGAAGGGCACCCACATCCCGACCAGGTATTGCAGCGGCTTTACGCGTGTGCTGCGAATGCGGGACAGAAGGCCGGTCTTCTTTTCATCAAAGAAGCGGCGGGCCATCGTGATCATGATGTAGAAGACGAACATAACGGTCATGCTGGGGACCATGGAGTCCATATAGCTGATATGGTCGGACGTCGTCGCCACATCTTTAATCTGGATCGGGGAGGCCAGCGCCTGCTCTGCCTGCTCCTTGGAATCTCCCTTAGCCAGCAGGACATCCGTCAGCTTCTGCTCGCGGTATTGGCTGGAAATGCTGCTGAGGATCGCCTGAATCGGCGCAAGCTCGGTCTGTGCGGTGGGATCCTGGTACAGCTGGATATCCGCGGGACTGCCTTCCTTCATGGCTTTTTCGAATCCGGCGGGAATGACGAGCATGGCCGAGAACTGGCCCTGCTTCATTCTGTCGACCTGGTCGTCCAGGCTGGATGCCGATTCCAGCTTCACGTCCATAATCCCCTGCATTTGCTTCACAAAGGCTTGGGACGCGGCGGATTGATCCTGGTCGATGGTGCGGATGGATACGGAGGAACTGTCGCCTCCGCCGCTATTGAAAATCGTACCGAACATGGCGATGAACAGGATTGGCATCAGCAGCAGGAAGAAGAAGCTTTTGCGGTCTTTGCGGATCAGCCGCAATTCTTTGATAATAATGGCTCTCATGGGTTTTGCTCCTTTGCTTGTTAATTTCTTTGTTTGTTTCATACGATGAACGATTTATCACCTTAATGAGTAAGAGGGAAGCTTGTGAAAGAATTAATCCCGGAGCGCGGTACCGGTTACCCGCAGGAATACGTTCTCCAGCGAGGGACGGACGATTTCCAGCTGCTTCACGTCCCAGCTGTGCTGGGATGCGAGGCGAAGCAGACGCTGCATCACGCCGTGCAGATTTTCCGTTTCCAGCACGTATCCGGAGCCTTCCTTGCGGACCGCGGTTACATCCGGGTCTTCCGGCAGGTGATGGGCTCCTGCAATTTCTACGTAAATGGCCTTCTGTCCGTAATTCTCCAGCAGTTCCCCGAGCGGGCCCATCGCCTTGATCGTGCCCTGATCCATAATGGCCACTTCATCGCACAGCGCTTCGACTTCCTCCATGTAGTGGGTGGAGTAGATGATTGTCACGCCTTCGCGATTCAGGTCGCGGATCATTTCGAAGATGTGGTTCCGCGACTGCGGATCGATCCCAACCGTCGGCTCGTCGAGAATCAGCAGCTTGGGACGGTGGAGGAGCGCGGCGGCGATGTTAATCCGGCGCTTCATGCCTCCCGAGAACGTGCCGACTTCCTCTTTGGCCCGGTCCAGCAGACCGGTCTGGCTCAGCACCTCATGGATGCGCTGCTTCAGCATTTTGCCCCGGACGCCGTAAGCCTCACCGAAAAACTCCAGATTGTCGTAAGCGGACAGCTTATCGTACAGCGTAATTTCCTGCGGGACGTAGCCGATATATTTCGATACGGCGTCCGGATTTTTGGTCGCCTCCTTGCCGAGCAGCCGGACGGAGCCGCTGTCGGCCTGGACAATGCCGGTCAAAATTTTCATCGTGGTGGACTTTCCCGCGCCGTTCGGTCCGAGGAAGCCAAACGAAGTGCCGGCTTTCAGAGAGAAGCTCACGTCCTGAAGCGCCTGTTTCTTCGGATAGGATTTGCGGAGCTGGGAAACCTCTAGCATATAACCGTTGTTATAAGAAGTTTGATTAGATTCGGCGTTGTTGCGAGTCGTCGTTTGGATCATAGGGACAACCTCCTAAAAGTTTTGTGAAGCATAACCTCAAAGCAAAATCGTCGCAGCAAAACTGGCATCGGAAGCATAAGCTTAAGTTTTGTGATGCATAACCTCAAAGCAAAGTCGTCGCAGCAAAACTTGCGTCGGAAGCATCAGCTTAAGTTTTGTGAAGCAGCATGATTGCAAAATGAGGGCCGCCGGCAGTACCGGCTCGCGCGGATGAACGAACGGCTTCCGGCGGCCACGTTGAATATCCCGTTAAGTTTATAGAAGAAAAGCGTGTTGAATTTGCTACAGATCCAGCTTTTTATCCATGACGTATGTCACCGCCCGGATCAGGCCATAGGCTACCGCCCAGCTGCCGATGATGATTGCCGGAAGCTCCCATGGAAAGGGGAAGAACGTCGCCGGTCCTGCGGTTTCCAGCCGGCCTTCCGGCAGCAAATACTCGTTCATGTTGGAGTATACGATGCTGAAGCCTCCCATAAATAAAATCCAGAACAGCGGCGTCAGCGGCTTGGCGGTGCTGTACATGACGCTAATGGTCAGCATGCCTGCGGCTATGATGAATGGGGTCAGGCCGGCGACGACGGTCAGCCAGTTAATGCCCGTAATCATAAAGGAGACGGCCATGTCGTAGGTGTAATGATCGATGGTCGAGGTCAGAATAAGCACGTACGCCGATAAGGCGATATATATGGCGATCATTGCGATCCATACCTTCAGGCAGTTACCGAGCCATTTGGCGGCAATAAGGCGGAATCTCGGGATCGGGAGCGTCAGCCACCAGCCGTACGTATCGTTGGACCATTCTCTTTTTACAGCGCCGTATCCCAGGAAGAAGATCCAGTAAGGGAACGCCAGCGTCATATACCAGAAGCTGCTCAGTTCCAGGTCGTTGCGTGCCGCCAGATAAGTGGTGACGATGACCACCGCTGCGGCAACAATCAGGATATAAGCGACACACCAGCTTCTGGATAAGCGGACGCGGTTCAGTTTTCTCCAGCTGCCCCGCACCATAAACTCATGCTGGACAAGGTCCATAAACGTGCCTGATGACATCAACGCTGCCACTCCTTTGCGTACATTTTACGGAATACATCGCGAAGTGAACCGTATTCCGCCCTCAAGCTTTCGGTGTCGCCGGACCAGATCGCCTGACCCTGCTTCATCATGACCGTGTAATCGAACAGCCCTTCAACCTCCTGAATATCATGGGTGCTGATCAGGACGGACTGCCCGCTGTCCTCGAGGTAGTCGATGATGCCGGCCACAATCGCCTCCCGTGACATCACGTCGATGCCGGTAAAAGGCTCGTCGAGAATAATGAGGGACACTTCCCGGGCAAGGCAAAGAATCAGCATAACGCGGGCTTCCTGGCCCTTGCTCATTCCGCCGATTCTTGCATCCAGCTCAACATCCATATAATCCGCCAGGCGGATGGCCTGTTCCATCGAGAAGCGAGGCAGGAAGGACTCTCCCCATTCGAACGCCTGCCGCACCGTATGGTTCGGATACCAGCGGGCCCGGTCGGGGAGGTAGGCGATGTGGCGGTTGGTATCCCAACCGGGCTTCGAGCCGAGCACTTCCACGGTGCCCCGGTCTGGCCGGACGAGGCCGGTAAGCATCCGGAATAACGTGGATTTGCCGCAGCCATTCGGGCCCAGAATACCGGTGATCCGCCCTTCGGGAACGGTGATGTTCAGCCCGTTTAGCGCCTGCTTCTTCCCATAGGCCTTGCTTACTTGTTCGCATCGCAGTATCGGTGCTGTCATCGCGTTGTTCCTCCTTCCTCCGCGTCGTATTTTTGTTCAATATAGGACTGGATATCGTTCCAGGTTAGTCCGAGTCTTTCCATTTGATCCATAAAGCTGTCGATATATTTGGCCGCGAGCGCCGTTCGGAACGACCGGACATGCTCCGGGGAAGAGGTGACGAAGGTTCCTTGACCCCGCCGTTTCTCGGTAAGTCCGTCCCGTTCAAGCTCCTGGTAAGCCCGCATGACGGTGTTCGGGTTCACCCGAAGCTCTTGAGCCAGCTCGCGCACAGAAGGCATCTTGTCTCCCAATCCAATCTCTCCTTTGGCAATGGCGCTGCGCACCTGATCCAGAATTTGTTCATATAAAGGTTGGCTGAAGTCGATGTGGAACCGCAGCGGGCCAACCTGTTGGTCTTCCATGGCCTTCCCTCCTAAAAGCTCTGCTGGTCTGGAAGCACAGCTTTCCTTATCGGCATAAGAGCAAACGTTCAGGTCACTTATGTGATTTAAGTGTATTATATCACTTAATACACCTAATGCAATAGGCGATCGAAATTTCGGTTAAAATCTTTTTCGCACCGGTTCATGGCTATGAAGACTGGGGCAGCATTGCTGGTGCTCGATGGATTCAGCTCGCGTTCCTGCGGGTAATAAAGAACTACAGGCGGAGCGGATAGTTCCGCCGACCAACAACTTATACCGAGAGGAGCTGATCCTCATGGATCATAACGTATTCAAGGGAAAATGGAATCAACTGAAAGGCGAAGCCAAAAAGCAGTGGGGCGAGCTGACGGATGACGATTTGGATAAAATCGACGGCGAAAAGGACAAGCTGATCGGCAAGCTTCAGGAGCGCTATGGCCATACCAAGGACGCCGCGGAAAAAGAGTACCATGACTGGACGCGTTCGCGTCAGTTGTAGGACCCTTCGTCCTGCGGCCGGCATGTGGAAATATCAAAAGGCGCAGCGAATCTCCGGCAACCGGGGAGCGCTGCGCTTCTTTCGGGTGTTCATCTACATTACCCAAGTACGACCTGACCTCACCTGGATGACTTCAAGCACGCTATCCGCCATAGACTTACCTCAAAGGTCTGACCGGTTTACCCACAAGAAGGTTCCCCATTTACCCGGTATGGGCCGCAAAATCAGCAAGAATCCCCCAGCTTCGGCGGGCTGTCGCGGTAATCGCGGCTTAGCCCGGCATCGTTTTATATATAAATTCTGGATATATGGATCTGCCATGATATGATATGAGAGCACGGCTAATATCCATCTTCAGGAGTGAGTACATGGATTTTTGCAAAATATTTCTTGGTAACACAGCCCTGCTCATAGCGGCTGCCTACTTGGCCAATCTGGTCTACAAATATGGACTTGCCCGTGCCCCTAAACATGTGAAATACACCTGCTCGGTGCTGCTGATCATCTTTTGCGGGTGGCTGAGCATGGTTTTCGGATACAAGCTTAGCGAAAATGTGATTTTCGATCTCCGGATCATCCCACTCATCATTGCGACGGTTGCTTACGCTGAGCCGGTGACGCTGGTCATTATCGGCATCGGCATCGGATTCGCGCGCCTTACGTTCGGCGTTAACGAGGCCTCGGTCGCCGGTTTGTTCAATCTGTGCATTTTGGGTGCTGCGGCGGCACTGCTCAATATTTGGATGAGACGCAAGGGGTTCAGTCTTGTGACCCGCGGCTTCCTTGCCATTCTGGTGTTGAACGTACTGAATTGTATCGATATTGCATTTTTAGGGGTTATTCCTGCCGCTCATTATTTTGAAACGATCATGCCGGCCACGCTTCCGCTCACTCTCTTGCTGAGTTTGATCTTTTCTTTGATCCTCCGCGATTTTCAGCTTGAAGCAGCCCGCACCATCCAGCTCAAACAAAGCAACGTGCTGCTGTCGGCCCAGGCCGAAGAGCTGCATCAGGCCAAGCGCGTGCTGGAGGAACGGGCCAAAGAGCTGGCGAGGTCCTCGCGCTACAAAACGGAGTTTCTGGCGAACATGTCCCATGAGCTGCGCACTCCCTTGAACAGCATCATCAATTTTGCCGAGCTGATCAGCGACAACGACGACAGCCGTACCAAGGAGGAAATGGCCGAGTATGGTGAAATTATCCACCAGTCGGGCCATGAGCTGCTACGCATCATCAACGACATTCTGGACTTGTCGAAGGTGGAGGCCGGCCGGCTGGAAATCATGCATGAAGAGATGAATATCAGCGAAATTCCGCAGCTGCTGCAAATGCATTTTGAACTGGTCGCTCAAAAAGAAAACGTCGGCTTCTCCATCAAACTGGACCCCTCGCTTCCGGAAACGTTCCGGACCGATCCGAGCCGGGTGCAGCAGATTTTAAAAAATTTGCTGTCTAATGCATTCAAGTTTACCCATCAGGGAAAGGTGAGCCTCGTCATCCGTGCGGAGCATAATCCGGAGGGAAAGCTTGCGGGCTCATGGATCGTGTTCGACGTTCAAGATACCGGTATCGGCATTTCGCCGCCGCAGCAGCGGCGGATCTTTGAAGCGTTTGCCCAGGCGGACGGCTCTATCAGCCGGAAATACGGCGGGACGGGCCTCGGGCTCTCAATCAGCCGGGACCTGGCACACCTGCTGGGTGGGTTTATCCGCCTGGAGAGCAAAGTGGGGAGGGGCAGCTGTTTTTCGCTCTATTTGCCGCTGGCCAACGAAGCGGAGGAATGTGCCACCCTGGAAATCACCCCATCCGTCGGCGGAGTGGAGCAGAAGGCGCTGCTTCCGGGACGCACCGGAACGGTTCCGGGCCTGGAATAACCGTCCTTCCGCTGCTCATATACGCTGAGCGGTCCTTGGAGCCAGGCTGGAGAAGGCGGGTGAAGGGTGGCTTGCAACCGCGGCAGCCGCACGCCTGGAGCAGCGCGGTGCCGTATTGCAACTTGGCCTACCTCTGTTTACAATGAGAAGGATAGTACGAAGACGAAAGGGTGACTTCCATGAGTAAAAAGGTGATTTCGACCGAGTCCGCGCCAGGAGCGATCGGACCTTACAGCCAGGCCGTTCAGGTCGGCGACTTTATTTTCACATCGGGACAATTGGGGCTCGACCCGGCGACCGGTGAGTTCGGCAGCGGCGTTCAGGAGCAGGCCCGCCTGGCTCTGAACAACGTGAAGGCGATTCTTGAAGCGGCAGGGAGCAGCCTGGATCAAGTGGTCAAGACGACCGTGTTCCTGAAAGACATGAACGATTTTGCCGCGGTCAACGAGATTTACAGCTCCTTCTTCGCCGAGCCTTACCCTGCACGCAGCGCCGTTGAGGTCGCACGCTTGCCGAAAGACGGCTTGGTGGAAATCGAGACGATTGCCGCCGTTAAATAGATCGGAAGCTACATATCCTATAGAAAGCCGGACTTTGCCCGGGGTGCCGCCCCGTCCGCAAAGCCCGGCTTTTTTGTGTTGTTTATATCTCGGGGCTCCCCGCAAAGTATCTGATATACGCCTGAGTAGAGTCCCCACTTTGTGGGGTGATTTTCGGGGCTCCCCGCAAAATACCGGATATACGCCGAAACTGTGGCCGTGCTTTGCGGGGTTACATTCAGTCCCGATCCCGGCTCCGGGCGAAGAAAAGATAGATCGCATAGACGAACAGAATGATCGCCAGAATGAGTGCGGCTATAAAGGCCCGCTCCACCTGATCCTGCTGCTCCAGGGCTATGGCGACATAGCCCCATACGAAGACCAGCGGATAGATGCTGTCCCGGTACGGGTAGCTGACCAGAATGGCGACCAGTGCACCGGCGAGCAGGAAAACCACGGCCCACACCAGCTCGCTCAATCCGAAGCCGTTCCAACCGTTCTTTTTCAGCACGATCGCGATATTAAGAATGACGGCTACGCTAAGCCAGCCGAAATACAGGCTGAAAGGAAGCTTGATCAGCCACATCTCTCCGGATGTCGGATAATAGATGCTGCGCGTCCGCCGATAGATGACAAACAGCGAGAGCAGCAGCAGTACCATGGCGACGAGCGACAGCTCGATATATTCATACTGCCACAAGAGCAGCCACGCGATGTTCAGTACGCAGGAAATGATAAACCACGGACCGATGGACCGGACCGAATCCCGGGTTTCGGTGACCCGTCCGCTTTGATAGAGAAGAAAGCCAAGCAGCAGTACATAAATTAAGGACCAGATGGTAAAGGCATACCCTTCGGGCGTGATCATGGTTGGGTACTGGCCCGATATTTCCCCTGTCGTTTTTCCCCCGAGCACAGCAGTATTGGCCAGCGCGTTGACCACCATCGCGGCGACGAACGCGAGCCAGTTCCACCATTTATACGGATTGCTTCTAAGCATCGTACCAGCCTCCTGAAGTGATGTCTACGGCTTGCCGCAAAGCGGCCTTTCCCCTACCAATATACCCGAATTTGTCCCAAAAAGAACAAAATGATGCAGATTCAATCCTTGTCGATATAGGTAATTAAATGAAAAACCATGAAAGTGTAAGGAGTGAGGGCATGAACTCGAAAAAATCGTCTCAGCTGCTGCAGCAGCTCATTTTTGTCGGACCGTCGGCCCTGTGCTTCCTCGTCATTGTTGTCGTTCCCTTTCTTTTAGGACTGTATTATTCGTTTACCGACTGGAACGGGGTGTCGAGGCATGCGGGCTGGGTCGGCTTCCGCAATTATATCCACATTTTCACGGAAGACCCGGCGTTTCTGAATTCGTTCTGGTTTACCGTCAAATTTACCGTACTTGGAGTCATCCTAACCAATGTGCTCGGTTTTATTCTCGCCTATGTGCTGACGCGGTCGCTGCTGACGCGAAATGCGCTGCGGACCGTATTTTTTGTCCCTCATGTTATCGGGGGTCTGCTGCTCGGATTTATCTGGCAGTTCATCTTCGTGAAAGGGTTTTCTTCTGTCGGTGCGGCCACCGGGCTCTCCTTCTTCAAACTGCCATGGCTAGGCACCGAGGCGACGGCCTTCTGGGCGGTTGTCATCGTCTTTGTCTGGCAGAACGCAGGCTATTTGATGGTCATCTACATTTCCTCGCTGAACAATGTGCCGAAAAGCCTTATTGAGGCCGCTCAAATTGACGGTGCATCCAGGGGACAGGTTCTCCGGAAGATCACCGTTCCGCTGGTCATGCCGGCTGTGACGGTCTGTCTGTTCCTCGCCATTTCCTGGTCGTTCAAGCTCTTTGACCTGAATCTGTCGCTCACCAAGGGCGGTCCGTTCAAGTCAACCGAATCCGTCGCGCTGAACATTTACAATGAGGCGTTTAACATCAGCCGCTTCGGCATGGGTTCGGCGAAGGCGATCATCTTCTTTATCGTCGTGGCCCTGATTTCGATCCTTCAAGTGCGCGCCACGAAGCGTAAGGAGGTGGAAGTATGATGCACACAAGCACCAATACAGGCACCAACACAGGCACAAACCGAGGTCCAAGCCCAAGAGCCGGCGCAAGCACAAGCCGCGGGTATCGCGCCAAACGGCTGATTGTTGAACTGCTGATGATTCTGCTGGCCCTGGTGTTCCTGGTGCCGTTCTACTTTCTGCTCGTCAACTCGGTCAAGTCCTTCGGCGATATTCTGACCAACTCCGCGGGCTGGCCGCATGCCTTTCTATGGAACAACTATGCACAGGCGTGGAAAATTACCGCCTTCCCGAAAGTGTTCGGCAATTCCCTGCTGATCGCGGTCATCAGCAACGTGCTGCTTGCCTTGATCAGCTCGATGGCGGCGTACCGGATGGTGCGCAGGGACACGGTGTTCAACCGGCTGCTGTTCGCCGGATTTGTCGCCGCGATGGTCATTCCGTTCCAATCGATCATGATCCCGCTCGTTAAGGTCGTCAGCACGCTCGGCCTCATGGACACGAGAACCGGGCTGATCATCTGCTACCTCGGATTTGGCGCGCCGCTGTCCGTATTTCTGTTCCACGGCTTCGTCAAATCGGTGCCGCGGGAGATCGAGGAGGCGGGCCGCGTTGACGGCTGCTCCACGTACGGTATCTTCTTCCGCATCGTCCTGCCGCTCATGCAGCCGATCATCGTCACCGTCATCATCCTGAACGCGCTGTGGATCTGGAACGATTACCTGATGCCGTCGCTCATTCTGCAGAGCCCGTCGCGGCAGACGATCCCGATTGCGACCTATGCGTTCTTCGGCCAGTTTACGAAGCAGTGGGATCTGGCCCTGCCCGCGCTGGTGCTCGGCATTACGCCGATCGTCATCTTCTTCCTTGCCATGCAGAAGTACATTATCGAAGGCATCGCCCAGGGATCGGTGAAGGGGTGAACCCAGCCTCAGTCCGTCCCGGCAGCTCAAGTATATTCCATAAAGGAGGTTATGCGGCTTGAAGAAAAAGGCCTATGCCGTTGGAGTCCGCCTTGGCGTGCTGCTGGCCTCGTTCGCCCTGCTGGTCGGATGCGGCAGCGGAAGTGGCAGTGGCAGTGGCGGGGTCAAGACCATTCATATTTTTCAGTTCAAGGTGGAAATTGCGGATGCATTAAATAAACTAAAAGCGGAGTATGAACAGTCCCATCCGGGGATCAAGCTGGATATACAGACCGTCGGCGGGGGCAGCGACTACGGCGCCTCGCTCCGGTCCAAATTTGCAGCTTCGAAAGAGCCGGACATTTTCAATATCGGCGGTTATGCCGAAATGGACATGTGGCAGGAATATTTGGAAGACTTGTCTGATCAGCCTTGGGTCAAGGATGTGAAGGACATCGCCAAAGAGCCGATGACCAAGGACGGCAAGCTGTACGGGCAGCCGATGAACCTGGAAGGGTACGGCTTCATTTATAACAAGGATTTGTTCAAGAACGCGGGCATCACACAGCGTCCGACCACGCTCAGCGAGCTTGAGGAAGCGTGCAAGAAGCTGAAGGCCGCCGGAATTACCCCGTTTGCCAACGGGTATCAGGAAAATTTCGTGCTCGGCAACCATAACATCAACGTGGCTTTTGCCGACCAGAAGGACCCTGGCGCTTTTATCCAGCATCTGAATGACAAGACGGAAACGTTCGCGGACAACGAAGTCGTGAAGCAGTGGTCGAACCTGTTCGACCTGACGCTGAAATATGGCAATCCAGGTCCGCTTACGACGGACTACAACACCCAGGTCACGATGTTCGCCAGCGGGGAAGCCGCCATGATGCAGCAGGGGAACTGGACCCAGGTGCAGATTGACGGCATTAATCCGAAGCTGAACCTGGGCATCCTGCCGATGCCGATCAATGACGATCCGCAGCTGGGGGACAAGCTGTACGTCGGTGTGCCGAACAACTGGGTCATCTATAAGGATTCACCGGTCAAGGAGGAGGCCAAGGAGTTTCTGAACTGGCTGGTGACCTCCGATACCGGGAAGAAGTACATTACGAAGGAGTTCAAATTTATTCCGGCCTTCAAGTCCATTAAAGGTACGGACGAAGACCTGGGACAGCTGGGCATGGAAGTGCAGAAATACACCGACGAAGGCAAGACGCTGACCTGGAACTGGTTCCGGTTCCCGTTCGGCATGCAGCCCGAATTCGCCGCGGCCATGCAGGGATACATCGGCGGCAAAATCACGAAGCAGGAGATGTTCGAGCAGTTCCAGCAGAACTGGGACAACTTGAGCGTCCGCTAATGACCGCCGGGCTCAGTGCGTCTGAGCCGCGAGGTCCTTCCGGAACTCGTTGGGCGTGCGGCCTTCCTGCTTCTTGAACACCTTGCTGAAATATTTTTCGTCCTGATAACCGACCATTTCGGCAATCTGGGAGATGCGCAGCTGCGGATTGTGCAGAAGCAGCTTGGCCTTCTCAATCCGGATCCGGGCGAGAAAGTCGGAAAGGTTCACATGGAACTCCTGCTTGAAGCGTCTGGAGATGTATTCCCGGCTGAGAAAAAAGCGTGCAGCCATTTCCTGCAGGGAAATATCCTCGGCATAATGGCTTTCCAGGTATGCGGCGATGTCGTGGATGATATGGTTCTCCCGCGAGTGCTTCTGTGTCAAAATGCGGCTGGCTGCGGTCAGCCGCCCTTCGTATTGGGAAGTCCACAGGTCATAGGACAGCCGCCCATGCTTGTCGAGCGGAAGGGAGCGGGGCAGCTCCAGCAAGGCGTCCTTGTCGGGACTTGGCGCCGCTGCTTCGGCGCCCTGATCCATCCATTGCTTCAGCATCCAGTCCCACTCTGCGTTCCACTGCACCAGCTGCTCGGGCGTCACCCGATCGAGCTGCCGGACGGCCTGCATCCAGCCGTCCACGGCGGCGCTGATCTGCTCGCGGCTGCCGCTGAGCGCTGCCAGGCGGAACTGCTCCTCATGCGCGATCAGGCGCAGGGGCCGCGGAGCTGCCGGGCCGGCGGCGCTCAGCGTATGCAGCCAGGCGGCGGGGTCCTGCAAGCTGCGCTGCCAGAGCGCCCGGTGCGCCTCCTGATAGGAGCGGACGAGGCCCTCCGGGAACGGCTGGAAGGACCCGGCGCCGATATGCACGCTGCGGTGCAGGGTGGCGTCGATGCCGCGGTGGATGTCCTCCAGCAGGGAGGACATAGGCATGGAGTCATCCCATAGGAGCAGCACGATTTCTTCGGGGTTCGCCAGATGATGGAAGGCGAACCCTTTTCGTTTGGCCGACAGCAGCTCGTTGCCGATGTTCGTCAGCGTAAAATAGAGCAGCTGCTTCATGCGGGCAAACTTCTCCAGCAGCTCGTCGTCCAGCTGCGCCGTGCTGATGACCGCCGCGGCGCAGCGGTCGATTTGCTCCGGCAGGCCGTATTCCTCCCGCAGCTGCTGAAGAATCTCCTCCCGGCGCCCGTGCCCGCCGATCAGGTCGGACAGCAGCTTGTCGGCATAATGCGGCCGCATCCGGTTCATCTCGATGCTCTGGCGGCTGCTCTGCCGCCGCTTCAGCTCCTCCTCCCGGCAGGCGGCCGCGGCTTTGGCGAGCGCCTCGTTCAAGGCGGCGGGGTCCACCGGCTTCAGGATATAGTCCATCCCGCCGTGGCGGATGGCATGGCGGACCAGATCGAAATCGTCATAACCGCTGATGACGATCGTCTTGATCCCGGAATGGCTCCCGCTCAGCCATTCCATCAGCTGCGTGCCGTCCATGCGCGGCATGCGCATATCCGTCATCACGATCTGAGGAGCGTGCTCCTCGATCATCTCCGTCGCTGACTTCCCGTCGGCCGCTTCCAGAATGTCCGTAATGCCATGGCGCTCCCATTCCCCGAGCAGCTTGATAGCCTCCCGGACATGCTTCTCATCGTCTACAATTAACACTTTCATGGCTGTCAATTCTCCTCTGTATGAACTTCCCCCGGCCCGGCCCCTGTGCGGGCTTCAGCCGTTTTATTTTCTCCGGTGTGCATATCTTGCATATCTTGCATATCTTCTGTATCGATTTCCAAGGAAATGCGGACTCCATACGGCTCAAGGTTTTCGATCCGCATGCTGACGTCATGCGGCGTATACAGCTGCAGACGAAGCAGGACGTTGCGCAAGCCGATTTCTCCGTTATCGCCTGTCCATTCATCCTCCAATTCGCCGTTTCCTCGGCCAGCCAGCTGTTCCTGCAGCGTGGCCAGCTTCTCCGGCTCGATCCGGCTGCCGTTATTTTCAATCCGGATTTGCAGCACGCCGTCTTCCCGCATATGGCTTTCGATGCGAACCATGCCCTGGCGGCCTTCGTGATCCATACCGTGCTTGAAGTAATTTTCGATCAGCGGCTGAAGAATCATTTTCGGCATGGACACATCCAGCGTATCCGGCGCCAGGTCCAGCGTATAGACGAGCTGGTCCCCGAAGCGTTCCTTCTGCAGCTCCAGATAGAGCCGGACGTGATCGGCCTCGTCCCTCAGCGTCACCAGCACATCGTTGTTGCGCATGCTGTAGCGCATAATTTTGGCAAGGGAAGAGAGCAGGGCATAAATCCGCGGAACGTTATTTTGCAGCGCCAGCGTTCCGATCGACTGCAGGGTGTTGTACAGAAAATGGGGATTGATCTGGGCCTGCAGCGCTTTGAGCTGATTGGTCTTGTTCGCCAGCTCCAGCCGGTATTCCCGCAGGATCAGGTTGTTGATCGTATCCATCATCTGCCTGAAGCGGGTGAACATGATGCCCGTCTCGTCCTGCCGGTTCCAGGAAATGTCGACGTCGAGCTGGCCGGATTGAATCCGGTTCATGTAACTGGTCAACTTCTTGATCGGCTGGGTGATCCGGATCGAAATGAACAGCGTGCCAAAGATGATGATTCCCAGAGCGATAACCGCAATGGCGGCATTGATCTGGGTCAGCTGTCGCGCGCGCTCATACAGCGTGCTGTTCGGAATTCGTTTAATAATCGTCCATTCGGTATAAGGCGTCTGCATCTTCTCGAATACGTTCATGGCCCCGCCGCTTTCGAAAAAGCCCTCGGTCTGCGTTCCCTTGATCCGCGTCAGCAGCTCCTTGTCCGTGATCTGGGTGCCGAGCTGGCTGTCCCGCCCGGAATAGACGACGGTACCGCCCTGGTCGACGACCAGCAGCTGCTCCTTGTCCTTGTTGAACAGCTGCTCGGTAATATCCGCCACCGAATCCAGGCTGACGTCGATCGCCAGCAGGGCCAGCACCTTCTCCGACGGCACATTGGTGATGGACCGGTGGAAGGTGAAGACCATTTTGTCCGAGTAGGAGGTCGGCGACGGGGGAAAACCATAGTCATGGCTTTTATGGGTCGGCTCGATCGCCGTCGTATACTTTTCATACCCTTGGGTCGATATGTAGGGCTCGGTCCGGTACTCCCGCTTCGGGAAAATCGCAGGGGTGACCAAGGTGGACTGTCCGGACTGGGTGGCGTGCAGATAAATCCGCTCGATGCCGTGCACCGTATTGACGATATTTTGCAAGGACGTGTACACCTCGGCCACCGCCCGGTAATCGTCCGGGATTTTCCGCAGGTTGCGCAGGAAATTGGCGTCCGTGTACAGGGTGAGCGAAGCCTGGTTGATGCTGTTCAGATAGTTGGTCAAATTGACCTTGCCCTGGTAGATCAGGTTCCGGTTTTCTTCGAGCGCCTGCTCTTTGATCGTCTCCTTGGTATGGATGTATGTGATCGTAATGGAAAGCAGCAGCGGGACGGTCGTTGCCAGCAGCATAAACAGAATCAGCCGCGAACGGATGCTGCGGAATTTCATGGAAACACCACGCTTTCGGGGTGTGTGAGGTATGTCATATCAATATTTTCCCCCTAACGGTTCACGATCCTCCGTGTTATTGAAGAACCGCTTCCCTCATACTGAAATAGTCATATACGAATCGTAAAGGGGAGATCAGGATGAATCGCCAAAAGTCATCCGGGCTGCTCCAGCAGCTGATATTCGTGGGGCCATCCACGATTTTTTTTCTCATCATCATTGTCGTTCCGTTCCTGCTGGGCTTATATTATTCCTTTACCGACTGGAACGGGGTATCCGGCGACGTCACCTGGGTCGGATTCGACAATTTCAAACAAATCATAACCAATGATCCCGATTTTGGGAAGGCTTTCTGGTTTACGGTAAGGTTCACGGTCATCGGCATTATTGTAACCAATGTGCTCGGATTTTTCCTTGCCTATTTCCTGACCAAGCCATTGAAGTCGCGCAATGTGCTGCGGACGATTTTCTTTATGCCGAACGTGATCGGCGGGCTGCTGCTAGGATTTATTTGGCAGTTTATCTTTGTAAAGGGTTTCTCGGCGCTCGGCAGCGCTACCGGCTGGCACTTCTTCAACCTGCCTTGGCTGGGGGACGAAACGACCGCCTTCTGGGGCATCGTTATCGTGTTCGTCTGGCAAACTGCGGGCTACCTGATGGTCATTTACATTTCTTCGATTAATAATATCCCTAAAGATATTCTGGAAGCGGCCGAAATCGACGGGGCCAGCAAGCTGCAAATTCTGAAATCGGTCATCGTGCCGCTGGTGATGCCTGCCGTTACGGTCTGTCTGTTCCTTGCCATTTCCTGGTCGTTCAAGATGTTTGACCTGAACCTGTCGCTGACGAAGGGCGGACCGTTCCGCTCGACGGAATCGGTGGCGCTCAACATTTATAATGAAGCATTCCAGAACAACCGTTACGGGCTTGGAACCGCCAAAGCGATCATCTTCTTCGTCGTGGTTGCCATCATTACCAGCCTTCAGGTTAAAATCACGAAAAGCAAGGAGGTCGAATCGTAATGGAAGCATCCAAACAATACCGCTGGGGGACGCTCGTCACCGAAATCATTATGGTGCTGGTTGCGCTGCTCTTCCTGGTTCCGTTCTACTTTCTGTTCGTTAACTCGGTGAAAACGTTTGGCGACCTGCTGACGAACTCCGCCAGCTGGCCGAAAACCTTTGAGTGGCACAATTACAGCCGGGCATGGGACATTACCAACTTCCCGTCGGCGCTGTGGAACTCGCTGGTCATTACCGTGGTCAGCAACGTGCTGCTGGCGCTGTTCAGCGCCATGGCTTCGTACCGGATGGTGCGTCACAATACGCGGTTCAACCGCTTTCTGTTTATGATTTTCGTGGCTGCAATGGTCATCCCGTTCCAATCCATCATGATTCCGCTTGTCAAAGTCACCAGTACGCTGGGCTTGATGAACAGCATTCCGGGATTGATCGCCTGTTACCTCGGCTTCGGGGTGCCGATGACGGTATTCCTGTTCCACGGTTTCGTCAAATCGATTCCGCTGGAAATCGAGGAAGCCGCCACGGTGGACGGAACGAATATTTACGGCACGTTCTTCCGGATCGTCGTTCCGCTGATGAAGCCAATGTTCGTTACCGTTATCATTCTGAACACGCTCTGGATCTGGAACGATTACCTGCTGCCGTCGCTGGTGCTGCAAAGCCCGGACCTGCGGACGATTCCGATCGCGACCTTCGCCTTCTTCGGACAGTTCACAAAGCAGTGGGATCTGGCCCTGCCGGCGCTCGTCTTGGGCATTCTGCCGGTCATCGTCTTTTTCCTGGCTATGCAAAAATATATCGTCGAAGGCATTACGCAGGGAGCGGTGAAAGGCTGAATCCTTCAGCTGCGAACAACAGGTCAATCCCGTCCCCCTGTTTGATCAATATCGTAAGTGCCGGGGGGACAGGCCGTTCCCTATAATGAGGGAGTAAGCGATTTCAACGAGAGAACATTTTAATGAAGCATTCCGCTTGATACGCAAGAACAAAAAGGGAGGATTCTTGATCATGAAAAAACGGACCAAAATGGCGCTGGCTTCCGTGCTGGCACTTTCCGTAGTACTGGCCGGCTGCGGCTCCAAAACAGATAAAAGCGCCGAAGGCGCGAGCGGCGGCAGCGGCGGCACCAAGACGATTCACATTTTCCAATTCAAGGTGGAGATTGCCGAGGCGCTCAACAAGCTGAAAGCCGACTATGAAGCCAGCCATCCTGGTGTGAAGCTTGACATTCAGACGGTAGGCGGCGGTTCGGATTACGGTGCGGCGCTGAAGGCGAAATTCGCATCGGGCGAGGAGCCGGATATTTTCAACGTAGGCGGTTATACCGATCTGGATACGTGGCAGGCCAAGCTGGAAGACCTGTCGGGTGAAAAATGGGTCGGCGATATGGTGGATGTCGCCAAGGACCAAATCTCCAAGGACGGCAAAGTGTATGGCATGCCGATGAACCTTGAAGGCTACGGCTTTGTCTACAATAAAGACTTGTTCAAAAAGGCGGGCATTACCGATATTCCGAAGACGTTAACCGAGCTTGAGGCAGCTGCCAAAAAGCTTCAAGACGCGGGCATCACCCCGTTCGTCAACGGATACCAGGAAGGCTGGATTCTCGGCCAGCACTCGCTGAACGTGGCTTTTGCCCATCAGAAGGATCCGGGCGCTTACATTGAGGGCCTCAACAACGGAACGGCCAAGTTTGCCGGCAACGAGCAAATGGACCAGTTCATGAATCTGTTTGACCTGACGCTGAAATACAGCAACAAAAATCCGCTGACGACCGACTACAACACGGAAATGACGATGTTTGCGAACGGACAGGCAGCTATGACGCAGCAGGGCAACTGGACGCAGGTGCAGATCGACGGCATCACGCCGAACATGAATATCGGGATCCTGCCGATGCCGATCAACGACAACGCGGAGGAGAACGACAAGCTGCTCGTTGGCGTACCGAACAACTGGGTCATCAACAAAAACTCCAAGGTGAAGGATGACGCGAAGGAATTCCTGAACTGGCTCGTCACCTCCGACGAGGGCAAAAACTATATCACCAAGGAATTCAAGTTCATTCCGGCCTTCAAGAGCATTAACGCCACTGAAGAGGATCTGGGGGCGCTCGGCGCGGAAGTGTTGAAATACAGCAAAGAGAACAAGCTGCTGAGCTGGCAGTTCGCGAGATTCCCGGAAGGCGCCTGGAACGAATTTGGCGCAAGCATGCAGGGGTATATCGCCGGCAAGACCGACAAGGCCAAGCTGTTCGAGGACTTCCAAAAAACGTGGGATAATTTAAAAAAATAATAGCTTAAGCAGCATACGAATGACCTGGAGGCTTCCTTTTGAACCAATGAAAGGGAGCCTCTTCATCTTAGAGGAGGGAAGCAGGATATGGAGGGCAGCGAAGCAATCCGGCCGGATAAAGACGGACCTGTCATTGTGCAGGAGGCTTGGGAGAACCTGGGTATCTATACCGGCGTGGAAAAAAGAGAAGGAACCTACTGGGTACGAACGGAACGCGGGGGAGCGGCCGTGGAATTCGTCACGGACGACATGCTGCGCATTAAATATTTCCTCGGAAATGATCCGGAAATGTCGACTACGGTCGCTATCGATCCGGCCACTGCGGCAGGGGGCGAGGTCCAGGCACAGCTGGAGGAGACGGAAGGGGGCGTCCGGTTCCGCACGGCGTCGCTGGAAGTGACGCTGGACAAGCTGGGATTGTCCATGACCGTCAGGGACCTGGCAGGAACCGTGCTGGCCGAGCAGAAGAGCATCACCTTCAGCCCGGACGGATCGGCCTTCGGCGTGTACGACATGCCGCAGGATTCCCATTTCTACGGACTCGGGGAGAAATCGAGCTTTCTCGATAAACGCGGCGAGCGGTACACGAACTGGAACACCGACGTATACGCTCCGCATATGCCGGAAATCGAGGCGCTGTACGAGTCGATTCCGCTGCTGATTCATATGCACGGCGGCATCAGCTGTGGACTGTTCCTCGATAATCCGGGACGGTCGGATTTCGACATGCGCAGCCATGGGGTCGCCTTCACGGTCAGCTGCACGACAGGGAGCTACGACCTGTACTTCATCAACGGGCCGGAGCTGAAGGATGTCGTCAAGCGTTACACCGCTCTGACCGGGCGGATCAACCTGCCGCCGAAATGGGCGATCGGGTATCATCAGTCCCGTTACAGCTACATGAACCAGCAGGAGGTGCTGGAGCTCGGACGGACGTTCCGGGCGAAGCAGATTCCGTGCGACGTCATTTATTTGGACATTCATTATATGGACGAATACCGGGTGTTTACGTTCGATCCGGTGCGGTTTCCGGATCCGGCCGGCATGATCCGCGAGCTGCGGGAGATGGGGATTCGGATCGTGCCGATTGTGGATCCCGGCGTCAAGAAGGATGCGAAATACCCGATTTATCAGGAAGGGATCCGGGAGGACCATTTCTGCAGGAAGCTGGAGGGAGATTTGTTCTTCGGCGAGGTATGGCCGGGGACAAGCGCTTTCCCGGATTTCACCGACGACCGCACGGCGAAGTGGTGGGCGGATCAGCATGCCTTCTATACGGAACTCGGCATCGAAGGTATATGGAACGACATGAACGAGCCGGCGGTGTTCAACGAATCCAAGACGATGGATCTGGACGTGATGCACCGCAACAACGGCAAACCGCTGACGCATGAGGAACTGCACAACATCTACGGCCTGCTTATGTCCAAATCGACCTTTGAAGGGCTGAAAGAGCAGCTGGACCGCCGCCGTCCGTTTGTGCTGACCCGCGCCGGGTATGCGGGCATCCAGCGGTATGCGGCTGTCTGGACGGGAGACAACCGCAGCTTCTGGGAGCATATGGCCATGGCCATGCCGATGGTGCTGAACATGGGGCTCTCCGGCCTGGCGTTCGCGGGTCCAGACATCGGCGGCTTCGCCCATCATACCTCCGCGGAGCTTCTGATCCGCTGGACGCAGATGGGCGTCTTCTTCCCGTACTGCCGGAACCACTCGGCGCTCGAAACGGTGCGGCAGGAGCCGTGGTCGTTCGGGGAAGAGGCCGAAGCTATCCTGCGGGAGTACATCGGCCTGCGATACCGCTGGATGCCGCAATTGTACAACCTGTTCCATGAGGCGGCCGTGACCGGGCTGCCGGTCATTCGCCCGCTCATTCTGGAGTATCCGCACGATCCGAACGTAACGAATCTGTGCGATCAATTCCTGCTCGGCGACAACGTGCTGATCGCGCCGGTCTATCGCCCGGACACCGACCATCGAGCTGTCTACTTGCCTGAAGGGACTTGGCTGGACTACTGGACGGGCGAAGCGCATGAAGGCGGGAGGTATATCCTGGCCCACAGCCCGCTGTCCGTTATGCCGATCTACGTGAAGACGGGCAGCGTGATTGCGGAAGGTCCGCTGAAGCAGCATGCGGAAGACGGAGCGGATGATGCGGTGACGTTCCATGTATACGGCGCGGAAGCGGAAGGTGACTATGCGGCTTCTTACCGCCTGTATGAAGATGACGGGGTGAGCTACGGCTACGAAGTTGGAGCTTACAGTGAGCTGGAGCTGAAGGTGCGGGCCGAGCAAGGCCGGCTTGTCCTGTCGTATGCGTACCCGCATCGGCAGTATGAAGCGAATCGCGAACGCCTCCGCTTTGTGCTGCGCCGGCCGAAGATCCGCCCGGCTGAAGTTGAAGGGCTCGGGCAGGTGACGCTTGAGCAAATGGAGCAGGGGGCGCTCGGGTGGGCCGTCGATGGCCAGAGCGGCGACCTGATCATTCAGGTCCAGGATCGGCCCGAAGGCGGACAGTGGGCGGTAATCTCCGCCTGATCAGCCAATATACAGATCTATGGTGGATTCAAGCCGGAACCGGTTCAGGGAGATTCATGCTCCCGGGACGGTTTCCGGCTTTTTTAGTTTTTTTGATAATGAAAATTTAATTTTTCGAGAGTCTGATTCCTGGTATTGCCAGAAAAACGGTGTTAAATGCGGTCAGGCTTCGTTGAATGCTCGTCAATGAGATGCTTTTACTCTGATACTGCATGATCAGGTCCGGCAGAGGGCAGGCGGCCGCATGGTGGGCAAAAAGCGTAAAAAAATAGTGAAAAATGCCTAAAAAAGACCCGGATCTCGTTTTTAAATTCATGCGTTTTCGTATAAGATGGAAGTATATGTGTAATTACGGATACGACAGGAGACTACCATGAATCAACCGCTTTATGGCGTATGGCTTGGCGATGTGTTTTTTTGTTTTTCAGGAGAGATGTCCGAACCGAGAGTGGATGCATGGAGCAAAGTGGTCAAGCAGCTGACGCTGACGGACGGGACGCGCCCTTTTGCCCAGGCTGCGCTCAGGCTGGCCGAGCTCAAGTACCCGTCCGCGCATGCGGTTCAGCGTACGAGCCGCCGTGGGGAACGGCGCCAGCTTATGGGCAGAACGCTGGAGGGACTTGCCCTGAGCGCCGCAGACGCCTTCAGCCTGCTTCTCGCATGGGATGAAGCTTATATCCGGCAGGCGGGAATGGAGCCCGGGGCGGAGATGGGGTACTGGGCCCAAGCGGCCCGGTTCGCCCTGGAGCTGATGCTGCGCGGCAGTATCGCGCCGGGTACGGCCCCTGTGCCGACAAACGGCACCCGCCGCAAATCGGGCGAGCAGGCGCTGACGGCGGAATGGAAGCCGAGCCTGAACCAGCCGCAGGACGCGGAGCGGTTCCTGCAGCTGGCGGCGGCGATGCCGCCTGTGGCGCTTGGAGTACCGGCGCTATCCGGCAGGGATGCGATGACCAAGGAGGAAGCGGGGGCATTTTTGCTGCACTCGTTTATGGGCGCCATGATCCATGCACAGGTACGGGAAGTGATCCGTGAGAACGAGAGCAAATTTTCCCGCTACCATGCCGATTACCGGAGAGGATATTCCCCGGTGGCGGAGCTGTGGTGGAACAGCGCCCTGACCGCCAGCCGGATGATCCCGGTTCAGGGGAGCACGGAAGAGATGGAGGAGCTGGCGTCCGCGGTTGGTGAGACGGGGGGGACCTCGATTCCGGCCGTGGAGAACGGGGATGCTGCGGCACAGGGCCGGATGCAGCTGGGACTGCGGCTCGAGCCCTGCCATACCGAGGAAGAGGAACGCTGGTGCGTCTCGTTCTGGGCTGAGTTTCAGGATGAGTTCGGGGCATGGATTCCCATCCGGGCTATCTGGTCGTATCGGGAACGGGATATCAGCCGCCGCGGTCGCGTCTTTCCGAATGTGCAGGAGCAAATGCTCCGTGCGCTCGGCGATGCGTCGAGGCTGTCCCCGGAACTGGCCGAAGCGCTGAGGGGCCCGGCTCCGGAGAGCCTCGAACTCACTACGGAGGAAATGATCGCCTTTGTCCGCCTCTCGGTTCCGAAGCTGACGAAAGCCGGCATCACAGTTCAGATGCCCTCCCGGTGGAGCCGGAAGGGGCGCCGCCGCGTGGGATTGTCGCTGAAGATGCTGGCGGAAAATGCAGGCGGAGGCGCGCCCGGCCATCCGGTCATCGGCCTGGAGCAGCTTGTCTCCTTCCGGGTGGAAGCCGCCCTTGAGGGCTATACCCTCACCCGGGAGGAATTGGCCGAGCTGGCCGAGTCGACCCTGCCGTACGTGAAATTCCGCGGGGAATGGATCGAGCTGGATCTGAAGGAAATCCGCCAGGTGCTGCGCTATATCAAGAAGCATGACGAAGGCGAAATGAATATGTCCGACTGGATGCATCTCAGTGCAGGAGAAGACGGTGAACGCACCTGGAAGGGCATTCCGGTGCTGGAGCTGGAGACGATGGGCTACCTGCAGTCCCTTCTTGGCGAGGAGGGGCCCAAGAAAGTGCCTGTCCGCCCGGTTCCCGCTTCGCTGCACGGCGTGCTCCGCCCATATCAGGAGCGGGGCTACCAATGGCTGGCGGCGATGCGGGACATGGGCTTCGGCGTCTGCCTGGCCGATGACATGGGTCTCGGGAAGACGGTGCAGGTGATCACCTGCCTGCTGGAGCAGCACAAGGAAGGCAATCCTCCCGTGCTGATCGTGTGCCCGACCTCGCTGCTCGGCAACTGGCAGCGCGAGATGCAGCGCTTCGCCCCCGGGCTCTCGCTGTACATTCATCACGGCAACCGCCGCCTTCACGGAGAGGAATTTTTGGAGCAGGCGCTTCGGCATGACGTCGTGCTGACAACCTACCATTTGGCCGGAAGGGACGGCTCCGACCTGGCCTCGGTGCTGTGGTCCACCGTCGTGCTGGACGAAGCGCAGTACATTAAGAACTACCGGACCAAGCAGGCGCAGAGCGTCATGAAGCTGTCGGCGCCTCACCGCATCGCGATGACCGGGACGCCGGTGGAGAACCGCCTCGGTGAGCTGTGGTCGATTTTCCAATTCCTCAATCCGGGTTATCTCGGTTCTTCCACGTCGTTCCGGCAGCGGTACACGACGGGAGAGGTCGCGCCAGGGAAGCTGCAGGAGCTGCATAAGCTTGTATCGCCCTTCATGATGAGACGCCTGAAGAGCGATCCCGACATCCGCAAGGATCTGCCGGAAAAGCTGGAAATCAAATCTTACTGCACGCTGACCGAAGTGCAGGGAGCGATGTACCAATCGGTCGTGGACCAGATGATGGGCCAGATCGGACAGCAGACGGGGATCGCCCGGAAAGGGCTGGTGCTGTCCTCGCTGACGAAGCTGAAGCAGATTTGCGACTCGCCGCTTCTGCTCGGCAGGGAAGACGTGCGGGGCGCCAAAGCCGAGTCTTCCGGGAAAATGGAGCGGCTCTTCGATCTGCTTGACAACATCCGGGAAAATCAGGAGTCAGCGCTCATCTTCACGCAATATGTGGCGATGGGACATCTTCTGGTGTCCAGGCTGAAGGAGCGTTACGGCAGGGCGCCGTTCTTCCTTCACGGCGGCGTGTCCAAACAGGAGCGCGACGACATGGTCATGGCCTTTCAGGAGGGCGAAGGCCCTTCCTTCTTCGTACTGTCGCTGAAGGCGGGGGGTGTCGGTCTGAATCTGACCCGGGCCAATCATGTGCTGCACTACGACCGGTGGTGGAATCCGGCGGTGGAGAATCAGGCGACGGACCGGGTATTCCGGATCGGACAGCAGAAAAACGTGCAGGTTCACAAGCTGATCTGTCAGGGGACGCTCGAGGAGCGGATCGACGAGCTGATCGAGCATAAAAAGTCGCTCTCCGAGCAGGTCGTCGGTTCGGGAGAAACGTGGCTGACCGAGATGTCGGATCACGAGCTGAAGGAATTGATCATGCTGCAAGGGGAAGACTGGATGTAGGATGTAGGCTTGGCTTGGGACCTTCTAAGTCTTCTAAGCCAAACTAAAGCTGTACTTTGATCTCGCTTCTGATGGAAATGAAATGAAGTAGGTTCTGCAAGGGTATCCTATGGTTCAGCGCAGCACTGCAGTTGGCTGATTCAAGTCTTCTCAAAGGAGGGAACAACGGATGAAGGCACAAGGTAAAGACCGAACGGAGCTGATCGTGGAGGCGGAACCCGGATTGATCCGGGCCCAAGGGACAACCGCAGAAGGCCGTGAGGAATGGACCCTCGGCATTCCGGTGACGGTAGACGGAGCTGTGCCCGCAGGCACCATCGTGGAGAGGCTGGCCGATTGCCCCGCCGACCTTTATTTACTGCTTCAGGAAAGCCGGCTGCCTTGGCTGGATGAGCTGCTGGGGCAAACCGCCCTGACCTGGGGCGAGGCGGTCTGCAGCTGCGGCGCAGACGGATGCCCCCATGCTTCGGAGTCGATGCCGGCCATCCGACAGCGCTTGGCGGATGATCCGCTTCTTATGCTGGCACTGCTGGGGCTTCCCCGCGAGGAGCTGCTCGGCCGGGTCTTCGGCGACTGGGCTGATTCCCTGCCGCCGGGGAATGCCAAGCTGGCCGACAGCGACCTGTCTTCCCTGGAGGAGAAGGGCAAAGGCGGCCCGTCTCCCGGCGAATGGCTGGCAGAAGCGGCGCAGCAGGGCATGCTGCATGAACCGGGAGCGCCGTACCGGGAGGTGGCCGTCCATTTGAAGGCGGTGCCCGCCAAGGATATGCCGGAGGAGGATTGGTCGGGCCTCCTGCCCAAGGTGACGGCAGCCCGGCAGGTAATCCGCTCGATCAAGACGCAGACGGCGGCGAGAGCCAAAGAGCAGCTGAAGAGGGTACCACCGGCTGCCGCTGGGTTGGCCCCAGCCCCAGCCGCGGCCTCGGCTCCGGCTTCGGAGAAAAGAACATGACCGGGCCATCCCGCGCCGGAAGCCGGGGCGCCTGCCTTCTGGCGGCGCTGATCCTCTCGGCGTCCGTCGTGCTCAGCGGCTGCGAGCGGTCGGAGGGGGCAGGACGGGAGAGCGGACAAGCCCTGCACGCCCCCGGAGATTCGGGTGCTGGAGGGCAGGCGGGCCTTGAGCGGGTCGCCGACCCCGTACTGGCCAAGCGCAGCGAAAATTCGCTGCAGGCTACGGCCCGAACCATGAACGGGAAGCAGGTGGTGACCAATCCGGATGCGGTCACCGTGGTAGTCAACAAGCAGCGCAGCCTTCCGGAAGGGTATGCCCCTCCCGACCTCGTGGAACCGGACGTGCCCTTTACGTTCGACGGGCACCATGAGAAACGGCAGCTGCGAAAGGAAGCCGCCGCTGCACTCGAAAGGCTGTTCGCCGGGGCGTCGCAGGCCGGCTTGGAGCTTCGGGCCGTCTCCGGCTACCGCTCGTATGAGCGCCAGCAGGCCGTTTACGGGCAGCATGTCCGCACTAAGGGGGCGGAGGAAGCCGCCCGCGTCAGCGCCGTCCCTGGGACGAGCGAGCATCAGACGGGCTTGACGATGGACGTTTCGAGCCCCAGCGTCGGCAACGTGCTGGGGGCGGTATTCGGCTCGTCCGAGGAAGGGCGCTGGCTTGCGGCGCATGCCGCGGAATACGGCTTTATCGTCCGGTATCCCGACGGAATGGAGAGCGTGACCGGCTACGTGTACGAGCCGTGGCACATCCGCTATATCGGAACGGACCTGGCACCGGACATCGCCCGGAGCGGGCTTGCGCTCGAGGACTATTTTGACGAAACGAACATGAAGCTGTAATGATGTTCCATCTAGATATACGCCAATAGGCCGTCCCCTAGTTAGGGGACGGCTTTGTTTCACTATTCAATCGTTATATAACTCGATCCATGGTCGCTGGTCTTTCGCAACCTCAAATTTCACCCGGTATCAGCTTTCTCCCTCGTGCATTTCATGCAGAGCTCCCTCGATCAAATCGCCGTTCTCCGCAAGAATCTCCTGGCGGAGCCGGAGCATCTGGTGATCCAGCTTGTCGGCGGCCAGGGAAGCTTCTTTCAGCTCAGCCACCACATGAGGCGGAACCTGCTTGTCATATTTGTAGAAAATAATATGCTCCATGCTCGCCCAGAAATCCATGGCCAAGGTCCGCATCTGGATTTCAACCTTCATCCAGCGGGTGCCTTCGATCAGAATCAGCGGCACGGCCACGATGACGTGCAGGCTCTGGTAGCCGTTCGGCTTCGGATGGGCGATATAATCCTTGACCTCGATCAGCCGGATGTCGTCGCGGTGGGTTAAATGGTCAAGCAGCCGGTAAATGTCCTGGACAAACGCGCAGACGATCCGCATGCCGGCGATATCGTGGATATGATTCAGGATATTATCCATCGTCAGCTCATATCCTTTGCGCTCCATTTTGTTCATGATGCTCTTGGGTTCCTTGATCCGGACCTTGATATGTTCGATGGGGCTGTAACCGTCCTGCAGCTTCAGTTCGGTCTTGATCAGCTTGATTTTGCTCTGAAGCTCTTCCAGGGCCAGTTTGTACAGCATCGGAAGCTTCTTCCACTCTTCAAATTGACGGAGCAGGTTGTTATCTATATCGAGCTGATGGAGGTCTTTCAACGTTACGGGACTTACGACGAGCTGTTGATTCTGCTGTTCGTTCATGCCAATCTCCTACCTATCTGCAAATTGGGGTGCTGTATAGAATGAATGAAAGAAATGGCTGCTGTAGTTCATTCTATTTATGTAATCATTTTACCTGAAAATAGGAGGGTGAAGCAAAGCAAGACGGCAGTGCAGCAATCCTGTAAAGGCCGCAAAAGCCCCTGCCATCCGCCCGAATTCCATATACCGGGGTACCGGAAAGTCAGGCGGGGCAAGGGCCGGAAAGGAATATGGAAATCACCCTTTATTTGTTCAGAGGAGATCCTTCATAACCTTCATCGTGGTAGTCGGTATGCTGCATTTTACCTAAAATATTCATATCCTCGATCGTGCGCCGCGTTTTTTCGTCCCCGATCTCATGCAGATAAGCATACACGGCGATCAGTCTATCGTTATACTCATCAGCCGCTTCATCATGGTCGGCCGATTTATACGGAACAAAGGTGCGCTTGAACGCATACTCGTCTTCCTTGGTGAGATCCTCCAGCAGATCCCGCAGCTTCGACACTTCCGTCTCGGTCATCAGGACCTCATATTCGGCAGAATCATTAGGCACATCTTGAATCAGCTGATGGCTCACAGAAATATAGTAACGCTTCTTATCGGTATCCATAAGGCAGATTCCTCCCTTATCCATGGCATCCGCGCATCCCGTGTGTTGGCAAGTTCCGGTGGATGCTCCGGACAGGCATGAACGCTTTTACTGCTTTTTACACGGGACCGGCCGGTTTGAATCAGGAAAACACCTCAGCGTCTGGGTGAAACGGGCTTGGGCGAGTCCTGTTGGGGCAGGATGCCAAAAGCTTCATGCAAAAAGCGGGAAGGCGCCGACGGCTTGCCGTGGTAGTACGCGGGCGAGCTGATATACAGCCTCTCCTTGGCCCGCGTGACCGCGACATATGCGAGGCGCCGTTCCTCCTCCAGCGCCGCGGCCGCCAGCTGCTGCTCGTCCGTCAGCGCTTGCCCGGCTTTGATATCGGCCGGAGGCTGCTTCTTCAAAGCGGAGCTGTGCGGGAGAATCCCTTCGCTGGCGCCGATCCAATACACCTGGCGGAACTCCAGCCCCTTCGCCCGGTGGATCGTCATGAGCTGAACGGCGCTGCCGTTCCGTTCCTCCCGGGCTGCCTCCATTTGCTCATGGCGGGCCGTCAGCTCGTCCGCATAAGCCACGAACTCCTCGACGGTATCAAAGCGTCCAGCCGCGCTCTCGAACTCCTCCAGCGTATCGCTCACCATCTCTTTATACTGGGTATAAATGAGAGGATCGCCTGCCTGAAGGTACTTGTCGTAGAACTGTCTGCGCATTTCCTGAATGGCATAGGCCGGTTTGAGGGATTTCAGCGACTTGATGAACCGGATGCGCTCCTTGACCGCCTCCTGCTGAAAAGGCTGAAGCCGTTCCCACCGGGCGAGATGGATGAGCGGGTACTTTTTGGCCTGGAGCTTCTCCTGCTGCCGGATATAAGCCATACCGTCCTCTTTCGGTACATACAAAGGACCCAGCACGCTCTGCAGCGATTCCTTCCGCCGGGGCGTCAGGCTCAGCCGCAGGTGATCCATCAGCGGTTTGATCAATGTCTGGTCGTAGAACACCGGTGCGCTGCCGAACTGGACAAAAGGAATCCCGCACAGCAGCAGCTGCTCCAGTACGGCACGGCTGCTGTCGGACGTCCGGTGCAAAATGGCGATATCGTCGTAGTCCAGCCCGTCCCGGCCGACATGCTCCTGGATATGCTGAACGACCCATCGTGCCTCTTCATCCGGGGTTGCCGGAGTCAAGTAGGCAGGCTTAAAGCCGCGGGCTCCCGCCGCCAGCAGCTCCTTGGGTCGGCGCTGCCGGTTATGCCGGACGAGGGCGCTCCCCAGGCCGAGAATCCGGCTGTCGCTCCGGTAATTGATGTTGAGATTCACGATTTTGGTACCCGGATAGACGCGGTCGAACTCAAGGATCGATTCCTGCCGGGCTCCGTTAAACGAATAAATGGTCTGGTCATCGTCCCCGACGACCGCCAAATTGTGCCGGGGCTCGGCCAGCCGCCGGACCAGGTCGTACTGGATCGCGTTGGTGTCCTGAAATTCGTCGACCATCAAATAATGAAAGCGGTCCTGCAGCCGTTTCAGCGTAGCCGGGTTGTCGAGCAGCTTCCGGGCATGCAGGAGGATGTCGTCAAAGTCCCACTGGTTCCGCTGTGCCTTCCAATCTTCATAGCCGAGCAGAATGCGTTTGACGGCGGATTCTTCTTTGGTTGCCTCAGGCAGGTCAGCCGGCCATCCGCCCTGCATTTTCCAGGCGGACAGCGCCGCCAGCAGCGTCTCGGGCTGATAGGATCCGGTGTGATCCAGGCGGCGCAAAATCATTTTCATAATGGTGTGCTGAGCCGTGAATTCGCCAAAAATTTGCTCGGTATATCCGTGCTGGCGGAGCAGCAGCAGTCCGAAGGAATGGAACGTCCTCGCTTCTACGGCACGGGCCGCGGCTGCGGAAATGCCGGGCATGCGTCCGATTCTTTCCTTGATCTCCTTGGCGGCCTTGCTCGTAAAAGTGACCAGCAAAATCCGTGAACCCGGAATGCCGCGGACCGCGATCAGGTAAGCCGTCCGGGCGGCCAGAACGGTCGTTTTGCCGCAGCCGGCGCCCGCAAGGGCGAGCATTGGCCCGTCGCCGTGGCGTACGGCATCGATCTGCGGGGCGTTCAGCAGGATGCCCATCCGCTCCAGTTCGCGAAAGAAAAACGCGTCCGCGTCGCCTGCGCCCACCAACTCCCGGCTGGTGGAGAGGGACGCGGGGCGTGCTTGGGGAACCGGTGAGGAAGAGGGCACCTTCGCAGGCACGCTATGTATCGAAACATTCAGATGTATGGGGGGCTGAGCCATCGATAGGACCTCCTTTTATGGCTGTAAGGGATTGCCTTTTTCACAAGTGCACTGTAAATTTGGTATGATATATGCACATCCGGAAAGGATGCGCCTGCAGCCGCTCGATTCCAAGCTCCCGGATTCATAGCCGTTTGACGGCAGGCCCGGATTTCACAGGAAAGCTCCGGCATGGTATCTTGGTAATAGGCAGCCCGGGCAGCGGCCTGGGCAGATGATATGAGCTCAAGGGCACAGATTACTATTGTAAATGATCATTTGAAATGAATAAATGGGATGACATGGAAACTGGAGGAGAGAACTCATGAACATTATTCAGCGCCTCAAAGAAGGGGCTAACCGCGCAACGGAAAAGGCTCAGGGAACGCTGGAGGTCAGCAAGCTGAACAGCCAGATTGCCGACATCGAACGGGAAATGGGCATTCACTACAGAGAGATGGGAAAAGTCTTCTACGAAGGCTACCGCATTGGCGATATGAGCAAGGCCGAGAAGGAAATGGTCGACCTGTGCAAATCCTGCGACCTGCTTCAGGAAGAAATCGATGAGCTGCGTACCCGGATTGCCGAGCTGAAAAACGAGCGGCTGTGCAAATGCGGATACGTCGCCACGCTGGATGCCAACTTCTGTCCGTCCTGCGGAAGAAAGCTGGCGGATGATGGGGTGAAGCCGAGCGAGCCCGTCAAACCGGTCGGTTTTGCTTTTGATGAAGAAGCGATTTTCGGGAGCAAGGCCCAAGATGAGCCATCCTACCGGGAAGAACCGGAGGAGCGGGAATATTCCGGCCAGCAGGAAGCCGCAGCCGCGGTGGAACAGGACTACGACTATGAGTTTCCGATGAGGGAAGCGTGGGATGATCTTGACCTTACCGACGAAAATGACCCGGAAGCGGAGCGGGAGCGGCGCCAGGCCGAGGAGCTCGAACGCGAGCGGGAACGCCAGCTGGAGCTGGACCGCCGCATCCGCTATTGGAAGGAAAACAGCGGAGACGGCGATACGGGGGCGCGTGAAGAAGGTCCGCGCGATACGGTCAAATGCCAGATTTGCCGTGCAGACCTGCCTAAGGGCTCAAAGTGGTGCCCGAGATGCGGTGCGGAACAGATTTAGGGGTGCGAGAAACAAACGATTACGCTTAATAGAAGCTTTTTTGGCGGACAGCGGTTTTAGGCAGCTTGGGAGGACAAAACGTAATGGAACAACTGCTACATCATCTGCGGAATCTGGGATTCACGGAGATGGAAGCGAAAATAATGGTGGAGCTGGCGGGCAAGGGCCCGTCCTCCGGATATGAGGTGGCCAAGGGGCTGGGCGTGTCCCGTTCCAATGTGTACTCTACGCTGCAGCGGTTATGCCAGCAGGGATATCTGCACCGTAGCGAAGGGGATCCGGTCCGTTACAGCATGCTGAAGACGGAGGAGCTCACCCGGATGATCGCCGGGCAGATGAAGGAATCGCTTTCGTTCATCGAAAACCGGATGCCGCGGGTAGAGCCGGATCAGCAGCCCTTCTACAACGTGGAAGGGGACCGGAACGTCATGGAGGCGCTGGCCCGAGAGCTCGAGCGGGCGGAGCACGAAATCGTCGTCGACGTCTGGCGCGAGGAAGCGGCTTTGATGCGCAGCGAGCTGGAGCAGGCGGAGCAGCGGGGGGTGAAGCTGCTCTGGTCCTGTATCGGCAGCGATACGGGCATGGAGCGGCTGCTTCCCTGGCCGGCGTGGAATCAGGACGCAGGGGGCCGGCACACTTTGAAAGGCCGCAAGTTCTCTTTCGTCATTGACCGCCGCTGGTGCATGCTGGGCATGCGCGGGGAAGACTGCGCGACGCAGGCGCTGGTCACCGAGCATCCCGTGATGGTGGAGCTGCTGCTTCACCATTTTACACAGGAAATGGTGCTCTACGAGGTGGAGCAGGACCTTGGGGGCGAGCTGGCGGAGCGGTACGGTCCGGCTTACGAGCGGATTTACCGCAAGTATGTGGAAGTCGATCCGCGCGAGGATGACTCGGAAGCCATCGGGGATTTTGACGGTACTGAGGATTCGGAGGAAGTATAAAGCACGATAACGGGTACCGTTGAGACGGGACCCGTTTTGTCTAATGAAGTCCGGCGTTAGATGGTTCATGGCATGAACGATTCTCTGATTCTTTGCGACGGATCGGCCGCACCGGGGTCTCGGGGTTTTGGGATGTGCGAATCCCGTTACAGTTCGCGCAGCTTCATAAAAACGGTGTGATAATAATCACTGTTATGCGGTACAAATTGCTGTAAGCTCACTGTACACGCAAAGGTTTCGGTGTCGGAAGCAGGCCGCGGTTCCGAAAGGATGCCGGTTGCCTGCATTTCCCCGATCTCGCCATTCGCCAGTTTCAGGGCATCGTCCAGGCCGGCTTCGTAGAGACCCGTCAGTTCCTCGGCCTGAAGCTTGTAGGCGGCTAACGGCAGATCTAGCTTGGCGCCGAAGATGAAGCATCTCTCCCTGTCGATAAAAGCTTTTCCCCCGGCTGTCCCCCGATTCTCATAATCGGCGGTGCCGAGCGGGATCAGCTGGTCCAGGCTGACGGTGACGCCGAGTTCTTCCTCGAGCTCCCGGACTGCATCGGCGACGGTTTCTCCAGCCGCCAGATGTCCGGCTGCGGTAATATCGTAATAACCCGGGAAGGTGTCTTTGGACGTCTGGCGCTTCTGGAATAGAACCTTACGTCCACCCGGCGTATCGCGCACGATCCAGCAGTGGAACGTATGGTGGAGATAACCCTTGGCATGAACCTCTTCGCGCGGAGCGGTGCCGATCCATTCGTGGTCGTCGTTATAAATGTCGAAGAACTCTTTCTTCATGTGGCGAAACCTCCATTCCTATTTTTGAATTATGGAGGATTACCGGAAAAGTAGCAAGACTGGAGACAGGCTGCTGAAAATAAGCTTTGAAGTATAGCGTTTTGATCATGAACAGAGGAAGGGGGAAACATTGATGGAATGCATCGTACGGTTTGAGGTCAAATATCCGGAAGGGAACAAGCAGCTGCGAGGCTTGATCTGGACGGGGGAGGACGGACGCCCCACCGAAGATCAGCTTATTCAAATGTTTAAGGATATGAAATATAACGTGAGGGCCTCCGAAAGGGAACAGCTGCAATTTGTTCCGCTCGACCCGGGCGCGGGGTATACGTCGATACGGATCACGGAGCTGGACACCGGAAAAGAGAAGTACACGGAAGACCGTGATTTGAAAAACGTCATCAGCACGCTGATGCCAAAAGGACCGCTCGGCCTCTGATCCCGGAAGTGAATTCCGAAAGGGGCTGGCGGTCTTTTTTGATAGAAAAGGATAACACCTGCAAACCTTCAGGAGAGCAAGCTCTCCATCAAGTCCGCTCGGTCAGGGTCTGTCTACTTGCTCGGTCCCCTCAAGCCTGCAGCGGCTCGGGATCGGTATCCAGCACAGAGGTGCAGTGCGCACAGCGCGTAGCTGCCGCAGGAATCTCCGACAGGCAGTACGGGCATTCCTTGGTTGTTTTCTCCGGCTCGGGCTTTTCGTGCTCCCGGTTTTTGATCCAGTTGATGCCCTTAACGAGCAGAAAAATGCAGAACGAGATAATCAGAAAATCGATCACCGTGTTCAGAAACTGCCCGTAAGCAATGACGGGTGCTCCGACCTCTTTCGCCTCCGCGAGCGTGTTCACCTTACTGCCGTCTTTCATGGTTTTTCCGGTCAGGCGGATAATGAGATCGGAGAAGTTCACACCGCCAAGAAGCACCCCGATCGGCGGCATAATAATGTCGCTCACAATCGAGGAGACGATTTTCCCGAAAGCTCCCCCCACAATGACCCCGACGGCCAGATCGATCACGTTGCCGCGCACTGCAAATTCTTTAAACTCATGAATAAATCCTTTCATTTCACTAAACCTCCTGAATGTCATGCATCTATTCTAGCAGATCTTCTATAGGGCATTGTAACATTGAAACTGGTATTTGTTTCTGAAATGTTTTCAAATTGTCCATCAAATACCTCTTTATTTTTCAGCCCATTATGCGTTATACTTCATGCATTGTCATTTCATCAGTCTATGAATGAATATAGGTTTCTCGTATATGTGCAGGAATCGGCCTGCATGTCTCTACCCGATCACCGGAATGATCGGACTACGGGATGAACGATATTTTTCGGGCGCTTGTCCGGAATTTTTGAGTTTGTCCTGAGTCCGTCTATTTCCGCCGATCAAGGCAGGGGAAGAGATGGGCTTTTTTGTATTTTTACAGAGGAATGGAACGTCATCAAAGGGGGAAGCAAGTTGCAATTACTTAAGCAGAAAGTACTGGATGAAGGGATCGTGCTTAGCAATCAGGTGCTGAAGGTGGATTCGTTCCTGAACCACCAGATGGATCCTGTTCTAATGAAGGAAGTCGGCCGCGAGTTTACGCGCCGGTTTGCCGGGGAGGCCGTAAACCGGGTGCTTACGATCGAATCGTCCGGGATTGCCCCTGGAATTATGACCGCTTTGGAGCTGGAAGTGCCGATGATCTTTGCAAGAAAGCAGAAGTCATTGACGCTTCGTGACGATATTTTTGTAGAAAAAGTATACTCCTTCACCAAGCAGGAAACGAACGAAATTACGGTGGCCAAAAAGTTCATCCAGCCGGGGGACCGGGTGCTGATCATCGACGACTTTCTGGCGAACGGCGAAGCGGCCTTTGGACTGGCCCGGATCGTGGAGCAGGCGGGCGCGACCGTTGCCGGAATCGGCATCGTGATCGAGAAGGCGTTCCAGCCCGGCGGGCGGCTGCTGAAGGAAGCCGGTTACCGTGTCGAGTCACTGGTCCGCGTGGCGGCACTGGATGACGGCAAAGTGACTTTTGCAGAGCAAGACTAGCTCATTTATAAACAATACACGGGAGGAATGAAACCGGCATGGAACAGAATCATCAGGCTGACACGACTCAACTTACAGGCAAACGCCATCCGCTTAAAACCTTTTCGCTCGGGATTCAGCATGTGCTGGCGATGTACGCCGGTGCTGTTCTCGTCCCCCTGATTGTAGGAGGGGCCCTGGACTTTACGACCGAACAGTTAACCTACCTGATCTCGATCGACCTCTTGGCCTGCGGTGTGGCTACACTGCTTCAGGTATGGGGCAACCGGTTCTTCGGCATCGGGCTGCCGGTCATGCTGGGGTGTGCGTTCCAGGCGGTATCGCCGATGATCGCCATCGGTCTTAAGGACGGGGTCTCGGCCATTTACGGCGCGATCATCGCGTCGGGGATTTTCGTTGTTCTGTTCTCAGGGATATTCGGCAAGCTGATCAAGCTGTTCCCGCCGGTAGTCACCGGCTCGGTCGTCACCATTATCGGGGTGACGCTCATCCCGGTCGCGTTGAACGATCTGGGCGGCGGCCAGGGGGCAGAGGATTTCGGCAGTCCGCTGAATTTGTGCCTTGGCTTCGGCGTATTGATCTTTATCATTTTGATGAACCGTTTTGCTACCGGATTTCTGCGTTCCATCTCGGTGCTGATCGGCCTGATCGCCGGAACGGTTGCCGCGGCAATTTTCGGCCATGTAGATTTGGGCCCGCTCAAGGAAGCCGGCTGGTTCCATGCAGTCAAGCCGTTTAACTTTGGAACGCCGACGTTCCATGCCTCCTCGATCCTGACCATGATTCTGGTGGCGATCGTCAGCGTGGCGGAGTCCACGGGCGTCTTTATGGCGCTCGGCAAAATCGTCGACAAAGACATTTCCTCCAAAGACCTGGCCCGCGGGTATCGCGCCGAAGGCTTGGCGATCGTGCTCGGCGGGATTTTCAATTCCTTCCCCTACACCACGTACTCGCAAAACGTCGGTCTGGTTCAAATGAGCCGCGTCAAAACGCGCGACGTTATTGTCGTGGCCGGCGGCCTGCTGATCGTGATCGGGTTTGTGCCGAAAATTGCAGCGTTGACCCAGCTGGTGCCGACATCCGTGCTCGGCGGGGCGATGGTCGCCCTGTTCGGAATGGTCGTCTCCTCCGGCATCCGCATGCTGGGCGGGCAGGTTGACCTGAACCGCTTTGAAAATCTGTTCGTCATCGCCTGCTCCGTCGGCATGGGGCTGGGTGTCAGCGTCGTGCCGGATCTGTTCAAGGCCATCCCGGAAGAACTCCGCATCCTCGTGGATAACGGCATCGTGGCCGGCAGCGTGACGGCGATTGTTCTGAATTTGATGTTCAACGGTTTTAAAGGCGGGGTCTCCTCAGCGGAAAAGGGAGAAGCCGCCAGGAATGAGCATGCCGCCTAATTCCTCTGAATAAAATAGAAGTTCAAAAGGCCCGCCCCGTGTTCTTACGGGGCGGGCCTTTGATTGTGCGTCGATAGACGGTTTTCTTTTAGATATCAGAAAGCGCCGAGAATACCCGGATGGCGCCAGGATCCGCCCGGAAATCCATCGGGAGGGCGGATACGTCTTCTCCGTCGCCCTGAGCCAGGCGCGGGCGGTCAAACCTGATGCCGACCGTGTCTCCGCGAAAGAGGGTCACGATCGGCATCTTCACATGCGTTCCCTTCAGGACCGTCGGGAACAGGAACAGCAGCTGGAGCCGAGAGCAATCGTGGACTACGCAGACGTCCAGCATGCCGTCATCCGCCTTCGCCTGCGGATTGATGAGCAGTCCGCCGCCGTAGCTGGGCACATTGCTGACCGCGGTCAGCCAGGCTGACGGATAGCTGACCGTCTGGCCGCCGCAAGTCACGCTTACGGGACCCGGCTTGAACGTGACCAGCGTATGCAGCACGCCGATGACGTAAGCGAGGCGCCCGGCACCGATGGCGTTGCAGATCTTTTTGTACCGGCCGCCGTTCACGTTCTCGCTCACCTGCGCATCGAAGCCGGCGGCCACCGCCGTCATGACGGGCACGCCCGCGACCGAGATGAGATCGGCCGCTTGGGCGCTGCCGGTTAGAATGAGCTCCAGCGCGGCGAGCGGATCGCGGGGGATGCCAAACCCCCGGGCGGTGTCGTTGCCCGAACCGGCGGGAATCACCCCAAGCGGGATGCCGGTCCGCTTCAATACCGGCAGGAGGCTGTGGATCGTGCCGTCGCCGCCGATGACGACGATGGCGTTCCAGCTGCCGTGCTGATCCAGCGTTTCCGTCACCATCGCATCAACTTCTTCCGCACTAGCAGTCAACAGCGATGCGTATGCAATCTTTTTCAAATCGAGAGCCTCGCGCACCCGTTTCCAGGTACGGAGGCTCCTGCCGTTGCCGGACTTTGGATTAATGATAAATAAGTACATTGCTTTTCCCCCAACGCTAACGTAAACCCTTCATTCTTATTGTAAGAAGTCCGGACCGAAAAGGGAACGGTTTAGTCGGGCCGCATCTATGCTGCATTAGACGGGGCATATTGATAGGGCTACCTTAGTAATGGGGCATATTACAGGTGCCGCAGCTGCTTTTCCGCGATGTCGCCGATCCAGGGGAGCTTCAGCCATTTTCCCTGCAGGGACGTAAACAGCATGACCACCCACACGACGAGCGTCAGGATGGAGAGCAGGGCGGCAATGACCGGGCCGATCAGCGGGATCAGGCCGGACAGAATGTGGGCGATCATAATCGCGCCAAAAGTCAGAACGGACTGTAAGGCATGAAAAAGGACGAAGCGGCTGCGCTTCTCAACGGCAAGGAAGACGATGCCTCCGACAAAAGCGAACAGGTAGCAGAGCGTGGCGGCCATATTTTCCGGCAGACCGGTGGATGATTTGAAAGGGGACAAGATAGACCACTCCTTCTATACGGCAGGATTGTCTTCTATCATATGAACCCCGGAGACAAGTTATGAGCAGTGAAAAAGGCACCCGGCCGCCTGGGGTTCAGGTAGCGGGATGCCCTTAGTGATCCACTCTGTCCATTCAAAAGTCGGATCGGCTTAATACAAGAGAGCATTAAACGAGTGGGGCTGCTCTCACGCCTGGCCTCCGTGGCCGCCTTGGCCGAACTGCCGCCGCGGGCCGACGATTTTCTCACGCTTGTTGGTGTCGTTTTCTTTGGGAACCAGGCGCGGGTCCGTACGGCCCTCATGGTGGTTATCGAATGTAAATTCGGTCAGCTTCCACTCCGTCGAACCCAAAATCAGGTCAGCCGGGAACTCGTCACCCCGGTGAAGCAATTCCTCTCTACCCGATTCGTTGGTATATACGCCATCGACCTCAACCTTATCGTGGGAAATCGGCAGCATGCGTTTATCTTCATTAGTCATGACAAGTCCTCCTTCGTTCCATAGGAAATCCTTCAACGAACTGATTCTCATTTAAGTTACCCGGACCGGGAGCGGATTATCCCGCCGGGCCTAATCATTCCATGCTGCCGAGAATATGCTGCTGAAGGAGGGACCGCGGGTTTCTCCAGCGGCTGACCTTGCTGTCCGCAGTGAACACCACTACCGCATCCAGCTCTGGAAAAAGGTAGATTTGCTGCCCGCCGTGACCATGGGCACAGCTGAACGGCTGACCGCACATCCGGCCTGTCCACCACTGGTATCCGTAGTCGCCAAAGGCGGGGTAACCGTCGAGCTGCCGGGTCAGTGCCTGTTCGAGCCATGCTTCGGGGATGACCGGGCGGTTCTGCCACAGGCCTTTATTCAGGCAGCACAGACCGAACTTGGCCATGTCCCGGGCGGTCAGATACAAGCCGATATGGCCCATCGTATGGGCTTCGGGGCTGGAAGACCAGGCGGCATACTCGATCCCGAGCGGTCCGAACAGATGCTGGCGGGCGTAGCTGTATGCATCCGTGCCGCAGCACTCCGAGATCAGCACCGAGATCAGGTGCGAATCGATGCTTCTGTATTGGAAGACGCCGGCCATGTGCGCATCTACCGGCAGCGAGAGGGCGAACGATGTCCAGGCACGGCTGCGGTGAAATCGGTGGATCAACGGTTCGCCGAGCGTTTTGCCTGTCTGCCAGCGGAACCCCGTCGACATTGTGAGCAGGCGCCGAAGCGTCAGCACCTCCTCTAAGAGCGGGTCGGTCAATTTCCGCGCATAGTCCCGCAGATAAGGCATCAGCGGTTCGTCCAGGCCGGGAAGCTCTCGTCTACTTACGGCAATCCCTGCGAGGGTGGACGTGATGCTCTTTGTCGCCGAGCGGAGATCATGCAGGGTGCCGGGTCCGGCTTCATTATAATACCGCTCATAAATAAGCCTGCCGTGCCTGACGACGAGAAAGCTGCGCATTTTCGGATAACGCCTCAAGATCTGGGCGTGTGCCTCTTCAAGCGGTTCAGGCCTGACGTCTTCCTGCTCCGGCGAGAAGGTGGGGAAGGCAGGCGTGTGAAGCGGCGGGGAGGATAACAGCAGAACGGGACGATTCAATGGGACCGGCTCCTCTCTTCTGGATCGTTCTCCGGTACGGGCGATGGTTGACCGGTATCATTAACTTAACCCGAAATGCCGATATCCAAATAAACGGGCAGTCTGGAAAGTACTTTAAATCCGGCAGGACTGCACTCGAAAAAAAGTAATTCCTTACATTTTTTTGGAAAGCTGTTTTCAGCATTAGAATATGATACAATGAAGGGAGTGATTCAATAACATCCTCTTAGGGTATTCTTAGTGTCAGATACCTTTAGCGGCAGCCGGGAGCGTTCAGCCCAAACCTATAACTGCAAATGACGACTTCACAGATGTCAGGTAAGGTCTTTTCGGCATTCTCAAACTGGAGCAATCCATTCAAGTGTTTTGGGAGGGAACTATCATGGCAACGAAAGGTCACAATGAAGTTAAAGAAAGTCTGCGCGAGATGACACGAATTTTCCGGCCCAAGGATCCGAAGAAGTTTGTTAAGGAGTACGTCCGGAAATATCATATTATGGGGGGATACGAAGAGGAATTAACCTCGGTTGTGGAACATGAGTTAGGGCGGATGAATTCGTCTGTTTCCTGACAAAGCTGGCCGTAACGAGCGTATCGCTTATTGAATTGCAGTTGAAGATTTGGACACGATTACGATGAAGCTGAAGAATAGCCTGATAACATGACCGTATTCCGCGGAACCTGCGCGGGATACGGTTTTTTGTATTTCATGTACCTGTATGCGCGACTCCGGGCATATATTAAACCACGGTCTAATTCATCATTCTTTAGCATCGGAAAGGACGTGCGGCGCTTGGAGATTACGCTGAAGAGCAGGGAAGAGATCGGATACATGCAGGAAGCGGGACGCATCCTTTCGTCCTGTCATCGGGGAGTTGCGGATAAAATCACACCCGGCATTACGACAATGCAGATCAACGATTGGGTTGAGGAATATTTGGCCAGGCAGGGAGCCGTTCCTGAACAGAAGGGGTTTAAGGGATATCCTTATGCCACATGTGCTTCGGTGAACGATACCGTATGTCACGGCTTTCCCGACGAGGTTCCCTTGGCGGAAGGGGACGTGGTCACCATCGACATCGTAGTCAACAAAGACGGCTGGCTGGCCGACTCCGGATGGAGTTATCCCGTCGGCAGGGTCAGCAAACCGCTGGAGCGTTTGTTGAAGCGCACCGAAAAGGCACTGTACAAAGGCATCGCGCAGGCCGTCGCGGGCAACACGATCGGAGATATCGGCTATGCGTTGGAGAAGGTGGCCAGGCGGAGCCGATACGGCATCGTCAAGCCATTGGTAGGCCACGGCATCGGCCGGTCGCTGCATGAGCCGCCGGACGTGCCGGCGTTTGGGAATCGTCGCGAGGGGTTGAAGCTTGTTGAAGGGCTGGTCATCACCATCGAGCCGATTTTTACCCTCGGGCCTTCGGGGGCGGTGCTCTGGAACGATGACGGCTGGAGCGTGCAAACAGCGGACGGAAGCAGGGGTGTGCAGTTTGAGCATACGGTTGCCGTCACCCGGGACGGCCCGTTGATATTAACACAGCAGTGACCCGGAAGGATTCGCCACAATTTGTCATATTTCGATCGACAAAAAGAACCTGTCCCCAGGTTCTTTTTTGTTTGAATTTGACGATTCAAAAATTCCATAACAGGTAAAAATGAATGTAAACGTTGAAACTTGGGTATACGAAGGAGGATGGACCGGGTTGCACGTAATGGGGCTGGCAAGCGGGATGTAAACCCGCTGAAAACGATTGCAAAAGCTTTTGTGGCGCGACTTTCGGCACTTTTCGAACAATTTGTGAACTAGGTTGGAAACATTGACAAAATAGTACTGGAAACTTATATTTAATAGGTGATTGTTTTAATTGACAGTAGCAAATCATTCGTGATAGTGCAGGTGAATGGCCGTTGAATGTGCTTTCAGCGGAGCCTGCGAAAATGGAAAAAGTGGGGTAGATCAATGATGAAACGGTGGCAGGCTGTAAAGCGACTTCTTCCCTTGCTCGCAGTATTTTCTCTGCTTTTAGCCGGGTGCGGCCGCGAGGACTTGTCGGTTCTGAGACCACAGGGACCGGTGGCTCAAGAACAGCTGGGATTGATGAAGCTCGCAATCTCAATCATGATTGTGGTACTCGTAATCGTTTTCGCGATTGCGGCATACGTGCTTGTGAAGTTCCGCAGAAGAAAAGGGCAGAACGGTGTGCCTGAGCAAGTTGAAGGCAACTTCAAGCTGGAAATCATCTGGACAGTGATTCCGCTCGTTCTGGTTATTATTTTGGCTGTTCCTACCGTACAGCAGATCTTTGCTTTCGGTGACGATCATTACAATGATAAGGACGCCGTACAGGTTAAGGTTACGTCGCACCAATACTGGTGGGAGTTCGAGTATCCGCAGTACGGTGTGAAAACGGCCCAAACCCTGGTTATTCCGACTGGGAAGAAGATTGCGTTTGAGCTGAAAACGGCGGATGTACTCCACTCGTTCTGGGTTCCTTCGCTCTCGGGTAAGATGGATACCAACCCGGATGGTACCATTAACAGATTCAGCTTCAGCGCCGATAAAGAAGGCGTTTACCGTGGTAAATGTGCGGAGCTCTGCGGACCTTCCCACGGTTTCATGGAATTCAAGGTTAAAGCGGTTAACGGAGATTCCTTCAATAACTGGGTAACTGCCATGAAGGCACCGGCTGTGCTTCCTGAAGATCCGGCTTTGGCAGAAACCTTCAAGAAACAATGCTTGTCCTGCCATGCTGTTGGCGACCAAGGCGGACCTGTAGGCCCTAACCTTACCGGCATCGGTTCCCGTGAATCGGTTGCAGGTATCTTGCTGAACGAAGGCCAAGATGGCGGGAAACCAGTCAAAGAGAACCTGAAAGAATGGCTGATGGATCCACAAGCCGTTAAGCCAGGCAACAAAATGCCTAATCCGAAGGATCTCGGTCTGACTGACGAACAAATCGATGGTATTGCCGATTACTTGGCCAACTATAAATTGAATTACTAGTAACAGCAAGATTGAATAAGAGGGGGTACCAACCTTGGCTCATACTCACAGTGTCAAGCGTCATACGGGCTTGATGGACTGGCTCACCACCGTGGACCACAAGAAGATAGCCATCCTGTATTTGCTTGCAGGCGGCTTGTTCTTCGGATTCGGCGGCGTGGAAGCCTTGCTGATCCGTCTGCAATTGATTAAGCCTATGAATGATTTAGTATCAGCGCAAACCTTTAACGAATTGATCACGATGCACGGAACGACCATGATCTTCCTTGGTGTCATGCCAGTGATCTTTGCATTGATGAATGCTGTAATTCCGCTGCAAATCGGCGCCCGTGACGTCGCTTTCCCATTCGTCAACGCACTTGGCTTCTGGACGTTCCTGTTCGGCGGAATCCTGCTGAACCTGAGCTGGATTATGGGCGGCGCGCCTGACGCCGGCTGGACGGCCTATACGCCGTTATCGACTTCAACTTACAGTACAACGCACGGTGTCGACTTCTATACGGTCGGTCTCCAGATCGCCGGTCTCGGTACACTGATCGGCGGCATCAACTTCCTGGCGACGATCATTACGATGCGCGCACCGGGAATGTCTTTTATGCGGATGCCGATGTTCACATGGACATCTTTCATTACTTCCGCGATGATTCTGTTTGCTTTCCCTGCCATTACGGTAGGTCTGGTGCTGCTCTCATTTGACCGTATTTTGGGAGCGAATTTCTTTGAAGTATCCAATGGCGGTAACCCCGTTCTTTGGCAGCATATTTTCTGGATCTTTGGTCACCCTGAAGTATATATTCTCATTTTGCCTGCTTTCGGGGTTATTTCTGAAGTTATTCCAACTTTTGCACGCAAACGTCTTTTCGGTTACAGCTCGATGGTGTTCGCGACCATCCTGATCGCCTTCCTGGGCTTCATGGTTTGGGCTCACCACATGTTCACAACCGGTCTCGGACCGATTGCGAACGCGCTGTTCTCGATCGCGACGATGCTGATCGCCGTTCCGACGGGGATCAAGATCTTCAACTGGCTCTTTACGATGTGGGGCGGACAGATCCGCTTTACGAGCGCAAACCTGTTTGCCATTGGTTTCGTTCCTACATTCGTCATGGGTGGTGTTACCGGGGTCATGCTGGCATCCGCGCCTGCGGACTACCAGTTCCATGATACTTACTTCGTCGTTGCCCACTTCCACTACGTAATCGTAGGTGGTCTGGTATTCGGTCTCTTTGCGGGTCTGCACTACTGGTGGCCTAAAATGTTCGGCCGCGTACTCAACGAAACGATTGGTAAATGGACGTTCTGGTTCTTTGCAATCGGCTTCCATTTGACATTCTTCGTACAGCATTTCCTCGGACTCATGGGGATGCAGCGCCGTATCTTTACGTATCTGCCTAACCAGGACTTCGATACATTGAACTTGGTAAGTACGGTCGGGGCGTTCCTGATGGCTGTCGGCGTTCTGCTGTTCTTGTTCAACTGCTTTATTACTGCCGCCAAGCCAAAAGGCGTGGCCAACGATCCTTGGGAAGACGGACGTACGCTCGAATGGGCGATTCCATCGCCACCTCCTGAGTACAACTTTAAACAAATCCCGCTGGTACGCGGACTTGACGCTTACTGGAAAGAAAAAATGGCAGGCAACAAAGAGATGACTCCTGCAGAACCGCTGGGATCCATCCATATGCCTTCGCCAACGATTTTGCCTTTTGTAATGTCCGTCGGTATTTTCATCGCCGGTCTCGGACTGATGTTCAGCAGTGAGAAATTCAACAATTCCTTTATGAGCATGATCTTCAACAACTGGATCGTCGTCATTATCGGACTTGTCATTACGTTCGGATCGATGCTGCTTCGTTCGCTGTTTGACGATCATGGCTGGCATATCGAACCGGAAGAACTGGAAGAAGAGGGGGTTAAAGCATGACATCGGCACACGCAGAATCGGTAAACGGCTCATTGCCGCATGAACCGGAGAAAGCAACCCTGGAAGGCCGCAACAAAGTGCTTGGCTTCTGGCTCTTCCTTGGCGGAGAGTCCGTGCTCTTCGGTACCCTGTTCGCCACGTTCCTGGCGCTTCGCAACCAGACCAATGACGGCCCGACAGCCCATGAGCTCTTCTCGCTGCCAACGACGGCTGCAGCCACGTTGATCCTGCTTGTCAGCAGTTTGACGAGTGTATTCGCCGTACAGGCGTTGCACCGTCATAAAGCAGCTGCACTCAGATTGTGGTTGATCATTACGGTTATTCTGGGCCTTGGCTTCCTTGGCCTCGAGATTTACGAGTTCCACGAGTATGTCACCGCCGAGAAATTCGGCATGACGACAAGTGCCTTCAGTTCGGCGTTCTACACGCTGGTCGGTTTCCACGGAGCTCACGTTGCATTCGGTGTATGCTGGATCGGTATTCTGATCGGCCAGCTGTACAAAAAGGGGTTAACGGTCGTAACGGCTCCGAAGGTTTACGTGTCGGCCATGTACTGGCACTTTATCGACGTCGTATGGGTCTTCATCTTCTCGGTCGTTTACCTGCTTGGAAAGGTGGGCTAAGATTATGACTACGGTTGAACAGCATCAAGATGATACGGTAAAACACGGTCATCGTCATGAAGGACCGCAAAAGCATGTCATCGTATTTATTTTCTCCATTATCCTGACCGCCATCGCTTTTGCTTCGGTTATGGCTGGCGGGGTGAACGTCGCCTTCACGGTTATACTTCTCGTCGTGATGGCGGTGTTGCAGGCACTGGTTCAGTTGGGATACTGGATGCACTTGAAGGATAAAGGACATTTGATGCCGATTATCTTCATGTGCGGTGGTGGCTTTGTCGCATTTACTGCGATCGTCACAGCATTGTATTGGGTTTGGTGGTAAAATAAAAAGAGGCGGGCCGGATGCCCCCTCTTTTTTTAAATGGCATCAAGGTGTCACAATATCGACAGAAATTCCGCCCGGCGGGAGGAGGTTTTCATATGCTGGGGTTAGAATATTTTAGCTTTGCCGCCTTGTTCAGTCCGTTGTTTCTGGCGTTTATGCTGCTGGTAACGGCCGCATATTTTGTTGTTATCGGCCCGCTCAGTGAGAAGTTCGCGGATGCCGAGCCCGTATCGATCGGCAAAAAGATCATGTTCGTCAGCGGTATGTTCTTCCTGTATCTCGCTCAGGGCGGACCGGTGAGTCTGCTGGGCCACATTATGTTTACGTTCCACATGACATCGATGGCTTTGTCTTACCTGGTAGCTACGCCGCTTATTATGCTGGGGATTCCGACCTGGCTGTGGCGTGCTTTTGACCGGATCAACCCGTTCAAGAAGCTAGGTTTTCTGACCAAGCCGGTGGTCGCAGCTGTCGTATTTAACGGATTGTTTTCGTTCTACCATATCCCTGCGATCCACGACTATGTCATGCTGCATTTTGCGGTACACCGGCTGTACTATATCGTTTTGTTCATCGCTGCCGCGCTTATGTGGTGGACGCTCATTAATCCGCTGCCGGAGAAACACCAGGCATCGGGCCTTGCGAAGATCGGGTTTATTTTTCTGAACATGGTGCTGCTGACGCCTGCTTGCGGCCTGATCATTTTCTCGACGCAACCGATGTATGCGACCTACAGCGATCCCAATACGTGGGCCAAAGCGATGGGATACTGCGTATCGGGCGATACGTCGGCTCTGCTGCAGACTTTCGGCGGACCAAGCTTTTTCTATGGGCTGAGCACCAAGGTCGACCAACAACTGGGCGGCATCGTCATGAAGTTCATTCAGGAATTTATATTCGCTTCGATGCTGGCGAGGGTATTCTTCCGCTGGTACAAGAGCGAAAATAAAGAGGATGACGACGATATCATTCCAACCGATCTTTCTGACGGTTCTTTGAACCGGGCATGAGTTGGTCTAAGCGTTAAGGAGGATTTTCATGGATTTGTATACGCTGTTCCCTACGATCAGCACTTCATTCATCGTCATCAGTGCGATTCTGGTGGCCATCGGATGGGCCTTGATCGTTCAAGGCAAACGGGACGCCCATAAAAAAGTGATGATCTGGGGCGCTATTGCAGCGCTGCTGTTTTTCATTATTTACGTGTCCAGAACGGCCTTTGTCGGCAACACCTCATGGGGCGGCTCGGACGAAATGAAGATCTACTATCAGATCTTCCTGATCTTCCATATCGTTCTGGCGACGGTTGCTGCGGTATTCGGGATTACAACGCTGGTTCTGGCATTCCGGGAAAGGTTTGCGAAGCACCGGAAATGGGGCCGGGTTACGGCAAGTATTTGGTTTGTCACAGCCATCACCGGTGTTGTGGTTTACGTGCTGCTGTACGTCCTGTATCCTGGCGGGCATACAAAGCCGGTATGGGATGTTATTTTGGGAGCATAACCCGAGTGGATCGGGTACAAAGAGAGTCCGGCGGAAACATCCGCTGGGCTTTTTTTATGAAAAGCCGCTGATTCCGCTGGAAAGCCAAGGTTTTTCGTGTTTGTTTAATAGGATGAAATAACGCCAAGTTTTCTTTGCCAGATGTCAGTTCCGAAGTGCTGTATTGCATTTTTTAGGGTATTGGCGTCGGGTACAGTTAAAATGGTTAAAAAGTTTTAGAAAGACGAGATATATAGATTGAACCAAAGTTTTGCATTGAACTTCCAGTTATAAGGGTCCCATGCGGTCCTGTTACAATTATTTCTTTAGTTCATTCAATCTAGCGGAAACTTTTGTGCTTCTTCAAACGTTATTCATATATAAGGTTCACTGAACGAAGCTAAGAGAAGGTATGGGGATGACATGAGGCGAAGAAGGAATTTTATACATAGTAAAAAAATGGTGTGGGTTTTCATCATGCTGCTCTTCTGCGGCTTCATTGTCATGTTTACCACTTCGCTCATCCCGAAATACATACCCGCTGTGACCGACGGTGATCGTACGGCCCAGGCCGGTGGAACAGACAGGGATCCGGCAGCGGGTCAAGGGGCCGGCAGTCCCGGCGGCGGAACCACCGGCCAGCAGCAGGAAGCTGGCTTCAAACCAAGCAGCGTTCAATGCGGCGTGATGAAGCTGAGACATGGCGCTCGAAAACCGCAGGATGATCAAATCCCGCTGTACTGCATCGAAGGGAAATATCATGCCGGAGACACACCCATGATGCAGCCGGCAAGCCCGCTGCAGGTGAAGATTGACACCGTCATCCCGGAGAAGATTTTGTCGGATCTGGGAGCGTTCTGGTTAAGCGATTCTTCCGGAACCTGGGGGCATCTGCTCCTCGCCCCGAGACACTGGGAAGTCGTCCGGGCCGATACCGGAGCCAACGGATCGGTGGGCCTTGAGCTTGCTGATCCGCAGCACCCGGACCGCAGGGCCGTTTACTTGGACGGCGGCCCCTGTCAGGGCTGCAACATTGCGTTAATCGGTTCCTATTTCACGGCCTTAAAGAATTGGGCCGAAGAAAAGGGCTTTCCCGGGAAGACGATGAAGTTCCTGCATCATGCTTACGTTCGGAACCATGTCGTCACGTACGTTTTAGCACCGGGCAGCACGGCTTATAAGACGGTCGGCGCTGCGTTTGAGCGCCATGAACCCCAGGATGCGATGTTTACGCGTTACGAAATCAGCGTTCCGCCGGAGGATTTGGATATGGCGAACGTCATGCTGGATTTCTTTGCACGCTTTCCGAGTTCCGTTGCCGCCGATCTTTCGGTTCAGCCATACTTGGGAATGCCAAGCGTTTCCTAACTCAACATGCACTGCTTCAAGCAGCACCCGACAATGGGGTGCTGTTTTTTTGTTAATATTTTCATTTCGCCGTTGCATCTCCGGCAAGCACACTGTATACTGTGTATAAACATATACACAGTATACACACTGAGTGGTGAATAAGCACAGTGAACCTGTGCTGTATATACACCCTTATGGATTACGGAAAAAGCGAGGGCGATTGTTGTTGAACACCATAAAAGACGCTTGGATGATGGTACGAAAGGATCTGCGCAGCGAGAAAAGGTACCTCCTGTGGTCGATCATATTTGCTGCCTACATGGGAGGAACCACAGGGGTCATGATGCTGGGGCGAGAAGAGGCACGATCCCTTGGTCCGGTAGCTGATTTCATCCTGCTGATGTTAGTTCCGATGCTGGGGTTTTACTTCTCCCGAAGATCCTTCAAGTATTTAACGGAAGATTCCTATACGCGAATGCTGGCATTCTTCCGGGTGCTTCCGATCTCTAACGGCGTGGTCTTGGTATATCGGGTGATACAATCGGTGCTGGCCTTTGCCGTGAACGGCATCATTTTCTTTGTGATTATGTATTGCGTGCAGGGGACCTTGCTGGATCATATGCGGTTTGAACATTACCTGGCCTTTGCGCTGACGTGGGTCGGTTACGGGCTTATGATGACAGGACCCTATATCTATTTTGAGTTTTCCAATCATGGCAAAGCTTATCTGCTGTCGACCCTCATTTTCCTCGTTGGCTCCGTAGTGGCAGCAGCAGCCGTTTATGCGGCGGGAGGGAACCTGCTGGTGTACACGGTGGAGGTATCCAAACGATGGAGCCTGCTATCGCCGGCGATGTGGGGGATGCTGCTGGCCGGAGTCATCAGCCTCGTGCTGTGCTCGATCGGAACGCTCCGCAGGCTGGAATCTAGAGATCTGGTGTAAGCTTTGAAACCAATAAGAGGACTGACGAGTATAGCAAGGTGAGGTGCGAAAGGTGTGGATACCTATACAAGTGAATGAGAACAGCGCTGAACCGCTCTATCATCAAATCGAATCCCAATTAAGATCGCTGATCATCAGCGGACAGATCGAGGAGGGAACCCTTTTGCCGTCAATTAGAGAGTTTGCCAACGGGCTGAACTGCAGCGTAATTACGGTTCGAAGAGTGTATCAGGATCTGGAGAGCGAAGGACTTCTGCGCACGAAGCAGGGAACCGGCACATTTGTCGCCAAGGTTGGTACTTCACAGCGTGAAGTATTCCGGCGGGAGGCGGTAGAAGAGGCGCTCAGCCATGCTGTGGATGTCGGGATGTCCGTTAAATGCGAGGAAGATGAGCTGAGGGAGCTGTTTTTATCGATACTGAAAAGAAAGTACCATCCGGAGAAGGGAGAAGGTGAGGCATAAATGGAACAGCCCATCATACGAATGGAAGGCGTGACCAAGCAGAGACGGCATAAAACGATCGGACCGATCGACCTGGCCCTGCCGAAAGGCTATGTGTACGGGCTGATTGGCGAGAACGGCTCCGGCAAGAGCACGCTGATCCACATGCTGCTGCAGACGGTGTTTCCGGATTCGGGGCGCATTTCCTGGTTCGGCCACGCTTACAGTAAAGGCATTCCTACGGAAGTGCGCAGACAGATCGGGTATGTGGCGGAAAAATCCAACCTGGAGGAGGATAACTTGACCGCCGAGGAAGCCGCGGCCTTTCGGGCGTACTGGTATCCGGAATGGGATCAGCCTTATTTTGAAAAGCTGTGCGATCTGTTTCAGGTACCGAAAGCGACGAGGCTGCGCAAAATGTCCAAGGGGGAGCGCCGCAAATACGAAATTGCCGCGGCCCTTGCACCGCATCCCAAGCTGCTGCTGCTGGATGAACCATCGTCGGGTCTGGACCCTTTTGCCTGTAAAATGATGATCGAGGTGCTTAGGGAATGCCTGCAGACCGAAGATACGACGATTGTACTGTCCACGCACATTATTGATGAGGTGAAAAGGCTGGCGGACTACGTCATGCTGATTCACCACGGCAAGTGGATGGGGATGGCGGAGAAGGACAGTCTGCTGGACAACTGGAAGGAAGTGTGGGCAGGGTGCCCCGAGACCGATCTGGAAGAACTGCCGAACATTGTGCAGACGCAGCAGGAATCCCATGGCGTTACGCGTGTGGTGACGACGTCATGCCGTGAGCTGGAACAGATCCTGTACGATTCAGGTATCAACGTGCTGAAGACACGGGCTTTGGAGCTGGACGAGATTTTAACGTTGTGGTTGCAAGGATATAAGCCTGCCGGCGTGCAGGAGGGGGAGGAGCAGACACATGGAACCATTAAAACTAGTTAACGTGGTAAAACAATACGGAGATAAAACCGCAGTCAACCAAATCTCGCTGGAGGTCGGCAGAGGAGAAATTTACGGGCTGCTTGGGGCGAACGGTGCCGGCAAAACGACGACGATGCGTATGGTGCTTGGCCTGATTTATCCGGACGGGGGAGAGATTCTGTATAACGGCAAGCCCTATCATGCGGGGCTTCAGCAAATCATGGGATACCTGCCGGAAGAAAGAGGGCTGTATCCGAAAATCAAGGTCAGCGAGCAGATCGTCTATCTGGCCCGTCTTCGGGGCATGTCGCAGCAAGACGCGGATAAGAGCCTGCGCTACTGGCTGGAACGCTTTGACGTTCCGGAGTATTACGATAAGCGGATCGAGGAGCTGTCCAAGGGCAATCAGCAGAAAATGGGCTTTATCGCCGCGATCGTGCACAAGCCGCAAATCGTCATTTTAGATGAAGCGTTCAGCGGACTGGACCCGGTCAACGTTGAACTGCTGAAGGCGACCGTCAAGGAACTGCGGGACGAGGGAACCAGCATTCTATTCTCCACACACCGGATGGAGCATGTCGAAGAGCTGTGCCAGCGCATTACGATTTTGCACAAATCCAATACGGTCGTTCAGGGAAATATCCGGGATATCAAGAGCCGTTATCCCCGTGAGGAAGTGCTGCTTCATACGACAGGCGATGTCGGCGGCCTGGATGTGATTCCGGGAGTGACGGCTGTGGAACGCATTGATCGGGGATACCACATCCGGATCGCTGCGCCGGAAACGGCCCAGGCCATTCTGCAGAAGGCGATGCAGGAAACCACGGTGGAGCGCTTTGAAATCAAGGAGCCGACGCTGAACCAAATCTTTATTCAAGAGGTGGGTGATTCGCATGAATAAGCTCGGGACGATTATCGGTTTTACGTTTAAAAATAAAGCCAGAACGAAATCTTTTCTGATTACTACTCTGATTCTTGCACTGCTCATTACGATCGGCATGAACGTGCCGTATATCATTAAGCTGATCAAGGGTGACGACGCATCCAAGGCCGAACAGATCGGGATTCTCTACGGCTCGCAGCCGGTCATTGCCGCGGAACTGGAGAAGTATGCCGCGCAGTCCGGCAATAAGGACTATACGTTCGTCAAATACGAAGGGACCGCTCCGGATCAGGCGAAAAAGGACCTGGAAGACGGGAAGATCGAGGGTTACCTCTCTTTTGACGGCGGGGAGGGGGCATTTCCTGCTGTCACTTTCACCGGCGGTGAAGACGGCATGGGGCAGGGAATCAGCAGCTTTCTGATGCCTGCGCTGCAGACGGTCAAAACGACCGTAATCGCCAAGGATGCGCTGTCTGCGGAGCAGATCGCCGCTCTGAACGAACCGGTCAAGCTTGATACGGTGCGGATTAACGCGGAGGGTAAGACGGAGGCTGGGGGAGACACCCACCGCGAAGACATGCAGAAAGCCATGAACTATGTAGTCGTTTATGTGCTGCTGATTCTGTTCTTTACCTCCAATATGATGACAGGCAACATGATAGCAGCCGAAGTAACGTCGGAGAAAAGCTCGCGGATCATGGAAATCCTCATCACCAGCGTTTCGCCGCTGGCCCAGATGTTCGGGAAAGTGATCGGTATTTTCCTGGTCGGGATTGTGCAAATTGCAGTGTTTGGCGTCGTGGTCGGGGCGAACCTGATGCTGCCGCATAACCAGGACATTCTGCAAGGATACAGCCTGAGCATCTCGGATATTAACCTGCCGGTGCTGCTCTACGGACTGGTGTTCTATATCTTGGGTTACTTCCTGTATGCGGTGCTGTACGCGGCCATCGGATCGATTGTCAGCCGTACCGAGGATCTCGGCCAGGCCGTAATGCCGATTACGATGCTGGGTCTGGTCTCGTTTTACATCGGACTGTTCAGCATTACTGCATCGGGCAGCATGCTGATCAAGGTGACGAGCTTCATTCCGTTCACCGCTCCTACCGCGATGCTCGTGCGGATCGGGATGGGGACGGTGCCGACTTGGCAGATTCTCATATCGCTCGTTTTGCTGCTGGTGTCCATACTGTTTTTTGGCTGGCTATCCGCGAAAATCTACCGCACCGGCGTCCTGATGTACGGCAAGCGCCCATCCATCAAAGAGCTGCGCAAGGCCATGAAAGCTTACAAGATTTAGGCAAGGATTCTCATTTAATTTGTTTGATAAGGAGAGACTCGGCATGAGTAAAAAGGCTTTTCCATACGTCATCGCGGCAGGTATGCTGCTGATCGTCGGTCCGCTGGCCCTGAAGCATACGGGTGTGGTATTAAACGACTTTGCGGACGGCCTGCTGACTGGGGCGGGAATGGGCTGTATACTGCTGGCGGTGATCAAGATGCCGCGGAAGACGGCAGAACAGTAACAGCCCAGTCTATAAACTACAATAAGGGGAATCTCTAAATGAAAAGTTGGAAACGAACGCTCTTATCTCTTATGATTTCTGCAGGAATGCTCGCTATATCGGCTCCGGCCATGGCTGCTCCGCTGCAGCCGGAACTCAAGGTCAATAACAAGACCATCGATTTTGCCACGAGTGCACCTATTGTTGATCAGGGCACTACGCTGGTCCCGCTGCGCACGACGCTTGAAGCGCTAAACGTAAAGCTGACCGATGTAGAGAACGGAACCATTCATGCCGTTGCGGGTGATCAGAAGATCACGCTGAGCAGCAAGACGAAACAGGTTAACGGCGTGACTTACGTGCCGGTCCGCACCATTGGTGAAGCCGCCGGTTACACGGTCTATTGGGATCCGGCAACCCGCACGGTATTCCTGCTCTCGAAAGCAACGAAAGAAGCCGGCCGCGGCTTCATGTGGGAAGTGCAAAATAACGGGAACACGGTGTACCTGGTAGGATCCATGCATATTGCGGACGACAGCTTCTATCCGCTTCGCCCGGAATTCGAGCAGGCCTTTGCCGAAGCCGATTATTTAGGCGTTGAGATTGACCTCAGCAAGGCAGCCGACGAAGAGCAGCAGAACATGATCATGAAGCTGGGCATGTACCAGGACGGCACGACGCTGAAGGACCATGTGTCTAAGGAAACGTATGCAAAAGTGGGGGACATTCTGGAGCAAAACGGAATGAAACGGGATGCACTGGATGCATTCAAACCATGGGTCGTGGAGACGACCATCAGCAGCCTGAAATCGGTCATGGCCGGATACGAGGCAACGGAAGGCATTGACCTATACTTCATTCAAAAGGCGCTGGAGCGCAAAATTCCGATCGTGGAGCTGGAATCCTACGAGTCCCAACTGAGCATGTTCGATCAGTTCTCCAAAGAGCTGCAGGAGAAGAACCTCAAAGCAGCACTGGACAATTTCGACGTCCTGGACGACGGCGTTGACCAAATGGCGGACATGTGGAAAAAAGGGGACGAAAAGGCGCTGCTGGAGCTGACGAACAGCATGGCAGGAGACGCGGAGTATAACAAAGCGATGCTGATCGACCGCAACATCGGCATGGCCGATAAAATCGACGGATACCTGAAAAGCGACAAGAAATCGGAGTACTTCATCGTCGTCGGCGCAGCCCACTATCTGGGGGAACATGGCGTGATTAAACTGCTCGAGGATAAAGGTTATACGGTTGTACGTAAATAATCACCCTGTAATGCATGTTTCATGCGGCGACATTGCCGGTTAGCCGGTTAGTCTGGAAAAGAAAAAACTTAAGCCGGGGACTCCTGCGTCCCTACTGGCTTAAGTTTTTTTATATACCTAATGGACCTATTCATCTGTGTTATCCCTTAAAGGCAGCGACAGATGAAAGGTAAACAATCGATTCCTATGCTGGAGCGTCAAAGTACCTCCGTGCAGCTCCACAATGTTCCGGGCAATGGAAAGGCCAAGACCGGAGCCGGATTGAATGCCTTCACTGCTTCGGGAATGGTCTACCTTATAAAAACGTTCGAAGAGTTTATGTTCTTGCTCTTCGGTAAGAGGGTTTCCTTTATTTTCGATTTCAATGATGATATGCCGATGATCCGACTTCATCATGACGCGCACGGTCCCCGGTTTTTCCGAGTATTTCAAGGCGTTCATCAGCAGATTATCGATGGCTCGGGCTATCTTTTCACTGTCAATGAGGGTAATCGCAGGAGAACTGCCAATCTCTTTCACGATGGTGATTTCATTCTCCTGGGCAATCGGTTCGAATTCAAAAAGCAGCTGATCGAGAAGCTGGAATATGTCGATCGGCTTTAAGTCGAGGTGAGGCTCGGTTGAGGTCAGCCGGGTATATTCAAACAGATCATCGAGCAGTTTTTTTAAATGCACAGCCTTGTTATAAGTGTTTTGCACAAACCGCGTATACTCGTCTGTATCCTGGAAGGAATTTGTCCTTAAAAGCTCGATATAGCCGATAATGCTCGTAAGCGGCGTACGCAAGTCGTGGGAAATTCCCGTGATCATCTCCATCTTGGAGTTCTCCAATTCCCGCTCTTTATCAATCTGCTGCTGCAAACGCTGCGCCATCAAATTGATGTTGTAAGCGACCCTTCCGAGCTCATCTTTTCGCTTCACATCCACGCGATAATTTAAATCGCCTTCAGAGATCTTTTGCAGTCCGTGTTCCAGATGAACCAGGTCTTTTACGATCCGCCGTGTCAACATAAAAAAGGTAAGGATAAAGATGATAAAAAAGAGGGGCGTAAGAAAGTAAGGAAAGATATTTCGGAGGACGTTCCATTTCAATATCTTTAAAAATAATAAAATGCAGAGATCATTTATGGCCGTAGCGATGATCAAACTGAGCACCATGCGGATTAAAATATTGATTTGGATCTTTTTCTTCCTTTTTGGCTCCTGTCCATGTTCATTCAATTTTATAGCCAACTCCCCAAACGGTTTTAATGTATTTTGGCTCTCTTGGGCGATCCTCTATTTTTTCCCGTAAATTGCGAATATGAACCATCACGGTATTGTCCGAATAGCCGTACGGTTCTTTCCAGACGCTTTCGTAAATCTTCTCGGAGCTGAATACCTGCCCAGGATGAGTCGCGAGCAGCTCCAGAATGGAAAACTCCAGAGGTGTCAGCGAAATGTGGTTCCCTTTTAAGGTGACGGCATGCTTGGCCTTATCTATGACAAGGTCTTTAAGGATGATCAGAGAATGAAACTCCTCTTTTCCGATTAAGGATTGCCGCCGCAGTTGAGCTTTGACCCGGGCAAGCAGTTCCAGCGGATTAAAGGGTTTGACCATGTAATCATCCGCTCCGGTCGTCAGTCCCGTAATTTTATCGATATCTTCTTCTTTGGCCGACAGCATGATAATGGGGGTGCTGGATATTTCCCTGATTTTCATGCAAGCTTTAATCCCATCCATTCGCGGCATCATCACGTCCAGGATGACCAGATGAACTGGAGTTGTCTGAATGATACTCAGCGCTTCCAGACCATCTGCCGCCTCCAGGACATGGTATCCTTCATTGCGTAAATAAACGTGGATGACGTCTCGAATTTCCGGATCGTCGTCTACGACAAGCACGGTGTTCATGGTATGCTGCTCCTTTATTTTCGGATTACGGGTACTACAGCCGTTCAACATTTGCGGCCCATATTTATTCTACATAACGGGTTGGCCGAAACCAATTTCCAAGCCGATCCGGCGCCAAGATGTTTTACAGCATCTCCTTTTTACGGCAGGTGTAAACAAAAGCCGGAGGGAAGTTGAGGGGGACAAACTCGATGTTTTCAATGGTGAACGCCTTGGCAAAATGCTTTTTCATTTGCAGGGAGTACTGGAAAGCGACAAAAACGCCCCCTGGTTTTAACGCCTCAACCATTTGATGAAGCAAGGTTTCGCGCATTTCACTCGTGAAATTAAAAAAGGGTAATCCGCTGATAATACAGTCAAGCTGGCCGATGCCTTCTTGATGGATGGTTTTAACGAGCTGGCAGGCATTCGAGTAACACGGAAAATACGGGTACTCGATCCTTAAATTATTTCGCATCTTTTTATCTCTTTCGAACAATAACACTTTTGCAGATTCATGTAACTGCGGCTTTATGAAACGTGTGATCGCGCCTGTACCTGATCCGAGTTCCGCAACAGCCTTTACCTCGTTCCAGGGTACGGACTGAACCATTTTAGCGGCAAGGTAGCGGGAACTCGGGATGACGCTCCCTACCCGTTTGGGCTCTTTAAAAAATCCCTGTAAAAATAGCAGATGTTCATTGATGTTCAAGCGGTGTTCCCCCCAATAAAGTGATCGGACAGTTATGAAAAGTTATGATTCATCAAGCTGTATCGCTTGTGGTTGGCATGAACCATCATAACGAAAAAATCTGAGGACTTTATGGGGGGAAATCTAAAGAAAATCTGAAGATGGCAAAGAGGGCAAGCAGGAAAACAAATAACCCTTGATCCGGAAGGGTACCGAACTAAGGGTGTAAGCGTTGGCTTTCTATGGAAACACGAACTGATAAACATTAACCTGGGAAATGCTTGAATTTCCATTTTAAAAACATGTATTAATTCATGGGTGTATTCTTCCTCTTTTTTAAATAATCAGAAATCCAAGTTAAAATCCATTCTATAATATGATAAAAAACGGATATTGATAGGGCAGCTAAATAGCTTTTTATATAAATACCATTAAACATAAGTGCAATTAAATAAATCATGAGACTATCTGCAGTAATAGTAATGGCATTCTTCGTGTAAGCAGACACTTGCTTGCCGGAAGTGAGCCTTACAAAAGTGACTAACAAAGGATTTATTAGGGTTTCGAAAATTAGGAATCCTGAAATTATAAAGATAGAAAATACGAATAGGTCATCATATTGCTTGAAGTCCAATAAATTAGTTATTTCAGCAAAAGAGTAAAAAAACAAACTGTATAACACTCCAAAAGCCATAAGTGGACCTAGAATTAACACAGCTAATAAAGGTACAAGCCATACTTTTACTTTTCGCGGTGCTGGCTCATCATGATCTCGCCTATCTAGATACTTTATGAGCTCGTTTAGGATACAACAAACTGCCAGAAATAATATCCCTACAATCACTAGATTAGTGATTTGTAATACACCTCCTTATTTTGAAAGGAACAATTTATCCCAATGCTCTCCGGCATCCTTTGTTGTATAGATGTATGTCCGGTTCTCCGTATCACTGACGAATTCTATGGCCAGGCTGCCGGTCTTGCTGTCGGTAGCATCGAATTGAGGCGGGGACACGTTTCCGTATTTAAAGCCTTCAGGGATATCGATGTGTTGCAGAGCCCAGTTTTTGCCCCCATTTGTGGTTCTGTATAGAGGGACGGTTACGCTGCCGTGATAACTTGCGGCAATCCAGCCATGCTGGGCATCAGCAAAAGTAACGCCGGATACATAACCATCAACCTTATCGGACACGTCGGATACCAGGGAAAAAGATTGCAATTCGTTGTCTGAAAGGTACAATTTCTTCGTCATTAACCCCGCGCCAGGATCGGAAGTGAGCAAGAACCAGATCTGATTCTTCCCGCCTGCTTCAGCCATCGCGACAAAAATATTACTGTCGGTCATTCTTTGATTCAGGTCGGGGTCCAGCTTCCATGCGGACGATTTCCAGTTTGCTCCCCGATCCGGACTGTAAAAGGTCAATAAGCTGGCTTGGCCGCCTTGAAGGGCGGAATAGATAAACCAACCTTCCGAGCCTGTGGCATGGGCGTAAATCCGTTCGGCATTCTCCGGCACTTGGGCTGGTTCGGGGAAATCCTCAGTTGCTCGAGCTGTTGGTTCACTGCTGCGGTTGTCTTTTGTCGTACTTGTTTCTGCTGTGGCATCATCCAGAGTGCCCGAATTGGCATACTCTAACGCATTTGAATCAGGCGGGCCTTGTTCACTTAGCTTACCTCCGGTTTCGTGTACAGCAGCCTCTGGGGGATGAGATTCCGGATGATCCGTCCCCTGGGAGCAGCCAATCATTCCGGAAAGGAGAGTCATGGTCAGAGCAAGTATAGATAAACGCGGCATCTACATACCTCCTTTTTTAGCGATTATATCCAATGGATGCTCTGAACAAGTAACAGGATGATCATAAAGTTTTAATTTGACATGATTTTTCTGCTGATTTTTCGGGTATTTTTGTTATCCGCTGTAAGGTAAAATTCAAACCATCTATGCAGATCTCATACAGAGGTGAACCCATGAAATACGATAACCCGGTCATTAAAGGGTTTTATCCCGATCCCAGCGTTTGCAAGGTGAACGATACTTATTATCTCGTTTGCAGTTCGATGCAGTATTTTCCCGGCGTCCCTCTATTTGAAAGCAAGGATTTGATCAACTGGACCCAGATCGGCCACTGCCTGACGCGCAAGAGCCAAATTCAGCTGGACAAGGTCAACAGTTCGGGCGGTGTATTTGCTCCCACCCTGCGGTATAACGGCGGACGGTTCTACATGACCACGACCAACGATACGACGCGCCAAAACTTCTATGTATGGACGGACGACATCTACGGAGAATGGTCGGACCCGATCGGTGTGGATCAGGGCGGAATCGATCCGGATTTGTATTTTGAAGGCGGCAAAGCTTATTTTATGAGCAACGGCGTGGACGATGAAGGCATCGGCGGCATCGTGCAGTGTGAAATCGACATCGAAACCGGACGGAAGCTGACGCCAAGCCGCTCCATCTGGCAGGGAACGGGAGGACGCTATCTCGAAGCCCCGCATTTATACAAAATCGACGGACGCTATTATATAGTAGCCGCAGAAGGGGGCACCGAGTTCGGACATATGGTGACCTACGCGCGGGGAGATTCTCCTTCCGGACCGTTTGAACCGTATGCCCATAACCCTGTGTTAACCAACCGGAATATGGGCGGCTATGAAGTGCAGGCAGTGGGCCATGGCGATCTCATTCAAGACCGCAGAGGAAACTGGTGGCTGCTTCACCTCGGATTCCGGCAGATGGGACAGTGGATTCCTTATCATCATCTGGGGCGCGAGGTATTTTTGACACCGGTTACGTTCGGCGAGGACGGCTGGTTCACGGCAGGACATCATGGCACGACACTGTCGTCCTTTGAAACCGACCGCATTCCGGATGAAGTCGTGCAGCAGGAGAAGAAGCGCTACACTTTTGAAAATATGGAATGGGGCAAGGACTGGTGCTATCTGCGCCATCCGGATCTTGGAAACTACTCGTACGAGCATGGTATGCTAGAGCTGAGAGGAACCGAGATAACGCTCGATCAAGCGGATTCTCCCACTTTCATCGGGATTCGTCAAAAGGATTTTGAAGCGGTGATTTCCTGCGACGTAAGCCTCACTCAAGGTGAAGCCGGCATTACGCTCTATATGGACGAGAACCATCATTACGATATGGCGATACGTCAAGGCGGAAGCGGGTATGAGGTCATTGAGCGCCTGAATGTGGGGGATATCAAGTCCATCGAGAAGGCTGTCGATTTGAAAAATAGCAGCCGAGTCTCCCTGGTGGTCGAGGCGAGCCACACACGCTACCGGTTCCTTCTGCGAGCTGACGGCCAGGAAATACAGCTTGGCACCGCACAGACGAAATACCTTTCTTCCGAAGTAGCGGGAGGATTTACAGGTGTCATCATCGGTTTGTACGCATACGGCAAAGACGCTGCCGCCCGATTTACGAATTTCACATGCGAATATCTATAATTTTTCAATCGATAGGGAGGGCCGTAAGGTTCTCTATCTATTAAAAAACCGACGTGAAAACGTCGGTTTTTTGCTTTTTAAATGCGTCGTCACAGCCCTCTTTGGGAAACGGAAGCGCCGGCATGCACCGACGTCGAACGGCGCGGAATGAGGCGGGTCGGCAGCTTGATCTGCTTGTACCCGGGTGCGTCATTTTCGATCTGCTCGACAATGAGCTTTCCGGCCTCCCTACCCAATTCCCGTTCCTGCTGCACCACGGCCGTCGGGGGAACGATGCTGAAATCGGGGTATACGACGTCATCAAAGAAGACCACGGAGAGATCCTCAGGTACGCGCAGTCCCATAGCCAAGGCTGCCTGGATGACATGCGGGCTGAAATTCGAAGAAAGGGCCGCGGTCATATGCGGGTTGGCCTGCAAAAACTGCTGGATCATCTCGATGACCTCTTCGTCGCTATTGTCCATCCCCAAACGGGTCATCTGCAGGCTGCGGTCGATGAGAATGTGACGGTCTTCCAGTGCCTGTTCATATCCGGCAAGCCGATCCTCAATACTCGACGTTCCTTCCGATTTGGTGGAGATAAATCCGATATGCCGATGCCCCAGATCGTACAAATGCTGTACAGCCTGTTGGCCTGCTTCGTAATTGTTGGAGCTGACCGAGTTGGTCTCCACTCCTTTCAGCAGCCGGTCCAACAGCACCAGCGGAAATCGGTTCAGTGTCAGCGACAGAATTTCGTTATTGTAATTTTCGCCTTCTACAGGATAGATGATCAGTCCGGCAACGCCGGCCTGCTTCATCTCGCGTATTTTCCGGATTTCACACTCCTGGGAGTCATTCGTTTTGGAAAATAGCAGATGATAGCCTTCCTCCGCTAAAGAATCCTCAATACCGCTGAGCAAATTGGCGGTAAAACGGTTGTCCAGACGGGGCAGCAAAAAGCCGACGGACTTGCTTGACGGCAGTGCCGCTTCGGTCGACAGCGGGGGAAACAGAGCCTCCGCTCTTTGTTCCGACACGAAGGTTCCTTTTCCCTGCATGCGGTATACGATGCCTCTGTCCACGAGGTCGGACAGCGCATTCTTGACCGTAATCCGGCTTACTCCGAATTGATCCGAGAGCTCATTCTCCGAGGGGATGCGGCTCATCGGCTTCCAGTTCCCGCTGCGGATCTGCTCCAGGATATAATTTTCGATCTTTTTATACATGGGAGTAAACTTTTTCGTCATGTTTGGCGCTCCATTCGAGAATAGGTCTGTTTAAAATATATTACAATTATCCAACCCGAACAAGTATAAAATACAAGTTATTATATCGAATGGTATGTTTTTATATTTCATTTCCCTAAATGATCTAGTGGAAAATACGAGTTGTTTCACTGCTTTTTCGTAATATTGATCATATCTATAACTAAGTTGTAATAAAAAAATAAACATTTACATTAAAAAATAAGATGTTTATATTGTTATCATAAGTTGAGTCGAACATCGTGAAGGCATCGTGGAAGGAAGGCTGGAAGCGATACGGGGCAAGGTTCGCACTTGTCATATTTTAACAAGGGGGTGGTATCCAAATCCGCCATATTGAAAGGGATTGCAATCTGTAGAACCCTTCAGAAATAACAACCGATATTAATCGATTAAGCGAAAAGGTGGTTATCCCATGAAAAGAAAAGCAACCTTGATGGTAACGATGCTGTCCGTTCTTTGCTTGTTTGTAAGCGCTTGCTCAGGCGGACAGAAGCAGGAGGGCGGCAGCAGCGCGGAAGGCAGCAAGCATTTGACCATGTGGACCTGGAAGGTCGCTTACACGCCGGGAATCGAAGCGGCAGCCAAGCTGTACGAGGAGAAGACCGGAGTGAAAGTGGATGTCGAGACCTTTACGCCTGACGATACTTACAGACAAAAGTTTCAGGCGGCGGCCAACTCGAAAAATCTCCCCGACGTCGTCAACTGGTGGGCGACAGCGGGCGACTCCATCGAAGGATCCGTGCTTGAGCTGTCGGGCGAAGTCGGCGACGACGTGCTGAGCAAGTATTACGGTACGGCCATGGATCCGATCAAGGTGACCCAGAGCCAAGTCGATTCCTGGCAGAAGGACAAAAATGCCACGACCGTACAAAAGTCGCTGAAGGCGGGGCAGTTCTACGGACTTCCGCTCGATATCGGCGGATTCTTTACCTTTTACGGCAACAAGCAGCTGATCGAGAAGGCGGGGCTTACCGCCGAAGCTCCGAAAACGTGGGAAGAGTTCGTCACGATGATGGAGACGATCAAGAGCAAGACGGGAACACCGGGACTTGTCTTTGGCGCCAAAACGTCCGACCTGTGGGAGAACTGGGCCGGATCGGCGCTGGCGATCATGTATGGCGGGCCTCAATCGTATATTGACCTGCTGGAACGAAAAGCGAAAATGAGCGATCCGGAGCACCTGCCGGTTGTTCAGGCGGTACAGACGCTCGCTGACAAAGACTTGCTGATGCCCGGCATTTTGTCAACGGATATCGACGGCGCGGACCAGGCGTTCGCCGCGGGCAAAGCCTCATTTGACCTTGGCGGTTCGTTCACGATGTCCACGCTGCTTGCGATGGGGATGAAACCGGAGGATATCGTCACGTTCCCTGTGCCGCCGATTGACGGCTCGAAGATCACTTCCTGGACGACAGATCCGTTCACACTGACGATGCTGTCCGTGAATAAAGACTCGAAGAACAAGGATGCCGCGCTTGATTTTATCAAGTATATGACCACGGATCCGGATGCGGCCGTTGCGTTCGCGAATGCGGCTTATACGGTTCCGGCCCTGAATTTGGGCGACCGTGCCAAAGATCTCGATCCGAACCTGAAGGCGATCGTTGACTCGTTCGCCACCGAGCCCGGACCGTATTCGGAAGCGCAGCCGGCGATCAGCGCTTACCGGGGCAAGAACAAGGAGTGGGAAGTGTATGCCCAGTCCATCCAATCCATGATCGAAAAGAAAATGACGGCCGAACAGGCTGCGAAAAAATTCGACGATACGATGAAGAGCCTGCAGGCCAGCGGCAACTGATAACCGGCTCTGGCTGTATGATGCAAACGGCGGCAGGGACAAGCGCCTTTCCGCCGCTTGCTTAATCCAAATCCAAAGGTGATGGAAGATGATAACAACTAGAAATAAATGGGTACCGTATCTGTTTTTGCTGCCGGGTGTTCTCCTGTTTCTAGCCGTTGGCGTCTATTCGGTCGGCTTCTCGATCCTGCTCAGTTTTTACAACTGGTCGGGGATCGACTTTTCAACGGCCCGCTTTGAAGGCCTTGCTAACTTCAGGCAGTTTCTGCTCGGGGATGACCCGATCGTCACTCAGAACTTTTACAACTCACTGCTGCATAACGTCCTGATCGGTGCAGCCCAGGTCGTTATCGTCATCCCCATCGCGATCGTGCTGGCGTTCGTCCTGCAGAATACGAAGATGGCGTCGCTGTACCGCACGGTGTACTTCCTGCCGATGATCGCATCGGGCGTGGCGATTTTTTACGTATGGAAAGGTCTGTTTGAGCCTACCGGCGCTTTTAACTCCCTGTTTCATGCGATCGGACTCGACTTTCTGACCGTACCCGGGGGAATGCTGGGGAGCTCGTCCACGTCGCTGATCGGCATCATCATTACCTCGATATGGGGCGGCCTTCCGGGCACGCTGATTCTGTATTATGCCGGCTTAACCTCAATCGATCCTACCTTGTATGAGGCCGCGAACGTTGACGGAGCCAGCAAGCTGACGATGATCACGAAAATCACATGGCCGCTTCTGAAGCCGATTACGCTGATCGCGGTCATCCAGATGGTCAACGGCGCGTTCCAGGCGTTCGAGAACGTGTTCATCATGACCGGCGGCGGACCCTCGGGCAGCTCGGAGGTTATCGGGACGCTCGTGTACCGGACGGCGTTTCTGAATAACGATTACGGGCTGGCCAGCGCGATCGGATGGGTATCCTTCCTGATTACCGGAGCCATTGCCATGTTCAGTATCCGGTCGTTCAAAGTCGACATTTAGAGGAGGACCCGAGATGGTCAAGACTATCAAACACATCATTCTGGTTTTATACGGGCTGACCTGCGTGTATCCTTTCTTGTGGATGATCGGCACCTCTTTGAAAACATCCCAGGATGCGCTGGCCAATCCGCAGTCACCCCTCCCCAAAGGGGCGCCTGAGTGGTCCACGTTTGCAGAAGTGTGGAACAAGCTGAACTTTTACCGCTTTTTCGTCAATAGTGTGGTCGTCAGCATCATCGTCATTATTGGAGTCGTTCTGATTTATACGATGATGGCGTATTCGTTCGCCAAGTTCAGATTTAGAGGCAAAAAATTCGTGTATTACACGTTTATCGCGCTGCTGCTCGTTCCTGGCGTGACGACGCTCATTCCGCTGTATATCAACATGACGAACCTCGGCCTGCAGAATACGTACGTCGGGATGATCCTGCCGATGATTAACGGGGCTGCGCCATTTGCCATTTTCCTGTTTACGAGCTATTTCCGGACCATATCGCATGAGCTGTACGAGTGCGCCGTTCTGGACGGCTGTGGCAACTTCAAGATCTACTGGCGGGTCTATCTGCCGCTGGCCCTGCCGGCGATCGGAACGATCGCCATCCTGAACTTTATCGGAAGCTGGAACAACATTCTGTGGCCGATGATTATCGTCGACAAGCAGGAGATGTTCACGCTGCCGATGGGGCTGATGTACCTGGATTCCTCCTCATTTAAAAAATGGAACGAGCTGATGGCCGGAGCGCTGATCACCGTCATACCGATCCTGATCGCGTTTCCGTTTATGCAAAAGATGTACGTTAAAGGCATGACCGTCGGTTCGGTCAAAATGTAAAACGCATCATTCATGCCGTACCATCGATAGCGCACTAGAAAACATACAAGAATGGGATGAAAGAGATGACCATAAAAACAGCGCATATTATTGCGCATTCGCATTGGGATAGAGAGTGGTATTTGCCATACGAAAAACACCGGTTGAAGCTGGTCCGCCTGATGGAGGATTTGATCGAGGCCTTCGAACAGGATCCGGAGTTTGCCAGCTTTCATTTGGACGGCCAATATATCGTCCTGGAGGATTATTTGCAGATGATGCCGCACCGGGCGGAACAAGTGCGTTCGCTGGTCGAACAGGGGAAGCTGATCGTCGGTCCCTGGTACATTCTGCAGGATGAATTTCTGGTCAGCAGCGAAGCGAATGCGCGCAACCTGTTGATCGGGATCCTCCTTTCGAAAAAGATGGGGGGATACACGAAAATCGGTTATTTTCCCGACTCCTTCGGCAATATGGGGCAGGCACCCCAGCTCATTCGCCAGGCGGGCATCGATGTCGCCGTATACGGGCGCGGCGTCAAGCCGGTGGGCTTCAACAACGAGGTCCAGTCCGGTAACGAACATACGTCAAAATACTCCGAGATGTACTGGGAATCTCCCGACGGCTCCCGGGTTCTGGCGATCCTGTTCGCCAACTGGTACAACAACGGGATGGAGATTCCGACGGACCCTGAAGCCGCAAAGGCGTATTGGGCGGAAAAGCTGGCGGCCGCCGAAGCGTTCGCCTCGGGACCGGAGCTGCTCTTCATGAACGGCTGCGACCACCAGCCGCTGCAGAAGGATCTGTCCAGGGCGCTGCGCACCGCCGGCGAGATGCTGCCGGACGTGAAGTTCCGCCATTCCAGCTTCCCCGAGTATATAGAAGCGCTTCGTCAGGCGATCCCGGAAGCCCTCGATGTCGTGCGCGGCGAGCTCCGAAGCCAGTGGACGGACGGGTGGATCACGCTCGTCAATACCGCGTCGGCCCGGGTGTACATCAAACAGCAAAACGTGCGGAGCCAGACCTTGCTGGAAAAGGTGGCCGAGCCGCTCGCCGTCATGGCCCATTTGACCGGTACGGCCTATCCGCGGCACGAGCTGCTGTATGCGTGGAAGACGCTGCTGCAAAACCATCCGCATGACAGTATTTGCGGCTGCAGCGTTGATGAGGTGCACCGCGAGATGATGACGCGCTTCGCCAAGTCGCAGCAGGTGGCGGAGTCGATTGCTGCGGACAGCGCCGCGGCGGTAGCTGCTGCCGTGGACACCTCCGGCTTTGACCCGGAATCGGCGCGGCCTTTCGTCGTCTTTAACACGTCGGGCCATTCCCGTTCCGGCGTGGTTCGCACGACGGTGGACATAGAGCGCCGCTATTTCGATCATCAGGCTCCGCACGAGAAATACGAAGCGTTCAAAGAAGAGTATCAGACTTTTGATCCGGAGGAATGGATCGTAACGGACGAAGGAGGCAAGCCGGTTGAGGCTAACATCGAGCCGCTCGGCCCGGTATTCGGCTATGACCTCCCGGATGACCGGTTCCGTCAGCCTTATTGGGCTTTTCAGGTGGATGTGGAGCTCTACGTCAAGGATGTTCCGGGGATCGGTTATCGGACCTATGCCCTTGTCCGCAAGGATTCCCTGACCAAAGCCGGGTCCGTTTCGCCTGCTGCAGGCGGCGTGAAGGCAGATGGAAACGCGATGGAGAACCGTTATCTTCGGGTGGAGATCGCAGAAGACGGCTCATTTACGCTGTTGGATAAAGTGAATGGCCGGGAGTATGAGGGGCTTGGCATTTACGAGGACACGGGCGACATCGGGAACGAATACATGTACCGGCAGCCGGATGGAGAAGTGCCGCTGACGACAGAAGGCCTTTCGGCGGATATCCGGCTGGTGAAGCATACGCCGCTGGCCGCCGTATACCGGATCGAGCGCGTCTGGAACCTGCCGCTTGGAGCGGATGCGCTGCTGGACGAAGAGATTCGCTCCATGGTCCCTTTCCGGTACCGGAAATCCCGCCGCGTTAGCGAGACGGCCGGGGTGAAGATCGTCACGGAGCTCACCCTGGGCAAGGACAGCCGCTCCGTCGGCATCCGCAGCATGATCGACAACACGGTGAAGGACCACCGCATCCGCATGCTGTTCAAGACCGGACTGGCAACGGCTCATGTGATGGCGGACTCCATTTATGAAGTGGCGCGGCGCCCGATTCAACCTGAAGCCGCGTGGAGCAATCCGAGCAACGCCCAGCATCAGAACGCGTTCATCAGCTTGAGCGACGGCATCGCGGGCCTTACCGTTGCGAATCAGGGACTGAACGAATACGAGGTGCTGCCCGCGCATAACATGATGGCGGTCACGCTCGTGCGCGGCGTCAGAGAGCTCGGAGATTGGGGAGTATTTGCGACGCCCGAAGCGCAGTGCCTGGGAACGCATGTCCTGGAAATGGAGCTGATATCCCATGATGCCGATGTAGTTGAATCGGGCGCATTTATCGAGGCCTATCAATTCCCGGTTCCGTGGACGGTTCATCAGACGGGAGTCCACGGCGGCAAGCTGCCGGCGAATCATACGTTCCTCGAATGGGAGGGCGACCACCTTGCCTTCAGCGCACTCAAACTGGGCGAGGAGAATGAGGATCTGATGTTCCGGGTATTTAACGTTTCATCGGCAGCGCCGACGACTCTGTCATTCGCGCCTTCATTCCAGGTGAACGGCGTCTATGAGAGCACCATCATTGAAGAGCGCGGAGAAGAGATGGGAAGAAACGAGCAAAGCCGGTATACGGCAGAGCTGGGGCCGGCAAAAATTCAGACGGTCGGCATTCGTCCGGCTCTGTGATAATATAGTCCATTTTGGGGAGGGGAAAGCGGTATGGCCAAAATAACGGCAGTACGCTGCATTCGAACGAGACATGATGGAAGCTGGGTCATCGTCAAAGTCATGACGGACCAGGATGGGTTATACGGCATCGGCTCGGCCAGTGATATTTACCAGCCGGGAGCCGTGGTCAGCATCATTGAGGAACTGCTGGCACCGGTGCTTATCGGACGGGATGCCGGCCAGATCGAGGACCTGTGGCAGACGATGTATACGAGCGGTTACTGGCGCAACGGCTCAACGCTCCATACCGCCATGGGCGGTATTGACATGGCGCTGTGGGACATCAAGGGGAAGGAAGCGGGGATGCCCGTGTACCAGCTTCTGGGCGGCGCGGTCCGTTCGGCCGTTCCTTGTTATGCGCATGCCAACGGTGCCACCTACGAGCAGCTGGAGGAAGAGGTGCATGCCTTCCAGGAGCAGGGCTTCGGCGTGATCCGCTGCCAGCTTGGGGGCTACGGCGGAGGCGGATTCGTCACTCCGCAGGGTACTTCGAAATTTCCTCCTGCCAGCGTGTTCGATGAAGCCAGCTACATCACGGCGATTCCGGACATGTTCGAGAAGCTGCGTGTACGGTTCGGCATGAACCTCGGCTTTACGCATGACGTTCACGAGCATCTGACGCCTTCCGGCGCCGTCAGCTTATCGAGGGCGCTGGATCCGTACCGCCTGTTCTTCGTGGAAGACTTGCTGCAATCGGAGCATACGGGATGGTACCGGCGGGTCAAAGAAACGAGCACCACGCCGCAGGCCGTCGGCGAATTGTTTGTGCACCCGCAGGAGTGGCTCCCGCTGGTGCAGGAGCGCTTGATCGACTTTGTCCGGATGCGCGTCTCCAAGGCCGGCGGCATGACCCCATGCCGCAAAATTGCCGCCGTCTGCGAAGCTTTCGGCGTCCGCACCGCGTGGCAGGAAGGCGGGGAGAACGACCCGGTCAACCAAATCGCTGCCGCGCATCTGGACATGGCGATCATGAGCTTTGGCGTACAGGAGGTCAACCATTTCCGCAGTGAAGAGAAGGAGGCCTTCCCGGGCCACGCGGTTTTGGAACACGGGCATTTAAAGCTGAACGATAAGCCGGGGCTGGGCATCGACATCGACGAGCATAAGGCGGCAGCCCTGGTCAAGGATCAAGGTTCCCTGGCAGCATACCATCACCCATATAAGCTGGACCGCAAGCCGGATGGAACGCTGATTCGTCCGTAAGGTCCGGCCGGAAGGAGGAAAAGATGATGAAACAAATCGTCGTGACCGGCTCGGAAGGAAAACTGGGCCACTACGTCGTTCAAGAGCTTAACCATGCAGGATACAGGGTCATCGGAACGGATGCCCGCCCGGCAAGCGGGAGAAACCGTTATGCCCGTTATGTTCAGGGGGACTTGACCCAGCTTGGCGAGGTGTACGGTATTTTGGCGGAGTCGGATGCGGTGGTTCACCTGGCTGCCGTGCCGAATCCTGTCAACTTTTCGCCGGAGCGGATCTTCGCCAACAATGTCATGGCGACATACAACATCTTGGAGGCTTCTTCGAAGCTCGGCATCCAGCGCGTCGTATTCGGATCAAGCGAATCGGCCTATGGATTCTGCTGGGCGAAGCATCCCTTCCCGCCGCTTACGCTCCCCGTTGACGAGGAGCATGTGCTGCTGCCCCAGGAGAGCTACGGTCTGTCCAAGCAGGTGAATGAACAGACGGGCGATATGTTCGCCCGCCGTACAGGCATGGAGATCTATGCCCTCCGCTTCTCTTTGATTCTGGCGCCGAATGAATACGATCGGGAGATCGCGGCCTTCAGCGATACCGCCAGACATCACCGCATTCTATGGAGCTATGTCGACGCGCGCGACGCCGCTTCAGCCTGCAGGCTTGCGCTGGAAGCACCCGTGCAAGGCCAGGCAGAGGCATGCCGCCTGAACATCACATCCAGCGACTTGCTGAGCGATGCAAGCGTCAGCGAGTTGGCAGCCAAGTATTATCCGCAGGTGCCTTTTCCAGGCAAGGACCCAGGTAAGCTGACGGCGCTCGTGTCGAACGCCCGGGCGAAGTCGGTCCTGAACTGGGAGCCTGCTCATTCCTGGAGGAACGCCGGCCATTAAGGCCGGTTTTCCTTAAGGTCATAGATGAAGCAAGCCGCCTGCTGAAAGGGGGAGGTGCCGCAAGCTAAATTGGATACGGGACAAGCTCGGATGTATTGCCGATGGTTTTTTTGCTGCAAAATTGAAAGCGAATACAATCATGATCCCGCAGCGAAGCAGCGTTGCTTTCGTGCAGCTTGATAAGCAAATCAAGCATGGGAGGAATAATCGTGAGCAATCAATTGAGTTTTAGGCGCTTTATCGCGCAAATGACCGTCATCGTAATGGTCGTCTCCTCATTCTGGATGGCCCCGGCTCCACTTAGAGCCGCCGCCGATGGCGTTGATGCAGATGGCGGCAGCCAGCTTCCGCCGTCCGCACCGGTAACGGTCACCGATTCCGTATACATTACGCTCGGGGAAACGCCGGAAGGACAAGGCGTAACCGCCCGTCCGGGGGACGGTCCGGAGGAAGGCCTTCAGGTGGGCGAAATGGACGGTAAAACGTACTGGAAGACCAATCAAGCGGTAAATCCGAATGATCCGGCACAGAACATTCTCTACTTTTATTTCAATGTGGATGACGACTTCGCGGGAGATCTTAGCGACCAGGACGTTTTGGTAACGGCCGAATATTATGACCAAGGCAATGGGGACATGGTGCTTCAGTATGATTCCAAGCAGTCCGCTTTTAAGGACGCCCCGCTGTTTTCGTACGGAGATTCGGGGACCTGGAAGACGCATACCTTCAAGCTGAGCGACGCGCGTTTTGAGAACCGCACAAACGGTGCGGATTTCCGGATCGGCGTCACCGGCGCCGGAGCGAAGGCGCAGAATCCCGAGCTGTATTTGGCGAAGGTGACCGTGACGAAGCAGCCCCGTGAATCGTCGGGGAGCCACGAAACCAAAGTCTATGACACGGCATATCCGACGGACGATATTGTCATTGCCGACCGCAGTGTGACGGATTATGGCGCCAAAGGGGATGGAAGCACGGATGACACCCGCGCCTTCCAGGAAGTGCTGGCCGATGCGGGAAGCCAAGGCGGGGGCGTCGTGTTCGTGCCTTCAGGCACGTACAGGTTGACCAGCGAGCTTGTCGTCCCGACAGGAGTCACGCTCCGCGGCGATTGGGCGAATCCGGAAGCGCAGGGCGGCAAGGTTCTGGGCACCGTTCTTGCCGTCTACGCCGGTAAGGGACAGGAGACAGGCACGAGCTTCATCAAGCTGCAGCCTTCCAGCGGCGTGACGAACCTGTCCATCTGGTATCCGGAACAAAGCGCATCCGATCCGTCACCATATCCGTGGACGATCGAACAGCTTCCCGGCGACAGTGCGACCGTCAAGAATGTCACGCTGGTCAATGCTTACCAGGGGATCAAGATCGGACCGGACTGGAACGAGCTGCATTACGTCAAAAATCTCTATGGTACCACGCTGAAGACAGGCATTTTCCTCGATTATACGACGGATATCGGACGGCTGGAGGGGATTCATTTGTCCCCGGATCTCTGGTCCGGCTCGGGCCTAACGGGATCGCCCGAACGCGGCGAACTGCATGATTACATGACGAGCCATGCCGAGGGCATCGTCATGGGCCGCTCCGACTGGGAATACATGTCGGACATCCATATTTCCGGATATGAGACGGGCATGCGGATGACGACAAGAACCGGCAGCCTGGAGTCGGCCAATGCGCAGCTGTACAAGATCCAGGTCGAGGATTGCCATGTCGCACTCAAGATCGAGGGCGTCAACAATTACGGCCTGCTGATTTCGGACAGCCGGTTTGAAGCCGGAGCCGGGCAGCATCCGATTGCCATTTACGCGACGCAGGGCTTCAATTCCATTGTTCAGTTTAACGGCGTTACGGTTGGCGGGCACCCCGATCAGGCGGTTCTGAACGAGGGCAGCGGCACCTTATCCTTCGAAAACAGCTCATTCGAAAACTGGGGGGACGGCAGCGAAGACTATGCGATCGTCGCACGAGGCGGATCGCTGATACTGGGGGCCACCAGCTTCGCCAAAACCGATCGCCATCTCCTGCTTGAAGGGAATGTCGGAACGGTAAATTCCATCAACTCGGGCTATGACGGCAAGCTGTCCGTAACCAATCACAGCCAGTCAACGGACCTGAATATCCGCCAAGACGACAAGTATGTCCTGGACCGCCTTCCTGAGGTGTCATCCGTGGATATCGCCGCACGTCCCAAGCCGGCGGCGAGCGGATTGTTTAATGTGGTGAATGCTCCGTACTCCGCCGATCCGACCGGGAATGAGGATGCCTCCCAGGTGATCCAGCAGGCTCTAAGCGATGCCGGTGACGCTGGCGGCGGCACGGTGTATATGCCGGCCGGGATCTACCGGGTCGAGCAGCCGCTCGTTGTACCGACAGGCGTAGAATTGCGCGGAAACTTTGATGTTCCGCATCATACGATTGGCGGCGGCACGGTCATTTTTACGAACTACGGGGAAAATGATCCGGACGCCCCGGCGTTGATCCAATTAAAAGCGTCGGCGGGCCTCCGTGGGATATCCGTATATTACGACCATCAAACCTGGACCGAAGCGAATCCGGTCAAGCCTTACCCATGGACCGTTCAAGGCCAAGGGAAGGACGTTTACCTAATTGATACGACGCTGGTCAATCCATACCAGGCTGTCGATTTTGGAACATACGATACGAGCGGGCATTACATCGATTACGTGGCAGGTTCCCCGCTGAAGGAAGGGATTTACCTGGGCGGAGGTGCGCAGGGCGGATACTTGCGGAACGTCCAGTTCAATCCGCATTATTACGGGCGTAGCAATTACCCGAACCATCCATCCACCGGCGCGGACTCCGACATGGTCTGGAGTTACCAGAAGGACCATCTGGATGCTTTCCGCATCGGCAACGTGAAACAGGAGACCATTTTTAACACCTTCGTCTTCGGTTCGAAGTTCGGCATCCATTTCGAAGGACAGGACGGGCAGGGCCCTGAAGCCGTCGTGATCGGCCACGGCACGGACGGAAGCAAAAAAGGAGCCGTGCTGGAAGGCGCGGACAAGGCGGGACTCCAGTTCATCAACACGGAGCTGGTCTCGATCAGCACGACCGACAAAGTCTACGTTGAGGTCGGCAAAGACTTCGGCTCCAAAGCGGTGTTTTTCAATTCTTCGATGTGGGGCGATACGAACCGTTCCTTCGATATCTTCGGGGGCACTGTTCGGATTCAACAGGCCAACTTCACCAAAGTCGGCGACATCGGCATTAACGCCGTCGGCGGTGACATCGGACTGTACGATTCCTATTTCCAGCAGTCCCAAACGACCCATGTGTATGCCGGGCCGGGCATCGACAAGATGGTCGTATCCAACAACCTGGCCAGCGGGGGACTTCAAATTCGGAACGATGCGCCGGGCAAAGTGTCGGGAAGCAATCTCTATCCTGTGACGCTGAAGTTAGAGAAGGCGTCCTTCGATCCTTCACACCCGGAAAATACAGGAACGGTGCTGTCGATAACCAATGCGGCCGGAGATGGAACGCTGAAGGGACAAATTGAATGGGTCAGTCCAGGCATGTATCAAGAAGCGCTGAAGCCGATCCGTTTTGACAATCTGAAGCAGGGGGAAACCCGCGGTGTGGCCATTCCGTACTTATCAGCCGATTCCCTGAAGTTCAGAGTTGCTCTGGACAACGGGGAACGTTATGAAACGTCGGTCAAGCTGTCCCAGTCCTACGCATCGCGAAGCGAGACTGCGGACCACACGCCAACCATTGAAGTGTCCGGTCCGGAGCATTACTACAGCGTTGGCGGAAGCTGGGGAGGAGCCGATGATCTCGGGCTTACTTCCAAGGTCACCTGGGATGAAGCCCATTTGTACGTCAACGTTGATGTCAAGGACAACGTCCACAGCCAGACGTTTACAGGCGGCGATATATGGCAGGGCGACAGCCTGCAGGTCGGTATCGACCTGGCGAAGGAAGATGGTGCGGCCAGCCGCCAGGTGAACGAGCTCGGGTTTGCGCTGAACGAGGACGGCAGCGTGCAGAAATGGAGATGGCGTGCTCCGGATGGGATAACGCCGGGTCCGCTGGAATCCGTTCAGGCGGTCGTTACCCGCGACGAAACGGCCAAGGTGACGCATTATGAGCTGACCCTTCCGTTCCAGGCGCTCCACGGCGCCGGGTATGATTTCCACGTGGATAAACCGATAGGGCTTGCGCTGCTCGTCAACGAAAATGACGGGGACGGACGGTCCGGATTCATGGAGTTTAACGGAGGCATTGGCACAAGCAAGGATGCCGGATTATTCGGCAATCTGTACCTCCTCCAGGACGATTATGTGAAACTGCTGGAGAAATCCGCTGGGGCCAGCGTGAAGTCGGCGGAGCAAAAGAAGGACGTCAGTACGGTTGATGCCGCTGCCAATTTCGTGCTTCTCCTGCCAGAAGGCGGGCTGAAGAAATCCTTACAGGCCCGGCTCGCTGCCATTGGCACGAAGCCCGGAACGGATCCGGGCGGAGAAGAGCATCCCGGAGGACCGGGATCGAATGGAGGAGGGAACTCCGGTTCCGGCTCAGGTTCCGGTTCGGCAGGGAGCGGTTCACCAACCGGCGGAGGCTCCAACCCGGATCCATCCGGAAAGAACAACTTGACGCTAACGCCGGTATTAGATAAAGCGTCCAAGCTGGCGAGCGTCCGCCTGGACAGCAAGGAGGCTGAGCAGGCATTCGGCGGAATCCAGGCAGGTCAAGACGGGACGAAGACGCTGGTCGTGCAGCTGAAGGCTGCTGCCGGGGCCGAAGGGTATGCCCTGGTGCTGCCATCAGAGCTGGTTGCGGATAAGCAGGCAGCGCGCTCGCTGGACATTCATACGGAATTGGGGAATCTGTGGATTCCGGGCGATCTGCTGGCCGCGTCCAAGGTACAGCTTGGTGAATTCATCGTCGTGAACATCAGCAAGGCGAATCGCGCAGGAACGGGCAAGAATGCGGCGTCCGTCTCAGGCGAAAGACCGGCAATCTCCCTGCAGCTTGCTGCTGCCAAGGGAGTATCGCTCCAATGGACGGATGCGGCTTCGCCGATCAAGGTCACGCTGCCTTATCAGCCAGGCTCCGGTGAAGCAAAGAATCCGGAGAAGCTTGTCGTAGTGCTTGCCGGAGAACAAGGGCAATATACACCGGTTCCGAGCGGCAAGTATGTCCCATCTTCGGGGCAAATCGTATTCAAGGCTTGGCAGCCTGGCGTGTACGCCGTTGGTTACGATGAGCATACGTTTCAGGATATCGGGAACCTCGCTTGGGCCCGTCAGGCCATCGAAGCTCTTGCGGCCAAAGGCATCGTTCACGGCGTATCCGAGTCTGCCTATCAACCGCAGGCGATGATCCGAAGAGCGGACTTTGCGGCTCTGCTGGTTCAAGCTTTTGAACTCAACCGGAATCACGCCCAAAGCGCGGAGCGGTTTGCGGATGTGCCGCAAGATGCTTATTATAACGAGGCCGTCGGCATCGCGAGAGCGCTCGGAATCGTTCAGGGGGGCGGGAATCTTTTTCTGCCGGACGCTCCAATCAAGCGGGAAGACGCGGCCGTCATGATCTACCGCGCCATGGATGCGGCAGGCATCCTGCCGGCAGCGGCTGGAAGCCAAGCCTCTGCGGACGGATTCGCCGACTCGGATGCGATCGAAGCCTATGCCCGCGATGCCGTCCGAATTTTGGCGGATGTGCAGCTGCTGCAGGGGGACGGAGGCAAGTTCCATCCGAAAGAACCGATTACGCGGGCGGAGACGGCCGTTCTGGTGTACCGTTTGTACAATCTGCTGCCTTAGGGCAAGTTGGCAATGACATGCCTGTGCACAGCATCGCTTGCGAGCGATCGTGCGCAGGTTTTTTTGCGCCCTTTCATCAGATGGAATTCAGGGGCGGTGGTGAAGAGGCGGGAGGCGCGTTTTCTTTTCATAAGGCCTGAATAGTTTAAAATCGCCTCATGGAAGGCGGGTGGTTCCTAATCGTATGCTAGGGGAGTGGAGAGGAAAGAGAGACGGATCCACAGAAAGGAGGGACGCTCAACTTAAGTGTTCCGGCAGCGCAGCTCCGGGGTTTAAGACAAAATGATCCAGGCTGCCGAAAGGTCGGCATCAGGTTGAGCCCGCGCAAAGGGCGCGTATACAGCAGCTCAAATGAATCAAGGAGGGAAATGAGATGTACATTCCGCCAGTCCGAAAATATGTCTTCAAAAGCTTGTCTGCCATCATGCTGGTTGTCATGGTGCTGTCATTATTCCCTGGGGCAGTCTTGGCCGCATCGGCCTTCAGCCAAACGCCCGCTTCCAGCTTCAGCTCGCAATCCGGCATTCAATTGGAAAACTCCACCGAAGGCGGACAGAATGTGGCGTTTATCGATAACGGCGATTACATCGCATTTTCGAACGTGGACTTCGGAAGCGGCGCTTCCTCCATCGATGTGAGGGTGGCCAGCAATAATAACGGGGGGCAGATTGAGGTACGGCTGGACAATCCGAACGGAACGCTGATCGGCACGGTGACGGTTCCGGGTACGGGAGGGTGGCAGTCCTGGGTGACCCGCTCGGCACCGGTCAGCTCCGTCACCGGGGTGCATACACTGTATTTGAAATTTACCGGTGGGACAGGCAACTTGTTTAATGTACTGTGGTTTAAGTTTAACAGCGGCTCATCCGGTGACGGAGACGTCGTGGGCCACCTCTTTGCCGGCTACCAAGGCTGGTTCAATGCGGCGGGGGACGGGTCGCCAAACGGCGGCTGGGTGCATTGGTCCAAAAACAGCAGCGCCCCGTCTGCGGGCGGAAACGTGAATTTCGAGCTGTATCCGGATACTCGCGAATATTCGAAGCTGTATCAGACCGACCTGGCCAATCTGGGCAACGGCAGCCCGGCCAAGCTGTTCTCTTCGTACGATCAGGACACGGTAAACAAGCATTTCGAATGGATGAAGACGTACAACATTGACGGTGCAGCGCTCCAGCGGTTCGGGGCCGACGAGAGCGATACTCCAAA